>NZ_KB894652.1 GCF_000374585.1 Phocaeicola barnesiae DSM 18169 = JCM 13652
CGTATGCACTCAGATGCTCAGTTTGCTGGTTCTTCATCAGTTCCTGCTCACGTAGAAATGATGGGATTCCTGGGTATCGGTAACAACCCGATGGTAGGTTGTACAGTAGCTTGCGCAGTTGACGTTGCTACTGCTTTGAATAAGTAATCTATACTTAATCAAGATAATAAATCCCTGTAACTCCATGAGTTATGGGGATTTTTATTTTGTCTGTACTTCATGGATAGTAGATAATTACCTATTACTTTTTGCTTGCTTTGCTTCTTATAGATAGTTGTAAATAGATAATTGAATTGAAGCTGAATATCACTTTATTTGAGCTTATTTTTCTAAGGTTAAGAAGTGGCTGATTATGCTTGAATATGGGCTGAGTTTCTAAAGCTACCTATTGGATTTCGGTCTATACAGTAAGATTACTCAAAGAATTTGTTCAGCAGAAATACAAAAGAGAAAATTTATACTTACGTGAACTGAATCTAAATAAAGAGTTGTATGCACTCAGAGACTCAGTTCACTGGTTCTTCATCAATGTTGCTTCCAGTACTGTTTCATGCAGATAGGGAGGAATTGAATCTTTATTGATTGAAATCAGTCAGACCAAGACAAAAATAACACTTCCTTCTTCTATAACAATAACTTTTCCCATAATTGGTTTCAAACTTTCACTGCATCATAATCTACTGATAGACAATCACTTTTTGGCGAAAGATCATGCTTCACAGGTGAAAGATGAGGTTTCACTGTGTTTCCCCCTCTAGATTGCGTACCTCAGAAAGCAGGGTAATCAGGTCAGAGTCATTCCATGTAAACTTTGGCCATGTAGGATATTGCCATAGATAGATTGGTCTCATTTATAGCATGTCTATGCACGAAGATACTCCATTGGCGGATTGTCCTTAATGTCCAAACCGTGATGTATCAACTCCTTTCACCTCCTGTTTTTTATATCCTCCGAAACGGTATATGAAGTTTAAAGATACGGTACGGGTATAGAATCCTGTATTCATATCCAAATGTTGTCCTTTGAAGCGAACCTTCATATTCGGCATACTGGAATTGAAAATATCACTGCAACGTACCGTAAGTAAACATTTGTCTTTGGCAAAATTCCATTTCATTCCGGCTGTAAGGTTGAATGAACCTGCGAGATTCAGCGTTCCTTGTATGAATGGAGTCTGTATGTTGCCTGTTAATTCAAACGAAAGGTTCTTGCTTATCTTGAAGGTATTGTCAAGTGTACCTACAAACATCCATTTTTTGCGGTCGAAAGGTATGTCAAAGAACCGGTTACATTTCTGCCGTGCCTGCATTCCTGCAAGTGTAAGCCTTGCATCATACCAGTTCCTTATGCTGAATGGTAAAATGAGGTTGGCGCCTGTCATACGCATGTAATTCCAGTTGGTGTTCTTGTATATTAGAGCCAGACGGTCGGTATCCTGATAGGGAGACTGGGCAAAATAGTCGGATGTGTGCGTATAGAACAGACCGAATATATACTTCTGTTTCAGTATATAGGTACCGTTTAGGTTATAATTTGTCATAGGTCGTAAACCGGGTGTTCCTTGAAGCTCTGAATATCCGTTCAGATATGTGACAGACGACTGCATATCCCAATAACTTGGATATGTCTTGTCTGTTGATAAAGATAACTGAAAGATATGTTTCGGACTTTTCATATATGTCAGTGATGCCTGTGGATAAACTGCCCACTTGTGATAATTCCCGATAGTATAATATTCTCCGGTTGCAGAAACCGAGAATGAAGTTCCGCTCGCCCAATTCCTGCTCAACGAGAAATAAAAACTGGTTGTCTGCTCATCTAACCAGGCTTCTGTATTTTCAGGTTTTATATTGCCTGTCACATTGTCGTACGTCTGAAAATCAAAATCTTTTGCATAGCGGTAGGAAAGGCCGTAGCCTATGCTCCAGTTATTTGCCAGATTATGTTTCTGGTCTGCAAAAACAGAGTAACGGTTGATACGCTGGCCGCCAGTCAGGGTATATGTGTTTTCAGTATTGTCAACAAGCCGTGTAAACATTATCTGATTGTTATCCGATGTATAACGGGTATAATCACCGCCCACTTCCAGACCGAAACCGGAGCTATACTGCACGGCTATGTTATACATTTTCTTATCCGTAAACTTATCAAGATTGGACTGCTGGAAACTACCGTCAGCTATGCTACGGTTATGTTCGGCGGGAGTAAAGCTTCCCGTATAGGCAACATTCAGGTGATTCTTTTCAGTGATGTTGTATTCCAGAGCCGTTCTTACATTATGCATCCAGCTTTTGGAACTCAGTTTCTCATTCTGGGTTATTTCATAAACTTTATCACTCAATATGTGCCTGGATAATAGGTTTGTATATTCTAACGTTTTGATATTGTCGGCTCCATACATTACATCCAAAGTTACTTTTGGGGTGGATAGACGGAAATTACCGTTTGCACCGCCGCTGCTGAAATATTTATTCTGATAATAAGTACTCAATTCTCCTTGAAATGAATAGTCATTCGAACGTTTCATTACCACATTGATAACAGCTCCGCGCACATGAAGTTCAGGAGGGGCACTGTACATGACTTCCGCTTTTTCTACACGCTCCACCGGCGTATTGCGCAGTAATGTTTCCAATTGCTCTGCTGCCATAGTTGTAGGCTTGCCGTTCATTACAATTGTAAGTGAACTTGATCCGGCAAGAGAAAGCGCGCCGTTGTTCTCCTGCACTCCCGGAAGTTTGGTTATAGCTTCGTATGCATTGTTTACAGCCTGTTTCTGCGAAAGCACTGAAAGGTTATAGCCGAGCCATCCGTTTTCTACTTTTACCAACGGTTTTTCTCCTTTTATTACCACTCCTTCCAGATTATAGTCTTTCGGCTCTAATACAATGATACCGGCATCACTAGACTGGCCCTTAACCAGTCTAGTCTGATAGAGCAGATGTTGAACTATGAGCTGGTAACTTTCCGGTTCCGGTTCTAGTATGAATGTACCGTCAGCCGTAGATATGGTTACCCCCAGATAGGTTGAATCCGGCAGCTGCATGACAACCGTAGCACCTTCTATCGGTTGCTGTTTTGTATCTACTATTTTTCCCTTTGTCTGACTCCAAACAACATTGGAATAACCTAAAATAAATATTGTACCTATTACACCTTTAAAATCCATTACAATAAATATTTTACATATCTACAACAGGTTTACGATGCTTTACATTTTGCTATTACCGTCTTTCAGTTTACCTATTTATATTTTTCCTTTGTCATAATTCCTTTTCCTGCCTCTTCCTGAGAATCCGCTTCTTTATAGAAAATCCAATGATGTATTACATTCCCTTCATAGAATGAAGTATATGCCTGCTGAAAATTCCATCCTTTTTCAGACATATAGTTCGCGGCATCTACCATACTATTAAAATCTATTTCCTTACCATTTTCATCTACCATTTTCTGCTGACTTTTCAAACCGTTCCATATAGAATATACAGGACTTTCACCAAAATCAAAAACAATCTTCAGACCTGCCGATAAAGTCTTGTTGGTTCCTTTAATCTCACAAAAATATTTTCTTGCATTCAATTGAATAGGAATGAAAAACAAAAGTCCGATACATAAAATCATTAATCGTTTCATAATCTAAATTCTCATTATTTGTAACATAAGTTATTAAAATGACGGAAACCAATTTATCAAAACTATGATCTACCGCACTATATAAGGCAAAAAAATGATTTTTGAATATATTATCGTATTTATTTATTCCTCACATCATCAAAATGCTTCGATGATGCAAACTTCTTGGGAAGTTTTTCAAAAAGTCTCTGAAATGTTTCTTTGTTTAATCGATGTCTGTTTATGTATAAGAAATAAGCCCCCACAAGATTATCAATATTACGTTCTATACTTTGAATATTGAGAATGGAGTCTTCTTTTATGAGTTCATTCATTTTTAAAGTTATTGAATCCTTCTGTTCTTGAGTCAAAGTAGAATCCTTCAAACATAGATTATCAAGATGTCCCAACACATGACTGATTGAATCCATTTTAAAACCTTCTATACGGAACAAATCATTATATGGAGAACCATACATATCGAACATGTCGTTTTGGCTATCTCTTATATATAACACTTCAGAATCTTGTGTAAAAACCATAGCTACACTTGGTACATTGCCCACAGCAGGAACTATAACTTTAGGCAAAAAATCTTCTTCTGCAGCTTTAGGCAGTTTGAATGTAAATTTGCCATTCATAACTACAGCTGAATCAAGATATGTATTATCAAGATATTCAGTTATATATATATAATCACCATCTTTTACACCAGTAGTTGTACCATGAATTATACATTGCTGTTCTGTACATGACACTAAAAAAGAGAACAACGTTAGTATTCCAAGTAAATGTTTTGTTTTCATATTACAGTTA
Source organism: Phocaeicola barnesiae DSM 18169 = JCM 13652 (assembly GCF_000374585.1). Taxonomy (GTDB): domain Bacteria; phylum Bacteroidota; class Bacteroidia; order Bacteroidales; family Bacteroidaceae; genus Phocaeicola; species Phocaeicola barnesiae. Next base: position 4,430 of record NZ_KB894652.1, read on the forward strand.
TTTTTGAATTTTAGACTTTCTCTATTATTTTTGTTTATTACAGCACACTTAGTAAATTTCTCAATATGCTTTTATCTAATACCTTAACATGATAGATATTTTGCAAATATACATGTCCAGAGCGACATAATTCTCAAACTACTTTGAGAGTTGTAAGCAGAATCATATTCCAATTGCATAAAATTGACATTGCTTTTTCTCATAAACTCTGTCAATGATAATGTAGGAAGCGACATATTTTCACTTTTACAAGTATGGCCATAATAGAAGGTTCCTGTTTATATTCCTATTGAAACTTTGATTTTAAATGCAAAGTACGGGATAATAAATAAAAAAGAGGGTGTGTCAAAACTAAAATGACTGCTCTTTAAAGTTACAGATTATAACTATAATATTAAAAGGGGCCGTATCAAACTCTGTATTGAGTAATGATGCGGCCCTTTTTTAGTCTTTAAGGGTACTCAAATTTCAAATTATAAGTTCATTTTTTCAAAAAATGAATTTTGACACACCCTCTTTCTCTTTAAATGTTAAAAAATATGGCTACTTCCTCAATTTTCGGCGTATATGGCTGACAGTTTCAGGAGTAACCCCCAAGAATGAAGCAATGTTTTTCAAAGGAACAGCTTCTTTCAGTTTGGAACGACGCTCGCAGTATAACAATTATTTTCATTAGTGTCTACTAAAAATTAGTGAATAAAGATAGTACTTGATGGTTTAATGAGAAATAAATTAATTTGTATCCATATTCAACCGCGACATTTCCGTCTCAGCTGCACTCTTATTATTCATCTTCTTTTCCGTGCGGAAGCGATAAGTAACCGTGAAACCAACTTTTCGGGTTTCCTCCTTTCCGACACTGTACATAATAATATCATTCAGACGGGCTGAAGCACGCGTATTGTTCTTATTGAAAATGTCGTAAGCATCCAGTGAAAGTTGAAGCTTGTCTTTCAGGAACGATTTCTTCAAACTCAGGTTGAAGGAGGTGTAACTCTTCGATTCGTATAACTGATAATATCCTCTGGAACCATAATTAAAATCAGCAGACAACAGAAATCCGGATGGAAGCGTGAAACTGTTGTTGAAGTTCAGCATCACCAGCGGGCGTCCGGCTTTTAGAATACTCTCGTTCGGCCCCGGATAATTGAAGAAGGTCTTCATGCAGGTCAGCGTAAGCGAAGGCATCCACCACTTCACAGGATATTGCACGTTTACCATACCCGTCAGATTATGCATTCTATCAAAATTATCCATGCTGTTTACTGTCACTGCCGAGTTTCCCTGCATACTATAAAATGCCCATATTAAGGGATAATGTATATTGTTATAATTTAAGTTTACAAGTAGGAACTTGTAAAACAGCATATAGTTCAAGTCATGGGTTATTGCCTGTTTCAGATATAGATTTCCTTTCCGATAAGTGAAGCGGTCAGTATAGACGGCATTGTCATTCATCTCTCCAAAAGGAGGTCGTTCTGTATGAATGGAGTAACTGAACGACTGCTGTAGGGTCTGTGTATTATAACTGAGCGAAACAGAAGGTAGGAAATTATGATAGTTCTGATTCTGACGCTTTCCGGTATAAGTTTCCTTTAAGTCACTGAGAAGATATTCATAACGGACCCCGGTACCTATCGAAAGATTTTTCCAGGAAAAATCGTATGCCAAGAAAAGCGAATTCTTCAGTTCCATATTTTTTGTTCTTCCATTATTTAGGGCGCGAACATTTTCAATGTAGTTCGTTCCGCTTGTGTGGCTGAAATCATAACCGAAACTGATGGTTCCCGCTTTCTCGGTATCATACGAAAGGCGGAGCTTGGCAGCGAACAAGTCCCACACAGCTTTATTATAATAATTCAATGATGTTTCTGAACGGTCACTTTCCCATTCACAGATATAGCCGTCGCCTTGGTCCGTTTTACGGATATAGTCACCGTAGGTATTTATTTTCCAACCATTTTCCCAGTCGTTCACGTAATACAGATTGAGGTGGTGGCTGATTGATTTTCCGGATACGTCCCTGTGGTTCTTCATGAACGTAGAGGTTCCCCGGTCCGGTATCATAGAAAGGGTGTCATCAGAAAAGGTACTGTTTTGACTATGCTTTCCAACATACTTCAGTCCGATTTCGGATTCAGGTGAAAAATGAAAGGAAACTCCTCCCATATAGGTATGGCTTTTGTCAAAAATCTGTTTTGCGCTCAGTTGGGTCAGGTTCCAGACAGTGTCACTTTGTGTCTGCTGGTAAACGTCAAGCGCTGAATTGTTTTTTCCCCGGTTGTAATTGTAGGAGAAAAAGAAATCCCAGTTCTTGTAATTGTAACTGCCATTTATGAGATAGTTCTGTTTGAAATGGTTTCCCTGCTGCAGATTGCCCTTTACATTGAAAGCAAATCCATCCCCCAACCGTTTGGTCTTTATTTCTATGACGGCACGCTGCTCTGAATTGTATCGTATGCTCGGATTCATAATCAGTTTGACGGAACGAATCTCATCGACAGAGAGATTATCCAGTTCGGTCTGGTCCATCACTTCCCTGCCATTGATGTAATAGACAGGGCTCCCTTTTCCTATCACTTCAATGGAGTTTCCTCTTTGCTGTATACCCGGAATCTTGCAGAGCAGGTCGTTCAGATTAGTTTGTTTAGCAAGAATGGTATTCTCCACATCAGCCAACAGCCCGTCAAGGTCCAGTTTGAATGGCTTCCGATACGCAGTGACTTCCACCTCTTTCAGCGTAGTCTGTGAGGCTTCCATCCGAACCATCGGCAACGTACAATCGGTATTGACCTGCATCTTCTTATACAATGTCTTATAACCCAGATAAGAATAACGGATAATATAATTTCCCTCGGCAAGCGATGTGCTGTATATCCCGCAAGAATCGGATACTGCTCCGCTAACAAGGGTACTGTCCACCTGATTTAAAAAGGCCACATTTACCATTGGCATTACCACATCCTCTGGGTCCATGATTTTTCCTTTGACAGCATACTGGCCGTAAGCCGGCAGCAAAATTAGGCTGGCTATTAAAGCTAAAAATAGTTTTTTCATTAGTCAAGTTTATACAATAATCTCAGTCAAAAACTGTAGTACAAAATACATTATTTTCCGAAGCGTGAAGAATCCACTTCTTTCTTCTCCCTGCTGATGCTACCGCCAAAGCGGTAAACAAATTTCACTGAAAGGGTACGGCTGTACTGCCCCATATTCAAGTCTATGTGCTGTCCTGCATAGCGGTTTCTCACCTTCATACGCATGGTATCAAACAAGTCAGAACACGTCAGGCTTAGAGTTGCTTTATTCTTCAGGAAGTTCCACTGTGCTCCCACATTGACCGTAAAGACCGGCTTTGTATCACTGATACCGGAAATCATGCTTGAGCGATACGTTGCATCCAGATCAAAGCCCACATTGGAACCTACTGAAAAATGATTCTGCATGGCAAGCATACAGGCCCATTTATTCCGGTCGAAGGGAATATCCCAGAAGTTGTCACAGCGGTTACGGTCATTCATAACCACAGCGTTTACCTGAGAGGAAAGCCAGTCTCCTATGTTGAACGGAATGTTGGCACTCATACCGAAAGACTGGTAATAGTTCCAGTTCTGCGTGCGGTACACAAGTGCCAGACGGTCTTTCGCCTGATACATGTCCATCGTGAAATAATCGTTGGTACGCTCGTAGAACAACGATAACATGTACTTCTGCAGGAAGAGATAATTGGCATTTACACTGTACACATTGGCAGGCCGGAGTCCCTCGATGGTCTGAAGCTCTTCGTAGGCATTCATGTAGGTGATACTGGTCTGCATGTCCCAATAAGTGGGATAGTCCTTTTCCGACGAAATGCCAAGCATGAACGTATGCTTTTCCGACGGCGAATAGCTCAGACTGGCCTGCGGATAGACTGCCCATTTGTGATAGTTTCCGATGGTGTAATACTCACTGGTTGCTGACAGGGAAAGGGAGAGGCCGTTCTCAAGCTCCTTTTCGAAGCCGGCATAAAAGTTGGTAATCTGCTCATAAAGGCGCGAAGAGGAATTATCCACGTCCCCCTTTCCCTCCGCCTGGTTGAACAGCTGGCTGTTCTTGTTATCGGTATAGTCATAGCGGACACCGTACTTCAATATCCAGTCATTGGCAAGACCATGGCTCTGGTCGGCATATACCGAAAATTTACGGATTTTCTGGTCCGAAGTATAGTCTAGCAGCTGTCGTGAATTGTCTGTCAGTTCACTTTCCAGATGGTTATTGTCATTCATGGTATAGTCCGTATAATCCATCCCAAAATCCAGTCCGAAGCCGGAAGAATAGCGGGCAAAGACATTGTGCAGACGGCTGTCCTGCAACTTGTCATTGTGGCTGTTCTGGAAGTTCCCGTTTACATCAATCGCTCCTTTGCCATTGTTCGACAAGGCACCGTTGTAGCCCACACTCAACTTATTATCCTCATTTATCTGATAGCCATATTCAGCATAGATGTTATGTCTCCAGCCCTTTGTATTGATTTTCTGTGTCTGTGTGATGTCATATATCTTCCCGTCATAATTATGCAGGGAAGCCAGGTCCATCACGGTCATGATATGTGAATAGCCCGGGTTATAAGAAACATTCAGCGACGACTTACCTTTCGTCAGCAGGAAGTTTACATTACCGCTGTAACTGCTGAAATACTGGTTGCTGTAGCTGGCAGACAGCTCACTCTGGATGGTATTGTCTGCTGCCTTTGCCGTTACGATATTAATGGCAGCCCCGCGCACATGATATTCGGGAGGTGTATTATACATCACTTCGGCGGTCTGTACCTGCGAAGCGGAAGTATTCTTCAGCATCTCAATCAGCTGCTCCTGTGTCAGTGTGCTTGCTTTTCCGTTCAGGATAACTGTTACGTCCTTTGCTCCCACCAGTGAGAGTTTACCGTTCCTGTCCTGCACACCCGGCAACTTACAGATAGCCTCGTAGGCATTGTTTACGATATGCTTTTCTGAAATTGCTGAAATATTATAATTCAATTTTCCCTGTTCCACAGTTACAAACGGACGTTCTCCCTTGATTACCACTTCTTCCAGATTATAGTCTTTCGATTCCAAAGTAATGATACCGATATCACGAGCCTGTCCCTTAATTTGCCTGGTATGATAAAGCAGATGCTGGATGATGAGCTGATAATTCTCCGCCTCCGGTTCAAGCGTGAATGTACCGTCGGCCGCAGATATGGTCGCCCCCAGATAGGTAGAATCCGGCAACTGCATGACGATGGTAGCACCATCCACTGGTTGCCTGTTGTTATCTAATATTTTCCCTGTTGTCTGCCCCCAAATAACAGCAGGACAATATAAAGTAAATATTGCACTTATAATATACCTGATATTCATTGTATCTTTATATTCTATTATCAATTATTTTAATTGCTTTCAAATTTAAATGTCCTAAGCGGAAGAATCAGTTCCTTTAATTCCGAGGTTTAGACTTTATCATTTCAGCCTATTTCACATCTTACGAATGTTCTCAATATGCTTTTATCTAAGACCATAAATATATTCGATAAAAAAGCCCCCAGCAGTGATCTCGTTGGAGGCTTATCGTGTTAATAAATTCTTTTAAGTTCCAATGTTGACTGATTTTGAGGATTTATATATTCTGGATTACATTTAAGTAACATTTTGTTATCTGTTAACTCAATTAAAACCCATGGGACATTATCACCTAGAATAGTGGAGCCATCGAAATAAATGTATTTTCCATCTATATTGTATGTAAAGTTGTCTGTTATATGATATTGTGGATCTTGTGGATATACGCATGATACCTTCCCCTTCTTCTTTGTTTCAAAATTTAGACCTATTTCACCATTATAGATAGGATCTGTTATATTACCTTTCCAGACTGTTTGGCTTAATGATTCTGGTGTAAATTCAAACTGCTGCATTTTATCATCTTCCTTATCACAACTAATAAGGGTAAATGTAGAGAGGAATAACATCAGTATTCCAAATAAATTCTTTGTTCTCATAAAATCTTTATTTAATATTTAAGTTATTTGTTCCCTTTTCTATTGATATATTGTTTACTTACAACCTCTTGACTTACCAGTTTTCCATCTTGAAAAGTAAAAGCTGTTACTAAAGTATACCATTCTTGGTCGTAAAGGCTTTCCTGATATAGCAGTCGTTCAACAGGACGATTATATCTGTCTGTTATCATTTCCTTTGCGTATGGTTCACCAAAAAGCTTCTGGAATTCATTCTTACTCATACCTATCTCAATCTTTTCAGAAATATATTTGCTGCTTTGTACACCTAATAAAGAAGCACAACTAACCAGCAGAATACAGAAAGCTAAAAGAATAGTTATTTTTAATTTCATATTGAATCTAAATTGTGTAAACATACATTTTTGCAAATGTACATACCTAAATCGACACAACTCTCAAACTAATTTGAGAGTAGCAAACAGAATCATATTGCAATTGCATAAAATTGACATTGCTTTTTCTCATAAACTTTGTCAATGATAATGTAGGAAGCGACATATTTTCACTTTTACAGGTATGGCCATAATAGAAGGTTCCTATTTATATTCCTATTGAAATTTTGATTTTGAATACAAAATACGGGATAATAAATAAAAAAGGCCTTGAAATATTTCAAGACCTTTTTCTATAAATGTTAAAAAATACGGTTACTTCCTCAAATTCCGGCGTATATGACTGACAGTTTCAGGAGTAACCCCCAAGAATGAAGCAATGTTTTTCAAAGGTACTGCTTCTTTTAGATTGGGACAACGCTCCATCAGTCTTTTGTATCGAATTTCAGGACTGCAATACGAATCGAGCAGTCTTTCATATACCATTTCATACAGATTTTCGGCTACGCATCTTCCAAACCGTTGGGTTTCCATATTCGTTTCCCAATATTCAATCATATCATGGTGTGATATTTCATAAACGGAGCAATCAGTTATTGCTTGAATGCTTACTAAGGACAAGCTGCCTTTCATAAATGAGGAATAGTCACATACATATTCATTTGTAAACGAATACCCTACAATGTGTTCTTCTCCCTCTTCGTCAATATGGGTATATTGAAAGGTTCCATCTTCTACCCATCCCGCAAAACGCTTTTTTTCATGCTGACGGATAAAAAAATCTCCTTTACGATAAGTACGCACTTTCCCTTTCCTTTCACATAAATCTTTAATTAAAGAATAGTCTAAGTTATTGAGGTATGTATTGAACTCGTTCATCTGATAAAATCATTTGTTCTCAAAAGTAATTTCCTTACGGATACAGCTGAGATAAGTTGGTGTAACATTCAGAAAAGAGGCAATTTCCTTAATCGATATGTTTTGAAGAATATCAGGACATCTTTTCAATAAATCGATATAGCGTTCCTTGGGTGAAAAACGGTGCATATCCAAATATCGTTTATAAACGTCATGGAACAGTAAATCTGAGAGTTGCTGATGAAGCTCTCTATCCTCATCGAATACTTTATTAAGTACTTCACAATTACATACCAGAACCTCCGCATTTGTTGAAGCAACAAGACTGGTCATACATGGTGTTTTGTAAGTGGTACTTAAATAGTCACCGACAAATTCTCCTGGCAGCGCTAAACCGGTTATATGTTCGTTTTCCTTTAAGTCAGTTACGACATATTTAAAATATCCTTCTTTCACGATTCCCATATATCGTATAACATCTCCCTGTTGCACAAAGTATTCTCCTTTTTTGTAATGACATAGTTTACCGTTTTTAGCACAAATCTCATGCCAAAATTCCATGTCTAATTTGTCTACAAAAGAATTAAAATTGGCCATTTCTACAATGTAATTATCAACATTAACAACGATTGATAAAGCTATAATTTGAATCCAATAGAAACTGCTGAACCTGTTATACCAATATAACATATTCAAATTTAGTTATATCCATAGCTCCCAGCGTATTGATTCTGACTGAGTAACGAGCAAAACTACCATACCGCATCATCACCTAATCAGATACCATCACTACGCCAGCACATACACCCGATGCGTCCCCATCCCGCTGATTCCGATACCCGAACCTTCGGTCTCGTACCAGCGGCGAAGTTCCTTTCCGGCCGTTGTGCGGCTCAGGCCCGTCAGGGAAGCATAGGTACCCACCGTCAGCACGGGATGCTCTTCCAGGTAGCGTTTGGCCAGGGCGAGGCGTTCCTGCGGAGTGTAACGTGAACGGCAGAGCGCCGACTTCCCGCCTGCTTCACGTTCCAGTTTACAGGCCAGGTCCGTCTCCTGCACCAGTTGCCGGTCTGCCCGGAAACGCACATCCCCTACCCGGATACTTGCCGCATTGCGTTTCGTGCCGCTCCCGTCGGGTTCCTCACGCTCCTTTCCCTCCTTGATGGCCAGTGCCGGAGTAAACAGACCGATACCGTTTATCCGCACCGACCGTCCCTGAGCCATTGTCCGGGCCATCCCGTGCCCCAGAAGCTCGATGACACCTTTCACTTCGGCCCGGCTGAAGCTGGTATGAGCCGATATGTATTCCGCCAGTTCGTCCGTACCGCAACTGTCACGGATAACCATCCGCGGATAAAGCAAGGTATCGCCTTCGTTGTTGAGGTCCTTCACCTCCTGCATAATGTATTTCGCAACCATAATCAGAAATTAAATATCAGTTAAACAATTCAAGTTTCGCAAGCTCAACTTGCAGGTAACAAGGGGACAAGGTAACAAGTTGACAAGGTTCTTATTATATTCAAGTAACAAGTGGACCAGCAGACATAGCGTTGTACATTCGAACGGAAAAAGTTTACCAAATCTGACTATATCCAACTATTGATGTTACGACAACGAACCCAAGAACCAACGCACATTTATTCCGGCCTTAGTTTTGAGGTGAATAGCGGAAAACCGGATTCAGGCGAAAAGAAGCGCAGGCTGTCTGAGCGAAGCGAGTTCCTGCGCTTCCGCCGGAAAACGGTTTGTAGCCGCCTCAAAACGGAAGCCGGCGGTTTTTCTTTTTGTTACCTTTTTCTTTTTGGCGTCAAAAAGAAAAAGTAAATATCCTTGCAAAGAAAATCCCTCCTTCCCCGACAGATTCTATAAACCCCGACGGCGTTTTTATAAACCTCGTCGACGTTTATGTAAATCCCGACGTCGTTTACATAAACCCCGACGGAATCTATAGATTCTATCTACACAAAGATAACTTCCCCACCCAGGGATCTCCAAGTTTTTCACGGCACAATTTCATGTTTTATGCCGCAAAACATGAAGCATCTATCCGCATCGCATGAAGAAACGGCCCCTATGCCTATTTTTCCAGGCCCATAAGAAGGATTATTCCCGATTTATTGTTAAATTTGTCTGACTTCAAGCATGAAATCCTTGATACATATAACCTATAAACCCTATTCACTATGATGAAAAAATCGACTATGCTCCCCTTGTTGGCAGCCGCCGTTTCCTTGTTCCTGACCGGATGCGAAGGGAAACTGGTAGAGCAGGTGGACCTGATTCCGCAAGCCCAGTCTGTCACCATCAAGAACGGTTCCTTCTCTTTGGCGGATTTACGCACCATGCAGGCTCCGGCCGAATGGACTGAAAACGCCCAGACATTTGCCGGACTCCTGCAGAAATCGGCCGGCATTTCACTCACCGTCAGCGACATCGACGCGCCCCTCTCGCTGGTCAAGAACGACCAGCTGACCGATGAAGCCTACACCCTCAACATTGAGAGCGGACGCATCACCCTGCAGGCCAAGGACGCACAGGGAATCAGCCATGCGCTGGCAACCCTCCATCAGCTTATCCTGACCGCCAAAGACAACAAACTGCCCGTACTGAACATCCAGGACAAGCCACGTTTCGGCTACCGCGGACTGATGCTGGACTGTAGCCGTCATTTCTGGACGGTGGACGAACTGAAGGAAACCCTTTCACAGATGTCCTTCTTCAAGCTGAACACCCTGCAGATGCACCTGACGGACAACAATGCCTGGCGTCTGGCCATGGACAAGTATCCGGAACTGACCGAGAAAGGTACCTTCTATCCGGACTTTCCGGACATGTCAGGCAAGTACTACACCACGGACGACCTGAAGGAACTGGTAAGATATGCCCGGTCGCTCGGTATTGAAATCATTCCGGAAGTCGACCTGCCGGGACACAGCACCGCCTTGCTGGCAGCCATGCCGCAACTCTCCTGCAAGGGAGGTTCCTTCGAAGCCTATCCGGAAGAACTTCCGTTCAGCCAGCGGAAACGCGGTAACGAGAACATGATCTGTATCGGAAATCCGGAGTCCATCCGTTTCGCACAGGAAGTGGTGGATGCTCTCATCCAGATATTCCCCTCGCCATACATCCACCTGGGAGGCGACGAGGTTCCGACCAACATCTGGGAAAAATGTCCGAAGTGTCAGGCTCTCTACAAGAAAGAAGGCATGAAGGAACCGGGCGAGATACAGGACTATTTCACCCGCAAGATGAGTGAATACATCCGCTCGAAAGGCAAGACCATGGTGGGATGGGACGAAATCAACGACCGCCATGCCGCTACTCCCGAAGACATGCTGACCGTATGGCGTGACGACGGTCTGAAAGCGCAGAAGGCTGCTCTGGAACGGGGCATTCCGGTGGTGATGTGTCCGCAGCACGGATGCTACCTCGACTGGGGGTATGCTGGAAACTCTACCCGCAAGGTCTATGAATGGGATCCGATAACCGACCAGGTGAGTCCGGAACAGGCTTCACTCGTGAAAGGCGGACAGGGAGCGTTATGGACGGAACGTGTGGCTACGCAGGACCGTGTGGAATGGATGCTGTACCCGCGTCTGGCCGCCTTGTCTGAAGTGTTCTGGTGCGAACCTTCTTCCCGCAACTGGGACGACTTCTATCGCCGCATCACGGCCTTCTATCCGGTGATGAAACAAATCGGTATCAATTTCTACGAGGACGACGCTCTGAACGAAAAGGAATTTGCTCCGACACAGGAGAAACCGATGCTGATACGTCCGGCCAGCATCGATACCAACATCCCGCTGAACCCGCCTTATCATCCGGAATATGCCTTCGACGGAAAGACCAACTCCTTCTTCTGGGGAGGCAGCACCATCAATCCGACGCATTACTTCACGGTGATTCTGACGGAACCGACCGATGTGAACTCCATCGAAGTCATTACAGGTGACTCGAAGGATTACATCACCAAGGCTGACCTGCTGATCAGTGCAGACGGCAACGAGTTCCAGAAAGTCGGCACCTTCGACGAACTGGGACAAGCCAAAGCCGACATCGGCAGCAAGCCGGTGAAAGCGGTCAAGATTCAGGTGACGGGCAACCATACCTGCTGGCCGATCATCAAGGAAATCATTCTGAAATGACAAGACACCTCAGCCTGCCTCTTCACCGAGAGGTGGGCTGATTCATGTTTTTATTTTTTATCCAAATAGAAAAAACAATGGATATAAGTCAAAACTATATAGAAGCAGTAAAAACCATCAAGGAAGCCATTTTACGTAGCCAGTACCGTGCCGCCGCATCAATAAATAAAGAACAGCTCTCCTTGTATTATGGTATTGGGAGGTATGTTTCGGAAAACTCCCGTAAAGGCTTTTGGGGTAAAAGTGCCATAGAGCAGATTTCTTCGATGCTGCAAAAGGAACTTCCGGGGTTGAAAGGATTTTCAGCGACCAGCATAAGAAATATGCGCATATTTTATGAAGAATGGAACAAGGTTTTAAATCATCAGCCAGCGGCGGATGATTTGATACTGAATGAAAAGTTATTGTTGATGACCACTCATCAGCCAGTGGCGGATGAATTTGACTGGGCAGATTTCCTGTCAATTGGTTTCAGCCATCATACGGAAATTATAGCCAAAGCTAAAGATTTGAATGAGAGATTGTTCTATATTCATGAATGTGCCATCCGGTATTGGAGCAAGTATACTTTAAGGGATTATCTGAAAGCTGACCTATATCACCATCAAGGAACATTGCCTAATAATTTCACCCAAGCACTACCCGATACGAAACAGGCAATCAAAGCTATTCGTTCTTTCAAAGATGAGTACTTATTAGATTTTATCAATATAGAAGAACTGGATGAACAGGAAGAAGACATAAATGAACGTGTCATAGAAAAAGCTATTGTTGCCAACGTAAAGAAGTTCATTATGACCTTTGGACAGGATTTCAGTTTTATAGGTAATCAATACCGTATTGAAGTAGCTGGAGAGGAAATGTTTATTGATTTATTGTTCTTCAACCGGGAACTTAATTCTTTAGTAGCTGTTGAATTAAAGTCCGGGAAATTCCGCAGCTCTTATTTAGGACAACTGAACACATACCTTTCTGCATTGGATTCATACGTAAGGAAACCACACGAAAATCCCTCTATCGGAATCATCCTCTGTCGAGAAATGAATCAAACCTTCGTCGAGTTTGCAGTACGCGATTACAATAAGCCAATGGGAGTCGCTACTTATCGGGCTTCTGAAGAAATGCCGGAACGACTTCGCAAGGCATTACCGGATATTGATGAATTGAAAAAGTTATTATAGTCCCCAATAAATCATTACCTTTGTATAAATCGTGAAGAACTTATCACCCAAAAATCTGTAACCATAGTCAACAGAATCCATTTATCATAAAATACAATCAATATGCAACAGAAACTGAAAGTAGGCATCCTCGGAGCCGGACACATCGCTCAGAAGATGGCTACCACCCTGATGGGCATGAAAGAAGCGGAACTGTACGCGGTAGCCGCCAGAGAACTATCCAGATCGGAACAGTTCGCCGATGAATTCCACGCACAAAAAGCCTACGGAAACTATGAGGCCCTGGCCGATGACCCGGACATCGACCTGATTTATATCGCGACTCCCCATTCACACCACTTCGGACCGGCCCGGATGTGCCTGTTCAAAGGGAAACCGGTATTGTGCGAGAAAGCATTCACCGCCAATGCCCGTGAAGCCGAAGAACTGATACGAATAGCGCAGGAAAAACAAGTATTCCTGGCCGAAGCTATCTGGACACGCTACATGCCTTTCTCCCGGACCATCCGCGAACTGACAGAAAGCGGCATCATCGGAAAACCTATGATGCTGACGGCCAGCCTGGGTTATCCCATCGCCCACAAAGAACGGATTGTGCGTCTGGAACTGTGCGGCGGAGCCTTGTATGATTTGGGTGTATACCCCATCAACTTCGCCCTCATGACATTCGGAAACGACCTCGAAAAAATTACCTCTACGTGTATGAAAAACGAGGCAGGAGTAGACATGCAGAACAGCATCACCTTCACCTATCGGGACGGACGTATGGCCGTCATGCAGACTACCGCCTTCTGTGCTTCCGACCGCCAGGGAATCATCTCCGGCGACAAAGGCTACCTTGTCATCGACAACATCAACAATCCGCAACAGGCCGTAGTCTATAACACCGACCATCAGGAGACAGGCCGCTATACCTGTCCGCCTCAGATTACCGGATTCGAATATCAGGTGCTGGAAGCTGCCGAAGCCATCCGCCAGGGAGCCATTGAACCAGCCTCTATGCCTCACGCCGAGACACTACGGGTAATGCGGATGCTGGACAGCCTCCGTCAGGAATGGGGTATCCGCTTCCCGATGGACGAATAAGTCCGTACCGGCATGACCGCTACGGCTCACCATACATAGTACATCCGCAACAGCCCGGCTGCATAATTACCGTTACTGTTGCGGATGAGATGGATGGCCGGCTGCACAGTCACACGGGAAGTACATGCCCATCTGCAGGTTACTTCTCCGGCCCATTCATGCGCGGTCGTGTAATCGGCGTAATCAAGGAAAAAGCCGAAAGACACCTTGTCACATTTTACCACTCCGCCGGCTCCCGCATAACTTCTGCATCCTCCCTCCACAGACGGCCTGACCGAGCACTGCAACAACGCATACCCACGTTTACATACCCGTTGCTCCACACAAGCCCAAAGCACACAAGTCATTCTTTTCTGCTGCGGCGACGTGCCCGCTTCTTCAACTCCCGTTTCATCACCGACACACATGCCACGATGTATGCCAGCACCCATAGAATATTCGCTATCATTTTTCCGATAATTTACAGATGAAAGTCCCAGAACACCGTCAGCATCCGGAGAAAAACGAAATACATTGCTCTTACCTGCCAAAGCCTGATGGCCGGTTCCGTTATAAACGGACACCTCCATGGTCCAATCTTTATAATTCAGCTTATAATCCAATCCCAGTGCGGACTTCGGATAGTTGGCCAACGGATAATTGGCAGAAAGTGTGGGATAAATGCCACAAGAACTGTTGGTAAAGAACGATGAGCAAGGCGAGGTAAAGTAATCTTCATTGACATTCCTTACTCCCAAGAACAACGATGAACGGCTTGTCCTGTATTCCAGTCCCAGTACCGCCGGGGCAAACGGCAGGTTCCTTTCTTCGATATTCGAGAACCCCTGCATGTCATCCACCAAAGCATCCTGACGGGTTTCTGCTATGCTGATGGAGGAAAAGCTGAAACGGAAGTTCCTGCCCAAAGGACACGAATAATCAAGACGCAACAGATTCACCCACTTCCCTTCCTTCCTGAAATTCGTCTGTACCTCCGTCGTATAGGTCAAGTCGAGTTCGCTACCCGTCACTTTTCTCCCATACATCAGGCATATAACCAGGCAATAAAACCGGATGCTCAATTTCTTCTTCATTTCTCCCCTCCTTTCCTTTCGCTTATGCGTATTTCTCTTTCACGCCGCAAAAGTATACACACCGTGCGCAAGAAGCGTTTAGAAAGAAATTAGAATGACATTAGAATTCCATTAGAACCACAAACGACAATCCGGACAGACAAGTCTGATGACACTCGTCTGCCCGGATTGTCGTTATACGGTTATCTCTGCGGGAGAAACCGCTTTATTTCAAGCTATTATCCCGGCCGATGATTACTCGGCTGTAGTTGCCGATGCCGGTTTTTCAATTCCTTCTTCCGTAGCCCGTTCTTCCATCCGTTTGATTCTCAAGTCCAAATCAGGATGGGTAGAGAACAACTGGTTCAGCTTGCTGGTTCCCTGTGCACCGCTTTCTTCCTGCAGTTTCTTCAGTTTCTGGAAAGACAGAGCCATCGACCAGGGATTCTTGCCGGCCTTCTTCAAGAATTCATAGCCGTAATCGTCGGCATCGCATTCCTGTTTCTGGGAATAGCGGGCATTGACCAGCGCTTCGGTCAAATCGCCGATTTGAGAGTCCGTCAAGGCAGCAGCCTTTCCACCCTGCGAAGAAATACCGTCCTTCAGAGCCGAAGTCAACAGGGCTGTACGGAATCCTTTCTTGGAATCCCGATGGGCCACATGACCGATTTCATGACCGATAACCCCGAGCAGTTCCTCGTCGGTCATGATGTCCATCAGCGATGAAAAGACACGTACACTTCCGTCGGCACAGGCGAAAGCATTCACATCAATCACATAGTACACCTTAAAATTCAATGGAATACCGTCGGCATCGGTCAACCCTTCGGTAAGTTTCTTCAAACGGATGGTGTATTCATTGTCATCGGCACATACCTGATTATGCTTGTCCATCCAGTCGATGTACTCCGCTACATATTCGGTCATCTGTTCATCGGTCAAGGTAGCCGCGCTCACGACTTTGGTAGCGCCACTGATCGCTTTCTTCAGATTAAACTGTGCCATGGACGGAACTGTCACGACTGCACACACTAACAACAAGATTACTTTGATAAAATTACTGTTCTTCATAAAATAGAGTATTTAAGTATAGTTGTTCATTCGTTCTTCGTCGCTTTCCGGTAACAGATTCCACCGTATGTACATAATACCCCGAAAACAACCAAGGTACCAAAAAGGATAGATTCTGAAACCGGAAGGCGGATTGCTTCGGGACGATTCCGGTCATACCATACGGTCAATTCATCGCCCACCTCCCTGAACGGACAATGGCTTTTCTTGTACACATGCATTTCACCGTATTTCGGTGTGGAATAACTGACCAGCATCGTGCTTTCATACCTGATTTTCCGATGACGGTAAACCCGCTTTCGGTCGTACTTCTTGACCACACCGGTCGTGCTTTCACAGTCTTTGGAAGCCATATAGAGCGAACCGAGTCCTGCCACCCCTCCCAAGAACAAGCATACCCCGACAACAAGCAGAAGTATCGCTATCAGTTGAGAATGTATTGTCTTCATAAGGTTGTCTAGTTTGACACAAAGATAGCATTATATTCCGAATCATAAAATTTTTACACATAAGAAAATTTGATTTTTATGCAGAAACGAAACAGCGCAACAGACCTCATTTCCGTCATTTTTACATCGGAAGAGAACATTTTCTGCCGGTTTCTTCGATTAATTAAAAAACTTTTATACATTCGCAAATTGACCTGTTTAACCGATATTTACTAACAAATAACACATAAAGAATAGACATACAGCAAAGAAATGATACGGCATTCCGCCTTGTCACATTAAAAAGGAAGTTCCGTATCAGCAATCGTATCAGAAGATTTTCTGAATAATCCCCCCAAAAAGAAATAACACGGAATACAACTATAACCTGAATCGAAACACCATGAAAAAGACACTGATCCTATGGGCGGCACTGGCCTGTGCCTGCCCGGGCATCGCCCAAAAGAAACATTTCTCTTACCAGTTCTACGGTTTTGTCCGTGGCGATCTGTTCTACAATACCCGTGCCAACCAGGCTCCCGTAGACGGGAACTTCTACCTCTATCCGCTGGACCACGACTACGACAGCCGGGGAGAGGACATCAACGCCACACCCAACGGGAGTTTCTACACCTTCACGACCCGCCTGGGCATCGACATGCAGGGACCGAAAATAGGAAAAGCAAAAACGAGCGCCAAGGTGGAAGTGGATTTCGGCGGCTTCTCGGCCAGTACCACCATGCTCCGCATCCGGCAGGCTTACGTAGCCTTGGACTGGGAACGTACCCGGTTACTGATCGGGCAGACGTGGCATCCGCTGTTCGGCAGTGTCGTTCCCGATGTACTGAACCTCTCTACCGGAGCGCCCTTCCAGCCGTTCAACCGTGAGCCGCAAATCGCCTTTACCTGGCGTACCGGACGGTTCAGCCTCACTGCCTCCGCTCTGTGGCAGCTTCAATACATGTCTTCCGGACCGGAAGGGGCAAGCGAGAATTACCTGAAAAACAGTTGTGTGCCGGAACTCTTCCTTGGAGCCGATTACCGGCAGGAACGGTGGCTGGCCGGAGCGGGTGTCCACCTGATTTCGCTCAAGCCACGCACCTCGTCCACCGTCACAGACGCGTCCGGCAACGAACAACGTTTCAAGGTGAATGAACGGATGACGACCTTCTCCTGCGAAGCGCACCTGCAGTACCAGGCACCTTCCTGGCGTTTTGCCGCCAAGACTTTGCTGGCTTCCTGCCTGGACCATACCGCCTTGCTGGGAGGCTATGGCATTTCACGCATCGACCCGGTAACCGGCGAACAGGAATATACCCCGATGCGCCATTCCACTTCTTGGGTAAACTTGACGGTAGGTACCCGCTGGAAAGGGCACTTGTACGCCGGATACACCAAGAACCTGGGATGCAGTAAAGCACTGGTATCGGAAGACAAATATGGAATGGGACTTGACATCGACCAGCTCTGTTCATTCAATCTGGCTTTCTCATACAACCTTCCCCACTGGCAGATTGGAGTAGAATATGTACCGACTACGGCCTGGTACGGTGATACGAATCCGGCCAACGGCAGAATCATCAACACCCATTCGGTCACTAACCACCGCATACTGGGACTGGTAATGTATTACTTCTAGTGGTAGTTTTGCTTTTTAATGTCGAAATGAAAAGCCACCGGCTTCCGTTTTAAGGCGGCTATGATCCGATTTCCGCGAAAGCGCAGGAACTCGCTCCGCTCCAACAGCCTGCGCTTCCTCTCGCCGAAATCCACTTCTCCCCCTCTTTCGCCTCAAAACGAAGACCGGAATATATAACATGAGGAATCAAATGAATTTATTCTTTAAACAATGAACTTTAGAAAAAGTATATCCAACAAAAGGGAATCAGACAGATTGTAAAATTCTTAGTATCCGAATCGTGAAGTATCCACCTTCTTATGCTCCTCAGTCTCGTATCCACCGAATTTATAGGTAAACGACAGGGAGAAGGAACGGCTGTCGGCGTGCTGGTTTATCTCGAACCGCTGTCCCCTGTCGTTCACACGGGCATCGGGCGTCGCGCTGTTGAACAGGTCGTTACCTGTCAGGCGGAGTTCGGCTTTCTGATTGGCTGAAGTCCATTTCAGTCCGGCATCGACTTTCCAAATGGAAGACAAGTCATAATTTCCCTGAACAGAAGGACTGACATACAGGCCGTTCAACTCCAGGCTGATGGTAGGCTTTGAGGACAGTCGGATGGTATTGTTCAGCATTGCGATTCCCCTCCAAACGCAGTTGTCGAAGCCGATGGCATGATAGTCCTTACAGACGTCCCTGAAATAAGAACCGTCCAGCGTGAGGCGGGAGTTCCAAATGTTGCCGACCGTGAAGGGAACAATCACCGAAAGGCCAAAGTTCTGTTCGTAATCGTAATTCACCGTCTGATAAATCATCGTCAGTTCGTTGGGGCTTTGGTAGGCCAACTGGGCGAACAAGTCCTTTACATGGGTATAGTGCAGGCTGAAGATGTATTTGCTTTTCAGAATGTAGGTCAGGTCGGCGGTATAGTCTGTCGAGGGGCGCAGGCCGGGATTTCCCACGACCTTGGCATAGCCGTTGAGGTAACTCGTGGCGTCCTGCATGCTCCAATAGTCGGGATAGGCCTTGTCCGAAGACAAGGAAAGCTGGAAGATGTGGGAACTTGACGGAATGTAGTTCAGCTGCATGGAGGGATAGACGGCCCACTGGTCATAGCCGGCCAGGCGGTAATATTCCCCGGCCACGGACAAGGAGAGCGACAGACGTTCGCCAAAAGCTTTCTCCAATCCCCCATAGAAGTTATAAGTCCGTTCGTCCAGTTCCGTGTCCGAGTTCAGTGATGACATGTCCTCTCCTTCCTGCGAGTGATAGAGCTGGGCGCTTTTCTCTTGGGCAAAGGAGAAGTTGATACCGTAGTTCAGGCTCCAATCCTGAGGCAGGGTGTGCGTCTGCCCCGCATAGACATTCCAGCGGTTGATGCGCTGGCGGCTGTCAGCCAAAAACTCCTGCTCGACATTACCCGCCCGATTACCGAACTCCTGCACGCTCGGATAAGAATAATAGGTATAATCCAGCCCGACATTCATCCCCCAACGTGCCGTATAGTCGAGGTTGAAGTTATGCATCTGCTCGTCTCCCTTCCGGACATTGGACGACTCCGACAAAGTGCCCGTCGAGTTTTCAACCGTCTTGATATTGGGAGTGACAGCCGCCGTATAGGCCAGGTTCAGGTTGTCATCCTCTGTAATCTGATAATCCAAGGAAGCGCGGACGTTGTGGGTCATCTTTCTCCTCAAGCCGGTGTTGTACTGCACTACGTCATGCACCATGCCGCCCAGCGTATGGTGGGAGATGAAATCGTACCCTGTCTGCCGTTTGACATAATCTGCCGAATAAAGCACATCTGCCGACACCTTCCGCCCCACGAAAGAAAGGTTCAGGCGGCCGTTACCCTGCGTATATTCACCCTGCGTAAAACCTGCTCCGACCTCCCCACGCACAAAGGCTTCTTCAGACTTTCTGTCTTTCAGCACCAAGTTGATGACTGCCCCTCGCACACGATATTTGGCTGGTGCGCTGTACATCACTTCCGCCTTCTCCACATTGCCGACAGGCATACTCTTCAGCAGGCTTGCCAATTGCTCTACCGACATGGACGAAGGCCGTCCGTTCAATATCACCGTCGCATCGCCTGCTCCTATCAGACTAAGACTTCCGCCCTGCTCCAGTACGCCCGGCAGACGGGTCAGAGCTTCGTAAGCATTACTTACCGTTGTCTTTTCGGACAGGGCTTCCACGTCGTAGGTCAAGACACCGTTCTCTGCTTTCACCAAAGGGCGTTCGGCACTGATAACCACTTCGCCCAAGGCGTAATCCTGCCCGTCCATAACCACCACACCGACATCGCCCACCGCGTCATATTCCTTCACCACACTCTTATAGAGCAGATGCTGGAAAATCAAGCGATACTGCTTCAAATCCCGATGAAAGACGAAGCGACCCAACGAGTCAGTAACCACCCCATCGACAAACACAGAGTCCGGCGTCTGCATGACTACCGTCGCGCCCTCAATCGGCTGTTGGTCTTTATCCATCACACGTCCTTTTACCTCCTGCGCAGCCAAGCGGGTGACTGCCAAGAGCAAACTTACAGTCAGAATTACAATCTGTTTCATAAAGCATTCATTTTTTGTTTTCATGCCGCAAAGTAACGGTCTTTGCGGCAGAAGGCTGGTTATGGCCTCGTTATGCTTTCCTTATATTATTGTTAGGAAATGCCCGATTGTTAAGAGATTGTTATATCTTTGCCAACAAATCAAGAGACTTATGCCCGCCAAATACATCAAGATAGTTACCTTTCTGAGTCTGATTGTCATCGTGGCCATCCAAGGCTCGTGGCTGGTCCACACCTACCGGCTTATTGAGGCAGAGCTGCTGCAAGTCGGCAACCGTCTGTTTCCGCAAGCCGTTGTGGACGAGGCCAAAACACGTCTCGACCGGCTAAGCGACGCCCAAGGCGAGGATATCACCCTCAGCTTCTCTACGAATTTCGACTATCAACGGGAAATCGACCAGACGCTGTTCGAGTATCTGGCGGTGCTTGCCAACGATTACGCCGATTCGGTCTATCACTCGTCCATCTCCCTGCCGCTGGCCGACTCCATCTTTACAGCCCGTCTGGCTCAAGAAGGGTATCAGGCCCAGGTGAAATGCCAGCTGATAGACTCCCTTGGCGTTCCTCTTCAGGAAGAGGATGCCTCTGCCTGGCACCATCCATTCAAGACACTCCGAACCAATCCTGTCTATCTGAACAGGGAACATACACAAGCTGTGCGGGCCACCATCCTGAACCCTTATTGGATTGCCTTCCGGCAGATGGGCGTTCTGCTCGTGGCCACCGCCCTGCTGCTGGTCTTCGTGGCCGGATGCATCGTCTATCAGGTGCGCATCATCATCCGCCAGAACCGGATAGCCCGCCTGCGGCAGGACTTCACCTACGCCATGATCCACGACATGAAAACGCCCATCACCACCATCTCCATGACCGGGCATACACTGGAAAGCGGCTTGCTGGACCAGAACCCCGAACTGAAGAAACAGTATTTCGCCATCCTGCACGAAGAGAGTGCCCACCTGCTCGGCCTGTCCGAGAAGATTCTGACCATCGCCAAGCTGGAACAGTCGCGCCTGAAGCTAGCGCAGGAATCAGTCAGCCTCCCCGCCCTGTTTGACGAGCTGACGCAAAAGTACCGGGTCCAGACCGACAAGGAAGTAACCCTTGAAACCCATTGCCCCAGCTCCCTTATGGTAACAGCCGATGCCGAATACCTGAAGGAAGCCCTCGGCAACCTGATAGACAATTCGCTGAAGTATTCCGACGAACGTGTCACCATCCGCCTCTCTGCTGAAGAACAGAGCCACACCGTCCTCATCAAGGTGTGGGACAACGGCTGGGGCATCCCGCTGAAACAGCAGAAACACATCTTTGAAAAGTTCGACCGCGGCGGACTGGAATACAAGAAAGAGAAGAAAGTGTCCGGTTTCGGCCTAGGTCTGAACTTTGTCCACAAAGTCATCACGGCCATGGGCGGAAGCGTTTCGGTAAACAGTATAGAAGGCAAGTTCAGTGAATTCACACTGATACTGCCTGTTCAAAACAAGAAACTATGATACGAGTATTGCTGGTAGAAGACGATAAGAACCTATGCTTCATCCTGAAGAGCAGCCTGGAGCAGATGATAGGAGGTTACGAAGTGACCACCGCCCCCAACGGCCGGGAAGGGCTGGAACTGCTGGAGCAAAAGACGTTCGACGTGATTGTGTCCGACGTAGAGATGCCGGTCATGGACGGCATGACCATGGTGCAACACATCCGTCAGCGCCATCCCCGGCTGGCCATCATCTTCATCACGGGACTGACGACGGCACGCGACGTCATCAACGGCTACCAGTCGGGCGCGGACTTCTACATCAAAAAGCCTTTCTTACCCGAAGAGTTGAATGCCCACATCCAGGCCGTGCTGAAAATGAAACAGAATGCACCCGCCCCACAAACCATGGATGTTCCTGCGGAAGAAGAATATGCCATCGGCAATTATCGCTTCCTGCCCTCGCAGCACCAGCTCTGCCATGGCACGGAGCGCCAGGCACTGACACCCAAAGAAGCGAAAATACTCGAAATACTTTGCCGCCGGAAAGGACAAGTAGTCCGGCGCGACGACCTCCTGACCGCCGTATGGGAAACGGCCGACTTCTACTCCTCGCGCAGCCTGGACGTCTTCATCACCAAACTCCGCAAGTACCTTTCCCAAGACCCCGCCGTCTCGCTCAAGTCGCTGAAGGGTGTAGGTATTTGTTTAACAGACAAATAAGTCATAAGAATTATCAAGCGCTTATTTTTTGTTTTACACAAGATTATACATAAGAGGCCATCCCAAATCATTTTGAGACAGCCTCTTTCCTATGTTTTTAAAACTGCTTTAAAAGCCATTTAAATCTTATTCCGGCATCAATACCAGCACGCGGTAATTGTTCTGCTGCATCACCTCACTGACGAATTTTGAGATTTCTTCCGGTGTGATGGCCTGGATGGTCTGCTCAGCCTGCACACATACTTCTGATGGTTTCAGTTCATTACCACTCATCATCGAGCACCAGTAACTGTTGGTGCGTTCATTCTCGGCATACTGTTTCACCATGAACTCTTTCACCTTATTCAGTTCTTCTACCGGTGTTTCCTTGGCCAGTTTCTCGAATTCGTTACGGATGATTTCCAAGGCACGGTCCTTCTTCTCCGGCTTCATCGGGAAAGCAGTCTGATAAACCATCGAAACTTCTGCCATTCTATCCTGAGACCCTAACAGCTGAATGCTGTAGACGGCTCCCTCCTTTTCGCGTACTTCGCTGATAAGACGGGTAGAGATAATCTGTCCCGACATGGAAGCAAGCAGTCTGTTCTTGAAAGAATACGGCATTTTTCCGCTGACGATAACGGCCGCACTACCCTGTGGAACTTCCATCTTCATGGTAAATTCTTTGGACTCGTTACCGGCCTTGATTTCCAAAGCGCTGTTATACTTGACTTCCGGTTTCTTTCCCTTTACAGCAGGTAAAGAAGCGATGTACTGTTCGGCAAGTGATTTCAGTTCGGCCTCATCAAAGTTACCGCTGAATACGAAAGTAAAATCGGCGGCGTTAGCCAGTTGTTCACGGATGATACCGAGGATAGTATCGCGGTTGGCCTTCTCAATGTCGGAAACTTCGAAGATATGCTTAGCGGGAGACGCATAAAGGAATTCCTGCAATTTCTTCTGGAAGACAAAATTCGGATCCAGCTCCTGGTTCTTCAGCACTCCTGCATACAAGCTCTGCAAGGCAGCAAACTCATCGGCAGTCACATTCAGGCCCGTGAATGTCATGTAAAGCATTTCCATATAAGTCTTCAGGTCCTTCGGAGTCGTATTTCCCGACAGGCTGCGTTGATAGTCGTCTAATGCAAGCTGCAAAGAAACCTGTTTGCCAGCCAGTGCCTTGTTCAAATCAGTGTAAGTAAACTTACCCAATCCGTGCTGCATTGCCACTACCGGCAAGAAAAGCAAATCGGTAGTCTTGTCTGCACCGTAAACCGATGTACCGCCTTTGGCCACAGCCAGCATACTGATTTCGAATCAACAGCATCAAGTAATAGCGGCCTTTATTGTTCTTGTACGATGTCTGCGGGATATAAAATCCTTGCAGCGTCTTTATTTTGTGGTTCGCTCTTTAAAAACAATATAGTATGTACGCTTTGTCCTCTTTTGATAAAAGGCAGGTACTTTATTTTTGCTTCAAGAGAATTTATAAGCCTGAGCGCATCTTCCTTGTTGGTCCACTTGCATTCTCCTATAAGGATATGCTTCCTGTCTAATGATTCAGCTACTACATCAAGCTCTACCATCTCACCGTCCTTGTTTTCTTCTGTGAAGATTTTTCCCCACCATCGGGAAGCCATGTTGTATGTAATACCGTCAATGATATTACCGCTTACATATTGGCGGCAAAGATGTTCCCAACAGTTACTCACATACCTGGAGAACTGTTCCTTGATAAGGTTTAATACAGTTTCCGTGCGTCCCAGTTCAAGAATTGATTTATAAGGTGCGACAAATCGGTAATTAAAATCCAGCAGACTATCATTGATACGGTATATCCCTTTCTTGCTTTTCTTCTCGTCTTCTCCGAAAGGTACTTCCCGACGTATATAACCCAGTTCTCTCAGTTTACCTAACGGTTCTGTTATTTGGGTGGCTTCCTTGCCTACCCTTCCGGCTATCTCCGAGAGACGGTTAGCACCGTTACCAATAATTGAGAGCAGGGTGGATGCCTGTACGGTATCACGCATATCATCCCTCAACAGACGTATCGGTTCGTCAGCTAAGAAACCTTTGTTGTCCAGCAGTAACTTTTCAATGGCTGTTTCGTTGTCCTTGTAGTCGGCTCTCAGTTCCCAATACCGGGGTATTCCACCCCATACTGCATATTCTTCTATTGCCTGTCGTGCATCACAGCCAAGCGCTTGCCCAATGTACCGTACGGATATGGGAGTAAGGCGTATGATTTCATCAGCCAGTCCGTATAGCGGTTCTTTCCTGTCAAGTATATAGCCCTGCATCAGTTGTTGTGAAGAACCACAGACGATGATATTGAATTTCAGACATTTTTCATTGAGTAACTTTTGTAGGACGGATGGCAGAGAGGGGCAACTTTTAACAAGATACGGGAATTCATCAAGACAGACGGTACTCTTTTCTGTAACCTGACGGTTTAAAACCCGAAAAAGCGTTTCCCAGTCAGGATATGTCACCTTATCGAAATCTTCTATGCCTCCCAATGCGGCTGTCTTTGCAAACAGCATGCGCTGATTTGCTTCGTTGGTCTGGTCACTTAAAAAGTAAATGTCTTTCCGCTTCCAGTTCATGACTTCTCTGACAAGTTTAGACTTACCTATCCTTCTGCGTCCATAGATGACAATGAACTGTGGTTTTTCTCTTTGTAAGGCATTTTCTATCCTTTCAAGATAATCTTTTCTGTCTATAAAATTTGTGAACTCCATGTTGCTTGAAATATATCTTTTACAAAGATAATCTTTCTGAAATATATATCCAACAGTTGATTCATTTTAGGGTCATCCGAAATTTCGAGTGATTTTTGCCCCTCCACACTTGATGTGAGGGGTATACAGCGATGACATTCGCTGAATTCCGGGTCAAACCCGGAATGACCTGGAATGCAGTATGGTTGAATTCAATTGATAAAAATTCAATATTCCTCTATCTGAAGACGTAATGGAAACAACATCACTCCAAATTCCAGAAGAGCCTAAAAACATACACAACTGACTGTAACAGCCAGTTTACCAGTACGCCGCAAATGAAAGCGGCAAATATCACGTATTTGCCTTTGGTGAAAAGAAAGCGTAAAGATAGACATCAACACCGAAGAAAAAGACCAGCATACGGTCCTGAAGGTACGTGACAATGGACTGGGTATCTCCGAAAAGGACATTCATCTGATTTTCCAGAAATTCGAACGTGCCTCAGCTGTCAAGCGCAACAGCCGGAACGGAGCTTCCGGATTCGGCCTAGGCCTGAACTTTGTAGACCAGGTGGTCAAGGCCCACGAAGGACGGATTTACGTCACCAGCATGGAAGAAGAATTTACAGAATTCAGCATCTATCTATCGCTGACGGAAAGGAATGAACAGACGGAGAATTGCTGACACAAGCTTGCCACAACAAAAATGCCCTCACAAATCGATTAAAACATGAGTTCGTTTTTTAATCTTCTATTCCCCACTACAAATATTGATTCTGTAACTCAAGGATGATTTCATCTACAATGTATTCATCACTAAAAGTATATAATTCCTCTTCCTCATCGTGCATCCTGTCACAGACCTTGGAAGTATAAAACACATCCAAAGCCCTTAACGGTGTAATATCCAGACGCTCAGCCAGCCTGGTAACGATACGTCCTATCTTATTCCACATTAGTATCGGTGAAAGCATATTACTTATTCTTTTATCGGTTCAACACTCTTAAAACGAAGACAATCATCAATCAATCTTTGATTGATAAGGCAAATCTGATTGTTGGGACGATGAAAAGCCAATTGTCCCAACGCCATTCCTAAAGTGATATTACCTATCATATAAGCTTCAATCGTATCAATGACCCGGTCATCAGCTATCCCGCCTTTAATATAATCATACTCCTTCCACTTGTTGAGACCACTACGATTGGCTACAATAAAATCCAACCATTCTTCATCATACTCCTTAAACTACAGAACCTTAAACTTAGATATGACTTGTTCGAAATCAAGTTCATAAACATTAAGCAAAGCATTCTTTCCCAATCGGCTACCCAAACGTAACCCCCATCTCTCAGCCTGCAGTTTCATATCTGTGACATAGAAGCCCTGCCCAAAATCCAGATTCTTCCGACCTATATTGGCTAAAGGACGTTCTATGGAATAAACGGAACCATGATAGACAATCATAACTACGATTCTTTATGACTTTCAACATTCTGCATTTTCTCCCAATTATACAAAGCCTCCAACACATCATCTATGACATATTCCCTACTTTGTGTATGCAATGTGTCATAATATTTCCATATATATCCTTCTATTAATCCTATCTTCTGCATACGGGCATACATGACACTTGCCGGACATCCCAAATGATTGGCAACCGATTCAATACACGAAGAAACAAATATTGTTTTCAATTCTTCTTCCGAACGAGGGACAACACTCATATATTTACTGTTAAAGAATTCACAACTTGATTATCTAAGAAAAAGCCCAAAGTTGAAAGTCAAGTAAACTTGACCTTCATACTCAAAACAACCTTAGGCTGTTCTACAAAGATAGCGAAAGGTGAGTGGAGAGGCAAACGAAAAACAAAGTTTTTCAGGTTTGACTATCCCGAACCGAATCCTATCTTATGGAAAGATAGCGAAAGGTCTGGAAAAGCCATACAATATTCAATGGAATAAACACGTCATTCTTCAGTTTCTTAATATCATTTATCACGCCCCATTTCCTTAGAAAGACTTTATTTCTTACCTTTGAGGAAAGACCGTTAAAACCTCGAAGTTATGAGAACGAAACATTTCTTAGGGCTATGTACCCTGCTAGGAGGAATGTTACTGGCTTCCTCTTGTGTAGTTCATCGTACGGGACCTAAACCGCCTCCCCCACCGCACGAAGTAGATCATCACCACAAGAAGAAGGCACCGCCTCCACCCAAAAAACATCATGACAAGCACAAGCCGGAGACTCCGCCGCCTCCACCACCTCCGGAGCGCTGGTAAGAAGTTGGTATTTCCGACATAAATACATGGAAAACATTCAATAAACAGCTATGGCAGAGTTTCATCAGCGAAAACAAATACGTGCAAACTTCCATGACTATTCAGGAGGATGTTATTTCATAACCATCTGCACCCTGGAAAAACGGCATTATCTGGGAGAAATACATGAAGGCACTATGCACCTGTCTTCTGTCGGACAATGTTGTGAACAACAGCTTAAAGCATTGGGCACACATTATCCGTATGCCCAAACGCTGTCATTTGTCGTGATGCCCAATCACATTCATGCAATCATTCACATCGACGAAGATAGCCCACCCAGAGTATCAGACAAAATGAATCAACTTCCTTCGGATGGTTTCCACAGGCTGAACAATAGGACGCACAGACCGTGCGTCCCTACCAAACGTACTGCACTAAGTGTAATCGTAGGTGGAATAAAAAGAGAAGTCACACTTTTTGCACGGCGCAACAACCTGGAGTTTGATTGGCAAAGTCGTTATCACGACCATATCATAAGAGAAATGAATGACATGAATCGTATTGCAACGTATATTGAAAACAATGTATCCTCTTGGGAAAATGACTGTTTCTATGACAAGTAATACAATCAAGAACCGGAGATAAATCCTGAGTACGCTTTTGTAGGGACGCACGGCTCGTGCGTCCTAACACACAAAAAAGGCTTCCTGCGCTACGAACGGCAACAGGAAGCCTTGAAAAAAACATTACCTACGAAAACACCAAAGGAATCGTCCCGTTACTCAAGGTGCCACCAATCGGGTTATCCAAATCCAGAACGGCGCGCTGAGCATAAACAGGAAGGTACTGATAGCCAACGACGAGGTTCCGACACGCACATACGTCTGGTAACGGCTTCCGATGATGATACCGGAGAAAGCCGGAGGCAACGCACCCGCCATGACCAGCATCTGGAGCTTCTCGCCTTCGATGCCGACCAGCAGCCCCACCAGCAGCAATGCCCCCGGCATCAGCAGCAGCTTGACGAAGGTATTGTACCAGATTTCCTTGTCGAACACGAATTTCTGAGCCGACAAGGTCAGACCGGCGGCAAATACCGCTACACCGGAGTTTGCCTTGGCTATCAGCTCAAAGCTGGGGTCCAGTTCGGCAGGGATACGGATACCTGTCAGTACAAAGATTACCGCCAGCACAGGAGCCCAGACCACCGGTTGCCGGATGGCACTGACGAAAGCGTTCGAAGGCTTCTGTCCGGCTGTAGCCGAACCGTCCGCCGCAGGATTCAACAGCCAGAGACCGATGGGGATGGTAATGGCATTCACTACAATGGCTACAATGGCCACTACCAGCCCGGTGGTAGTCGTAGCCCCGAACATCGGGTCGAGCACAGCGAATCCCAGGAAGCCGATGGTCGGGCTGCCGGCTATCAGCGCACAGACGGCCGCCTCCTTCCTGGTGTGCCTGAAGAACTTGTAACACCCGAAATAGGACCAGAGAAAGACAGCCAGAATCACCAAGGTGCTGACCAGCGTCAACTGCAGGTCCGCAAAAAGCATCTCACGGTCGGCCTTCACGATGGAAAGGAACAAGGCAGCCGGCAACGCATAGTTCAGCACCAGCTTGTTCAGGATACGTGCGTTCTCGCCCGTAAAAGCATTGGTCTTTCCGGCCGCGTACCCCAACGCCATGACCACAAATATCGGTACCAGACAAGTCAGAATAATATTCCACATAAGCTTACAGTTTCAGGTGAATCATTTTCCCACGACCTTGGGATTCAGGTTACCGATGTGTCCGCTTTCCAGTCCGGCCTTCGGGTCGATGGCACAGTCTATCAGCGTAGGCTTCTTCGATGCGATTCCCGCCTCCAGCGCCTTCTCCAGTTCCTCGGGAGTCGTCGCGTAATACGGAGTACCGCCGAAAGCGGTTATCAGCCGGTCGTAACGGGCCTGTGCGTCGAGGGTCGTCGGTGAAGGGTCTGTTCCACCACCCAGGTTGGCATGCGAACCGTTGTAGATACCGCCGTTGTTCAGGATGATGATAGTCACCGGCAACTGATAACGGCAGATGGTCTCGATTTCCATCCCGCTGAACCCGAACGCGCTGTCGCCTTCGATGCAGACCACCTGCTGACCGCTGGTCACCGCCGCTCCGATGGCATAGCCCATGCCGACTCCCATTACGCCCCACGTACCGCAATCCAGCCGTTTGCGGGGCGAATACATGTTGATGACGTTGCGGGTATCGTCCAGCGTATTGGCCCCTTCGTTCACCAGATAGACCTCGCGGTGTTTCTTCAGCACCGTACGGATAGCCTTCAAGGCACTGAAGAAATCCATCGGCGACGGATTGGCATTCAGTTTCGCCTCCATCTTGGCAGCGTTCACCTGCTTCACCCGGTCTATTTCCTCCAGCCAGTCGTTCTGCTGTGTCATCGGATAAGCCGTCAGTCCGGCCAGCAGCGCTTCCATGGAAGAAGCGATGTCGCCCACCACCGGAGCCGCAATCGGATGGTTGCTGTCGATTTCTTCCGGTTCGATGTCCAACTGGATGAAGCGGGCATCGGGATTCCATTTCTGCCCTTTTCCGTGTGCCAACAACCAGTTGAGGCGGGCTCCCAGCAGCATCACCACATCCGCATTCTTCAGAACCAGCCCACGGGCCGCGGCGGCACTCAGCGGATGGTCGTCGGGCATCACTCCCTTGGCCATGGACATCGGCAGGAAAGGAATACCCGTCTGCTCCAGAAATTCGCGGATGCTCTTTTCCGCCTGCGCATACGCCGCTCCCTTCCCGATGATGACCAACGGTTTCCTGGCCTTGCTCAGCAAATCAAGCGCACGGTCGACGGCCTGCCGGTCCGGTATCATTTTCGGAGCCGGGTCGAGTACGGTAAAGAGGGTCTTTTCCACTTCCGCCTGGTCGATGACGCTTCCCAGCAGGGCCGTCGTCAAATCCAGGTAGACCCCTCCGGGGCGCCCCGATACCGCGGCACGGATGGCACGCGCCAGTCCAATGCCGATGTCCTCCGGACGGTTGATACGGTAGGAAGCCTTGGCAAAAGTCTTCGCCACATTCATCTGGTCCAGCCCTTCGTAATCGCCCTGCTGCAGGTCGATGATGGCACGGTCGCTGGAACCGCTG
This sequence comes from Phocaeicola barnesiae DSM 18169 = JCM 13652, assembly GCF_000374585.1. GTDB lineage: Bacteria > Bacteroidota > Bacteroidia > Bacteroidales > Bacteroidaceae > Phocaeicola > Phocaeicola barnesiae. The sequence goes on from NZ_KB894652.1 coordinate 35,129, forward strand.
ATCTGAATCATCGGAAAGCCGTTGACGGTGGCCGTAGCCAGGGCGGTAAGTCCGTTCAGGAAACCGGGGGCAGACACGGTGAGGCAAATACCGGGCTTTCCGGTCAGGAAACCGGTAATGGCAGCCGCGTTTCCCGCAGACTGCTCGTGACGGAAACCGATGTAACGGATGCCCCGTTCCTGTGCGTGGCGGGCCAGGTCCGTCACCGGAATCCCTACCACTCCGTAGATGGTATCGAATCCGTTGCGGAGCAAAGCCTCCACCACAACGTGCATCCCATCGGTCAAATTCGATGGTTGGTTTTGAATATCTGACATAAGTTTCGTTCAGTTTGTTAGAAGTAAGGGTAATCTGTTCGGTCGGAGAGGCATCATTTACAAACCACATGGTCTGTGTGGAACTGGGCAATCTGCTCGTCTGTATATCCCACTTCCTTCAGGATTTCATCGGTATGTTCGCCCAACAGCGGAGCCGCCTTGACCTCGGGGGTAAACGATGAGAACCTCGGCGGACATCCGATGGTCAGGAACTTGCCGCGCTTCGGCTGTTCCACCTCCACCAGTGTACCGCATTTATACAGTGACTGGTCCTTCTCGATGTCCAGCATGCTCAACACCGGTCCGCAAGGCACACCTGCCTTACCCAAGGTATCTACCACCTCGAACTTGTCGCGGGTAAGGGTATATTCCTCCACTCCTTTGTAGATTTCGTCCTTCACCAGGTTCCGGGCTGCCGGCGTGTTGTATTTCGGGTCGTCAATCCACTCCGGCTTGCCGATGGCCCGACAGGCTTCGGCAAAAGCCTTCTCCTCGTTCTGAAGAACGATGTACACGTACGCGTTCGGATCGGTTTCCCAGCCCTTGCACTTGTAGCACCAGCCCAGTACCTGACCGCCCTCGGCATTTCCGTAGCGGGGTACCGTATTGCCGGTCTTCTCCTTCGGATAACTTGGCGCGTGTTTCAGTTCGCCTACGTGTTCCAGAATCAACTGGTCACGGAGTTTCACCCGACACAGGTTCAGCACCGCATCCTGCATGGACTGCTGGACGAAACAGCCTTCGCCCGTCTTCTCGCGCTGCATCAAAGCGGCCAGCAGACCGATGGTAAGGTGCATACCGGTATTGGTATCGCCCAAAGCCGCGCCAGACTGGGTAGGGATGTTGTATTCGCCGTCCCACCATCCGGTCGTAGCCGCCGCGCCTCCCGCACATTGGGCTACCGGTTCGAAAGCCTTCACGTTGGCGAAAGGAGAATCGTCATTGAATCCCTTGATGGTACCGTAAATCAACCGCGGATTGATGCGGTGTACCTCTTCCCAGGAGAAACCCAGCTTATCGGCTGCACCCGGATGCAGGTTCTCTACGAATATATCCGCCTCTTTCAGCAGACGGGTCAGAATCTCCTTGCCGCCCGGTGTCTTCACATCCAGCTCGATGGAGCGCTTGTTACAGTTCAACTGCAGGAAGTAGAGTCCGTCCAAATCCGGATAATCCAACAGTTCCGAACGGGTAGGGTCGCCTACTCCGGTACGTTCAATCTTAATCACATCGGCGCCCAGCCAAGCCAGCATCTGTGTACATGACGGACCCGACTGAACCTGTGTCCAGTCGATTACCTTGATACCTTGCAATGGTGCAATCATACTAGTTCCTCCAAAAAATTTTAGTTGGTTATTCAATGAACAGCAGATGTAACTCCCGGTTCACCTGCCGTTCATTTCAACAAGAGGCACCCGCAAAAGTTTGGGCACAGAAGGCCCGGAAGGGGGTTTCTTATCCATCTTTAACACCCCGTCCGTACAAAGGATAAAAAATCAAATATTTTGTGAATCAATCGATTGTGTAAGATACTTTTCCTGTTCGAGCTTAAAGAAGGGAAAGCGGGCAAGCCGTCACAGGTGCAGGAACTCGCTTCGCCCGGATTGGCCGACCCATCCAAACGAACAATCCCCACCAGCGGAAACTGACGGGGACTGCACTGCATTGAAATCAAAACGTTATTTCATCATGCTTTCAAACTCTTTCGAAGGCTTGAAAGCAGGAATGTTATGAGCCGGAACAATCATGGTAGTGTTCTTCGAAATATTTCTGGCTGTCTTTTCAGCACGCTTCTTCACGATAAAGCTTCCGAATCCGCGGAGATATACATTCTCTTCCTTCTCCAAGGAACCCTTCACTTCGGTCATGAAACTTTCAATAACAGCCAAAACAGTTTGTTTGTCTACTCCAGTCTTGTTGGCGATTTCCTTAACGATCTCTGCTTTTGTCATAGTCTAATTTTTAATAGTTTAGCGGCAAAAGTACAGAAAATTCTCATACAAACGTCTGTTGCCACTAACTTTTTGTAGATTTTTTTTCTTACCCCCATTTTGTGAACATTTCTTACAAACAAGCGGCAAAATCTGTCTTAAAAACTTATAAATATACAAATCCATACATTAAATACGCTTAAAAAGCGCTTTTACACTTCCTAACTTTTTTACCCATTTTTTGAATAACCATTTCTGCCAGGAGGTTGTTCTAAAAGAAAAACAAGCATCATGACATACAAGGAAAAGAAACTGCAACGCTTTATCGACAACCTTCCGTACATCGGACGGCATGCCCGGCTCTACCGGAGCATCCACCGGCAACTGATGAACAAATGGACCCAACGCTTCGTACTGTTCTTCATCGTAGGCTCCATCCTGTCCATCGTTCTCAGTTCCTTTGAAGAATCGGCACCTTACCGTTCCTGGCTCTTCGCCTTCAATTACCTGGCGTCGTTCATCTTCACCATCGAGTATACCTTGCGCATCATTGCCGCGCCCGGACAATATCCCAACATCCAGAACAGTTGGAAGGCACGTTTCCGCTACATCTTCTCGTTCTACGGACTGATAGACCTGATAGCCATCATCCCTTTCGTGGTGATTTACGTGTACAACGAAAGCCCACACGTGCACCTGGTGGTACTGGCCTATATCCTCACCATCTTCAAGCTCATCCGCTACTCCCGCTCCTACCGGCTGCTGGGCAGCATGATCGGAACGGTGAAGGACGAACTGGTCACCGCCTATACGGCTTGCGGCATCCTGGTAGGCTTTGCCGGGATTCTGATGTATTACATCGAGCGTGATGCCCAACCTCATGCCTTCAAGAATGTAGGCGACGGCCTCTGGTGGGCGGTAGAGACATTCACCACCGTAGGGTACGGCGATATCTTCCCCATCACTCCGCTGGGAAGGTTGCTGGGCAGCCTCATCATGTTAATCGGCATTTCGATGATTGCGGTACCAACCGCCATCATCAGCTCCGCCTTCATGAAGATGATTATCGAAAAGAAGTACAAAGGGAAATCCCATGCCGACACGGACGATACGGACGACAACGATGTGCCGACCTTTTCCTGACGCCCGCCGGACAACAGAAAAAAGTCCCGCCCTCTCCTGCTACGGAGAAAGCGGGACCTGATGAAAATGATAGATGTAAGCGTATCCTGTCAACGGTCGGAAATCGGTGTATAATCCACCTCATCCAACACGTTCTTGTACGCCGGACGGATGATGCGGCGTCCTTCGAAATTCAATTCTTCGATGCGGTGGGCCGTCCAGCCTACGATACGGGCCATAGCGAACAGCGGCGTATAGATTTCCTGAGGCAGGCCCATCAGCTCGTAGATGAAGCCGGAATAGAAGTCCACGTTGGAACATACCCGTTTCTTGTCGCCTTTCACTTTCTTGAAGCAGGCGATGGCCCGCTGTTCCACCAGTTCCAGGAAAGCGAATTCCTTCTCGCAGCCTTTCTCGGCCACCAGCTCACCGGCCAGTTCCTTCAGCAACATGGAGCGTGGGTCGGAGATGGTGTAGACCGCATGACCGATACCGTAAATCAGACCGCTCTTGTCGTAGGCCTCCTTGTTGAGCATGCGCATCAGGTACGTATCGATTTCGTCCACGTTTGTCCAGTCGGAAATCACTTCCTTCAGGTGATGGAACATCTTCACCACCTGGATGTTGGCTCCCCCGTGCAACGGACCTTTCAGCGAGCCGATACCGGCGGCGATGCTGGAATAGGTATCGGTACGGGTAGAACTGGTGACACGCACCGTAAAGGTAGAGTTGTTACCGCCGCCATGTTCGGCCTGCAAAACCAGCAGCAAATCCAGCATCCGGGCTTCCAGCGGAGTGAAATCCTTCTTCATCATGTACAGGAAGTTCTCGGCCAACGACAGGTTCTCGTGCGGGTGACGGATGTGCAGCGAACGTCCCTGGGTACTGTGCCGGTAGATGTTGTAGGCGTAGGCAATGATGGTCGGGAACTTTGAAATCAGTTCGATGGACTGGCGCATCAGGTTATCGCGCGAAATATCGTCGGGATTGGGATCGAACGTATACATTTCAAGCACGCTCCGGGCCAGAATGTTCATGATGTTCTGTCCTTCCAGGTCGATGATATTCATCGTGGTCTTCTTGTCCAACGGCATGTTGTCGTTTATCAGCTCCTTGAACGAACTGAGCTGTTCGGCATCCGGCAGTTCACCGGAAAGCAGCAGATAAGCCACTTCCTCAAAACCGAAACGCTTCTCCCGCAACAGGGCATGGGCAATGTCCTCCAGGTCGTACCCCCGGTAGAAAAGTTTTCCCGGAATGGGCTTCAGCCCTTCGTCCGTCCGTTCATATCCCACTACGTTACCGATTTTGGTCAGCCCGACCAGTACGCCGGTACCGTCTTCGTTACGCAAGCCACGCTTTACATTGAATTTGGTAAACAGTTCATTGTCGATGCGGCAAGCATGCTTCGCACACTCCGACAGCTTGTAAACGATGTATTCTTTCTTCATAATTCCAATTCCATAACTAAAGATTTATAACAAACCGACAATGAGTTGTCCGAACTCCGTTGTCGAAAGTGCCTGTCCGTCCGGCATGAAGCGTGCCAGATCGTGGGTAGCCTGTCCCTTGGAGAAAGCCTCTTCCAACGCATTGGTTATCAACGAAGCGGCTTCCTTCCACCCCAAGTATTCCAACATCATGACAGAAGAAAGCAGCAGCGAACATGGATTTACCACATTCTTACCGGCTATATTCGGAGCCGTACCGTGGGTAGCCTCAAAAATGGCATGTCCGGTCTGGTAATTGATATTGGCACCCGGAGCAATACCGATACCACCTACCATGGCAGCCAACTGATCGGAAATGTAATCGCCGTTTAAGTTCAATGTAGCGATGACCGAATATTCTTCCGGAATCAGCAAGGTATTCTGAAGGAAAGCATCGGCAATGCAGTCTTTGACAATGACCTTTCCTCCATTGATGGCCTTAGCCAACTCAGCCTTGGCCGATTCTTCACCTAAATCCTTCTTCAACTGCTCATACTGGTTCATTGTAAAAGTCTGCTCCGCAAATTCGGTTTCGGCCACTTCATATCCCCAGCGCTTAAATCCGCCCTCGGTAAATTTCATGATATTTCCTTTATGTACCAATGTAACGGAAGACAGCTTGTGAATCAAAGCATATTCGATGGCCGAACGGACCAGACGCTGTGTACCTTCCTTGGATACCGGTTTTACACCGAATGAAGAAGTTTCCGGAAAACGGACTTTCGTCACTCCCATTTCATCACGCAGGAAAGCATAGAACTTCTCGGCTTCGGGAGTACCTTGCTCCCATTCGATGCCGGCATAGATATCTTCCGTATTTTCACGGAAGATATGCATATCCACCTTTTCCGGTTCTTTGACTGGAGAAACCACTCCTTTGAACCAACGGACCGGGCGCAGGCAGACATACAGGTCAAGCGTCTGACGCAAGGCTACATTCAAGGAACGGATACCCCCACCCACTGGAGTAGTCAGCGGTCCCTTGATACCGACCAGATACTCGCGGAAAGCCTCCATCGTAGCCTCCGGCAACCATTCACCGGTCTGCTGGAACGCCTTTCCTCCGGCCAGTACTTCTTTCCATTCGATGGAGCGCTTGCCGTGATAGGCAGCCTCCACCGCCGCATTGACAACCTGCTGACATACCGGGGTAATTTCCGCCCCCACACCGTCTCCTTCGATAAAAGGAATTGTCACCCGATCGGGAACCACCAGCTTCCCGTTTTCCATATATACTTTACTCATACTGTTTCCTCCTGTTTGTTAACTGTTCATTTTACAAAAGTATTCAATGCGGACCCGGCCTTGAACCAGCCTATCTGCATGGCATTGTAGGTATGTAACGCCTCAAACGTATCCATCGTACCGTCGGCATGTTTCACCACCACCTGCAGCGGCTGTCCCGGAGTAAAATGCTCCAGCCCTTTCACCGAAATCCGGTCGTTCTCGCGCACCTTGTCGTAATCCTGCTTGTCCTTGAAGGTCAGTGCCAGCATCCCCTGTTTCTTCAGGTTCGTCTCATGGATACGGGCAAAGCTTTTGGCCAGGATGACACGTACATTCAGGAAACGGGGTTCCATCGCCGCATGTTCGCGGCTGGAGCCTTCGCCATAATTCTCTTCGGCCACGACAATGGAAGGGATTCCCTGTGCCTTATACGCCTTGGCCACCGCCGAAACAGCGTCGTAAGTGCCGTCCAACTGATTCAGGACACAGTTGGTCTTTCCATTGAAGGCATTGACCGCCCCCATCAGCATGTTGTCCGAGATGTTCTGCAAGTGTCCGCGGAAACGCAGCCACGGTCCCGCCATGGAGATATGGTCGGTGGTACATTTGCCCTGGGTCTTGATGAGCAACGGCATATCCGTCAGGTCCTTTCCGTCCCACGGAGCGAAAGGTGCCAGTTTCTGCAGGCGTTGCGACTCCGGATGGATGGTTACCTCCAGCGTGCTGCCGTCGGCTGCCGGCGCCACATATCCGTTATCGTCCACCGTAAAGCCTTTTTTCGGCAACGTATCGCCTTCGGGCGCGTCCAGACGCACAGGCTCTCCCTGCTCGTTCAGCAACGTATCCGTCATCGGATTGAAGCAGAGGTCGCCGGCTATGGCCAAAGCCATCGCCATTTCCGGCGAGGCCACAAACGCGTGGGTATTCGGATTACCGTCCGCCCGTTTCGCGAAATTCCGGTTGAAGGAAGTCACGATGGAGTTGGCACGGGTCGGATCGTCGGTGACCCGTTTCCACTGTCCGATACACGGTCCGCAGGCATTGGTCATGATGACAGCTCCCACCGCCTGGAAATCGGCAATCATACCGTCGCGCAGCGAAGTGCAGTAAACCTGTTCGGAACCCGGATTGATGATGAGCGGAGCCGCCATCTTCAGTCCTTTGGCCTTTACCTGACGGGCCAGCGAAGCCGCACGGCTCAAATCCTGGTAAGACGAATTGGTACACGAACCGATAAGGCCGACTTCCATCCGTCGCGGATAACCGTTCTTCTTCACTTTTTCGGCGAATTCGGACAAGGTACAGGCAGCGTCCGGAGTAAACGGACCGTTGATATAAGGTTCCAGGGTGGATAAATCAATTTCGATAATCCGGTCGTAATACGCTTCCGGATGAGCGGCCACTTCCGGGTCCGCCTGCAGTTCGGCAGCGTTCCGGGCCGCCAGTTCCGCTATTTCCTCACGGCCGGTAGCACACAGATAGTCGGCCATGTTCCGGTCGAACGGGAAAATGGAGGTAGTCGCCCCCACTTCAGCGCCCATGTTGCAGATGGTCGCCTTTCCGGTAGCCGACAACGAAGCGGTACCTTCGCCGAAATATTCGATGATGGCGTTGGTCGCCCCCTTCACGGTAAGCAGCCCGGCCAGTTTCAGGATGACATCCTTCGGAGCCGCCCAACCGTTCAGTTTACCGGTCAGTTTCACACCGATGAGTTTCGGCATCTTGAGCTCCCATTCCATCCCGGTCATCACATCCACCGCATCGGCACCGCCTACACCGACGGCTATCATGCCCAGTCCTCCGGCATTGGGCGTATGCGAATCCGTCCCCACCATCATTCCGCCCGGGAAAGCATAATTCTCGAGTACGACCTGGTGGATGATGCCGGCTCCCGGTTTCCAGAAACCGATGCCGTATTTCGAAGCCACGCTCTTCAGGAAAGCATACACCTCGCAGTTGGCTTCCAAAGCGACCGGCAGGTCGGAACCGGCCCCCTGATAGGCTTGAATCAAATGGTCACAATGCACGGTAGAAGGAACCGCCACCGCATTTTTCCCCGCATTCATGAACTGCAGCAGCGCCATCTGCGCCGTCGCGTCCTGCATGGCTACCCTGTCCGGTCTGAAATTCACATAATCCGCTCCCCGGCTGAAATCCGCCAATGACGTCTCATCGTACAGGTGCGCGTACAGCACCTTTTCAGCCAAAGTCAGGGGTCTACCCAATTTCTTTCTCGCAGTTTCCACCTTCGTGGCATACGAAGTGTAGAAACTCCTCAATACATCAATGTCATAAACCATTTTGTATACCTTAAAATTAATACCTTCTGTTCTTAGTCACACCGCTACACACTGTAGGGAACAGGCCGGATTTGGTTGACAAACGGCCATGTGCAAATATAGGACTTAATTTTACAATATTCAAAAGAATATACACAAATCAAACATTTTTAAAACAAGATAAATATAAACTGAATAAATACAACACTTATACTCTCCTTTTAATTACATATTGAAACAGAATATCCGATATCCATTTTCAAGTTGCCGCCCCGCGGGAGCCCTCCGCTTTCCCGCCGGCTTTTCCGCCGGCATGACCGGCCGGACAAACCGTTATTTTTTCTTATTCCGGTCTGTTTTACAACCCCTTCGCACTAAAAAGTACCTTATTCATAGGGATAATTGCAAAATGTTTGCTATTTTTGTACCCAAATTGAGTTAATGTATTAACAAATGAACGTATTAGAACTAAGTGAACAGGAGATTATCAGACGAAACAGTCTGAATGAATTGAGAGCGATGGGCATCGACCCGTACCCTGCTGCTGAGTATGTAACCAATGCATTTTCGACAGATATAAAAGCCGAATTCAAGGATGACGAAGCAGAACCGCGTAAAGTATCGGTTGCCGGACGTATGATGTCACGTCGTGTAATGGGTAAAGCTTCTTTCATTGAGTTGCAGGACTCCAAAGGTAGAATTCAGGTATACATCACCCGCGACGACATCTGTCCGGATGAGAACAAAGATTTATACAACGTCGTATTCAAACGTCTGCTCGACCTGGGCGACTTCATCGGCATCGAAGGATTCGTATTCCGTACACAGATGGGTGAAGTGTCTATCCATGCCCAAAAGCTGACCGTCCTTTCCAAATCCCTCAAACCGCTTCCGATTGTGAAATACAAAGACGGAGTGGCCTACGATAAATTCGAAGACCCGGAACTCCGTTACCGCCAGCGCTATGTCGACCTGGTGGTAAACGACGGTGTGAAGGATATCTTCCTGCAGCGTGCGACAGTCATCCGCACCATCCGTCGCATCCTGGACGAAGCCGGATATACGGAAGTGGAAACCCCGACCCTGCAGAACATTGCCGGCGGTGCCAGTGCCAAACCGTTCATCACGCATTTCAATGCCCTCGATACCGATATGTATATGCGTATCGCTACCGAGCTTTACCTGAAACGCCTCATCGTGGGAGGATTCGAAGGGGTATACGAAATCGGCAAGAACTTCCGTAACGAAGGTATGGACCGCAACCACAATCCGGAATTCACCTGTATGGAACTGTACGTTCAGTACAAGGATTACAACTGGATGATGTCGTTCACCGAGAAACTGCTCGAGGCTGTCTGCATCGCCGTAAACGGAAAACCGGAACGCGAAATCGACGGAAAGGTCATCAGTTTCAAGGCTCCTTACCGCCGTCTGCCTATCCTGGACGCCATCAAGGAAAAGACCGGTTACGACCTGAACGGCATGGACGAGGCACAGATCCGCGAGGTATGCCAGAAACTGAACATGGAAATCGATGAAACCATGGGTAAAGGCAAGCTGATTGACGAAATCTTCGGCGAATTCTGCGAAGGCAGCTTCATCCAGCCGACTTTCATCACCGATTATCCGGTAGAAATGTCACCGCTGACCAAGATGCACCGCTCCAAACCGGGTCTGACCGAACGTTTCGAGCTGATGGTAAACGGAAAAGAATTGGCCAACGCCTACTCTGAGCTGAACGACCCGATCGACCAGGAAGAACGCTTCAAGGAGCAGATGAAACTGGCCGACAAGGGAGACGATGAAGCCATGATCATCGACCAGGACTTCCTGCGTGCCCTGCAATACGGTATGCCTCCTACCAGCGGTATCGGTATCGGTATCGACCGTCTGGTCATGCTGATGACCGGCAAGACCTTCATCCAGGAAGTATTGTTCTTCCCGCAGATGCGTCCGGAAAAAGTCGCTCCGAAAGACGCGCCGGCCAAATTCATGGAACTGGGTATTCCGGAAGCCTGGGTAGCTGTTATCCAGAAAGCCGGCTACAATCTGGTATCGGATATGAAAGAAGTAAACCCGCAGAAACTGCACCAGGATATCTGTGGCGTCAACAAGAAATACAAACTGGAACTGACCAACCCGAGCGTAGACGAAGTGGCAGGCTGGATTCAGAAAATTTAATCGATACAAGAGACAGAATTAAAAGGAGAAGCGGAATGCAACGTGATTCCGCTTTGACTTTTAATTTTTTCATTCATAGTTGATTCTTATGAAATTACCCGGAAAAATAGCCATCATGGGTGGAGGAAGTTGGGCTACCGCAATCGCCAAGATTATCTTGGGCCAGGCTGAATCAATCAACTGGTACATGCGGCGTGACGACCGGATTGAAGAGTTCAAGCGACTCGGACACAATCCGGCTTACCTGACCAGCGTGCGCTTCGACATCAAGCGCATCAATTTCTCATCGGATATAAATAAGGTAGTACGGGAATCGGACACCCTGATTTTCGTAACCCCCTCTCCCTACCTGAAAACCCACCTGAAAAAGCTGAAGACAAAAATCAAGGATAAGTTCATAGTAACAGCCATCAAAGGTATTGTCCCGGATGAAAACCTCATTGTCTCTGATTATTTCCATAAGATGTATGGGGTTCCCGAGGAGAACATCGCAGTACTGGCAGGACCCTGCCATGCGGAAGAAGTGGCTCTGGAACGCCTGTCGTACCTGACCATCGGTTGCAAAGACATCGAGAAGGCCAAGATGTTCGCCCGCCAACTGACGGGTCAATACATCAAGACCTCGGTCAATTCGGACGTAGCAGGCATCGAATATGCCTCGGTACTGAAGAACGTGTATGCCATCGCTGCCGGAATCTGCAGCGGACTGAAATACGGAGACAACTTCCAGGCTGTTCTCGTATCGAATGCCATTCAGGAAATGAACCGCTTCCTCAATACCGTTCATCCGGTAGACCGGTGCACCAACGATTCGGCCTACCTGGGCGACCTGCTGGTAACGTCCTACTCCAACTTCAGCCGTAACCGGGTATTCGGAACCATGATCGGAAAAGGCTACTCGGTCAAGAGCGCCCAGATAGAGATGGAGATGATTGCCGAAGGATATTACGGTACCAAATGTATCAAGGAGCTGAACAAACACCTGCACGTCAACATGCCGATAGTAGACGCTGTCTACAACATCTTGTATGAACGGATTTCACCGATGATTGAAATAAAGCTATTGACTGATTCATTTCGATAATGAACAATTAAAACCATTGATTGCAGTAAACAAAAGAACAGACAACCGTGTTTGCTAAACAGAAGAATCCGTTCGGACCGACAACCGGTTCCCCTGTCCTGCGCTCAATGAAATACAAACAGGTTTGATCGTCAATGATTAATTTTTAATTGAATAACATGGAAAATATTAAATTATGCATCGAAAAGACTTTAGATTTCATCTCTAAAGAAAAGCTGGCTTCTTACGAATCCAACGTAAAAGCTTGTATGGAAACTCTGGAAAAGGGTACGGGTTTGGGTAATGACTTCCTGGGATGGCTGCACCTGCCTTCTTCCATCACACAGGAACACCTGAACGACCTGAAAGCGACCGCACAGGTACTGCGTGAGAACTGCGAGGTGGTGATCGTTGCCGGAATCGGCGGAAGCTACCTGGGTGCCCGTGCAGTCATCGAAGCCATGTCGAACAGCTTCCTGTGGTTACAGGAAAAGAAAGCCGGCCAGCCGACCATCCTTTTTGCCGGACACAACATCGGTGAAGATTACCTGTACGAACTGACAGAATTCCTGAAAGACAAGAAATTCGGTGTAATCAATATTTCCAAATCAGGTACTACCACAGAAACAGCCCTGGCTTTCCGCCTGCTGAAGAAACAGTGCGAAGAACAGCGCGGCAAAGAAATGGCCCGCAAAGTCATCGTAGCCGTTACCGACGCCAAGAAAGGGGCTGCCCGTGTCACTGCCGACAAGGAAGGCTACAAATCATTCATCATCCCGGATAACGTGGGAGGACGCTTCTCTGTACTCACACCGGTAGGCTTGCTGCCGATTGCCGTAGCCGGCATCGACATCGACCAGTTGGTAGCCGGAGCCCGGAAGATGGAAGAGGTATGCGCTGCAGAAAGCCTGACCGAAAACCCGGCCGCTCTGTATGCCGCTACCCGCAACGAACTGTACCGCAACGGCAAGAAGATTGAAATTCTGGTCAACTTCCAGCCGAAACTGCACTACTTCATGGAATGGTGGAAACAGTTGTACGGCGAATCGGAAGGAAAAGACGGCAAAGGTATCTACCCAAGCTCGGTAGACTTCTCGACCGACCTGCACTCCATGGGGCAGTGGATTCAGGAAGGCGAACGTACCATCTTCGAAACAGTCGTATCGGTAGAGACTCCGAACCACGAACTGCACGTTCCGTCTGACGAAGAGAACCTGGACGGCCTGAACTTCCTGGCCGGCAAACGGGTAGACGAAGTGAACAAGATGGCCGAACTGGGAACCCAGTTGGCACACGTAGACGGCGGTGTACCTAACATGCGCATCAGCGTTCCGGCACTGAACGAATACTACCTGGGTCAGCTGATCTACTTCTTCGAGAAAGCCTGCGGTATCAGCGGTTACCTGCTCGAGGTCAATCCGTTCAACCAGCCGGGTGTAGAAGCCTACAAGAAGAACATGTTCGCCCTGCTGAACAAGCCGGGATACGAAAAAGAATCAGAAGCCATCCAGGCCCGTCTGAAGAAATAAGGACTTCCCGATTGCCTGCAAGGAACGCAAGCCTGCAGGCAATACCTGCTTTCATTGTCATTCAGCGCATTCCTTCATGCCTTCCATGAACACCTGCGCTGAATGACAATCTTTTTTGCGACATCCATTCATTACAGATTCCATTAAACATGTTTCAAGAAGCAATCAATCAGTATTTAACGACCCGTCACCACCCCCACATCCACCTGAAAGCCGTTCTGTTCGACATGGACGGGGTACTCTTCGATTCCATGAAGAACCACGCCACTGCCTGGCACGAAGCGATGCGGCAGTACGGCATGCACATGACCCGCGAAGAGGCTTACATGCACGAAGGACGCACCGGCGCTTCCACCATCAACATCGTCAGCCAGCGCGAACGAGGCTGTGAGGCCACCGAAGAAGAAATCAGACAGATTTACGAAACCAAAAGCCAGCTCTTCAACAGCCTGCCTGTCGCCCTCCCCATGCCGGGAGCGCTGGAAGTGCTGAAAAAAATCCAACAGGACGGATTAATCCCCATGGTAGTCACCGGTTCCGGACAGCACTCCCTGCTCGATAAGCTGAACCACGCTTATCCCGGTATCTTCAAGCAGAAACTGATGGTGACAGCCTTCGATGTCAAATACGGGAAACCGAACCCCGAACCTTACCTGATGGCGCTGAAGAAAGCCAATATCCAGGCCAACGAAGCCATTGTCATCGAGAATGCCCCGCTGGGCGTACGTGCGGGAGTGGCCGCCGGCATCTTTACCATCGCCGTAAACACCGGTCCGTTACCCGACCAGGTACTGCTGGACGAAGGAGCCGATTACCTCTTCCCCTCCATGGCCGCCTTCAATGAGAACTGGGAGGAACTGCATACCCTATTCAAATAAGGGCAGATAATCAAAGAATAAAAGTAACAAACACCCCTTGACGGCAATTTGTTACTTTCATTCTTCTCTGAGAGAAATACATTTTTAAACGGCAAACAGGTTCGTACGTCCCAACAGGCAGGTACCCACCACATTGGCATCGTCCTGAAGTTTGGCCAACAGGATATCCGAATCCCGGTACATCAAGTTCAGGGTATACTTACGGATGGCGGCAATCACCGGATGCAACAGATAACCGCCGGCTTTCGACAGGTCTCCGCCGATCACCACCAGTTCCGGATTGAAAATATTGATCAGGCAACCGATGTGACGTCCCAATTCGCCTCCAATTTCTTCTACCAGCTCGATACCCAACACATCTTCCCGGTTAATGGCCGAAAGGATATCAGAGATTTCAATTTCTTCGATTTTCTTCTCACGCAAAAGAATGGAATTCTCTCCATTTTTCAGACGCTCGATGAATTTCCGGTACAAAGCCGAGCAGGAAACCTCCGTTTCGATGCAGCCCTTCTTGCCGCAATGACAAATCTGCTGGTTGTCGTAGCCGTAATTGTGGCCGAATTCTCCGGAAAAACCGGACATTCCCCGATACAGTTTTCCGTCGATGATGATGGCCATCCCCAATCCCCAGCCTGCGTTGATATAAATCAGATTCTTCACATCCTTGAAGTCGCCACGCATGTATTCGCCGTAGGCCATTACACGGCTGTCGTTTTCCACTTCCACGGGCAATCCGATCCGTTCAATCAAGAGGTCCCGCAAAGAAGTATCCCCGAATTTAAAGAAACTATAGCTGAAACCTGTCTCGCTGTTCACCCGGCCGGCCAAGCTGACACACACATTCATGATTTTGGAACGGTCCAGCTTATGTCCGTCGATAAATTCATTGATTGCCTTGCACAGACTGTCTACACAGGCCAATGTATTTTCACGCTGGAAAGGGACACGCAAAATCTGGTGCAACATATTTCCCTGGAAATCGGAAACACCGATACTATAGAAATCCCGGGCCACTTCAACCCCCAAAAAGTACGCCGCATCGGCACACAATCCATAGAGATTCGGATACCTGCCTCCGCTGGTCTCCAACTTACCGTTATCGAGGACATAACCATCCTCAATCATCTCATCAACGAATTTGGTAACGGTAGGTACACTCAAATCCATGTCTTTGGCCAAGTCTGTAATCGTCGCTTTGCCATTACATATCAGATAAGTAATAATACGGCGCTTTACCATCGTACTTTTAGTGCTACCCTTACGTAATTCTTCCAATAAAGCCTGTCCCATACTTAATTTTAAATTTTACATTAATTGTCACAAATATAATAGTTTTTTTTAAAAACCAAACGAGAAAAAACGTTTTTTTTATTTGCCTTTCTGTTATAATCTTGATATATTTGCAGAAAGATATTTCGTTACAATTCAGATATCAAGGATTTACATCAAAAATATTATTAACTAAAAACCCGAATTATTATGAGACTTATCATTGAACCTGACTATCAGGCACTCTCCAATTGGGCTGCCAACTACGTAGCAAAAAAAATCAACCAGGCAAATCCTACCAAAGAGAAACCGTTCGTACTGGGTCTTCCTACCGGTTCTTCTCCGCTGGGCATGTATAAAGCGTTAATAGAATTGAACAAAAAAGGGGTTGTTTCATTCCAGCATGTCGTTACTTTCAATATGGACGAATACGTGGGTCTGCCGGAATCACATCCGGAAAGCTACCACTCTTTCATGTTCAACAACTTCTTCAACCACATCGATATCTGCAAGGAAAACATCCACATCCTGAACGGTAACGCAGCCGACCTGGAAGCCGAATGTGCCAACTACGAAAAGGAAATCGAAAAATTCGGTGGCATCGACCTGTTCCTGGGCGGTATCGGTCCCGACGGCCACATCGCCTTCAACGAACCGGGTTCTTCTTTATCATCACGCACCCGTGTAAAGACACTGACTACAGATACCATCATCGCCAACTCCCGTTTCTTCGAAAACGACGTGAACAAGGTGCCTAAGACAGCCTTGACCGTAGGTGTAGGAACCGTATTGTCAGCCAAGGAAGTACTGATTATCTGCAACGGTCACAACAAGGCCCGCGCCTTGCAGCATGCCGTAGAAGGCGGTATCACTCAGATGTGGACCATCAGCGCCCTGCAGATGCACCAGCACGGCATCATCGTTTGTGACGAAGCCGCTACAGACGAACTGAAAGTAGGTACATACAAGTACTTCAAAGACATCGAAAAAAACAACCTTTAAAAACAAACATCCTCTATGAGAACTAACTTAAGCTCTCAGATATCACTGAACAGGGTTTCTCCACGCTACTACCGTCCGGAAAACGCGGTGGAACGCTCGGTACTGACCCGTTGCGAGAAAGTCCCGACCAATATCTATGAAACTCCGGAAGAAGGCGTACAGCAGATTGCCGACGAAATCGTGGCGAAAATCCAGGACCGGCAGAAAGAAGGAAAATTCTGTACCGTAGCCTTGGGCACCGGAGCGTCGTTGCGTCCGCTCTTCACGGAACTGGTACGCCGCCACAAGGACGAAGGCGTAAGCTTCCGCAACGTGGTTGTATTCAACCTGTATGAATTCTACCCCCTCGCCGAAGGCCACGAAGGCAGTTTCAGCCACTTGAGCAGACAGTTCCTGTCATTGGTGGACATCGACCCGCAGAATGTATTCACCCTCAACGGTAACATTCCGCAGGAAGCGGTACTGGAACACTGCCGGCTGTACGAACAGCGCATCCAGACCTACGGAGGCATCGACATACTGGTGATGGGCATCGGACGCGAAGGAAACATCGCCATGAACGAACCGGGCTCCAACCTGAACACCACCACCCGGCTGATTCTGGTGGACGCCACGTCCAAGGCCGAAGCATCGCGTAACCTGGGCATCGACAACCTGCCTCCCTGCTCCATCACGTTAGGTATCCACAACATCCTCCAGGCCCGCAAGGTATTCCTGCTGGCATGGGGAGAAGACAAGGCAGACATCATCAAGAGCGCCGTCGAAGACAAGGTGTCCGATTCTCTGCCGGCATCGTTCCTGCAGTTGCACAACAACGCGACCGTATGCATCGACCTGTCTGCAGCCGCTCACCTGACACGCATCCAGCGCCCGTGGCTGGTCACTCACTGCGAATGGAACGACAAGCTCATCCGCAGCGCCATTGTCTGGCTGTGCCAGTTGCTCAACAAGCCTATCCTGAAGCTGACGAACAAGGATTACAACGAAAACGGCCTGAGCGAACTGCTGGCCTTATACGGCTCTGCCTACAACGTGAACATCAAGATTTTCAACGACCTGCAACATACCATCACCGGATGGCCGGGCGGAAAGCCGAACGCCGACGATACCTATCGTCCCGAACGCGCGAAACCGTTCCCGAAACGGGTCATCATCTTCTCTCCGCACCCGGACGATGACGTAATCTCCATGGGAGGTACGCTCCGCCGCCTGGTTCAGCAGGGACACGAAGTACACGTGGCTTACGAGACTTCCGGAAACATTGCCGTAGGCGACGAGGAAGTGACCCGCTTCATGCACTTCATCAACGGATTCAACCAGCTCTTCGCCGACAGCAAGGACGAAGTCATCGTGAAGAAATACGCCGAAATCAAGGAATTCTTTGCCAACAAGAAGGAAAGCGACATGGATTCACGCGAGATTCTGACCATCAAGGGACTGATTCGCCGCGGTGAAGCACGTACGGCCTGTACGTACAACAACATCCCGCTGAAGCGCTGCCACTTCCTGGACTTGCCGTTCTATGAAACCGGTAAGATTGAAAAGAATCCGATCAGCGAAGCCGATGTGGAAATCGTACAGAACCTGTTGCGCGAAATCCAGCCGCACCAGATTTATGTGGCCGGCGACCTGGCCGACCCGCACGGCACACACCGTGTATGTACCGACGCCGTCTTCGCCGCCATCGACGAGGAAAAGAACGCCGGTGCCGAATGGCTGAAGGACTGCCGCATCTGGATGTACCGCGGAGCCTGGGCCGAATGGGAAATCGAGAACATCGAGATGGCCGTTCCGCTGAGCCCGGAAGAGTTGCGTGCC
Organism: Phocaeicola barnesiae DSM 18169 = JCM 13652; assembly: GCF_000374585.1. GTDB lineage: Bacteria > Bacteroidota > Bacteroidia > Bacteroidales > Bacteroidaceae > Phocaeicola > Phocaeicola barnesiae. The sequence goes on from NZ_KB894652.1 coordinate 53,235, forward strand.
AAACGGAACTCCATCCTGAAGCACCAGTCGCAGATGGAAAGCGCGCCGTTCCTGGGCAACGACGAACGTCTGTTCTGGCAACGCAGCGAAGACCGCAACCGGGGTACCGCCTCGCTGTACGACCACCTGGGTCTGGCCTGCTACGAAGCGATGGAAGCCTTTGTAGAATACGTACCCATCTGATGAGATGACGTAATATTCCCAGAAAACGCCTTGACGTTTCACACCGAAGCTCAAGGCGTTTTTTTAACTTCCTTATCCGCCCGGCCCCCACGGAACAAGGGACTGAAACCGGCGGATATCCTGTACCTGATCAAATTTCAAAACTCAAACAACAACACTATGATGAAACAAATCCTTTGTTGCGCGACACTGATTCTTTCATTGAGCCTGTTCAGCTGCACGTCTGAACATTTCCTGAAAGAAACGAACTACCGCGCAAAAGTCGAGACCGACTTCCAGGCAAAGAAGGACATCCTGAACCAGGGGAACCTGTTTGCCGTCTTCGATTCACAGCTGACTACCCCGGAACGGGAAGCGCTGATGTTCCTGTATGCGTATATGACTCCGGGCGACATCGCCGACTATTCAGGCGAATTCTACCTGAACAACGTACGCCAGTCCCTCCAGCTCCGCAAGGAAAGTTCCTGGGGAAAGACCATTCCTGACCTGATATTCCGTCATTTCGTCTTGCCCATCCGGGTCAACAACGAAAACCTGGACAATGCACGCGAGGTATTCAGCAAGGAACTGTGGCCCCGTGTAAAGGACCTGTCCATGCTCGATGCCGTACTGGAGGTGAACCACTGGTGCCATGAAAAGGTGGTATACCAGCCTACCGATATCCGTACCAGCGCCCCGATGGCTACAGTCAAGACTGCCTACGGCCGTTGCGGCGAGGAATCCACCTTCCTGGTAGCCGCACTGCGTTCGGTAGGTATTCCGGCACGCCAGGTATATACACCGCGCTGGGCACACACCGACGACAACCACGCCTGGGTAGAAGCCTGGGTAGACGGACAGTGGCATTTCCTGGGTGCCTGCGAACCGGAACCGGTACTGGATTTGGGCTGGTTCAACGCTCCCGCCAGCCGCGGTATGCTGATGCACACCAAGGTATTCGGCGCTTACGACGGACCGGAAGACGTGATGCAGCAGACTGCCAACTTCACCGAAATCAACATCATCGACAACTATGCCACCAGCGCCAAGGTGGACGTTACCGTTGTCGATAAAGACCAGCAGCCGGTAAGCGGCGCCAACGTCGAGTTCAAGGTATACAACTATGCCGAATACTTCACCGTAGCCAAAAGAACCTGCGACGAAGGCGGACACACTTCGCTGTCTGCCGGATTGGGAGACATGCTGATTTTCGCTTCCGCCAACGGCCAGTACGGCATCCAGAAAGTATCGTTCGGCAAAGACAAGAACGTGGTGGTCGTAATGGACAAGACCGAAGGCACTCCGGTGGATATGACCGTCGACATTGTTCCTCCGGCAGAAAATGCCAAGATTCCGACTGTCACCCCCGAACAGCGCCAGGCCAACTCTGCCCGCATGGCCCACGAAGACTCTATCCGCCATGCGTATGAGGCTACCTTCCCTACCGAAGCATCGCTGCAGGCTTTTGCTGACTCGTTCAAGGATAAGTCTGCGGCTGTCATTGCCTTCCTGATCAAGTCGAGAGGAAACCACCAGGATATCCAGACCTTCCTGCAGAACGCGCAAGCCAAGAACATGGGCGAAAGAGCCCTGGCCTTGCTGGGCACCTTGTCCGACAAAGACCTGCGCGATACTCCTTGCAGCGTCCTGGAAGACCACCTGTACCAGACCAGCGATACCGCCAGTGTCACCGAAGTGCTGGCACCGCGCATCGAGAACGAACTGCTCACTCCGTACCGTTCGTACCTGAAACAGGCCATCCCTGCCGACCTGCAGGCCAAATTCAAGCAGAACCCGCAGGAACTGGTCAACTGGTGTAAGGACAGCCTGGTAATCCGCAACGACCTGAACACCCTGTCTACCGTCACTTCGCCGGCCGGAGTCTGGAAATCCCGCATCACCGATACCAAGTCACGCGAAATCTTCTTCGTGGCAGCGGCCCGCAGCCTCGAAATCGCGGCCTGGAAAGACGCTGTGACCGGAAACATCTACTACCGCGCCGGTCAGGAGAAACCGGTACATGTAGACTTCGACAACGCTACTGTAGGACATACAGCCGAAGGTACCCTGAAGATGAACTACAAGCCGATTACCCGTCTGTCCAACCCGAAATACTACGTTCATTTCAGTATCTCCAAGTTCAACAACGGAACCTTCCATCTGCTGAACTATCCCGAAGACGCTACCTGGGAATCCCTCTTCAAGGAAGGAACCAACATGGAAGCCGGCTATTACCTGCTGGTGACCGGTAGCCGTATGGCCGATGGCGGTGTCTTGAGCAACGTCACCTGCTTCACCGTCGAAGAAGGAAAAACCACCACTATCGATTTGGTGATGCGCGACAACGCCGAAGAAATCCGTGTTATTGGTAATGTCAATTCCGAGGCGAAGTTCCACCTGTTGGACGGCACGGAAACAACCATCCTGAATACAGCCGGCCGTGGCTATTTCATCGTAGGTATTCTGGGAGTAGGCGAAGAACCGACCAATCACGCGCTGAAAGACATCCAGCTGAAGAAAGAAGATTTCGAAAAATGGGGTCGTGGAATGATTCTGCTGTTTACCAGCGAGGAAGCTTATAAGAAGTTCGACAAGAAGAACTTCCCGAATCTGCCGTCAAACATTACATTCGGTATCGATACCGATGGCAGCATGCGGAAGATGATTGCTGAAAACATGAAGCTGACCCACGGAGGCCAGCTCCCTGTATTCATTATCGGTGACACCTTCAACCGGGTAGTATTCGAATCACACGGATACACCATCGGATTGGGTGAACAGATGATTCATGTCATCAAAGGACTGTAAGTGATTCGATGGTACGGCGTACACGTTCCGGGGTTGTAACCGGATGACTGTACTCGTCTATCTGAACCGCTCCTCCCATAGACAAAGCCGGGTTGCGTAACCGCATCCGGCTTTCTCTGTTTTCACGGGCAGAGAAATGGAATTCAGCAGCTCCGGTCTTGCGGGCCAGCTCGGCGATGTTCGATTCGTTCACCCCGCAACCCGGCATGATGATGATTCTGCCGGCAGCCTGCTTCACCAACTGGGCCAGCAGCTCGGCTCCCTGCGGCGCGGAAGGCTGCTGACCGGAAGTCAGGATGCGGTCGACACCCAGTTCCACCAGTTGTTCCAGGACTTCGGCCGGACGGGCTACATAATCGAATGCGCGATGGAAGGTGACAGACATTCCTTCGGCTGCCTTCATCAGCCGCTGCATGACCGGCATGTCCAGTTCACCGTCCGGAGTCAGACACCCGAAGACCACCCCGTCGGCACCGGCTTCACGGGCCATACGGATATCTTCTTCCATGATGTCCACTTCCAGCGGCGAGTAGAGGAAATCGCCTCCCCGCGGACGGATAATGACATGCAGCCGGATATCAATCAACTTGCGGGCAAGTCTGATTTCTCCCCACGAAGGAGTGGTTCCCCCTTCGGGCATCGAAGCACAAAGTTCCACACGGTGTGCGCCCCCCTGCTGGGCAGCCACACAACTTTCGGCCGAATTGGCACAGATTTCAAAGGTATAGTTCATAAGCTGTTTGTTTAAAAAATAATCCTGTTTATCGGAGCAGTCCATACGCTCCTTTGCAAAAATAACGAATTCCCGTCAGATTCTGAAGCCGGGAAACAGAAAAGCCATTTCCGGCCTCCGGACTCCTCACAGCCGGAACGCGTCGGAAATGGCTTTCTTTCTGTCTGTAAAAGATTATTCGCAGACGAAGGTGATTTCGCCGGCCTTGATCAGATCCTGGTGGGTAATGCGGTAAGCAGACGATTTCTTGTCACCCAGACGGATTTCCTTGATGTAGCCGTCGCCCCCTTCCTTCTTCAGCACCAGCTTGTCGGTTCCCCAATAGGCCGGGTCCAGCTTGATGGTCACCTTGTCGAAGGTAGGCAGGGTAAAGGTATATTCCGGAACGCCAGGACAGTCGGGATAAAAGCCCATCATGCTGAAGATGGCCCATGAAGACATGGTACCTGTATCTTCGTTGCCCGGTATGCCGTTCGGCTTCGTCGTGAAATGTTTCGCCAGCAGCTCTTTCACCAGCTTCTGTGTTCTCCATTCCTCGCCCTTGAAGTAGCTGAACAGGTACGGATAAGCGATGTCCGGTTCGTTGGCCGGGTCGTAGTAGTTCTTGTCGAACACCATCTGCAGCTTGTCGATGAACTTCTTCTGACCGCCCATCAGCTTGGCCAGTCCTTTGACATCGTGCGGCACATAGAAGGTATAGTTCCAGGAATTGCCTTCGTGGAAGCCCGGGCTCGGTTCGAAATTGGCTCCCTGCAGCGGGTCGAACGGAGAATAGAATTCACCGGATTGCAGAATCGGACGCAACGTACCGAATTCCTTGCAGTAATAATGCTTGTAACCCATCGAACGGTCGTAGAACATCTTGGCGTCTTCCTTCTTGCCCAGCGCCTTGGCCAAGGTAGACAACGAATAATCGGCGATGTAATACTCCAGCGCGTGCGAAACGGAATTGTCGAACTGAGATTCCATCGGACAGTAGCCGCGCTTGATGTATTCGTCGATGTCCGGACGCATCAGGTTGTCCTTGCCCGGCGTGGTAGCCGACTTGTACATCCCTTCGTAAGCCAGGTTGATGTCGAAGTCGCGCAGGCCCTTCATCCAGGAATCCACGATGACCGGAATGCTCGGGTCACCTTCCATGGTCAGGGTTTCCCGTCCGTACAACTCCCATTTCGGGAACCAGCCGTGTTCCTGGTACATGCCCATCATGGTCCGGATCATGTCCATCTGACGTTCCGGATAAACCAGGGTCATCAGCTGATGGACGTTGCGGTACGTGTCCCACAGAGAGAATACCGTATAGCGGTTATGCGTAGTGGTCAGGATGGAATCGCTTTCCATCATCGGATACTGGCCGTTCACGTCCTGCAGGATGTTCGGATGAATCATGGCGTGATACAGAGCGGTGTAGAAGACACCCTTCTGTTCCTCGGTTCCGCCTTCCACCAGGATACGGCTCAAGTCTTCGTTCCATTTTTCGCGGGCATCGGCACGCAACTGGTCGAAGGTCGTGCCGGCCGGCTGTTCGGTATCCAGGTTCAGGCGGGCGTTCTCGATGCTGACGAACGATACACCGATGCTGACTTCCAGGGTTTCGCCGGCCTGGGTGTTGTAGGTGAACCAGGCGCCGATGTCGTCGCCGCTCATCACGCGTCCGTAATTGGTATAGAGCTTGTATTTGCCGGCATCAGCATCCCACTGTGCCTCCACATCCATCGGACGCTGCATTTTCCAGTAACCGCGTTCTTCGGGCGCCTTGTGGATACGCATCACGAAATAAATCGGGAACACCGCCTGCGGATTGTAGCAGAACGTTCCCAGCAGCTTGGAGCCCTCTATCTCGCAGTCGTTCACGAAACGTACCGACGCGCCGCTCTCGTTGGTCAGTCCTTCTCCCAGATTCAGCAGGATATTGCTTTGACCGGCCGGGAAGGTAAAGCGGGCACGGCTGGTATGCAACGTAGCCGTCATTTCGCACTGCACATTGTACTTGGAAAGTTTGTTCCTGTAATAACCCGGTGTAGCTTCCTCATCCGTATACTCACTACCGTACTGACGATAGTTCACGTTCAGCTCGCCGGTCGTCGGCATCAGCAGCAAGGAGCCCAGGTCGGGACAGCCCACCCCGCTCAGGTTCACGTGCGAGAAGCCGGTGAGATACTTGTTGGTGACATCATAAGGCGTAGACCACCACTGCTTGTCCTTGTCAAACTTGTTCAGGTCCGACCCCATCACATTGAAGGGGGTGGCCGACATCATGCCTTGCGGAAGCACGGCACCCGGATTCGTCGTTCCGTAATTCGTCGTACCGACAAACGGGTTGACGTAATCCACCGGTTGTTCCTGGGCCGATACAGAAAGGAATGCCGTCAATGCGGCACCCAACAACATAAGTTTGGATTGTTTCATAGTTCCTGTTTAAATTTTGAGACAGCGGCACCGGCCCGAGGGCCGGCATCGCTGTCGGAGCAATTATTTTATCACGATTTCGTCCGTAAACAAGACACCGCCGAACTTGTCGCTCGCCAGGGCCTGGTAACGGACATAACGGGCTTTGGCAGAGCCTGTCCAACCGAAATTCTTGAACGTCACGGCATCGTCACGCACCACCTCGTGTTTCAGGTCGGCCAGTTGGGTATAGTTCTCACCGTCTTCCGAAACCGAAATGATGACCTGTGCCGGCATGAATACTTCCGGACCGCAAATCTGCATGAAGTCGGCGGCGATGGAGTGGATGTCTGTCACCTTTTCCAGGTCGATGACCACGTCCACCCGGTTCTTGGTCACGAAACCTTGCCACAACTTGTCGTTGTAGTTCCAGCCTCCCCGCAGACCGTCGGTCAGCGTCTTGTCGCCGTTGGCCGGATAGTTCTCCCAATACGGCGCGTTGTAAGTCACCTTCTTGCCGAGTCCCAAATGTTCAATCGGCTGCTGAGCCTCTTTCCGGTTACCGATTTCCTTGCTCAGGTCGAACGGATGATAGCCTTTCTGCTTCAGTTCCTCCACAATCTTCAAGGCACGTCCGTGGAAATCGTCCCACGAGCGGTTGTCCTGGGCCGACCATGCCACTTCGGCGATGGCCATCATGCGCGGATAAATCATGTATTCCACGTGTTCCGGAGTCGGAATGTATTCCGTCCACAGGTTGCCCTGTACTCCCGAAATGAGCTGTACCTTGTCGGCCGACAGCGTGTCCGGCACCGGGTTATAGCTGTATACCTTCTGGAGCGGAAGGTAACCGCCGATGGCTTCGGGCTGTGAATACGGCGCATCCTGATAGCCGTCCAGGTAGCAGAATTCACCCGGGCTCATGATGGCATGATGACCGGCATCCACCGCCTTCAGGCCCCCCTCGGTACCGCGCCAGGACATCACCGTCGCGTTCGGAGCCAGACCGCCGTCCAGAATTTCATCCCAGCCCAGCAGGTTACGGCCGTGGCTGTTCAGGAAACGTTCCATGCGGTGAATCAGGTAACTCTGCAGTTCGTTCACGTCCTTCAGCCCTTCTTCCTTCATGCGGGCCTGGCAGAGCGGACAGGTCTTCCACGATGCCTTTCCGGCCTCATCTCCCCCTACATGGATGTATTTCGAGGGGAACAGGTCCATCACTTCCAGCAGCACATTTTCCAGGAACTCGTAAGTCTTCTCGTTGCCGATACAGAAATCCGCCTGTTTGTACGGTTCGTGGGTACACGAAAGTTCCGGATAAGCGGTCAGTACCTCTTCCGAGTGGGCAGGCATCTCGATTTCCGGAATCAGCGTGATGTAATGCTGCTGCGCGTAGGCCACCAGTTCGCGAATGTCATCCTGGGTATAGTAACCGCCCTTTGCCTGCGGGTCGTTCTCCTCGCAGTACTTGCGGTCGCCGTTCCACCAGTCTTTCCATACCGCCTGCGGACGCCAGGCAGCAAACTGGGTCAGCCGCGGATACTTCTTGATTTCGATGCGCCAGCCGGCCGCATCCGTCAGATGCAGGTGCAGGCGGTTGATCTTGTAATAGGAAAGGATGTCCATCTGTTTCTTCACGAATTCCTTGTCGAAGAAATGACGGGAAACGTCCAGCATCATTCCCCGGTACGGGAAACGCGGCTCGTCCTTGATGGCGAGGGCAGGAAGCTGGGTGCCGTACTGCCCTTCCAACTGCAGCAGCGACTGTACGCCGTAAAAGAGTCCGGCACCGGAAAGCGCCGTGATTTCCACCTTCTTCGGAGTCACCGTCAGCCGATAGCCTTCCGGCGAGGTCATCCCCTCGATGGCCGGAACCACCTTCAGCACCACCTGCTGTTTGCTGGCCTCCTTCCTGGCTGCCTTCAGTTTCAGGCCGGATGCCTGCAGATAATCCGTCAGAATCTGCTTATCCGCCTGCGGAGCGTCTATCCACAAGGAAGTATTGTCCTTCCATACGAATTCACCTTGCAGGATGACCAGTTCGGACGGGACCGGAGTCAGGGCCGGACGGGTATCTGCTACAACAGCTGTTGCTGTGTACATCCCTGTACACAGCAACAAGGCTACAAATATTCTTTTCAGTTTCATGCGTTCATCAGTTCAGAATGAGTTCATCTACAAACAGGAATCCCGGATTGCCCTTACCGCCGTGCCAGCTTGGGATGCTGTGTTCCGGCTGTGCGAATACCTTCACATAGCGGGCCTTGACCGGTGTAAACTTCAGTTCGTGGGTATAAATCTGGTTCGGGTCTGTTTCCTTCATGGCCGGATAAGTTTCCGAAGCCACTTCCTTGAAGGTCTTGTTGTCGTCCGATACGGATACCTTGATGGCACGTGCGTCGAATACCCAGTCACCCTTCTCTACACAAGTATGCAGGGTAAGCGAACTGATTTCAGTCGGTTCTTTCAGGTCGATGACCGCTTCCAGATCGTTCTTGTAGAAAGCAATCCAGCGGCCGGTCTTGTAATTGTGGTTCCCCGTCATACCGTCCACCAGTACGGTGGCTCCGGTAAACTCATACTGCTTGTTGATAGGCTGCAGCATGGTGATAGGCTTCATGGAAGATTTGCTGAAGAAAATGGAATCAGTGGTGATGCGTGAATTGCCTTCCGGACGTACAGCCACCGTACGCAGCACACAAGGCTTGTCAATCTGTACCACGCCGTTATAAAGCTGTGAAGAAGCGCCCGGTTCAGAACCGTCCAACGTATAATGGATAGGAGCATTGTCGATGGTACGTGCTACGGCATCCAGCGTGCCTTTCTCTGTATTCGGTTTCAGTTCCAGCATCACATCGAAGATATGGGTAGCGTAGGTCCATCCTTTCTGCTTGTAGATATTCACCAACGGAATGATACGGCTCAGGAATTCATCGTAGTTCTTCTTTTCCGGAGCGCACCACTGTGATTCGCAGAGGGCAGCCATACGCGGCAATACCATGTACTGTACCTGCTTGAAGTCCGGAATGTATTCCGTCCACAGGTTGGCCTGCACACCGATGATGTATTTCTGTTCTTCCGGAGTCAGCGACTGCGGCATCGGTTCGTAGCTGTATACACGTTCCATAGGCAGGTAACCGCCGATGGCCAACGGTTCGCCGTCTACATCCTTCGTCTGGTAATAGTCAAAGTACAGGTAGGTGTTCGGAGTCATCACCACGTCATGTTTCTGCTTGGCCGCTTCGATACCGCCGCCTTCACCACGCCAGGACATGACTGTCGCATTCGGAGCCAGACCGCCTTCCAGCGTTTCGTCCCAACCGATCATCTGACGGCCGTTGGCGTTCAGGAACTCTTCGGCTTCATGAATCACGTAGCTCTGCAGACGTTCCTCCTTGGTATGCTGCTTGTCCGATTTCAAGCCCAGGGCCTTGATGCGTGCCTGACACTTCGGACAGGTTTCCCACTTCACCTTCGGACACTCGTCACCCCCTACGTGGATGTATTCCGACGGGAAAATCTGGATGATTTCGGCCAGTACGTCCTTGATGAACTGGATGGTCTGGTCGTTTCCGGCACACAGTACGTTGTCCGAAACGCCCCACTGGGTCCATACCTCATACGGACCGCCGGTACAACCCAGTTCCGGATAAGCGGCCAGTGCAGCCTGCATGTGTCCCGGCAGGTCGATTTCCGGAATGACGGTAATGTAGCGGTCTGCCGCATACTGTACGATTTCCTTGGCCTGTTCCTGGGTATAGAAACCACCGTAAGGCTTGCCGTCGTATTTGCCGGAGTTACGGCCGATGACCGTTTCCTTACGCTGTGAACCGATTTCGGTCAGCTTCGGATATTTCTTGATTTCGATACGCCATCCCTGGTCTTCCGACAGGTGCCAGTGGAAGCGGTTGATGTTATGCAGGGCCAGCATGTCGATGTACGTCTTCAGTTCATCCATCGAGAAGAAATGACGGCCCACATCCAGCATCATGCCGCGGTAGCCGAAACGTGGCTTGTCCACAATTTCTACAGCCGGGAATTCCACCTGACTGTCCGGAGCGGCGGACACAGACTTGCGCAGGGTCTGGATTCCGTAGAATACCCCTGCTTCGCTCGGAGCCGAAATGACGATGCCGTCGCTGTTCACCTTCAACTGATAGGCTTCCGGATTCTCGTCCTGCATGCCCAACTGAAGGGTAATGTCCCCTTCCCCCTCGGCGGTCTTCAGCACCATACCGGTCTGGTCTTTCAGGAAAGCGGCCAGGAATTCGGCGTTCTTCTGCATCTTGGCATTGCCGGCAGGATAGCCGATGACGGCTCCGCTCTTCAGTACGAACGGCGACTGCTGGGCGGTAGTAATCTGCAACGGGGCCGGTACTACCTCATAGTCGGCCACAACGGTGGGGGCGGACGAACATCCGGTCATCAGCAGACTGGCCAACGACAGTCCCCACAGGGTTGATTTGATTGATGTTTTCATGATACTTGTATAATAGTTAATAATTAATTGTTAATCGTTAATCGCTGACAAGGTTTCCGGTTCCCCAGGCCCCTCTTCCGAGTTAATTCAACGCGTTGATGGTGTGTACGGTCAGTTGTACGTCCTTCAGCGGGCGGCCGTCCGGCAAGTCGATGACCACCTTCTTCTGCTGTCCGGGCAGCAGGTCGAAGAAATTGTCGGAGAAACGGGCTCCCTGTTCCGGTATTTCGAGGAAGATGTCGCGCATGAGTTTCCTGGCCTTGAGCGTCACCTCACACTTGCCGTTTTTCTCCTTCACCTGATAGCTGAGTCCTTCCTTGGGCAACTGCTGGTCTTTCGCGTAGGCGAAGTAATAGATTTCATCGGACAGCACCTCTCCCCGCTTGTTCTTCAGCACCATGTGTATGAGCGAAGTGGCGGCCGGCCGTCCCTGCAGTTCCTGTTCCCAGTTCTCCTTGGCAAGGAGCAGCGAGGTATTGGCCGGCAGTTTTCCGTCTATCTTCCGCTTGCTGTAAACCTTGCCGTCGAAATCCATCAGTTCCAGGTTCAGGGTCACGTCTTCGTCCGTCAGCTTGTCCGACATCAGGTAATAGCACAAATCCTCGCCTTCCTTGATGGCATCCACCAGCACGGGGGCAAAAGCCCGTTGGGTCTGATACTGCATGGCCTTCCAGTTGCCGTAATAGTCGATAGACGACCACGATACCACCGGCCAACTGTCGTTCAACTGCCAGGCCAGCGAGCCCATGCAGTACGGGCGGTTGCGGCGGTGGGCCTCCATGCCGTGACGCATGCCCTGTCCTTGCAGCACCAGTCCCACATACACCAGGTCCTCGAACTTCTGGGGCACCTTGTAATACAGGGCCATCGTCTTCTGAATCAGGAAATTCCCGATGGTACTCTTCTGGTGGGCGTTCATCACCTCCGATTCCAGGGCATAGTCCTTCGGTTCGGCAAAAGTCCGGATGGTCTTCATCTCCGGGAAAGCCTGGAAACCGTACTCGCTCATGAAACGCGGAATCTCCGTATCGAAACTTTCGAAAGGTTTCTGTCCGTACCAGGTCCCCCAGTTGTGGCTGTCGGCTATCTTCCAGCTTTCCGGACGTCCCCAGTTGGCTTCGTACGGCGAACCGTGCATGTAAAAACGGTCCGGATCCAGTTCCTTGACGAGGGACGGCAGCAGTTGCCGGAACAGCACATCGTAGCCCCGGGTCATCTCGGCATAGATTTCGGGAGTGTATTTCTCTTTCCATCCCCAGTAGCGCATCCCTTCGTAGATTTCATTGTTCCCGCACCACATGGCCAGCGAAGCGTGGTTGCGCAGACGCTTGATGTTGTATGCCGCCTCTTCGGCCACCCGTTTCAGGAAAGTCGGGTCGTGCGGATACGTGGTACAGGCAAACAGGAAGTCCTGCCAGACGAGGATACCATGTCTGTCGGCTTCTTCATAGAATTTGTCGTCTTCGTAGATACCGCCTCCCCACACACGGATCAGGTTCATGTTCGACCGCTGCACGTCTTCCATCAGGCGGGCATAGCGTTCCGCTGTCACGTTCGGCAGCAGGGCGTCGTTCGGAATCATGTTCGACCCCTTGGCGAACAGCGGCTTTCCGTTCACTTCGAAATAGAAGGATTCTCCGTCCTTGTCCTTTTCCTTCACGACACGGATGCTGCGCAGCCCGATCTGTTCCTTCTGCGAGGCCACTTCACGGCCGTTCACCGTTACGGAAGCGGTAAAGTCATACAAGGCCGGTTCTCCCCAGCCGTTCGGCATCCACAGATGCGGCTGGTCGATGACCAACGGCAAGCAGATGCGGTTTTTTCCGGGAGCCAAACTGACCGTCTGTTCCAAAGTCTTTTCCACCCCCTTACAGGAATAGTCAATACGGACTACCGCCTGCTGTTCCTTATCGGTGACATTGGTCACTTCCAACTGGTTCTCCAGCCGTGCCTCCTGCTCGCTGATAGCCTGCTGACGCACGTAATAGTCATCGATGCGGGCATCGTCGTAGAAGACCAGCTTCACCGGCCGCCAGATGCCGGAAGTCACCAGCCGGATTCCCCAGTCCCAACCGTAGGAATACGGAGCCTTGCGGCTGTACACACTGACCCGCTTTTCCGCATGGTCGTTATCGGCCGGATAGTTGAACCCGTCGCTTTCCCACTGGGGCAGCGTCTCGTTCACGGCCGAGCGGAACCGGATCATCAGCCGGTTCTCTCCTTTCCGCAGCACCGGCTTCACCGGCAGCGTATATCCTACAAACATGTTGTCCGATTTCAGTAACAGCGAACCGTTCAAGTACACATCGGCATACGTGTCCAGTCCTTCGAAACGCAGTTCCGCGGCACCGCGCGCCAGTTGCGCCGAGTCCACCTGGAATACGGTACGGTACAGCCAGTTCTCTTTCTCCACCCACTGCACTTTTTCCTCATTCATGCCGAAAAACGGATTCTCCAGCTTTCCCTGGTTCATCAGGTCCTGATGTACCGTACCCGGTACTTGGGCCGGAAGCCATTCCTCCGCGCCCTCTTTCGAAAATTCCCAACCTTGGGTCAATGCCACAGTCTGCGGCTGTCCGTCGGCGGCTCCCCATACACTGGCTGCCGTCAGACCACACACCCAGGCCATGATGCTTCTTTTCCACATATCTCTATCGTTTAAATTTAGCTGATTCAAAATCGGGATATTATCAAAGACGCCTCTCCGTTTACCCAACGAATCCAAACCGATGTGACGTATTTTTCATAATATTCCAAATTCGGTAGTAAAATTAAGAAAAAAAACTTTATGTAGGCAAACATACTAAAATTATTTACAAATAAATTTGCGCAAAAACAAAAAAATCCGTTTGCGGAGCCCCTATACCCCAAAAAAAATGACGCCAGGCCGCTCCGGAAATCATCGGAAACGGCCTGGCGTCCATGGGGAAAACAAAAAAATCACCGCGCGACCTGAGCGGCTGCCGGTGACTGTGCGGTGGTACACCCATGGGGAGTCGAACCCCAATCGATGGAACCGGAATCCATTATTCTATCCATTGAACTATGGGTGCATGGCTGAATGCGGTCACAAAAGTACAATTATTCCCGATTCCATCCTAATAATCGGGCAAAAAAATTTCACGGAAAGAGAAATTGGGCAAATCTGCGAAGTCTTGCACATTCTTCCGGCGGTTCGGGTTACGCCCCTCCGCCCCCGGCTGCCGATCTTTGCCCGTAAAACCAGAAGCGGATATTCTATGAAACCAAACGTACAAAACCAGCACGCCCCAAAGGGAACCCCTTCATGGGCTTCCTGTGGGGAATCCTGATTGTCCTGTTCCTGAACTGGCTCATCTTCCCCAACCTGACCAACCGGAAAATAAACGTAACGGACTATGGCACCTTCATCGGAAAGATGGAGGAAGGGAAAATCAAGGAGGTCATGATCAAGAACAACCAGATTTACTTCACCGTGGCCGAAGACGGAGACCGGACCCAGACCTACCAGACGGGAGAAATCAACGACCCGCAACTGGTGGACCGCCTGTTGGAAGCCGAAAGCCCGAACCCCACCGGAAAAATAGCGTTCAACCAGATTGTACCGGAAGAGAATTCACCGATACTCAACTTCATACTCATGTGGATTCTGCCGGGGCTGATTTTCTACCTCATCTGGAAACAGGCCACCAACAGCATCCGGGCCCGCATGGGTTCCAACGGCGGAAACTTCATGTCGTTCGGAAGCAGCGGTGCCAAAATCTATGCGGACTCCGATGTCAAAACAACTTTTGCCGATGTAGCCGGGCAGAACGAAGCCAAAGAGACATTGACAGAAATTGTTGACTTCTTGCATAATCCTCAAAAATACACCGACATCGGAGCCTCTTTACCGAAAGGGGCCTTGCTGGTCGGCCCTCCGGGTACCGGGAAAACCCTGATAGCCCGTGCCGTGGCTGGCGAAGCCAAGGTTCCTTTCTTTGCCATCTCAGGCTCCGAATTCGTACAGATGTTCGTCGGAATGGGAGCCGCCAAGGTCAGAGACCTGTTCAAGCAGGCCAACGAGAAGGCGCCGTGCATCATCTTCATCGACGAGATAGACGCCATCGGCAAGCGGCGGGACGCTTCCTTCGGAGGAAACGACGAACGGGAACAGACCCTCAACCAGTTGTTGACCGAAATGGATGGATTCGATGGACGGAAAGGAGTAGTTATCCTGGCCGCAACCAACCGACCGGAAAGTCTCGACAAGGCGTTGCTGCGTCCTGGACGTTTTGACCGTCGTATACAGATGGAACTTCCGGACCTGGAAGGAAGAAAGGCCATTCTGGAAGTTCACCTGAAAAAAATCAAGCATGATAACATAGACATGGATTTAGTAGCTCGTGCCACAGCCGGTTCATCCGGAGCAGAATTGGCAAACATCGTAAACGAAGCGGCTTTGCGTGCAGTGCGAATGAAACGGAACAGAGTGACTACCAATGACCTGGAAGAAAGTGTAGAAACGGTCATTGCCGGAGCACAAAAAAAAGGAAAAGTCATTTCTACAGACGAAAAAAGAATCATCGCCTACCACGAAATCGGCCACGCCATGGTGGCGGCCATGCAGACCCATTCAGCTCCGGTCCATAAGATTACTATCATTCCCCGTACATCGGGAGCCTTAGGATACACCATGCAGGTAGACAACAACGAACAGGTACTGTTGAGCAAAGAAGACTTGTTCAACCGGATTGTTACCTATACAGGAGGACGTGCAGCCGAAGAACTCATTTGCAACACAGTCACTACAGAAGCCTCCAACGACATTGAGCAAGCTACCAAACTGGCACGGGCCATGGTAACAAGATATGGAATGAGCGAAACTTATGATATGATGGGACTTGAAACAGTAAAGAACGCTTATCTGGGTGGAGACACATCCCTTACCTGCTCTACCGATACGGCAACTGATATAGACCACGAAGTTTTACGCCTCATCAAGGAAGCTCATCAGAAAGCCAGAAAAATCATAACAGAAAATCTGGAAGCCATGCACCAGGCAGCAACATTTCTAATTGAAAAAGAGACTATTACAGGAGATGAATTCATGAGAATACTCCAACAGACAGAAAAACAATAGTTATATAGAACTACCGGAATCCGGAAAATAGGGTCATACCTTGTTCCGATATTCCAAAGGAGTATATCCGGTACGCTGCCTGAAAAAGCGTACGAACGAAGAAGGGGTAGAAAAGTTAAGCGCTTCGGATACCTGTTGTATGGTAAGAGAAGTTGTTTTCAGGTAACGTTTGGCAGCCAATACCACTACATCGTATACCCAGCTCAATAACGGGGATATCCGGTAGTCTGTTTTATTACAGTAGAAAGATATTTTGCTGTAACACACAGTCTGTCTGCATAGAACGATGCCGCCCGCTCAGTCTGATAATACTGCAAAAGTAAATCAAAGAATCGACGCGTCAACACTTCCGGTCTTGAATAGGTTTGTACTTCAGCATGTTCTATCCTTTCATAAGATGAAGACACCATAAAGATTATGGAATGCATCAGCGCATTTTTCACCAGTCCGACAGATATGCCCTCATTATACCGCTTTATCATCTTGCATAAAGCCTTGATATCTTCCGATACCAAATCCAATTGTAGACAAGGACAAACATCAGCCTTTTTAAGCATTTGAAAATCTGGAGGAACCGGCAAGGACAATATAAAATCGGTAGACAAAAGGAATATTTTCAGTTCCAGATCAGGTGAACAGGATACAACAGAAAAAAGCCGATGTGGCAAAACAACAAAAAAACCTCCGGAAGAAATCCGGATTCCGTATAATTAAGCTTAAAGAGCAAATCACCCTGAAGACCAAAACCGAAAATCAATCCATCAAACAGAAATGAACCTTCACATACATATCCGGTCAAGAAATCAGAGAATTCCATGACTACAAAACCATTTATCTTTACTTTTCTATCAAACATGTGCTTCAATTAAACAGAATCAACAGCAAATATACGGATTATTGCTGACCAGACTTCTCCAGCAATAAGATATATCACCAACTTTTCATATTCTACCTTCTACAAAAAATTTCTGCAATTATTTCGGTTTGTCAAACTACATTCGTTATCTTTGCACCGCAAAACTAACTCTTATACTTTTATACAATGCAAAGAACCAATTTTTTCAATAACAAGATAGTCAATACCCAACCCAGTTGGTGTATTACGATTCTTATTATCCAATGGTTCTCTGGTTTTGTCCAATTTTCAGCAGTCTGATTTATTCCACCATGCCAGCTAAAGGCATTCATGCAACTCTCTGACAGGATAGTTATACCCGTCTGTGAACTAGTTGCATTCTTCCCGTGTACTCTCAATACATACGGGATAAAACCGACTGTAAACAATCAAATTGAACATACTAACCGACTATTTTGATAATATGTTGTATCTAAGTATATTGATAATCGGTCTTCTGACAGGGACCTTCTGCCGCAAAATATCACTTTTCAAAAAACTGGACACTTCTATTTCAGCTACCATCTGGACCATGCTGTTTGTATTCGGTGTGTCCATCGGTTCCAACAAGGAACTGGTCAGCAATGTAGGAAACATCGGACTACAAGCCTTCATTCTAGCTTTCTGTGGCGTCGCAGGCAGCGTTCTGGCTGCCAGCATGGCATTCAGTCTGTTTTTCAAGAAGAAAGGAGGCCGTCATGAAAAATAATCTGATGATTGTAGGCTGTCTTTTAACAGGTATCCTTTGTGGCATGTATCTTGACATTCCATTTCTGCCTTATTGTAAGGACATTTCTTCCTATCTGTTGGCTTTTCTGGTTTTTCAGGCAGGCTTAAACCTGGGAGCCAATAGCGATTTCAACTATATGAAAGCCAATTTCCAATGGTCTTCCTTCCTGTTTCCGGTATTTACCATCGGAGGTACCTTACTGTTCTCAGCTTTGGCTAGTATCCTACTGGCCATGAATCTATGGGACGGCATGGCTATAGGATGCGGATTCGGCTATTACTCGTTATCATCCATCATGATTATCCAACTGAAAGAAAACGTAATAGGCATGGATCTGGCTTCTCAACTTGGAGCAATTGCCCTGTTGACCAATGTATTCCGAGAACTGTTCGCACTTATCGGAGCACCACTGTACGCCCATTGCTTCGGGAAATTGGCTCCGATTTCGGCGGCAGGCGTAACTTCCATTGATGTCTGCCTGCCAGCCATCAGCAAATATTCCGGACAGGAATTCATACCGATAGCCGTTATCCAAGGTATCGTACTGGAAATAGCTACCCCTATGCTGATTACATTTTTCTGTGGATAATACCATTACTGCATTATATTTGTCAGAATCAATACCATCCAGAAGAGAGCGCAATAATATCATAAATACGTAAAATAAAGATATAATTAAAACATTTTGCTACAAATACATAAAAATTTAGTTGCATATTTACAAATTATACCTATCTTTGTCGACGTATTTAAAAATTAAACCAAAAGAACATATGAGTTACCTGATAAAACCTGCTAACTATAAGCCACTGCTCGATATGAAACAGACCGAGCTAGGTATCAAACAGATTAAAGAATTCTTCCAACAGAACCTTTCATCTGAATTAAGATTACGCCGTGTAACAGCCCCTTTATTCGTATTGAAAGGAATGGGTATTAACGATGATTTGAGCGGAATAGAACGTCCAGTGTCATTTCCTATCAAAGATTTAGGCGAACAGCAGGCCGAAGTAGTACACTCATTGGCCAAATGGAAACGTGTTACCTTAGCCGATTATGAAATTGAACCGGGATATGGAATCTATACTGATATGAATGCAATCCGTGCGGACGAAGAATTAGGTAACCTGCACTCCTTGTATGTAGACCAGTGGGACTGGGAACGGGTCATCACCCCAGAACAACGGACCGTAGAATTTCTGAAAAGCATCGTTACCCGTATTTATGCTGCTATGCGCCGCACAGAATACATGATTTGCGAAATGTATCCTCAAATCAAATCTTTCCTGGCACACGATATTCAGTTCATTCACTCGGAAGAACTGCTTCAGATGTATCCTGACAAGACTGCCAAGGAACGTGAGAACCTGATTGCCAAACGTTACGGTGCTGTATTCATTATCGGTATCGGAGGTAAACTGAGTAACGGCGAACCGCATGATTTACGTGCTCCAGACTATGACGACTATTCTACCATCGATCCGAATACCGGGCTGCCGGGATTGAACGGTGACCTCGTGGTATGGAACGATGTGTTGGGACGGGCCTTCGAACTTTCGTCCATGGGTATCCGTGTAGACAAGGAAGCACTGCTCAGACAGCTGGAAGAAACAGGCAAGCAAGACCGTCTGAAACTATATTTCCATAAGAGACTGATGGAAGATACATTACCGTTAAGTATCGGTGGAGGTATCGGACAGTCACGCCTGTGTATGCTTTACCTGAAAAAAGCACATATCGGTGAAATCCAGGCCAGTATCTGGCCGGAAGACATGCGCAAAGAATGTGCTGCCATTGGCATGCCACTGATTTAATGCATATACAAGTTCCCAAGTACGCGGGATACGGGTTATCGGTCTTTCAACAATCAGCCGATAACCCGTATTGTTTTTAAACAGAAAGAAGTCATTTTACTGAATAAATCGTATCTTTACCTGCTGAATATCTAATAATCGGAAAACTATGAACGTACAGATAGAAGAAAGTTGGAAACAAGTATTAGCTACAGAATTTGAAAAAGATTATTTCGTCAAACTGACGGATTTCGTACGACATGAGTACCAGACAACAACTGTATATCCCCCAGGAAAACTCATATTCAATGCCTTCAACCTATGCCCCTTCAATAAGGTGAAAGTAGTTATCATCGGTCAAGACCCTTATCATGGTCCGGGACAGGCACACGGACTCTGCTTTTCGGTAAACGAAGGAGTTCCACAACCGCCCTCGTTACAGAATATCTTCAAAGAAATACACGATGATTTGGGAACCCCGGTACCCTCTTCGGGGAATCTGACCCGTTGGGCAGAACAAGGAGTTCTTTTACTGAATGCCACTTTAACGGTGCGTGCCCATCAAGCAGGTTCCCACCAACGTCAAGGTTGGGAAGAATTTACTGATGCTGCAATACGCACACTGGCAGAGAATCGGGAACATCTGGTCTTCATTCTATGGGGAGCCTATGCACAGAAGAAAGGAGCCTTCATTGACCGCAACAAACATCTGGTATTAACCTCTGTACATCCATCTCCCCTATCAGCATACCATGGATTTTTCGGGAACAAACATTTCAGCAAAACTAATGAATACCTGATTGCACATGGAGAAACTCCTATCAACTGGTAATCTGAAAATAAAAGAACAAGCAAACGATGAAACCCACCAACATGTATATCCATCTGAAAGGACTAAAAATCTATGCCTATCACGGTGTACTTCCACAAGAGAATAAAATAGGAGCTGAATATAACATCGACTTACAACTGAAAACAGATTTCACGAAAGCCGCAGATACCGACCAACTGGAAGGTACAGTTAATTACGCAGCAGTTTTTGAAACAGTCAAAGCAGAAATGGCCGCTCCTTCCAAACTACTGGAACATGTTTCCTGTAGAATTGCCCGACGACTACTTCTAGACTTCCCCATTGAAGAAGTAAAAATAGCCCTATACAAACAGAATCCTCCCATGGGAGCCGATTGCCAACAGGTAGGAATAGAAGCCACTTATCGGAAATAATAAAATGTCCTCACGTTTATGAAATGACTCCAAAGATAAAATCTGAGGAACAAGTTTCATATCCGTGAGGACATTTTATTTTATATAAACACCGGTTAACGGGCTATTCTACGCAAACGAATACGCAAATTAGACAACTCCATATCCGCATGAGCCGATGCCGGATTATGAGCCTTGACAGTAATGGCATGTGACTTTTGGTTAGAAGTATCCAAAATATCAAAATCCTGACGATAAATAACCGGTTTTGGGGCTGGACGAAGCAAGTAACCTGTTTTTTCTTCAAAACGGTTGTATACACACAATACAACCTGATTGTCACCTTTCTTCAACGGAAGCAATACCTTTTCGGTACGGAAAGTACAACGATAAGGATTCAAATGCTTTAAAATCGACTTCCCGTTCAAGTAGATTTCGATTCCGTTTCCTGCACCTACTTCCACCAGAATCAGTTGATCGGCAGGAGACTGAATATTCTGCATAACATAATAGGTAGACAAGATATCACTCGCAAATTCATCCTGCTCTTTATCAGTTTCTTTCCATTGGCTTCTACGTGCAGGAGGATTGTTCAAGTCTGTTTGCAGTGTAGAAGGTGTATCAAACAGTCCACTACCCGGACCGCAAATATAACGTTTTCCCCAAACTGTACCGTTAGCCGGTTCCAGAGATTCTGCCTTTCCCCCTTTCAAAGTAACAGTATAAGATTTACCGTCCACCGATAAATCTATGGTTCTGTCTACCTCTTGGTCTGTATAAATGAACTGCAGCTGTTTCAGCAGATTCTGTTCTACATTCCAATTATAAGCCACTGCACTCCGGTAATTACTATAATAGTCAAAACAAGAATAACTATAATCCGGTGTGGCGTTAAGAGCAGTCAAAGTCATGCCTTTCACAGGAAGTGCTGGCTGCACTTCAACCGGTTTGTCCAGTTCCAAAGTCAAGACATGAATGGTAGAATCATTATAGGCAGATGCCGGAATAGACACAGAAATCTCATCGCCATATTGCAGATACATGGCCATCTTGCCGTCACCTTTCCGAAGCTTGTATCCTGGCATATCCAGCAGGATTTTACCATCCTTCGGATACTTGCCAGAAAGAATCAGGTAAAGTTTGTTGTCTTTTCGGGTAACAGTACCCCATTCGAAACTCTTCGGAAAAGGTGAAGCTTCTGTCTGATAAATAGCATAACCGTATTTATCCAACCAACTTCCGATAGATTCCAACACATCTTTTTCGAAAGGAACTATGCTTCCATCTCCCTTCGGACCGATATTTAACAGGAAATTACCTCCATGAGATACAACATTGGTCAGCTGGCAGAGTTTCTGGTAAACCTTATCTTTCACCTCTCCACGTTCCTGCCAGGAACGGTAGCTCCAAGTTTCATCAAACATAGAAGCTGCTGTCTGCCAGGGTGTATGTAACGAACCTTCCGGGTAAGCATTATCTGCCATCACACAGAAATCATACTGGTCATTACCTATACGTCCGCTCACCATACAGTCCGGCTGTAATTTATGTACCAATGCATAAAGTTCCTTGCTCTGTTCGGGAGTATTCGAACCCATATCAAACCAGAATTCAGAAATCGGGCCATAATTGGTCAGCAATTCCGTAATTTGTGCCTTAGAGAATTCCTGATGCTTTTCCGGTACAAAATCACAATTATGGTCTGACATAGGCGAAGCATACGGGAAATTCCAGTCAATGATAGAAAAATAAAGCCCAAAACGGATACCGGCCCGCTTACATGCATCCGAAAGTTCTTTCACGAAATCCCGTTTACAAGGAGTAGCATCGTAAGAATTATATGTGGTTGTGGCAGTATGGAACATACAGAAACCGTCATGATGTTTGGAAGTAAGCACAACGGATTTCATACCTCCCCGCTTGGCTAGTGCCACAATAGAATCTGCATTGAACTGAGTCGGATTAAAATCCTTTGCCAACTGCATATATTCTTCTTTCGGGATTTTAGCAAAAGCCTGTATTTGTTCACTGTAACCGTAAGTAACCGGCTGTCCTTTCCATACCCCCCCTGGTAAAGAATAAAGCCCAAAATGAATAAACATGGAATACTTGTTTCCATGCCAAGTCTTCAACGCTTCCGGAGCGATTTGTGCCTGCACGATTCCGGCCAGGACACATACTAAGAAAGTGAAAATAATTTTTTTCATAGTACGGATAAATAATGTTTTTTAGGAACAAAGATAATCACTTCTTTGTTTTTTCAGCCTTTTCTCTGTGATTTTTATAAGTTTTTTCAGAAAGAAGTATATGAAGACAACAATAACAGAGTGCCAAGCCATTCATCCGAAAACAGAAAGCCCCAGAAATCAAAGCGAACCAATCCAGTCCGATGACTTCCGGGGCATCATTCTATCAGATAAAATGTATCTTAATCTGTTTACTCATCCAATAACAGTTCCATAACCTGACAAGCAGATTTGGCAACTGATGTTCCTGGACCAAAAATAGCTACTACACCGGCCTTGTACAAGAAATCATAATCCTGTGCCGGGATAACACCTCCTGCAAATACCAGAATATCTTCACGACCCAGTTTCTTCAGTTCTTCGATAATCTGTGGAATCAAGGTCTTGTGTCCGGCAGCCAGTGATGATACACCTACTGCGTTCACATCGTTTTCAACGGCTTCACGGGCAGCTTCTTCCGGAGTCTGGAACAACGGTCCCATATCTACATCATAACCGCAATCGGCAAATCCGGTAGCAACTACTTTCGCACCACGGTCGTGTCCGTCCTGTCCCATCTTGGCTATCATGATACGCGGACGACGGCCTTCTTTTTTCGCAAATTCTTCGGTCAGTTCGCAAGCTCTTGCAAAATCTGCATCCTTTTTACTTTCTGATGAATACACGCCTGATATAGTTCTGATTATCGCTTTATAACGTCCGACAACTGCTTCGCAGGCATCGGAGATTTCTCCTAAAGTAGCCCGAACACGTGCAGCTTCTACAGCCAGTTCCAGCAAGTTTCCTTTACCGGTCTTCACACATTCAGTTATGGCAGCCAATGCCTTATCTACCTCTTCCTGATTACGACCTTCCTTTAAACGACGCAGGTTTTCAATCTGTTCCTGACGTACCGCCGTATTATCTACTTCCAGAATATCAATCGGATCTTCTTTCTCCAGACGATACTTATTGGTACCTACAATGGTCTGTTCACCTGAGTCAATACGTGCCTGGGTACGTGCAGCCGCTTCTTCGATACGCATCTTCGGAATACCGGTTTCAATCGCTTTAGCCATACCACCCAATCGTTCGATTTCCTGAATGTGTTCCCATGCCTTATGGGCCAGTTCATTGGTCAGAGCCTCTACATAATAAGAACCACCCCACGGATCAACATTCTTGCAGACCTGAGTCTCTTCCTGAATATAAATCTGGGTATTACGGGCAATACGTGCCGAGAAGTCTGTAGGAAGTGCGATAGCCTCATCCAGTGCATTGGTATGCAATGACTGAGTATGCCCCAATGCGGCAGCCATAGCCTCAATACAGGTACGACCTACATTATTGAACGGGTCTTGTTCAGTAAGCGACCAACCTGAAGTCTGTGAGTGAGTACGCAATGCCAAAGACTTCGGATTCTTCGGATTGAACTGTTTCACGATCTTGGCCCACAGCATACGGGCAGCACGCATCTTGGCTATCTCCATAAAATGATTCATACCGATAGCCCAGAAGAAAGACAAACGAGGAGCAAATGCATCAATATCGATGCCGGCTGCAATACCGGCACGGAGGTATTCCAATCCATCGGCCAGTGTATAAGCCAATTCAATATCAGCCGTAGCTCCGGCTTCCTGCATATGGTAACCCGAAATAGAAATGGAGTTGAATTTCGGCATTTTCTGTGAAGTATATTCAAAAATGTCTGAAATAATCTTCATAGAGAATGCAGGCGGATAGATATAAGTATTACGTACCATGAATTCTTTCAAGATATCATTCTGAATGGTACCGGCCATTTCTTCCAGTTTAGCTCCCTGCTCCAATCCGGCATTGATATAAAATGCCATAATAGGCAGTACCGCACCGTTCATGGTCATGGAGACAGACATTTTGTTCAAAGGAATACCATCGAACAAAACTTTCATGTTCTCTAATGAACAGATAGATACTCCTGCTTTACCCACATCTCCTACTACACGCGGATGGTCAGGGTCATATCCACGATGGGTAGGTAAGTCGAATGCGACAGACAAACCTTTCTGTCCGGAAGCCAGATTACGGCGATAGAATGCATTCGATTCCTCGGCTGTAGAAAAACCGGCATACTGACGGATAGTCCACGGACGGAACGTATACATCATGGAATAAGGTCCACGCAGATACGGTGGGATACCAGCCGCATAGTTCAGGTGTTCCAGACCTTCCAGGTCTTCTTTCGTATAGACCGGCTTGACCTGAATCTGTTCCGGTGTCTTCCAGTTGGCTGTGATGCCGTTGGCTTTCTGCCATTCCATGCCGTTCTGTGGCTGGAATCCGGCATATATATCGATGTTTCTGAAATTTGGTTTCATAGCTTTACTTAATTCCTAACTTTTCGTTATACGATTTCAAGGTCTCCAAAACATTGCAACGAACATGAATGAAATTTTCAATGCCGGCTGCCTTCAGTTCTTCCATACAGGCCGGTGCTCCGGCTACAATGAACAGGACTTTATCTTTCAGCAGTTCATAAGCAGGAACAGCATATTGAGCATATTCGTCATCACTGGAACAGATAACTACAATATCTGCCTGAGCCTTCAAGGCAGCTTCAGCACCCTCTTCTACTGTTGCAAACCCAAGGTTATCGATAACTTCATAACCGGCACAAGCCAGGAAGTTGCAAGAGAACTGAGCACGTGCCTGACGCATAGCCAGGTTACCGATGGTCAGCATGAATGCTTTCGGACGTTTTCCGGAATGCTCCGTCTGTAAACGTAAAGCCTCGAATTCACTGGCGGCACGGTCTGTATTCAAGCTGGCAAAGGCTGCTTCATTTTCATGACCTCCACAGCCACAACAGCAACTTACCGGCATCTTTCCTTCTGCCCGCTCACTGAAATTCGGATATTGATTGGTTCCAAGCAGAATTTCCTTCCGTTTTGAAACGGCTTCATGACGTGCTTTATTGCTGGCATTCACAGTATCCTGTACTGTACCTTGCTGAATAGCAGCCAACATACCTCCGGCATCTTCTGTCTCCAGGAAGAGATTCCAGGCCTGCTGAGCAATAGCGACAGTCAGATTCTCAATATAATAAGAGCCACCTGCAGCATCAACAATACGGTTCAGGTGTGCTTCCTCTTTCAACAGCAACTGCTGATTACGTGCAATACGTTCCGAGAATTCATTCGGAGTTTCATAAACCTTATCGAATGGAGTTACTGTAATAGAATTTACACCGGCAATAGCCGCGCTCATAGCTTCTGTCTGTGTACGAAGCAGATTTACATGCGCATCGAACAAGGTAAGATTGAAAGTAGAAGTTTCTGCATGTGCTACCATCTTGCAAGCACATTCTTCAGTCGGACCGTAAGCCTTTACAATATCGGCCCAGAGCATACGTGCAGCACGGAATTTGGCAATTTCCATGAAATAATTGGAACTGATGCCGAAGTTGAATTTGATTTTCCGAGCTGCCAGGTCGACAGGAATACCCGCTTCTACCAATGCATTCAAGTAATAATTTCCCCACGCCAATGCATATCCCAATTCCTGATAGATATACGCTCCAGCATTATTCAATTTGAGAGAATTTACAGCAATGCAGCGGAATTTAGGAAACGGAGCGAGTACTTTTACCAGTTCTGCTCCCTTGGCAACGATACCACTCAGATCTTTCCCTTTTTGCAGCATCTTGCTTATCGGGTCGAAATTGACAGAACCTTGTATCTTTTCCGGGTCATATCCTTTTTCTTTGAAATATGCCACCAGTAACTCTGCCAACTGGAGGGTATGACGCTGACAAGTAGTGAAGTTCAATTCAATGCATTCACAACAGATATCTTTCAGTAAAGTACGGATAAAATCAGCATCCAGTGCTTTGGCCGGTACATGGAAACCTAAAGAGTCAATACCTTTGTTCAGAATGCCAAGTGCCTTGGCATTGGCTTCGGCCGGATCGTCCACCCGGATATCCTGCCGGATAAACCAAGTGTTGTCATCTTTCTTGATTCCACGAAGATAAGGATATTGTCCAGGCAATCCATCGGTAGTCTTTAGTCCTTCCAGATCCTCCTGACGATAGAAGGGTTTGACTTTGAATCCTTCATTGGTTTTCCACACCAACTTCTTTTCGTAATCAGCCCCTTTCAGATCCACTTGAATTTTGTCCATCCATTCCTGGGTAGACACTGGAGGAAAGTCAGAAAAGAGTTTTTCTTTACTATCTGCCATAGTGATGAGTGTTTTTATGTTTAATTAGATCTAATGATATTTTTCTCAGACAGGACGAATCCTGTACACTGTATAGGCAAATATACTAAAATCTTCTGATGTTTGTCTTTTTTGATGGAAAAATGCTCACCCCCTAAACATTTATTGGATATTTCTTTGATTTTTTCTCTAGAAACCATACTTGAAAGGAGCAAAAGCCCGTCAATTTCATTCACCTCCATAATTATTCAGAGCAATACATTGTTATATATAATATGGTGTAAAAACAGAATGCAGACACAAAGAAAAACTCTCCATCAGGAAACGAAGTAAACAATCTTCCCACATTAATATTCTATAATACCCGGAAACATATGTTTCTCCCCACAAAGTAAATTATTGCGAATGAAAAATTTGTTCTCTGACGATAATTACTTACATTTGCCGAAATTTAAATTTGATATTATGAATTGGGTTCAAGATTTATTGACTAATCCTAACTCCATTGCACATATTGTCGCCTTGTATTCCTTTGTCATAGCGGCAGGTGTATTGTTAGGAAAAATCAAGTTCTTCGGCATTTCGCTAGGAGTAACTTTTGTCCTGTTCGTAGGAATCCTGGTCGGACATTTCGGCTTCACGGGAAATCCGGCTATTCTTTCTTTCCTACAGGATTTTGGCTTAATTTTATTCGTGTTCTGTATCGGTCTGCAGGTCGGTCCTTCGTTCTTCTCTTCTTTCAAGAAAGGAGGTATCACAATGAATCTGCTCGCAGTAGGTATCGTGGCACTGAATATTACAGTAGCTCTGGTCATGTATTATGCATTGCAGGGACGGGTAGAACTGCCCATGATGGTAGGTATTCTATGTGGAGCAGTAACCAATACCCCGGGACTCGGTGCTGCCAATGAAGCGTTACAGCAGCTTAGCTACCAGGGACCTGAAATTGCGATGGGATATGCCTGCGCCTATCCGTTGGGAGTAATGGGTATCATCCTCTCCCTCATTGTCATCCGGTTTATCTGTCGTGTCAACCTGACTCAGGAATCGGAAGAAATCCAACGCGGCGAGGAAGCCAATCCGCATCTGAAACCGTATACTATTTCATTACGGGTGGAGAATACGGCACTGAATGGAAAAAATCTGTTACAGGTTCAGACATTTCTGGCACGAGATTTCGTATGTACACGCATCATTCAGGAAGGACACATGAACACTCCGAATGCCAACACTGTTTTGCATATAGGCGACCTCATGTTCATTGTATGTGCGGAAGATGACTCGGAAGCCATTATGGCATTCATCGGTCCGAAAGTGGAAGATGTAAATTGGAACGATCCATCCTATCAGGAAAAACCGATGGTTTCACGCCGTATCCTGATTACACAACCCAACATCAACGGAAAGACATTGGGAGAGCTTCATTTTAGCAGCATGTATGGAGTAAATGTAACCCGTGTCAACCGTTCCGGTATGGACTTGTTTGCTGCCCGTCAGTTGACATTACAGGTCGGCGACCGTGTCATGGTGGTCGGTCCGCAGGATGCTATCGAACGTGTAGCTAATTTATTGGGTAACCAGTTGAAACGTCTGGACCATCCGAATATCGTGACTATCTTCATCGGTATCTTATGTGGTATCCTGTTCGGTAGTCTGCCTATTGCTATTCCAGGCATGCCTACCCCGGTAAAATTGGGTTTGGCCGGTGGTCCGCTTATCATCTCCATCTTGATTGGCCGTTTCGGTCATAAAGTCAAACTGGTCACCTATACCACCATGAGTGCCAACCTGATGCTGCGTGAAGTGGGACTGGTATTGTTCCTAGCGAGCGTGGGAATCAAGGCGGGCGAGAACTTTGTCCAGACGGTAGTGGAAGGCGACGGTCTGCTGTATGTAGGCATCGGATTCCTGATTACCTTCACCCCGCTGATCATCATCGGTATGATAGCCCGCTGGCACCACAAGATCAATTACTATACGCTGATGGGATTGATAGCCGGTAGTAACACGGACCCCCCTGCACTGGCATACGCCAACCAGGTTTCCGGCAACGACGCTCCGGCAGTAGGCTATTCTACCGTCTATCCGTTGACGATGTTCCTGCGTATCCTTACGGCACAGCTGCTGATTCTGCTGTTGGCTTAGCGCCCCGGCAGACAGCTTTTCTTCACTGACGGGATTGTCCTTTCACCGGTTGCAGCCCTTTTCTTTCAGAAGGAAGAACAGGACTGACGGTGGAAGGACAATTTTTTTATTACCATACAGAATGTTGGCGGTCCTGACAGAAGTATATCTGCAGCTGATATTTCAAGATGTGAAATCTTAGTATCAAAACGATACCGTAATCGCAGACTCGGAGAATATCTCAAAGAACTCGATTTGACAGAAGGCCGTAGTACTGGTATTCCTACTATTCAGAATGTTTTGGTGAATAATGGTTCACCACGAGCCAATGTAGTTACTGATGAAGAACGAACCTTTTTTAGAATAACAATCCCATGTCATGAAGCAGCTGGCAATATTATTGCTGACATTGCACATAAAGATGGCTCATTAAAAGTTTCCAAACGTGGTTCATTAAAAACTGCACTACAAAGTGCACCAGAAACTGCACTACAAATCATTAAAGAGATTAGGAATAATCCTAATATTACCCTTTCTGAGATAGCAGAAAAAATTGGAGTATCTCGCCGTTGGATAGCCACTAATATTAAACACCTTCAAGACACTGGAGTTGTGAAGAGGATTGGACCTAATAAAGGCGGGCATTGGGAAATTATAGCATAAATCAACCGCTAAAAAGAAACCTAATATGTTCTCAGGACTTCAATTCTCTTTCCGATTTGCCGCCATGAGTAATGGGACTTGTTATTTATGAAAGGTGTGTTTACCCATGACTTACTTGATTAAAGGAAACCGGTAAAAAAGAACACCAATAGGTAACAGCCGTAAAAACACTGCCTGTGGCATAAGCAAAAAAGAAAGGAACAAGGTCGTCAAATTCATTGTTGACGATGTTCCTGCGTATCCTTACGGCACAGCTGCTGATTCTGCTGTTGGCTTAGCGCCCCGGCAGACAGCTTTTCATCACTGACGGGATTGTCCTTTCACCGGTTGCAGCCCTTTTCTTTCAGAAGGAAGAACGAGGTTGACGGTGGAAGGACAATTTTTTGTATCTTTGCCCATAAATTACTCTAACGATTTATGAAAAAGACTCTATCCGATATCCGACTTTCAGATTTTCCTGAAAAGATAAACTTCACTGGACCTTCTGGAGAAAAAATACAGAAATACATGTATGGGCCAAAGTCATCAGATAATCAACTGGCCGTCATTACACATTATTTGCATAATCATGAATTTGCGAAAAGCTTTTCTATTGAACAAGCAAAAAAATTTCTAAAAGAGTATTTATCAATTAAATACCCCCAAACAGATATTTCGGACGAGATATTACGGGAGCCATTACAGGCAGGATTATTCAATGATTTATTCAATATTCCTTTTCCCGACCCAATAAATTACCAATTTACATTTATTGATTTATTTGCTGGAATGGGAGGATTCCGATTAGCAATGCAAAAACAAGGTGGAAAATGCGTTTTTTCATCTGAATGGAATGCATTCGCCCAGAAAACCTATATGGCAAACTTTGGAGAAATGCCTTTTGGAGATATCACTAAAGAAGAAACGAAAAAGTATATTCCAGAACATTTTGACATATTGTGTGCTGGTTTTCCATGTCAACCGTTCTCAATTGCCGGAGTATCAAAGAAGAAAAGCTTAGGAAGAGAAACTGGTTTTCTTGACAAGACACAGGGAACCCTATTCTTTGATGTTGCAGAAATTTTAAGACGTCATAGACCTAAAGCATTTTACCTTGAAAATGTAAAAAACCTTGTTTCTCATGATAAAGGCAATACATTCAAAGTTATTCAATCGACTCTTGAAGAGCTGGAATATTCTATACATTATAAAGTAATGGATGGAAAAGATTATGTGCCTCAACATAGAGAACGTATTATGATTGTCGGTTTTGACAAAAGACGTTACCATGGCAATGAAAAATTCGAATTTCCACAACCCAACAATTCTACAAAAAGAATACGGGATATACTAGAGAATAATCCAGACTACAAATACACACTTTCTGATAAACTCTGGAACTATTTAAAAAATTATGCAGAAAAACATAAAGCAAAAGGTAATGGATTCGGTTTTGGCTTAGTAGACCTTGATGGCATAAGCCGTACTCTAAGTGCTAGATATTACAAAGATGGCTCAGAAATTCTGATACCTCAAGGAGATGAAATAAATCCGCGTCGGTTAACTCCAAGAGAATGTGCAAGACTGATGGGATATCCAGATGAATATATCATTAACCATGTTTCTGATGTCCAGGCATATAGGCAATGTGGAAATTCAGTAGTAGTTCCTCTTATCACAGCTGTTTCAGAACAAATAGTTAAAACCATGTTAAAAGGTTAAGGTTTATGAGTAGCATATTAAATAGTGCCATATCAAAAGTACAAAACGCACAACATGCTTTTTGTCGTTTTATCACAGCAAATGATACAGGAAAGAACGGTTCACACCAAGCTGGGTTCTATATCCCTAAATGTGCAGCTCCCCTTTTATTCGATAAACCAGGAGTCAAAGGAGAAAATAAAGATAAACTTGTTAAAGTAAAATGGCAAGATGATTTTCTAACAGATAGTCGTTTTATCTATTATGGGCAAGGTACTCGAAATGAATACCGTATTACCCGTTTTGGTAAATCTTTTCCATTCTTTGAAGAAGACAATGTAGGAGATTTACTAATTATCGCCCAACAAAGCGATGATTTTTATCAGGGTTTCGTCCTGCAAACTGACCAGGACATTGATGATTTCCTTGCTTTTTTCAACCTTTCTCCTGAAAAGACAAATCAATTGATAGACATCACACAGTCTATTTCCACTGAAGAACGATTGAATACAGAAATACAAAACATAGTTTCATCATACTCGAGTTTTCCAGAGACCAAACAAATGGCTCAGTTGGCAAGAAACTTATACAATCGTATCCATAACATCACCGATACCGAAATTTGCAGTAACCCGGATTTACAAATACTAAAATGGATAGACACAGAATACAGTCTTTTCCGAGGATTCGAGGAAAAAATTTATTCAGCTGTTTATAATAGACCGTTTAAAAACTGCCAAGAACTAATTCAATTTTCAAATGCAATTCTTAATCGCAGAAAATCACGTGCCGGTAAATCATTAGAGCATCATTTAGCAACAATATTCACATCAGCAAGGTTGCAATTTGAAGAACAAGCAATTACTGAGGACAATAAAAAACCTGATTTCTTATTTCCCAGTGGTGAAGCCTATCATAATATACAGTTTCCTACCGATAAACTGATCTTCTTAGGTGCCAAAACAACTTGTAAAGACAGATGGAGACAAGTCTTAAACGAAGCAAACCGCATTGAAACTAAGTATTTGTTCACACTACAACAAGGTATTTCTAAAAACCAATTATCAGAAATGAAGCATGAACATCTAAAACTTGTGGTACCAGCAGCATATAAAACATCTTTTGACAAAGAATTTCAACCAGAGATAGAGACATTGGCTTCATTTATAACAATTGTCAAATCAACACAATGATATTCTTCTAAGTCAGCCTCTGGATCATAGAGCTATCTCCAATAGCGAAAAAAGGTGAAACCTTAATCTATAAGCAATCATACACATCAAAAGATGTATCATCAGAAAAAAAGGACGCACAGACCGTGCGTCCCTACATAAAACAGCAGGAATCTTATACATACAAACACTTCAAGTTCCATAAGAGTCTTCTCATTATCGTTTGTAAATACCCCAATCATTATATATGTAAATCTTTCTCTTTTATACAAGAGATAAAACCATTTCAACAACACGAAGTAATAGTGAATTTGACCAACAACCCAATGAAAATAACCGGTAGCACTTTGGCAGCGTTTCATTGCCTTCAACTTTTTCCTCACCCTCCCTCAAATAAGTCCCAATTTATGGCTAACTTTGCCTCCCGAAAATAAAACGAATAACCAATCAATTCACCTTATATAATAGTATATGATTTCAGTAGATGGCTTGACCGTAGAATTCGGCGGAACCACCCTGTTCAGTGACATTAGTTTCCAAATCAACGAGAAAGACCGTATCGCCCTGATGGGAAAGAACGGTGCCGGCAAATCAACCCTCCTAAAAATCCTGGCCGGCGTGCGCCAGCCTACCCGCGGAAAAGTGACGGCACCGAAAGACTGTGTAATCGCTTACCTGCCCCAGCACCTCATGACCGAGGACGGCAGAACCGTCTTCGAGGAGGCCTCGATGGCTTTCGCACACCTGCGCGAAATGGAGGCGGAAATCGAACGGATGAACAACGAACTGGCTGTCCGGACCGATTACGAAAGCGACTCCTACATGGAACTGATAGAAAAGGTGGCACTCATGAGCGAGAAATTCTATGCCATCGACATGACCCACTTTGAGGAAGACGTGGAGAAGGCCCTGCTGGGATTGGGATTCGAACGCAGCGACTTCGACCGTCCGACCAGCGATTTCAGCGGCGGATGGCGCATGCGCATCGAACTGGCGAAACTCCTGCTCCAGAACCCGGACGTCCTGCTGCTGGACGAGCCGACCAACCACCTGGACATCGAATCCATCCAATGGCTGGAGGATTTCCTCATCAACAGTGCCAAGGCAGTGGTAGTCATCAGCCACGACCGGAAATTTGTAGACAACATCACCACCCGCACCATCGAGGTGACCATGGGACGCATCTACGACTACAAGGTGAACTACTCGCAGTACCTGGTACTCCGGAAAGAACGCCGCGAACAGCAGATGAAACAGTACGAGGAACAGCAGAAGATGATTCAGGAAACCAAGGACTTCATCGAACGCTTCAAGGGTACGTACAGCAAGACGCTCCAGGTGCAGAGCCGTGTGAAGATGCTGGAAAAGCTGGAACTGATAGAGGTAGACGAAGAAGATACATCGGCACTCCGCCTGAAATTCCCGCCTTCGCCACGCAGTGGAAGCTATCCGGTCATTATGGAAGGAGTGGGAAAAACGTATGGAAACCACACCGTATTCCGCAATGCGACTCTAACCATTGAACGAGGAGATAAAGTAGCCTTCGTAGGTAGAAACGGGGAAGGAAAGTCCACACTGGTGAAATGTATCATGAATGAAATTCCATACGACGGTACCTTAACCCTGGGGCACAATGTACAGATAGGTTACTTTGCACAGAACCAGGCTTCACTGCTGGACGAAAACTTGACCGTGTTCCAAACCATTGACGAAGTGGCTAAAGGAGAAATCCGCAATAAAATCCGCGACTTGCTGGGAGCCTTCATGTTCGGAGGCCCAGAGGAATCAATGAAGAAAGTGAAAGTACTTTCGGGTGGAGAACGTACCCGTCTGGCCATGATCAAACTACTGTTGGAACCGGTCAACCTGCTGATTCTGGACGAACCGACCAACCATCTGGACATGAAGACCAAGGATATTCTGAAACAAGCACTGATGGATTTCGACGGCACCCTCATCGTAGTTTCACACGACCGTGACTTCCTGGACGGACTGGTCACCAAGGTTTATGAATTCGGACACCAGCGTGTGAAAGAACACCTGTGTGGCATCTATGAATTCCTGGAAACAAAAAAGATGGAAAGTCTGCAGGAACTTGAGAAGAAGCAATGACAATCTGATTATCAGAATAAATAAACTATTAAAAAACGAACGTTCATCTCAGTCAAAACAAACGTTCGTCTTAATTAAAGTGTCCTCACGTTTGAGTTAAAACGTGAGGACGTATTTTTTATCACATTAATTCAGCCTCGTCCGACCCTGTAAACCTGAATGGTCATCACGATTGCCAATACCACCAAAAGAGTGAAAGCCAATACATTGAATGCTCCGGCCCATTCCATAGGAAGCCCTAAATGACTGTTCCGTTCCGTCCAGCAGGTAGTCGCATTAATCATCGGCAAAACAATATTCAGCCAACGGGCAAAATGACACTTCCAGTAATTCTGTATCACCGTACGCTTCGGGTTCATCCGCACCGGGACATTGACGAACGACGGATTCCGGGAGGCAAAAAAGCCGATTACCCAGAACAAGACGGCAAGTACCATCCACACGGCGTACGAAGGACTTTCCGGTCCGTAGTTTTGACCTTTCTCCCATTCCTGCAGAAACACGAACAGAAGTAACTGCAAGATGACCAATGCCATCCCTGCCATATCCAGTATCCTATCCGACATCCGATAAGGCAATTCACTGCCGCTGCGGTGCAACGAAAAAAACTTTCTCATACATTTTCCTCCTCTTGGCCGGCTTCCGTTTCCGGCTTGTTTCTGGGTTTCTTCGGTTTCTTCAGCCGGCCGCTTTTCTTCAGCGCCTCCGCGATGATCCATTGAAGCTGACCGTTGGTGGAACGGAACTCGTCGGCAGCCCACGCTTCTACGGCATCCATCATTTCGGCGTCTATCCGCAGCACAAAACTCTTTATCACCTCTTTTTTAGCCATCGCATTCCGTTTTACAGTCCGTTTAATGATTCAAGGTACCGGAATTGATAACCGGTTGGGCAGGCTCATCGGCACAGAGTACCACCAGCAGGTTGCTCACCATGGCCGCCTTCTTTTCTTCATCCAGTTCGACAATATCGTCCGAATCCAGACGGTCCAAGGCCATCTTCACCATCGAAACCGCCCCTTCTACAATCTTCTCGCGCGCACTGATGATGGCACTGGCCTGCTGACGGCGCAACATGACGGCCGCAATCTCGGGCGCATACGCCAGGTAATTGATACGGGCTTCGATGACCTCCATGCCGGCCATGGCCAGACGCTCGTTCAGCTTCTGTACCAACTGTTCGTTCACCTCATCGCCACCGTTCCGCAGGGTCAGCTCCTCCTCTCCCCCTTCGTTATTGTCGTAGGCATAGAGTCCGGCCACCTGACGCAAGGCCGCATCGCTCTGTACACGGACGAAATCTTCGAACGCCTTCATCCGGCCGGCCAAGGAAGTACCGACCTCGTTCGGCTTGCTGGCCATGGTCTGCGAATCGATTTCGAACAAGGCCTTGTAGGTATCCTTCAGTTTCCAGACCAGCACCAGGCCTATCAGAATCGGGTTTCCTACCTTATCATTGACTTTTATCGGGTCAACATTCAGGTTACGTGCCCGCAGGGAAAGCTTCTTGGCCGTCATGAACGGATTGATCCAGAACAGTCCGGTCCGTCTGAACGTCCCTTTGTACGTGCCGAAGAAGACCATGGCACGGGCTTCGTTCGGTTCCAACTGGATAATTCCCGGCCACAGAAAGAAAGTAAAGACAATTCCGACAATGCCGATTACGTAAGCGGAAACTCCCAACTCTTCTTTCATAAAGAAAGAAAGAACAAACAAAACAGTCAATAACAGGATAATAAAAATCATCAGAAATCCATTGACAACCATCCCTTTAAATTCAAATTCACGTCCTTCCATAAGCATTTGTTTTGATATTGTTTTAATATCACAAAACTACAGAAAATTTCCATACGGTGTCAATCAGGCAGGTATGTTTGACAGCATAAATCTGTCATTTTGTCTTTCCGGCCGATTCCTGTCCGCAGTTGAAATACGGCAGGTTGATTTATATCAATAAAAGGGCACAAAAGCGAAAAATTATGCTGAAAAACACATTTCGTATGAAAAAAGGCGCTATGTTTGCATCGAAATCAATGAACAACAGGTTCTGAAACAAGAACCGATTTTAAGGATAAAAAGATAACAAGGATTCGAGGCCATCCGGGAGGAGCGCCGAGAAAAAGCAAAAATTAGACTTAGGTATTAATTAAATGAAGAAAGGGTAACAATTATGAAAAAGGTAAAAAGTATTTTCAAGAAGATTTCAAACGCCGATCCGATGATTTGGGGTTACGTGATGCTGAACGACAAGTTGAGCAAGTAACCTGCCAATCGGAAGGCGTTCGAATCCATTCAGATTCGAACATGAGCCGAAAGGCTTTTTAGGTAATAACGAGGCGACCTATAGAGGCCGCCTTTTCTGTTTATATTGCCATCTGACAGCCGAACGGATATTCTGCAAACAGTATGCAAGGGAGGCATTACATTCCTGTTACAATTTACCACAGCCCGCCTCCCTATAGCATTTATTTTTGATTTATATCAATAAAACGAGGGTAAAATTGAAATTCATGCTGTAAAACATATCCAGTATCGAAAAAGTCCGTATATTTGCATCGTCAACAAGAAAGACAAAGACTAGATTCAACAAACTAAAGAGGTTTAAACAAAAGGTATTAAGGTAAACAAGATTGTTCGAGGTCATTCGTGATGAACCACCGAGAACACCCTATAAGTTTTTATTAGGTATTAAAAAAGAAAGGATAACAATTATGAAAAAAGTAAGAAAAATTTTCAACAGAATCGCTAACGCCGATCCAATGATCTGGGGTTACGTCATGCTCAATGACAAACGGAGCAAGTAAGTAAACATGAAACGCACGGAACCGGATATCCTTCGGTGAAGGCGGATCAAGTAAAAAGAATCTGATAAATGCCGAGAGGCTTCTCATACTCTCACAAAGAAAGCGGTTATCCACATAACCGCTTTTTTTATTGCCTGTTTATTCGTATTTTTGCCGGACTTAACCGATTCTTATGGCACAGACTCCCATCGATACCGACAATCCTGAATTTCAGAATGCCCTGAAGCTGATTCAGTACACCCGCCAATCCGTCTTCCTGACGGGAAAGGCAGGAACCGGCAAATCTACCTTTCTGAAGCATGTCTGCCAGGTGACCCGGAAAAAATACGTGGTCCTGGCACCGACCGGAATCGCGGCCATCAACGCCGGAGGGAGTACCCTGCACAGTTTCTTCAAACTGCCGTTTCACCCGCTCTTGCCGAACGACCCCCGCTTTCAGGGCAGCAAACTCTACGACTTCCTGAAATACAGCTCCAACCACCGGAAACTCATCCAGAACCTGGAGCTGGTCATCATCGACGAGATTTCGATGGTACGTGCCGACATCATCGACTTCATCGACAAGATTCTGCGCACCTACTCGCAGAACATGCGTGAGCCTTTCGGCGGGAAACAGGTGCTGCTGGTGGGAGACATCTTCCAACTGGAGCCGGTGGTGAAGAACGAGGAACGCGAAATCCTGAACCGGTTTTATCCGAACCCGTATTTCTTCTCGGCCGCCGTCTTCCAGCAGATGGAACTGGTGGCCATCGAGCTGACCAAGGTCTACCGGCAGACGGACCCGGTGTTCATCGGCATCCTGAACCGCATCCGGACCAACACCGTGCAGCAGCGGGACCTCCTGCTGCTGAATACCCGCTACCAGGCTCCTGTCCGCCCGAACGAAAACGACCTGTACATCACGCTGGCCACCCGGAGAGACACGGTAGACTACATCAACGAGCAGCAACTGGCCAGACTGGAGGAAGAACCGGTGACGCTGAAAGGAGAGATACACGGTGAATTCCCCGAAAACAGCCTGCCGACCCTGATGGAACTGGTGGTGAAACCCGGTGCCCAGATTATCTTCATCAAGAACGACCCCGAAAAACGGTGGGTGAACGGGACCATCGGAACCATTGTGGGCATCACCGACCAGGACACCCTCTATGTACGCACCGAAAACGGGGCGGAATACGAGGTGGAACGCGAAAGCTGGAGCAACGTACGCTACCGGTACAACGAGGAGGAGAAGAAAATAGAAGAGGAAGAGCTGGGCACCTTCACCCAGTACCCCATCCGGCTGGCCTGGGCCATCACGGTACACAAAAGTCAGGGGCTGACCTTCAACCGGGCGGTCATCGACTTTACCGGAGGTGTCTTTGCCGGCGGACAGGCCTACGTCGCCCTGAGCCGCTGCACCTCGCTGGAAGGCATCCAACTGAAACGGGAAATCAGCCGTTCCGATATCTTCGTGCGGCCGGAAATCGTCGCCTTCTCGCAGCGGTTCAACGACAGCCAGGCCGTAGAACGGGCTCTGAAGCAGGCACAGGCCGACGAACAGTACATCGCGGCCGTCAAAGCCTTCGACAAGGCCGACTTCACGGCATTCCTGGACAACTTCTTCAAAGCCATACACAGCCGGTACGACATCGAAAAGCCGCTGATACAACGGTTCATCCGCAAGAAGCTGGGCATCATCCGCAGCCTGAAAGAAGAGAACAGCCGGCTGAAAGAACAACTGAGGGAACAACAGAAGAACCTGGAGAAATACGCCCACGAATATTACCTGATGGGGAACGAGTGTATCCTCAAGGCCCACGACGCGCGGGCTGCCATCGCCAACTTCGACAAGGCCATCGAACTGTACCCCGCCTACACCGACGCCTGGGTACGCAAGGGAGTCACCCTGTTTGACGAAGACCGCATAGACGAGGCCGAAGCCTGCCTGAACGAAGCGGTCCGGCTGCGCCCCACCGAATTCAAGTCCGTCTACAACCGGGGGAAACTGTACCTCTTCAGCAACCGCCTGGAAGAGGCCCTGACAGACCTGGACAAGGCCACCAGCCTGAAGCCGCAGCACGCAGGCGCCCACAGCTACTTTGCCGAGGCGCTGG
Organism: Phocaeicola barnesiae DSM 18169 = JCM 13652; assembly: GCF_000374585.1. Taxonomy (GTDB): domain Bacteria; phylum Bacteroidota; class Bacteroidia; order Bacteroidales; family Bacteroidaceae; genus Phocaeicola; species Phocaeicola barnesiae. The sequence goes on from NZ_KB894652.1 coordinate 92,603, forward strand.
AAAAGGCGGGCAAAACGGCCGAAGCCGCCATCCACCTGCGGATAGCCAAGGAGCTGAAGAAACGGAAATAAGGAACTGTTTGACCTCGCATTTCGTATCTTTTTTGTATTTTTGCAATTGTCCGGGTCACATCCCGGCCCTAACCCCATGATACAACGCTTATACACCAAGAATAACAACCCCAACGACCTGCAGCGCATCGTAGACATCCTGAACGACGGGGGAATCATCATCTACCCTACCGACACCATGTATGCCATCGGGTGCCACGCGCTGAAGGAACGCCCCATCGAACGCATCTGCAAACTAAAAAATATCGATCCGCGTAAACATAATCTGTCGATTATTTGTTATGACTTAAGCAACATCAGCGAATATGCCCGCGTAAACAACGCGACATTCAAACTGATGAAACGGAACCTGCCCGGTCCGTTCACCTTCATTCTGGCAGCGGACAGCCGCCTGCCTAAAATCTTCCGGAACCGGAAAGAGGTGGGCATACGGGTACCGGACAACAACATCATCCGGGAAATATGTCAGCTATTGGACGCGCCGATTCTGACGACGACACTGCCGCTGGGCGAAAACGAAGACATCGAATACATTACCGACCCGGAGCTGATAGACGAGAAATTCGGCGACCTGGTGGATGTAGTCATCGACGGAGGTATCGGGGGAACCGTTCCGTCTACCGTCATCAACTGTATCGAGGACGAACCGGAAATCATCCGTCAGGGGAAAGGGGTATTGGACGAATAATTCTTTACTTAACTAAATAACTGAATCATTAAATTTATGTTACTGACACTTTTAAACGCAGCACTGCTGAGTGCATCTTCTTCTAAATTCAAGGTTGACTGGAACTCCCTGATTGAACGCATGACCGACTGGTCCATCGAAATCGGGAAAAGTATTCTGGGAGCCATCCTTATCTATATTGTCGGCCGCTTTATCATCAAGCAGATCAACCGGCTGGTATCGAAGGTTCTGGAAAAACGGAAATTTGAAATCAGCGTACAGACCTTCCTGAAAAGCCTGCTGAGCCTGCTGCTGAACCTGATTCTGGCCTTCGCCATCATCGCCAAACTGGGAGTGGAGACCACAAGCTTCGCAGCCATCCTGGCTTCTGCCGGTGTGGCCATCGGTATGGCCCTGTCCGGTAACCTGTCCAACTTTGCCGGCGGACTGATTATCCTGGTGTTCAAGCCTTTCAAGGTAGGCGACTACATTGACGGCCCCAGCAACGCCAGCGGTACGGTGAAGGAAATCCAGATTTTCCACACCATCCTGTCGACCACCGACAACCGCATCATCTACGTACCGAACGGTTCGCTGAGCAGCAATGTCATCGTGAACTACAGCAAACAGGAAACCCGCCGTGCCGAATGGGTGTTCGGCGTGGAATACGGAGAAGACTACGAACGGGTGAAAGCCGTACTGGAACGCATCATCGCCGCCGACGAACGTATCCTTCAGACTCCGGCTCCGTTCATCGGACTGGGTTCGCTTTCTGCCAGCAGCGTAGACGTCAAGGTACGTGTATGGACCAAGAGTAGCGACTACTGGGACGTAGTGTTCGACATGAACCGTGTGGTCTATGAAACCTTCAACAAGGAAGGCATCGGATTCCCGTTCCCGCAGCTCACGGTACATCAGGCCAACGATTAACACCCGCAGGGGGCTTCTTCCCCAAGAAGCCTCCCAACGACGATACCAAAAGAGAGCCGTATCACCCAGGAGATTTTCCTGTGATACGGCTCTCTCGTTTTATCGGACAGCCTGTCCGGAACTCCCGGACGGGTTGCCTTTCTCGTTACTTGCGGTCGGCTTTCAGACGGTCGGCCATTGCCTTGGCCAATTCTTTAGCCTGCGCATAGTTGTCCTGCTTCATGGCCTGCTTCATTTCTACCGGATTGCCCACCAGTTCGAATTTCAGTTTCTCGGCAAATTCACCCAGCTTCTTGACAGCGGCGCTCGCCCAGGTGTAGGAACCGAAGTAACCCATGACACGGTTCTTCATTTCGCGGGCAGCCACCTTGCTCAACAGCGATTCCATTTCAGGGTACAGGTGCATGTTATAGGTCGTACAGCCCACAATCAATGCCTTGTACTTGAAGATGTCTGACAGGATAAAGGAATGGTTGGTCTGCGAAACATTGTACATCACGATGTTCTTGATACCTTCTTTACTCAATTCCTCGGCAATGGTTTCGGCCAGTTCCTCTGTATTGCCGTACATGGTTCCGTAAGCGATGACCACGCCTTCTTCGCCTTCGTAACGGCTCATCTTGTCGTACAGATCAACCACGCGCGGAATCTCTTCTTCCCACACCGGACCGTGAGTCGGACAGATGGTATTGATTTTCAAGCCGCCCAATTTCTGCAAAGCCTTCTGTACCGGATTGCCGAACTTGCCCACGATGTTGGCATAATAGCGGCGCATCTCGTTCCAATAGATATCGGTATTGATGTTGCGGTCGATGCAGCCACCGTTCAAGGCACCGAAACAGCCGAACGCGTCGCCCGAGAAGAGGATACCCTCGGTTTCATCGTAGGTAACCATCGTTTCCGGCCAGTGAACCATCGGAACCAGGTAGAAACGCAGGTTGTGGTGACCCAGCTTCAGGAAATCGCCTTCGCCTACCACATAGCGTTCGCCGGTTACTCCGTAATAGCCTTCCACCATATCGAAAGTCTTCTTGTTGCCTACCAGCACGATTTCCGGATAATACTGCTTGATCAGCGCGATAGAGCCCGAGTGGTCCGGTTCCATGTGATTGATAATCAGATAATCGATTTTACGGTCTCCGATGATGCTACGGATTTTCTTCAGGTAGACTTCGAAGAAACATACATCTACCGTATCTACCAAAGCCACCATTTCATCGTCGGCGATAAGATACGAGTTATACGATACGCCGTAAGGCAACGGCCACAGGTTTTCGAACAATGCTTTGTTGCGATCGTTCACTCCCACATAATGAACTTTACCTCTAATTTCCATTTTTCTATAATTATAAGATATTTACCATCATTTTTTCCAATATTTTCCTTGCCAGGAATCACGTTCGCGCAGGCGTCTGCGCACCTTTTCCGTGAATTCGTGGTTCTTCAACCCCCAGTCGGGCGCTATCAGTAGTTCTTTGGGCGACTGGGAAATGAAACGCTCCAGCACCAGGTCCGGACGGAGATGTTCGATATAATCAATGACCAGCTCGATGTATTCGTCCGCACTGTACAGGTGAAAGTCAGCAGGACACAAGGCGTATTCATGCGCCATCCTCGTCCCCTTTATCAGCTGCAACTGGTGCAGCTTCAAGGTAGTCAACGGCAAGTCGGACAGCCTCTCCGCCTGAAGAATCAGTTCCTCACGTCCTTCTCCCGGGAGGCCGAGAATCACATGTCCCCCTACACAGATTCCCCGCTCTGCCGTACGCCGCACCGCGTCGCAGGTGCAGGCAAAGGTATGTCCGCGGTTAATCCGCTCCAACGTCCGGTCGTCCGTACTCTCAATGCCGTACTCCACCAGGAGGAAAGTACGCCTGTCCAGCGTTTCCAGGTAATCCAGCAAGGCATCCGGCATGCAGTCCGGGCGTGTCCCGATGACCAGTCCGACGACGTCGGGCACCTGCAAGGCCTCCTCGTACATCCGTTTCAGCTTTTCCAGCCCGGCATACGTGTTGGTGTAAGCCTGAAAATAAGCCAGGTATTTCATTTCCGGATATTTCCGGGCAAAGAACGATTTCCCTTCCTCCAGCTGCTGCGACACAGACTTCTCCGTGCGGCAATAGGCCGGATTGAAAGTCTGGTTGTTGCAATAGGTACATCCGCCATATCCTTTCGAACCGTCCCGATTCGGACAGGTAAATCCGGCATTCAGCGAGATTTTCTGCACCTTGTAAGGAAACCGGGCAGCCAGGAATCCCGAAAAATCATTGTAACGCAAACGTTCGTCCATCCGTTTCTTTTTAAAAGCGTTGCAAAGTTACAAAAAAATCACGGAAACGACAACATTCCCAAACGAGTGACGAACAGAAGAAAAACTCCCGTCCGCAAACACCCGGACCCGCGACACGGGGAATCTTGTTTCAAAGCTGTAAACTCTTGCATAATCCTCCTTAAAAACTTCCACAAATTTGTATTTTATTACTATCTTTGCCCAACCTATCTATAAAGAAAAGAACATGCAGACGAGTGACAGCATCGTTATAATTCCGACCTATAACGAAAAAGAAAATATCGAAAACATTATCCGGGCCGTATTCGGACTTGAAAAATGCTTTCACATCCTGATTATCGAGGACAATTCACCGGACGGAACCGCAGACATCGTACGCCGGCTACAGCAGGAGTTTCCGGAACGCCTGTTCATGATTGAACGGAAAGGCAAGTTGGGACTGGGCACAGCCTACATTACCGGATTCAAATGGGCCATCGAACACGGCTACGACTACATCTTCGAGATGGACGCCGACTTCAGCCACAACCCGAACGACCTGCCCCGCCTTTACCACGCCTGCCACGACGAAGGGGCGGATGTGGCCATCGGTTCGCGCTACATCAGCGGAGTAAACGTCGTAAACTGGCCGATGGGACGGGTCCTGATGTCTTATTTCGCTTCGAAATACGTGCGCATCGTCACCGGACTGCCCATCCACGACACGACCGCCGGATTCAAATGCTACCGGCGCAGGGTGCTGGAGACCATCCCGCTGGACAAAATCAAATTCAAAGGCTATGCCTTCCAGATAGAGATGAAGTTCACCGCCTACAAGTGCGGATTCAAGGTCGTGGAAGTGCCCGTCATCTTCATCAACCGCGAACTGGGAACCTCGAAAATGAATTCCAGCATCTTCGGCGAAGCCGTCTTCGGAGTGATGCGGCTGAAATGGGACAGCTGGTTTAAGAAATACCCGCACCCGCAGAACTGAAACATTAACCCTTAACCCCTTCTGATAAACAATTGTCATGAAACGTACCTGGATACACCACGCCCTTATCGTGAACGAAGGCAGCTGCTTTGCCGGTTCCGTAGTCATAGAAAACGAAGTCATCAGCGAAGTGCTTCACGCAGACGAACGCCCTTCCCGCCCTTGCGACGAAGAGATAGACGCCCACGGCTGTTACCTCATTCCAGGTGTCATTGACGACCACGTGCATTTCCGTGACCCGGGCCTGACCCACAAGGCGGACATGGCCACCGAAACAGCCGCTGCCGCAGCCGGAGGCGTGACCTCCTTCATGGACATGCCGAACTGCAACCCCCAGACCACCACGCTGGAAGCCCTGGAACAGAAGTTTGCCGACGCCGCCACCAAATGCATCGTCAACTATTCCTTCTACTTCGGAGCGACCAACAACAATGTCCACCTGCTGAAGGAACTGGACAAGACCCGGGTATGCGGCGTGAAGCTGTTCATGGGAGCCAGCACGGGCAACATGCTGGTAGACCGGATGGAAGCCCTGCGCACCATCTTCTCGGAAGCCGGCATGCTGATAGCCACCCATTGCGAGGACCAGAACACCATCCGCCAGAACACCGAACACTACAAGGCCCTGTACGGGGAAGACCCGGACGTGTGCTACCACCCGCTGATACGCAGCGAAGAGGCCTGCTACCGCTCTTCTTCCCTGGCCGTGCAACTGGCCAAGGAGACAGGTGCCCGCCTGCACATCCTGCACGTGAGCACCGCCCGCGAACTGGCACTCTTTGAAGACAAGCCCATCCACGAAAAGAAGATTACCGCCGAGGCCTGTGTCTCTCACCTGTGCTTCTGCGACGAAGACTACCGTACCCTGGGGACACGCATCAAGTGCAATCCCAGCATCAAGACCCGTCAGGACCGCGACGCCCTGCGTGCAGCCCTGAAGACCGACAGGATAGACGTCATCGGCACGGACCACGCCCCTCACCTGCTGAGCGAGAAGAACGGCGGCGCCCTGAAAGCCGTTTCGGGCATGCCTACCCTCCAGTTCTCGCTGGTAAGCATCCTCGAACTGGTACACGAAGGCGTACTGAGCATCGAACAACTGGTGCAGAAGATGTGTCACGCACCGGCCGAACTCTATCAGATAAAGCACCGCGGCTACATCCGGCCGGGGTATCAGGCCGACCTGGTACTGGTAGACCCGAACCGGACCTGGACCGTCACCCCCGACTGCATCGAAAGCAAATGCGGATGGAGCCCGATGGAGGGAAAGACCTTCCATGCACAGGTGGTACAGACTTTTGTGAACGGAACTTCGGTCTATGCCCACGGAAAGGTAGACAAAGAACACCGCGGACAAGCCTTGACCTTCGAACGCTAAGCCCATGCAGACAGACATTACCGTAACGACATACCAGCTACACGACCTGGCCGAATACATCAACTGGATTTACTTCTTCCATGCCTGGGGATTCCAGCCACGCTTCGCCACGGTTTCGGATATACACGGATGCCCCGCCTGCCAGGAAGGCTGGGTGAGCCGTTTCGACGAAACGGACCGTGCCAAGGCCAGGGAAGCAATCAAACTGTACCGCGACGCCCGGCAACTGCTGAACGAGCTGGACGGCCGCTATCCGGTATACGCCGTCTACCGGCTGATGGAAGCCAATTCCGACGGCGACAACCTGATACTGAACGGAGTACACTTCCCGCTGCTCCGGCAGCAGACACGCGTGCATGCCGAGGCCCCGTTCCTCTGCCTGAGCGACTTCGTACGCCCGCTGTCATCGGGCATCCCCGACACGGTGGGCGGATTCGCCACGACCATCGACGAACGGATGGAAGCGGCATACAGCAACGACGACTATCAACAGCTCCTGGTAAAGACCCTGGGCGAACGCCTGGCCGAGGCCGCTGCCGAGAAGATACACGAAACCGTGCGCAAGGAAGTCTGGAAATACGCCCCCGACGAACAACTGTCCATCCGGCAGCTGCTGAACGAAGAATACCAGGGCATACGTCCTGCCGTAGGCTACCCTTCGCTTCCGGACATCTCGGTGAGCTTCCTGCTGGACGAACTGATAGACATGAAACGGATAGGCATCCGCCTGACAGAAAACGGGATGATGCAACCCCATGCCTCGGTATGCGGGCTGATGTTCGCCCATCCGGCCTCACGCTATTTCGCTGTCGGGAAAATCGATGAAGAACAACTGGCCGACTACGCCCGGCGGAGGAACCTTCCGACAGACACGATAAGAAAATACCTTACCGCCAATTTACAGAACTGATTATGATGATTCTACTACGCGTAACAATTGCTTTTCTGCTCCTGCTCCTGCTGCCGGACTGGTACATCCACCGGGTATACCTGAAAGGCCTGGCCAACTGGCAGAAAAGACTCTACTGGGCCCCCAGCCTCCTGCTGCTGGCGCTCTTAGGCATCTTCGTCACCGCCCAGGAAACCTTTCACGACTACTTCGGGATTTACCTGATCGTGGTACTCTGCATCGCTGTCCCCAAGACGTTCTTCGTGCTGTTCAGCCTGCTGGTACGCGGCATCGGGAAACTGTGCCGGTGCAGCCTGCCCCACGGATGGATAGCCCTCTTCCCCTCGTTGGGTGTGTGCGGATACGTCATCTACGGGGCGGTCTACGGAAAAGAGAATTTCAAGATACACGAAGTGACATTCTGCTCGCCCGACCTGCCCGAAGCCTTCGACGGCTACCGGATTCTGCAGATTTCGGACACCCATTCCGGAAGCTGGAAGGGCAACAGCGAAGGGCTGCAACGGGCCATCAACCTCTGCAACGCCATACAGCCCGACCTGGCCGTGTTTACCGGTGACCTGGTGAACAGCCGCTCGGACGAACTGCCCGAGTTCGCTCCCGTCTTCAGGCAACTGACCGCCAAAGACGGAGTGTACTCCATTCTGGGCAACCACGATTACGGCACCTACGCGCATTGGGACAGCGAACAGGACAGGCTGGCCAACGTGGACAGCCTCATCGCCTACCAGAGACGCATGGGCTGGCAGCTCCTGCTGAACGAACACCGGGTGCTGCACCGGGGCAACGACTCCATCGCCCTGGTGGGTGTGGAGAACTGCGGGAAACCGCCTTTCCCCGACAGGGCGGACCTGCCCAAAGCCCTGCAAGGCACCGAGGGCATGTTCAAGGTACTGCTGAGCCACGACCCCACCCACTGGCGCCGCGAAGTGTTGCCCGACACCGACGTCCAACTGATGCTGGCCGGCCATACCCACGACATGCAGATCAGCCTCCTCGGGTTCTCCGTCTCGCGGTTCATCTACCCCGAACACCGGGGCATGTACCTGGAAAACGGACGGGGACTGTATGTGAACATCGGCCTGGGCTACGTGCTCTTCCCGATGCGGCTGGGAGCATGGCCCGAAATCACGGTACTGACCTTACGGAAATGTAATTAATCCAATAAAATTCCTAACAGTTATGAGAATCTTATACATCATTTACCAAATCTGCATCGGACTGCCCATCTTCCTGGTCCTGACGATCCTGACGGCACTGGTCACCACCCTGGGATGCTGGTTGGGAAACGGCCATTTCTGGGGATACTATCCCGGTAAAATCTGGTCACAGCTGACCTGCATCACGTTCCTGCTGCCCATCAAGGTAGAAGGCAAAGAAAACATCGACGAAAAGACCTCGTACGTCTTTCTGGCCAATCACCAGGGAGCCTTCGACATCTTTCTGATATACGGGTATCTGGGAAGAAACTTCAAATGGATGATGAAGAAGAGTCTGCGGAAAATTCCTTTCGTGGGAAAAGCCTGCGAAATGGCCGGATTCATCTTTGTGGACAAGTCCAGCCCACGCAAAGTATACGAAACCATCAAGAACGCGGAACGTGTCCTGCAGGGAGGTACCTCGATGGTGGTATTCCCGGAAGGGGCCCGTACCTTCAGCGGCCACATGCGGGAGTTCAAGAAAGGAGCTTTCCAGATGGCCGACCAGCTGCAGCTTCCCGTCGTACCGATGACCATAGACGGCTCTTTCGACGTCCTGCCGCGTACCAGCAAGCTGCTGCACTGGCACCGCATGAAGCTGACCATCCACCAACCGATTTACCCCATCGGGAAAGGTCCAGAGAACCAGAAAATGCTGCTGGAAGAATCCTACAAAGCCATTGAATCGGGACTTCCGGAAAAATACAAGGGACAGGTGCCCGTCCAATAAGCGGGCATCCCCGAAAAAGAAACGTCCGTTTCGAGCAGTGGAACCTGCTGGAAACGGACGTTCTTCTATACTACGTTCTCCTTACGGATGATGATTCATCTTCTCCATATTACTCCGGGCCACCGCCACGTATTCCTTGACCAGCGGGTCGTTCATGAACGATTCGGGAGCCTTCGAAACAATCTCCTCCATCATGGGAGTCAGCATCGGATAAGGCATACCGTTGAACAGCATCAGGAATACGCCCGGTCCCAACACGTTATCATAATTCTGCTGGATAAACTCCTTGGCCAGGTTATTCATCTCATCGGCCAGCGCAGCCCGCTTCTTACCGATTTCATTATGTACCGTAGCCAGGTCGTGACCGTCCATAATCATCCGGCTCTCTTCGTGTTCCACATCGTAAGCCCTGTCGTCCAATGAATTCTTCTTCAGGATAAAATCGTTGAAACTGTCATTCAAAGGGGTTCCCTTGATGGTGATGCCGGCATTGTCGATGGAAATGCGGATGTTGCCCGGTTCGATAACCAAGGGCATGATACATTCATCGTCCATATACAACGAAGCGAAAACGGTGGAGTCCACCTCCCCCTTCATCTTGAACAAACCATGGATGACTTCGGCCGAATCAATATTTTCCCAGTGGTCGCCTGCCGGAACTTTGATGAAGAGCATTTTGCCGTCTAGCAAAGACACGGAAGAAATGCCTTCTATCTTATACTTCTTGGAGCAAGAAGCAAAAAGAACTGCGCAGAACAGAAAAAAATAAAGTTTATACATGCAGAAATCCTTCTTATCATTTTACGGGACAAAGGTATAATCTTTACGTCACGTTGGAAAGAATTTTATCAAAAATTAAACTTAATAGGGGTTTATTACTGAATTACACATTTGTTTACTTAAAAGCAGTAGAAATATGTATCTAACAAGCAGGTAGTGAGTAGATTCATTTCCCCCGAAGCACCTGCGGAAAAGCCGTTCCGCCACCGGGAAACGGCCGGAAACAGGCGGGATTTCCCCCTGCTCCAGCCCTTCTTCCGGCACCGGTCCGTTTATCGAAATCGTGATTGGAAACAGTAATTTTCATAAGCACGGCCATCGGCTTTCCGACCCGGCAAGGCGGACAGCATGTCATACAGGCAACTGTACAATGCCCACCTTCTTCTTCCCGTTCATCTTGATGGTGAGCGGGCGCTCGAAACGCACCCACCGGATGAACTTGGTCTCCTCGACCGCCGGCATGGCATCGAGCACCTCCTGGTTGTACAGCCCGTCGTTCATATAGGCGTTGATGGTGAAATATCCTACGCCCAACGAGGTCAGGTTCTGGAAGAAATGGGTGCCCTGACTCGGATCGACGCGGTAGTTGGTCAGACCGGCCTCGACGATGATACGTGCCGCCGAGATGTTCGGCCATTTCACCGGAATGCCCAGCCAGGTATCACTGCTTCCCCACCGTCCGGGACCTATCAGCACGTAATGCTTCCCTTCGTCCAGGAAACGCTTGTTCCATTTTTCAATATCGTAGGCTATCAGCTGGTTGTTGGAAGCGGAATACCCCTGAGTCTTCACGTAAATGACATCGCACACATCGTCGATGATGCCATGCCCCAACGCGTTCTCGCTCTTAAGCAGCAACTCTTCCTCCGGCACCGCATGCAAGTCTTCCGCCAGATCGGCCTTCACATCCACCATCGGACGAATCTGAAGCAGGTAGAACGTACCGCTCTTGGTCTTGGCATCGAAATTGACCGCGAACTCAATCTCTACCGGCCGCCTCATCTCGCCCTGTCCGTACTTTTGGGCCAGCCGGAGAATCTGCGCCAGCGGAAAGACATCATGCTGCAAGATGTTGGCAAAAGTGATGAGTTTGCGTCCCCCCGGATAGATACCGTCGCGGATGACCATGTCGTAAGGGTCGTAAGTAGAGGCCAGATAATCCAGTGCCCCGTCGGCCTCGGCATCCTTGACGGAAAGTTTCAACAGGTTGAAACCGTCGTCCAGGGAAAACTTCTGCCCCATATTCTTCAGGTCGAGGGCATAGAAACGGGTCTGCGTCTCGCGCAAGGCAATCTCCATCTCGCTGGTCTGCAGGACCTGCGTAGGATGATACGGACAGACACGCAGGGTGACACCGCCGTCGACGATGTATTTCCCCAGTCCCAGGGCCAGGCTGACAATGCCTTCCTCGGCCAGTTCATCGTTGATCGGGTAATAATTGATGGAACGGGCCACTCCCGAAATGGACGGGTAATACCGGTCGCCATACTGTGTACCCACCACTTCCTGCAGGATGACCGCCATCTTCTCTTCATCGATGACATTGCTGGTGGCCTGCATGTAAGCCTTGCTGTCCTTATAGAATACGGAAGCATAGACCGCCTTGATGGCATCGCTCAGCATGCGGAGCATTTCGTACTTGTCTTCCAGGTATGGAATCATATAGGTGGAATATACGCCTGCAAACGGCTGGTAGTGCGAATCCTCCAGCAGGCTGGACGAGCGGATGGCAATGGGTGTCTTGACCACCTCGAAGAAGGTGAAGAAATCCTCCACCAGGCGGTCGGGCAGCTTGGCACGCAGGAAGGCATGCAGGATGGTATCGTCGTCCACATCGCTCAAGGCCAACTGATACAGCTGGTTCGTTTCCATGAATTCATCGAAGATATCGGTACAGAGCACCACCGTCTTGGGAATCACCACCGACGCGTTCTCGAACTCGTCGAATTCCAGGTGACGTTTCAGCAGGTTATCGATAAAGGCCAGACCACGCCCCTTGCCCCCCAACGAGCCGTCGCCGATGCGGGCAAAATTGGAATAGCGGTCGAACCGGTCGCGCTTGAACTCGGCCACCACGCCCTGGTTCTTCTGCTTCCGGTAGCGGACAATCGCCTCGAAAATAATCTGCCGGTGGGCATCCAGGTCCTGCAACGACTCCCAGGTAACCTGCTTCAGGAACTCGGCCACCGGGAAAATGGCCCGTGAATACAGCCAGCGGGAAACGTGGTTACGCCCGATATGATACAGGAAAGAATCGGCCGGAATGGTAAAGACGGCATTCTGCAAATCCTTCAGGTTATGGATATGCGCCACCTCTGCTTTCGTCACCGGGTCGCGGAACACGAAATCGCCGAATCCGAAATGCTCGGAGATGGCCTCGCGCAGGTCGATATTCATCTTCTTGGAGTTCTTATCGACAAACTGGGCCCGGCATTCCACGGCATATTTCCGGTTTTCCGGCTCGGACGATTGCAGAATGAGCGGCAGGAAGGGATTCATGGAACGGATTTCTTTCAGCAGCCGGATACCGGCATACGGGTCGACCACCCCTTCGCGCGGGAAACGGGCATCCGAAATCACCCCCAATACATTGTTGGCATACTTCATATACAACTCCTTGGCCTCCTCGTACGAACGGGCCAACACGATTTTGGGACGTCCGCGCATACGCAGCGTACGCTGATGCTCGTTCAAAGCCTCCGTAGCAAACTCCTGGCTCTGCTTCAGCACGAACTTATACAGGTTCGGCAATACGGAGGAATAGAAACGGATGGAATCTTCTACCAGCAGAATCATCTGGACACCCACTTCCTTGATGTCGTGTTCCAGGTTCATCTTGTCCTCTATCAGTTTGATAATGGATACCAGCAGGTCCGTATTTCCCAGCCAGCAGAACACATATTCAAAAATACTCAGGTCTTCGTGCTCCATGCGCTTGCGGATGCCGTGCGAGAACGGGGTGAGGACCACCAGCGGCAGGTTGGCATATTTCTGCTTGATTTCGCGGGCAATGTCGAAAGTATCGCTGTTGTCGGAGCCCGGCATACAGATGACCAGGTCGAACCCCGTATTGTTCAGCTGCCTCCAGGCCTCCTCGCGGGTGACCACCTGTGTGAAACGCGGAGGATAACGCAGGTTCAGGTTCATGTATTCGTTGAAAATCTTCTCCTCAATCCGGCCGTCGTCCTCCAGCATGAAAGCATCGTAGGGGTTGGCCACCAGCAGGACATTGAAAATCCGGCGGGTCATCAGATTGGCAAACTGGGTATCTTTAAAATACAGTTGATTCAGTTTCAGATGGTTTATCATAGTCTTCTGATTTTAATCGTGGAAACAAAAATCGGAAATTCCGGCGAGTTATGCAACTACAATCCGCAAAATCCATCCGCCCCTTCCCATGAAAAAAAGCCGCAAACTTAACTTTTTATCATTCGATAGTGCTTTTTCACAGAAAAACACTTGCACGTTTCAAATAAAAAACTAACTTTGCAGTACCTAACAATTACAAATTGTCACACCTTAAACTAATCTTTTATGGATATCAACAGACTTATGTCATCCTTGGAAGCCAAGCATCCGGGTGAATCAGAATACCTGCAGGCGGTAAGAGAAGTATTACTTTCTATCGAAGAAGTCTACAACCAGCATCCTGAATTCGAAAAAGTATCCTTGATAGAACGATTGGTAGAGCCCGACCGTGTCATCACGTTCCGGGTTCCCTGGGTAGATGACAAAGGTAAGGTACAGGTCAACCTGGGTTACCGTGTCCAGTTCAACAATGCCATCGGCCCGTACAAGGGAGGTATCCGTTTCCACGCTTCCGTGAATCTCTCCATCCTGAAATTCCTGGGATTCGAACAGACCTTCAAGAATGCCCTGACCACGCTCCCGATGGGTGGCGGTAAAGGCGGTTCCGATTTCTCCCCCCGCGGAAAGAGCGAGGCCGAAATCATGCGGTTCTGCCAGGCCTTCATGCTGGAACTGTGGCGCCACGTAGGTCCGAACATGGATGTACCGGCCGGTGACATCGGCGTAGGCGGACGCGAAGTAGGCTACATGTTCGGCATGTACAAGAAACTGACCCATGAATTCACCGGAACCTTTACCGGAAAAGGACTGGAATACGGAGGTTCACTCATCCGTCCGGAAGCTACCGGTTTCGGAGGACTCTACTTCGTGAAACACATGCTCGACAAGAAGGGCATCGACATCAAAGGAAAGACCGTGGCCATCTCCGGATTCGGCAACGTAGCCTGGGGAGCTGCCACCAAAGCCACCCAACTGGGCGCCAAGGTAGTGACCATATCCGGACCTGACGGCTATGTATACGACCCGGCTGGCATCAGCGGCGAAAAGATAGACTACATGCTGGAACTGCGGGCTTCCGGAAACGACATCGTGGCTCCGTATGCCGAGAAATTCCCCGAAGCTACCTTCGTACCGGGACGCCGTCCGTGGGAGGTAAAGGTGGATATCGCGCTTCCTTGCGCCACCCAGAATGAATTAAATGGCGAAGACGCTTGTAATCTGATAAAAAATTCCGTTCTTTGTGTCGGAGAAATCTCGAACATGGGATGTACCCCCGAAGCCATTGACGCCTTCATCGAAAACAGAGTGATGTATGCACCGGGCAAGGCAGTCAACGCAGGCGGTGTAGCGACCTCCGGACTTGAAATGACCCAGAATGCCATGCACATCAGCTGGAGCGCACAGGAAGTGGACGACAAGCTGCACCAGATTATGCATGACATCCACGAACAATGTGTGAAATACGGCACCGAAAAAGACGGTTACATCAACTATGTAAAAGGCGCGAACATCGCCGGTTTCATGAAAGTGGCCCATGCCATGATGGCACAGGGAATCGTATAAAAGACTTATGTAACAAGAAAAAATATCTCGTTTAGTTGTATTTGTATTTTGTATTGTAGCTTGCGCTGCTCTGCCTGTGAAGGCAGGGCAGCGATTTTTATATCAAGCCGGACATAACACCTAGGAATACTCAGACCGCTTTACCTTCGACAGGGGAGAAACACAATTCATGAACGGCATCTTTTTTCATCCAGAAAAAACCTTCTTCCCGGGAAATTTGCAAGGAGCCTGCGTTCTATATAATAAAATTGCACTTATGAAAAGATTCAGTATCCTGTCTATCACTCTGTTACTGCTATCCCTGACACCCGGATGCAAAGAAGAAACAGCTATAGAGAACGCACCCTACGTCCACATTTCCGGAAACAACATCAGCGCCTTCCATGAAACCACACCTGTACGTGCCAGTACCGATGAAACATTTCCTGCCTCCAGTATCATTTCCTTTTACAGTGAAGGAGCATTAAGCGCGTCCGGAATCCCACTAACCTGGACCGGTCAGCACTGGGAAAGCAAGGAGCCGCTTGTGTGGACGAATGCTTCCCCCTCCGCCGAAATCAAGGCGTATTACCCCGCCGATGTCTTCGAGTCTCAAAAACTCTACAATGACGCAGGAGAATTAGCCGACATCCTGTTTGCCTCACAGAGCAGCCAGTCCGGTAACATCAACCTGACTTTCGGACATCTCTTTTCTAAAATCACGTTCCGTATCGCCCACTCCTTCAACCATCGCATACAAAAGCTTACCATCACCCCCTCTCATCTCGTTTCATTCATCCATGCAATGGAAGCATCTGTAACGGCAGAAGAAAACACCGGGAACCTGAGTCTGACCCGAGAAGTAAATCCGGAAGGAATCTATTCATTGATTGTCCCTTCCGGAATTCCATTGTCCTTATCGCTGAAGATTACCTGTTCAGGGAAAGAATATGTATATGAACTTCCGGAACAGGTATACACACCGGGGGTAGCATACCTCCACCCCATAAACAGCCGGCAACCCGGCGTGGGAATCGACAGCGTAGAAGACTACATCGCTTTTACCCATCTGATCAACGGTTACGAATACGAGGGACGTTCGTTGGAAGAATTCGGTGAAACCATAGATGGAGAAACCATCTATTATCTGCTCAAAGACCTGACATTCACCGAAGAGACTTCCGAGGAAGTCATGGAAATCGGTTGGAAAGACTACTATAAAAATTCTCCTTTCAACGATACCTTCGAGGGAAACTACCATGTTATAAAAGGACTGAATCTTACCGGAAAATCCGGTCAAGCGTATTTTGCCATATTCGGATATATCGGTAAAAAGGGAAAAGTCAGCAACCTGGTTATCGAGGATTTATTCATCCATATCACCGATTCAGAATCAATCCGGATAGGAGGGATAGCCGGTTACAACAGTGGAGTCATCGACAATTGCCTGCTCCACAATTTCACCACCCACTCGGAAAGTTCATACGAAGACATGAATGCAGGAGGAATTTGCTTTATAAACTTTGGAACAATCCAGAATTGTACCGCAACCTCCATCACCATATCAGGGAATTATATAGGAACCGGTGGAATCACCTATAAAAACCAAAGTGAAATAACGAACTGCCACATATCTTCCTTAAAAAGCACCAACCGCAAAAAATGCGCTGCCATCAGTTACGTAGTGGATACCGACTGTAGGCTGACAAATGTGCTATGCTCCAAAATATCCGGTAATGTCATCCATACATACGGCAGCCCATACATTGCCGAGCATTGCTACTATCCTTCAAGCATAAATTTGTCATTTGACAACGATTATTCCAAAGAATTCATTCCTTACCAGGAAGAGAACTATCAATGCACAGACGGTACAGCAATAGAAACAGTGTTGAACCAATGGATTTTATCGAACGGACAAGCGCTGCAACCCTGGATACGAACCACAGACCAGACTGTCACATTAAATACATACGGTTATTGAACTATTTTTCTGAAATAAACATACAGACTCCATAATTTATTGTATTTTTGCCCCCAAAATGGACAAAATTTATGGATAAGAACAAGAAACTGGTAATAATCATTGCTGTTTTGGTGGTTGTGATTGCGGTTGTAGGCTTCCTGGCTTTCAACGAGTCACGCAAAAACAAAGAAATGAGTGAACTGTTTGCTGTAGAAAAACAGGAAATGGAAAATGAATACAGTACTTTCGCTACCCAGTACGATGAACTGCAGGTGCAGATCAACAACGATTCGTTGAAAGAAAAACTGGAAAGCGAAAAGCTGAAGACCCAACGCCTGCTGGAAGAACTGCGTCAGGTAAAGACTACAAACGCGGCCGAAATCATGCGTTTGAAGAAAGAGCTGCGTACGGTACGTGCCGTATTGAGAAGCTATGTAATGCAAATTGACTCACTGAACAAAATCAATGAAGCACTGACCAAAGAAAACGTGGAAGTGAAGAACAAATATTCGCAAGCCACCGCACAGATCAGCAACCTTTCTGCCGAAAAGAAAAGCCTGAATGAAAAGGTGACCTTAGCCGCTCAGCTGGATGCGACCAACATTTCTGTGCTTCCGACCAACAAACGAGGCAAAAAGGCTAAAAAAGTGAAAGATGTCAAAAAACTGGCTATTTCATTCACCATCGTGAAGAACATTACCGCCACGACAGGGAATAAGACAATCTATGTCCGCATTGCCAAACCGGACAACGAAATCCTGACGAAGAGCAGTGCCAACACCTTTGCCTACGAAGACCGCAACATCGGCTACTCCATCAAGAAATACATCGAATATACCGGTGAGGAACAACAAGTTACCGTATATTGGGATGTAGAAGAATTCCTACCTGCCGGAACCTACCACGTATACTTGTTCGCTGATGGAAATATGATTGGACAAAATGCTTTCTCTTTACAATAAAAATTGTCTCCAAAGAATACAGCCCGCCACACCGACGGGCTGTTTCTGTTTTCAAAACCTATAAAAACCTAAACCCCAGATTATCCTTCGACGATATTCCATTTTTTATATTATCTTTGCCGCTGGAAAACAAACAACCAACTTATGCTGAAAAAATTTTCTTACTGGACTGCTAGCCTGCTCTTTTTATGGGGAACGTTACTGACCTCGTGCTTTCAGGACCGATCAGTAGAATATTATGCACTGATTCAACCCAAGACCTGGATGTATGAAGTGATGCAACAATATTACCTTTTCTACGAAGATCTGCCCAGTGAAGAAGACCTGAACTTTTTCAATAAGCCACAGGATTTCCTGAAATCTGTTGTATCCTCGCAAGACCAGAAAAACGGAGTAACTTTCTCACACGTGGATTCTGTCTTCACCACCTCACGCGCGACGAGTGAAACTCCTACGTTCGGTATCGAAGGAGCGATGGTCCAGGTTCCTTCGGGAGCGTATGCCATCCGCGTACTTTATATCCAACCGGATTCCCCTGCCGAAGAAGCCGGCATCCATCGGGGCGACTGGATTATCTCGGCCGACAACAAGAAAATGAAATCGACCGATTACACCAAATACATCTCCAATCCGACCCAGGCCTATACCTTTACATTGGGGAATTATAACGGTGAAGAATTCGATACCATTCCGCAGACAGTACAGATGCCTGCACCACGCTACATCGAGGAACATAACCTGCTTTCACAAAAGATGCTCGAAATCGGAGGGAAAAAAGTGGCTTACCTGCTGTATAACGAATTCGGCGACCAGGATGAAGAAGCCCTTAACCAATGGTTTACCGACATAGCCTCGGCCAATCCGTCGGACATCATTCTTGACTTGCGCTACAACCCGGGCGGCTACTTGAACATGGCTCAAAAACTGGGCTCGATGCTGGCTCCACAAAGTGCACAGGGACAGCCCTTCGTGAAAATGACCTATAACGACAAGTTGAACCAGGAGGAAGTACTGAAGGTAGACCCTGCACTCATTCCCGGTGGAACTGCCTTGAATTACACCAACCTGTATATTTTAACGACTTCGAACACCGCATCCGCTTCGGAAGTCATCATCAACTGCCTGAAACCGTATCTGAAAGAACGGCTGATACAGGTAGGAACCGCCACATTCGGAAAGAACATCGGGCAACAGCTTTTCACCGATGAGCAGGCTCCGCAACTGGAATTCTGGCTGACGACCATCTACCTGAGCAATTCGGAAGGATTCAAGGACTATTTCGACAACGGACTGACACCCGACTATGAACAGGCCGAAGACATGTCCGGCACCCTGGGAGAATTCGCATCTGCCGAAGACGCGCTGATACAGCCCGTATTCACCCATATCCAGACAGGAAGCTTCCCGGTATTGCCGGAAGAAGGAGAAGAAACCCTGCAGAAATCGCGTGGAAACTCAGGCAAAAACATACGCATCCTTTACAACTCCATTGCGTCAAAGCCCCATACAGCAAAAAAATAAGTTGCATTGACAATCTTTTTCAACAATTTACTTGGCTTATTTGTTACAAAGTCATACATTTGCATTGTTGCATAAGCAACCAAACAAATAAGTCTGAATTGGTAATGAAAAGATTTTTAAGTATTATCTTATTGACTGGGCTGACTCTGGGAGTACACGCCCAGCGGGTTCTGACCCTGGACAGTTGCCGAGTACTGGCCCTTGAAAACAACAAGGAGCTACGTATCGCCCAAGAAAAAATAAATGCTGCCCACTACCAAAAGAAGGCCGCATTTACGAACTATCTGCCCAAAATCGACGTGACCGGTACTTACATGCGTACCCAGAAAGAGATTTCCCTGCTCAGTGACGAACAGAAACAGACCATCGGGAATATAGGTACCACCGCCAGCAATCAGATTCAGCAGGCCTTCCAGCAAATCGCAGCGACCAATCCAGGACTGGCTGCCTCCCTGCAACCGATAGCCGGTCTTCTCGGCCAGGTAGCCCCCAGTTTCGAAGGGGCACTGAACGCTATGGGACAAAGCGTGGTAGACGCCTTCCGGACCGATACACGGAACATGTATGCCGGTGCGGCTACACTGACCCAACCCCTCTACATGGGAGGCAAAATCATGGCCTACAACAAGATTACCCGCTATGCCGAACAACTGGCCGAATCACAGCACGCTACCGAAACCCAGAACCTCATCCTGAATACCGACCAGGCATACTGGCAGGTCGTATCACTGACCAACAAGAAGAAACTGGCGGAAAGCTACCTGTCGCTCGTACAGAAACTGGATGCCGATGTAGACAAGATGATTCAGGAAGGCGTAGCCACCCGTGCCGACGGACTCAGCGTAAAAGTCAAGGTGAACGAGGCCGAAATGACACTCACCCAGGTAGAGAACGGGTTGAGCTTGTCGAAAATGCTGCTCTGCCAGCTTTGTGGCCTCCCATTGGAGAGCGACATCCAGCTGACCGATGAAAACATGGATAACCTGACGCTTCCTTCCACCTATACCGAAAGTAATGTCAACACCGCGTTGGCCAACCGGGAAGAACTGAAGAGTCTGGAACTGGCCCAGAAAATATACCAACAGAAGGTCAATGTAGTACGTTCGGAATTCCTGCCGACCGTTGCCTTCACGGCCAACTACCTCGTCACCAACCCTTCTCTTTACAACGGGTTCGAAAACAAATTCCGGGGAATGTGGGCCGCTGGAATCATGGTGAAGATTCCGGTCTTCCATTGGGGCGAAGGCCTTTACAAGGTAAAAGCCGCCAAGGCAGAAGCGAACATCGCCCGCTACCAACTGGAAGACGTTAAGGAAAAGGTGGAACTGCAAGTGACCCAAAGCTCCTACAAAGTGAACGAAGCGACCAAGAAACTGGCCATGGCCCAGAAGAACATGGAAAAGGCAGACGAGAACCTGCGCTATGCCAACCTGGGATTCAAGGAAGGAGTCATTCCTACCAGCAACGTACTGGAAGCACAAACCGCCTGGCTATCGGCTCAATCCGGAAAAATAGACGCCCAGATAGACCTGAAAATGAGTGAAATCTACTTAAACAAATCAATGGGAACATTAAAATAACAACAGATATGGCTGAAAAATCTCAACGCAACAACATTCTGCTGGCATTCTTTACCCTGCTTGCAGTAATCGTTATCGTAAGTGTAATCGGATTCTTTACCCTGGGGAAAGGTCCGGAAATCATCCAAGGGCAAGCAGAAGCCACCGAATACCGGGTTTCCAGCAAAGTGCCCGGACGTATCCTGAAATATTTTGTGAGTGAAGGCGACCCGGTAAAAGCCGGCGATACCCTTGCCATACTCGAAGCACCGGACGTAATGGCCAAGCTGACTCAGGCACAGGCCGCCGAACAAGCCGCACAAGCCATGAACGAAAAAGCCCTGCGCGGTACCCGTTCCGAACAGCTTCAGGCAGCCTATGAAATGTGGCAGAAAGCCAAAGCCGGACTGGAAATAGCCGAAAAATCGTACAACCGTGTTAACCGTCTGTACGAAGAAGGGGTCATGTCTGCCCAGAAACGCGACGAAGCCAAAGCCCAATACGAAGCCATGAAAGCCACTGAACGGGCAGCCAACGCACAATATACCATGGCCAAGAACGGTGCCCAAAAGGAAGACAAGGAAATGGCCGCCGCCCAGGTAGAACGTGCCAAAGGCGCGGTAGCGGAAGTTTCTTCCTACATCAACGAGACCTACCTGATTGCCTCGGCCGACGGTGAAGTGAGTGAAATCTTCCCGAAGGTAGGCGAACTGGTCGGAACCGGAGCTCCCATCATGAACATCGCCCAACTGAATGACATGTGGGTGAGCTTCAACGTACGCGAGGACCTACTGAAAGACTTCACGGTAGGCGGAGAAATCAAGGCAGACATCCCTGCCCTCGAAACGACCGGTACCTTCAAAGTTACCTACATGAAGGATTTGGGAACCTACGCAGCCTGGAAAGCCACCAAGACTACGGGTCAATATGACTTGAAAACATTCGAAGTAAAAGCAAAGCCCGTACAGCCCATCGCCAACCTGCGCCCGGGCATGTCAGTCATCATCGAAAAATAAACCGGTTGAACCATGTCAATATCTGTCCTTAACAGTCTGTTGCAGATAGCCAGACGGGAAGTATTCCGTATAGCGGTAAAACCCATGTACCTGTTCTGCATGGTGATAGCACCGGTATTCTGTTACCTGTTCTTCACCACGCTGATGGGGAACGGACTTCCTACGGACCTTCCTGCAGGAATAGTGGACCTTGACAACACTTCAACGACACGGAACATTATCCGCAACCTGGATGCTTTCCAACAGACCAAAATCATAGCGCAATACAGCAGCGTAAGCGAAGCGCGCGAAGCCATGCAGCGGGGCGAGATCTATTCCTTCTACTATATACCGGAAGGAACCACCGAAGAAGCCCTGGCCAGCCGCCAGCCCAAAGTTTCGTTTTACGTCAATTACTCGTACCTGATAGCCGGGTCGTTACTCTACCGCGACCAGCGTACCATGTCCGAGCTGGCCGCAGGTGCCATCGGCAGGGCGAACCTCTATGCCCGGGGAGCTACGGAAGACCAGGCCATGGGATTCCTGCAACCCATCGTCATCGATACCCATGCCTTGAACAACCCGTGGCTGAACTATTCGGTATACCTGTGTAATACCTTATTCCCGGGTATCCTGATGCTGCTGATCTTCCTGACCACCTGCTACTCCATCGGAACGGAAATCAAAGAAAATACCGCCAAGGACCTGCTGTCGATGGCCGACGGCTCCATCGTAACCGCGCTGGTAGGAAAACTGCTGCCGCAGACGGTCGTGTTCTTCATCATGGCGACCTTCCACAACGTCTACCTGTACGGATTCATGCATTTCCCGTGCAACAGCGGCATCTTCCCGATGATACTGGCGGGACTGCTCCTGGTACTTGCCTCGCAGGCATTCGGGGTTTTCCTGTTCGGACTGTTCGGAAGCATGCGGTTATCCATGAGTGCCGCTTCCTTGTGGGGAGTGATTTCATTCTCCATTTCCGGATTCACTTTCCCGGTAATGGCCATGCATCCTACCCTTCAGGCACTGAGCAACCTGTTCCCGCTCCGACACTATTTCCTCTTGTATGTCAATCAGGCACTCAACGGCTATCCCATCGTCTATGCATGGCATTCCGTTGTGGCCCTGCTGCTTTTCATGCTGCTCCCCTTCTTCGTCCTGAAGAAACTCCGGACAGCCATGACAAGCTATGTCTATTTACCGTAAACCGATATACGCATGAAAGAAAAGTCATTCAAAACGATTATCAATCAGGGTCTGGCCGGTCTTTTCCACATCTGCGCACATGAACTGAAGAACGTATTCAAGGACCAGGGGGTACTGATATTCTTTATCCTGGTTCCCCTGCTCTACCCCTTGCTTTATGCTTTCATCTATACCGATGAAGTGGTACGCGAAGTTCCTGCAGCCGTAGTAGACCACAGCAAATCATCCATCAGCCGTAAATACCTCCGGTTGATAGATGCCACCCCCGATGTACATATCCAGTCCTATTGTGCCGACATGGAAGAAGCCAAAGAACTGGTGAAGGAAGGAAGAGTATACGGTATCATCTACATTCCGGAGGATTTCAGCAAGGAACTGGCTGCCGGAAAACAGGCACACGTCAGCCTGTTCTGCGACATGAGCGGTATGCTCTACTACAAGGCCTTGCTGATGTCGGCCACCAATGCCTCCCTGGAAATCAACAGGCAAATCAAGATTGTACGGTTAGGAAACACCACCGAAAGACAAGATGAAATCAGTACGGCCCCCATCACTTACGAGCCTGTCTCCCTGTTCAACCCACAGGATGGATTCGCCAGCTTCCTGATACCTGCCGTGCTGATACTGATTATCCAGCAGACCCTGCTTCTGGGTATCGGCATGGCCGCAGGTACCGCCCGCGAAAAGAACCGGTACGCCGACCTGATACCGGCAAGCCGCCACTACCAGGGCACCCTGCGCATCGTATTGGGAAAATCACTCGCCTACCTCCTGATATACGCCATCATCTCGGCTTATATACTCTGTGCGGTACCGAAGATGTTCAGCCTGGTACAGATTGCTCAGGCAGGTACGTTGCTGGCATTCGTCCTCCCATACCTGCTGGCCTGCATCTTCTTCTCGATGACCTGCTCCATCTTCATCCATCACCGGGAATCGTGCATGATGATTTATGTGTTCACTTCGCTTCCGCTGCTGTTCATTTCCGGCATTTCGTGGCCGGGAGCAAGCATACCGGCCTTCTGGAAAGTCTTTTCCTGGATTTTCCCCTCTACGTTCGGTATCAACGGGTTCGTGCGTATCAACAACATGGGAGCTACCCTGTGGGATGTACAGACGGAATACCATGCCTTATGGCTACAGGCCGGTATCTATTTTGTCACGACCTGTCTGGTATACCGGTATCAGATTCTCCTGAGCCACAGACATGCCATCGATAAACTCAAGCAACTGAAACAGAAAAGACTTCTGTTCAAGAAAACAGAGAAAGCCTGATTCGATTTACCTTTATTAACAGTCCGGAAGAATCGAATCAGCCGGAATACTCGTAGTTTTGCAGACTATAACGAACTTTGTAAAACTACGGGTATTTTTATGACATTCAATTTGAAATACATCCTCAGTATACTAGGATTCATCTGCTGCATCTGCTTACAGCTTACAGCGGCCCTTCCTTTTCCCCAGCAACCGGAATCGGCTCCGAAAAAACATTTCAAGATTACAGTCCAGAACTCAGGCAAACAGCCGCAGAAAGGAATGATTCTGCGTATTTGGGGCGAACAGGACGAGTTTACCAGCAATGAACAGGGAGTATTCGACTTCGAAGCCGAATGTCCGGAAGAGAGCAGCCGTTCCGCTTCCCTTTATTTCCCGGAAAATCCTTCAAGGTCTGCCTATACCTTCCAGCTTCAGACCATTACTTCGGATACGATTCTGGTAGTAGACGGCGAGCAAGACATTCTTTCATTCCGACAAAGCAACACACTGTTCCCCATACAAGGAATCGTCAAGGACCAATCGGGAAATCCTTTGGCCAAGGCACAAATCAGCATACAAGGCACCGGACGCAGGACCCAGACCAACGCTTCCGGAAATTTCACCATCCAGGCCGATTACAACCATCCCATTGTTATTCGTGCCAACGGAATGAAGAACCAAACACTCAATATCCAATATTTTCTGACTAATCCTGAAATTGAGAAAGCCATTTACATGCAGCCTCAAAATACCTATCAGGTCTATACAACGGTAGAGAAGATGCCGGAATTTCCAGGAGGCATGAAAGCCTTCCAGCAATACGTCCGGAAAAATCTTCCGCAACAGAATCAAGTGAAGGAGAAAGGAGTCGTCATCATCCAGTTCATCGTCGAAAAAGACGGAAGCATCTCCAGCCCGACCATCGCCCGCGGCTTCAAGGCCGAATTAGATACGCTCTCACTGAATCTGGTCAGCAACATGCCGAAATGGATTCCGGGCGAAGCAGACAACGGCAACAAAGTACGCTGCAAATATTCGGTTCCCATCCAGTTCAAGCCGAAGGAACCTGAAGCCCCCAAGAAAGTGGCCCCCAAAAAACCGGTAGCCCAACCGGTGAAGCCGGTACAGGACTCACTGGCACAAGATACCCTGGTTTCCTCCAAGCCACAAGAGGCTATCAAGCCGATGCCGGCAGACAGCCTGAAAACCCTTTCACCGACAGAAGCGGAAACCGTAAAGCCCGTAACTTCCACCGACAGCATACCGGGTACTGTTCCGGAACAGGAGCTAATTCCCGCTCCCGGAGACAGCCTGACACATCCTGTCCTGCCACCCGGAAAGGAGTCTCCGGCAGATACCCGGCAAACACAGGGGAACGACACGATACCGCCGGTGAAAAAGGTTTCAGAATAGCCTCTTTTTTCTTACCTTTGCAGGACATGAAAAACTAACCAATTAAAACAAGATAGAATCAATGAAAAGCTTATTTGCACTTCTGACATTGCTCTTCCTCAGTCTGGGGATACAGGCACAAAAAGTCACGCTGCAAGACGTCGCCCAAGGAACCTACCGGGCACAGAACATCTACGGACTGAAGCCGATGCTGGACGGGGAACACTACACCCAAATCAGCAGCGACCACAAACGCATCGTCAAATACTCTTTCAAGACCGGAAAAGAAGTAGAGGCTATTTTCGACGTAACGAAAGCCCGCGACTGTAACTTCAAGACATTCGATGACTACATCCTGTCGCCGGATGAGAAACTCATCCTGATTCAGACCGAGACCAAACCGATTTACCGCCATTCGTTTACAGCCGTATACTACATCTATAACGTCAAGAACAATACGCTGGAACCGCTGTCGAACAACGGACCGCAACAGGTACCTCTGTTCTCGCCGGACGGCAACCAGATTGCCTTCGTACGCAACAACAACATCTTCCTGGTAAAGCTGCTGTTCGGAAACAGCGAATCGCAGGTAACCAAAGACGGTGAATACAACAAAGTACTCAACGGTATTCCGGACTGGGTATACGAAGAAGAGTTCAGCTTCAACCGCGCCTTCGACTTCAGTGCGGACAGCAAGATGATAGCCTACATCCGTTTTGACGAAAGTCAGGTACCGATGTTCTCTTTCCCCTGGTACAAAGGCATGGCACCAGCCAAGGAAGACTATGCGACCTATCCGGGAAAATACGAATACAAATACCCCAAGGCCGGTGAGACCAATTCGACCGTAACGGTACATACTTACGACATCAAGAGCCATGTAACCCGCCAGATGGACCTTCCCCTCGACAAGGACGGCTACATTCCGCGCATCAAGTTTACTTCCGACCCGGAGAAACTGGCCATCATGACCCTGAACCGTCATCAGAACCGCTTTGACCTGTATCTGGCCAATCCGCGCAGCGCCACCTGTAAGGTAGCAATCCGTGACGAGGCCGAACAGTACATCAAGGAACAGGAATACGGAAGCATTGCCTTCTACCCGAACCACATCGTACTGATGAGCGAGCGCGACGGCTACAACCACCTGTACCTGTATACCATCGCCGGTAACCTGGTGCGCCAGATTACCAAAGGAAATTTCGAAGTGACCGATTTCCTGGGTTACGACGAAGCAAACGGTACCACCTATTATGCCAGCAACGAAGGCAGTCCCCTGCGTACCGCCATCTACAAGATAGACAGCAAAGGCAAGAAAACGAAACTGTCTACCAAAGAAGGAACCAACAATGCCCTGTTCAGCAAGAACTTCGCTTACTTCATCAATACCTATTCCAGCAAAGACACTCCGACCGAAATCACGCTGAACGACAGCAAAGGCCGTGAACTGGTTACCTTGCTCGACAACAAGCAGCTGAAAAGCCAGCTTACCCACCTGAATATGCCGACCAAGGAATTCTTCACCTTCAAGACTTCACAAGGAGTGGAACTGAACGGCTGGATGATGAAACCCGCCAATTTCGACCCGAACAAGAAATACCCGGTCATCATGCACCAATACAGTGGCCCGGGCTCACAGCAGGTACTGGACAAATGGGGAATCGGAAGCTTCGGCGACGGAGGTATGTTCGAAGCCTACATGTGCGACAAGGGCTACATCATGGTTTGTGTAGACGGACGCGGTACCGGCGGTCGTGGAGCAGCCTTCGAGAAATGTACGTACCTCTTCCTTGGAGTGAAAGAATCGGAAGACCAGGTAGAAACAGCCCGTTACCTGGGTACGCTGCCCTACGTTGACGGCTCACGTATCGGCATCTGGGGATGGAGCTTCGGAGGATACAATACGCTGATGTCCATGAGCGACGGCTCCGGTGCCTTCAAGGCCGGTGTAGCCATTGCCGCCCCATCCGACTGGCGTTTCTACGATACGGTCTATACCGAACGCTTCATGCGTACTCCGAAAGAAAACGGTGACGGCTACAACGCAGGCTCAGCCATCAGCCGCGCTTCGAAACTGCAAGGTAAACTGTTGCTTATCCACGGAACTGCCGACGACAATGTACATTATCAGAACGCGGCAGAATACAGCGAAGCACTGGTACAGGCCAACAAACAGTTCGACATGCAGGTATATACCAACCGGAACCATAGCATTTTCGGAGGAAATACCCGTAACCATCTGATGAACCGGGTGGCAAACTTCTTCCTCGAGAATCTTTAATATACTATTTTCTAACGGAGCTGCAGAAGGACAATCCTTCTGCAGCTCTTCCTCTATTTCAGATATACTATGGAACACATCAAGAAGCCGGAATGGCTGAAAATCAATATCGGAACCAATCCACGTTATACAGAGACCAAACGTATCGTAGACACCCATCGTCTTCACACCATCTGCAGCAGCGGACGCTGCCCGAATCTGGGAGAATGCTGGGGAAAAGGAACGGCTACGTTTCTGATAGGCGGAAACATCTGTACACGTTCCTGCAAATTCTGCAACACACCTACCGGCAAGCCGCTACCGCTGGATGCAAACGAACCCGGACAGGTGGCCGAATCCATCCGGCTCATGAAACTGAATCATGCTGTCCTTACGTCGGTAGACCGTGACGACCTGCCCGACCTGGGAGCCGGACACTGGGTACAGACCATCCAGGCCATCCGCCAACTCAATCCGGGAATTACCCTGGAGACCCTGATTCCTGACTTCCAGGGAAAAGAAGAACTTATCCGACAGGTAACCGATACACACCCCGACATCGTATCACACAACCTCGAAACCGTCCGCCGACTGACCCCACTGGTACGTAGCGTGGCCCGGTATGACACCAGCCTTCGTGTCATCCGCCTGATTGCGGACAGCGGCGTTACAGCCAAATCGGGCATCATGGTAGGACTGGGAGAAACCATCGCCGAAGTGGAAGAAACCATGGACGACCTGCTGGCAAACGGTTGCCAGATACTGACCATCGGCCAATACCTGCAACCTACCCGGAAGCATTACCCGGTGGCCGCATACATCACTCCCGAGCAGTTTGACTCCTACAAGGAAACTGCCCTACAGAAAGGTTTCCGGCTGGTAGAAAGCGGTCCGCTGGTACGTTCATCCTACTATGCCGAAAAACAAATCCGACAATTTTAAACTTTTTGATGTATAAAATTGTTACATGTGTGTATAGATAAACCCCAATGAGCACCAAACGAACATACAAAGGCCTACTGGTTTCCCTTGGACTGTTACCCTTGCTTATAACGTTGGTCGGACTTCATTTCTTTCCGGCCACTCTGATGCTTGGTATCGGTCTGGGCATCGGGATAACAGCCATCCTACTGAATATCATATACCTGAAAGATATCAACTTCTTTCTTCTTGTCGGCAGCATCAGTATCGGCCTATATTTCCTATTCCGTCTGTTTACCGGATACGAATACATTCCAGACAAGTGCAATACTCCCGTTCTGGAACTGCTCATGTTCACTTTCTGTTTCATCTATCTGACTCTTCCGGACTACTACCGGAAGTTCCACATGGCCATACATCTGCGTTCCAAACGCAACTATACCCTGGAAGCCGGTATCATTGTCGTACTTTCGGCTATCCACCTGATTATACTTGCCATCCTGCAGGAACAAAACCTGTTGGATAATCCCCGCGTATTTTTGGTAGCGGTCTATCTGGTTCCCATTCTGATTTACCTGTTCTGTATTACGGTCAATATCATCGGAATCAACATGGCTGCCCGCGAAGAGGGGTTCTACAACATCATCCGCATAGCACCGCTCTGGAACGGGAAAATCTACCTTTGTCCGCATACCGATGTCAACAACTGGAAAACAGTGTGGGATGTTCCTGTGGAAGAATGGCTGGAAGACCCGTTCCGCAACATGGAACACTACTCTACTTTGCTGGGACGGAAAATAGTCCGGAAAGGGAGCATGACTCCCCGATTCATCCTACGCTACCGCCAATCGCCCGCCACCCACAGTCTGCAAACCGTCCATCTTTACATACTCCCCCTGAAGACAGAACAAGAGCTGTCACTGAAAAAAGGACGCTTCTTTGATTTTGAAGAGTTGAGAACCGGAGAAATACTCTTGTCTGATTTCTTACAGGAAGAACTGGAACACCTGGACCTGGCAGCCTCCATGTGGAAAGAATTCTATTAAAAACATATACCCAAACACAACCTCACACCAGAAAGAATCATGATTCGAACCGTAACTTTAAACGACGCACAGGCAATAGCCGACATCTACAACGAATACATCGTTCATACCTGTATCACTTTCGAAACAGCACCGGTCAGTCCTGCAGAAATGGCGGACCGCATCCGAACCATCTCCTCCACCTATCCGTATTTCGTCTACGAAGCAGACGGAGAAATGCTAGGCTACTGCTACGCGCACGGATGGAAAGAAAAACAAGCCTACCGGCAAACGGCAGAAACGACTGTCTATGTAAAAAAAGGACATACTGGAAAGGGAATAGGCCAGGCACTGATGCAGCAACTGATTGACGCCTCACAGAAAGCCGGCCTGCATGTACTGATAGCCTGCATCACTTATCCCAACGAGGCCAGCGTCCGGCTGCATGAGAAACTAGGATTCAAGCAGGTGTCCCGTTTCAATGAAGTAGGAAGGAAATTCGGGCAATGGCTGGACATCTATGATTTCCAACTCGTTCTCTCCGAATAGAGTCAAGAGCTTCCGGAAGGAGGCTCTTTTTAGTTTTACTTATAAATAAGGAAAATGCAAGGCACCTTGGTAAGGTCCGGCAAATGGCCTTTCCATTCACGGATAGTCTTGGTATGGATATACTCGCCTTCGCAAGTGATGTTGGCGGCAATGCATAGTTTGGTCTGAGGACGACAGGTCTTCACGATATCCTCCATCATCTTGTTGTTCCGGTAAGGCGTCTCAATGAAAAGCTGGGTCTGATTCTCTGAATAGATACGTCCTTCCAACTCTTTCAGACGCTTGATACGGTCGGCAGCCTCAATCGGCAGATAGCCGTGGAACGCAAAGCTCTGTCCGTTAAAGCCAGACCCCATGACCGAAAGAATAATGGACGAAGGACCTACCAACGGAACGACCTTCAGATTTTTCCGCTGTGCCATCGCTACGACATCAGCACCCGGATCGGCTACAGCCGGACAGCCGGCTTCCGAAATGACTCCCATGGAATGCCCCTCCTGCAAAGGCTTCAGGTATCCCGACAGGTCGTCCGGAGACGTATGTTTGTTCAGCGGATAAAAAGTAAGTTCATCGATATTGATGGAAGCCTCTACCTTTTTCAGAAAACGGCGCGCCGAACGGACATCCTCCACGATAAAATGTTTGATACCCAAAATAATCTCTTTGTTGTAGGCAGGCAACACCTGTTCGACAGGCGTATCACCCAGCGTTACGGGTAATAAATATAAAGCTGTTTCCATCAGAATAAGATAAAAAATCAGTGTTTCGGTGTATGCATCAAATCGGAGAAGTCATCTTTTCCGAGCAAGTCTTTCAGAGTCAGGCGCTGGTTGTTCTTCATATATTTGTCCACCAGCTGCATTCCCAGCCAGATACCGATACATGGAGGCATCTTTTCGCCGTTGAAAGTCAGTGTCTGTTCACCGGAAGTATAAGAACGGATCAGCATCGGATCGGTACTTGCCAGATGTTCCTTCTCAGCCATTTCTTTCCACAAGGCATCCATGTACTTGCGGCACCAGTTCAGCTCTTCACGCGTATATCCCAGTGTCAGCCTTCCGGAGCCGTCGGACTGCAGGATATGCTCCACCGTCCAGGCAATCTTGCCCCGATACATCATAAAGTCAAACAAGGTACGGTGCCCTTCTTCCCACGGAAAAGGAGACAGGCTCAACAGATAAAAAGTAAAACAATCGGGTACAATGCGCTCGGGTACCATCGACCGACGCTGAAACGGATAATAATAACGTTTGTAAAGCGGATAATCCTGTCCCAGATATTTGTCCAGGCTGAATCCCAGCAGACTGTCGCCGACCACTACAGACTGGTTCAGCGCCGATATCTGCGAATAGATACGCGGAACAGGAATTGCAGGGACCTCCCGTTTCAAGTTTCTGAAACCTTTGGTCAAATCAGCTTCAATACCGGAAAGGTCCTTGAACTTTTCCTGTACATCATCCATCAACCTGACCAGCAGAGAATCGGAATAATAGGCACACAGCCGATCATTGATGTCAGGTTCGGCAACAGAACCGATACCCAGCACATCCTCAATCAGCAACTTCGTAGCCTGCGGACAATCTATGTTCATCTTCTGCAGAGCAGACACACTGTTCATCACAGTGGCCTCGTACTGAAGGCGGTCATAGCGTAATACCTTCACAGACGTCTGAAGAGATTCGTCTTTCTGCTCGCCGGAACGACAAGCAGAAAGAACGAACACTACCATTAATAATATTCCTATTATCCGATGCATCCGGTTCAATTATCCATAGATGATATTACCGTTCTCATCCTTGTATTCATCCAGACCCTTTTCATAGGTAGCCATGGCGCGCAAGCTCATACCTACACTGGAGAAACCACCGTCGTGGAACAGGTTCTGCATGGTAACCTTACGGGTCAGGTCAGAGAACATTACGATACAATAGTCGGCACATTCATCGGCTGAGGCATTTCCCAGCGGAGACATACGGTTGGCAAAATCGAACAGCTTGTCCATACCCTTCACACCCGATCCGGCAGTAGTCATGGTCGGAGACTGAGAGATGGTATTGATACGTACATGGTGTTCACGGCCGTAGATGTAACCGAAACTGCGGGCAATGGATTCCAGCAACGCCTTGGCATCGGCCATATCGTTGTAACCGTAGAAGGTACGCTGTGCTGCCACATAACTCAGAGCCACGATAGAACCGTATTCACTGATTGCATTCAGCTTCTTGGCTACCTGAATCATCTTATGGAATGAAACAGCCGAGATATCCAATGTCTTTCCCAACATATCATAATCCAAATCATCGTATGTACGTTTCTTGCGTACGTTCGGAGACATACCGATAGAGTGTAGTACGAAATCAATCTGTCCGCCCAATACTTCCATTGAACGTTTGAAAACAGTTTCCAGATCTTCCACGCTGGTAGCATCGGCCGGAATCACTTCACAGTGCAATTTTTCTGACAATTCCGAAACCTGTCCCATACGTACTGCTACAGGGGTATTCGACAACGTGATTGTTGCACCTTCTTCTACGGCCTTTTCAGCTACCTTCCAAGCGATAGACTGTTCATTCAAAGCACCGAAAATAATACCTCTTTTTCCTTTCAGCAAATTATAACTCATAGCTTTCGTATTATAAATTCGGCTGCAAAGATACAAACTTATTTAAAAACTTACTTGCTTTTGCGCACAAATATTCAAAAGTGTGCAATGTCCCAACGAGAGTAACCGGCTCTGAACATGTAAAATGCCGTACCTACCCTTGCCCTCATAGAGGGAAAAGCAGATACGGCACCTTACGTATAAAGAACAGCAGCTGTTCTGAATGGTTATCCGAGGAACGTAATCAGGACACCGGCTGCTACCGCAGAACCGATAACTCCTGAAATGTTGCTGGCCATGCAATACTGAAGCACATGGTTCTTAGGGTCGTACTTCAATGCGATTTCATTGGCTACACGGCTTGCCATCGGCACAGCACTCAAACCGGTAGCACCGATAAGCGGATTGATTTTCTTTTTCGTGAACAGATTCACCACCTTCACAAACAGAATACCACCGGAAATAGATAAGGCGAATGCCAGGAATCCACCGATAACGATACCGATAGTTGTCCAGTTCAGGAAAGCGTCGGTAGTCATGGTAGCTCCTACAGAGATACCCAGGAAAATGGTGGCAGCATTCATGATGCTGTTGGAAGCGGCATCAAACAAGCGGGAAGTATTGCTACCGATTTCCTTCACCAGATTACCGAACATCAGCATACCGATCAAAGGAACAGCACTCGGAACGAACAGAGCGACAATGGTAGTCACTGCAATCGGGAACAGAATCTTCAGGACACGCAGGTTCTTGATTTCTGTAGTAGAAGGATATTTCTTCTCCTGTTCCTTCATATTGATGGAAAGCTCTTTCTTGGTACACCAGATACGTACCACCAACGGAATGATGACCGGTACCAGCGCCATGTAGGAATAGGCTGCAATGGCAATCGGGCCCAACAGATGCGGAGCCAGCTTGATGGTCGTGAAGATGGCGGTCGGACCGTCTGCACCTCCGATAATACCCAACGAAGCTGCTTCCTTCGGTGTGAATCCCATCAGAATAGCAACCAACAGTACGGCAAAAATACCCAATTGGGCAGCTGCGCCGAAAATAGACAGACGAAGGTTACGCAACATCGGACCGAAATCGGTCAACGCACCGACACCCATAAAGATAATCGGAGGCAGGAAACCCGTCTTTATCAACATGTAATAGATGAAGTTCATCAATCCCAGTTCATGAGCGATTTCATGCAAAGGCATTTCCCAGATATTCTTCATCACACCCTTGACCATGACCATGCCATTCTCATCGGCCTGGATAACTCCCATATCGCCGCCCGGGAAATTGGCCAGCAATACACCGAAAGCAATCGGAACCAACAGCAGAGGCTCATACTGCTTCTTGATACCCAAGTAGAGCAGGATGAATGCAATGGCATACATGATCAGAAAACGCGGGTCAGCAACAATGTTGCTGAAAGCCGTCATTTCATACAATCTTTCAACTATATCTTCCATTACAAAATCTTCATTAATACGTCATCTTCAGAAACACTGTCACCTGAATTTACACAGATAGCAGTGATGGTACCACTGAACTCGGCCCGGATAGCATTGTAAGTCTTCATGGCTTCCACATAACAGATTACATCGCCCTGATTGACCTTATCACCTACTTTCACCGGAGTCTCCTGTGCGCTCTTGGTCAGGAAGAATTTACCTTCCAATGGAGAAAGTACCTCCTTGCCTTCGCCGGCAGGTGCCGGTGCGGCAGTCTGTCCGCCAGCCGGAGCAGCACCGGCCAACTTATCCGGATGTACATCGCCGAAAGCTACCGTTACCCGGTAAGCCTGTCCGTTCACATCCACCGTCAATACCTTTGTCTGGTCGCCGGCCATGTGTGACACTTCTTTCTCTTCCCGACGTTTCTTTACATCTTCCAGGAAGTCAGCTTTGGCTTTACCGCTCTTGTATGCCTCATACTGAGCCGGATGCATGGCATATTCAAAGAGTTCTTCGTCATCCTCACCGGTTTCCCATTTCTTTTCCCACATCATCTGGCGGTATTTCTCCAACTGATCCGGATAATTATCCTGCGGATTGCCGGTAAAAAACTTACGTCCCTCACGGTTTGCCTTCTCTACGATTTCAGGAGCCAGTTCACCCGGCAGTTTTCCGGCCTTTCCCAAAATCATGTCCCAGATATCATCGGCTATCATGCCCCAGCGTTCCTTGCCTTTCTCCATCTGAATGACATTCATCATTGCCAGATTCTTGACATACTGGCTGAACGGAGTCACCAGACACGGATAACCTACACGTGGCCATACGTAAGAAACTTCATTGAACAGTTTAATCAGCAGTTCATCCTGAGTCATGAACGGCAGATTACGTTTCGCCTTATACTTATTGATGGATTCCAGGTTCGTTTCCAGATCGGCCATCAAGCTACCCATCATACCGCCCGGAAGTCCCGGACCAATCAGCAACGAATTCATCAGACGGTTACGCGGACTGATGTACAAGCCCAGAAAATCGTCCATAAACTCCTGAATCATGGAACGCACTTTCATATAAGCATGCATGTTGATTTCACGTACCTTGAATCCGGCATCCTTCAGCATAGCCTGCACACTGATGACATCGGCATGTCCTGTACCCCATGATAAAGGTTCCATACCTACATCCACGTAATCACAACCGGCCTTACATACCTCCAGGATAGAAGCCATGTTGAAGCCCGGACCGGCATGAGAATGGTATTGGATAGTAATGTCCTTGATTTTCTTGATTCCGGCCACAATCTTACCCAAAAATACCGGACGGCCGATACCAGCCATATCCTTGATACAGATTTCATCACAGCCAGCATCGATAAGCTGTTTCGCCATATCCAGGTAATATTCCACCGTATGTACCGGTGAATAAGTGATACACAAACAACATTGGGAAATCATACCGGCATCGTGCGCATAACCGATGGAAGGGATGATATTGCGCACATCATTCAGTCCGCAGAACGTACGCGTAATGTCGGTACCCTGCGCCTTCTTCACTTTATAGAACAATTTACGGACATCTGCCGGCACCGGACTCATACGCAGCCCGTTCAAGGCACGGTCCAACATGTGTGTCTGGATACCTGCTTCATGAAAAGGTTTCGTCCATTCACGGACGGCCTTGTTCGGATTTTCTCCAAACAACAGATTAACTTGTTCAAAACCACCCCCATTTGTCTCAACGCGATCAAAACAATCCATTTCAATAATGGCAGGAGCCACTTTCACCAATTGGTCTACACGCGGAACATATTTTCCGGCGCTCTGCCACATATCGCGAAAGACCAAACTAAATTTTACTTCTTTTTCCATGTCAACAACAAGTGTTTTTCAATTCGATTAACGTAATTTTTCGATTTTGATTACCTGACCCTTACCGGCAGTCAGAATGTCTACAGCCGCTTTAATGGCATCCATAGCGCCCGTATCCGAAGATGTAGCCGTAGCAACCGGCTTCTTTTTCGGTTCTTCTTCCGGAGCAACCTTGTTCACCAACTTGATCAACAACTGACTAAGGTAGATAACAATGAGAAGAATTACGAAAACGGTAGCCATACCGACTACCATCAGCAATAATCCTGTTTCCAAGTTTTCCATACATCAAGGTTATTTAGCATATAAAAAAGTGACTTTCCGTCATCTCCGGAAAGCCACCCCAAAATTACGTCATTAAAATTACATTTTCTTTTAAATAGCGTTAAAAACATGCTATTTTATCAGAAAACAATCTCATTCAGTGTCTTTCTTCTTTTTTCTGGAACCGCTTCCTCTGTCGCGTATCCAATGGGAATCAAGACGGCCGGCTCCCAACTTTCAGGCAGCGACAAAACCTCCTTGCAACGGGAAGCATCAAAATTACATACCCAGCAAGTACCCAATCCTTGTTCGGCAGCAGCCAGACACAGATGCTCCACCGCTATGGCTATGTCCACATCTGCATGGTCTTTTCCATCCATCTTCCGATGCCAGGCTTCCTGATGGTCGGTACAGGCTACAATGATACACGGAGCCGTCTGAATCCACTCACGGGGGTAGGTAGATTTCAATGCAGCCAACTTTTCCGCATCGGTCACTATCGAAAAATGCCACGGCTGATAATTGACAGCTGACGGAGCCAGTCGTACGCACTCCATGATATAATTCATTTTATCCGCTTCTATTGCACGAGGCAAATAACTACGTACCGAATAACGTTTTTTTACCAAATCCAGAAAATTCATACTCATCTCTTTTGAAGGTTATACATTTGTACCCACAAAGATAGTGAAAAAGAGACAGAATCCCGTCGTGCTACATCCTGTTAAAATGTTGTTTATTGGCACCGGAATCCCTACCTTTGCGAATAAAAAAACAAAAACATGAAAAGACTAGTCATTTTTGATTTAGACGGAACACTTCTGAATACCATTGCAGACCTGGCAGCCGCCACCAACCATGCATTGCAATCCTACGGCTATCCCACCCACGATACTGACGCCTATCGTTTTTTTGTCGGAAACGGTATCAACAAACTGTTCGAACGGGCCTTGCCGGAAGGAGAAAAGAGTCCGGAAAACGTTCAGAAAATACGTGCCCGATTCATACCTTATTATAATCTCCACAATGCAGACCTGAGTCTCCCCTATCCGGGAATCCCCGAAATGCTGGAAAAACTACAGCATCAAGGTTTCCTTTTGGCAGTAGCATCCAACAAATACCAGGAAGCCACCACCAAACTGATTCATCAGTTCTTCCCTGACATCCGCTTTACAGCCATTTTAGGACAACGTGAAGGAATTCCCTCCAAGCCGGACCCGCAAATCATTGAAGAAATCGCGCAAAAAGCAAAAGTCTCCAAAGAAGCCATCGTTTATATAGGTGATTCGTGTGTAGACATGCAGACAGGAGTAAATGCTGGAGTAACTACCGTAGGAGTCAGCTGGGGGTTCCGTCCACGTACCGAGCTCGAGGCCTACCACCCGGCTTCCATCGCCGACAAAAGTGCAGACATACTTACCTTTTTGGGAATCGGTTAACTCCAAACCGATTTTCCCAAAAGGATAATAAAAAAAGACGCTCAAATTATCTTTGAACGTCTAACCTGTAGCGGGACCCGGGATTGAACCGGGGACCTCATGATTATGAATCATGCGCTCTAACCAGCTGAGCTATCCCGCCATCATTTTGAAAAACCGCCAGGCGTGGAAGCCACCCAACGGCTAAATCTTTTCTGTAGCGGGACCCGGGATTGAACCGGGGACCTCATGATTATGAATCATGCGCTCTAACCAGCTGAGCTATCCCGCCATCATTTCTCGATTGCGGGTGCAAAGATAGAGCAACTTTTTCATATATCCAAATCTTTGACTAAAAAATCTGCAATCTTTTTCACAGAGCCCGTCATTCGATACTAAAAGAAGAGGATTTGAAGCGTATATCAATAAAAAGAAGAATATAGTATTGTAGCATACAAAAAAAATACATTAATTTGCCACCCGAAATCTAAGAACTATAATAAAGCACACACATGAAGAAAAAAGTACACATTGAGTATCCTCTCAATCCCTCTTCGAGCAATATTATCTGGAGTATTGTCAGCACAGCCGCAGGATTGCAGCGTTGGTTTGCAGACCGCGTCAATAAGGCTGGAAAGACTTATACGTTCCAATGGGGAAAAACAGAAGTCCGTAGTGCAGACGTCATCAACTCCCGCGCCGAATCGTTCATCCGGTTCCATTGGACGGACGAAGAACCGAAGACATACTTCGAATTCAAGTTACATTACGATGAACTCACTACCAACCGGGTACTTGAAGTAACGGATTTCGCCGATGAAGGAGAAGAGGAAGATGTAAAGAGTCTTTGGGATTCGCAGATTGATGTTCTACGCAGAACTTGCGGTCTGTAATGCTAAAAATATCAAAACAATACCCTCCGCTCCGTTTTTTTATGCTATTTTTGCATCTCAATCAAGTAAAGTAAAAGATGCTACGCATAAAAAAACTCGATATATTTGTACTGAAAAGTTTCTTGTTGCTCTTTTCGGGAACATTCTTCATTTGTCTGTTCATCTTTATGATGCAGTTTCTATGGAGATACGTCGACGAACTAGTGGGGAAAGGTCTGGAAATTAGCGTTCTGGCTCAATTCTTCTTTTTATCGGCACTGACACTGATACCGTTGTCTCTTCCATTGGCCATCTTGCTGGCAGCATTGATGACATTCGGAAACTTCGGCGAACGGTATGAGTTGCTTTCCATGAAAGCTGCAGGCATCCCTTTGCTGCGCATTATACGCCCTGTGGTCATCTTATGTGTATTCTTGGGAGCCATGTCTTTTTTCTTCCAAAACATCGTAGGTCCCAAAGCCCAGAAGAAACTCTGGACCCTCTTGGTATCGATGAAACAGAAATCACCGGAAGTAGACATTCCTGAAGGCATCTTCTACAGCGACATTGAAGGATACAATATTTATGTAAAGCATAAGGACCGTGACACTGGAATCCTGAAGGACATGCTCATCTATAATTTCTCAGACGGTTTCGACAACGCCCGTATCATCTGGGCTTCGGAAGGCAAGATGGAACTGACTGCAGACAAAGGGCACCTGTTCCTGCACCTGTATGACGGGGAACAGTTCGAAAACCTGAAATCACAATCAGCCATTTCCAAGAACGTTCCTTACAGAAGGGAAACTTTCCGTGAGAAACATGTCCTGATAGAATTCGATACGCAGTTCAATATGGTGGACGGAAGCTTCCTGGACCGCCGTTCCGATATCAAAAACATGAACGAAATAGCGGAAGCGGTAGATTCTATCCAATGCTATGCCGACAGTGTGGGACGCTCCATCTACAAAGATGCCATGCAGACTACTTACCGGACTACCACTACCTTACCTAAAAAGGAGACTGATGAAACCGCAGAGCAACAGACGGCACTCATCAACACGGACAGCATTTTCAACGCCATGACTTCTACAGAAAAGCTGAGCACCCTGACAACGACCGGAAACCGAATCAATTCACTGGTTTCAGACTGGACCATGAAAAGTTATCTGACCAAAGATGCCGACGGAAGTATCCGTGGACACATTTCAGACTGGCACAAGAAAATCACTCTTTCATTGGCCTGCATCATTTTCTTCTTTATCGGTGCACCGCTGGGAGCCATTATCCGAAAAGGAGGATTGGGTATGCCGGTAGTAATTTCCGTATTGATTTTCGTTGTCTATTACATTATCGACTCAGGAGCTACCCGTGTAGGAAAGAGTGGAGAAATGAACGTAGCGCTAGGAACGTGGATGAGTACCATCATACTTGCCCCCTTAGGAGGCTTCCTGACTTATAAATCAAACAAGGACTCGGTCGTATTCAATATCGATGTTTATCTGGCATTCTTCCGGAAGGTCTTCGGCATCCGTACCGAACGTCACCTGTTCCGCAAGGAAGTTATCATCCAGACGCCCGATTATCAGAAAGCCATCACCACGTTGGACGAAATCTGTGCTGCCTGTGAGGGATATTCACGTACCCACCGGTTACTGGGTCCACCTAACTATTTCAAAATCTTCACCAACAACGAGCACGATGACAAGATTCAACAAATCAGTCAACAGATGGAAGATGAGATTGAAGATTTATCCAACTCCAAAGACGGCGTACTGATTAACCTGCTGAACAAATACCCGCAATTATCGGTTAAAGCACATAAAAGCTTGTTTGACAACCGATGGCTGAACCTGCTCTGCGGACTGGTTGTACCGGTAGGTATCCTGTTGTGGCTGAACATCTGGCGCTACCGGGTAAGATTGGACAAAGACTTGAAGACGATCGTCAAGACCAGCCGTGCTTTACAAGAACGTATTAAAACTAATCTCGATAATAATATTATATAGGAATTATGGAAAAAATTAAATTGAATACCATTGAAGAAGCTTTAGAGGACTTCCGGAAAGGTGAGTTTGTCATTGTAGTAGACGATGAAGACCGCGAAAACGAAGGAGACCTGATTATCGCTGCCGAAATGATAACTCCGGAAAAAGTAAACTTCATGCTGAAACATGCCAGAGGTGTACTTTGTGCTCCTATTACCATCTCTCGCTGTAAAGAGCTGGACCTGCCTCATCAGGTAGATGCCAACACCTCTATATTGGGAACTCCGTTCACCATTACCATCGACAAACTGGAAGGTTGTACTACCGGT
The DNA here is from genome assembly GCF_000374585.1 of Phocaeicola barnesiae DSM 18169 = JCM 13652. Classification (GTDB taxonomy): domain Bacteria; phylum Bacteroidota; class Bacteroidia; order Bacteroidales; family Bacteroidaceae; genus Phocaeicola; species Phocaeicola barnesiae. The sequence goes on from NZ_KB894652.1 coordinate 133,784, forward strand.
GTATCGGCTGCCGACCGTGCCGCTACCATCCGTGCCCTGGCAGACCCGACTTCTACCCCTGAAACATTCGGCCGTCCGGGACATATCAATCCGCTGTACGCCCAGGACAAGGGGGTATTGAGACGTGCGGGACATACCGAAGCAGCTGTCGACCTGGCTCGTCTGTCCGCCCTTTATCCGGCTGCCGCTCTGATGGAAATCATGAACGAAGATGGAACCATGGCCCGTCTTCCGGAACTGCACAAGTTTGCCCAGGAATACAATCTGAAACTGATTTCCATCGCCCAACTGATTGCCTACCGGTTAAAACAGGAATCACTGGTAGAAAAAGGTGTAGAAGTAGATATGCCGACCGAATTCGGCCATTTCCGCTTGATTCCATTCCGCCAGAAGAGCAACGGTCTGGAACATGTGGCCCTTATCAAAGGCACTTTTGAAGAAGATGAACCGATTCTGGTACGTGTACATTCTTCCTGTGCTACGGGCGACATCTTCGGTTCCATGCGCTGCGATTGCGGCGAACAGCTGCACAAAGCCATGGAAATGATAGACAAGGAAGGAAAAGGCGCAGTCATTTACCTGAACCAGGAAGGACGTGGTATCGGACTTATGGAAAAGATGAGAGCCTACAAACTTCAGGAAGAAGGTATGGACACAGTAGACGCCAACATCTGTCTGGGACATCAGGCAGACGAACGCGATTACGGCGTAGGTGCTCAGATTCTGCGTGAAATCGGTATCCACAAAATGCGCCTGATGACCAACAACCCGGTCAAACGTGTAGGCCTGGAAGCCTACGGACTGGAAATCGTCGAAATCGTTCCTATTGAAGTAACTCCGAATCCCTACAACGAGCGCTACCTGCATACCAAAAAGGAACGCATGGGACATACTTTACACTTCAACTTATAAATAAACAACAGATGACAAGCTGTCAATCCGTCTGACACTCCGGTTTCAGACGGATTCCAGGTCATCCATCATCAACTAAAAACTTTAAAACCCTAAAACTTATGGAAAAAAGTAACGAACTCATCAAGAATTATGCCAAATCGGCCTCCGCTACCCTGTTCCGTCGCGTGTATCTTTGGATGACACTCGCCCTGACTATTACAGGTTTTGTAGCCCTTTATGTAGCCCGTTCCTATACCCTTCTGGAAATGATGCTTCAGAATCAGTTCATGTTCTGGGGCGTATTGATTGCCGAAGTGGCGCTGGTCATGTATATTTCTGTCCGTATCAACCGGATTTCAGTTACTACGGCTACCCTGCTCTTCATTGTTTACGCCGTACTGAACGGTATCACCATGTCTACGCTGTTTGTCATCTATACAGCCAGTTCCATCGCTTCTACCTTCTTCATTACAGCCGGCACCTTCGGTACCATGGCGCTGATAGGTAGCTTCACCCGCAAGGACCTGACCAAACTGGGCAGTATCTGTATCATGGGTGTAATCGGACTGATTATCGCTTCTCTGGTGAATCTGTTCCTTCACAGTTCCATGATGACCCTGATTATTTCGTACATCGGTGTCCTGCTCTTCGTCGGGCTGACTGCTTACGATGCACAGAAAATCAAAAGACTCCTTTCGGCTGATGGAATCGAAGTGAATGACAATACTCAGAAGATTGCGCTGCTGGGTGCTCTGACACTGTATCTGGATTTTATCAACCTCTTCATCTACCTGTTGCATATTTTAGGAGACAGAAAGTAACAGAAGTAGGTATTTCACTTGCTTAATACCATTTTCGAAGCTAATTTCTTTTATATTTGAAAGAAATTAGCTTCTTTTGCAGAATAAAATTCAACCTAATAATTAGAAGACAATGAACCAACTCTCAGATCGTTTGAACAGCCTGTCGCCATCGGCTACACTGGCTATGTCTCAAAAAAGTAGTGAACTTAAAGCACAAGGTGTTGATGTAATTAATCTTAGCGTAGGCGAACCGGATTTCAATACGCCCGACCACATCAAAGAAGCTGCCAAGAAAGCTATCGACGAGAACTACTCTCGCTACTCTCCTGTAGCCGGTTATCCGGCTCTGCGCAATGCGATCGTTGCCAAACTGAAAAACGAAAACGGTCTGGAATATACTGCTGCCCAGATCAGCTGTGCCAACGGTGCCAAGCAGTCTGTCTGCAACACCATCCTGGCCTTGGTAAACAAAGGAGATGAAGTCATTGTTCCGGCACCTTACTGGGTAAGCTATCCGGAAATGGTGAAACTGGCAGAAGGTACTCCAGTCATCGTACGTGCCGGTATCGACCAGGATTTCAAAATCACTCCGGCTCAGCTGGAAGCAGCCATCACTCCGAACACCCGCGCCCTGATTCTCTGTTCTCCGTCTAACCCGACAGGTTCAGTATACACTCAGGAAGAACTGGCCGGACTGGCTGCCGTATTGGCTAAACACGAACGTGTCATCGTCATCGCCGACGAAATCTACGAACATATCAACTACATCGGCAAGCACCAGAGCATCGCTCAATTCGCCGAAATCAAAGACCGTGTAGTCATCGTAAACGGTGTATCTAAAGCCTATGCCATGACCGGATGGCGTATCGGTTTCATCGCCGGTCCGGAATGGATTGTTAAAGGAGTAAACAAGTTGCAGGGGCAGTACACTTCAGGTCCTTGCTCTGTATCGCAGAAGGCAGCCGAAGCAGCCTATACCGGTACACAGGCTCCGGTAGAAGAAATGCGTAAAGCTTTCGAACGCCGTCGTGACCTGATTGTCAAACTGGCCAAGGAAATTCCGGGCTTCGAAGTAAACTTCCCGCAGGGAGCTTTCTACCTGTTCCCGAAATGTGACTCTTTCTTCGGCAAGAAAGACGGTGACCGTGTCATCAACAATGCCGATGACCTGGCCATGTACTTGTTGGAAGTAGGTCATGTAGCTTGTGTAGGCGGTACTTCATTCGGCGCTCCTGAATGTATCCGTATGAGTTATGCTACTTCTGATGAAAACATCGTTGAAGCTATGCGTCGCATCAAGGAAACATTGGCACGCTTGAGCTAACCGATCTCTAACAAATATTGAACGAAGCCGTTCCATCCTTGGATTTCCAAGCATTGGAACGGCTTTAATTTTAATTGCAGACATTCCAGTAGCCTGCTCAGATTATATATCCAGTTTCAACTTTCCATCAGACAGAAGCACCGTATACACCCCTCCCGCTTCCGTTTCAAACTCCAGTTTGTTACCTTTATAATATAAGCTGCAGGGAACTCCGGACCCCGAACGAATGACAGCCTTGGTCAGGTTATTGTCCTTCCAGTACAAATCCACAGTAAAGTTACCCCGCGCCCGCACACCGGTCAGTTTTCCTTCGTGCCATACATCCGGTAGTGCCGGAAGCAGGTGAATGAATCCCATGTGACTCTGCAGCAACATTTCCGTTACACCGGCTGTACCTCCAAAGTTTCCGTCAATCTGGAAAGGCGGATGTGAATCCCAAAGATTATCATTGGTACCGTTCTTAAGCAGATTCCCGTAAAGTGTATACGAACGGTTTCCGTCATGCAAGCGGGCCCATTGGTTCAGTTTCCAGCCCATACTCCAACCGGTAGCCCCGTCTCCCCGGTGTTCCAGGACCACCCGCGAAGCCTTTGCCAATGCAGGAGTCGTTACCGGTGAAACAGTATGTCCCGGATGCAACCCAAACAGATGATTCACATGCCGATGTGCGTCCGAAGGATCATCAATGTCCTTCGACCATTCCATCAACTGACCGTAACGACCTATCTTATACGGGACAATACCGGCCAGAACCGTCTGCCATTCCTGACGTTCTTCTTCGTCTACCCCCAATACTTTGCTGGCATCAATGGCATCCAACAGAATTTCCCGGATTACCGCATGCGAGAAAGTAGTACCTTCATCTATCGGACCATGTTCGGGCGAAGTAGAAGGAGCTGCCGTATACGAGCCATCCGGCTTATGCCACAGATAATCCGTTGCAAAACGGGCACTTCCCTTGATGATGTCATAACCTACCGACCGCAGGAAATCCACATCGCGGGTATAATCGTAATAGTTCCACACATGGGTAGCAAGCCACGGTCCGGCTACCGGTGAGAAGTTCCATGACATATCCTTGTCGCGCAACGGAGTGGTAAAGCCAAAAATATTGGAAGAGATAGAAGTAGTCCATCCACGTGCGCCGAAATAAGATTTTGCCGTTACAGCGCCCGGTTTTACCTGTGTCCGTATGAAATCAATCAGCGGAAGTTCACATTCGGCCAGGTTCGTCGGACAAGCCGGCCAATAGTTCATCTGGATATTGATGTTGTTGTGATAATCTATCCGCCACGGCCCGTCTACGTTGTTGTGCCAGATACCTTGAAGATTGGCAGGCAGATTTCCCGGCCGGGAACTGGCTATCAGCAAATAACGTCCGAACTGGTAATACAGTGTCTCCAACCCATAGTCGGGCGCACCGGTCCGGTACCTTTCCAAGCGTTTCGGAGTAGACAGTTTCTCTAAATCCTCAGCACTGCTATAGGAAGGATTCAGTTCAAACACAGTCCGACCAAATAAAGAAACATAATCCCGATAATGCCTGTCCAGCAACGCATCGTACCCATACGATGCAGCCTGACGAATCCAGGCTTCCGTAGTCTTCAACGGCTTCACCCCGACGTATGCCTTGGCATCGGTAAAATCCGGATCGAAATTCATCTGATAATCAGTATCGGCCGATACAATGAACATCACTTCGTCAGCATTTTCCACATGAATGGCACCGTTCTTATCGGTCCAGGACTTACCACCTTTTGTAACCGCCTTCACACGGACAGCATATTCCATCCGGTTATTATCCAGTCTGGCCGAATAGCAGAATTCCCCTTGCTGTTTCCGGATATACTTGCCTGTAGATACCGGATTAGGCAAATACGAGAATACCAGGTTCTGCCTACCCACCTCGGACGCCTTGAAACGGATAACCATTACATTGTCCGGATAAGAGGTAAAATAGGTACGGCTATACCTCACTCCATCGGATATAAAATCCACATGGACCAACGCAGAATCAAGAGAAAGTGTTCTGCTGTAACCGGTCACCTCGGCATCAGCCAGTCCGGTTGCTATACGAAACTCACCACAGGTGGTGAAACTACCGAACCTGGAAGGATTTTCGTCAGCAGATCCATAAGGCACCGTACTGTTAAAATTGTCCTGGGTCAATTCTGTCGCCTTTTTCGTGTCACCATCCGTAAAAGCCTGCCGGATATCCTTCAATACATGAGCCGACTCTTTGTTCACATTCCAATAATAAGCCGCACCTTTTGATGTGTTCGGTCCTCCCCGCCACAAGGATTTTTCATTGAAGGTAATGCGTTCGGTACCGATAGAGCCATAGACATTGGCTCCTATGCTTCCATTACCTATCGGCAAGGTGGTATGTTCCCAGTGCTTGTCCAGGTTACTCACGGCATCGCCAGCCGATACCAATGCGACATTTCCTCCCCACGCAGGGGTTTCGGACAACGGATTAGGAACATCAAACTTTATCTGATGCTGAGCATACAGATCAGGGAATGACAAGCAACATGCCATCACTCCGAGTAAATTCATCATTTTCATCGTATATCTGTTGTTTTTCATGAGTGTCAAAGGGTCAGATTCTCAACATTTTTTCTAATTTAGCAAGGCCAAAACATTTTACTCAGTAAAGTTACAAATGAAAAACGAATTATTACAATCGCTTCCGAAGGAAAAACTGGTACAGTTGATTGAAGAGTAAGCATTCAGTAAACCCCGTCAAATTCCAGCCTTGATTCTTCGTATTTTTGTGTCCATAACCAATATTGTGCAAATATGAAGAATATGACATTAGACCAATTCAAGCGGACATACGAAGA
>NZ_KB894653.1 GCF_000374585.1 Phocaeicola barnesiae DSM 18169 = JCM 13652
TACAGACTTTTCCGAAACCTGCAAGTGTTTTACAACACTTTTTTATAACATTTTTATCGAGACATCCCCAAAAGACTGTTTTTCAAAAAGATAAAACGGACAATCAGATGCGGCAGTGTAAAAACTGTAAAAAGATTACACATTATATTATTAAAATACCCCGACAAAAATCAACAGACGAGAACGAATGGACGTTTCAGAAATATGTATGTTGTCAAGGTTGATGAGACTGTAACCATAAATTTTCATCGTACGTAAGTCCCAATTCAATACACAAGTGTTCTAAAGTTACGAGTGTTTTCTTAAATTTTTTGTAGAATGTATTGTAAGGAATTCCTTTCATCTCGGCAATCTGAGTTAAACGGACTCCGTGTTGAAAATGTAATAATAATATTTCACGCTGTGAATCTTCCAAAGCATCTACAGCTTTCCATAAAATTTCATATAATCTTTCACGATGAAGAGTTTCCCCCAAAGAAGGCGATGCCGAAGGTATTCGCTCCAGTTCAATGTCTGAAATCGGCAATTTTTTAGCCCTTTTACGCCTCCAACTAATGATATAGTGATTCACCACTGTATGTAACCAGTACTCAAATTTTCCCTCTTCAGTATAAACCATCTTCGAAAGTTTTTCATAAAGATGGATTATAATTCCAGCTGTCAACTCTTCTCTTTCAGCCTCATTGGATACGGCTCTAATAGCTTTTGCACGAATGTAAGCGCCATATTTTTTCAACAATTCTACCATACAAACATTTATTTCGTTTTTTTGTAAAAACGAACGCATCAATTTCTTTTTCATAGTTTGCCCTTCAAAAAGATGTTATTTAATAATAATTAACTAAAAAACTTCTTGTACCCCAAGAAGATGCCTGAAAGAATCTTGAATAAACGATGTCAGCACAAGGTTTCCCAACCACATTGAATATAGTTCAAGAAACCTGGCTGTATCAACGAAACAGGATTGATTCAGAAAAGGCCATATTATCCAATTGCCGGAATAAATAAAATTCAATCCTTCATGAATTCTACTTATAAGTTTAACAGGTCACGTATACGGAAAAAAATCTGATAATAAAAAACAAAGGGCCAAACACTTGTTATACTATTTCAAAAGAAAATCCAATCTACGCTTTTATAGCACTTAGTAAAACACGCTTGTTTTAAGGCATGTAAAAGTATTAACTTTATGTGAAAAATACAAAATATTCAAAAACTATTTATGTAAAGCATTCCCACTTTTCCATATTCATCACACAATTACACCGATTAGTCAAGTATCTTCATCATTAACAATAAATCATCATAGGGTAAAATCAAGACATTATCAGGAGCAATGGAAACATATAGACATAAAAAAAGGAGTACCGCTGTACTCCAACCTTTGTTAACCTTAAATCTAATACTATGAAAAACACGATGCAAAGGTACGGAATATCTGGATATATGCAAGTAATGGAGCTTAAAAAGCATGTTTTATAACACGTTTTAAGAAAAGCAGTTCGAATGATGGATTTGTTAACAGTTTTCTAACCGTATTTCAATAAAAACAGGCTGCCTGTCGTTCTCATAAGAAAGAATCACAGGCAGCCTGTCCACTGTATAAAAAGTAACTACAGGAATTACAGTCCTAACTTTTCTGAAATTTCCAGCATACGAGTAATCGGACGTATTGCCTTTTCTGCTACTGAAGCTTCCACCTGTACTTCCGGCCATTCATACTTCAGCGTATTGTACAGTTTTTCCAGAGTATTCAAACGCATGAAATTACATTCGTTGCAGGCACAGGTACTGTCTTCCGGAGGAGCCGGTATAAAGTTCTTTTCCGGACACTTGTTACGCATCTCATACAAGATACCACTTTCGGTAGCTACAATGAAATTCTTCTTGTCGCTTGCCATGGCATATTTCAACAGGCCAGCAGTAGAACCTACCTTATCGGCCAATTTGGCTACCGCTCCTTTGCATTCCGGATGTACCAACACCGCAGCATCCGGATATTGTTGCTTCAGTTCGATAATCTTTTCGACCGAGAACCGTTCGTGTACATGACAGGCTCCATCCCACAACAGCATATTACGTCCCGTAATGGAATTGATGTAGTTTCCCAAATTCTTGTCCGGACCGAAGATAATCTTTTGGTCAGCAGGAAAACTTTCTACAATCTGTTTGGCATTGGTAGAAGTAACCACCACATCGGTTACTGCCTTTACAGCAGCACTCGTATTGACGTAAGATATGACGGTATAACCCGGGTGCTCTTTTACAAACTGACTGAAGGTATCTGCCGGACAGCTATCGGCCAATGAACAACCCGCATTCAGATCAGGAATCAGCACCTTTTTGTCCGGACACAGAATCTTGGCAGTTTCACCCATGAAGTGCACACCACACATCACAATGATATCCGCATCGGTTTTAGCTGCCCACTGTGCCAGGGCCAGACTATCCCCGATGAAATCGGCAATTTCCTGGATTTCGTCGGCCTGGTAGAAATGGCCGAGAATCACAGCATTCTTCTCCTTGCACAGACGTTTGATTTCAGCTTTCAAGTCCATGGACTTGTCTACGGGTTCATCAACATACCCTTTTTTAACCCATTCTTCTCGATTCATATTAATTTTATATTTTTTCTTTCTCAAAAAAGAATTTATGATATTGATAATAGCCGGTTAATATTGTTGGTAAAAAGAAAGCAGTTTTCTTGCTCTTTCGGTTATGAATATTTGTCGATAAGATATCAGTTCCTTATCAACATGTTTTTTTCTTGATTATATATGTCTTATCTTCTTTTTGAACAAAATGTTCATACTATGCAAAGTTAACAACTTTCCAGTTATGAGCCGGTATTTTCAGGCTAAAAATATGTTCAAATTGGGAAAGTAAGTTTTGATTCATTTTTTTGGATTGTTGATTCTTAACTGGTTATAGTCTTTTATTTGGAATATCCAACGATTAGTTATCATTTTCTCTACCCACATTGTCTACACCTTTTCAACCGTTTTCAACAAGGTTATGAAGATAGTTCTTATCTTTGTGCACCTAAATGAATCGAGCTATGTCGGAATTGAGAAAACTGAAGATAACAGAGATGAACCGCTTGACGGTAGAAGAATTCAAAGAGGCGGAAAAGCTTCCTTTGGTGGTGGTTTTGGACGAAGTGCGCAGTCTGCATAATATCGGAGCGGTTTTCCGTACTTCTGATGCTTTTCTGGTCAATCGGATTTATTTGTGCGGAATTACTGCTACACCTCCACATCCGGAAATGCACAAGACTGCGTTAGGGGCCGAGAATACAGTAGACTGGACTTATGTAAAACATACGCAAGAGGCTGTAGATGAACTTCATAAGGAAGGATATACAGTGTTAGCCATCGAACAGTGCGAAGGAAGTACTTTATTGAACGATCTGGTACTGGATAAGGATAAGAAATATGCCATTGTCATGGGGAACGAAGTGAAAGGAGTTCAGCAGGAAGTAGTGAATTCATGCGATGGATGCATCGAGATTCCTCAGTATGGTACCAAACATTCCTTGAATGTATCGGTTACGGCAGGTATTGTACTTTGGGAGTTTGCCAATAAACTGATGCAGTTCAGGTTGGGATAAATCCTACATAAGGCGGGTATCTCCACCTATTTCCGGAGGGAATCAAGAGGGGGAATATCCGCCTTGTTGATAACTGTTTGATAAGTTGTTAATTTATTGATTTATATGTATATATAAAGTTATTATAACTGTCCGTTCTCTACGAGAGTCACCACTCTTTCCACCATTTTATCATCATCTTCCGGATCATATTCCTTTTTCAGACTGGCTCCGAAGAGAGCTGCAAAAGTCTGATAGAATCCTGCTTTGAAAGGACCCATAAAAGCTTTTACCAGCTGGTAAGAAGATTGGTTGCATTCCCGGTTCACCAGTTTGATCAATAGTTTTCCTTGCGAAAAGGTCAGTTTCTTCATTCGGGGAGTATATTGTTGTTTCAACCCCTTTTCTACAGCTTTGATGTGTTTGTCGCGAGACTTTTCATCGGGAAGTGTTTCCAGGTATTCGTAGGTCTCGATGACTACGTTTCTGATTTCCTTGGCCAGAGGGAGTGTCTTCTTCACATCTCTCACCAGTTTCCAATAATATTTCTGTTGCCTTTTGTTCTTGAATTTCAGCGTAGGGTAAATATAGATGTTTCTGAGCGTTATACAAGGTATAGTATCTCCTTGGTAGACGCATACAGGTACTTTATAACCACCTTTGGTTGCGGTCTTTTGTTGAGCTGTAGCTGTTGAAAATGTTGTAAAGGCGCACAGCAGTACCAGGAATATGTAGTAGTAACGCTTCATGTTCGCAAAATTAGGAATAATAATGAAGCTATCTACTCTTTGATATAAAATATTAACGTATTTGTTCATTGTTGATAACTGGCTGAATAACATGTGGAAATGTCTATTAATTAATTGGGTATTAATCTGTTGCTTTTTAACACCGGTCTGTGCGCAATCAGAATGGATGGAATGGAACGAACAGGTTTCTTCCGATGAGGAAATGAGGAACTGGACGTTGATGGATGAAGAGTTGCAGGAATTGGCCGAACACCCGTTGAATCTGAACACCGCTACACGGGAGCAATTGGAACAGTTACCTTTTTTATCCGACCAGCTGATAGAAAATATTCTCTACTACCTGTATAAGTATGGAGCGATGCTCAGTATCAACGAACTTTGGGGGGTAGAAGGAATGGATTGGAGGACAAGGCGTTATTTACAGGATTTTGTTTATGTAGGAGAAGTGCCTGCAGATAGGAAACCGGATTGGAGGAAGATATGGACAAGAAATAAACAGGAGTTGTTGACACGGGTAGGGAGGTCGTTGAATCAGAAAGCAGGATATGCCGGATACAGTGCAGAAACCTTGGATAAATATCCGAACCGGAAATACTTGGGAGATGCTTTTTACCACAATATCCGCTATCGGTTCAGTTTTGCCAACCGGTTGTTTTTCAGTTTTTCGGCCGAGAAAGATGCCGGGGAGCCTTTCTTTCGGGGAGTCAATCGGAAAGGATATGATTTTTATGCCGCCTCCTTTCTCTTACAGGACATAGGGCAGTTGAAAACTTTGGTGTTAGGCAATTATCGGGCGAATTTCGGATACGGACTGGTATTGAATACAGGTGCCAGTATGGGACTGGGGACTTCAGTCGCTTCGTTCGGTAGAATGGGAAGCGGTCTGACCAGATTTACATCGACCGCAGAAACCGGTTATCTCCGTGGTATCGGAGGTACATGGCAATGGAACAAACGGTGGAATGTATCGGCCTTTTATTCGTTCCGTAACCTGGATGCACTGGTTGATAACTCTGAAATACGGTCGTTTAAAACTGACGGGATGCATCGGCTTCAGAAAGATTTAGAGAAGAAAAATACAGTTGGCAATCACCTGGTTGGTAGTCATTTATCGTATAACGGCAAATATCTGGAAGCTGGATTAACAGCTGTTTATAACTATTATGATAAACTGTTGAATCCTGTTGAAAAGCTTTATAACCGTTTTGAGCCGAGAGGACGTCAGTTTCTGAACGTCGGTCTGCATTACAAATGGTTTTTAAGCCATCGGTGGATGTGGGCTGGCGAAACGGCCATCGATAGGCAAGGGGCTATTGCTACGCTGAATACCATCCGTTATTCACCGACTGTTCATACTACTTGGATACTTATCAACAGATATTATGACAAACGCTATCATTCGTTGTTGAGCAATGCCTGGGGAGAAAATTCAAAGACCAGTAATGAGGCTGGAATCTGCATAGGACTGGAAACGAAAATCTTACAGTCTGTCAACTTATCGGCTTATGGAGATTTTTTTTATTTTCCCTGGTACCGTTATCAGGTGGACCGCCGGAATACACTGGGAGTTTCAGGTAATATTCAGTTGAGTTATTCACATCCTCATTCACTGGGCGTGTTGATAAGATATGGTATCAAGAATAAGGCGAAGAATCATACTTTATCCGATGAAAGGAAGTACGTATTACCTTATATCCGTCAACGTGTACATGCACAAGTTGCTTATATGCCTTATCCGTTTCTTACTTCCAAGACCGTTGCCGAATTTGTACGTACATCTTATGGAAGCAATGACAAGGGAAACGGCTATGCCTTAGGAGAAACGCTGAAGTTGGCTTCCGAAGATTTTCCGTTACAAGGCAGCATCAGCGGTGTATGGTTCCGGACGGATAATTATGATTCGCGTGTTTATTTGTACGAACCGGGGCTGCTGTATACCTTTTCCATGAATTCCCTGGAAGGAAGGGGGTACAGGATGGCGGTGAATTTACGTTACGATGGTGGAAAACGTTGGATGTTGCAAGCCAAATGGGGATGGACCCATTATTCCGACCGTAACCGTATCAGTTCGGGTACCGAAGAAATTGCGGGAAACAACAAAGCGGATATCCAGTTGCAGTTGCGGGTTAAGTGGTGAGAATCATAACAGGATATACACAGATTTGTTATCTTTGTGGTCGGATTATTATTCATTAATGGATTGTTTTATGGCAACTGTCATTTATCCTTCTCCCATTTTTGGTCCGGTGCATAGCCGCCGGCTGGGAGTGTCATTAGGTATCAATCTGCTTCCGGCAGATGGAAAGTTCTGCACATTCGATTGTATATATTGTGAATGTGGGTATAATAAGGACCATCGTCCGCATGCGAAACTCCCTTCCCGCAAGGAGGTATGCGAGGCGTTGGAAAAGAAGTTGAAAGAAATGCAGGAGAACGGACCGGAACCGAATGTTCTGACGTTTGCGGGTAACGGCGAACCGACTTCCCATCCGGAATTTGCCGGTATCATCGATGATACACTGATGTTGCGTGACCGGTATTTCCCCGAAGCCAAAGTCAGCGTATTGAGTAATGCAACGTTCATTCATAAGCCTGAAGTATTCGCTGCCCTGAATAAGATAGACAATAATATTCTGAAACTGGATACGGTTGACAGCGATTATATCCGGTTGGTGGATTGTCCGACGGGACATTACGATGTCAATCGGATTATTGAGGGAATGAAGGCGTTTCATGGAAATCTGATTGTTCAGAGCATGTTTCTGAAAGGAAAGACCGAAACAGGGGTGGATGTAGACAATACGACCGACCGTTACGTGTTGCCTTGGTTGGATGTAGTGAAAGAAATCGCTCCCCGGCAGGTGATGGTCTATACCATCGACCGCGAGACTCCCGACCATGCCTTACAGAAGGCTACTCATGAAGAACTTGACAGGATTGTAGCTTTGCTGGAGAAAGCCGGTATCAAGGCAAGTGCTTCTTATTGATAATACCGTATAAAACAAAGGCCGTTCCAATTGGAATTTTATTCCCGTTGGAACGGCCTTTATTGTTGATATCCGTGGATAACCTGTTAATTCTTGTTCAGTTCTACAATTTCGCGTCGGGCTACTTCCAGCGCTTCGTTGATGTTGCTACAGATATTTTCCTTACCGAGCAGTTCATAGAAACCTGATTTTTCCAGTACATTGTGCACTTGTGGATTGACACCCGAAAGAATGATATGGATATTTTCCTTTTGGCTCATTTCGCACAGGGTAGTCAGGTTATGGATGCCTGTAGAATCGATGAACGGGACTTTTCTCATACGGATGATACGGATTTTCGGTCTGTCTCCCAGGCTGGCCATGATTTCTTCGAATTTGGTAGCGATACCGAAGAAATACGGACCGTTTATTTCGTATACTTCTACACCGTTAGGTATAATCAGGTGTTCTTCGTGTACCTCCAGGTCGGATTCCTTGTTCGGGTCAATTTCGTCGGTAATGACAGAAATCTGGGTTGTTTCCATGACACGTTTCATGAACAGTACACAGGCGATGACCAATCCCACCTCGATAGCTACGGTCAGATCGAAGATAACAGTCAGGAAAAAAGTAATCAGCAACACCACTACATCTGCCTTCGGATTTTTCAACAGACCTTTGAACACCCGCCATCCGCTCATGTTGTATGATACAATGACCAGTACTCCAGCCAGACAGGCCATCGGAATGTATTTGGCCAGCGGCATCAGGAACAGCAGAATCAGCAACAGGACAATGGCGTGTACGATACCGGCAATGGGCGAGCGTCCGCCGTTGTTGATATTGGTCATTGTACGTGCGATGGCACCGGTAGCCGGAATACCTCCGAAAATCGGAGAAACAAAGTTGGCGATACCCTGAGCCACCAGTTCGGTGTTGGAATCGTGACGGTCGCCGATGACACCGTCGGCTACAGCTGCCGACAACAGAGATTCGATGGCTCCCAGTACGGCGATGGTAATGGCTACCGGGAACAGGTTCTTGATGGCTTCCCAGTCGAGGGCAGGTACAGCAGCGTCAGGAAGTTGGGCTTTGATGCTGAAGCGATCGCCGATGGTATCGATGCAGGTGATGCCTCCGTACATCTTCAGTAAATAGACTCCTACGGTTACCAGGATGATGGCTACCAGAGAGCCGGGAATTTTTTTCGAGAATTTCGGTGTGATGGCGATGATGAAGATACTGATGATGCTTACCAGGAAGTTCCACCAGTTCACGCTATCAAAATGCCGGGCATAGACCAGCCATTTTCCGATGAAATCGCCCGGTACTTTTTCTCCTTGGAAATCGAGTCCGAAAATATCGGCTATCTGTGTCGTGAAGATTGTAACGGCGATACCGCTGGTAAATCCGATGATGATAGGGTAGGGAATGAATTTGATGACGGTACCGAGTTTGAAGATACCTAATAATATAAGCAATACGCCGGCCATCATGGTGGCTACCATCAGTCCTTCTATGCCGTATTGTTGGATGATTCCATAAATGATAACGATGAATGCGCCGGTAGGGCCGCCTATCTGCACTTTGCTTCCTCCCAGAAGCGAAATGATAAAGCCGGCTACGATAGCCGTGATGATGCCTTTTTCCGGGCTAACCCCTGATGCGATACCGAATGCAATGGCCAAAGGCAATGCCACAATACCTACGATGATACCTGCCATCAGGTCTGTGGTCAGGTCAGCTTTCGTATAGCTTCTCAGCATGGTGAATAGTTTTGGCCTAAAATCAAATCCTTTCATGTTGTTGTTTGTTATAAATTATAAAAAATGATGCAAAAGTATGAATTTCATGGAACAAATCACGAAAAATTCTTGTTTTCTTTTTATATTGTAGAAAGATTCTCGGTTTTATACTTAAAGATGGTTAAATAAAAATTGTAATCATTTCAAATTTAAATTATTCTTTTTATCTTTGCAATACGAAAAAGAAATCTAAGTATAATCACTAATAACTAATCATTATGGGAAAGAGCATTAAAGGAACGAGAACAGAAAAGAATTTGGCAACTTCATTTGCAGGTGAATCACAGGCCAGAATGCGTTACACTTACTTTGCAAGTGCCGCAAAGAAAGAAGGTTTCGAACAGATCTCGGCCATTTTTACTGAAACAGCCGACCAGGAAAAGGAACACGCAAAACGTATGTTCAAATGGTTGGAAGGTGGTAAAGTGGAAATCAATGCAAGTTTTCCGGCTGGTGTCATCGGTTCTACCATCGAGAATCTGAAAGCTGCTGCTGAAGGCGAAAACGAAGAATGGTCTATGGATTATCCGAAGTTTGCCGACATCGCTGACGAAGAAGGTTTCCCGGCTATCGCTAAGATGTACCGTGAAATTGCCGTTGCGGAAAAGGGACACGAAGAAAGATACCTGGCATTGGCCAAGAACATCGAAGATGACAAGGTATTCAAGAAAGATGTTGAAGTGGTATGGCAGTGCCGCAATTGTGGTTACCTGTACGTAGGAAAGGAAGCTCCTGAAACTTGCCCGGCATGTCTGCATCCACAGGCTTACTTCGAAGTGAAGAAGACAAATTATTAAACAGAATTAACTGCATAAATTGATTATTGGATAGAGAGGTCTGGTCCGGTGTTACGGATTAGACCTTTTTCTTCTATCTACATGCTATAGAAGGTTCTAATTTAGAATGGATAAAAATACCTAATTTGAGGTATTGTGTTGTGTTTCAGAAATTCAGAACTTTGTCATACAGAAATTAAAAGAATCAACCTAAAACAAGAAAGGTATGAAAATAAAATCAATTATAGGTCGTGAAATCCTTGATTCACGCGGGAATCCTACCGTAGAAGTGGAAGTGAAGTTGGAATCGGGTATCATCGGACGTGCGTCTGTCCCCTCAGGTGCTTCTACCGGCGAACACGAAGCGTTGGAACTTCGTGATAAGGATGCCAGCCGTTACGGTGGAAAAGGAGTGTTGAAAGCGGTTGAAAATGTCAATAAGATCATTGCTCCTGCCTTGGCAGGCTGGTCTGTATTGGAGCAGCGTGCCATCGATAAGAAGATGCTGGAACTGGACGGTACTAAGACGAAATCGAATCTGGGTGCCAATGCCATCTTGGGTGTATCTCTGGCGGTAGCCAAGGCAGCCGCCAATTACTTGAATGTTCCGTTGTACCGGTATATCGGTGGGGTAAATACGTATGTCTTGCCGGTTCCGATGATGAATATCATCAACGGAGGTTCTCATAGCGATGCTCCGATTGCTTTCCAGGAATTCATGATTCGTCCGGTAGGAGCCGCTTCTTTCCGTGAAGGATTACGAATGGGGGCCGAAGTGTTCCATGCGCTGAAGAAAGTGTTGCACGACCGTGGGCTGAGTACCGCGGTAGGCGATGAAGGCGGTTTTGCTCCGGCATTGAACGGAACCGAAGATGCTTTGGAATCTATCCTGGCGGCTATCCAGAAAGCCGGATACGTACCCGGAAAAGATGTAATGATTGGGATGGACTGTGCTTCTTCGGAATTTTACAAGGACGGTATATACGATTATACCATTTTCGAAGGCGAGAAGGGCAAGAAGCGTACTTCGGAAGAACAGATTGCTTATCTGGAGGAATTGATTGGTAAATATCCGATTGATTCCATCGAAGACGGTATGAGTGAAAACGATTGGGAAGGCTGGAAGCAGCTGACGGCCCGTATCGGCGACCGTTGCCAGTTGGTAGGCGATGACCTGTTTGTTACGAATGTAGAGTTCCTGTCGAAGGGTATCGCTACCGGTTGCGCCAATTCCATTCTGATTAAAGTGAATCAGATCGGTTCGTTGAGCGAAACGCTCGATGCCATCGAGATGGCTCACCGCCACGGGTATACTACGGTTACTTCTCACCGTTCGGGTGAAACGGAAGACGCTACCATTGCCGATATTGCGGTAGCTACCAATAGTGGTCAGATCAAGACCGGTTCGTTGAGCCGTTCGGACCGTATGGCGAAATACAACCAGTTGCTTCGCATCGAAGAAGAACTGGGAGATTTGGCGGTATATGGTTACAAACGTATCAAATCATAATTTGCTGTAGTTAGAGAGAAGGTATGAAGCCGGTTTCGGTTTCATACCTTCGTTAAATATAATAAGGTATATCCGGATGGACAAAAATAGGCCGATTGTTTGATGTAAAAAAATATCGGATTTAAACGTGTTGGAAATAAGGATATTAGTAACTAAAATAAATAAAATCTGAAAATTTCTTCTCAATATGTTTGCAGGTTTCAGAAAAATGCCTACCTTTGCAACCGCAATCGAGAGAGAAAGCAGCGAAACAAAAACTTAATGGTGCGTTAGTTCAGTTGGTTAGAATACATGCCTGTCACGCATGGGGTCACGGGTTCGAGTCCCGTACGCACCGCGAAAGCTCTGATTCCTTACAGAATCGGGGCTTTTTTATTTTTGGAGCGGAAACAAATCCGCTAGTTCTTCATAGCAAGTCAAGGGAAAAATCAAGGTTTTAAAAAAAGGTTCATCCGATATTTGGAGTGATTCCTGTCACCTCACATTTAATTATACATAAGTCGATAGTATCCGCTGGAATAACTTTGTTTAGCTTGATAAAGGTTTGATTGTTTCTTATCAACAAGTAGGGACGCACGGCTCGTGCGTCCGGAATGTCGTTCCAATATACACAGGCTCTTGAAAATATTCCGATAGGATGGCAGATATTTCATATACGTATGAGTTGAAATATACCATTGGTTGGAGAAAAAGCGGATGTACGAACCGTGTGTCCTTACATAAAGTAGAACAGGTAATCACATAGATGTAATACCACTTCAATTTCCGAAAAACCTCATATTTTTTATATAGGTTTTAAGATTTTGGTTTTCAGAAATAATCCTCAGACGATATTGTAGGAAGAAGAAAATTGGTATGAAAAGATGGGATTTTAAAAAAAATATGTATTTTTGCATAACCTTGCATTTCATTATTAGAGAATAATTTTGCAAAGAGACTACTTACATAATTAGAAGTGTTTGCTAACGCTTTGTTTTTGGTAGCTTTGAACCTGAGAAACTCAAATGTGTATTACAAAAGCATGGTAAAGGCAGATGCTACGGTGAGGTGTATATTACCATTCCGGCAGTGTGCAAAGGGCTTTATGTCCTTATGCACACTTTTCTGGAAATATATTTATATGCCATAGCGTGGGTATCGCTTTTGTTTGTTTTAATACACGGGTTTTCTCAGGACCTAAAGCAACAGACAAACGGAAGTTAGATGCCCCGCTTTTTTTATGTAATAATTGTTTTTGAAACAACATGTCTGAGTTTGGGCTTCTGGCAGACACAAAAAATTTAGCTTAAATGAAAAACTTGAAAATTTTGACATCTCTGCTGGTAATGGTAGTTACTACAGTAGGGTGGGTTTCATGTACTGGCGATGACAATGATGTAACAAATGAAGCACCTTATTTTGAGGTATCACCTGTTACAATAAATGCTCGTGGTGTTGTTCCTTTTACAGAAACTTTTAAGGTTTGTACCAATCAAGCATGGATTATTACAGAAAAGCCATTATGGATTTCGTTGGATGCTACTGAGGGTATAGGAGATAAAGAAATCGGTATAACAATCACATCATCAGAAAAGAATTATAGAGCGGGTAATATTGTTATTTCATCAGAAGATAAAAAATTTGAAGAGAGTATTGAGATTCAGCAGAATGGGAATACCTTATCAGTTAGTACAGGTGATTATAAAGGTTCTAAAATAACCAAAGGTGTTTTTAAGGGTACAGACAATAAACAATATTCTTATGAACATATCATTACAGTGGAATTTGTCGTTAATGGTTCACATTTAGCTTCAGAATATGGTGTCACGGGTTCTACTATTCAAGGAGCATTATCTGATGGTATACATTCTACAAAAATAAAAGTTTATTCAAATAGAGAATCTACTAGTTTTACGTATAGGGCTTTTGCTACAAGTAAGGCTACAGGAAAAAAAGTATATGGAATAGAAAAAACAATTGTTTCATCTTCAAATTAAAAAAATATGAAAAAAAATCATTTTTCTTTTATCTATTTATTTCTTGCATGTGTATGTTCAGTTTTGGTATTTCTTGCATGCAGTAGTGATAATAATGATGAATTAGCATCGAACATTGATGATCGTTTTGTAGGAACATGGGTAAGGGATGAAAGTGTATCGGGTGTTGTAGAGCAAGTCTACACATTAACTTTGGATAGCGATGGTTCTGCTTCTTATTCATGGTACCGACATTCTAATACGATTGGTAATACCGGTCATGAATCTAATGGAATATGGTATTATGACAAGAATTTGAATCGTATTATTACAGACTGTACAACAAGTGCAACAGGTTCAACTGTTATTTTAGATGTAGTTAGTGTAACTTCAACAACGTTAGTTGTGAAACAAGAAGGTTCTAGTAAAAGTAAAACATATAACAAGCGATAAGTTGAAGCTAAAATATTCGGCTTAAAATTTGTAACGAGCGGTGTTAGCTGGAATTTGAGATTTAGGCTGACACCGTTGTTATTGTAAGAAAGATAAAGCTTGATTTAAAATATACTGATTATCTTTCTGTTTTTATGTATGTATTATTACTTTCTTTTTGCTTTTATTTTACATGTTTCCATTACTGGTAAATTTTAAATCTCGTGCAATCTAGCTTCGTTTTTGTATAAGAAAACGGATGAATATCCGCTTTCCGGTCGGTATATGCGTAAAATATACGTTTCGGATGCGTTGTAACCTCCCAAAACACGAGCAGAAAAAATTTTTTTGACCGCATAAACGGGTCATTCTTCCTAGGAAGGTGGAGGAAAACGCCTAGTCGTTTTGAAATGTCTCTGAAAAATGTCGGTTTCGGTCGGGAAATTTACACGGATTGAAGCGTTTGAAGGAAGAAACCGGTTGGGTGAAAAGAAAGGATGAACGATAAAATAGGGGCCTGAAGATTTACATTTGTAGAAATGTGTGTCAGGATGTATGAACTATGTTGGCTGATTGTGGATAAATGATAGGTCCGGGGTGCCTGAGATTTCTATTTTGCCAGAGAAACTGTATCAGATTCCGGAACGGACGATTCTCAGCTCTTGGAAATATCAGAATGTCATCGGTTGACAAAATGTCAATGGCATTGTCAAAACAAGAAATGGCTGTCGGATGACCATCCGACAGGGCGGAAAAACCTTGTTCACTTGTCAACTGGTCACCTTGTCAACTATAGTACGAATACCGTAAATATCAACAGGCTGGCAGCCAGGACGACGGCAATGATTTTCCAACTTTCGGGGTATTGGGTAAGGCTTTCCTTCTTTTTCATGGTTGTTTGGTTTTGAGTGACGTTTCTATAACGTTTGATACCCCTGTTTGGCTTGCTGCGTTAAGTCTCTTTAGGGAAAAAGGAAAGAATTTCCAGAAGCGTTAACATTGTATATCCCAGATTATCCCCTTCTTTTTTTATTCTTGCCGGAAAATAATCCGAATATAATTCTTATCTTTGTTGAGTAGTAAACTTTACCGTCGTAAACTTTACTGTTATAAAATTTATCAATAACATTAAGATTGAAAAGATGAAGTTTTACAACAGAGAAAAAGAACTTGCCGCATTGGAAAGAGTTCGTCAGATAGCATTTTCCAATCATTCACAAATGACTGTGCTGACAGGTCGGCGTCGAATAGGTAAAACGAGTTTGGTTTTCAAGAGTTGTGAGGGTAGCCCAACTGTTTACTTGTTTGTGAGCCGTAGTAATGAAGCAGATCTCTGTATGCGTTTTACTTCCGAAATACGGTTGTCCCTGGATGTTTATGTCCCTGATTTTACGAGTTTCGGTGAGATGTTTCGTTTTCTGATGGATTTGGGAAAACGCATCAGATTCAATCTGATTATTGATGAATTTCAGGAGTTTTATTACATCAATCAGGAAATATATAGTCTGATGCAAGATGTTTGGGATAGATTCCGGAAGGAAAGCCATGTGAATTTGATTGTAAGCGGTTCCGTCTACACACTTATGAACAGGATATTCAGGGATGCAAAAGAACCTTTGTATGGTCGTGCGGATACCATCATGAAATTGTTTCCTTTCACGACTTCTGTATTGAAAGAAATATTGGCGGATCATAAAGTGGGATATACGAAGGATGATTTGTTGGCATTGTATACTTTTACCGGTGGTGTTCCTAAATACATAGAGTTGTTCATGGACAACGGATGTACGGATATGGAAAGTATGGTCGATTTCATGTTACAGCCGGATTCTTCTTTTCTTACAGAAGGTCAAGCACTTCTGATACAGGAATTCGGTAAGAAATATGGAAATTATTTCTCTATACTATCCGCTATTTCAAATGGTAGGAATACTTTGCCGGAGATGGAGGCAGTGATGGGTGGAATCAGTTTAGGAGGACAACTGAAGCGTTTGGAAGAGGACTATGATCTGGTAAAGAAAAAACGTCCGATACTTTCCAAAGAAAACTCGCAATCAGTCCGTTATGATGTAACGGATATGTTTTTACGGTTTTGGTTCCGTTATTTCATCAAGTATCAAAGTTACATTGAGATACATAACTATGAGCGATTGGCGGATATTATCAAGAAGGACTATCCTACTTTTTCCGGACTTGCTTTGGAAATGTACTTCCGTCAACAGATGATGGAAAGTAAGGATTTCGCTGAAATAGGTTCTTGGTGGCAGGGAAAGAACAATAAGGAACAGGATGAGATTGATATTGTGGGGTTGTATGCTGAAGATAGACGTGCTTTGGTTGCCGAGGTAAAGAGACAATCTAAAAACTTCAAGCCAGAACTTTTCGCTCAAAAAGTCGAGGCCTTGCGCAAGAAAGTTCTCTTCAAGTATGAAATAGAAAGCAGATTGCTTTCGTTAGAAGATATGTAATATCTTGAAGCTGAGTGTGAATAAAGGAAATCCCTTACCTCTCCGGGACGGAAAGATAAGGGAGAAAAGAGTCTGCGGGGAATGAATTTATTCGTTGACCCACACGTGCTGGATTTCCACGATGTACATCTTGTGGAAATTGCCGTGACCTTCGCCATACCATTTATCGATGAGCGAAGCATCCAGGAACTGTTCCGGCTTAATCATGTCGGCATACAGCTTTCTGCATTCCAGGGTCAGACGTGCCTGTTCGTAGGCGATGTTTCCATCCGGTGTAACCTGCGGTTTCAGTCCGGTAGCCGCTACCTTGTCGATGTTCCGGCCCGACTGGGAACCGCATATCTTGTGAATGTCCTTGTGTGCTTCGCCCAGGAAAGAAAGAGTCAGGGTTTCGCCTGCTTCGATGAACTCGTACGTATAGCGCTCCGGGCGGATAAAAATGAAGGCGACGGGTTTTCCCCACAAGATACCGGTACCTCCCCAGCTGGCGGTCATCGTATTGAATTTTTCGGGTGTGCCGGCGGTTACCAGCATCCATTCCTTGCCGATGGCATGGAACATATTGTCTTTTAATTCAGAAACGGTCAGTTCTTTCATACAAATCTGTTTTTAGCATTAATTTCCCGACGAAAATACATAAAATTAGCCGATTCCGGCGATAGCTTTTCATCTTTTATCACCGTGGCCGATAAAAATAGGAGAGGGACAACCCGAAAAATCGTTTTCTTGTTCCCTCTTTTTGACGTATCTTTGTAGCCGTTTCAATGATAACTAAAGAAAGGAAAGACTGTGGCAAAGGATAATGAAGTCGTACTGACTCCCATGATGAAGCAATTCTTCGATTTGAAGGCGAAGCATCCGGATGCGATTATGCTCTTCAGATGCGGTGACTTTTATGAAACCTATTCGGAAGATGCCGTGGCGGCATCCGAGATTCTGGGAATCACTTTGACCAAACGGGCCAACGGACAGGCAAAGAGTGTAGAGATGGCGGGATTTCCTCACCATGCCCTCGATACGTATCTGCCTAAGCTGATCCGGGCCGGACGACGGGTAGCTATCTGCGACCAGTTGGAAGACCCAAAACTGGCCAAAAAGCTGGTGAAGCGGGGAATTACCGAACTGGTGACCCCGGGGGTAGCCATCAACGACAATGTACTTTCCTACAAAGAGAATAATTTCCTGGCGGCCGTACACTTCGGCAAGAACGTGTGTGGCGTAGCTTTTCTGGATATTTCCACCGGCGAGTTTATGACGGCCGAAGGAGCCCCCGAGTACATCGACAAGCTGCTGAACAACTTCGGTCCGAAAGAAGTCCTGTTCGAGCGGGGGAAACGGGGCATGTTCGAAGGGAATTTCGGGAACAAGTTCTTTACCTTCGAGCTGGATGACTGGGTATTCAACGAGACTTCCGCCCGCGAAAAACTACTGAAACATTTCGGTACACACTCCTTGAAGGGATTCGGAGTGGAACATCTGCACAATGGCATCATTGCTTCCGGAGCCATTCTGCAATACCTTGACATGACCCAGCATTACCAGACGAACCACATCAAGGCACTGGCACGTCTGGAAGAAGACCGTTACGTTCGTCTGGACAAGTTTACGGTACGGAGTCTGGAACTGATGGGTAGCATGAACGAGGGGGGAACCAGTCTGCTGGATATCATCGACCATACCATCAGTCCGATGGGAGCCCGTCTGCTGAAACGCTGGATGGTTTTTCCGCTCAAGGATGTGAAGCCTATCAACGAACGGCTGGATGTGGTGGAGTTCTTTTTCCGCGAGCCGGAGTTCAAGGATTTCATCGAAGAGAAACTACACCTGATAGGCGATTTGGAACGTATCATCTCGAAGGCGGTGGTAGGGCGTATCTCTCCGCGCGAGGTCGTACAGCTCAAGGTGGCTTTACAGGCCATCGAACCCATCAAGACGGCTTGTCTGCATGCTTCCGACGCAAGCCTGAACCGGATAGGGGGGCTGCTGAACCCGTGTGAGTCCATCCGCGACAAGATAGCCCGCGAAATCAAGAACGACCCTCCGTTGCTGGTCAACAAGGGGGGAGTCATCGCCGACGGAGTGAATGAAGAACTGGACGAGTTGCGTCGAATTTCCTATTCCGGAAAAGATTATCTCCTGCAGATTCAGCAACGTGAAATCGAACAGACGGGCATTCCGAGTCTGAAGATAGCCTACAACAATGTGTTCGGTTATTACATCGAGGTGCGGAACGCCCACAAGGATAAGGTGCCTGCCGAATGGATACGCAAGCAGACGCTGGTGAACGCCGAGCGATACATCACGCAGGAACTGAAGGAGTACGAAGAAAAGATATTGGGTGCCGAAGACAAGATTCTGGCCTTGGAGACCAAGCTGTACAACGAGCTGGTGGCCTCACTGATGGATTATACCGAAGCCATTCAGGTCAACGCCAACCAGATAGCCCAACTGGACTGCCTGCTTTCGTTTGCCAATGTAGCCAAAGCCAACCGATACATCCGTCCGGTAATAGCCGACGACGATGTGCTGGACATTAAGCAGGGCCGTCATCCGGTCATCGAGAAACAACTTCCGTTGGGAGAATCCTATATCGCCAACGATGTGTATCTGGATACGGAAACCCAACAGATAATCATCATCACCGGACCGAACATGGCCGGTAAGTCTGCTTTGCTCCGCCAGACGGCACTGATTACCCTGATGGCACAAATCGGTTGTTTCGTGCCGGCGGAAAGTGCGCACATCGGTCTGGTAGACAAGATTTTCACCCGTGTAGGGGCGAGTGATAATATTTCGGTGGGCGAGTCTACCTTCATGGTGGAAATGAACGAGGCAGCCGATATTCTGAATAACCTTTCGGCCCGGAGCCTGGTGCTCTTCGATGAATTGGGACGAGGAACTTCTACCTACGACGGTATTTCCATCGCATGGGCCATCGTAGAATATATTCACGAGCACAAGAAAGCACATGCCCGTACACTGTTCGCTACCCATTATCACGAGTTGAACGACATGGAAGCCCAGTTCAAGCGTATCAAGAACTACAACGTATCGGTGAAGGAAGTCGACAACAAGGTGATTTTCCTCCGCAAACTGGTACGGGGCGGGAGTGAACACTCTTTCGGTATCCATGTGGCGAAGATGGCGGGTATGCCTAAATCCATCGTGAACCGTGCCGACGAAATCCTGCATCAGCTGGAAGAAGAGAACCGTCAGGAGGGTATCTCCTCGAAACCGAAGCCGGCTTCGAAGAAACAGGCTTCTTCGGATGGCATTCAGTTGAGCTTCTTCCAGTTGGACGACCCGGTTCTGTGTCAGATACGTGATGAAATCCTGCACCTGGATGTCAATAACCTGACTCCGATAGAGGCGCTGAACAAG
Organism: Phocaeicola barnesiae DSM 18169 = JCM 13652; assembly: GCF_000374585.1. Classification (GTDB taxonomy): domain Bacteria; phylum Bacteroidota; class Bacteroidia; order Bacteroidales; family Bacteroidaceae; genus Phocaeicola; species Phocaeicola barnesiae. The sequence continues at coordinate 19,632 of NZ_KB894653.1, forward strand.
CTGAACGAAATCAAGAAGATTGTGCGGGGGAAATAAAATAAGGATGTTAGTTTTGAGGAGGTAAATTAAAGTTATTTGGTTTGCCTCTCCCAAACCTTTTTGTATCTTTGGATTTCAAACGTTTTTCCGTTATTCATTATTAATATTCATAGCTACATGAAATATCCCATTGGCATACAGAGTTTCGAACGTATCATCGAAGGCGGTTATGTCTACGTTGACAAGACTGAATTAGTCTATAGGCTGACCCACGAGAGCAGTATCTGTTTTCTGAGCCGTCCCCGCCGCTTCGGGAAGAGTCTGCTGGTATCTACGTTGGAGAACTATTACAGGGGGCGTAAGGAATTGTTCAAGGGATTGGCGATGGAGCAACTTGAAACAGAGTGGAAGGTATATCCGGTGTTTCATGTGGATTTCAACGGTTCGGACTTTACCCAGGAAGGTGTGTTGGAAATTGTGTTGGAAGATTACGTTATGAAATGGGAAAAGCAGTATGGGGTGCAGGCGAATGAGAAACTACCGGTAGGTCTTCGTTTCCGCGATGTGCTCTGTGCGGTTCATGAACAGACAGGTTGTCGTGCGGTGGTACTTATCGATGAATATGACAAACCGATTCTGGATGTACTGGATGTCAATTCGAACCTGGAAGAACATCACCGCAATGTGTTGAAGGCTTTTTATTCTGTATTCAAGAATGCCGACAGCCATTTGCAGTTTGTCTTGCTTACAGGGGTAACCAAATTCTCACAAGTAAGTGTATTCAGCGGTTTCAACCAGCCGGATGATATCAGTATGGACCCTGTTTATGAGGCTTTGTGCGGTATTACACAAAAGGAGTTGGAGCACTATTTTTCCGGACCGATTGCTGATATGGCAGATGTGTATGGTTATAGTGTAGAAGAAATGAAACAACGTCTGAAGCAGCAGTATGACGGGTATCATTTCAGCAAAAAGCTGACAGATGTATATAATCCTTTCAGTCTGCTCAATGCGATGAAGAAGAGTGGTCTGGATAATTATTGGTTCCAGTCGGGTACCCCCACTTATTTGCTTCGTCTGCTGGCTCATTTCAAGGAAAATATGAATGAGTTGACAGGTAAATATTATACGCAGGAAGAATTTATTGATTATAAGGCCGATGTGGAACAACCGTTACCGATGATTTATCAGAGTGGTTATTTGACCATCAAGGATTACGATATACGAAGGAATAAATTTTTGTTGGATTTTCCCAATAATGAGGTGAAGAATGGTTTTTTGACGATGCTGGTTGCATCGTATCTGCAACCCGAAGAATCGTTTTCTTGCTGGATTGATACTGTTGTTGATGCGTTGGATGCTGGTAAGCCGGATATATTGTGTGAATTGTTCACTTCTTTCTTGTCCAGCATTCCTTATACCATGCGTCGCAAAGAAAACGAAGCGGAGCGGGAACGTTATTTTCAGTATACCTTTTATTTGATTATGCGTTTGATAAGTGTCTATGTAGTATATGTAGAGAAAATGCAGAGTCAGGGTAGGGTAGATTGTGTGGTAGAAACGTCCAAGTATATCTATATCTTTGAATTCAAGTTGGATGGAACTGCTGCTGAAGCGTTGCGGCAGATAGAGGACAAGGGGTATGCCCGTGAATATGCTTCGGATTCGCGGAAACTTTTCCGGATAGGTGCCACTTTTTCTTCTGAAACAGGTACTATCGGGGAGTGGGAAACTGTTTCTTGATTTGATAAATCGTTATGGAAGCTTGAAGTTTGGAGAGATTGGAATACACAAAAAATCCCTAAGAAACAACTCTCAGGGATTTTTTCAGTTGGACTACCAGGATTCGAACCTGGACAAACAGAACCAAAACCTGTTGTGCTACCATTACACCATAGTCCAAACTTTCGGTGCTTTCCTCAGAAAGCGATGCAAAGATAAGAGTTTTGCACTGTATTCTCCAAATATTTTTCCACTTTTTTTAGCATTCCCTTTTTTCGTTGTACTTTTGCTTAAAATCATGAACAACGGAATATGAAAAAGCTATTACTTTCTTTAGCCTTCGGAATGGGAGCAGCCGGTGCGATGGCCGTTACCCCATTGTGGATGCGCGATGTACGCATCTCGCCCGACGGCAAGCAGATTCTCTTTTGTTACAAAGGAGATATTTATAAGGTGGCTTCCGGCGGAGGTGAAGCTGTACAGTTGACTACCCAGGATTCGTATGAATCGGCTCCGGTATGGTCGCCGGACGGTAAGCAGATAGCGTTTGCCAGCGACCGTTTCGGCAATCAGGATGTCTTTGTCATGCCGGCCGACGGAGGTCCGGCCAAGCGTCTGACTACCCATTCGGCCGGAGAAACCCCACAGGCCTTCTCACCCGACGGTCAGTACGTTCTGTTCTCTGCCAGTATCCAGGATCCGGCCAGTAGTGCCTTGTTCCCAACCTCGGCCATGACCGAACTGTATCAGGTACCGGTGGCCGGTGGAAGAGTCCGTCAGGTATTGGGAACTCCTGCCGAGATGGTCAGCTTCAGCCCTGCAGGAGATGTTTTCCTGTATCAGGATAGGAAAGGGTTTGAAGACGAATGGCGCAAGCATCATACCTCTTCCATCACCCGCGATGTCTGGATGTATGATACCCGTACCGGAAAGCATACCAATCTGACCAATCGTCCCGGAGAAGACCGGAACCCGGTATTTGCTCCCGACGGCAAACAGGTGTATTTCTTGAGCGAACGGGAAAAAGGTTCGTTCAATGTCTACCGGTTCCCGTTGGATAATCCGAAACAGGTACAACCGTTGACTTCGTTCACGACTCATCCGGTCCGTTTCCTTTCCGTAGCCGGAAACGGTACCTTGTGTTATACCTACGACGGAGAAATCTATACCCAGGCTCCTCAGGGACAGCCGCAGAAAGTAGCCGTTTCGCTGATTACCGACGCTGCCGAACTGCCGGAAACCCTGACTTTCACGAAAGGGGCCAGTGAAGCAGTTGTTTCGCCGGATGGCAAGCAGGTAGCTTTCATTGTCCGTGGAGAAGTGTTTGTCACTTCCGTAGAATATGGAACTACCAAGCAGATTACTCATACACCGGCCACCGAGAAGGGACTTTCGTTTGCTCCTGATAACCGTACTTTGGTTTATGCCAGTGAACGGTCCGGAAACTGGCAGCTCTATACGGCACGGATTGCCCGGGAGGAAGACCCGAATTTCCCGAACGCTACCTTGATAGACGAAGAAGTGTTGCTTCCGTCTGAAACCGTGGAACGGATGTATCCTCAGTTCTCTCCCGATGGCAAGGAAGTGGCCTTCATCGAAGACCGTAGCCGGCTGATGGTGGTCAATCTGGCTACCAAGCAAGTGAGACAGGTAACTGACGGTTCCCTGTGGTACAGTACCGACGGTAATTTCTCGTATAGCTGGTCGCCCGACGGAAAATGGTTTACTTTGGAATGCATCGGCAACCGTCACGACCCGTATTCCGATATCGGCCTGGTACGTGCCGACGGAACTGGAAAGGTGGTCAATCTGACCGGAAGCGGTTATACCAGCAGTTCTCCACGCTGGGTAATGGACGGTAACGCCATTCTCTTTACTACCGAACGTTACGGTATGCGTAACCATGCTTCGTGGGGTTCGCTGGACGATGTGATGCTGGTTTTCGTCAACCAGGATGCGTACGACAAGTTCCGTCTGAGCAAGGAGGATTATGAACTCCAGAAGGAACTGGAGAAGGAACAGGATGAGGCTGCCGATAAGAAGGATGATAAGAAAAAAGACGATAAGAAATCGGATAAGAAAAAGGAGGAGCCGGCAAAGGACATTGTGGTGGAACTGGACGGTATTCAGGACCGGATTGTCCGTCTGACTCCGAATTCGTCGAGTCTGGCCTCGGCTATCCTTTCGAAAGACGGTGAACAACTGTACTACCTTTCTTCGTTCGAAGGTGGATTCGATATGTGGAAGATGGACCTGCGCAAGCATGAAACCAAGCTGCTGCACAAGATGGATGCCGGTTGGGGAAACATGGAACTCGATAAGGAAGGAAAGAACCTGTTTGTATTGGGAGCCGGAACCTTACAGAAGATGGACACCGGTTCGGACGCCTTGAAGCCGGTATCGTATAAGGCAGTGCTGAAGATGGACCGGGCGGCCGAACGGGAATACATGTTCGACCATGTTTGCAAGCAGGAAAAGAAACGTTTCTACGAGGTGAACATGCACGGAGTAGACTGGGAAATGCTGTCTGCCAGCTACCGGAAGTTCCTGCCTCATATCAACAACAATTATGACTTTGCCGAACTGTTGAGCGAATTGCTGGGCGAACTGAATGTATCGCATACCGGCGGCCGTTTTTATCCGTCTGTGCCGGGTGAGTCTACTGGAAACCTGGGAATCCTGTATGATTGGGATTACGAAGGAAACGGAGTACGTGTGGCTGAAATTGTAGAGAAAGGTCCTTTCGACCGGAAGAACACACGTCTGAAAGCCGGTATGGTCATCGAAAAGATAAATGGGGAAACGATTGCCCCCAATACCGATTATTCTACCTTATTAAATGGTAAAAGTGGAAAGAAGGTATTGGTATCACTGTATGACCCGCAGAGCGGTTCCCGTTGGGATGAGGTGGTGAAGCCTATCAGTAACGGCAGTTTCCAGGATTTGCTTTACAAACGCTGGGTGAAACAACGGGCTGCCGATGTGGAAAAATGGTCGAACGGTCGATTGGGGTATGTACACATTGAATCGATGGACGACGGTAGTTTCCGTACGGTCTATTCCGATATTTTGGGTAAATACAATAATTGTGAAGGAATTGTCATCGATACCCGTTTCAACGGTGGGGGTCGTCTGCACGAAGATATTGAAGTCTTGTTCTCGGGCAAGAAGTACCTGACGCAGGTAGTCCGCGGACGGGAAGCCTGCGATATGCCGAGCCGCCGTTGGAACAAGCCTTCCATCATGGTGCAATGCGAAGCCAATTATTCGAATGCACACGGTACGCCGTGGGTTTATCATTACAAACAGATGGGTAAACTGGTCGGTGCCCCCGTACCTGGAACCATGACTACGGTCAGCTGGGAACGTCTGCAGGACCCGTCTTTGGTGTTCGGTATTCCGGTGGTAGGCTATCGTACGGAAGACGGTTCTTATCTGGAGAACAAGCAGCTGGAACCGGATATCTATGTACTCAATGCTCCGGAGACCATCGTCAAGGGAGAAGATACCCAGCTGAAGGCAGCTGTAGATGAATTGCTGAAGGAGTTGAAATAATCTGTACTTTTTTATCTGAAATACCCGTCTCAATTTGAGAAATTCAAATTTGGGACGGGTATTTTAATTGTATGGGGCGTATTTTTCTTAGAAAGAGATTGTGTGACTTGATAATCAGTTACTTGCGTAAAATTGATGATAGCTTTGTATAACAGTAAATAAGAGAGAATATTTCTGAAAGTGTATTTTTGTAATATTTTTTGCTAAGGGAATAATTTTATTTCATATATTTGCATAATGATAATTTTCTTTCTAAGAAAATAGCAAGAATAGTTAAACCTAAATTTAATTCTTATGCAAAAACAAGTTAGACTTGTCAGTATGCTCTTGTGTTTAGGCATGGGGGTTGCAGGAGGACTTCCTGCGTATGCATCCAGTGAATCAGTTTCTGTACAACAGCAGAACGGTATCTGTAAAGGTGTCGTTAAAGATGGTACCGGTGAACCGGTTATCGGTGCTTCTGTGTTAGTCAAAGGGACTACTAACGGTACGATTACGGATATTGATGGTAATTTTACTATCAGTGGAGTCAAGAAAGGTGCTACCATTGAAGTTTCTTTTGTAGGATATGTTACTCAAAACATTGTCTGGAACGGTTCGGCCTTGAATGTAACTTTGAAGGATGAAACCCAGGCACTTGAGGAGGTTGTTGTTGTAGGTTACGGTACACAAAAGAAAGCCAACTTGTCTGGTTCTGTTGCTTCAGTAGACAGTAAGCAGTTGCAGAATCGACCGATTCAGAACGTCAGCAGCGGTTTGCAAGGTTTGATGCCGGGTGTAACCATTACGGGAACCAACGGTGCTCCGGGTATGGATAGCGGTAGCATCCGCGTACGTGGTACCGGTACCTTGAATACGGCTTCTCCTTATATCCTGATTGATGGAGTTGAATCCGAAACCATGAGTGCCATCGACCCGAACGATATTGCCAGTATTTCTGTATTGAAGGATGCGGCTTCGGCTGCCATCTACGGTTCAAAGGCTGCCAACGGTGTAATCTTGATTACTACCAAACGTGGTTCTTCCGGTAAACCGAAAATCTCTTACAGCGGTTATGTCAGCTTCCAGAATACTACCGAAACCATCGATCGTCTGGATTCTTACGACTATGCCAGCATGTATAACGATGCATTGAGAGCCGAAGGAAAGGCTGCACGTTTTACCGATGAAGAATTGCAGAAATTTAAGGACGGTACAGATCCGAACTATCCGAATACGGACTGGTACGGTTTGGCATACAAAACCGGTATTCAGCATCGTCATAACCTGAATATCAACGGCGGTAACGAGAATGTCCGTTACATGGGTTCGTTGGGTTACCTGAACCAGACCGGTGTATTGCCGAATGCTGACCGTGAGCAGTTCAATGCGCGTACTAACTTGGATATGAAAATCAATGACCGCTTGAGTGCCAAGATGAGTCTGGCTTTCATCAAGAATAAATATAACGACCCGAGTTCTGCTTATTATGGTGGTAGTTCTGACCAGATTATCCGTCAGTTGAACCTGATTGCTCCTTGGATTGTAGCTCGTTATCCAGACGGAACCTGGGGAACTATTTCAGACGGTAGCCCGATTGCGTGGTTGGATTCCGGTATGAAAGTTACTCGTGATAACTACAACTTCACAGGAAGTGCTTCATTGGACTATAAGATTATAGACGGCTTGGTATTGACGGCTACCGGTTCTTATGTGAATAACTACCAGAATTATACTTATTTCCAAAAGTTTATCCAATACAATGCCAACAAAGCTTCTGACCCGAACTCACTCGATGAACGTGATTACCGTTGGGACCGTACGAACTACGATTTGTTGCTGAATTACGACAAGACATTCGGTAAGCACAACATCAAAGGATTGTTGGGTTGGCATACAGAAAAATACAATTATAAATATACCAAAGCATATCGTCAGAATTTTCCGAATAATGAACTGACCGACATTAATGCCGGTGATGCCTCTACACAGACGAATGAAGGTTATACCCGTGAACTGGCTATGCTTTCATGGTTTGCACGTGTCAACTATGATTTCGCTGGCAAATACCTGCTGGAAGCCAATATCCGTGCCGATGCTTCTTCCCGCTTCGCTGAAGGTAACCGTTGGGGATATTTCCCGTCATTCTCCGGTGCATGGCGTATCAGTGAAGAATCCTTTATGGAAAATACCAGAAGCTGGTTGAGTACTTTGAAAATCCGTGCTTCTTGGGGTATGTTGGGTAATCAGGATGCATTGTCTGGTGATGGATCCTCTAGTTATTATCCGGCTTTGAGTACCTACAATGTCGGTGCCACTTATCCATTCGGCGGTGCCTTGAATTCCGGTTATTACCAAAGCAATTACTGTTTGAGTACCATTTCTTGGGAAAAGGCTACTACCTGGGGTATCGGTGTGGACTTCGCTTTTCTGAACAATAAGATCAACGGTTCTATCGATTATTACAACCGTAAGACTATCGACATCCTGATGGATGTATCTGTTCCGAATGAATTTGCTTTGGGAGCTTATAAAGATAATGTGGGTTCTGTTCGTAACAACGGTGTGGAATTGAATATCAGTTACAACGATCGGTGGGGTGACTGGTCATTCGGTGTAGCAGCTAACTTTGCTTACAACAAGAATAAAATTCTTGACTTAGGTGACGGAGACCCTGATAAATATTTGGAAACCGGATATACTCAGCGTAATAGAGTAGGGCAAGCCATGAATACCTATTATATTTACGAAACTGACGGTTTCTTCAATTCTCAGGAAGAGGCTGACGCTTTCCAGGAAAAATACGGTAATCCGTTTGGTGGCGGTGATTTCAAGGCTGGTGACCTGCGTTATGTAGACACTAACGGTGACGGCAAACTGAATGGAGACGACCGTATCTATTACGGTTCTACCGACCCTGTATATACTTTCGGTTTGAATTTGAATGCCGGTTGGAAAGGATTTGACTTGTCTTTGATGTTCAACGGTGCTGCCAAAGTATACCGTCTGTTTGACTCACACGAAGTATACGGTGCCTTCTCCGGTGATGCCGGACACCCGGCTTCCATCTGGAAAGATGCCTGGACAGAAACCAACAAGGATGCTTCCATGCCGCGTATCTTTACCGATACCAACTCTCCGAGTAGTTCACGTAATGCACAGTCTACTTTCTGGTTGCAGAATACCAGCTATCTGCGTCTGAAGAATCTGCAGTTCGGTTATACTTTACCGAAGAGTCTGTTGAGTAGTGTGGGTATAGAAAATGTCCGTTTCTACTATTCTGTAGAAAATCTGTTTACTTTTGACGGCATGAAGATCAACATCGACCCGGAAGCTACCAGCCAGCGTTTGTCTTCATATCCGTTGCTGCGCACACATGCATTCGGTGTTAATGTAACATTCTAAATTCAAACCTTAAAAACAGATGATAACTATGATACGTTTTAAACAATATTTGCTGTTGGGGGCTGCGGCTTTGATGTCAGTTTCTTGTTCCGATTTTTTGGATACTGCCCCGTTGGATGCTCTTTCACCGAGTACGACTTGGCAAAGTGAAACTGATGCGCAGAAATTTGCTATCGGTTGCTATGACGGTTGGGAAGACGGAGGAGATATCCTTTATATGGACTGTGCGTCTGATTATGGATATAACAATTTCTCATGGGAAGGTTATAAAGACTTTGCCAACGGTAAAATGACTCAGGCAAACAGTGGTGCCAATTATTACGATTATACCATCATCCGCCGTTGCAATACATTCTTGGAAAATATAGATAATATTGAGTTTGCCGACGAAGCAGTAAAGAAAGACTTGATTGCTCAGGTACGTGTCATCCGTGCGTATCGTTATTTCAAGATGAACTGGCTGTATGGTGGTGTACCCATTATCTCTAATTATAACAGTGCAGAAGAGGCACAGGTGCCACGTAATACTGAAGCTGAGGTGAAGGAATTCATTGAAACCGAACTGGATGCCTGTACACCGGATTTGAACAAGGAACCAAGTGAACGCGGACGTATTGCACAAGGAGCAGCTTTGGCTATCCGGATGCGTCAGGCCTTGTATTACGGTGAATGGGAGGTTGCTAAACAGAAAGCACAGGAAATCATTAATTTGGGTATCTACGGTTTGGAAGCAGATTATACAAACCTGTTCAAGGTGGCCGGTCAGGATTCTAAGGAAATCATTCTGGCAGTACAGTATATTCCGAATACCTATACACTGGGTACCATCGGTCAGATGTATAATAACGGTGACGGCGGTTGGTCTTCTATCGTACCTACTCAGGATTTGGTGGATGACTATGAAATGAGTAACGGTTTGACTATCGATGAAAGCGGTAGCGGTTACGATGCTGCTCATCCGTTCAAGGGCCGTGACCCGCGTTTAGGTATGAGTATCCTGTATCCGGGAGCTGACTATATCAAGGCAGACGGAAGTACAGGAATATTCAATACGTTGGACAAGACTATTGACGGTGCTGCGAATGCTAACTACATGACTTCAGCCGATAATGCTTCGAAGACAGGTCTGACTTGGAATAAATACTTGAATCCGATTACTCAGTATGCCAATATCTGGAAGAGTAATGCCTGTCCGATCGTGTTCCGTTATGCAGAAGTGCTGATGACATGGGCAGAGGCTGAAAACGAATTGAACGGGCCGTCGACAGAAGTTTACAAGAAACTGGATGAAATCCGTGCACGTGTAGGAATGCCTGCTGTAGACCAGGCCAAATATAATACGAAAGATAAATTGCGTGAATTGATCTGGCGTGAACGTGGTATAGAATTTGCCGGTGAAGGTCTTCGTCGTGCTGATATTCTCCGCTGGAAGACTTCAGACGGTAAGATGTTGGCCGAAAAGGTATTGAATACTACATTGGTACGTCGTACAGGTACTGTTGGCGATGGAGCGGATCCGGAAACCCGTGCTACCATCGATTTGAATCCTGCTGCTGAAGATATCTTCATCGAAACCCGTGTATTCAAACCTTTCCATCGTTATTATCCACTTCCTCAAGGTGCTATCGATAAGAACCCGAAACTGGTACAGAATGAAGGATATTGATAAATAATCTGGAAAAGGAACATATTGAGGGCATACCGTTTGGGTATGCCCTTTTTTCGTCGTATATTCGTAACCACTACTAATCTAAGAGAAAAATTATGAACACACTACAGCGATGGATGATGGGGGCCGGAATGTTGGCGGCTGCCTGTCCGAATGTCTTGTCGGCCGAGAAGACAACACCTCCCAACATTATTTTTATTCTTTGTGATGACATGGGTTATGGCGATTTGGGATGTTACGGACAGAAATACATCCATACACCGAATCTGGACCGCATGGCACAGGAAGGTATGCTGTTTACGCAGGCGTATGCAGGAAGCCCGGTCAGTGCCCCTTCTCGTGCTTCGCTGATGACAGGCCAGCATTCCGGACACGGACATGTGCGTGGAAACAAAGAATATTGGCCACAGGCTCCTACCATGAAGTACGGTAACAATACTGAATGGACGGTAGTGGGTCAGGAACCTTACGACCCGCAGCACATCATCCTGCCGGAAATCATGAAGAAAAACGGATACACTACCGGTATGTTCGGTAAATGGGCCGGAGGCTATGAGGGTTCTTGTTCAACGCCCGATAAACGGGGTGTAGACGAGTTTTACGGCTATATCTGCCAGTTCCAGGCACATCTCTATTATCCGAACTTCCTGAACCGCTACAGCACTTCGAAAGGCGATACTGCGACCATCCGTATCGTTATGGACCAGAACATCAATTATCCGATGTTCGGCGATGATTACAAGAAACGTACTCAATATTCGGCCGAAATGATTCATCAGGAGGCTATGGAGTGGCTTGATAAGCAGGACGGTTCGCAGCCGTTCTACGGGTTCTTCACCTATACGCTTCCTCATGCGGAACTGGCCCAGCCGAATGATTCCATCCTCCAGAGCTATAAGAAGAAATTCTTTGTCGACAAGACTTGGGGTGGTAGCGAAGGTTCGCGTTACAATGCGGTAGTCCATACCCATGCCGAATTTGCAGGAATGATTACTCGTCTGGACCAGTATGTGGGCGAAGTTCTGGCGAAACTGAAGGAGAAGGGACTGGACGAGAATACGATTGTTATTTTCAGTAGTGATAACGGTCCTCATGAAGAAGGCGGAGCAGATCCTGAATTCTTCGGTCGTGACGGTAAGTTACGTGGTTTGAAGCGTCAGTGTCTGGAGGGAGGTATCCGGGTACCGTTCATTGTACGTTGGCCTGGACATGTGAAAGCCGGAACCGTAAACAATCATCAGTTGGCTTTTTATGATGTAATGCCGACGTTCTGTGAGTTGATAGGCGATAAGAAATTCCCGAAAAAGTACTTGAACAAGAAGCTGGAAGGCGATTGTTTCGATGGTATTTCGTTTGTTCCGACCCTGTTGGGAAAAGATGAGCAGCAACAGAAACATGATTTCTTGTATTGGGAGTTCCATGAAACAGATCAGATTGGTGTACGTATGGGCGACTGGAAAATGGTGGTAGTGAAAGGAGTTCCTCATCTGTATGACTTGTCGGAAGATATTCACGAAGATCATGACATTGCTGCCCAGCATCCGGACATTGTGAAACAGATGAAGGAAATTATCCGGCAGGAACATCGGCCCAATGATTTGTTCCCTGTCACTTTACCGGCTTTTGATTGATACTTCCATGAACGGACATAAATGAACGAGAAACCTGTTCCCGGCTTTTCTGGAGAACAGGTTTTTTTTGTTGGGGAAACGTTATTACCGGATTCTTCCTCATCTTCCATATCCGTAGATAAAAAATCCGTTTTCCTCTGCCGTAAAAGGCCAGGGAAAACGGATTTTTCAATTTATAGAAGGGATGTCTTATTTGGCGATAATCAGGTAATAGTTCTTTTTACCACGCTGTACCAGCAGGTATTTTTCATCCAGCAGGTCGGCTGTAGTAATCATCTGGTCGAAAGCGGCCAGTTTTTCCTTGTTCAGTGAAACGCCTCCGCCCTGAACCAGCTTACGCATTTCACCCTTCGACGGGAAGATGGCGGCTTTTTCTGTGAACAGGTCGACAGCTTTGATACCGGCTTCGATGTCAGCTTTGGCTACTTCGAATTGAGGAACACCTTCGAATACGGCCAACAGCGTATCTTCGTCCAGTTTCTTCAAGGCTTCGGAAGTAGCGTTTCCGAACAGGATGCCGGAAGCTTCTACAGCTGCGTTGTAATCGGCTTCAGAGTGTACCATGATGGTTACTTCCTTGGCCAGACGTTTCTGTAGAACGCGCAGGTGTGGAGCCTGGTCGTGTTCTGCAATCAGTCCTTCTATCTCTTCTTTGCTCAGTGAGGTGAAGATTTTAATGTACCGTTTAGCGTCTTCATCGCTTACGTTCAACCAGAACTGATAGAATTTATAAGGTGATGTATATCGTGCATCCAGCCAGATGTTGCCTGATTCTGTTTTACCGAATTTTCCTCCGTCTGCTTTGGTAATCAGCGGGCAAGTCAGTGCGAAAACTTCGCCTCCGTTGGTACGGCGAATCAGTTCGGCACCGGTCGTGATGTTACCCCACTGGTCGGAACCACCCAACTGCAGTTTACAGTTCTTGGTTTCATACAGATGCAGGAAGTCGTATCCTTGCAGCAGCTGATAAGTGAATTCGGTGAATGAAAGACCGTCGCGAGCTTCTCCGTTCAGACGTTTCTGTACAGAATCCTTGGCCATCATGTAGTTCACAGTAATGTGTTTACCTACTGTACGTGCAAAGTCAAGGAAAGAGAAGTCTTTCATCCAGTCGTAGTTGTTTACCAGTTCTGCCTTGTTTGGGGCATCCGACTCGAAGTCAAGGAATTTGCCCAACTGTTTTTTGATGCACTCCTGATTGTGGCGCAGGGTTTCTTCGTCCAGCAGGTTGCGTTCCTGTGATTTTCCGGACGGGTCGCCAATCATACCGGTTGCACCTCCTACCAGGGCCAGCGGTTTGTGTCCGCAGCGTTGGAAATGCCGCAGCATCATCACGCCACACAAGTGACCGATATGCAGTGAATCGGCTGTCGGGTCGATACCCAGGTAAGCCGTAACCATTTCCTTTTCCAGCAGTTCTTCAGTGCCCGGCATCATGGTATGCACCATGCCACGCCATCTTAATTCTTCTACAAAATTCATCGAATGAAATACTTAATTTAACATATGGGTTTTCGGCATCCTTTTTTGGATGTTCGAGGCAAAATTACGACTCTTTATCTGAATAACCAATTTTTAACGGCTAAAAAAGAGCTTGTTAATGGTCGATGAAACAGCCTTTTCCAATTGTTCTACGGTCGTCTTACGGGTTGAGGCTGTCTCCTGATAGATTTCACGGATAGGTGATAAAGACTCGTCTGTCTCCAGTAAGAAACGGTCTTCCGGTACGTAACGCAGGGTTTCCGGTTGGAATTTCTGTCCGAAGGAGAGGTAAAAGCCTTGATCGAGGAGAGTTCTGGCTACTTCTTTCTTTCCACGGAAACCGTGGATAATCCAAGGTTGGCGGGCATGAAGGCTTTTCCGATAGGCAATGAGTTCCTGATAGGCTCGGACTATATGCAGAATCATGGGCAGATCGCGATGCTCCGAACAGATAATCTGCGCTTCAAATGCCTTTTGTTGAAGAGCGAATGGGGTATGACAGCATTTGTCCAGGCCAGCTTCTCCGATTGCCAGGAGCCGTTTATCTTCCAGCAGGGTGTCCAGCCAGGCCAGTTGCAATGTGATGTCTTCTTCGGTCAGGAACCAGGGATGGATACCGGCTGACAGGTGGACTGCCCGATCCATGTCGGTAAGGGAATGAGAAGAACAGTAATAGCTTATGATGGCCTCATCCGGATGTACGGGCAGGTGATGGGTGTGTATATCACGTATCATGTCTGTAGAGAAGATCAAGGGACAGGGTCATATCCTGAACCTCCCCAAGGGTGACAGCGCAGGAGTCTGCGGATAGTCAAGTACATACCTTTGAAAGGTCCGTGTTTCTTCAGGGCCTCGATGGCATATTGTGAGCAGGTTGGAGTAAACCGGCAGGAAGGCGGTGTGAACGGAGAAATACAGTTCCGATAGAAATAAATCGGAAGTAGCAGCAAGTATGTCAACAGTTTTTTCATGCCAGTTTTTCGGCAGTCAGCCGGATAAGTTTCTGTACTTTTTCTTCTACTTCGGCAGATGGATGCAGTTCAGTATCCAGCCATAAAAAAGCAATCACGACTTTCTTGCCAGAAGCTTCAAGGCTTTCGTGCAGGCAGTCCTTGTGCTTACGGTAGGCTTCGCGTATTTGCCGTTTGACACGATTACGTTTGACCGCCCGTTTGAAACGTTTTTTGGGTACACTGATGAGTAACGAGACAGCAGGCAGATGTTCTCCTTCTACAGGCATGTATACGATGCGTAACGGGAAAGCAGGAAGTGACTTGCTTCCTCCTGTGAAGAGTTTTTCAATCAGGATACGGCTGTTCAGACGTTCCAGTTTCGGCAAAGTATATCGGTTCGGTGTACTCATGGCAGTTCTTATTGGCAAAATGGGAAATAGAAACCGGAGGTTTCGGATCACAAAGTTACAGACTTTATAGATACCAAACCTCCGGCTGCGGAATATAAACTAAAAAAACAGTTATTTTATTTGTTGTGTTCCCGGATAAAGTTGTCCAATGCTGCGGTCATGGATGGAGTGGCTGCTGTAGGAGCTTCCAGATCCAGACGTAAGCCGGCATCTTTTACGGCCTTGGCAGTAGTAGGTCCGAAACAACCGATGGCAATATCTTTCTGTTCGAATCCCGGGAAATTCTTTATCAGTGATTGGATTCCGGCAGGACTGAAGAATATCAGCATGTCATAATCGAACTTTTCTTCCGGTGTAAAATCGTTGCTGACGGTACGGTACATGATAGCTTCCGTATGCTGGAGCTTGTTTTTGTCCAGCAAATCATGGATTTCATCGTTGTGTACATCCGACATTGGGATAAAGTATTTTTCACTGTTATGCTTCACCATCACTGGGACCAGATCGGCAAACTTGCCGGTTGCTCCGAAAAATACCTTACGCTTGCGGTATTGTACATATTTCTGGATGTACAGAGCGATGGTTTCTGAAGTACAGAAATACTTCATGGTTTCAGGAATGGTAATGCGGAGGTCTGTACACAGGCTGAAGAAATGATCAATGGCGTGACGTGAAGTAAACACGATGGCTGTATGATCTAGGATAGACACTTTCTGTTGTCTGAATTCTTTGGCCGTCAGGCTTTCCACTTTTATGAACGGGCGAAAATCTATCTTCACACCGTATTTCTCAGCAATGTCAAAGTATGGTGATTTTTCTGATGTCGGTTTCGGCTGAGAAACGAGGACTTTCTTTATCTTCAATGTACTAAAATTTTAAAATCAATACGTTGTTAATAAAACCAATGCCTTTCCAAAGGAAAAGATCGGGGACTATTTCGAGGGCACAAAAGTACAGAATTAAATGAAACGAACCATGAATATGAGGGAAAAAGTTCCTAATACACTTATAAAATAACATTATTTTGGTAATTCCCAGAATAATGAATATTAGAATCTTAGCTGTTTCTGCATTCAAATCGAAATAAACCGCCAGTAATACCAAAGGAAAAAGAAGAAATCCTGCCCCAACCAGTATGTCAAAAAATGCAATCATCCACAGTTTTTGCCTTTCTTTGTCAAAAAATATCCAGTTGACGAAATTGTATGCCCCCCATTTGTACAGGATGAGCATGGCAAAAGCTCCTATATAGACAGACAGTAGGATAGGATGGGGAATCAGTTGAAACAGCATCTTGTCTGCATCTGAGAAATAGTCGTACAGGCAGAAACCGCTCAAGATGCAGGTGACGGTTCCTAGTGCCAGTACATACCGCGAGTCGGAATTGGGAACATCATCGAAAAGACTGGGCCGCTTCTTGTGGTGAAAGAAGTTCTTCATGTGTTGGTACAAGACCTTTTTCCCGTTCCGTAATGCTAATGAGAACAGAACGAAGCAGATCAGTAGGATGCAAGAGATGACATGGTCGCTCCGAAGCAGATAGGGAAGGTCTTCGCCTTTCATGCCTGAAAGGTCGGCGGTTTGCATACTTCGTACCAAAGCCTGGTCTATCTGCTGTTGCTGTTGTTCATGCAATTCCTGCAGATAGTTGAATCCTATGTGACAATCATCAGTCATGAGAAGATTTTATTCGGTTGAATGGTCAGATGGCCGCAAATTTACGGATATCTTTACTCCATATCGGAGTGGTGTATAACAGTTGGAGGGCCTCATCGGGAGTCTGGGCTACCTGCCAGATGGTACCGTGCTGCCGGCGCATGAAATGTTGGTCGATGGCACGCTCCAGCATTTCTAACAGCGGATTGTAGAATCCGTTGGTGTTCAGGATAACGATGGGCTTGAGGTATAGCCCCAACTGTTTCCAGGTGATGATTTCCAGCAATTCTTCCATGGTACCGCATCCTCCCGGCAGAGCGATGATACCGTCGGAAAGGTCGGCCATCATGCGTTTGCGTTCGTGCATGGTTTCGGTTTCTATCAGGTGGGTCAGGCCCTTGTGATGCCAGTTCTGTTCTACCATGAAATGAGGGATGATGCCGGTGACAGTTCCTCCGGTAGCCAATGCTGCATCACTGATGCGTGACATCAGTCCCAGACATCCGGCTCCATTGATGAGGTTGATGCCTTTTTGGGCCAGCAGTCTTCCCAGAGTATCGGCTGCCTGGAAATAAATCGGATCAATCTGTGTGCTGGAAGCACTGTAGACACATACATTCTTTAAAGTATTCATGGATAAATCTGTTCATTGGAATTTTCGGGTGCAAAGATAATGCAAAGTTACGGATTAAAAAACGGAAGTTTCATCAACCTGCGTACACCGGAAAAAAGAAGCGTGCCACCCGTCACGTTCGATGGGTGGCACGCTGATATTTTTAATACGGGCAATTAGAGTCCGAAGGCTTCTTTCACTTTGTCTACATAGTCCAGTTTCTCCCAAGTGAAGAGTTCCACTTCGACAGTCTTGTTGCCTTCATACAGCGATTCGAAGTGTTTCTTTACTACTTGAGGTTCACGTCCCATGTGTCCGTAAGCGGCTGTTTCACTGTAAATCGGGTTACGCAGTTTCAAACGTTCCTCGATGGCGCGTGGACGCATGTCGAAGATTTCGTCCACTTTCTTGGCGATTTCACCGTCGCTCATAGCTACGTTGCTGCGTCCATACGTATTGACGTAGATATTGATAGGACGTGCTACACCGATGGCGTAAGAAACCTGTACCAGTACTTCGTCGGCTACGCCGGCAGCCACCAGGTTCTTGGCGATGTGACGGGCAGCGTATGCGGCGCTACGGTCTACTTTGCTTGGGTCTTTGCCTGAGAAAGCACCTCCACCGTGTGCACCGGCACCTCCGTAGGTATCAACGATGATTTTACGTCCGGTCAGACCTGTATCTCCGTGCGGACCGCCGATGACGAATTTACCGGTCGGATTGACGAAATACTTGATCTGGTCGTTGAACAGTTTCAGGACTTCCGGGTTATGGATACCGGCTACTACACGCGGCATCAGGATTTCGATGACATCCTTGCGGATTTGTGCCAGCATGGCTTCATCGGCTTTGTCCTGAGCTTCTTTCGTATCGTTTTCCGGCTGGATGAATTCATCGTGCTGGGTAGATACTACGATTGTATCGATACGTACCGGACGGCGGTTGTCATCGTATTCGATGGTAACCTGACTCTTGGAATCCGGACGCAGGTAAGTCATTACCTTGCCTTCGCGACGGATGTCTGCCAGTACCATCAGCAGCTTGTGTGCCAGGTCGAGTGACAGCGGCATGTAGTTTTCGGTTTCGTTGGTAGCGTAACCGAACATCATTCCCTGGTCGCCTGCACCCTGGTTCATCGGGTCTTCGCGTTCTACACCGCGGTTGATGTCAGGGCTCTGTTCGTGGATGGCCGAGAATACGCCGCAGGAATTACCTTCGAACATGTATTCGCTTTTGGTATAGCCGATTTTATTGATAACCTCACGTGCTACACGTTGCAGGTCAATGTACGCTTTGGTTTTCACTTCTCCTGCCAGTACTACCTGTCCGGTAGTTACCAATGTTTCGCAAGCTACTTTCGAACTGGGGTCGTAAGCCAACAGTTTGTCAAGCACAGCGTCGGAAATCTGATCCGCCACTTTGTCGGGGTGTCCTTCTGACACCGATTCGGATGTGAATAAGTATCCCATAATCTTTTTAAATTAAAATAAATTGGTTGTTGTATCCGTGTACGGACAAGAGTAGGAGGGTGTTCTCAAGGAATCAATCTGTGTTTTAGCATTTTTTTCCGTGGTTGCAAGCTACTCAAATCTTTCCACTTATTTTTTCGGCTGCAAAGATAAGCATAAAGATTGGAATAATTACAGATTCGCTCATATTTTAACAAAGCTTTCCATCCTTTCGGCTCCTTTAAGTTCGATGAGGACCGCGATGTGCAGGTGAAATTTGTCAAAGGAGAGGTGACGGCGGAGCAACCTGTTACAGCCCGTTATATTAAGGTGGAAGTAAAAGGTATCGGTCTTTGTCCTACCTGGCATTACGGCGTGGGCTATCCGGCCTGGTTCTTTATGGACGAAGTGAATGTATATTGATTAGAAGTTAGGCTATAGGAATTCATAAAAGAAAAGGGGCATATTCTTCTCGTACCTGGGAAGGATATGACCCTTTTCCTATATCCTATAATTAATTAAGCGGATATATTCGGCTGATTCAGGTTACTCGTCTATTTCTACCCGGTTTACCCGTTCCAGCAAGAAGCGGTTGTGGTTCCAGTGGAACGGCGGATAATCTGTATTGGTCCGGATGATGTTTTGTTTGAACACCAGTCCGTCTACCGATTTGGCATAAAGAATCGGTGCATCGAAGGTGTCGAATTCATTGTCTACAATCTGTATCGCTCCCGGTTTTCCTCCGTGGAAATACGTTGTCTGTCCGTCAAGGTCAGGAATTTCCGGATAAATGGAGATGACCGCATTGGTAAACTGGAACAGGTTGGTCAAGGCATTGACGAATTTGTTCTTGCGGATGAGTACATCACGGCAGGCACCGGTTTCGAACCAGCCGTTGCAGTCACCGCAGAGCAGGATGGCGGTTCCTGAGGTATGGTCGAACAGGTTTTCTTCTACTACTGTACGTTTCGGAGTACTGAAGAGCGAGCCTCGTGCACGGTTGTGGCGGACGGTGTTGTGGGCAAAATAGACTTCGGGCGTCCAGGTCAGGTTCTCTATCCCGTAAGAGGCTTCGGGAGTCATGGAAGGCGAGAGCTCTTCCTTGAATGTAATGACGAATTCCCTGGCCCCTGTTATCTGTGGCTTGTCGTGCGGGTGTATTTCGGCAATGGTATAGACTTCTTTTTCCATATCCATGGTTTTGGTCCGGATGAATTTCACACTGTCGCCGGCAAAGCCCCAATCGAATCCCCAGGCCTGGTCGTGCATGTAGCGTCCGCGTACGGTATGGTTGTCTATCCGTTCCAGAATCTTCAGGTAGGTACCGTGCACGTTGATGGCATCGTCCATCATGTTTTCATACAGACCGTTGACGGACGTGATTTTTCCCTTGCACTGTGAGAAGTGGGTTGCGTCGGCCTGGGTGGTGAAATAACGCGGGTCATCCTTTCCTTTCAGGCAAACATTGAAACCGTCCAGCGTGATGTCTTCACAGAGCTGTGCCAGCAGTCCCATTCCTTCGGCATAATGTACGGTTACGTTTTTCAGGGTAGTCTGTGTGTTATGAGATAAAAAGATACCGGGAGTAGGGCGTTCCCAGGTGCGCAGGGCCATGACAGTGCCCGGAGCGAGGCGTTTGTCTTTCCAGCGGGGAGCCCGGAGAAGTCCCGGCTCGATTTCGGTGACGCCTTTGGTCGGTACACCGATGTCGCTGGTGTTGTAGCATACCCGTCTGGTTTCTTTCTCGAAGGCGATACCTGCGCTTTGGCGGAGTGCCCAACCTTCACCGTAGGTCTCGAACAGCGAATCTTGGGTAATGCGGTAGTTCACCCACGGAGCTACCCGGAAAGTAATCCCTTGTTCCGGGTCGTTGCTGACAATCTCTGCTTGGGCTATTTGTGGGTTGGCATGGTCGATGCTGAAATCTTTTAAGGTGCAGTTGCTGCTGTGCGTCAGAGCCAGTGGCAGCATGCGACCGTGGAAAATGAACTGGGCACCGTTTCCTTCGAGTGTCAGAGAATGAAACTCATCGAGTGCCAGTCCGATGGATTTGGAGGCTACCTGGTCATGGTTGGAAACATAGTATTCGCGGATGGCCGCCCCTTTGGGATGAAAATGATAGGTACCCGGCTGGAAACGAAGTACGATGCTATCGTTCCCGGAGTTTTGTTCCCGGATTTTCTGGAGGGCTTTTTCCATTTTTCCGGAAAGGTTTGTCTTTTTGCCGGGGATGATTCCGAAGTCGGACATTTCATACACGTGGGTCTGGCTCCAGGCGAACAGGCAGCCGAACAGCCATAAGAATGGCAGAAGGATGTTGCGTTTCATAGATAATGTTTTTCAGTTTCGGGCCGAAGATACGAATTTTTGAAGATACCCCTATCATTGTATTCAGGAAAAAAGGGGATACATGCGGCTTCCTGTTTGATTGTCGGATATGGGAAAATTTTATCATGCGATACAATAAGAAAAGAGGTTGTAGAGAACCACACATCCTCTGCAACCTCTTTTTCGATAAACAGTAAGCTTGTTATTTCACTTTCAGTTTATCAAAGCCTTCGCCATATACACCGACTACGTTGCTCTGTGAGATGAACGCATCCGGGTCAATATCCTTCACCAGACGGAAAATGTCCAATGATTCACTCTTCTTAGCCAATACCACAACGACTTTGATGTCCTTCTTGCTGTACCAGCCCTGACCGTCGAGCAAGGTAACTCCCCGGTTTACCCGGGTAGAGATTCCTTCGGCTATTTCATTGTGATGTTTCGAGAAAATCAGGAACTGTACCGACTGTCGGGTACTGTTGATGACATAATCTATCACGATACTCATGATAAAGAGTACACAGAAGCCGAACAACACGCGCCGCCAGTCGTGGAAAATGAAATAACAGGAAGAAATGATGACAATATCGCAATACATCATCATCCGTCCCAGCGTCACATCCTTGTATTTGTTTATAATCCAGGCAATGATATCCGTTCCACCAGTACTTCCGTTATTGCAGAAGACAATGCCAATACCGAACCCTAACAGACCAGCTCCGATTACACAAGCCATAAAGTCCTGTCCCGGTCCTAAAAGCTGAGGCAGATTACCGTCTTCATCTTTCAATATCGTCTGGAACAACCAAAGCAGAAAAGTCAACATGAAAATAGCATAAACAGTCTTCACACTGAACTTAGGTCCCAGTATCTTCAAAGCAAACCCCATGAAGATGGCATTGATAATGAAATAGGACACCTGGATTTCTATCCCGGTAACGTAATAAATGATAGCAGCGATACCCGTCACACCTCCCGTCGTAATCTGATAAGGGAGCATAAAAGCCGCCCATCCGATGGAATAACAGATCAGACCGAAAGTGATGGCCAGGTAGTCTCTCGACTCCCGGCCTAATTTTCTTTTCATCAATAATTCCATCTTGTCCGGTTTAAAGAACGATGTTCACGATCTTCTTCGGAACGATGATTACCTTCTTCGGAGTCTTTCCGTCAATCCATTTCTGAGACTGCTCTTCGCTCATGACGGCTGCCTGAATCGTATCGTTATCGGCATCTGCCGGGAATTCCATGGTGAAACGTGCCTTTCCGTTGAACGAGATGGTATATTTCACGGTATCTTCCTTCAGGTAGTCTTCGTTATAGGCCGGCCACAGGGCATCGCATACAGTGGTGGTATGTCCGAGGGCTTCCCACAACTCTTCGGCCAAGTGTGGAGCAAACGGTGCAAGCAATACCACCAGATCGCTCAATACAGCCTTATTGCGGCATTTCAGGGCAGTCAGTTCGTTTACACAAATCATGAAAGCACTGATAGAAGTATTGTAAGAGAAGACTTCAATGTCACCGCTTACCTTCTTGATAAGCTTATGGATGGATTTCAATTCTTCTTTGGTCGGTTCTGCTTCCTGTGGCAGGAATTCTCCGGTACGGCCGTAGAACAGGTTCCACAGTTTCTTCAGGAAACGGTGAACACCGTCGATACCGTTGGTATCCCAAGGCTTGGACTGTTCAACCGGTCCTAGGAACATTTCGTACATACGCAGGGTATCGGCACCGTATTTCTCTACAATCATATCCGGGTTGACTACGTTGTACATAGACTTACTCATCTTTTCAACAGCCCATCCACAGATGTATTTGCCGTCTTCCAGGATGAACTCAGCGTCGTTGTATTCCGGACGCCAGTTCTTGAAGGCTTCTATATCCAATACATCGTTCGATACGATATTGACATCCACATGCAGCGGAGTCACGTCGTACTGGTCTTTCAAGCCCAGAGAAACGAAGGTATTGGTATCCTTGATACGGTATACAAAGTTACTGCGACCCTGAATCATACCCTGGTTCACCAGTTTCTGGAACGGTTCTTCCTTGATGCTTACTCCTAGGTCGAACAGGAACTTGTTCCAGAAACGGGAATAAATCAAGTGACCGGTAGCATGTTCGGTACCACCTACGTAAAGGTCAACGTTCTGCCAATAATGGTCAGCCTTTTCAGAAACCAGCGCCTTGTCGTTATGCGGATCCATGTAACGCAGGTAATAAGCCGAAGAACCGGCAAATCCCGGCATGGTATTCAGTTCGAGCGGGAATACTGTTACGTTATCAATCTTGGCATTTTCTACCACTTCGCCTTTTTCTACATCCCAGGCCCATTTGGTAGCGTGTCCCAATGGAGGTTCGCCGGTTTCTGTCGGCAGGAACTTGGCTACTTCCGGGAGCTGCAGAGGCAACTTGCTTTCGTCAATCATGTAAGGCATGCCGTCCTTGTAATAAACCGGGAACGGTTCGCCCCAGTAACGCTGGCGGGAGAAGATGGCATCACGCAGACGGTAGTTCACTTTCACACGTCCCAGGTGGTGTTCCTTCACGTATTTCTTGGTAGCAGCAATGGCTTCCTTGATGGTCAGTCCGTTCAGGTTCAGGTCGCAATACGGAGTGACACCTGCTTTCGGTGAATTGCAGACAATGCCTTCCTTGGCATCGAAACTTTCTTCGCTGACATCGCAACCTTCTACTAACGGAATAATCGGCAGATTGAAATGTTTGGCAAACGCATAGTCACGGCTATCGTGAGCAGGAACCGCCATGATGGCACCGGTTCCATATCCGGCCAATACATAATCACTGATCCATACCGGAACAGCATCACCCGTAAACGGATTGATGGCATACGAACCGCTGAACACACCGGTTACCCGACGGTCGGAAATACGTTCGCGCTCGGTACGTTTCTTTGTACGGTCCAGATAAGCTTCAACTTCCGCTTTCTGGGCTTCGGTGGTCAGCTGTGGAACCAGTTCGCTTTCCGGAGCCAGCACCATGAAAGTCACACCGAACATGGTATCGGCACGGGTCGTAAAGATGGTAAATTCCAAATCGCTGTCCTTCACCTTGAAACGAACTTCAGTACCTTCTGAACGACCAATCCAGTTACGCTGGGTTTCTTTCAACGAGTCGGTCCAGTCGATGACATCCAGTCCGTCCAACAGACGTTTGGCATACGCAGACACACGCAGACACCACTGACGCATCTTCTGCTGTACCACCGGATAACCGCCACGCTCAGAAACTCCGTCCACTACTTCATCGTTGGCCAATACCGTTCCCAGTTGCGGACACCAGTTCACCATGGTTTCGCCCAGATAGGCAATACGGTAATTCATCAGCGTTGCCTGTTTTTCCTTTTCGCTCTTGGCATTCCACTCATCGGCGGTAAATGTCAGTTCTTCGCTGCAAGCTACATCCAATCCTTCTGTACCGTTGGTTTCGAACGCCTTTACCAGTTCTTCGATAGGACGGGCCTTCTGTTCCTGGTTGCAGTAATAGCTGCCGAACATCTTCTGGAACGCCCACTGTGTCCAGTGGTAATAACCCGGTTCGCAAGTACGGACTTCACGGTCCCAGTCGAAGCTGAAACCGATCTTATCCAACTGCTGACGGTAGCGGTTGATGTTGTTGACGGTAGTGATGGCCGGGTGCTGTCCGGTTTGGATCGCATATTGTTCGGCCGGCAATCCGTAGGCGTCATATCCCATCGGATTCAGTACATTGAATCCCTGCAGACGCTTGTAACGGGCATAGATATCGCTGGCAATGTATCCAAGCGGATGACCTACATGAAGTCCGGCTCCCGACGGATAAGGGAACATGTTCAATACATAGAACTTTTTCTTCGATTCGTCTTCAACAACTTTATAGGTCTTGTTGTCGACCCATTTCTGCTGCCATTTTTTCTCAATCTCTCTGAAATTATATTCCATAGTGAGGATAAATTATATTGTTTGATTTCTTCTGTACTTTTTCAAAAGATGTGCAAAGATAAGTAAAGTTAATAGCTTACTCCCTATTTATAAGGTGAAAAATGTAGAATCGGTAACAGACAAGTCCTCAATGCTCTGTCATCGGAGCCAAGAAACGAAAAAAATAAGGGAGCTGTACGCGATTTCACATCGCCTGCAGCTCCTTCAACTAAACTAAACTTAAAAGACAAATAATAATCTCTCTTTTTTGAAAACAGTCTACTCTCTAAAAAAACTAATTCCTTAAAAATGTATATTGGTATCAAACCATCTATAACCCTAATATGCTATCTAAATTCCTTTTGAAGAAGAGGGGGATAAAACAACTTAAATGTGAAAAACAAAGACATTCCCCCTCCTTCAAAAGAATTGAAAGAACTTCTCTTGCCGGAGACTGACAGGCAGAAACCGGAAAAGAGACTAAGTCAATATGACAAATCAAATTATAATCTTTCTCTGTTCAAAAACGATGGATCGTCCGCTGACAGACACACAATGATAAGAAGAACAGGCCGATTTCCCGCTCGTTTCGGACGACATGAAAGTTTTATAACCAGAGAAACAGTTATTATCCATGGGATGGAAAGGAACAGGTTTGCTTTGTCCGTTCCAACATACCGACAGGTTCCGCATCAGAAAATCCTGTGGACGCAACGATTCAAACGTCCATGAACGGCACAGCTGCTGATTCAACCGAACGCCTTCCGGATGCTGCTTCAGCACTTGTGAAGAGGATTCCTGACATACATCATTGGATGAACTGTCAGTTAAGCGAGTATACGAAACCTCTGTTTCTGGAAAAGCTCCAAAAACCTGTATTCCATTCCAGCCAAAAAGCCCGAATAAAATGACAACGAGTATTTTCGTAAACTGATTCATAGTAACTTGCTTTTGAAAACAAAACAACCTTAATTTTCATTTTGTTCAGTCTTCAAAGTCATAAAAACATTTTTTAACGAAAGAAGTGGTTCCCGAGAACGATATTCCACGGAAACCACTTCTTCAAAAGCAGTTAGCTATTTTCGGCTTTCAAGACCTCTTTCTTTTTACAAGCCCAAGTCCTTGAAAGTACGCGGTGCCGGTACTCCAGGCAGCGGCTGACGTTCCTTCAGCTGTTCCAAAGCCACCTCGATAGCCTTTTCCAACTGCTGGTCTATGCCGGCCTGTTCCTGAATCGGGTCATTGTCAAGCAAGATATCAGGGTCTACACCGTGATTCTCCACAATCCACTTGCCGGTCTTGGCATCGTAATTGGTAAAGAACGGTACACGGATATCCGTGCCGTCCATGTAAGGCAACGAGCCGCTGATACCAACGATTCCTCCCCATGTACGGGTACCGATAACCGTTCCTATCTGGTTCGCCTTAAAGCTCCAGGGGAACAAATCGCCGTCCGAAGCCGAATACTTGTTGATAAGCAGCACCTTCGGTCCGTATTGGGTAGCATCCGGAATGGTTCCGGTCATGGTAGAAGTACGGGACATGGTCATACGATACGGTTTACGGAGCAGACGTTCGATAATCATCGGCGAAATGTTACCTCCACCGTTGGCACGGTCATCGATAATCAAAGCTTCCTTGTCCAGCTGCGGATAGAAATAACGGGCAAACTCGTTCAATCCTTCAGGTCCCATATCCGGAATATAGATGTAACCTACCCGACCGTTTGTCGCTTCTTCCACACGTTTCAGGTTCTTCTGTACCCAGTTATAATGATACAACGGATATTCATCGGAAATCGGAGTAACGACTACTTTCCGTCCTCCGTCGGCAGCCTGCTTGTTGACAGTCAGTTCAGTCAATACCTCGGCTTTACCAACCAGTAACTTATAGATGTTGTCAACCGATGTGGTTGATACCCCGTCAATGGCGGTGATGTAATCTCCTTCATGGATATCCATTCCCGGTTCTGTGAGCGGAGAACGGAGTTTTTGGCTGTAAGGAGCTCCCGGAATAATCTTTTCGATGCGGTAATATCCGCTTTTGTCACGACTCAGTTCTGCTCCAAGCAAGCCCATGGAAACCCGTTTGATTTGCTTGTAATCCCCCGGATTGACATACGCATGTCCGCAAGCCAGTTCACCGATCATCTCACCGATGATGTAATTCAAGTCAAGCCGTGTCTTGGCGTATGGAACCAGGCATTCGTACTTGGCCTTGATGGTTTTCCAGTCTACACCGTGCATATTTTCCAGGTAGAAGCCGTCGCGGTAAGCCCGCCAGGCCTCATCGAAAATCTGTGCCCATTCCTGAGGATAGTCAATCGTCGCTACCATGTCACTCAAATCGACAGCATCGGTCAGTGTAGCCTTTGACTTCGGAAGCGCTGTTACATACAACGTATTTCCTTTCAGGAACAAGGCCTGGTCCGAACCTGGAGTCACATCCATGTAAGCCCCCTCGGCTACCAGTTCATCTTTCTGCTTGTCAAGGTCGTAAGCATGGGTTCCACCGTTCCCCCAATACCAGACAGTCTTTCCATCGGAATAGAAGTTTCTGTAGTTATTGGTTCCCAAAGGCAACTTGACGATGCGGGCCAACATGTCGTCCGTATCAATCCGGACAGTTACACCTTGCTGTGCCGGCTTTTCTTCCTGCTTCTTATCGGCCGGCTGTGCCTTTTCCGATGCATTTTCGCCTACCTTTTCATCCTTCGGCAAGAATGGAGACGGAGTAGACTTTTCAAGCATTACTAGGTAGATACCTCCCATGCGTGTATAGACATGGTTCCATTCCAGGCGACCGTAAATCGGGTTAAAATCTCTATCGGAAGAGAATATCAGATACTTTCCGTCTGTACTGAATACAGGTTCCGAAGAGTTATACCATTTTTCTGTCACCGGATATTCCTTACCTGTCTTCAGGTTATATACATAAACCACAGACATCTGATTGGCTGCCGGTTTTGTATAGGTGAGCCATTGGCTGTCGGGCGAATAAGAAACATCATAAAACTCGCTTTCCGGATTCCGCAGGATTTCTTTCTTTGTCTTCGAAGCGACATCTACTGTAACCACCCGGTTCTTACGGTCGGTATAGAGAATGGATTTGCTGTCGGGACTCCACTGGATACTCCGGATATAAGTATCATTGTTTTTAGTCAGCTGAATCGGCTCACCCCCTTCGGCAGCCTCCAACCAGACTTCCGTTTCACCGGTACGGTCGGAAATGTAAGCGATATACTTACCGTCGGGTGCCCATTCCGCTTCCCGTTCATGCGCTCCCGGTGTGCGGGTGATGTTCCGGGTTACCCCTTTCTGGACAGGTACATCGAAGACTTCTCCACGGGCTGTTACAACCACACGTTTGCCGTCGGCCGAAAGACTGGCAGCCGTCAGGTCATCGCTCACGTGTTTCTGCTCGCTGCGTGCATCTACATTGTCACTGTTCAAGGTTATGGATATCTTTTCCGATTTCCGGGTTTTCGGGTCCAGCTTATACAGATAGCCGCCTTGCTCGTACACAATGGTTGTACCGTCTGTGCTGGGGAATTTCACATCGTAATCGGTATAGTTGGTTACCTTTTCTGTTGTCCCCGTTTTCGTATTGTATACGAAGAGATTCATGGTCATATCCCGGTCTGAAGCGAAAAAGATTTCATCGCCTATCCACATCGGGAAGATGTCCTGTGCCACATTATTGGTGATGTTCGTTACCTTTTTAGCCTGTGGGTCATAAATCCAGATATCATCCGCCATACCTCCCCGGTAATACTTCCAATTGCGGAATTCACGGAATACACGGTTATAGGCCAGTTTCTTACCATCCGGTGAATAGCAGCAGAATCCGCCTTCCGGCAAAGGAAGAGCTTCCGCCATTCCTCCATCTTTCGAAATACTCCACAATTTCCCTTCGAACCCGTCACCGATACGGTTACGGTACACAATCTGTTTACCGTCACGTGTCCAGGTCATAGCCACATTGTTCGGCCCCATACGGTCTCCCAAATCATCACGGCTGTTTGTCGAAGTATATGTCAACCGCTTCGGTTCTCCTCCTTCGGCAGGTATCAGATAAACTTCCGTATTTCCGTCATACTGCCCCGTAAAAGCGATAGACTTTCCATCCGGTGAGAAACGAGGAAAAATTTCATACCCTATGTGCGAAGTCAGGCGCTGAGCCTCTCCTCCACTCAACGGTGCCTTATACAAATCACCGGCATACGTAAACACGACATCTGTTCCATTGGTTGCCGGAAAGCGAAGCAAACGGGTCTCGTCAGCTTGTACGACCGAGAATACACCTGCCGCCAAGCCCAAACACACTAATTCCTTTTTCATAATAACATTTATCAACCATTTTATCCTTTACAGCACCCATCCGTCGAATAAAAAAGAGGTTATTCGCCGCAATGTGCGCCATTCTCTCCGACAAAGGTAATAATAAGAAAGGAAGAACCTATAAAAATCAGCGGGTTTCTATGTCTTACCATAGAAACCCGCAACCTTTTTTAACACCAAAAACATATACCTACACGATGAAAACTTCTGAGAGCATAAGAAACAATCCTTAGTTTACAATCGGAAAGTCAATCGATTCATTTTCTTCCTTCCAGTCTGTAATGGAATAAGTACCTGAATTTTCATTCACCAGAATCTCTCCAATCATGATATTCAATGTAAGCATTGTATTGGCCGACAAGGTAGCGGACAGATTCTTCGACAATTTACGTACCGTTCCATCTTTCAAGGTAATGAACAGTTCAAGCAACGGATTCGGTCCGGAAGGGAATAACATGACGGTGGGATTACTCATGCTGGTACTGTCGGCAGAATATTCCAGATCAAACTTTACCGTCTTCGTCATGTTGCTAGGTTCAGCCGTATAAAAATTCAATTTTTCGGCAATACTTCCGATACGTGCCTGTATACCGGTAATGTTCGGGCTGAATGTTTTACCTTGCTGCATCTGCGCAATAATCTTCAGACCGGCGCCTACATGCGACAGGGTAGCTTGTATATCCTCTTCGCCTATCTGCACAGTCTTCATGGCATATACCAAATCATATACCGGCATGTAGGTACTGTCCTGATTGGCCCGCAAGCTGAAATACAAATCCGATACATTCGCTCCAACAGTCATCCCCGGACTTTTTACAGCAGGCTGGTTATAAATAGGCTCGTCGTATTTGGGAGTTCCCCAATACACCATGTTATAGGTATTGATAGGTAAACTGATATTGCGATTGTTGTTTCCGAAATCTTGTCCGTTCACGATGGTATAGTACCCATTGAAAGGGGTCAGTTTGCCATTGACATAGTTACCGAAGTAGGTGGTCTGGTTCTGGTTACAGGGATAGACCTCCAGAATACCTGTAAAAGATTTCTGAGCAAACTGATCGGCCACCCGAATATTGATACTAGGAGTTACCAGCGATCTGGCATCGACCTGTGTAGGAGCATTAACATCTTCGTGGTCATCATTACATGCTGAAACAAGTGCCAGAAGGCCCAGGACCCCAAATAAAATTTTCTTCATAATTCCATTGATTTATAATTGGTTATATCTATATAACAAGAAACGGAATTATTTGTTTAGAAAAAAGAGGAATTCATCATATCCATATAAAAAAAAGTGCTGTCCATGAGAATTTTTCCCCAAACAGCACCCATATCGTTCAAATATATCCGATACTTAGCGGATAAATTTGGCCCAATCAATCAATCGCATATCACCTTCCTTCAAAAATACTTCATGCATTGCTAATGCAGCTGACAGACAATGTGAAGTCTGTCCTTTGGTAGCAAATCTCAGATAATCCCACAAAATCTGTTTATAATCCGGATGTGCACAGTTCTCGATAATTACTTTAGCCCGTTCCATCGGACTCTTTCCACGTAAATCGGCAATACCTTGTTCGGTAATGATGATATTGACGGAATGTTCACTATGATCCTGATGAGAAACCATCGGTACAATGGAACTGATACAACCTCCTTTTGCCGTAGAAGGACAGGAGAAAATAGAAATATAGGCACTCCGGGTGAAATCTCCGGAACCGCCGATACCGTTCATCATCTTCGTACCGCAGATATGAGTTGAATTCACATTACCATAAATATCCGCTTCGATTGCCGTATTCATGGAAATGACTCCGATACGTCGTACCACTTCCGGACAATTGGAGATTTCCGACGGACGCAATACCAGTTTGTTGATAAAGAAATCCATATTCTCATAAATATCCTGCAAGCAGTCGTTTGTGACAGACAGGGAACAGGTACTTCCGAATTTGATGCGGCCTTCCTTGATCAACTTGATGACCGAATTCTGGATAACTTCCGTATACATTTCGAACGGAGGAATGCTGGAGTCCTTACCCAAAGCGCTCAGCACGGCATTGGCAATGTTGCCTACCCCTGACTGCAAAGGCAGGAAAGTAGAAGGGATTGTACCTTTCCGCATATCATTGGCCAGGAAAGCAGCCACATTGTGTCCGATTTGTTCCGTAACAGCATCGGGTTCGCTGAAACCACGGGCTTCGTCCGGCATATTCGTTTCTACGATACCGATGATTTTCGACGGATCCACTTGAATGTAAGGCAAACCGATACGGTCGCTCGGACGCTCAATCATAAGCGGACGACGGTAAGGCGGACGCTCCATCTCATACAGGTCGTGGATACCGATGATGCGTTTGCTGTGTGCCGCATTCAGTTCAACGATTACCTTATCGGCCAGACGGGCAACGGTAGGAGAAATACCGACACCGGAGGTCAGGTAAATCCGTCCGTCGTCAGTAATTTCACAAGCTTCTATAATCGCTACATTTACATGTCCCAGAAAACCGGAGCGCAGACGTTGAGCCACCTGCGACAGATGAATATCGGTATAACGGATTTCGCCTTTATTGACTGCTTTACGGAAATCTGTGTTTGTGGTATATGGAGCTCTGAAAGACATTGCATGAGCACGGGTCAATGCACCGTCGCAGGAATCGCCGGTAGATGCCCCTGTAATGATACCGACCTGAAAGTGTTCACCACGTGCGTGTTTTTCTTCCGCCAGCTGCGCCAAAGCAGATGTAACAGCTTTCGGACTTCCGGCCGGTGTAAAACCGCTCAAACCTATAATATCTCCATCTTTTATCAGATTGGCAGCTTCAACTGCCGAAATATAAGGGAAACTCATAACAATATGTGTTTAACGAATGGGTTAGTATTAGTTATTTTATTAAATATCTCTCTAAAAAGGTTACTTCTGACAGACCGGCATCCGGTTAATCGTATTTCCGGTTGAAAATTTCCGAATACAGGAAAGCTCTGCGTGCATCCTCCCGATTCCGGAAACGGATACTTTCTCCGGAAACTTCTGTTATGGAAGGAACCACCGTAGAGGCCTTCTTTTCGGGGTCAGAAACAGGATGTACTGATTTTCGTTTTCGGGTAGCGTCATGAAAGGAAGTTGGACGAATCACTGTCGGCTCCTTAACCGGAATTACAGTCTCCGACACCTTTTCCACCTTATTTTCTTCTCCGACGTCCAGAGCCGGACGTACCGGACGCTTCTTTCGAGGCCTCTTGTCTTGTGTCTGATTTACAGACACTTTCCGGTAGAGAAGTAATCCCATAGCGACTATAAAAGCCAAAATCTCAATTACATCCATAAGGTCTTGTGTTAAGGTTATGTCAAATATACGAATAAATTTTATATATCCTACCGATTTGATGGAAGTTAACCCAAAAACTGGTATCTTTGCAGCCGAAAACCGTTTAACAAACTTTCATTTATGACAAAAGAAGCTACAGGAGCAGACTTTAAATCTGCAACTGAACATGAGAACAAGAAGCTGTTCATTGAAACATACGGATGCCAGATGAACGTAGCCGACAGTGAAGTAATTGCATCCATCATGCAGATGGCAGGATATACTCCGTGCGAAACGTTGGAAGAGGCCGACGCGGTATTCATGAATACCTGTTCCATCCGCGACAACGCCGAACAGAAAATCCTGAACCGGCTGGAGTTTTTCCATTCCTTGCGTAAGAAACGTAAAAACCTGATTGTCGGTGTACTGGGATGTATGGCCGAACGGGTGAAGAACGACCTGATTGAAAACCATCATGTCGATTTGGTGGCAGGTCCCGATGCGTACCTGACCTTGCCGGAGCTTATCGCCTCGGTAGAAGCCGGTGAAAAAGCCATCAACGTAGAACTTTCCACGACTGAGACTTACCGTGATGTCATTCCTTCGCGCATCTGCGGTAACCACATCTCCGGATTCGTTTCCATCATGCGGGGTTGCAACAACTTCTGTCACTACTGTATTGTTCCCTATACCCGCGGGCGTGAACGTAGCCGCGATGTAGAGAGTATCCTGAACGAAGTACGCGACCTCCAACAGAAAGGTTACAAGGAAGTAACTTTATTGGGACAGAATGTCAATTCTTACCGTTTCGAAAAGGACGGTACTGTGGTCACCTTCCCGATGTTGCTGCGCACAGTAGCTGAAGCTGTACCCGATATGCGTGTCCGTTTCACGACTTCCCATCCGAAAGATATGAGTGACGAAACCCTACATGTCATTGCCGAAATACCGAACGTATGTAAGCACATCCATCTGCCGGTACAAAGTGGAAGTTCACGCATCCTGAAACTGATGAATCGGAAATACACCCGTGAATGGTATCTGGAACGGGTAGAAACCATCCGCCGCATCATTCCAGATTGTGGACTGAGTACCGACATCTTCTCCGGCTTCCACAGTGAAACGGAAGAAGACCACCAGCTGTCACTTTCATTGATGCGTATCTGCGCCTACGACTCAGCTTTCATGTTTAAATACTCGGAACGACCGGGTACTTATGCATCCAAGCACTTGCCGGATGACATTCCGGAAGAGGTAAAAATCCGCCGATTGAACGAATTGATAGAATTACAGAACCAGCTTTCGGCTGAAAGCAATGCCAAAGATGTAGGAAAAACATTCGAAGTTCTGGTGGAAGGCGTTTCAAAACGTTCGAAAGACCAACTGTTCGGCCGTACGGAACAGAACAAGGTTGTCGTGTTCGACCGGAATAACCACCGGATAGGCGACCGTGTAAATGTACGCATCACCGAATCCAGTTCCGCTACTCTTAAAGGTATTGAAGTAACTGACGAACCAGCCGGGTAACCTCACATAACTATCCGTATAAGACATATAATCCCCTTACCGGAGCCTTCTGAGAAGAAACCGATAAGGGGATTTTTTCGTTTCATCTATCAAAAAAGAAACTGATTAACCTTCACCTCTACGCCGTTCCGGCATAATTACCCACAGAATCAGATAGACAATACCACCTGAAAAAGCGGTAAAGAAAGTAGCCAGCACATACAGGATACGCACCAGCGTTACATCCCAACCGAAATAATCGGCTATACCGGAACAGACTCCCGCAATCATTCGGTTATTCGAGCGGGTCAATTGCTTTTTTTCCATCATTCATTGTATTAGGTAGAAAGCAAAGGTAGGAAAAACTTTGAAAATATCTCCATACTCTTAAAAACTTTTAAAGAAAGTCTGTTGATAATCATTTTATTTGTTATTTTGCAAGAAATTAGGGAATAAAGTGAACATACTACATATAGATACATGCCCGCTTTGTGGGAAAAGTCATTTTGTCAAAGAAATGACGTGTACAGACCATTATGCGACGGGAGAAAGTTTCGATTTGTACCGTTGTCAGGACTGTGGATTCCTGTTTACCCAGGGAGTTCCTACCGAGGCGGAAATAGGCCGTTACTACGAAAGCCCCGATTACATTTCGCACAGTGATACGAACAAGGGACTGATGAACCGCATCTATCACTGGGTGCGTCGGTATATGCTCGGACGGAAAGCACGGCTCATCCGGCATAGCAGCCGGTTGAACAAAGGCGCTTTACTCGACATCGGTACCGGTACCGGATACTTCAGCCATTTCATGCAGCAGAAAGGATGGACCGTATCAGCCATTGAAAAGAGTCCTCAGGCGCGTGAGTTCGCCCGCGAACATTTTGCGCTGGACGTCAAGGCTCCGGAAGAACTGGCCGGGCTTTCCGATGCTTCGTTTGATGTCGTTACCTTGTGGCACGTCATGGAACATCTGGAGCATTTGAACGAGACATGGGAAATTCTGCACCGTATTCTGAAAGAACGGGGAATATTAATTATAGCCGTTCCCAACCCTACTTCATACGATGCACAGAAATACCGGGAAATGTGGGGCGCCTACGATGTTCCCCGCCATTTGTGGCATTTCTCTCCCTCTATCCTCCAGCAGTTCGGGGCCAAACACGGGTTCATCCTGGCGGAACAGCACCCCATGCCGTTCGATGCCTTCTATGTATCCATTCTGAGCGAGAAATACAGAAAGAGCGGGATGCCTTTCCTGAAAGGAATGCTCAGCGGAACGCGTGCCTGGTTTGCATCGGCAGCCAACAAAGAACGTAGCAGTTCGATGATTTATGTATTTAGAAAGAAACAAGTATGAAAAGGAAATCACGTTCTTTTTTCAATATGCAATTCATCACAGCCAGTATCAGTACCATGCTGGTACTTCTGCTGTTGGGGCTGGTAGTCTTCTTCGTGCTGACTGCCAACAATCTGTCTGTATATGTACGCGAAAACATCGCCGTATCGGTCCAACTCAGTGATGATATGCCGGAAAGAGACATCCTGCAGTATCAGAAACGGCTGAACGAGGCACCGTATGTCAAGGAAACCACGTATATTTCCAAGGTTCAGGCTCTCCGCGAACAGACGGAAGCGATGGGTACCGACCCGGCCGAATTCATCGGACACAATCCCTTCAATGCTTCCATCGAAATCAAGTTGAATTCGGCATACGCCAATTCAGACAGCATCCAGTGGATACAGGATGAACTGCTCAGCAACAAGAATATCCTGGAAGTGAATTATCCCCAGGAACTGATGGATTCCGTCAACCGGAATCTTCGGAAAATCAGCCTGGTGTTATTGGGATTGGCCGGACTGCTGACGCTGATATCCTTCGCACTCATCAACAACACTATCCGGCTGACCATTTACTCCAAACGCTTCCTGATACACACCATGAAACTGGTAGGAGCGAGCTGGTCGTTCATCCGACGTCCGTTCCTGTGGCAGAACATCTGGATAGGTATCTTTGCAGCCATCCTGGCAGATGCATTGCTGACCGGCATGAGCTATTTCCTCATCCGTTATGAGCCGGACCTGCTGACAGTCATTACCCCTACCGTTGTCCTGATTATGGATGGTGCGGTATTCATTTTCGGAGTTATCATCACGACCTTGTGCGCATGGATTTCCATCAACAAATTCCTGCGTATGAAAGCCGGTGAGCTTTATTACATGTAAAAACATCTAACAAACAACTATTATGGATAGAAAAAGCTTTGCTTTCGACAAGAAAAACTTTATCCTTTTAGGGATAGGTATGGTTATCATTATCATCGGCTTTCTGCTGATGTCAGGCCCCGGTTCCACCGAAACAGCCTTTGAGCCCGATATTTTCAGTGCGAGACGAATCAAAATAGCCCCGGCTGTATGTTTCTTCGGATTCATCTTCATGATTTATGGTATCCTACGCAAACCAACAGACTCCCCATCCGACCAAACAGATAATTCTACAGATATTACAGAAAACATCATTAACAAAAAAATTAAAGAATTGCAATGAGCTGGTTTGAAGCATTAGTATTGGGTATTCTGCAGGGACTGACGGAATACCTTCCTGTGAGTAGTAGCGGCCACCTGACCATCGGGTCGGCTTTATTCGGTATTGAAGGAGAAGACAACCTGACATTTACCATCGTAGTACATGTAGCTACCGTTTTGAGTACACTGGTCATTCTTTGGAAAGAAATCGACTGGATTTTCCGTGGACTCTTCAAATTCCAGATGAACGCCGAAACCAAATACGTAATCAACATTATCATCTCCATGATTCCAATCGGAATCGTAGGAGTATTCTTTAAAGATACGGTAGAAGAGATTTTCGAATCCGGCCTGCTGATAGTAGGTATCATGCTGCTGGTTACCGCAGTCCTGCTGACTTTCTCCTATTATGCCAAACCGCGTATCAAAGAGAAAATCAGCCTGAAGGATGCTTTCATCATCGGTATCGCCCAGGCATGTGCTGTCATGCCGGGACTTTCACGTTCAGGCACTACCATTGCCACCGGTCTGATGCTGGGCGACAAGAAAGAGAAACTGGCACAGTTCTCATTTCTGATGGTCATTCCTCCCATCTTGGGAGAAGCTTTGCTGGACGGCATGAAAATCATCGAAGGAGCCTCAGAAAGTGGTGCGGAAGTATCACTGACCGCATTGATAGTCGGCTTCTTAGGAGCCTTCATATCCGGATGCATCGCCTGCAAATGGATGATCAATATTGTCAAGAAAGGGAAACTGGTCTATTTCGGTATCTACTGTGCCATTGTCGGAGTAGCTACCATCATCTATAGCCTGATAGGATAAACTGTAACTCATGAATTTTAAGGAAGGAGAGATTTTGTATTTCGACAAGCCGTTACGATGGACATCGTTCGCGGTTGTCAACAAGATAAGATACCACATCAGCCGCAAGCTGGGAGTCAAGAAAATAAAGGTAGGACATGCCGGCACCCTCGATCCGCTGGCTACCGGCGTGATGATTATCTGCACCGGAAAAGCCACCAAACGGATTGAGGAATTCCAGTACCACACCAAGGAGTACATCGCTACCCTCCAGTTGGGAGCCACTACTCCCTCATACGATTTGGAAAAGGAAATCGACGCGACCTACCCTACCGAACACATCACCCGTGAACTGGTAGAGGAGACATTGAAACGGTTTGTAGGAACCATTGAACAAGTCCCCCCGGCTTTCTCGGCCTGCAAGATAGACGGAAAACGGGCATACGATCTGGCACGAAAAGGCGACGACGTACCTCTGAAGGCCAAGACACTGGTCATCGACGAAATCGAACTGTTGGACTATAACCTGCCGGAAATCCGAATACGGGTAGTCTGCAGCAAAGGAACCTATATCCGTGCCCTGGCACGCGACATCGGCGAAGCATTGGACAGCGGAGCCCACCTGACCGGTCTTATCCGTACCCGTGTAGGCGAGGTAAAGCTGGAAAACTGCATGAAGGTAGAAGATTTCGAAGCCTGGCTGGATAAACAAGAAATTGAAGTTACTAACGAATAAGGAAAGAAAGGAAGAAGATGAAACTGTCACAATTCAAATTCAAATTGCCGGAAGAAAAGATTGCCCTTTATCCGGCCAAGTACAGAGATGAGTCTCGTCTGATGGTCGTTCATAAAGACAGCGGCCAGTTGGAACACGTCGTATTCAAGGATATCCTGAATTATTTCGACGACAAGGATGTGTTTATCTTTAACGATACCAAAGTATTTCCTGCCCGCCTGTACGGAAACAAGGAAAAGACCGGTGCCCGCATCGAAGTATTCCTGCTCCGCGAGCTGAACGAAGAACTCCGCCTGTGGGATGTTCTGGTAGACCCGGCACGTAAAATCCGTATCGGCAACAAACTCTACTTCGGCGACGACGATTCAATGGTGGCCGAAGTCATCGACAATACCACTTCAAGAGGCCGAACACTGCGTTTCCTCTACGACGGACCGCACGATGAATTCAAGAAAGCCCTGTATGCTTTAGGCCAGCCGCCACTGCCTCCGTTCATCCACCGCGCTGCCGAACCGGAAGACGAAGAACGTTTCCAGACCATCTTCGCCAAGAACGAAGGAGCCGTTACCGTACCGGCAGCCGGACTGCATTTCAGCCGGGAACTGATGAAACGCATGGAAATCAAGGGTATTGATTTTGCCTTCATCACCATGCACGCCGGACTGGGTAATTTCCGTGACATCGATGTAGAAGACCTGACCAAACACAAGATGGATTCCGAACAGATGTTTGTCAATGCGGAAGCCTGCCGTATCGTAAACGAAGCCAAAGACCGCGGTAACCGGGTCTGCGCAGTAGGTACCACTGTAATGCGTACCATCGAAACGGCTGTTGGTACCGACGGACACCTGAAGGAATATGAAGGCTGGACCAACAAATTCATCTTCCCTCCGTACGACTTCTCGGTAGCCAATGCCATGGTCAGCAACTTCCACATGCCGCTTTCTACTATGCTGATGCTGGTATGCTCTTACGGAGGTTACGAGCTGATTATGGATGCCTACAATGTAGCATTGAAGGAGGGTTACCGCTTTGGAACATACGGCGATGCCATGCTGATTCTGGATAAGTAACGAAAGGAGTATCATGGCAAACGTATACCTGGGCCTGGGAACCAACCTGGGCAATAAGACCGAAAATTTACGTACTGCTGTCGATAAAATCAACGAGAAGATAGGGGAGGTTACTTCCCTATCTTCTTTTTTTGAAACAGCCCCCTGGGGCTTCCAGTCCGACAACAGTTTCCTGAACGCGGCTCTTTGCGTACGGACTTCGCTTTCTCCGCAAGAAGTATTATCCCTCACGCAAGACATCGAACGCAGTCTGGGACGGCTTCATAAGTCTGTAAACAGAATCTACAGCGACCGTATCATCGACATAGACCTGCTGCTTTACGACGACCTGGTGCTGTCCGACGACAATCTGGTCCTTCCTCATCCACTGATGGCCGAACGAAGTTTTGTATTGCTTCCGTTGGCAGAAATCGCAGCCGGTGTGATACATCCGCTGCTGCACCGGACCATCGGCCAACTCGCCTCAGAGCTTTCTACGCAACAGACAAAGTAGTCCTGCCAGACACGGACGAAATTCTGAAAAACGATTGTTTGTGTTATTTGAAACATCTGCATGTTTGCAGCAAAATATGGATTCGTTTGGACAAAAAATGTTCTTTTCTATGCAGTAAATCGGTCAAGAATGTGTTTCTTAAATAGAAACCTTTAAAATAGTAATGTTATGAAAAGAAGTTCAAAGTGGTTGAAAGTTTTCAACGGTCTCCTGTCTTCTGTATTGGCTTTGTTGGGATATTCCTGTAATGTGTTGGGAGAGACGCCTGATGAATACGGTACGCCTTATGCCAGGTATGAAGTAAAAGGAAAGGTGACAGACAAGGAAAGTCAGGCTGCGGTAGAAGGTGCCCGAGTCATCGTAAAGCCTTTGGATTACGAAACCGGAATAGCCTCTCCGTATAACAATGACACGGTTTATACGGACAAGGACGGCAATTATCTTTATCAGAAAGAGGGGGGTGGATTGGAACGTTTACGTGTGGTATGCGAAGACCCGTCGGATACTTACAAGGCTGATTCTACCCAGGTAAGTATGAATCCTAAGGGCGGTGACGGTTGGTATCAGGGGAGTGACAGCCAGATTGTCGATTTTGAACTGGATAAGAAGGAGCCATGAAAACACCGGTAGAACGGCTTTCCCTACGCAAGCGGCTGGCGCTGGAGGTGTTCCGTAAGATGCGTGAAAATCAGAAGGCCATGCATCCGTTGAGGCAGCTTTTCTGGGAGTGTACGCAGCGGTGTAATGTCCGTTGCAAGCATTGCGGCAGTGACTGTAAAAGTACGACAACTGTTCCTGATATGCCTGCGGCAGATTTTCTGCGTGTAATAGACAGCATTACTCCACATGTAAATCCACACGAGGTGAATATTGTCATTACGGGAGGTGAACCGTTGGTACGCGAGGATTTGGAAGAGGTAGGGCTGGCACTGTATCAGCGTGGTTATCCGTGGGGGATGGTGACCAATGGCCTTTATCTGAGCGCTTCCCGCCTGCAAAGCTTGCTGGAAGCCGGATTGCATTCCATGACCGTCAGTCTGGACGGTTTTGCCGACGACCATAACTGGCTGCGGGGAAATCCTCAAAGTCATGAACGGGCGATGAATGCCATCCGGCTGATGGCCCGTGAATCGGAACTGACATGGGATGTCGTGACTTGTGTGAACCGGCGGAATTATCCGTATCTGGAACAACTGAAAGGCGCGCTTTATGAGGCAGGTGTCCGTCATTGGCGGTTGTTTACCATTTTCCCGGTAGGTAGGGCTGCCCGGTATCCGGAATTCCAGTTGGATGATAAGGATTTCAGGGGGCTTATGGAGTTCATCAGACGTACCCGTCAGGAAGGGAAGGTGATGGCCGGTTACGGATGCGAAGGTTTTCTGGGCAGCTATGAGGCCGAAGTACGTGACAGCTTCTATATCTGCAATGCGGGAATCAGTGTGGCTTCGGTGTTGGCCGACGGCTCCATTTCGGCTTGTCCGAGCATCCGTGCGGATTATTCCCAGGGGAATATCTACCGGGACGATTTTATGGAGGTGTGGGAACATCGGTTCCAACCTTTCCGCGACCGTGCCTGGATGAAGAAAGGAGCTTGTGCCTCGTGTGCATTCTTCCGTTATTGCGAAGGAAACGGCATGCATCTGCACGATGCCAACGGCGATTTGTTGTTCTGTCATTTGGAACGTCTGAAAGGGGCTTTTGCCTGTGAACCGTAACCGGAGAATATCTGTCCGGATAAGTTTGACCTTCAGGATTTATTTCTTTATTTTTGTGCGTTCGATTGTAACGGAAAACACTACAGATTTATGAAGAAATTAGTTTTTGCGACCAACAATGCCCATAAGCTGGAGGAAATCCGGGCGATTCTGGGCGATAAAGTGGAAATCCTGAGTCTGAATGACATTCATTGTCATGCCGATATTCCTGAAACGGCCGATACGCTGGAAGGCAATGCCGCCTTGAAGGCTGCCTATATCTACGAGCATTACGGTCTGGATTGCTTTGCCGACGATACCGGTCTGGAGGTGGAAGCCCTGAACGGCGCTCCGGGTATTTATTCGGCCCGCTATGCCGGAGGTGAAGGACACGATTCGGAAGCCAACATGAAGAAGCTGCTGCGTGAGATGGAAGGGAAAGAGAACCGTCGGGCGCAGTTCCGTACCGCTATCTGTCTGATAGAAGGAGGCAAGGAGACCTTGTTCGAAGGTATTGTGAAAGGAGAGATTATCCGTGAGAAACGGGGAGGCTCCGGTTTCGGTTACGACCCGGTCTTCGTTCCCGAAGGCTATACCGAAACATTCGCCGAGATGGGTAGCGAGGAAAAGAATAAAATCAGCCACCGTGCCCGTGCCGTACAGCAGCTTTGCGCGTACTTGAACAAGTAATTCGCTGCTTATAACAAAACATGCTCGCGTCTGATTAAAAACGCGAGCATGTTTTGTTTGAAACGTCCGTTCCTTCTAAAGGAAGACGCCCGTTTGTTTTCAGGCGTTCCGGAATTTCTGAGCCACTTTGTAGTAAGTAGGCAGTGCTACTCCCAGCTTTTCTCCCAATTCAATCATATCGAACAGCAGGCCTTGTATCTCCGATTCATGGCCACGGGCGATGTCCTTCTGCATGGAAGCCGTGCTGTGCGGGTCCAGCTTATCGATAACTTTCAGGTTATAGGTTATCGGGTCTTCGGGGTAGGTGATACCGATTTTCCGGCCGATTTCAGCACTTTCGCGCGACAGTCCGACGAAGGTATCACGCACCTCACCTTCGTGCTGTACTTCGCCCATAGGAACGTCGTGGTAGGCTCCTGTACAAGCCATGGCCGAGATAA
Source organism: Phocaeicola barnesiae DSM 18169 = JCM 13652 (assembly GCF_000374585.1). GTDB lineage: Bacteria > Bacteroidota > Bacteroidia > Bacteroidales > Bacteroidaceae > Phocaeicola > Phocaeicola barnesiae. Next base: position 61,992 of record NZ_KB894653.1, read on the forward strand.
ACGACCACTTGATGAAAGTATCGCGGTTGATATCGTCCGATACGTCCACCTTGATGCCGCAGGCACGCAGGTCTTCGGCTATCGCTTCCAGGCGCTCACGGGCTACTCCTTGTTCGGGACGGGCACCGAATACCAGGCGGAAGATGCTTCCCATCTGGCTGATTTCTCCCTCACCGGAAACGAATCCTACGATGTAGATACAGCCGTCCAATACAGTCACCTGAGGGACCAGACTGCCGATGCGCGGACCGGTTCCGTAGACATTCAGAATCGGAATGACCAGGGTAGAGGGTTTGGCTGCCTTGACGATGACTTCCGGAATAGAGCCGATGGAATATCCTTTCACACAGACAAAGATGACATCGGCCTTGCCGACATAGTCTTCGGTGGTATATGCCTTGACAGGCAAGTAATGTTCGCCTTTTAAATCTGATTTCAGGTGAAGTCCGTCGCGACGGATGGCTTCGAGGTGTTTACCGCGGGCAATACAGGTGACATCCCTTCCCGCCAATGACAGAAAACCGGCGATACAGCCTCCTACACCGCCTGTTCCAATGATGAGATAGTTCATACGTTTGTGTTTTTGGGGTTAACGGTAAACACAGAGAAACAAAGGCCGTTCTATCCTTGAAGGAAGATGTCATCCGTTTGTTTCCCTGTGTGTTATGAATGGCGGAAGGACACGGTTGAGGTGTTCTCCGGAATATGCAGGATAAGCAGGGCTTATACGTTGAAGCGGAAGTGCATGATGTCTCCGTCTTCTACCACGTATTCCTTGCCTTCTACGTTCAGTTTACCGGCTTCGCGTACAGCGGCTTCGGAACCGTACTGGATGAAATCATCGTATTTGATGACTTCGGCACGGATGAATCCTTTTTCGAAATCGGTGTGAATAACACCGGCACACTGCGGAGCTTTCCAGCCTTTGTGGAAAGTCCAGGCACGTACTTCCATCTTGCCGGCAGTGAAGTAGGTTTCCAGGTTCAGCAGCTTATAGGCGGCACGAATCAGACGGCTTACACCTGATTCTTCCAGGCCGATTTCCTGCAGGAACATCTGACGGTCTTCGTACGTTTCCAGTTCGGCGATGTCGGCTTCGGTCTTGGCGGCTACAATCAGGATTTCGGCTCCTTCGTCCTTTACAGCCTCGCGTACCTGTTCTACGTACTTGTTACCGTTTACGGCGCTGGCTTCGTCTACGTTGCAGACGTACATGACTGGTTTGGAAGTCAGCAGGAACAGATCGTGTGCGATTTTCTGTTCGTCCTTGCTCTCGAACTGTACGGTACGGGCTGATTTACCCTGTTCCAAAGCCTCTTTGTATTTCACCAGGACTTCATAAGTCTGTTTGGCTACCTTGTCGCCACCGGTCTGAGCCTGTTTCTGCACTTTCTGGATGCGGCTTTCGATGGTTTCCAGGTCTTTCAGCTGAAGTTCTGTATCAATGATTTCCTTGTCGCGTACCGGATTCACATCACCGTCTACGTGTGTCACGTTTTCGTCGTCGAAGCAACGGAGTACGTGCAGGATAGCATCTGTTTCACGGATATTGGCCAGGAACTTGTTGCCCAGTCCTTCACCCTTGCTGGCACCTTTTACCAGACCGGCGATGTCTACGATTTCTACCGTAGTAGGTACGATGCGGTCCGGGTCAACCAGAGCTGCCAGTTTGTTCAGACGTTCATCGGGTACGGTAATGACACCCACATTCGGTTCGATGGTACAGAAGGGGAAGTTGGCTGCTTGAGCCTTAGCATTCGATAAGCAATTGAAAAGAGTCGATTTTCCGACGTTCGGCAAACCGACAATACCACATTGTAAAGCCATAATATATTGTTATTTCCTATTAAAATCGCTTTTATTCAGAAGATAAAGGTAGTTGCCAAAGCGAGAGGTAACAAGAACCTTCTTTTGAGGCATTTGGCTTCTGCCTTTTTATCGGGGCAAAGTTACTCATTTATCAGACATAATCAAAACATTGTCAGGATTACTCTTTCCCGCCGCCGGTCTTGGAGGAGGAACCGGTCCTGAAACTTGTTGGAACATGTATCGAGGAAATACTGGCAGGTTTGTAGTCTTTCTATCCTCAGTATGGAGGAGAGTTTCTTTCATTTTGTAACCTTTTTCTTCGGGTCTCTTAAAGAAAAGCGAAATCTTCGGGAATCAGAAGCAGGTTTCTGCGTAGGTTTTCTGTAGCGGATAAGGGGGAAAGTTATAAATTGTAAGCAAAATCCCTTGGTTGAGGCAGTGGAAGGAGAGAAGTCAGGTCGGATATGTGCCCGAGAAGGGAAAATAAAAAAGAGGCATCCCTCACGGGGTGCCTCTTGGAAAATAAAAGAGAGTTATTTATGATGCATCTATTATGTATGCTGTTTATTTATCCATGGTAACGGTCATCTCCGGAATCAGTACAAAGTCTTTCTTCTTGCTGTCCCATTTGTAGTATTCGGTTGTAACACTCTTATTATCATAAATATAACGGATGCACAAATCGTTTTCCCAGCGTTCCTTGCTGCTGTTCCATTTCTGAGACATGTTTTCAGTCATCTGCTGGTTGTCATTGTACTTGTAGTTATATTTCATGTAGTTGGTTAGTGTGGTTCCGTCCATCTTGTATACAGTTTCGGAAACTTTTACGCCGTTTACTTCTTCTGCATTATAGATAAGATTGTTGTCTAAAGTTGCTGCAGAAATTGTAACGTTAGTCATCCATGCGATTGCTGCTACCAATGTGATTTTAATCAAGTTGAAAGTTTTCATATCTGTGATATTTTAAGGTTTAAATTACATTTTGTTCTTTTTGACGATGCAAAGATACGTCAAACTTTTGTATGTTGGTTATCTTTTGGTGAAAAAAATGTGAATTAGTTTCAAAATGTCACAGAATAAAGACTCTTTAACAGTTCGGTCGGATTAATGTGCTTCCAGCCAATTTTGACCCCAACCGCAGTCAGCTCTCAAAGGAACTTTCATTTTGTAAGCACCCTCCATTTCGCTGATAACGATTTGTTGTACTTTTTCTTTTTCTTCGGGCAGTACGCTGAAGTTTAGTTCGTCGTGTACCTGGAGAATCATCTTCGAACGGATACCTTCTTCCATGAAGCGTTTGTAGATGCGGACCATGGCTACTTTGATAATGTCGGCTGCACTTCCTTGAATCGGTGCGTTGATGGCATTCCGTTCGGCATATCCTCTGACGACCGCATTCCGTGAGTTGATATCCGGAAGGTAACGTTTCCGGTTGAAGATAGTCTCGATGTAGCCTTTCTCGCGGGCTACCTGGATACTTTCGTCCATGTACCGTTTCACGTCCGGATAATTGCTGAAGTATCCGTCTATGAGTTCCTTCGCTTCTTTACGGTCTACGTTCAGCCGTTCGGCCAGTCCGAAGACAGAGATACCGTAGATGATACCGAAGTTGGCAGTCTTGGCCTTGCTGCGTTGTTCGCGGGTTACTTCCGACAGTTCTTCCTTATATATTTTAGCAGCGGTAGCCGCATGGATATCCTGCTCTTTCTGGAAAGCTTCAATCATGTGCGGGTCTCCGCTCAGATGAGCCATGATACGAAGTTCTATCTGCGAATAGTCGACCGAGAAGAACTCGCATCCGTCATCCGGGATGAAGGCCTTTCGGATTTCTTTTCCGTCCTCGTTGCGGATGGGGATGTTCTGCAGGTTCGGGTTGCTGGAACTGAGGCGTCCGGTAGCCGTGACGGTCTGGTTGAATGAAGTATGGATGTGTCCGGTGGCCGGATTAATCAGTTGGGGGAGGGCATCGATGTAAGTACCCAGTAACTTCTTCAGTCCTCGGTGCTCCAGAATCTTTCCGACGATTTCATGTTTGCCTTTCAGGCTTTCCAATACTTCTTCCGAAGTGATGTATTGTCCGGTTTTGGTCTTTTTCGGTTTTTCTACAATTTTCAACCGGTCGAACAGGACTTCGCCTACCTGTTTGGGTGAGGCGATGTTGAATTCCACACCCGCCAGCTGATGGACTTCCGTTTCAATCTGCTGCATCCGGGCTGTGAAATGTCTGGAGCTTTCTTTCAGCGCTTCGGTATCGATGCGGACACCGTTCCGTTCCATGTAGGCGAGCACGGGTACCAGTGGCATTTCAATCTGTTCGAAGAGTTCGGTCACCCCGCTTTCCTGCATTTCCTTTTCCAGCAGAGCCTTTAGCTTGAGGGTGACATCGGCATCCTCGCAGGCATACTTGTAGACTTCGGTAGGAGAGAGGTCGCGCATGTTCTTCTGACCTTTTCCTTTCGGACCGATCAGCTCGTCGATGTGGATGGTCTGGTACTTCAGGTAGATTTCCGCCAGGTAGTCCATGTTGTGCCGTAATTCGGGTTGGAGTACATAGTGGGCAATCATGGTATCAAACAACTTTCCTTTTATCTGCACTCCGTAATTGGACAGTACCAGCATATCGTATTTGATGTTCTGACCTACTTTGACCGCATGCTCATTTTCGAAGACTGGTTTGAGGAGATTTACTATTTTTTGCGTTTCTTCACGGTCTTTAGGAACTGGAATGTAAACGGCCTGATTTTCGGCATAGCTGAAGCTCATGCCCACCAGTTCTGCGGTGATTGGGTCGGTTCCGGTGGTCTCTGTATCTAGACTGAAAATTTCCTTTGTAAGGATGTTTTGAATAAATTCGGCTATTTTCTCTTCATTATCAAGTAATTGATAGTCGTATTTCAAGTCTTCAAGCCTTGTGAGATTTGAATTTTTGGTTTCTTCTGTGGGACCGTCCGTAAAAAATCCAAAGAGATCGCCTTGCATGGCGGGACCTTTGGCTTCCGGTTTCTTCTCGGTTTTGAAAACCCTTTCCAAGAGGGTACGGAACTCCAGTTCTTCGAAAATTTTACGGAGTTCACTCTCATTGGGGCTTTCCCGCTTCAGTGCGTCCAAATCCAGTTCGATGGGAACATCGGTCTTGATAGTGGCCAAAAATTTGGAGAAGCAGATTTGTTCGCGGTTGGTCTCAACCTTTGTACGGATGGCTCCCTTCAACTGGTCGGTATGTTCCAGCAGGTTCTCGATGCTGCCGAATTCGGCAATCAGTTTCTGAGCTGTTTTTTCTCCTACTCCCGGGCACCCCGGAATGTTATCGGCCGAGTCGCCCATCAGTCCCAGCATATCGATGACCTGCAAGGGGGATGCAATCGAGAACTTGGCTTTCACTTCTTCTACACCCATAACTTCGAATTCTTTGTCACCGTATTTGGGACGGTACATGAATACACAGTCGGAAACCAGCTGGCCATAGTCTTTGTCCGGTGTCATCATATAGGTAGGTATCTGTTTCTTTCCGGCCAGGGTAGCCAGTGTACCGATGACATCGTCTGCTTCGTAACCCGGTACTTCCAGAATCGGAATATTGTAGGCGCGGATGATGTCCTTGATGATAGGTACAGACAACCGGATGACTTCCGGTGTCTCTTCCCGCTGGGCTTTGTATTGTTCGTAGGCCTCGTGGCGGAAGGTCGGTCCGGCGGGGTCGAAGGCGATGCCGATATGCGTGGGATTTTCTTTCTTCAACACTTCTTCCAGGGTATTGACGAATCCCAGGATGGCAGATGTGTTGAAACCTTTCGAATTGATGCGGGGATTCTTGATAAGGGCGTAGTAGGCACGATAAATCAATGCATACGCATCCAGTAGAAATAATTTCTGCATTCGTGTAAAAATATTAAGTTTTTTCATGTAAATATACAAAAAAATGTCGTATTCGCTCTTTTATTATTACTTTTGTGCAGCAAATATATGTAGATGGATAAAATAGAATTAATCACTCGGCCTATAGAAAAGGAACTGGAAGCTTTCAGACAGCTTTTCGATTCTTCCTTACAGAGCTCCGATCCGTTGCTGAATGAGGTACTCGCTTATATCAAGAAGCGGAACGGAAAGATGATGCGTCCCATTCTGGTGATGCTCATGGCAAAGCTGTACGGTGTCTTGAATGATGCCACACTACATGCTGCACTTTCACTTGAATTGCTGCATACAGCGAGTCTGGTTCACGATGATGTGGTAGATGAGAGTGATAAACGTAGAGGACAGTCGTCGGTAAATGCGGTATATAATAACAAGGTTTCGGTCTTGGTAGGCGACTATATGCTGGCTACGAGTCTGAGGCATGCGGCTTATACCGGTATGATAGAATTGGTAGACCTGGTAGCCCGTTTGGGACAGGAGTTGGCCGAAGGGGAGATTATCCAGTTGGCCAATACATCGAACCAGGAGTTCTCCGAGGAAGTTTATTTCAATGTCATCCGTAAGAAGACCGCCGCGTTGTTTACGGCCAGTGCGGAAAGTGGGGCTATCTCCGTACATGCATCCGAGGAGGCGGTACGTCAGGCTGCTCTTTTCGGCGAGATGATTGGTATCGCTTTCCAGATAAAAGACGATATCTTCGATTATTTCGAGAATGCGGAATTGGGTAAACCTACCGGTAATGATATGGTAGAAGGCAAGCTGACCTTGCCGGCCTTGTATGTCATCAATAAACTTGGAACGGAGGAAATCCGTGAACTGGGACTACGGATTCGCAAATTGGAAGCTTCGAAAGAAGAGATAGCCTTGTTTGTAGAATTGATTAAACGCGAGGGCGGGATTGACTATGCGGAACGAGTCATGTACGATTACCGCGAGCGGGCTTTGGCTTTGCTTCCTGCCTCTACCGAGGAGCAATACCGTACGGCACTGACGACTTACATCAATTACGTCATTGAGCGGAACAAGTAAATTTTTCGTGCTTTCTAGCGCAATCAGATAATTTGAAAGGCTGCTTTCCCGGTAAGGGGAGGCAGCCTTTCAAACTTTTCATATCCCTTGTCTTTCCCGGATTCTGGGTGGAACGGGGGAGAGACTGGTACGGTTATCAGAAGAACTTGGTTTCGCTTCCTACGATTTCAGAAAGCAGGAGGTTGGCCAGACGGCTTGTCCCCAAACGGAACAGTTCGTTGTTCAGCCATTCTTTGCCTAACACTTCTTTTACGATGGTATAATAGACCAGTGCATCCTTGACGGTATTGATACCCCCGGCCGGCTTGAATCCTACTTTCCGCCCGGTTTCCAGGAAGTATTCCTTGATGGCCTTACACATGACGAAGGCAGCCTCCGGTGTAGCGGAAACCCGTTCTTTTCCGGTGGAAGTCTTGATGAAATCTGCTCCGGAATACATGGATAGGATAGAGGCCTTCTTGATGTTGGAAGCGCTGCCCAGTGCTCCAGTTTCCAAGATTACTTTCAGGTGCTTTTCACCACATACTTCCTTTAACTCTTCAATTTCATCGCACATGCCTTCGTAGTCATTGCTGAGGAATTTTCCTACCGGAATGACAATATCAATCTCGTCTGCGCCTGTATGGAGAGCCATGGCTGTTTCGGCTACTTTCACCTCGGTGAAAGTCTGTGAGGAAGGGAATCCGCCCGATACACAGGCTATCTTTACGTCGTCTGCCTCTAAAGTGTCATTCACAATTTCTGCCATATTCGGATAGACACAGATGGCTGCCACGTTCTTCAGGTCGGGGTATGCATCGACAAAATCATTCACCCGTTCGGTGAACTTCATGACACTTTCTTCGCTATCGGTGCATTTCAAGGTTGTCAGATCAATGCAATTGAAAAGGAATTTCTTTACCTCGGCCGTGTTGTTTTCATCCAGATGTTTTTCCAGCAACTGAGCGGTTTGTTTGGCTACTTCTGCATCGTTTAATTCGGTATTGTACTTGCCCAAAGCTATGTCATATTTACTGGGCTGGTGCAGGTGTTCTTTATCTTCGTATTCGAAGTTGTCTGTTTCGTCCAAAGTTTCGTCAATACTCGGGTTTTCATACGCTTCCTGCTGTTGTTCCGCTTCGTTACCGTACAGGTATTCGTCGTCTGAAAGATGTTTCATATACGTTATAATTTGGGGTTGTTCTTATGTCTGTCTTTATCTCTCGAGGTTTTTTTCTCCAGGTTCTTCCGGAAGGCTTCGGTCAGGTCTACACCGGTCTGGTTGGCCAGGCAGATCAGTACCCAAAGTACATCGGCCATTTCGTCGGCCAGGTCGTGCTTTTCGCCTTCTTTGAAGGATTGGTCGCCGTAAGTGCGTGCCATGATGCGGGCAAGTTCACCGACTTCTTCGGTTAATACGGCCATGTTCGTCAGTTCGCTGAAGTAGCGGACTCCGTAGGTCTTTATCCAGTTGTCTACGGTCTTTTGAGCTTCTTCCAGTGTCATATCATTCCTTGTTTTTTGAGTCTATACAGATGGTCACCGGTCCGTTGTTCAAGAGCTCCACCTTCATGTCTGCCCCGAATTCTCCTGTTCCTACCTGCTTGCCTAGAGCGATGCTCAGTTCGTTGCAGAAGTATTCATAAAGCGGGATGGCTGTTTCGTGGCGGGCTGCCCGGATGTATGACGGGCGGTTCCCTTTCTTGGTCGAAGCCATTAAGGTGAATTGACTGATGACTAAGATTTCTCCTCCTACATCCAGGATGGAGCGGTTCATGACTCCCTGTTCGTCGTCGAATACACGGAGTCCGATTACTTTCTTACAGAGCCAGTCGGCGTCTTCCTGCGTATCGGCTTCTTCGATTCCGACCAGAATCAGGAAGCCTGCCTGGATGGCTGATTTGCATACACCGTCGATGGTGACGGATGCATGGCTTACACGTTGGATAACTATTCTCATGATGATTTGGTTCGTTCTGTTTCTACAAAAGTACGAAATATCTTGGTTCGCCGTTTCATTGCAGCGATTCTTTGATGCTTTTAGCGGCAGCTTCACCCACAACGGCGGCTATTTCTTCCAGGCTCGCCTGTTTGATACGGGCAACACTCTTGAAGGTTTTGAGCAGGGCTGTTTTCCGCTTTTCTCCTATACCTTTGATGTGGTCGAGGGCGGAAGCTACCTGACTCTTGCTCCGTTTGTCCCGATGGAACGTAATGGCAAAACGGTGCACTTCATCCTGTATATTTTCCAGCAGGTGGAACAGGGGAGTCCCTTGCTTGATACCGAGTACTACAGGGGGGAATCCGTAAAGTACCTCCGAAGTCTTATGACGGTTGTTCTTGGCCAATCCCACAATCGGAATATTCAGGTGCAACTCGTCTTCGATGACTTGTCGGACAACTTCCATCTGTCCTTTTCCTCCATCGGTCAGAATCAGGTCGGGCAGTTCTCCCTGTTCTTCGAGTATGCGGTTGTACCGGCGGCGAACTACTTCCTGCATGGACGCATAATCGTCCGGTCCTTCTACCGTCTTGATGATGTATTTCCGATAATCCTTTTTGCTGGGCTTTGCCTTTTTGAACACGACGCAAGCGGCCACCGCATCGGACCCTTGTATGTTCGAGTTATCGAAACATTCGATGTGGACTGGTAGGCGGTCGATGTGTAACTGCTCTTGGATTTCCTTCATCAGGCGGACACTCCGTTGTTCCGGATTCAGCTTTTCCGCCTGTTTCAACCGGTCTACCTTGTACTGTTTGACGTTCATGATGGATAGCTCAAGCAGGTGTTTCTTGTCTCCCCGTTGGGGAATGGTAAAGGTAACATCTTTCATCTCCATATCCAGTTCGAAGGGGATGATAATTTCTTTCGAGGTACTTTGATAGCGTTCCCTCATCTCTGCAATTCCCAATTGCAGGAGCTCTTCTTTGGATTCGTTCATACGGATTTTATATTCGAAGGTGAAAGCTTGATTGATGCTTCCGTTTGTGATATGAAGGTAATTGATGTATGCCGAATGTTCATCTGTCTCGATGGCGAAAACGTCGATGTTGTGGAGCACGGAACTTACGATTTCACTCTTGGAACGGTAGTTCTCTATTAACTCATATTTCTCTTTCAACTTCTGTGCTTCTTCGAATTTCAACTCTCCGGCCAAAGACATCATCTCTTTCTTCAAAGCCTGACTGATGCTTTGCGTATTTCCCTTCAGAATCTCTTTAATCTGGGCGATGTCCTTCATGTATGCTTCGTGAGACTGGAGTCCGATGCAGGGAGCCTTGCAGTTCTTGATGTGGTATTCCAGGCAGACCTTAAACTTGTTTGCCTGAATATTCTCGGGAGTCAATGCCAGTGTACAGGTACGGATGGCATAGAGCTTTTTGATCAGTTCCAGTACGGCCACCATGGATGGTATGTGGCTGTAGGGACCGAAGTAGGTAGACCCGTTGCGGATAATCTTCCGCGTCTTGAAGACACGCGGGAAATACTCGTTGCTTATGCAGATGGAAGGGTAGGTCTTGTCATCTTTCAGCAAGACATTGTAGCGAGGCTTGTATTTCTTGATGAGGTTGTTCTCCAACAGCAGCGCGTCTTCTTCTGTATTTACGACGATGTATCGGATGTCTGCAATCTTGCTTACCAGAATCCGTGTCTTGGCGGACTGGTGTTCTTTCGAAAAATAGGAGTAGACACGCCGCTTCAGATTCTTTGCTTTTCCCACGTAGATAATGGTCCCCTCCTGATTCAGGTATTGGTAGATTCCCGGACTTTCGGGCAGGTTCAGGACAATTCCTCGTAAGTATTCATTCGTTCCCAGTTCTTCCTTTTTCTCCATATCGCTAGGCTTTGTTCGTTGGCAGGGTGGTAAAAGAAACAGGTTACATGTCGCTCATTCGTGGATGTGCCTGTTGCACTCTAGCTGGCATGTAACCTGTGCTGATTCGTTAACGCTCCGGTAGGTTCCGAAGCCTTGTATCTTACAGTTTCAAGAATGTAGTGATGTCTACATCGGCTGGGAATGCTTTCCGTCCGTTTAGCTTTTCCAGCTCGATAACGAAGTTGACGTAAGCTTTCTTGGCTCCGGCTTTATTGACCAATCGGAGGGTAGCGGCCATCGTACCTCCGGTTGCCAGCAAATCGTCGTGTAGCAGAACCACGTCGTTTTCGTTGATGGCATCCTTATGAATCTGAATGGTGTCTGTTCCGTACTCCTTGGCGTAGGTCTCTTCCAGAACTTCTGCCGGAAGCTTACCCGGTTTGCGGGCCATGATGAAACCGGCTCCCAGGCGGGCAGCCAATGCGCCTCCCAAGATGAACCCTCTGGACTCGATACCTACTACCTTGGTGATGCCTTTGTCCTTGTATAGCTCATACAGACTGTCTATCATTTCCTGTAGACAGGCTGGATTTTTGAAGAGGGTAGTTACATCGTAGAACAGAATTCCAGGGATTGGAAAATCGGGTATTTCTCTCAAGTTTTTCTTTAATGTTTCCTTATTCATATTCAGTTTTTTATAAGTTTTCCTTAAACTAGTTGTTTCACGTGAAACACTCGCGGGTTAACGTCCCAGTAGTACCAGTAGTACGTTGATGTCGCTCGGCGAGATACCGGGAATGCGGCTGGCCTGGGCTAAGGTTTCGGGGTCAATCTTGATGAGCTTCTGTCGGGCTTCGGTAGAGAGTGACTGAAGGCTCATGTAGTCGAACTTGCCTTTGATGCGGATAGACTCCAACCGGTGAATCTTGTCGGCTATCATCCGTTCGCGGTCGATGTAGCCTTTGTACTTGATGAGTACTTCGGCTGCCTCGATGATTTCGTCCTTGCGGACTTCTATCTGTTCGAGGAGGTGTTGGAATGCCGGCACGTGCGGAGCGATGTTCTCGATGGTAATCTGCGGACGGCTGATGAGTTCAATCAGCTTGCATCCGTGGGTGAGTCGGGCAGTACCCAGACTTTCCAGGGCATCGTTTATCTTATCGGCCTTGATGGAATAAGTCTTCGCAAATTCGACGATACGGTTTATCTCTTCCCGTTTCCGGCAGAGCCAATCGTAGCGGTTTTGCTTTACCAGACCGAGCTGATAGGCGCGTTCGGTCAGACGCATGTCGGCATCATCCTGACGGAGCAGAATCCGGTATTCGGCACGGGAGGTGAACATGCGGTAAGGTTCGTCCACACCTTTCGTTACAAGGTCATCAATCAGGACACCGATGTAGGCTTCGTCTCTTCCCAGTACGAAAGGTTCTCCGCCGTGGCAATTGATGTGGGCATTGATACCGGCAATGATACCCTGGCCACCGGCTTCCTCGTAACCGGTCGTACCGTTCACCTGTCCGGCAAAGAACAGGTTCTTCACTACCTTCGATTCGAGGGTGTGCTTCAGTTGGGTCGGATCGAAGTAATCGTATTCGATGGCATATCCCGGACGATAGATGACCAGATCGCGGAAGCAAGGAATCTTCTTCAGGGCCTCAATCTGGATGTCCATCGGGAGGGAGGACGAGAATCCGTTCAGGTAAAGTTCCCGGGTCGTTTCGCCTTCCGGTTCGAGGAAGAGCTGGTGCTGGGGCTTGTCGGGGAAGGTAACGATTTTGGTTTCGATGCTCGGGCAGTAACGGGGACCGATGCTCTGGATTTGTCCGTTGAAAAGGGGAGAATCCGCCAGTCCGCTCCGAAGAACTTCGTGGACTTCTTCGTTGGTAAAGCAGGTCCAGCACTGGAGCTGTTTCAATTGGCGCGGTTCGCTGATGAAGGAAAAACGGTGGAAATCGTTTTCTCCGTCCTGTGTCTCCATCAGATCGAAATGTACGCTCCGGGCATCGATGCGCACCGGGGTTCCGGTCTTCATCCGGCCAGCGGTGATTCCGTGGCGGGTGATGGATTCGGTCAGGTGATAGGAGGCGGGTTCCGCACAGCGTCCTCCGGCCAGCATCTTGTGCCCGATATGCATCAGACCGTTCAGGAATGTTCCTGCGGTAAGGACGATACATTTGGCGCGGAAGGTGACTCCCCAACAGGTGATGAGTCCCGTTACTTCTCCGTTCTCGATAATCAGTTCTTCTACGGTGTCCTGCCAGATATGGAGGTTCGGGATATTCTCTAAGATTTCACGCCAGGCCCAGATGAATTTGCCACGGTCGCATTGGGCACGCGGACTCCACATGGCCGGACCTTTCGAACGGTTCAGCATGCGGAACTGGATGGCGGTCCGGTCGGTTACCAGACCCATGTATCCGCCCAAGGCATCAATTTCTCTTACGATTTGTCCTTTGGCGATACCACCGACTGCCGGGTTACAGCTCATCTGGGCAATCTTGTTCATGTCCATGGTGATGAGACAAGTCTTTGAACCCAGGTTGGCAGCCGCGGCGGCAGCTTCGCAACCTGCATGACCGGCACCGATTACAATTACGTCGTACTTGAATTCCATTGATTAGTTTGTTTTACGCTGATTCGTCAAGTTGTCTGCTCGCCGGGTTGGAACCGGTTGACAGGAGGCGGCGTACCGCTTCGTGTCGGACAACTGGCAACGACTGTTGATTCGTATTTATCTCGTCTGCAAAAATACGAAAAATTCATGGCTTCTTAGAGCCGCTTTGGCAAAAAGTACTTAAAGGGTAGCAAAGGAAAAAACAAACCAGGCACAGACAGTTCCATAAGGGCTATGCTTGGTAAAACCTTATCCTTGTTGGTTGTCTGTGCCTGGTAGAGGACGAGGGTTGAATTCCGTTTCCTGAAGTCTGATGACTTAGTCTGTCGGGGCGGTTCCGGCTCTCATTTGAGTCAGCAGGTCGAGTGCTTTGTTCTCGGCTGCTTCCATGATTTCACGTTCACCCGGTCCTTTGTCGTTGATGCCGCAAAGGTGCAGGATGCCGTGGATGATGACCCGGTGGAGTTCGGTTTCGTAAGGAGCCTGGAACTGTTCGGCATTGGTACGTATCGTGTCCAGACTGATGAACAGGTCGCCCGCAATGCGGTTTCCCTGACAGTAGTCGAACGTGATGATGTCGGTGTAATAATCGTGTTGCAGATACTGGCGGTTTACTTCTAGAATCTTTTCGTCAGAGCAGAAGATGTAGGCAATTTCGCCCACTCGTTTGTCGTATGTCCCGGCTACGGCTTTTACCCAAGCCGTAATTTCACTTTGCTGGATAGGGGGCATTTCAACTCCTTCGGTGTAGTAACTAATCATAGCGGTATGTTTAATTAAAGAATAGATAACAGATGAAAATGGCTGCCAGAATTCCGGCTAAATCGGACAGGAGTCCGCAAGGAACGGCATGGCGGGTTTTGGTGATTCCCACACTGCCGAAATAGACGGCCAGTATATAGAATGTAGTATCGGTGGAGCCTTGGATAATGCAGGCCAACCGTCCGACGAATGAATCTGCTCCATACGTGCTCATGGCATCTACCATCAGTCCACGGGCTCCGCTTCCGCTCAGGGGTTTCATCAGTGCGGTAGGAAGGGCGCCTACGAACTGGTTGTCGATTCCGCACCAGTCGATAAGGGACGAGATTCCCTGAATCAGAAAATCCATACTGCCGGAAGCGCGGAAAACGCCGATGGATACCAAAATGGCAACCAGGTACGGAATGATGCGGACGGCGGTCTGAAACCCTTCTTTCGCTCCGTCGACGAAGGCGTTGTAGACATTGATTTTTTTCCGTACACCCGCCAGGATAAATCCGATGATGATGACGAACAGGAAGACATTGGCAAAGGTGGTAGAGTAGGCGTCTATCTGTGCCCGGCCCAAGGTAGTGAAGAAATAGATGATACCGCCGATAAGCAGGCTGGTTCCTCCCAGGAACAGCAGGATGGTCCGGTTGAGCAGATTGATGCGTTGGTAGAGGCTGACCGTGATGATACCGGCCAGGGTCGAAAAGAAAGTCGCCAGCAGAATCGGGACAAAGACGTCGGTCGGTTGTGCCGCTCCCAACTGCGCCCGGTACACCATGATGCTGATAGGAATCAGCGTAAGGCTGGAGGTATTCAATACAAGGAACATGATCATCGGATTGCTTGCCGTGTCTTTCCGTGGATTCAGTTCCTGCAGACCCTCCATGGCTTTCAGTCCAAGTGGAGTCGCGGCGTTGTCCAGCCCCAGCATGTTGGCGGCAAGATTCATGAAGATGCTGCCGGTGACAGGATGTCCTTTGGGGATATCCGGGAAGAGCTTGCTGAAGAGCGGGCCCAATATCCGTGAGAACAGGTTGATGACTCCTCCCTGTTCGCCGATTTTCATGATGCCGAGCCAGAGTGACAAGATACCTGTCAATCCCAACGAAATGTCGAAAGCGGTCTTAGACGAGTCGAACGTCGAATTGATGATGGCAGGAAAAACTTCCAGGTCTCCCCAAAATACCAGACGGACCAGGGCGACCACGAAAGCAATGACGAAGAAGGCAATCCAGATATAGTTCAGAACCATGTGTGAATCGTTTTAAAAGTGTGACAAATTGTTTCTTTCGCAAAAGTATAGATTTTCCGGTTTGGTTGAAGCATGTTCGGTAAAAACCTCTACCTTTGCGCGTATGAAAAGAACTACTTTCCGTAAAATCCGATGGACATTGCTGGCCGTTTGCTTGTTGTATGTGTTGGGTTGCCGGTGGATTCCCGGCTGGGGCGAAGGCTATGCCACTTGTCTTTATCCGACACTTGCTGCTGGCCTGTCTGCTGTCGCCAGTCTTTTCCCTTTTTCGTTGGAAGAGATTTGGGTGGTTACGGTAGTTCTTTGGTTGTTGGGTTATCCCTTATATGCCCACATCCGGAAGCGGGAGAAAGGCCGGACAATTATCCGTCGGGAAATCGAGGTGTTGTTGGCAGTGTATGGCTGGTTCTATCTTGGTTGGGGCAATAACTATTATCGGCAGGATTTCTTCCGGCGCTCCCAGACCGAAAGAGTGGCATACGATGAACAGCAGTTCCGGGATTTTCTGACGATGTATGCAGATAGCCTCAATGCTTCTTACCTTCCTTCGGTACACTTTTCGGCCGATTCACTGGAGCATGAAATGAAAGCATTGTATGCACAGGTTCCGTCTCGTTTCGGATTGAGTAATCCCCGCGATTGGCAACATCCCAAACGGGTCTTGTTTAATTCCCTTTATTCCGGTGTCGGAGTATTGGGGTACATGGGGCCTTTTTTCGCCGAATCGCAACTGAATGCTGAATTGCTTCCGGTGCAGTATCCGTTTACCTATATTCATGAATACGCCCATCTGTTGGGAGTAAGCAATGAAGCGGAAGCAAATTTCTGGGCTTATCAGCTATGCATCCGTTCCGCATCGCCTGCTGTGCGCTATTCCGGATATTTCGGCCTGTTGCCTTACGTAGCAGTGAATGCCGCTTCTGTTTTGTCGGAATCCGATTATCGAGATTTTCTGGCAACCATCCGTCCCGAGGTTCTCGGTCAGTGGGAAGAGAAAAGCAAGTATTGGGGAGAGCGGTACAGTCCGTTGGTGGGAGCTGTTCAACGAAAAATGTATGACTGGTTCCTGAAAGGGAATAAAATTTCAGAAGGGCACAAGAACTACGCACAAGTCGTAGAAATGGTTTTGGCCTTACCGTCCGACTGGTGGAAAGTGAAACGCTGAGAATCTAAAAACCGTGGCCAGCGGATGGAGAATTTCTCTCCATTGGATTCTGAAAGCACTTGGATGCGCTCGGAAGTTTTGTATTCGTAGGCTGATTGCTTTCTTTAAGTTTTTAGATATGTATATTGTGTGTCTTTCTGTTTTGTTTTCCGCTGCGTTTCGAATAAAATGACATTCTGATTGCGCTAATCTTGACCTTTGAAATAGCATTGAAATGTTAATTTCTGTTGATTCCCCCTAACAACTATCGGAATAACCCTTACGGTGTTCCAAACAAACGTTTGTTTTCATTCAAACGAACGTTCGTTTGAATACCTGCGTGAGTTTGTTTTAGGTAAAACAAACGTTTGTTTTTTATGGGCTAATCAGTCGCTGTTTTTTACACCTTATTATATATGTCGGTGTAGGTTTAGGGGATATGTTTCTTGGGTGTTCATTAGAGAAGGGAGAGAATGGACAGACTTCTCGGCTACTTCTTCTGATTTTGTGCGTCTTAGTCGAAGTGCTATTGGGGCAATAATCAGCAGGTTGGAAATGAAATTCGGGAAAAAGGCAGGACTCTTCACAGAAAAAGTGTATCTTTACCGCTTGAAATCTCATGTTTATAGAACAATGGCCATTAGAATTAAAAAGGTTAGCGACAAAAAAGAACTGAAAACCTTTATCCGCTTTAATTACGAGTTATATAAAGACAATGCTTATTCGGTACCCGATTTGTACGATGACATGCTGAATACCTTCAGCCCTCAGAAGAATGCTGCCTTCGAGTTCTGCGAAGCAGATTATTTTCTGGCATACAAAGATAATAAGGTAGTGGGCCGTGTGGCAGCCATCATCAACAGACGTGCCAATGAAACCTGGAACAAGAAGGAGGTCCGTTTCGGATGGATTGATTTCATCGATGATTTGGAAGTATCGAAGGCTTTGCTGGATACTGTGGAAAAATGGGGAAAGGAACGGGGCATGGAAGCCATGGTGGGTCCGTTGGGTTTTACCGATATGGATGCCGAAGGTATGCTGGTGGAGGGATTCGACCAGTTGGGAACAATGGCGACTATCTACAACTACCCGTATTATCCGGAACACATGCAGCGCCTGGGATTGGAAAAAGAAGCCGATTGGGTGGAATTCAAACTGACTGTACCCGATAAGCTCCCGGAGAAGTTTGTGCGTATCTCCGAGATTATTCTACAGAAATATAAATTGAAAATCAAAAAGCTGAACCGCAAGGAGCTGAAAGAAAAGAATTACGGCCAGCGTATTTTCGACTTGATCAATGAAGCATACGCGCCGTTATACGGATATTCGCAGATGACTCAGCGTCAGATAGACCAGTACATCAAGATGTATCTGCCTTTGATTGACCTGCGGATGGTGTCATTGGTGGAGGACGAAGCCGGCGAACTGGTGGCAGTCGGTATTTCCATGCCGTCCTTGTCAGAAGCTCTTCAGAAAGCGAAGGGTAAGATGTTTCCTTTCGGTTGGTATCACTTGGTAAAAGCGCTGTTCATCAAGAAGCCGAAGGTGCTCGACCTGTTGCTGGTAGGTGTGAAGCCTGAATATCAGAGCAAGGGTGTCAATGCACTGTTGTTCTATGATTTGGTTCCGGTCTATCAGCAGATGGGATTCGAGTATGGAGAGAGCAATCCGGAACTGGAATTGAACAAGAAAGTCCAGGCTCAGTGGTCTGCTTTTGAATCGGTTCTGCATAAACGTCGCCGTGCATTCAAGAAGGTATTTTAAAAACGGATTAAACCCGGTTTAAAAAGCATATAAATCATGATGGAAGAAATAAATTCACAGCCACAGAATCCGGTTTCATATACCGAAGAGAACATCCGCCATTTGAGCGATATGGAGCACGTGCGTACCCGTCCGGGTATGTATATCGGCCGGTTGGGCGACGGTTCACAGGCGGAGGACGGAATCTATGTCTTGCTGAAGGAAGTCATCGACAACAGCATCGACGAATTCAAGATGGGAGCGGGTAAGCGGATTGACATCCAGATGGAGGATAATCTGCGGGTTTCCGTACGCGACTATGGCCGGGGTATTCCGTTGGGAAGTCTGGTAGATGCCGTGTCCATGTTGAATACGGGAGGTAAGTACGATACCAAGGCTTTCAAGAAGAGTGTCGGACTGAACGGTGTCGGTGCAAAGGCTGTGAATGCGTTGAGTAGCCGTTTCATTGCCCGGAGTGTGCGGGACGGACAGATGCGTGAGGCAATTTTTCAGAAAGGTGATTTGGTAAGCGATACCACACAAGCTACGACGGAGGAGAACGGTACCTATATCTTCTTCGAACCGGATGCTACCTTGTTCCTGAATTATCATTTCCGTCCCGAATTCATCGAGACCATGCTGCGTAACTATACGTATCTGAATACCGGATTGGCCATCTACTACAACGGTCATCGGATTATCAGCCGCAACGGTCTGGAGGATTTGTTGAACGATAACATGACGGCGCCGGGATTGTATCCGATAGTACACCTTACCGGCGAAGACATCGAAATCGCTTTTACCCACAGTTCACAATACGGAGAAGAATACTATTCGTTTGTAAACGGTCAGCATACTACGCAGGGGGGTACACACCAGAGTGCCTTCAAGGAACACATCGCCCGTACCATCAAGGAGTTTTACGGCAAGAACCTGGAGTTTCAGGATATCCGTAACGGACTGGTGGCAGCTATTGCCATCAATGTGATTGAGCCGACTTTCGAAAGTCAGACTAAGATTAAGCTGGGTTCACTGACCATGGCGCCGGAGAAAGATTCCGATGGAAATCCGTATCCGTTGTCGGGTATCAGTGTCAACAAGTTTGTCGGCGATTTCATCAAGGAGAATGTGGACAATTACCTGCATAAACATGCCGATATTGCCGAAGTCCTGCTTCAGAAGATCCAGGAATCCGAGAAGGAACGGAAGGCCATTGCCGGTGTAACCAAGATAGCCCGCGAACGGGCCAAGAAAGCCAACCTGCACAACCGGAAACTGCGTGATTGCCGGATACACTTGAACGATGTGAAAGGTGGAAAGAAAGAAGACGATGAAAACGACCCGCGTCTGGAGAGTTCCATCTTCATTACTGAGGGAGATTCGGCCAGCGGTTCCATCACCAAGAGTCGTGATGTCAATACCCAGGCGGTATTCAGTCTGCGTGGTAAGCCGTTGAATTCTTTCGGACTGACCAAGAAGGTGGTGTACGAAAACGAGGAGTTCAACCTGCTTCAGGCAGCCTTGAACATCGAGGACGGACTGGACGGGCTTAGATATAATAAGGTGATTGTAGCGACGGATGCCGATGTAGACGGTATGCATATCCGGCTGCTGATGATAACCTTCTTCCTGCAGTTCTTCCCGGATTTGATCAAGAAGGGGCACGTCTATATCCTGCAGACTCCACTGTTCCGTGTGCGGAACCGGAAGAAGGGAGTGTACGAGACCATTTATTGCTACTCGGAAGAAGAACGGGTGGCAGCCATCGAGAAGTTGTCTCCGAATCCGGAGATTACCCGTTTTAAAGGTTTGGGAGAGATTTCTCCCGATGAGTTCCGCCATTTTATCGGTAAGGACATGCGTCTGGAACAGGTGACCCTGCGTAAGACGGATGCTGTAAAAGAATTGCTGGAGTTCTACATGGGAAAGAATACCATGGAGCGTCAGAACTTCATTATCGATAACCTGGTGGTAGAAGAAGACATTGTAGATTGATAAGAAGAAAATGAAGAAAGCGATATTTCCCGGCACGTTCGATCCGTTTACTATCGGACATTTTTCTGTGGTGAAACGTGCCTTGACATTCATGGATGAAATAATTATCGGAATCGGTGTAAATGACAGCAAGCGTACCTGGTTTCCTACCGAGCGCAGGGTAGAGATGATACGCGCCCTGTATGCCGATGAGCCGCGTATCAGCGTGGAAGCTTACTCCGGACTGACCGTCGATTTTGCCCGTGAACGGGGAGCCGGTTTCATTATCCGGGGGATCCGTACGGTACACGATTTCGAGTACGAAGAGACCATTGCCGACATCAACCGGAAACTGGCGGGGGTTGAAACCATTCTGCTGTTTACCGAGCCGGAACTGACTTCCATCAGCTCTACCATTGTCCGTGAACTGTTGCAGTATGGTAAGGACGTATCTGCCTTCCTGCCCGAAGGAATGAAGATTTGAGTGTAGTTCGTTTAAAATCAGAGAGAATATGCAGAAAAGAATACTGATGCTGTTGGGAGCGCTTGCCTTGTGGACAGGTGCTTCGTGGGCACAGAATAAGTTGTTGGACTCGCCGGCACGGAAACTCCAGTTGGCCGAGTTTGCCATTTCCAACCTGTACGTAGACAAGGTGGATGAAGGCGAAATAGTAGAGACCGCCATTATCAGTATGCTGGAGAAACTGGACCCGCATTCCACTTATTCCAATCCGGAAGAGGTGAAGAAGCTGAATGAGCCGTTGCAAGGAAATTTTGAGGGAATCGGTATCCAGTTCAACATGGCTACGGATACGCTGTTTGTCATTCAGCCTGTTTCCGGCGGACCGTCTGAAAAGGTAGGTATTCTGGCAGGAGACCGTATCATCGAAGTGAACGATACCGTAATTGCCGGAGTGAAGATGTCTACCGACGATGTGATGCGTCGCCTGCGGGGACCGAAGGGGTCGAAAGTAACTGTCAAGATACAGCGCCAGGGAACTGCCGGATTGCTTCCGTTTACGATTACCCGTGACAAGATTCCGGTATATAGTCTGGATGCTGCCTATATGGTCAATTCTTCGGTGGGTTATATCCGCATCAACCGTTTTGCGGCAACTACCGGCGATGAATTCATGGAGGCGTTGAAGAAGCTCCAGAAGAAAGGGATGAAGGACCTGATACTCGACTTGCAGGGAAACGGTGGAGGTTACCTGAATGCGGCTATCGACCTGTGCGACCAGTTGCTGGGGCGTAAGGAATTGATTGTCTATACCGAAGGCCGCCGGAATCCGCGTTCGGAATTCGAAGCCAAAGGCGACGGCGCTTTCCAGAACGGACGGTTGGTTGTGCTGGTTGACGAATATTCCGCTTCCGCCAGTGAGATTGTGACAGGAGCAGTCCAAGATTGGGACCGTGGCATCGTAGTAGGTCGTCGTACTTTTGGTAAAGGACTGGTACAGCGTCCGATTGACCTGCCTGACGGTTCGATGATCCGTCTGACCGTAGCCCGTTATTATACGCCTTCCGGCCGCTGCATCCAGAAGCCGTACGAGAGTATCGAGCAGTATAACAAGGACTTGATTGATCGCTATAATCGGGGTGAAATGGTCAGTGCAGACAGCATTCACTTTCCTGATTCTCTGAAGTTCAAGACCAAGAAACTGGGACGGACCGTATACGGTGGAGGAGGTATCATGCCCGATTATTTCGTGCCGATCGATACGACGTATTATACCGATTATTATTTGGCTTTGCGTGATAAGGGCGCGATTGTGAACTATAACATCAAGCTGATTGACCGCCATCGGAACGAATGGCTGAAGGAATACAAGAATTTCGACAATTTCAACCGGAAATTCGAGATTACGGAACCGATGCTCCAGGAGCTGATCGAGTTGGGAAAGGGTATGAACATCGAGTTCAAGGAAGAAGAATACCAGACAGCCCTTCCGTTGTTGAAAACCCAGATGAAGGCATTGATAGCCCGTGATCTGTGGGATATGAGTGAATATTATCAGGTCATCAATACATTGAGCGACAGCATGCAGAAAGCGCTTGAACTGCTTTCACAACCCGGGTTGAACTTTCCGCGGAGAGAGTAGCGGATTGTTGTCCGGTTTGCAGAGAGGCCGCCTTTTCGGAATGAAAAGATTCCGGAAAGGCGGCTTCTGTATCTAATTGACTGAAATAACGGGAAAAACGCTCAAAAAAATACGTATTTCTGCCCCGCTAATAAAGAATTATTTCCTTAATTCCTTGTGATTTCTGAGGAAAACTTCTAATTTTGTTTCCGTAAATACGTGTGAACCGACGAATTTTTTAGTTTAAACAATTAAATAATTTAAAATCAATCATTTATGTGGTTAAGTAATTCATCTATTGGAAGGAAAGTGGTGATGAGTGTAACAGGTATCGCCCTTGTCCTGTTTCTGACATTTCACATGGCGATGAACCTTGTTGCGCTTTTCTCTGCGGAAGGTTACAACATGGTTTGTGAATTCCTGGGTGCTAACTGGTACGCACTGGTTGCTACAGTGGGTCTGGCTGCCTTGTTTGTTATTCACATCATTTACGCTTTCTGGTTGACAATTCAGAACCGTGCCGCTCGCGGTAACGAACGTTATGCTGTCAACACGCGTCCTAAAAACGTAGAATGGGCTTCACAGAACATGTTGGCTCTGGGTGTGATCGTTATCTTGGGTCTGGCCCTGCACTTCTACAACTTCTGGTACAAAATGCAGTTCGCTGAAATCGTCGGCAATCCGATGATGGGAGGTCTTCATGCTGCTGACGGTTACGGTTATATCATGCAGACTTTTGCAAGTCCGGTATTCTTTGTGCTGTATCTGGTATGGTTGGCTGCTTTGTGGTTCCACTTGACTCACGGTTTCTGGAGTTCTATGCAGACTTTGGGTTGGAACAACACCATTTGGATCAACCGTTGGAAATGCATCTCTAACATCTATGCTACTATTATCGTATTGGGCTTTGCTCTGGTAGCTGTAGTTTTCTTCTGCAAGAATTTGATGGGATGCGGTGCTTGCTAATTAACGTGTAACTGATTAAAATTGAAAACATTATGACTAAGATAATCGATTCTAAGATTCCTGAAGGCCCGATAGCTGAGAAATGGACCAACTATAAAGCTCACCAGAAATTGGTTAACCCGGCTAACAAACGCCGTCTGGACATCATCGTTGTAGGTACAGGATTGGCAGGTGCTTCTGCTGCTGCTTCTTTGGGTGAAATGGGATTCCGTGTATTCAACTTCTGTATTCAGGATTCTCCGCGTCGTGCTCACTCTATCGCTGCACAGGGTGGTATCAACGCTGCAAAGAACTACCAGAACGATGGTGACTCTATCTATCGTCTTTTCTATGATACTGTAAAGGGTGGTGACTACCGTGCCCGTGAAGCTAACGTTTACCGTCTGGCTGAAGTATCAAACAATATTATCGACCAGTGCGTAGCACAGGGTGTTCCTTTCGCCCGTGAATACGGTGGTACATTGGCTAACCGTTCATTCGGTGGTGCTCAGGTATCTCGTACATTCTACGCTAAAGGTCAGACCGGTCAGCAGCTGTTGCTGGGTGCTTATTCAGCATTGAGCCGTCAGGTAGGTGCAGGTACTGTTAAGTTGTACACTCGTTACGAAATGGAAGACATCGTTATCGTAGACGGTCGTGCACGTGGTATCATCGCCAAGAACCTGGTAACTGGTAAACTGGAACGTTTTGCCGCTCACGCCGTAGTTATCGCTACCGGTGGTTATGGTAACGCTTACTTCCTGTCAACCAACGCTATGGCTTGTAACTGTACAGCTGCTATGGCTTGCTACCGTAAAGGTGCATGGTTCGCTAACCCGGCTTACGTACAGATTCACCCGACTTGTATCCCGGTACACGGTGACAAGCAGTCTAAGTTGACTTTGATGTCTGAATCTCTGCGTAACGATGGTCGTATCTGGGTTCCGAAGAAACTGGAAGATGCAAAAGCTTTGCAGGCTGGAACCAAGAAGGGTAGCGATATTCCGGAAGAAGACCGTGACTACTATCTGGAACGCCGTTATCCGGCATTCGGTAACCTGGTTCCGCGTGACGTTGCTTCACGTGCCGCTAAGGAACGTTGCGACCATGGCTTCGGTGTAAACAACACAGGTCTGGCTGTATTTCTTGACTTCTCTGAAAGTATCGAACGTCTGGGTATCGATGTCGTTCGCCAGCGTTACGGTAACTTGTTCGATATGTACGAAGAAATCACTGACGTGAATCCGGGTGAACTGGCTAAGGAAATCAACGGCGTGAAATATTACAACCCGATGATGATTTATCCGGCTATCCACTATACAATGGGTGGTATCTGGGTTGACTACGAACTCCAGACTTCTATCAAGGGTCTGTTCGCTATCGGTGAATGTAACTTCTCTGACCACGGTGCTAACCGTCTGGGTGCTTCTGCATTGATGCAGGGATTGGCCGACGGTTACTTCGTATTGCCTTATACTATCCAGAACTATCTGGCTGACCAGATTACTGTTCCTCGCTTCTCTACTGACCTGCCTGAATTCGCAGAAGCAGAAAAAGCTGTTCAGGCTAAGATTGACCACCTGATGAACATCAAGGGTAAGAAGTCTGTAGATTCTATCCACAAGGAATTGGGCCGTATCATGTGGGAATATGTAGGTATGGGCCGTACTGCTGAAGGTTTGAAGACTGGTTTGGCTAAACTGAAAGAAGTCCGTAAGGAATTCGAAACAGAACTGTTCATCCCGGGTTCTAAGGAAGGTTTGAACGTTGAGTTGGATAAGGCTATCCGTCTGAATGACTTTATCACCATGGGTGAACTGATTGCTTACGATGCTTTGAACCGTAACGAATCTTGCGGTGGTCACTTCCGTGAAGAGTACCAGACAGAAGAAGGCGAAGCAAAACGTGATGACGAAAACTTCTTCTATGTAGCTTGCTGGGAATACCAGGGAAGCGACGATAAGGCTCCGGTATTGTACAAGGAACCGTTGGTATACGAAGCTATCAAGGTACAGACTCGTAACTACAAGAGCTAATCAGTGAAGTTAAACAATTAAAGAATCTAAGTAAAATGGATAAAAATATATCATTTACGCTGAAAGTTTGGCGTCAGAACGGACCGAAAGATAAAGGTCATTTCGATACATTCCAGATGAAGGATATCCCGGGCGATACTTCATTCCTGGAAATGCTGGATATCTTGAATGAACAGTTGATTGAAGAAGGTAAAGAACCGGTAGTGTTCGACCACGACTGTCGTGAAGGTATCTGTGGTATGTGTTCTTTGTATATCAACGGACATCCGCACGGACCTGCTACAGGTGCTACAACTTGTCAGATTTACATGCGTCGTTTCAAAGACGGTGATGTAATCACTGTTGAACCGTGGCGTTCTGCCGGTTTCCCGGTTATCAAGGACTTGATGGTAGACCGTACAGCTTACGATAAGATTATGCAGGCTGGTGGTTTCATCAGTGTACGTACAGGTGCTCCTCAGGATGCTAACGCTATCCTGATTCCGAAACCGATTGCTGACGAAGCTATGGATGCTGCTTCTTGTATCGGTTGTGGTGCTTGTGTTGCTGCTTGTAAGAATGGTTCAGCTATGTTGTTTGTTTCTGCAAAGGTTAGCCAGTTGAACCTGTTGCCTCAGGGTAAACCGGAAGCTTTGCGTCGTGCAAAAGCCATGATTGCAAAGATGGATGAATTGGGATTCGGTAACTGTACAAACACTCGTGCTTGTGAAGCTGAATGTCCGAAATGTGTTTCTATCAGCAACATCGCTCGTTTGAACCGCGACTTTATCAAAGCTAAACTGAAAGACTAAGCTGATTTTTATCGGCTTATCGCTGATACATTGAAAATCCCCGTCGATTGGCTTCGGCGGGGATTTTTTGTAGGAAAAGTTAAGGAAACTGTAAATCGTAAAAAATGGCTAATGTATAAATATTTTCCAAAGATATGTTTTGAATTTATGTGTGTTGTTTATACTTTCGCGCCGTGATTTTTTTCATAGTATTAGATTTAAGGTTAACAAGGTTGGGGCAAGGCGTTGTCCCATTTTTTTGTCTATAAGAGGCGATACATGCCACCTGCCAGTGTCCGTATGACTCCTTTCATTTCCAGTTCGAACAAGATACTGGTTATCCGGTTGATAGGTATGTTGGTTTCTACTACCAGCGTGTTGATTTGTAGACCGTCCGGATGTTTTTCCAATAACTTACAGATAGTGCTTTCCTCGTCGGATAGTTCCGGAAAGAGTTGACGTTGAATGGTGGCAGGTGCAGTGGGTTGTACATCCCAGTTCATCGCTTTTATCAGTTCTTCCGCACTTTGCAGCAATACCGCCCGGTTATTTCGGATAAGTTGGTTACAACCGGCAGAATAAGGAGCGTCTATCCGGCCAGGGAAGGCAAAGCAATCCCGGTGATAACTTTCTGCGATGTCCGCAGTAATTAAAGCTCCGCCTTTTTCGGCTGATTCTACGACAATGGTGGCATCACTGATACCGGCAATAATCCGGTTTCTTCGGACAAAGTTTTGTCGGTCAGGATTAGTACCGCTAGGAAATTCTGTTAATAATCCCCCTTGCTGAAGCATTTGTACAGCTGTTTGTCTATGTACAGCCGGATAGATGCGGTCCAGTCCATGTGCCAATACGCCTACTGTATCGAATCCGCATTCCAACGCACAACGGTGTGCCTGAATGTCAATACCGTAGGCCAGTCCGCTTACTATCAAGACATCCGGAAGCAATTCTTGTAGGTCGTGCATGAAGTTGCGACAGATTTCTTTTCCATAATCGGTGGCATGTCGGGTACCCACCAGGTTGATGACATGCAGTCGGTTCAAATCGGCTGTACCCCGATAGAACAGGGCGAGGGGGGCGTCATCACATTCACGCAGGCGGGAAGGATAGGCCTCATCTTGCTGGGTCAGACACGTTATCTGGTTCTTTTCGGCAAATTCCAGTTCAGCTTCGGCCAGACGGATGGCTTCATCGGCATGGCTTATCAAGGCTTCCTGGATACGTGGAGTTATTTCGGGAATCAGGTCCGGTAGATGACTGGTCTGCCGGAATAAGACCGTAGCATTTCCTGCTGCCTGCAACAGGTGACGGGCTCCGATGAGTCCCAGTCCGGGAATCCGTGTCAGAGCCAGGGTATGGATGGTCTCTTCGGCTTTCATTCCGTTACGTATGGGGCGAACACTTCGTCGAAGAGGGGGCAGGTACCCAGCCGTCCGTTTATCAGGCTGACGGTCTCTACTGTAGCCTTGATGACCGGTTTGTTATCGGGCAGGCGGAAAATGTCCTGATAGAACACGTATTTGATGCCTTCTTTCTTCAGGTATAGTTTCGAGATGAATTCGTCTCCGCTTTTCAGAGGAGTCTTGAAAGCCATGCTGAGGCGGGCGACTACCGGATCGATTCCTTCGGCGTGCAGTTTGGCGAAACTGATGCCGGTAGAAGTCAGGAATTCGTGACGGGTATGTTCGATGTAATGTTGGTAATTGGCATTGTTGACGATACCTTGCAGGTCGCATTCATAGTCGCGTACCTTCATTTTCAGTTCATAGATGTATTTCTCCATAGAGATGATTTTAAAATGTGTTTCTACAAAGATAATGTCTGTCTGCGGATTTCTTTCCATGTTTATCGGACAGATTTCCCGATTATCAGGAATTTTATGCGTCTGAAGCGAATTATCCGTATATTTGCGGCATGATGGAAGCGAATGTACCGGTTATATATGCGGCTCCGTTGCAAGGTTTCACGGAGACTGCCTGGAGAAATGCCCATGAACAGAGTTTCGGTGGGATAGATGCGTATTATACCCCTTTTATCCGGCTGGAGAAAGGAACGATACGTAACAAGGATAAACGTGATGTTTCACCTGAAGAAAATACAGTTTCTCACTTGATACCTCAAATCATAGCCTCGGATGCTGAAGAGCTGGAACAGCTGGTTGTGTTTCTGTCGGCACAGGGATATCGGGAAATCGATGTGAATATGGGATGTCCGTTCCCGTTGATTGTCCGTCGGGGAAAAGGGTCGGGTATTTTGCCTTATCCGGAGAAAGTGGCTGTTTTGTTGGATGCGATGAAACGTTTTCCGGAAGTCCGCTTTTCCGTCAAGATGCGATTGGGATGGGAGCATGCCGATGAGTGGAAACAGGTACTTCCGTTGTTGAACCGTTCGTGTGTGAAGCAGGTAACCCTTCATCCCCGTATCGGGAAGCAGCAGTACAAGGGGACGGTGGACAGGGAAGCTTTCCACTGTTTTTATGAGGCTTGTGAGCTTCCTTTGGTATATAACGGCGATTTATGTACGGTGGCGGCTATCCGGGAGTTGTTGGAAGCCTATCCCCGCCTGAAAGGAGTCATGCTGGGTAGAGGCCTGTTGGCTGACCCTTCGTTGGCTAAGGCATTTCGTGAAGGGCCGATGTCGGAAGCGGAAATCAGGTCAAGAGCTTATCTGATGCATCGTCGGATGTATCTTTATTACCAGCGGGTAATAGAAGGAGGTGAGGCACAACTGCTCATGAAACTGAAGGCCGTTTGGGAATATCTCCTTCCGGACCTTGAGAAGAAGGTCCGGAAAGCTATTCTGAAAAGTAACCGTCTGGATACTTATCTGAGGGCAGTGGAGGAGGCGTTACGGTAGGTTTAACTTCTTTTCACCATATAGCTATAGGGGCTTGGAGGGATAGCTTTGTCTTTGTTAAAATATGATTTGACTGTATCTGTTATGAAGAAAAACGGAATCAACTTCGATGAAGTGTTTAAACTCTATTACAGGCCGTTGTGTTTATATGCCATTCATTATGTACGTGATGTGGATATAGCCGAAGACATTGTACAGGATTGCTTGTCTTTGTTGTGGGAAAAGGGGGGTGAGGTCGAACATCTGAAGTCCTATCTGTATGTCATGGTCCGGAATTATAGTTTGAATTATCTGAAGAGGGAAGCGGTTTTTGATATGAACTGTTCTCCTTCCGATTTGGAAGAAACCTTACCTGATGAGGAACTGGAAGAATATTCGGTGATGGAAGCACGTATGTGGACAGCTATTGACGCATTGCCGGAGCGTTGCCGTGAGGTGTTTCTGTTGCATAAGCGTGACGGGATGACTTACAAGGAAATAGCCGAACTTCTGCATATTTCTGTACATACGGTAGATAACCATATCTGCAAGGCATTGCGGTTGGTACGCGAGGGAGTCAAAGCATTGTATTCATTCTTTTTTGGTTGATTTTATTTGATGGGAATAGTGGATTTCATGCATTTTATTCTCTTAGAAGTGAATGTTTAATCGAAGTGAGTATGGAAAAGATTGAAGAGAAATGCTTGAAGTTTGTGCTTCATTACTACCAACAGGGCAAGTTGGATACGCGGAAGGCTTTACAGAAATTCAGGCATAGTCATGGTGAGGTATATTCGGGCAGCTTTGTCCGTTGGTATTGGATGGTAGCCGGCATAGCTGCCATGTTGTGCATTGTAGGAGGAATTCGCTTGTTATTACATACTGATGCAGACCATAAAGGGTGGGTGAAGCTGGTAGCAGAGAAATCTCCGGTGGAGTATGTTCTTCCTGATAGTTCGAAGGTGGTAATCTATCCGCAGTCTTCTGTGCGGTATCATTTGCAGGGATATCTGCATCATCGGCGTGAAGTACAGTTGGAAGGGGAGGTTGGCTTCAGCGTCAGACATGATTCTCTCCGTCCGTTTACTGTCATTGGCAGGCTTTCTGAGGTCCGTGTATTAGGTACGGAATTCCGGGTGAATGAGGTTAGTGGAGATACAGCATTTGTACAGGTGAAAACAGGGAAAGTCCGTTTGTCGACTCTTGGTCATCCCGATGCTGTTATTCTAACTGCTGGAATGAGTGCACAAGTTGTCAAAGGGCAGAAACATCCGCAAGTTAATGGAAAGAAGAAGATGGAGAAAGGAAATTTTGTTTTCGATAATACGCCACTTCCGAAAGTGCTGGAGGAACTTTCCGCTTATTTTCATGTTCGTCTGAAATGTGAAAATACCAGCAAGCGGTTAACTGCCAGCTTTAAAGCGCAGAGTCTGGATGAGATTATTGAAATCATTGAGAAGGTATTGAAGGTCAAAATTGAGAAGCAGGAATGATGAGGATGTTGTGTATAGGAATTATTTCTTGTTTGTGTCTGACGGGAAAGGCACAGTCGGATACAACAGGAATGAAAGAAGTACTGGATGCGATGCAACGTCTGTATGCTGTAAATTTTGTCTATGATTCTTCTTTGTCGCAGGTGAAGCCTGCGGGAACGCCTGTGTCGGGTAAACCGTTGGCAGAGAACTTGAAGAATGTGCTTGGCGGAACGGGTATACGTTGGGAAATCAAAGGGGACTATGTCTTGTTGTTTCGTTCGCTCCGTTATACTTTTTCCGGTCACGTCTGCCAGGATAACGGAGAATCATTGATGAATGTGACGGTATTCGATAAAGTAACCCAATCAGGTACATTGAGTAATGAACATGGCTTTTTCAGTCTTACGTTGCCGGAAGGGAAGCATGTCATCCGTTTCTCGTATATTGGCTATCAGGATGCAGTGAAAGAATTGGAGCTGGATGCTGATTATACAGGAATAGTTTATCTGAAGGAAAGTACGACTTCGCTGGAAGGCGTGGAGGTAGTCGGTAATTTGAACTCTCCGTTATTGACATCGCAGACAGGGAAAGTTTCGCTTACTCCGGCTCAATTGAATACGGAGTTTTCGTTGCTGAGTTCTCCGGATTTGATCAAGACGCTTCAGCAGCTTCCAGGTGTCTCTTCGGGAATGGAACTACTGTCAGGGCTTTATGTTCATGGTGGAAAGAATGATGAGAACCTGTTTTTACTGGATGGTACCCCGTTGTATCAGGTGAACCATGTAGGAGGACTCTTCTCGGCGTTCCATACGGATATGGTGAAGAATGTTGATTTCTATAAAAGCGGATTCCCTGCACGCTATGGAGGCAGACTCTCGTCGGTTGTCGATGTCCGTACGAAAGAGGGGGATATGAAGTCTTATCACGGCGTTTTTTCTCTGGGACTTTTGGATGGAAGAATACAGTGGGAAGGACCGATAGTCAAGGATAAAACGTCGTTCTGTTTCGGTATGCGGAGAAGTTGGGCAGACCTGTTCACTACTCCTGCCTTGTTGATTGCTAGCCATGCTTCTGCCAACGATAAAATCAAGGCCCGTTACGCTTTTCACGATATCAACGGTAAGATTACCCATCGGTTTTCTGCAAGGAGTAAACTTTCGCTTGCCATGTATTCCGGACGTGACTTGTTCAAGAGCCGGGTACGCCAGGTATTTGATGAAGGAACTCAGATACGTGAGGAACGGTACGGTACCGATTTCAATATGCAATGGGGAAACCTGACCGCTACTTTGGCTTGGAATTATCAGTTTACTCCCAAGCTGGCGGGCGATTTTTCGTTGGTATATGCCCGTAACCTGTCCATATATGATTATACGGAAGATGACCGGTATTATGAGGCTGATAAAGAAATATCCGTGGAGCATCACATGCAAAGCAACCGTTCGACTATCAATGATGTGGGTTATCGTATTGCTTTTGATTATCGTCCTGCTACCCGACATCATATACGTTTCGGAAGCAATTACCTGCATCATCTGTATCGTCCTCAACGCATGGTTTCGCAAGATATCAGGGGGACGGATGGAATCATCGATACCCTTTCTTCAGCAGGTATGAATCTGAACCGTTATCCGGGAAACGAATTGTCTTTTTATGTGGAAGATGAAATCGGGCTATCCCGTAAGTTACGGGCAAACATAGGAGCTCATTATACTTTATATCAGGTTCCGGGAAGCGTCTATCATTCGTTGGAGCCTCGGTTGTCGGCTAGCTATCGGTTGGCTGATAGGGCTACTTTGAAAGCATCATATACAGAGATGAGTCAGTTTGTTCATCAGTTGTCTAATTCCTATCTGAATTTACCGACTGATTGCTGGGTCCCTTCAACCCGACAGGTTCCTCCTATGCGTTCACGGCAGGTTGCCGGAGGGATATATATGGAACTTCCCTGGCATTTGCGCTTGGATGTGGAAGGATATTTCCGTACTACCAGTCACATGCTTGAATACGATACCAGCGGTAGTCTGGTTTTCCCGGCTGAGGAATGGGAACGGGTGGCCAGAAACGGGAAAGGAAAATCGTACGGGATAGAGGCGGCGTTGGCTTATCAGGATGGAAAAAATACATTCGAAGCCGGCTATACGTTGTCATGGAGTCTTCAGAAATTTGAGGACTTTTATCCTGACTGGTATTTCAGTAGGTTCGACAACCGTCATAAAGTGAATTTGATGTTTCGCCGGAAGTTTAACGACCGTATCGATGCCTACGCTGCCTGGACTTACCGTAGCGGTGACCGTTCGACAGTCCCTACGCAATATGTGGAGGGTCCTTCGTTGCCCGGTGTGCCAGGTTCCAGCCAACCGGAACTGGTTTATGAGAAGCCGAATAATATTACGTTGCCTGCTTATCATCGGCTTGATGTGGGTATCAACTTCCGTAAGACGACGAAAAGAGGTTTCGAGCGCATCTGGAATGTAAGCATCTACAATGCTTATTGTCGGATGAATGCTTTCTATACCAAGGTCGAACAGCAACCTGACGGTAGTTTCAGAGGGAAAGGTATCGGTCTTTTTCCGATTATCCCTTCTTTCAGTTATACTTTAAAATTCTGAGTTTATGGAGAAATTCTTGAGTGGTATATTCGTCTTTGTTACGGTTATCTTGTTGCCGTCCTGTACTTATTATTTTCAATTGGATGATGTGGCAGAGTCACCCAAGCTGGTGATGTATAGTTATCCGGGTAGTGGAGATACAACGATAGTCCGTTTGTCCCGAAGTCTTCCGGTCAGTGCTAAGGGAGCAATCGTATCTGGATTGAGGAGTCCGGACATCCGGTGTACAGTAAACGGTACACCGGTCAGCCTTCAGTGGACAGCAGATTCCTTACCAGGTGTACCGGCAGGAAGTCATTATCTGGTTACAGCTTATCGGGATGGAGACTGTGTTGAGTTTACGGCTTCTGTAGAAGGACTGAAGGCTGTATCTGCTGCTACCGTTATTCCTGTTTCGTTCCCTTTGTTATCCGTAGAAATGAAACGGAAATCGTCCGAACCAAGTACATTGCAGTTTCTCATAAGATTTAAGGATGAGGCTTCTCGGACTGATTATTATGCCGTAAAAATTGAGAAAAAACTGATGTATTGGAAAAACGGTGTTTATTCGGAAGAACGATATCTGATGGCTCTTGACTTGAAGGATGAGCCTTTACTGGATACTTTTTCCGGATTGGATGAGATGCTTCTGCCTGATAAGGAATTCTATCAAAATCTGTATTTCTGGGATGATGAGAAGATTCAAGGAAAAGAATACACGCTTCGCCTGAATACTTCGTATGGAGCGGACTACGAAACGGATTATGAATGGGGGGAGGAAAAGGAACATGTCGTTTGTAAGAAACAGTACCGGATTAGTCTGTACAGCTTGTCTGAAGAATGTTACCGCTACCTGAAGTCGTTGAACGACCAGCATAGCAATCAACTGACCAGTTCGGAGCTGGCACCTATTCGTCCTACTTATACCAATGTGAGAAACGGTCTCGGACTGGTAGGTGGCTGTAGATTGATGCAGACGGACTGGATGGATAATCTGAAGGAGGATTGAGTTGTTTGAAAGTCGGCCATAAAAGTTTTATAGTCTGATATTGCTTTTATGGCCCATTCTGTTTTATTGATTATTTCCGCCGCTTGAAATACTCATACCCGATGCGGCAATACAGGCATTTCTTCGGGTCACAATATTGTTTCTTCAGTTGGATTAAGGCCTGGCTGTCTCCGGCATGTGCGGCGGTCAGACCGCATTCTTTCCACATCCGGGTGATGTAATTGTTTTCCGGTTTCAAGGCTTCCAGAAACTCGCCGGCACGTGTGGTCAGCGAGGCTTGTCCCCGGTATTTTCCGTATGCATACAGGAAAGGAACCACGGTGTTGATAATCAACAGGTCGATGGAAGCCTTGCTGAGGTGTTTGGTCTGCGGACGGGAGATTTCACCGAAGGAGTAATGCGTAATCCAGTAAGGGGAGGTATCGCCTTGGAATAACCGGCGAACTTCATCCAGGGAGGATTTCTCCAGCACCTGCGACAACAGACCGGCGGATTGCTGGTACAGGTAGGCCAGTTGGGCGATGCGCAGGTAAGGAAAGTTTCCCGGGCGGGTACGCAACAGCTTCCATTGACAATGGGAGGAGGGGGTGAGCCCGAACTTGTGCTGCAGATAGGCGTATTCCTTTTGCAACGATTCGGCGTAGCTGTCACCGGGTTGTTCTGGTATCAGTCCGGCTTGTCCGAAGAAGATGGCCTCTATCTGGAACAGGTTGTCGCGATGTTTGTCTACGGCCCGTAAAGGGATGGATTTGGCCCATAGTTCGAAAGCTTCGCTGTTGGTGCCGAAGCCGAAATTGCGGGCAAGGGTCAGGAAGAACGCGTCTTCCCAGTTGCGGTTGCAGGTCTCCAGCCGTTGAAGAAGTTGAGCCGTTTTCTGCTCGAAACGTTCCAGCTGTAAGGTGTTCATCCAACTGTGTACCAATAACGGAGGCAGGGTAGGGATGAGGCGGTAACAGGCCGGATAACGGGAGGTTGCTAGCAGTTCCTGATAATTCTCCAGCAGATAAGGCGGATAATGGAGTTCCAGTTGGGGAATCGGCTCTCCGTTGGTCCGTTGTATCTGGGTGTCGATGTCGGAGGCGACGTGCAGGATAACGGAGTCGTAGGTGGTATCTTGTTCGTGATGGTGTTTCAGCCAGTCGGATGCCCGCAGATGGATTTCCACGTTCCCCACCCATAGTACGCCGTTAATCTTGATTTTGGCATTGAAGAAATCGGGTCCGGCATCCGGATTCGGAAGTCCCGGGTCGATGATTTCCAATGATTCACCTTGGGTTGTAACGAGTGTGCGGAGTGGAAAAAGCTTGTGTTTCCATACATAGTGTAAGAGTTGTTCCATGTTAACGAGGTGTAAATGTTCGCTAAATGTAATGATTTATAGCGAAAAACGCTATCTTTGTGCCTAAAATCAGATAGAAAAGTATGAAAATAGCATTGATTGGATATGGAAAGATGGGAAAGGAAATCGAAAAGATTGCTCGTTCCCGTGGACATGAGATTGTAAGTATCATCGATATTGATAACCGCCAGGACTTTGCTTCCGAAGCGTTCCGTTCGGCTGATGTGGCCATTGAATTTACGGCTCCTTCCGTAGCGTACGGAAACTGTATGGAAGCGTTCAAGAACGGTGTAAAGGTGGTTTCCGGAAGTACCGGATGGATGGGCGAGCACGGCGATGAGATGCGCCGTCTGTGTCAGGAAGAAGGAAAAACCCTGTTCTGGTCGTCTAATTTCAGTCTGGGAGTCGCTATCTTCTCGGCGGTCAACAAGTACCTGGCCCGTATCATGAACAATTTCCCCAATTACGAAGTTTCGATGGTGGAGACTCACCACATACATAAGCTGGATGCACCGAGCGGTACAGCCATAACCCTGGCCGAAGGAATCCTGGAGAACCTCGACCGTAAGGACAAATGGGTGATGGGCACCCTGACGGCTCCGGACGGAACCGTGAGCGGAACGACCGAGTGCGCGCCGAATGAATTGCCTGTCAGCGCTATCCGTGAAGGGGAGGTCCCCGGTATCCATACCATTACTTACGAATCGGAAGCCGATTCCATCGTCATTACGCACGATGCCAAGAACCGTAAAGGCTTTGCATTGGGTGCGGTACTGGCTGCCGAATATACTGCCGCACACACCGGTTTCCTGGGTATGAACGATTTATTCACTTTCTGATATGATACAGGCCTCTCGTAAACAATGGATAAAGTTTGGTGTAGTAACCGTGCTTTATCTGATTTTCCTGGTGTGGCTCCGGAGTTGGCTGGGACTGGTTGTCCTGCCGTTCATCTTCGACGCTTACATCACACACAAGATTCCCTGGACCTGGTGGAAGAAATCGAAGAATCCTACGGTAAGAGGTATCATGGGATGGGTGGATGCCATTGTATTCGCTTTGGTAGCTGTTTATTTCGTGAATCTGTACTTCTTCCAGAACTATGTGATTCCTTCTTCTTCGCTGGAAAAATCGTTGCTGGTAGGCGACTACCTGTTTGTCAGCAAGATGAGTTATGGTGCCCGTATTCCACAGACTCCGTTACACATGCCGCTTACCCAGCATACGTTGCCGGTATTTAATTGCAAGTCTTATTTGGAATGGCCGGCTTGGGACTACAAGCGGGTCGGTGGACTGGGTGAGGTACAGTTGAACGATATTGTGGTATTCAATTTCCCGGCTGGTGACTCGGTGGCTACCGGTGTTCCTGCCGAAGATTTGTACCGCTTGAGCTATCAGGCCGGTAAAGAATTGTCACAGCCCATTGATTTGTCATCGTTGACTCCGGAACAGGAGCGTACGGTGTACGATTTGTATTACGCTATGGGACGGAAATACATCGATGAGAATCCGCAGCTGTATGGCAAGGTTATCACACGTCCGGTAGACCGTCGGGAGAACTATGTGAAGCGTTGTGTCGGCTTACCGGGACAGACCCTGGAAATCAAGAACCGCATTATCTATTTGGATGGAAAGCCGAATAAGGAACCTGATAATGTACAGTACCGTTACCTGGTACATACCAATGGGATGCTTCCGGAAGATTTCTGTCACGAACTGGGTATCAGCCAGGAAGACCTGATGGCTTATTATCCGGAAGAATCGGTATACAACATGCCGCTGACGGCTCAGGCAAAGGCTGCTTTGGAGAACCGGAAGGATTTGGTGGTCGCTATCGAGAATGTTCCGGATGACGATGCCGGCGGACTTTATCCGGTGAACAAGCATACGGGATGGACCTGCGACAACTACGGACCTGTCTGGATTCCGAAGAAAGGTGAAACGGTGACGTTGACACTGGAGAATCTGCCGATTTACGAACGCCCTATCAGAAACTATGAGGGTAACGACCTTCAGGTAAAGGATGGGAAAATCTACATCAACGGACAGGAAACGGACAAGTATACCTTCAAGATGGATTATTACTGGATGATGGGAGATAACCGGCATAACTCGGCCGATTCACGCTTCTGGGGTTTCGTTCCGGAAGACCACATCGTAGGTAAACCTATCTTCATCTGGTTGTCTTTGGATCCGGACCGCGGATGGGCCAATGGAAAAATCCGCTGGAACCGTCTGTTCAAGTTCGTCGATAACATCAAATAAGTCTCTCTAGAAGATTCTCCGTCCCGTGATGAAGAAACGTAGGCTCAGGTGGCTGAAAGTAACGGCTGCGGTGCTGATAAGCGTCGGTCTGGTCAAGACTCTGCTGGTGACATCGTGCTTTATTCCCTCGGCAGGTATGGAAAACAGCCTGTATCAGGGGGAAGGCGTATTGGTGAACAAGTGGAGTTACGGGCTTCGTCTGCCTTTACAGGCATGGTGGGGCTATCATCGGATAGGGGCTTCACGGGTGGAGAAAGGAGATATCGTCGTGTTCAACAGCCCGATGCCCCGGGAAGAGCATACGGCGGTAGAGCGTCGTCCGTTGTACATCAGCCGGTGTATCGGTTCGGCGGGCGATACGCTGATGTTGAACAAGGATTTGATACAGGTGGAAGGACCGGTGTTCAGTCCTGATGCCAAGGAACTGTATGTCTATCCGGCCGATCAGGAGGAACGATTGCTGGCGATGCTGGATACATTGGGCATTCAGGGTAATCTGTTGGCCGGTTATACCGAGGACGGCAGTTATATCCGTAGTTTCAGTTATTATGAATCTTATCTGATTTCCCAAAAAGTTGGGAAATCACTTCCATTGGTTCCCTTGAATGAGCGGCATCCTGAAAAGGCTTATCCGTTTGTGGTTCCGGCCAAAGGGCAAGTGGTAAAGGTTTATCCGTGGAATGTGACTTTGCTGTGTAATACCATCCGCCTGCACGAACATCGACAGGCCACTATCAAAGGTGATACGCTGTATGTAGAAGGCAGTCCGGTGGGGCATTATTGTTTCAGTAAGGATTATTATTGGGTAGCTTCGAACGATCCGGTGAATCTGCGTGACTCCCGTCTGTTCGGTTTTGTGCCCGAGGACCACCTGATTGGGAAAGCCTGGAGAGTATGGTACCCCGTCCGTTTGGAACGCTTCTGGCAACGGGTACAGTAGTTTTTCATTCATTTCATTGTTCAGATGCAGAAAGAAGTTTTGTTGAGTTCGGCCTATCTGGCCCCGGTGGTATATTACACCAAGCTGTATGCGTACGAGAAGGCATATATCGAACGCTACGACCATTATATGAAGCAGACCTACCGCAACCGGTGTGTCATCGCTTCGGCCAACGGTCCGCTGGCTCTGACGATACCGACCGAGAAGGCGGATGAGGCGAAATGTCTGATGAAGGATGTCCGTATCTCCGACCATGGCAACTGGCGGCATACGCACTGGAACGCTTTCGTAGCCGCTTACCGACAGAGCCCTTTCTTCGATTATTATGCCGACGAGTTTCATCGGTTCTACGAACAGAAATACGAGTTCCTGTATGATTTCAACGGGGAACTCTGTGCGTGGGTGTGCGAACAGTTGGATATCCAGCCTGTACTTTGTCCGACTACGGATTATGTAACCGAGCCTCAATCGGTAGATGATTTCCGGGAGCGGATTCATCCGAAACGGGACATTGCCAAGGCGGTTCCCGATTTTTTTCCTCATCCGTATTACCAGGTGTTCGAAGAAAAGCAAGGCTTCCAGCCGAACCTGAGTATCGTCGATCTGCTGTTCAACATGGGGCCGGAAGGGCTGTTGGTGCTTCGGGATAGTATCCGTGTAGCAGAGCGATAATCTGTCATTATTTTTTCTAATATATACGTTAGGCTTGTCGTTTGGCAGGCCTTTCGTCATTTATATCAATTGGTTCGTGGCCAGTATCTGTTTCCTGAAAGAAGCGGGGATAAAGGTTCCTTTATCTGTATATAATCTATAAACCACGACGTGGTTTATATAAACTTCGTCGGGAACTGAAGATTCTGCCCGTTGGATTTGAATTTTTATTGGGAGAAATGGTACTTTCTGATGAGTAGATGGAAGAGAATGGTGTTTAGCGTCAATTATTGCCTGAAGTGGAGAAATTAAAAATCCTCTTGTGTGCTGGATAGTAGACAGTTACACAAGAGGATTTCTTTTATTCAGGAGGTAGGTTCCGAATCGTTACATCGGTACGATGGTGAAGCCCCACTGATATTCCTTGTTGGCAGGCAACAGGTATTGCGGGTCTGGGATGGCTCCCCAGCTGTCGTAACCGCCTACACCCATCTGCTTCATGTCAACACATACTTCCACGAAATCGCGCGGAGTGATGTCGTTGATGTGGGTCTGGCGCGGCTTGATGTTCTTGGCGGTAGCTACATCGTGCTTCAGTTCTTCCGCGTCGCGGTTGTTCCACTGATAGTCTCTGTGGGTAGCTTCTTCGCCGTCGAAATCTTCTACCGAGTTACGCAGGGCATTGAATCCGATGGTGTTGTCGGCATAGATGGTCAGTCCTTTGCCCTTCTTGCCCAGACTCAGCCAGCGGGTATCGGTATGATGGCCGTTCTCCTGCGGACGTACATACGGGAAGTACATGTTGTCGGCGGTATTCTTGTAGAGGCCTACCAGCGTTCCGTTGTTGCGGTCGATGTAGTTCTCTTCCGGTCCGCGTCCGAAGTAAGTCACCTGATTCATGTGGACAGGCAAACGGAAACGGATACCGATGCGCGGAACTACCAGTTTGGAGCTTTCCTTGCGCAAGGCATCGTTGCCCGGAGTGAAGGTAGCCATGAGGGTAGCTTCCGAAAGTTCGGTCTTGTTGGCCTCCATTTCGGTAGAGGTAAAGGTATAGTCGGCTTTTACGACACCCGACGGATGGATGCGGTAGGTAGCGATGTACAGGTTGCCGGCGGCCAACAGGTAAGTGGCTTTCAGTACGGCATCTTTACCGTCCATGTCCAGGGTAGCCTCTACGACGCGGAAATCCTTGCTGGACTGTTTCCAGATCTGCAGACGCTTCGGTTCCTGGCTTCCGTAGTCGTTGTCGTTCGGCGCACGCCAGAAATTCGGCTGGATACCGAAGCCTTTGTCGAAGTATTCGGTTCCTTTGACCTTGTAGGAAGTGACGATACCGCTTTCCTTATCGAATACGAAATTCAGGCGGGAAGAAGAGACCTTCAGCAGATTGCCGTCGGTGCTGCATTTCAAGGTCGGCCCATCTGTAGCGAAGGTACGGGCTATCGGCTCAATCGGCAGGCGGAACTGCTCATGTGCCAGCTCATAGCCTACCGGTACCAACGGTTCCGGTTCAGTAGTTGTTACACTGAAATTGACGAAATATTCGGTTCCGACTTTCGGCTCCAGACCGTTTACGTTTACGGTCAGTTCCTGACTTCCTTGTGGTGCGATGTCGAGCGATACCTTTCCGTTTCTGATTACCTTGTCGTTGGCTTTCACCTGATAGGTAATCATGTATTTCTTCAGGTTGGTGAAGTAGTAGCGGTTCTGTACCTTGAATATACCTTTGCTCAAGTCAACCGGTTCGAAGCCTACATATTGATGGGCGTATTTCACCTCGTTCATGGCCGGATGCAGGGTGCGGTCCGGCGAAACGATACCGTTGCAGCAGAAGTTACCGTCGCTCGGCATGTTGGTACC
Source organism: Phocaeicola barnesiae DSM 18169 = JCM 13652 (assembly GCF_000374585.1). Classification (GTDB taxonomy): domain Bacteria; phylum Bacteroidota; class Bacteroidia; order Bacteroidales; family Bacteroidaceae; genus Phocaeicola; species Phocaeicola barnesiae. The sequence continues at coordinate 102,825 of NZ_KB894653.1, forward strand.
GAAATCACCTCCGTATGCCCAGAACGGACGTCCGTTCTCGTCGTGGGTCAGAATGCCCTGGTCTACCCAGTCCCAGATGTATCCGCCTTGCAGGTTCGGATATTTGTAGATGGCTTTCCATTGGTCCCAAAGGCTTCCGGTAGAGTTACCCATGGCATGTGCGTATTCCGAAGGAGCTACCGGACGGTCGCTGCCACGCTGGCCGATTTGTTCCAGCCAGCCTGCACTCGGGTATTGCGGTACGTACATGTCCGAGTTCCATTCCCACTGGGCGCGTTCGTAGTTCACCGGACGGTTCATGATGTCCTTGTCGGCTTCCTTTACCCACAGGTAAGTCTGGTAGAAGTTGTAACCGTTTCCGGCTTCGTTACCCAATGACCAGAAGGTGACACTCGGATAGTTTTTGTTGCGCTCAAACATGTTGATGGTGCGGTACATGTGTGGTTTCAGCCATTCCGGGTTGTTGCCCAACGTACCACCTTTGCGCAGGTCGTAGTACATACCGTGGCTTTCGATGTTTGCTTCATCGTATACATAGAGTCCGTATTCGTCGCAGAGTTCGTAGAAACGGCGGTCCTGCGGGTAGTGGCAGAGGCGGACGGTATTGATGTTATGGCGTTTCATCAGTTCGAAATCCTTCCGCATCAGTTCTTCAGGGACATAGTGGCCGGTTTCCGGATTGTGTTCGTGGATATTGACTCCACGGAGCTTGATGGGTTGTCCGTTCACCAGCAGTACCACGTAATTCTTACCGTTTCCGGCTTTCTGGTCGATTTCCTTGATTTCGATGCGGCGGAATCCTACGTGATACGGAATCACTTCGGTCACTTTTCCGTTTTCCTTCACGGTCATGAAGAGTTTGTACAGGTTCGGTGCTTCGGAAGTCCAGGTCTGTACATTCGGCAGCTGTTGCTGGAAGTTGACGGTACTCAGCTTGTCCGAAGGAACGCTGACGGTCTGTTCGCTTTCGCTGACGGTTTTTCCATCTTTGTCTACCAGTGTATAGGATACGGCCAGATTGGCGGTGTTGGTCTGGTGATTTTTCAGGTCGATGGCCAACCGGAAAATACCGTTCTTATAGGTATCGTCCAGGGTAGAAGTGATACGGAAATCGTTGACCGACGCTTTGGGCTGGGAATACAGGAAGACATCGCGTTCGATACCGCTCATGCGCCAGAAATCCTGACATTCCAGGTACGAACCTGTACTCCAACGGAAAATCTTCAGGGTCAGCACATTCTTTCCTGGTTGGAGATAATCGTTGATGAGGTATTCTGCCGGATTCTTGGAGTCTTCGTTATAGCCGACTTCTTTTCCGTTTACGTAGACATAACAGCCCGATTTGGCTCCGGCTATGTGCAGGTAGATGTCACGTCCGTCCCAATCGGCAGGAACGGTGATTTCACGGCGATACACACCTACCGGATTCTGTTCCGGCAAAGCAGGCGGCTGGGGATTACGGGGCTGGAATTCGTAGCCGTGGTTGGTGTAGATGGCTGTTCCGAAGCCTTGTACTTCCCAGTTTCCGGGAACCTGGATATCTTTCCATCCGTCCAGGCTGGTGGTACTCGTAATGTCTTCAGGCAATTGTTTGTAGGAGTCTACGTAATAGAATTTCCAGGTACCGTTTAGCAACTGGTAATACGGGCTTTGTTCGTACTTCATGGTGGCTGCCTGTTCGCGGTCGGCGTACGTCATGAAGGTAGAGCGGGGTGCTTCCCGGTTGACAGAAACAGTCTGTATGTCTTTCCAGTAAGGAAGGTCGGAGGAAGCATACGTTGTCTGGGTACAGAATAAGCACGTGGCGGCTCCTAACACGAGGCCAGATAAAGAAAATGCTTGTTCATTCATAGATTTTAATGGTTTTGGTAGTGAAAAATAGCTATACAAATGTACGGCATTCTGTTTTCCCGACCAAGTCCGGTCAGGTATTTTCAACGGGAAAGTGGTAAAAAACTATAAGAGGTTATGTGACAAACGAATAAAATCGTACTTTTGTGGCTAATTTATGAATAAGATAGCACTATGGGTAATATTCCTCCAGTAACAAAAAACCTGCTGATTATTAATGTGCTTTGTTTTGTGGGCATGTTTGTGGCACGTCGTTACGGCATTGACATCAACGACCTGGCAGGGTTACATTTCTTTTTAGCTTCCGATTTCAACGTAGCTCAGCTTATCAGCTACATGTTCCTGCACGCCAATTTCCAGCATATCTTTTTCAATATGTTTGCTGTCTGGATGTTCGGTCGTGTATTGGAACAGGTTTGGGGACCGAAACGTTTCCTGACGTATTATCTGATCTGTGGTATCGGTGCCGGATTGATACAGGAAGTAGTACAGTATATCGAATATGCAACGGTCCTTTCGAATTACGACAGTGTCCAAACTCCGTTCGGCATCATTCCGATGAGTGAATACCTCAATCAGATGACTACAGTAGGTGCTTCGGGAGCCGTATATGGTATCCTGTTAGCCTTTGGTATGTTGTTTCCCAACAGTGAAATGTTTGTTTTCCCGCTTCCGGTGCCCATTAAGGCCAAATACTTCGTTTTGGGGTATGCGGCGCTGGAACTGGTATTGGGTATCACCGGTGGTGACGGTATCGCACACTTCGCTCACTTGGGTGGTATGCTGTTCGGTTTGATTCTCATCTTATATTGGAAAAAGAAAAATGGCGGCGGGCGGATTTATTACTGATTTGCGGCAGAAGTTCCGGCAGGGTGATATCGTAACCCGGCTGATTTTCCTGAATGTAGGAGCTTTTCTGCTGGTTTCGCTGGTCAGCCTGTTTCTGACCTTGTTCCGGTGGAATGCATACGCCTGGTTGCATTGGCTGGAACTTCCGGCGTGGGTATCGGCTTTCGTGCGTCAACCCTGGTCTTTGATAACCTACATGTTCATGCATGCAGGGCTGCTTCACCTGCTGTTCAATATGTTGTGGCTGTACTGGTTTGGCCGACTGTTCCTGAATATCTTCTCGTCCAAGCATCTGCGTGGGCTGTATGTCCTGGGAGGTATCTGTGGGGGGCTGTTGTACATGATAGCATACAATGTATTCCCTTATTTCGAGGATGCTGTATTCGGCTCATACCTGCTGGGTGCTTCGGCATCAGTGTTGGCAATTGTAATTGCTACCGCTGTACGCGAACCTGATTACCAGGTGCAGTTGTTGTTCATCGGTGGAGTCCGGTTGAAGTACATGGCACTTTTCATGATTGTGCTCGACCTGATGTTCTTGACCGCCGAAAATGCCGGTGGACACATCGCGCATTTGGGAGGGGCTTTGGCCGGCTGGTGGTTTGCCTCGGGATTGCAGCGTGGACACGATGCTACCCGTTGGATTAACCGGGTCATCGATTTCATCGGAGGTAGGTGGAGTCCGAAACCCCGTAAGCCGAAAATGAAGGTTCATTATGGTGGAGGACGTCAGCAGGATTACGATTTCAATGCACATAAGAAAGCGCAGGCTGCAGAGGTGGATCGTATTTTGGATAAACTCCGGAAATCAGGTTATGGTAGTCTGACCGATGAGGAAAAGAAAAGCTTGTTCGATGCCAGTAAAAAATAAGTTGTCATGAAGATTGTTGGACATGTATTCCGGCTTTCGGCCTTTCTGTTGAACGGGCTGGTAGCGGTAGGGTTCCTTATCTGTGCCTACAGTCCTTATATCTCACCGGTACATCATCCCCGATGGGCTTGTGCGGGATTATTCTTTCCCATTTTCCTGGCCTTGAATGCGGCTTTCTGTGTGTTCTGGTTACTGGTCAGAAAACGTTATGCCTTGTTCCCGCTTTGTGTCTTTCTGTTAGGCTGGGGAGCGTTGACCACCTACCTGCCGTGGCAGTTCACAAAGGCAGATGAACCGAAGGGAGAAGTCATTAAGGTTTTGACCTATAATACCTTGGGTATGCATCCCGAAAAAGATGAAGAAGGTAAAGAGGTGAACCCGATTCTGGATTATGTGCTTCAGAGTGATGCGGACATCGTATGTCTACAAGAGTTTCCTTGTGACAATAAGACCTTGAAAAAAGAATTGAAAAAGGTATATCCTTACGCCGAAACGATGAAGTTCTCCGGGGGGAATGGAGTGGGATGTTTTTCCCGCTTCCCGATTCTGGGCACAAAACGTATTCCGTATGAAAGCGCCAATAACGGTAGTGGAGCCTTCCGCTTGGAGTTCGGACAAGATACACTCCTCTTGGTAATTAATCATTTGGAATCGAATAAACTGGATGCGCACGATAAGGAAGTGTATACCGATATGCTGAAGAAACCGGATGAAGAGAAAGTGAAGGAAGGCGGTAAATACTTGCTTCATAAGTTGGCGGATGCAGTTGCCATCCGTGCCCCTCAAGCCGATTCGGTAGCTAAGTATGTAAAGGAGCACCCTTATAAGTATACAGTGGTATGTGGTGATTTCAACGATTCTCCGTTGTCGTATGCGCATCGGGTAATTGGAGAAGGGTTGCAGGATGCGTTTGTAGAAAGAGGTTCCGGCGTAGGGGTTTCATACAACCGGAATCACCTGTATTTCCGGATAGACCATCTGTTCGCCAGTCCGGTATTCCGGGTGCTGGCATGTGAGGTGGATAATTCCATTGATGCGTCCGACCATTATCCGTTGTGGTGTCTTCTGGAAAAGAAAGGCGAAGAATGAATCTAATAATATATAATGAGAAGTTTATGAAAAATTTGGTAATTGCAGCAGCTATGACGTGTATGGTATGTGCATGTAGTCAGCAGTCGACCGAATCGGAGAATCCGTTCTTTTCGGAATTCCAGTCTCCGTATGGCTCTCCTGACTTTGACCGGATTCAGTTGGCCGATTATGAGCCGGCTTTCCTGAAAGGTATCGAACAACAGAATCAAGAAATCAAGGCGATTGTGGAGAATCCCGAGGCACCGACTTTCGAGAACACCATTGTGGCTTTAGACAACAGCGGTGAAATTCTGAACCGTGTATCAGGCGTTTTCTTTGCGTTGACATCGGCCGATACCAATGACGAACTGATGGCTCTGGAGTCGAAAATCGCTCCGATGCTGTCTGAACACAGTGACAATATCTATTTGAATGAAGCCCTGTACCAGCGGGTGGCCAAGGTTTGCGAACAGGAAAAATCCGGTGCTATCCAACTGACAACCGAACAGCATTACTTGCTGGAGAAATACCGCAAGGCGTTCGAACGCTCGGGAGCTGCTCTCGATAAGGAAAAGCAGGCTCGTCTGCGCGAAATCAACAAGGAACTCTCTACCTTGACCATTGAATTCAGCAACCATGTATTGGCTGATAACAATGCCTTCAAGCTGGTAGTCGATAAACAGGAAGATTTGGCCGGTCTGCCCGAAGCGGTGATTGCAGGGGCAGCCAGTGAAGCGGAAGCTCAGGGCGAAAAAGGAAAATGGGTATTTACGCTGCAGGAATCCAGCCGTACACCGTTGTTGCAGTATGCACAGAACCGTGAACTGCGCAAGCAGATTTATCAGGCTTACACTTCCTTGGGTAACCGTAGTAATGAGAACGACAACAAGAAGATTCTGAAGAAGATTCTGACCCTCCGTGTGGAGAAGGCCCAACTGATGGGATATGATACATACGCCGCATACGTATTGGCCGACAATATGGCGAAGACTCCGGAAAATGTACTCGATTTCCTGCATAACCTGTGGGGATATTCCATCCAGAATGCCAAGAAGGAGGCTGCCGAATTGCAGCAGATTATGGACAAGGAAGGAAAAGGTGAGAAACTGGAAGCCTGGGACTGGTGGTATTATGCTGAAAAGTTGCGTCAGCAGAAGTATAACCTGAACGAGGATGAAATCAAGCCGTATTTCAGTCAGGAAGATGTGCAGAAAGGATTGTTCTACGTAGTGAACAAGCTGTATGGCATTACTTTGACACCGACCGATACGGTACCTGTCTATAACAAGGATGTGAAGACATACATCGTAAACGATGCCGACGGTTCTTTTCTGGGATTGTTCTATTGCGACTTCATGCCGCGCGCCAGCAAGCAGAGCGGTGCCTGGATGAGCAATTTCCGTGAACAGAAAGAGGGTGTCCGTCCATTGATTTACAATGTGGCCAGCTTTACCAAACCGGCCGGCGATACTCCTTCTCTGCTCACCATTGATGAGGCAAAGACGATGTTCCATGAATTCGGCCATGCCTTGCACGGCATGTTGTCGCAGTGTAAGTATCAAGGCGTTTCCGGAACAGCCGTTGCACAGGATTTCGTGGAACTCCCTTCACAGATTATGGAACACTGGACCGTAGAACCTGAAGTGTTGAAAGTATATGCCCGTCATTATAAGACCGGTGAGGTCATTCCGGATGAACTGGTTGCTAAAATCGAAAACCAGGCATTGTTCAATCAGGGCTTTATGACTACCGAATTGCTGGCAGCCGCTTTGCTGGATATGGAATTCCACAACCTGACCACCACCGAGGGACTGGATGTCGTAGCTTTCGAAAAGCAGGTGATGGATAAACTGGGATTGATTCCGCAGATTGCTCCACGTTATCGTGCAACCTATTTCCGTCATATCATGGGTGGTTACGATGCCGGTTATTACAGCTACCTGTGGGCCGAACGTCTGGATGCAGATGCGTTTGAGGCTTTCAAGGAACATGGAATCTTCGACCCAGCTACGGCAAAAGCTTTCCGTCAGAATATCCTCGAAAAAGGTGGTTCGGACGATCCGATGAAGCTTTATGAAGCTTTCCGCGGAGCACAGCCTAGCCTGGAACCCTTGTTGAAGAACCGTGGCTTGAAATGATTTGTTCGCATTTTTGATTCGCATACGTGATTCGGGTTGCAGATGTGGATTTTGCGTGCGGAAGACCGCAATGTTTTCCGTTTCAGGGCTTTTTTGTTCATTTAGGCCTAAATATTTAAAAAACTTTCCGTGTGTAACGGGAAAAAAACCTATATTTGCAACCTTGAATAAACGTATTTAATCAAAAAGTAAATAAAAATAAATTAAAGTAACATGCAAAACAAAGGATTTGTAAAGGTTTTTGCGGTATTGCTGACCCTTGCGTGTGTCTTTTACCTCTCATTCTCCTTCGTGACCCGCTATCAGATGAACAAGGCGGCCGAAGACCCGAAGGGAGCGGCACACTACCTTGATTCTATGCAGAATCAGAAGGTTTGGTTGGGGGTTTATACCCTGAAACAGTGTCGTGAGATGGAGATCGGTCTCGGTCTGGACTTGAAAGGTGGTATGAACGTCATTCTGGAAGTATCTGTTCCGGATGTTGTGAGAACACTGGCAGACCACAAGACAGATGAAGCGTTTAACAAAGCAGTGGATGAGGCTGCCAAGCAGCAGATTACCAGTCAGGAAGACTTCGTTACCCTGTTCGTCAGAGAATATAAGAAGCAGGCTCCGGAAGGAAAGTTGGCTGAACTGTTCGCTACTCAGCAGCTGAAGGACAAAGTAAATACCCGTAGTACAGACGCTCAGGTAGAAGCTGTATTGCGTGAGGAAGTAAAAGCTGCTGTAGATAACTCTTACAATGTATTGCGTACACGTATCGACCGTTTCGGTGTGGCTCAGCCGAATATCCAGACTTTGGAAGGTAAAATGGGGCGTATCATGGTCGAACTGCCAGGTATCAAGGAACCGGAACGTGTAAGAAAGCTGTTGCAAGGTTCTGCCAACCTGGAATTCTGGGAAACCTACGAAGCGAAAGATATTATTCCGGTATTGGCTAATGTCGACGCAAAGGCCAGAACCATCTTATCCGGAACTGCCGCTGATTCTGTGGCTGTAGATACTGCTGCTGTGGATAAGGAAACAGCTGCTGTTTCTGCCAAAGACAGCTTGGCCGCTGCCTTGAAAGGTGAAACAGTCCAGTCTACTTCTAACGCTGAACAGCAGAAGAAAGATCATCCGCTGTTGGCCAATCTGGCTCTGAACCAGAGTGGAGTAGGTTCTATCGTCGGTTTTGCCGATTATCAGGATACTGCCGCAGTCAATCGCATCCTGACTATGCCGGGTGTGAAGGAACTGTTGCCACGTGATCTGAAACTGATGTGGGGTGTGAAGGCTTCTGATATGGATAAGAGTGGACGTATGTTCGAACTTTATGCTATCAAGTCTACTGAACGTAATGGACGTGCTCCGCTGGAAGGTGATGTCGTGACGGATGCGAGAGATGAATACGACCAGTTCAACAAACCTTGTGTAAGCATGTCAATGAATACGGAAGGTGCTCGTCGTTGGGCTCAGCTGACCAAACAGAATATCGGTCGGGAAATTGCCATCGTTTTGGATGGATATGTATACAGTGCTCCGCGCGTAAACGGTGAAATTACTGGCGGTAATTCTCAGATTACCGGTAACTTTACTCCGGAACTGACCAAGGACTTGGCTAACGTATTGAAATCAGGTAAGATGCCGGCTCCTGCACGTATCGTACAGGAAGACATCGTAGGTCCGTCACTGGGTCAGGAATCCATTAATCAGGGTATTGTTTCTTTCATCGTGGCTCTGATTGTCCTGATGATTTACATGTGTGCGATGTACGGACTGATTCCGGGTATGATTGCCAACATCGCCATGATTTTCAACTTCTTCTTTACATTGGGAATCCTTTCTTCGTTCCAGGCCGCATTGACCATGTCAGGTATCGCCGGTATGGTACTGTCATTGGGTATGGCTGTGGATGCGAACGTATTGATTTATGAGCGTACCAAGGAAGAACTGAGAGCCGGTAAGGGAACCAAACAAGCTTTGTCTGAAGGTTATGCCAACGCGTTCTCTGCTATCTTCGACTCTAACTTGACTTCTATCCTGACAGGTATCATCCTGTTCAACTTCGGTACCGGTCCTATCCGTGGTTTTGCTACTACTTTGATTATCGGTATTCTCTGTTCATTCTTTACTGCCGTATTCTTGACTCGTGTGGTTTACGAACACTACATGAACAAGGAAAAATGGTTGAACCTGACCTTTACAACCGGTATTTCGAAGAACTTGATGCAGAATGTACACTATAACTTCATGGGAGTAACCAAACGTGCATTTACTATCTGGGGCATTATTATTGTGGTTTGCATCATTTCATTCTTTACACGTGGTTTGGCTCAGAGTATTGATTTCACCGGTGGACGTAACTTTGTAGTTCAGTTTGAACAGGTTGTGCAGCCGGAAACTGTCCGTGCTCTGCTTCAGCCAAAAGTCGGTGATGCCAATGTCCAGGCTATTGCTTTGGGTACTGATGGTAAGACTATCCGTGTAACTACCAACTATCGTATTGAAGAAGATTCTCCGACTATCGATGCCGAAATCGAAGAGTTCCTGTATCAGGCTTTGAAAGACGGTAACTTGTTGGGAGAAGGCACTACTCTTGAAATCTTTATTGACCGTGATAATCGTGCCGGCGGTTCTATCATCAGTTCACAGAAAGTAGGTCCAAGTATTGCTGACGATATCAAGACATCGGCTATCTGGTCAGTTGTACTGGCTCTGATTGTTATCGGTGTATATATCTTGATCCGATTCAGTAACATTGCCTTCAGTATCGGTGCTACCGTAGCATTGACTGTCGATACCATCCTGATTATCGGTGCTTATTCTCTGTGTCACGGATGGATGCCGTTCTCACTGGAAATCGACCAGACGTTTATCGGTGCTATCCTGACGGCTATCGGTTACTCTATCAACGATAAGGTGGTTATCTTCGACCGTGTACGTGAGTTCTTCCACCTGTATCCGAAGCGTGACCGTGCCCGTCTGTTCAATGATTCGTTGAATACGACCCTGAGCCGTACCATCAATACTTCACTGAGTACATTGATTGTATTGTTGAGTATCTTTATCCTGGGTGGCGACAGTATCCGTAGTTTTGCTTTCGCCATGATTCTGGGTGTGGTTATCGGTACATTGTCTTCATTGTTCGTTGCAGCTTCGGTCGCTTACCTGACTATGGGACATAAATTGCCCGAAGGTGAAGTAGAACCTGCTGAAGATGCAAAGGCTTGATGGAAGCTATAAGACGATTATAATTGAAAATGGCTGTCTCGTTTGGGGCAGCCATTTTTGATTTATAGGGTTGCTGAATCAGGCAAGGATTGTGGGTACATTGGTAGACAATAATGGCCGGAATAGGCAGCTATGTCCGTTCTTGATGATTCAGAATCGGGAAATAGGTCAATAAAAAAAGGTGTGGGAGATGTTTGTCGATAGCGACAGGAAGAGTGTTTTTTCTCGTTACCCGAGAAAGTACCCCCGAGGGGAATCGAACCCCTATCAAAAGTTTAGGAAACTTCTATTCTATCCGTTGAACTACAAGGGCAGCGATTGCAAATGTACGCCTTTTTTAGGGATAAACAATATTTTTGTATCAGAATTTTCAACAGATTGTTTTTATACGATAAAATTTTTCGTTTTTATTTTGATTTTTGACAGAACTTCACGACTTTTGTAGCCATTGATTTTGTGAACTTTAAATGATATATTATGGCAGAAGAAATGATTGTCAAAGAGCTGGATAATGTAGTAGTCCGTTTTTCGGGCGACTCCGGCGATGGCATGCAGTTGGCCGGCAATATGTTTTCTAATATTTCGGCTACCGAGGGAAATGATATCAGTACGTTCCCGGATTATCCGGCAGATATCCGTGCCCCGCAAGGTTCGTTGACGGGAGTATCCGGTTTTCAGGTACATATCGGTTCAGGTAAAGTCTATACTCCGGGCGATAAATGTGATGTACTGGTTGCGATGAATCCTGCCGCCTTGAAGACACAGTATAAGTTCTGTAAGCCGCAGGCTGTTATTATCATTGATACAGATTCTTTTACAAAACGTGATCTGGAGAAAGCAAAATTCCAGTTAGATAATCCGTTCTCGGAATTAGGTATCAAGAACGAAGTGGTAGAGGCAGCTATCACAACAATGTGTAAGGAATGCTTGAAAGAAAGCGGATTGGATAATAAATCCATCCTGCGTACCAAGAATATGTTTGCCTTGGGACTTGTGTGCTGGTTGTTCCAGCGCGATATCAAGGTCGGCGAGAAATTGTTGCGTGACAAGTTTGCCAAGAAACCTGAGATAGCTGAGGCTAATGTGCAGGTACTTTATGCAGGCTACCAGTTTGGTGCGAATACCCATGCTTCTGTGTCGATGAGTTATCGTGTACCGTGCAAGGACCAGAAAAGGCCAGGAAGATATATGGATATCAATGGTAACAAGGCTACAGCCTACGGGCTGATGGCTGCTGCTGAAAAAGCAGGATTACAGTTATATTTGGGATCCTATCCTATTACTCCGGCTACAGATATACTTCATGAGTTGGCAAAACATAAATCGCTCGGTGTAAAGACGGTGCAATGTGAGGATGAAATTGCTGGATGTGCTTCGGCTGTAGGTGCCTCGTTTGCGGGTGCTCTTGCAGTAACTACCACTTCCGGACCGGGGGTATGTCTGAAGAGCGAAGCCATGAACCTGGCTGTGATAACAGAACTTCCGCTGGTAATTATCAACGTACAGCGTGGAGGACCTTCAACCGGTTTACCGACCAAGTCGGAACAAACTGATTTACTTCAGGCATTGTATGGCCGTAACGGTGAAAGTCCGATGCCTGTGATTGCTGCTACCTCGCCTACCGACTGTTTCAACGCAGCTTATACTGCCTGTAAGATTGCGCTTGAGCACATGACTCCTGTGGTACTGTTGACAGATGCTTATATAGCCAACGGTTCGGCTGCATGGCGCTTGCCCGACCTTGCAGAATATCCGGATATCTGTCCTCCATACGTAACTCCGGATATGGCATCCTACTGGACACCTTTCTTGCGTAATCATGAAACAGGTGTCCGTTATTGGGCTGTACCTGGAACAGAATCGTTTATGCATCGTATTGGTGGTCTTGAAAAGAGCAGTGAAACCGGAGCTATTTCTACTGAACCTGAGAACCATCATCTTATGACACAGCTCCGTGCCGAGAAAGTTCAGAAGATAGCTGATACCCTTCCGCTGCTGGAAGTAGAGGGCGACAAAGATGCCGACCTGCTGATTGTCGGTTTCGGAGGAACCTACGGACATCTCCATTCGGCCATGGATACACTGAACAAGCAGGGACGGAAGACCGCTCTTGCACACTTCCGCTACATCAATCCGCTTCCGAAGAATACAGTCGAAGTGCTTCGTAAGTACAAGAAGATTGTAGTGGCCGAACAGAACATGGGCCAGTTGGCAGGTTATCTCCGCATGAAGATAGAAGGCCTTCACCTGCATCAGTTCAATCAGGTAAAGGGACAACCGTTCGTTGTACAGGAACTGGTTGACGCTTTCACTAAAATCATGGACGAAAAATAAAGAAACACGGAGGAATAATTATGAGCGAAACAAAATATACAGCAGCCGACTATAAGGCTGGACAGCCACGCTGGTGTCCGGGATGTGGCGATCATGCTTTCTTGAACTCATTCCACAAGGCTCTGGCCGAAATTGGTACAGCTCCTAAGGATATAGCAGTAATTTCAGGTATCGGATGCTCTTCGCGTCTGCCATATTATATGAATACATACGGCATGCACACCATCCACGGACGTGCGGCAGCCATCGCTACCGGAGTGAAGGTAGCCAATCCCAACTTGACCGTCTGGCAGATATCAGGCGACGGTGACGGACTGGCCATCGGTGGTAACCACTTTATCCATGCCATCCGTAGAAATGTGGATATCAACATCATCCTGTTGAATAACCGCATCTATGGATTGACCAAGGGACAGTATTCGCCTACTTCGGAAAGAGGATTTGTCAGCAAGTCTTCTCCCTACGGAACCGTAGAAGACCCGTTCCACCCGGCAGAACTCTGTTTCGGTGCACGTGGCCGTTTCTTTGCCCGTTGTGCGGCTGTGGATGGAAATCCTTCGGTAGAAGTCCTCAAGGCAGCCGAAAAGCATAAGGGAACATCCGTAGTGGAAGTGCTGCAGAACTGTGTCATCTTCAACGACGGTACCCACAATGCCATCGCCAAGAAAGAAGACCGTGAGAAGAATGCCATCTATCTGGAACATGGCAAGCCGATGCTTTTCGGCCCGAACAAGGAGTTCGGTCTGATGCAGGAAGGTTTCGGACTGAAGGTGGTGAAGCTTGGAGAGAACGGAATCACCGAAAAAGACATTCTGGTTCACGACGCTCACTGCATGGACAATACCTTGCAACTGAAACTGGCCTTGATGGAAGGTCCTGATTTTCCGATTGCCCTTGGAGTCATCCGCGACGTGGAAGCACCTACCTATGACCAGGCCGTAGCCGCCCAGATAGAAGAAGTTTCTGCCAAGAAGAAATATCACAGTTTTGCAGAACTGCTCGATACAAATGATACTTGGGAAATCAAATAGTCCCTGTTACCGTCAGTGAAATAAACCGGTTATCCGGATACGAATAGTTATCCTCCTGTCCGCTTTCTACCAAGGAAGGCTGGCAGGAGGATTTTTTATACTTGATAGAGAGGTATCCGAACAGACAAGGCGGTTGCATGTCGTTTTTTAATCGTAGTTGGGGGGAACTTCTGTTCCTTTGTCAGCAAAATTGGCAAATTCTTCGTATTTTTGTCTGCAAATGAAATCATTAATCAGAGCAAGTTTATGAAATATCGCATGTTTTTGGCAGGGCTGTTCATGGCATTCCCTGCATTCTCATTGTGGGCACAGCGAGCGTTTACCCCGGACGATCTGGTGAAATGGGAGCGGATAACACGGCAGTCTGTTTCCGACGACGGTAAATGGGTGGCTGTGCAGTTTACTCCCTGGCAGGGAGATTCCCGGGTGGAAGTCTACACCGCAACCGACGGTAAGCAGGTGTTTGCTACCATGCCGGCGGGTAAGTTCGAGTTTACTGCCTCTTCCCGTTATCTGGTACAGGAAGAAGTTCCGCCGGTTTCGCTGACCGATTCCTTGAAACTGAAGAAAGTGAAGAAGGAACAGATGCCGATGAATGTCCTGACGATACACGACCTGCAGGGAAAGACTTCCTGGAAGGTGGATTCCCTGAAATCCTACCGCTTGGCCAGAAAGGCCGATTGGATAGCCTATCAGCAGGGGCGGAAGGATTCGGTGCTTTATGTCGCCTCGTTGGACGGTACCCAACGTCTGACGCTTCCGAACGTCTCGGCTTACGGATTCTCCGCAGAGGGGGCTTCCCTCTATTTCATTACGGCCGATTCCTTGGACGGTATTCGTCCGGGGCTGTATGGGTGGACAGCCGGACTGACTCAGCCTAAGCTGTTGAAGGCTGGCAAAGGGGTATTCAGCGGCTGCACCTTCGATAAGGAAGGACGTCAGTTGGCTTTCCTGTATGCCGATTCGAAGAAAGAGGCTTCTGCTGCATCCAGCCTGTGGCTCTCTACGGGGATGGGGGAGGCTCGTGAGGCTGTCACTACCGCTACTCCCGGTGTACCGGCCGGTTGGGTCATCAGTCCGAATGGAGCGCTGAGCTTTTCGGAAGACGGTAGCCGTCTTTTTCTGGGCACTGCTCCGAAGCCTTTGGAGAAAGATACGACCGTATTGGATGAATACCGCCCGAATGTACAGGTGTGGAGTTGGGATGAGCCGGTGCAGTATACCGTGCAGCAGTACAACCTGAAGAATGAACAGAAACGGACCTACCGGGCCTTGTATCAGGTGGCTGCCGGGAGATTGGTACAGTTGGCCGATACTTTGGCACCGGATATCCAGCTGGCACCGAAAGGGGCTGGTGAGTGGGCCTTGGTTTTCACCTCCCGTCCGTATTCGTTGGCTTCCATGTGGGAAGGCCGTACCCGTTCCGATTATTACCGGGTGTCTTTGGCCGACGGGACACGCCAACCCGTAAGTACTGCCGATTATACTTCTTACCGTCTGTCACCTGCCGGCCGTTATGCGTACGGCTATTGTGCGCCGGACAGTTGCTGGTATACTATCGAACTGGCGACGGGAAAGAAGGTCCCGGTAACAGTTGCTTTGAAGTATCCGGTATGGGACGAGGAGAACGATGTCCCCGATTATCCGGCTCCGTACGGAGTAACCGGCTGGACCGAAGGAGATGAACGTCTGCTGGTGAACGACCGCTACGATATCTGGTCGCTCGACCCGCAGGGAAACGATGCCCCTGTCTGTCTGACCCGCAACGGCCGTGCGGAAGGTATCCGCTATACTTGGGTTGACCTTGATCCGGAAACTGAGGCTGTGTCCTTGACCGGTGCGCAGGTACTTACCGGTTTCCACGAAGCCCGGAAGACGACGGCAGTCTATCGCACGGTGTTGGGTGGTTCCAAGGCTCCCCAACAGGTATTGGGCGGTGATTACCGTTTCGGCAAGGTACAGAAAGCGGCTGAGGCTGACAGACTGCTCTATACCCGTGAACGTTTCGACGTTTATCCGGATGTCTGGAGCGCAGACCTGACCTGTAAGAAACCGGTACAGTTGACTCACGGCATCCGTCAGCAGGATGAGTACCTGTGGGGGAGTGCCGAACTGGTATCGTGGACTTCCTTCGATGGAACCCCGCTGGAAGGTATCCTCTACAAGCCGGCCAATTTCGATCCTGCGAAGAAATACCCGATGGTGGTCAACTTCTACGAACGGAATTCAGAGACACTGTACCAGTACCGTACACCGGAAGCCCATCGTTCTACCATTGATTATCACCTGTATTTAAGCAACGGTTACCTGGTGTTTAATCCCGATATCCGTTACCGCGACGGTTATCCGGGAGAGAGCTGCTACAACTGCCTGATGCCGGGTATTTCAATGGTTGAATCCAAGGGATTTGTCGACAGCAGTCACATCGGAGCACAGGGGCATAGCTGGGGCGGTTATCAGGTGGCCTACCTGGCTACCCGTACCGGCAAGTTCGCGGCCATCGAGTCGGGGGCGCCGGTAGTGAACATGTTCAGTGCCTACGGGGGCATCCGCTGGGGCTCGGGACTGAACCGTTCCTTCCAGTATGAACATACGCAGAGCCGTCTGGGAGCCACCCCGTGGAGCGGTCCTGTCCGTTATTTCGAGAACTCACCGCTGTTCCTGATAGATAAGGTGACGACACCGATTCTCATCATGCACAACGATAGCGACGGACATGTGCCCTGGTATCAGGGAATCGAATATTTCGTGGCGCTGAAGCGTCTGCAGAAGCCGGCTTGGATGCTGAACTATCCGGGCGAGCCCCACTGGCCGTTGCGTCTGGCCAACAAGCTCGATTTCCAGAAACGCATGTTCCAGTTCTTCAATCACTACCTGAAGGGAGAACCCATGCCGGCCTGGATGAAAGACGGAATTCCGGCAGTGAAGCAACCTTACGAGCTGGGCTATTAAGTCAGTTTCTATTGTATAAAAAACGAACGTTCGTATGAAAACAAACGTCCGTTCGTTTGATACAAAACGTCCTCATGTCTTGGGTAAAACGTTTGTTCGTTTTCTTTAAGACATGAGGATGTTTTCTGTTAAATCCAGTGCTGTTTTTTAAGATTTGCAATCTGCAATTGGCAAATATGTTACACAAGTATAAATCTTTTACGATTACGGATTTTTTTCTCTATTCTGTTTTCCGTTTCAAATAAATCCGTTAATTTTGTAGCGCCTAAGACAAGGGAGATGTTGAAAATCACCTTGAAAGCGAGATAGGCCTTGATATTCTGAGAAAAATAGACATTTGATATAATAACAAATTAATCATTTGAACAATGGCAAATTTAGATCTTACTAAGTACGGTATCACTGGTACCACTGAGATTGTACACAATCCTTCTTACGATGTATTGTTCGCAGAAGAAACAAAAGCTGGTTTGGAAGGCTTCGAAAAAGGTCAGGTAACTGAACTGGGTGCAGTAAACGTAATGACTGGTATCTACACTGGTCGTTCTCCTAAAGATAAATTCTTGGTAAAAGACGCTACAAGTGAAAATACTGTATGGTGGACTTCAGAAGAATATAAAAACGATAACAAGCCTGTAACTACAGAAACTTGGAATGTATTGAAAGACTTGGCTGCAAAAGAATTGTCTAACAAGAAATTGTATGTTGTAGATGGTTATTGCGGTGCCAACGAAGCTACTTGCTTGAAAGTTCGTTTCATCATGGAAGTTGCATGGCAGGCTCACTTTGTAACTAACATGTTCATCCGTCCTTCTAAGGAACAGTTGGAAAACTTCGAACCTGATTTCGTTGTTTACAACGCTTCTAAGGCTAAAGTTGAAAACTACAAGGAACTGGGTCTGAACTCAGAAACTGCAGTTGTCTTCAACTTGACTACTAAGGAACAGGTTATCCTGAACACTTGGTACGGTGGTGAAATGAAGAAAGGTATGTTCTCTATGATGAACTACTTCAACCCGTTGCGTGGTATCGCTTCTATGCACTGCTCTGCTAACACTAACATGGACGAAACTGAATCAGCTATCTTCTTCGGTTTGTCTGGTACTGGTAAGACTACTTTGTCTACAGACCCGAAACGTAAGTTGATCGGTGATGACGAACACGGATGGGATAACGAAGGTGTATTCAACTACGAAGGTGGTTGCTACGCTAAGGTTATCAACCTGGATAAGGAATCTGAACCGGATATCTACAACGCTATCAAACGTGACGCTCTGTTGGAAAACGTAACAGTAGACGCTAACGGTAAGATTGACTTCGCTGATAAGAGCGTAACTGAAAACACTCGTGTTTCTTATCCTATCCACCACATTGAAAACATCGTTAAACCGGTTTCTAAGGGTCCTCACGCTAAGCAGGTTATCTTCTTGTCTGCTGATGCATTCGGTGTATTGCCTCCTGTATCTATCCTGAACCCGGCTCAGGCTCAGTACTACTTCCTGTCAGGATTTACTGCTAAGTTGGCTGGTACAGAACGTGGTATCACTGAACCGACTCCGACATTCTCTGCTTGCTTCGGTGCTGCTTTCTTGAGCTTGCATCCTACTAAATATGCAGAAGAACTGGTTAAGAAGATGGAAATGACTGGTGCTAAGGCTTACTTGGTTAACACTGGTTGGAACGGTACTGGCAAGCGTATCTCTATCCGCGATACTCGTGGTATCATCGACGCTATCCTGGACGGTTCTATCGACAAGGCTCCTACTAAGGTTATTCCTTACTTCGACTTCGTTGTTCCGACTGAATTGCCGGGTGTTGATCCGAAGATCCTTGATCCTCGTGATACTTACGCTGACGCTGCTCAGTGGGACGAAAAAGCTAAAGACTTGGCTGGTCGTTTCATCAAGAACTTCGCTAAGTTCACTGGAAACGAAGCTGGTAAGGCTTTGGTTGCTGCTGGTCCGAAGTTGTAATTTGCAAGAATTAACGCTAAATAATGAAAAAGGAGTTCCGATTTTCGGGACTCCTTTTTTTGTTTCTTCTTTTAATCCCGTTATATTTGCAGAAAGTGCTTTATTATATAATCGATAACTATGAAAAGATATCTTATTATTTCCTTATCTGTTGTAGTGCTCTTGTGCTTTTCTGCGTGTCATTCAGCTGACAGTCGTGTTGATGGTTTAAAGAATTTTGTGGAAGAAATTAGGAAAGAAAGTCAGGGATATACCTCAGAGCAGTGGAAAAAAGCGAATGAGCGTTTTAACCGGTTATTGGATGAAATTAAGTCATATGATGATTTGACAAAAGAAGAGTTGGAAGAACTGGGTAAGGTGCAAGGGCAATATGCTGCTACCGTTCTTCAGAATTGTGGTGAGGTTCTTTTTGAGCAGTTGGAAGAAACCGGAGTTGCTTTAGACAGCCTGGAAGTAGGAGTTGAGAAAGGTTTGGTTGAGAGTCAGGAATACGAATAATATTTATAACATAACTATCATTGATTATGAACTATTTGAGAGCTATTGCAGGCTTTTTATGCTTGTGCACAGTAGCAGGGTGTACTTCTTCTGTTTCACAACAGGAAACTGTAAAGGGTGTTGAAGGTATGAGCCAGTCGGAAGCTGTTGTTAAAACTATCATGGAACGTCGAAGCATACGGAAGTACAAACCGCAGCCGGTAGAACGGGAGAAGATGCAGACGATTGTGGAATGTGGTGTCAATGCACCGAATGCTATGAACCGTCAGCCGTGGGAAGTTCGTGTAGTGGATAATCCGGATTTCATTAATGGGGTAACGGAACTGTATAAGAAAGAGCAACCGAAAGCAGCTGAGGACCCGAATTTCAAGAATATGTTCCGTAATGCGCCAACCGTAGTTTTTATAGGCCGGGATGTACAGTCAGGTTCGGCAGAATTTGACTGTGGTCTGCTCAGTGAGAACATGATGCTGGCTGCCCAGTCCATGGGCATCGGCAGTTGTTGCCTGGGAAGTCCGGCAGCCTTCATGCGGAGTCCGGCGGCAGCCGAATACCTGAAGCAGCTCGGTTTCAGCGAAGGCTATGAACTGCTGTACTGCATAGCTTTCGGTTATCCCGATGAAGCCCCCGCAGCTAAGCCCCGTGACCTGACGAAAATCAAATTCGTGGAATAAAAAGGGGAAGTATAATAAACAGTTAGAGTTTATAAGCCAAAAGTTAGTCTACACCAGATTGGGCAGGGACTAGTTATCAGGTTGATTGACTGGAATCCTAATTAGTCCCGGCCTTAGTTTAAGCGGAGAAGTGGGTCCCGGTGAAAGTTAGTCTACGCCAGATTGGGCAGGGACTAGTTATCAGGTTGATTGACTGGAATCCTAATTAGTCCCGGCCTTAGTTTAAGCGGAGAAGTGGGTCCCGGTGAAAGTTAGTCTACGCCAGATTGGGCAGAGACTAGTTATCAGGTTGATTGACTGGAATACTAATTGGTCCCGGCCTTAGTTTTGAGGCGAAGGAGCGGAGAAGTGGGTCCCGGCGAAAAGAAGCGCAGGCTGTTTGAGCGAAGCGAGTTCCTGCGCTTCCGACGGGAAACGCTTCGCAGCCGCCTCAAAACGGAAGCCGGCGGTTTTTCTTTTTGTTACCTTTTTCTTTTTGTCGTCAAAAAGAAAAAGTAAAGAGAGAGATTACCTCCTCCCCAAATCATCATACGAACTTTGCAGGATAGCCTTCCCCAGCTTCAGACGGCGTTCACTGGGCACAGGTTCATCCATAACCGTTTGTCCGGAGTTATTGTCCAGTACAGTTACCCCGGTACTGTCGATGAAAGCTACCCCATTGTTATACGTATAATAAGCAAAAGGATAGGTATATTCCTTGCCCAAAACATTCCGGCTGAAATTGAATTCCTGGTGCTCCATGCCTAATTGTCCCAGCAGTGTGGCCACCAGATCCGTCTGGTTCATCAGCTTGTCTACCACCATCGGTTGTTTGACGGCTCCACCCAACCAGAGCATCGGGATGTGGTGGATGCGTGGAGACTGAGCAAAACCTTCGCGCGGGTAGTAGAAACCGTGGTCCGGCAGGCAGATTATCAGCAAGTCCTTCCACTGGGGAAGCTGTTTCATCCGGTCGATGAACTTGCCCAGACAATCGTCTGTAAAGGCGAAAGCGTTCGGTATGTTCTCGTTCAGGCGGTGGTAAGGCACCTCGAACGGTTCGTGGCTGCTCAGGGTCAGGAAAGCCGTGTGCCAAGGCCCGGTCTTCCGTTCCTTCAGGACATTATACAGGTAATCGAAGGTTACATCATCGTTTACTCCCCAGGCATTCTGGTGTTGCGACAGCGGGAAATCTACATCGGCAGTCAGTTTCTGGTAACCGCTGCCCAACAGGTAACTCTTCATGTTGGTGAAGTTGATGTCACCCCCGTACAGGAAATCGGTCTGATACCCCTCTTTCACCAGTTTCTCGGCCAGGGCGGGTAGGGTACGGCTCTTGGCCGGAATCTTCATGACAGAGAGGGTGGGGAAGCTCTGGTAACCGCTGAATGTGCAGAGCGTACCGCGGTCGGTACGGAAGCTGTTGGCATAGCAGTTCGTAAAGAAGATACCTTCTTTCGCCAGACGGTTCAGGTTCGGACTGACATCCGGCACTCCCCCCAGCGGCTCTACAAATACACCTCCGAAGCCTTCCATCAGGATGACCAGGATATTCGGACGGCGGGTATTCAGCAGTTCTACGGTGTTTTCTCCTTGGGTAGGATAAAGCCCTTCAAACAGTGATTTCCGTTCTTCCTCCGGGAAGAAATCGAACATCTCCTCGTATTTCTGGGTTTTCCCGGCTGAGGCCAACAGGCTGAAGGCCGGATTTACAGCCGAATGGTTCAGGAATTCATCGTTGCAGAAGTAAGCCTGTCCGATGTTGGAAGTCGATTCGGTGACGCCGCCCCGGATGATGATGAACAGTACACCTCCCAGCAGCAGGGTGAGGCCGGTCCCAGCCAGACGTTGGCGGGCAGCTTCCAGTTTTTGGGGAGTGACAGTAAACCACCACAGGCTCAGCAGGGCTGCCAGTATCAGGATAAATACGATGCGTAGGGCGATGAATCCGGCCGATACGCTGGCCATGGCATTCTTGGGCGAGTCCAGGTACTGGAAGATGGAAGCGTCCAGCTTGAACCCCCAGAAAGGGTATAGGCTCATGTCGGCAATGCCGATACAGCTTACTATCAAAGCGATGAGCAGGTAGTAGCCGCCCAGTATCTTCCGGAGCGGTACGCGCTTCAGCCAGAAGCTGATGAGGATAACCAGCCACGGGATGGCAGTCAGGTAACCGGCAGTAGCGGCGTCCAGGCTGGCACCGTGATACAGTACCCGGAAATAGTCAGCCAGTGCCGTGCCTTTTCCGATGGCTCCGTTGTAGAGCATGAATAGCGGTTTCTGCAGGAGGAAGCCTCCCCAGAAACTCAGAAATATCAGCAGTAGAAATACGATTCTTTTTTTCATGACAGTGATTTATTTGCGGCCGAAATCGGCGGGAACTTCTCCCCAGCGTTCGGTTTCCCATTTCAGCAGAGGAGTGGTGTAAGTATGTGTCCGGAGCCAGTTCTCGGCCCGTTCGATGAGCTGGAAAAGCTGCTCGGTCTTTGGGGTACGCTCCAGTTTGGTCTTGCATTTTTTCTGGCGGACCCAGCTCAAGGCATTTCGGCTGTCGGAATAGATGGGCATCTGCAGGTTCTTTTGCTGCAGCAGGGCCAGTCCGTGTACGATGGCGAGGAACTCTCCGATGTTGTTCGTCCCGTGTACCGGTCCGAAATGGAAGACCTCCTGTCCGGTCTGCAGATAGACTCCCCGGTATTCCATGGGACCGGGATTCCCGCTGCAAGCAGCATCTACGGCCAGACAGTTCAGATCGAATCCTTCGGGCAGTTGAGGCTCTCCTACGGGTTTCTGAGCCTTCTCCTTCGACGGATGTAGGTAATGATGAGCGGGAGAAGCCAGTGCGGCTTCCGCTTCTTCACGGGTCTCGAACGATTTGTAGAGGGCTCCCGCGTAGTTCTTTATCTGAAGCTGGCAGTCTGTCCAGGAGGTATACACTCCGGGGTTGACGCCTTTCCATACAACGTAATATTTCTGTTTGGCCATGTGTGGTATTTTGATGGACAAAAGTACGAAATTTAGTTGTTGGGTTCTTTTAATTTTACGTTTTTTAGTTCGTTGATGTACGCTGTAGGGGCAGAGTCGGTCAGTCCGGAAACGCCAAAAGCCCGGTTGTGGCCGGGCTTTTGTATAAAAAAGAGATGTCTGAAATTACATGCGTTCCGGAACTTCGATTCCCAGCAGACCCATCGCCAGTTTCACTACCTTGCCTACGTTCTGGCTCAGTGCAAGGCGGAATATCTTCACGGCTTCGTTTTCTTCACGCAGGATGCTGAAGTCGTGGTAGAACTGGTTGTATTCCTTCACCAGGTCGTACGCATAGTTTGCCAGGATAGACGGGTTGTAGTCTGTTCCGGCCTGTGCCACTACGTTGGTGAAATCGGCCAGCATCTGGATGAGGCCCTCTTCCTTGGTGCTCAGTTCGATGCCGGTCGGGATAACAGCCGGAATGCTGATACCTGCCTCGGCAGCCTTCCGCAGGATAGACTGGATACGTGCGTAGGTATACTGGATGAACGGACCGGTATTTCCGTTGAAGTCGATGGATTCCTTCGGATTGAAGGTCATGTTCTTGCGGGCATCCACTTTCAGGATGAAGTATTTCAAGGCACCCAGACCCACGATGCGGGCGATGTCATCAGCCTCTTCCTTCGTCAAGCCGTCCAGCTTGCCCAGTTCGTTGCTGGTTTCCTTGGCAGTTTCTATCATGGCTTCCATCAGGTCGTCGGCATCTACTACCGTACCTTCACGGCTCTTCATCTTACCTTCCGGCAGTTCCACCATTCCGTAAGAGAAGTGTACCAGATCTTTTCCCCATTCGAAGCCCAGTTTGTCGAGCAGGATAGACAATACCTGGAAGTGGTAGTTCTGTTCGTTACCTACCACGTAAATCATCTTGTTGATCGGATAATCCTGGAAACGCAGTTTGGCAGTACCGATATCCTGTGTCATGTATACAGAAGTACCGTCGGCACGGAGCAGCAGCTTGTGGTCCAGTCCTTCGGCAGTCAGGTCGGCCCATACGGAACCGTCTTCCTTGCGGTAGAAGAATCCTTTTTCAAGGCCTTCCATCACCTTTTCTTTTCCTTCCAGATATGTCTGTGATTCGTAGTAGATTTTGTCGAAGCTGACTCCCATCATCTTGTAGGTCTCGTCGAAACCGGCGTATACCCAGTCGTTCATCTTCTTCCACAGGCTACGTACTTCCGGGTCGTTGGCTTCCCACTTGCGGAGCATTTCGCGGGCTTCCAGCATCAGCGGCGAGTTGGCTTCGGCCTTTGCCTTGGCTTCCTCTTCGTTCATTCCTTCTGCCTGGTATTGGGCCATCAGTTCCTTCACTTCAGCCTTGTAGTGCTTGTCGAACGCCACGTAATAGTCGCCTATCAGGTGGTCACCCTTCTTGCCCGATGATTCCGGAGTTTCACCGTTGCCGTATTTCAGCCATGCCAGCATGGACTTGCAGATGTGGATACCGCGGTCGTTCACGATGTTTGTCTTCACCACCTTGTTTCCGTTGGCAGCCATGATGTTGGCCAGCGCGTTACCCAGCAGGTTGTTGCGCACGTGTCCCAGGTGCAGCGGCTTGTTGGTGTTCGGCGAAGAGTATTCAATCATTACCAGCGGAGCGTCGTCGGCAGCCTTGCGGATACCCCATTGTGCGTCTGCATGGATACGGTTCAGCAGTTCAATCCATACGTCCGAAGCGATGGTCAGGTTCAGGAAACCTTTGATGACGTTGTAGCTGGCGATAGCCGTTTCGTGCTGTTTCAGGTACTCGCCGATTTCCTGGGCCGTTTGTTCAGGGCCCTTCTTTGAGAGTTTCAGAAACGGGAATACCACCAGTGTCAGGTGACCTTCGAATTCTTTCTTGGTCTTCTGCAGCTGTATCATCTGGGTCGGAACTTCCTGGCCATACAGCTCTTTGACGCCCTTTTGGACGGATTCGGTCAGTTTGTCTACTATATTCATGTGTATCTTGTTTTTATTGATTTTTCGTTTCTCCGTCCGCAAAGGTAGTGATTTTTGGTGGTATTCCGGTGTTTCCCTGTCAATTTCCGCTGACAGGTTTCAGTTTCGGTTGTTTCTGCAGCCAGTAGGTGGGAGCTATGCCTTCTTTCAGTTTGAATTGTTTGCTGAAGTGTGCCAGGTCAGTGAATCCTACCATGGCGGCAAGTGTACTCATCGGCAACCGCCGGTCGGTCAGCATCCGTTTCTTGGCTTCTTCGATGCGGAGTCCGTTCAGCCAGTTGTTGAAGTTCATGGCGTACGTATCGTTGATGAAATTCGACAGGTACGTACGGTTGATGCCCAATGCCTTAGCCATTTTGATGATGGTGATGCCTGTTTGCAAGTATTCTTTCCGTAATTCCCACGCATTCAGTTTCTGGGAAATCATTTCTAATGTAGCTTTGCTCCTTCGTTCCATAGTTGATTTGTCTTTCGGTTTCTTGAAGCAAGGTACAAAGCTTTGTCGGATTGTAAAAATGAGGTTTTTGCGTTTAGGGATTATTCGGTAGCTTTGTTGGGTTATTCGGTAGTAAATGGGGATTAAATGGATGAAAATTGTAGATGTTTTTTATCTTGGCTGATTTATAGATTCTCGATTTTCAGATTCAGAACTGTGCGTTCGAGATTAGTGGGCACAAGAAAGGGCAGAAGCAGATTGAAGGCTTTAGTAGGTATGTGAAGTGGCGGATGAGCAGAAATGCAAATACGGGAATGTGATTTCGTTTTGGATATTCGGGTTGGGCTATTGAAATTTGGGTGGATATGATGGATATTGCATTTGTACTAAAGTAATATAAAAAAGAGGTACTCCCAATATTAAGCTGGGAATACCTCTTCTGATAAACTTATAAAAATCTTGTCTGTTAAAAGCTGCAGCTCCGTAATGGGGCTACAGCTTAATTTAGAGGGAAGATTTTTTTATTTGCTCAGCTCAAAATTGATGCTGGTAGTAGTCTGAACACCCATAATATCGGTGAAGGTCAATGTGAATGTACCACCATTGTTAACCTGACCGCTATCCTTCGTAATTTGAACTCCTGTTGTGGTAACTTTTGCTCCTGCTCCTACTAAACCACTTGCATCAGCAGATGCTGCATAAGAAATCTCATTCACCATAGTAAAATTAGTGATATTTTCTTTTAAGATAAACTTATTATCAGCATAATAAGGAGCTGCGATACCTGCATTCAGAGCAGTTGTAGTAACATTAACCGAATTACCTTTCAGTTTCAGTACCAACTTGCTACCGTCTATTGTATAGTCAGCGGCATTCAATGTTGCTACACTCTTATCACCGTACATTAAGGTAGTGCCTTCGAAGATTGACTGCAACTGTACATCAAATTCTTTTGTAATAATGAAGTCTTCAACACCACCAATCATATAAGCGGCAACACTATGCATGGTATTGTAAGCAAGCTTATGAGTCTTGTCAATATTTTCAGTCAGTTTTTCATAGTCTAACTTCACATATTGAGTCGTTATATTTTTCAGGTCAGCTTCAGCTTTATTAGCAGATACATTGTTATTACCGTCTTTAGTATATTCTAGCTTAGTCAAGTAAATACCATCTGCAGCACCGTCCCATTCACTGTCTTTCACTTCATCAAATGCATTCATTGATATACCAGCTTCAGTATAAACATCTGATGGACCTACATTAACGCTAGTGATACGGGTTACAAACTTATCACCATTCCATTCACCATTCTTTACGAATACATCTTCCCAATCCGGACGAACTACATGAACAGGAATGTTGACTTTCTTAATCAGCTTCGTTGTAGAGTTATTATCCGAAGCGCTGATATTACGGTTAATGGTTACACTAATCAAGTGTTCTCCTCGTTTAGCACCAGGGTTAGGATAGTTATCGGCATCAATGATGAATTTGACATATCTGATGCTTCTTACAGCTTCATCAATCTTGTCATCATTCATATCGATATCGTTCATATCTTTGTCATAATACTTAATTAAGCCGGTATTTCCATTCAAATTATTGAATTCATCAACCTTCCACAAGAAGGTTGCATCTTTATCTTCTACCTGCCAATCAATATTATTAAGGTTGTCGATAGAAATAGCTTCACTTGCGCTCAGGCTGCTGAATACGTTACCGACATCAACCAACAAGCTCTTGTCTTTGGCCGGAGTAACATTGTAAGTTACCGGAGACAATGTAACCGTTTGTTTCTGAGCTTCAGCAAACTTGATATTGATAGTTTCAGTCTTTGAGATGTTTCCGTTGATATCAATCAAAGTCACATCCAAAGCGAATGTACGTCCGACAGCATTCTGGCCTGCCATAATAGAAGAAGTACCGTTCTCTTTATCTTCTTTGATTTCAACGCCGTAAACTTCAGCATCGGCTACATCTTTTGCATTGATAGCTACCTTCATGTCGTAGATACGACCATCCAGATAGCTCATGTTATGATACAATCCATCTGCTGGAACATTTTCCAGAACGTTATCATTATCATTCCACTCACCTAAACCACCGATAACAAAGTTTTCAGGTTTCGGAGCCTCGCAAGAAGGCTGAGCGTCAGCCTTCAGCTGAGTATCGATAATGAACTTATAGTCAGTTACCACTACACCGTTCAAGGCCAATGCGTACTTGATGTTGGCAGTCTGGTCTTCGTTAGCGAATTTAGAGATGATTTCTTCGGCTTCTTTGCCTTCAGTGAACTTGTCGAACTGGAGTGTCAATACATAGTCACCCTGATCTACAGTGTTAAAGTTTACGTCGGCAGCACGAGAACCGTTAGTCAGAGGTCCCTGTTTCTGTCCCGGAGTAGCGATGACTGTAACCGGAGCCACTTCACCCTTGGAAGAAACCAAAGTCAGCTGACCGGCCTTAGAAGCTGCAGCCAAATCGTAATTGATAGGACGTACGCTGACTTCGGCAGCAGTAACCTGACCTACAACCAGTCCGGCCTTGATGTCGCCCTTCGGACCGTCCCACTTGGTGTCGCTGGAAGCGATAGTCCAGTGAATACCGTTTTCCTGTTTATCGGTAGGATCTCCATTGTTAGAATCAGCGAACTTAGCATCAGTGAAATAGAAATCTTCATCGTTTCCCAATGAAATTCTCACATCAGCGAAAGCTTTTGGGAAAGCGACTGTTTCGCCGTTGATCTGCACACCGATAGTTTCGTTACCCGGGATGTTGTCATCAACGATCTGGACATTATTATCTACGTCAACAGTCAAAGGATATTCCTTGTCGCCTACATAAAGGATACCGTTTTCCACTTTGATTTCAGGAATTTCCTGAGAAGGCAGTTCAATGGTCTGTTTGTTACCGTCAACTGTCAATACCAGGTTGTTTCCTTCCAGAGCCAAAGCTACTTCGTTGACACCGGTCTTGTCAGGAATGTTGTAAGTAACGGTATTTCCGCCAGTAGTAACGCTCAATACGCCGTCAGCAAAAGTAACGTTTTCAACATATCCGCCCAACGCATCAACCTTTGTCTTCAGGTCGTTCAGGCTGCTAGCGATGGTATTAATCTGTTCCTGCAAGTTGTTGATGTCGTCATCATAGTCTTTACAAGAAGTAAAAGTTCCTGCTGAAGCGAACAGAAGCGCTCCGAACAGAAGTGCACTTAAATACTTTTTTCTCATAATAATAAAAATTTTTAATTTATAAATCAAAAAACTCAAATTGTTTCAACTCAAGTTATCCCCGCTTCCCATGGTTAGAAAACGGCCAGAGGCAGCTACAATCGGAGGGACGGATAAGGGGCGTACGAGGGACAAAAAACGGAAAAGAAACAAACAAATACCCCGCCAGAAGCCCTGTAGGGCGGTTTTAGGCAGTTCAGGTAGCCGCGGCGGCTACACAACCAAACCGCTTCCAATCACCTTATCAGCATTCCGAAAAAGCTGTACTTATCTTTCATAGACCACGACATTTTCAGAAAAGAATAGTGTGTATCCGGATACACACCAATACTTTAGCGAGAACGTCTTACATACTGAAAACTATATTTGTTATAGATTTCGAGGACAAATGTATATACTTTGTTCGAAACAACCATCTACTTTTATTGAAAAGTTGCAGGCATTTACATTATTTAATACTTTTATACACTAAAAACCCTTAAAAAGGTTACTCCTCCTGCTTTTGTCAACGAAAGGTTGCCGCAAACTCCGGCGAAACCGAATTTCCTACTTGCCGACATACCTCACCGCCAAAGGCCATACCGCAACGGATAACTTCATCCCAGTCAGCTTCGGACAATGTGTCCAGGTCATCCCGGCGGATACGGTTCTTCAACAGTCCATATACAACCCCGGCATTGAAATTATCTCCTGCGCCGATGGTGCTGACTGTCTCGACGGCAGGTACCGGATAATTCTTGCGCACATTGCCTGCAAACAACCGGACATCCTTATCGGCATCCGTGCAGATGAAATGCTTGCAGTAGAATCCTACCCGCTGGGTATATACTTTCTCCGCATCGGTCTGACCGAACATGTTACCGAAGTCTTCGGTAGAGCCGCGCAGGATATCGGTATATTCAAAGTTCTCCAGCAGCGTAGGCATCAGCTTGATGGCCTCGTTGGCATGGGTACTACGGAAGTTCACATCGTAATAGATGATGGCTCCCCGTTCGCGGGCCAGGTCCAGCAGCCCTTTCACCTTGTCGCGGAGTACCGGGGTCACGGCAAAGTAGGAACCGATCATCACAATGTCGTCCGGCTGGATATCGGGCATCTTCACCTCCAGGCGCTGGTGCGGATAATCCTTGTAGAAGAGATACTCCGCATCGTTCCGCTCGTTCAGGAAAGCCAGCGATACGGGCGACTTGCCGTCCGGGAACACGTTTACACAGTCGGTGCGGACACCGTTGGACCGCATGTTCTCCAGAATCATCCGCCCTACACGGTCGTTTCCGGTTTCGCTGATAAAGGTGACATCTACCCCCATCCGCCCCAGAGAAATCATGGCGTTATAGACCGAGCCTCCAGGAACGGCTGCCTGTGGCTGGTCTCCCCGGAACAGGATGTCGAGGATGGTTTCGCCGATACCGATTACTTTTCGATTCATAAATCCATATTAATAAGGTGTATCATTTACTCAGTTCGCGCGAGCGTTCTCCCAGATAACCTCCATGATGGCGCTTGCTGTATTCTTCGATGGTAAATCCGGTCTTCCGCATGGTCTCTACTACCAGGATATCGCCGATGACAGTCATTACCGTAGTAGACGTAGTAGGTGTCATCCCCAGCAGGCAGACTTCTTCCGGATGGCCGGTAGGCAGACACACATCGGCTGTCTGTGCCAGCGGACTGTCAGGGTTTCCGGTAATGACAATCCGTTTCATATCCGGCAGCAGGCGGGCGGCCAGGTCTGTCAGTTCCACAATTTCGCGGGTCTTGCCTGAATTGGAAATCAGCAACAGCAGGTCGTTCTCCTGCAGGATACCCAAATCGCCGTGCTGCGCCTCACTGGGGTGCAGAAATACCGACGGGATGCCGGTAGAACAGAAAGTAGTAGCGATATTCATGGCTATCTGTCCAGCCTTTCCCATACCGCTGGTCACCAGTTTTCCCTTCTTACGATGTACCTGTTCTACAATCAGATCTACCGCCTGTTGGAAGGCATCAGTCACCGGAATATTCAGAACTGCCTGTGCTTCGTGCTGCAGCAATTCGTTAATGGATGAAATCATATATCAGGTTTTAGAAATTAGTCTGTAAGGAATGAAATCAACTGTTCGAAAGTATCGGCTACTTTCAGCCGCTCTTTCAACGGATGATGGATAAACTGTCGGACCTCCAGTCCGTGCAGGAACTCCAGCAGCCCGTTCCAGAAGCCGTCTACGTTGTACAGGATGACCTGCTTGTCGTGGTAACCGAGGCTCCCGGCAGCCAGTACATGGAAAATCTCGTCCAGGGTACCGATACCCCCCGGCAGAGCTACCAGTATATCGGCTTCCTGAAGCATAAGGTCCTTGCGGTCGCTCAGGTTGACGGTGGGGAAAATCACATCGAGCAAGGTACTGACCCGTCCGCGCTCTTCCAGCAGGGTGGGTACTACCCCCATCACCTGTCCGCCGTTCGCCTTCACTGACTTGGCGGTCGCTTCCATCAGTCCGAGGTTCGAACCGCCATATACCAGCCATTTGCCCTGGCTTCCTATCCAGGCACCCAGTTCTTCCGCTTTTTCTATGTAGAGAGGGTCTATCTGTTCGGATGCCGCACAGAAGACCCCGATTCTGTTCTTTGTCATGCGCTGTTCCTTTCCATTATTCTGCAAATATCTGCATTTTTTTTCTTTTTGCCGTGATTTTTCAGTTCTTCTTTTTAATCGCAAAAAGAAAAGAGTTCCTGAAACCTTCCGGAGAACAGGCTATCCACACACAAATCGAACGGACAACACGTGAAATGTAATATTTTGTCCTCCGGTTCTTCTGTCCAAACTTTCCTTTTCATTAACTTTGCCGGCAGAAAATCAATCGCATCAGAAACATGTCACACCAGACGCATACTCTTCCGAACGGCCTGCGGATTATCCAGGCTCCCAGTCCTACCGGCGTGGCCTATTGTGGCTATGCCGTCGATGCCGGTACCCGTGACGAACGGGACAACGAACAGGGCATGGCCCATTTTGTGGAACACCTCATCTTCAAAGGGACCCGCAAACGGAAGGCCTGGCACATTCTGAACCGGATGGAACGGGTGGGCGGCGACCTGAACGCTTATACCAACAAGGAAGAGACCGTGGTGTACAGCACTTTCCTGAAAGAGCATTTCCTCCGTGCCGCCGAACTGCTGACGGACATCGTGTTCAACAGTACATTTCCACAGGCGGAAATCGAAAAAGAGGTGGAGGTCATCATCGATGAGATACAGAGTTACGAAGACAGCCCTTCGGAACTGATTTTTGACGATTTCGAGGAACTGATATTCCCGGACCATCCGTTGGGACGCAATATCCTGGGACGTCCGGACCAGCTGCGTGACTTCCGGACCGAGGATGCCCTGAACTTCGTCAACCGTTTCTACCGCCCGGACAACATGGTGTTTTTCGTTCTGGGCGACCTGGATTTCAAGCGGACTGTCCGTACTCTGGAGAAACTCACCGCCGACATCCCTGCCGGAGAAACCGGCGATTACCGCCGGATGCCGCCTCTCGCCTACCAACCCAAGCACCTTACCCTCTACAAGGACACGCACCAGTCACACGTCATGATAGGTAGCCGTGGCTACGATGCGTACGACGAGCATCGCACCGGTCTTTATCTGCTGAACAATATCCTGGGCGGACCGGGCATGAACAGCCGGTTGAATGTCTCGCTGCGTGAACGGCGGGGACTGGTATACAACGTAGAAGCCAACCTGACTTCATACACCGACACAGGTGCCTTTTGTATCTATTTCGGTTGCGATCCGGACGATGCCGACGCATGTACAGAACTGGTATACAAGGAACTGAAGAAGCTGCGTGACCGTCGGTTGACCGGTGCCCAGCTTGCAGCGGCGCAGAAGCAGATTATCGGTCAGATAGGCGTATCGACCGATAATTTCGAGAACGTAGCCCTTGATATGGGCAAGTGCTTCCTGCATTACGGTACCTACGAGCACAAAGCGGAGGTCTACCAGCGCATCAATGCTCTCACTGCCGATTATCTGCTGGAGATTGCCAACGAGAAATTTGCAGAAGAACAGTTGTCGGTACTGGTGTACCGGTAAGGAATACGGCTTCCTGGCTGTCGCTCCGGCCGATTCATCTTCAGAAATCCCGGAAGTGCCAAGGCGAAAATTCCCTGTTTCAACTTCTCCTCAAGGTTCAAAAGGTTCATAGGTTCACCTATATACCTGTTTTTCATACAAAAAGCCTGTTTTAAGGGGGTAAAACGCACTTGTACTTTGTTGATAATTAGCCGAATGACGCTTCGGCTCGGGATTTTTTCGTTCGGAGGAGGGAATGACCGTATGTTTGTCTTTCCGGAGTTGTTCCTGTGCTTGTCATTCCGGGCTTGACCCGGAATCCAGATTTCAACACTGGCTTGTGTACATTGGGCCCCATATTCAATAAGAAATGACTGGAATCACCCGGAATGTTGGATGCCCCATTATTATCAATTATGCGACAGTCCGCTACCAAACAGCTATTCCCCCAAAAGCACAAAATTATTATTCATTGGAAGACAACAACTTACCCAAATGCCTAAACCTCAAATTTTACCTTGGAATGTGGACCTTCGTGAACCTAAAACCAGGAAAAAGCCCTGAAATAAGGGGATAATTGCGTGGTAAAGGAGCATATAAGTGAACCTATGAACCTTTTGAACCTTTTTACGGAAAAACGAACGGACATTTTATTTTCTTTGTCCGTTCGTTTACAATAAAACATACGGACATTTGTATGAAAACGACCGGTCGTTCCATGATGACATGTGCATTTTCTAGTATCCAATAGATTTTGTCAAGAATATTTCATAAGAAATATAATCAATTTTTCCCATGACTGACCTTCCGGTTCTGTAGTCCTTCTTGTCCCCCGTCCGTCCCTTTTTCGTCTCTCCCCAAAAATCCTGAACCCGTTACTTCCTCATAATAAATTGCTTACGGAGAATTTCATCATTCCCGCCGCGAAAATGTTGTACGGCTAAAACCGCGCTACAGGCTTTGTGAGCGGGGTATTTGTTTGTTTCTTTCCCGTTTTTTGTTCAGACTCCGTCCCTCGTCCGTCCCTCGCTGGAGGCTGTCTCTGGTCCGTCTTCTGCCAATGGGGGCGGGGATAAGCTTAAGTTTTGATAATTTGAGTCTTTTAATTTATAAATTAAAATTTTTTATTATTATGAGAAAAAAGTATTTAAGTGCACTTCTGTTCGGAGCGCTTCTGTTCGCTTCAGCAGGAACTTTTACTTCTTGTAAAGACTATGATGATGACATCAACAACTTGCAGGAGCAGATTAACACTGTC
>NZ_KB894654.1 GCF_000374585.1 Phocaeicola barnesiae DSM 18169 = JCM 13652
ACTACTTCTTGTACTACATCTCTGTTTGTTTATCTAAAGCTTTTCAAAGAACTTGCCTTCAAATCTTGCGTTGAAAACGGTTGCAAAGGTAAGTCGTATTTTCGTAACCACCAAATTTTTCGGAAAGTTTTTTTCAGAAAAGATTTTTCAGCGGCGGTCCGAAACGCGTCCCCCTCCGGGCTTACCCTTTCTCGCTCCCTTGCAGCATGCAAGGTAAGATACTCGGTGCAGCGCCTCCGGAAAGGCATCCGGCTTACACTCTGTCATCAGAATTTCATTTCTTCAGTGCGTTTCCCTCTCGAAAGCGGTTGCAAAGATACAGACTTTTCCGAAACCTGCAAGTGTTTTACAACACTTTTTTATAACATTTTTATCGAGACATCCCCAAAAGACTGTTTTTCAAAAAGATAAAACGGACAATCAGATGCGGCAGTGTAAAAACTGTAAAAAGATTACACCTTATATTATAGAAATATCCATGACAAAAGCCGGCAGACAAAAACGAACGGACGTTTTAATCCATTTGTCCGTTCGTTTTAAACAAAACACGAGCATATCTTACCCCAAACAAACGGATGTTTTCTCCCCCATATACAAACCATCGCCCCCCAGAAATGAATTCCAAACATCAACGAACGAAATTAAATCTGTTCTAAGCCATGAAATATTTGGCCATCCAGTTTTTTTTCATTACGTTTGCTTTTCACTAATAAAAACAAATTAATGATTTTCCATGAAAAAAACATATTATTCTCCACCCAACCGTCTGCCCATATACCAATTCAGCCACCTGTATAAAGTACCAGCAGCACACAGGTCTTACCCAACGAATCGAGAAACAAAACCCGTAGCATTCAACTAATTTCATAACACATGGAAGAAATTCACTGGTATGCATTGTACGTACGTATGCACCACGAAAAGAAAACAGCAGAGCAGTTCAAGGCATTGGGAGTAGAACATTTCCTACCCGTACAAGAGGTCGTCAGGCAATGGAGCGACCGGAAAAAGAAAATGACCGTAGTGGTCATTCCGATGCTCATCTTTGTACATGTCACAGAAAAACGACGGATTGAACTATTGAAGCAGATACCTTCGTTGTCAGGTACGCTAATGGACCGATGCACACGAAGGCCGGCCATCATCCGGCAAGAAGAGATGGAGCGGTTCATGTTCATGCTGGATTACTCGGAAGAAAGCATTCATTTCTCCAACGAGTCGATGAAACCTGGCGAAGACGTCATTGTAATCAAAGGGCCGTTGAATGGTCTGGTAGGACAACTGGTCACCCTCAATGGCAAGACACAGATAACTGTCCGACTGGAGCAGCTGGGATATGCCACTGTAGAAATGCCTGTCGGCTTCGTACAGAAACTTTCCGCTAACGGAAAGTAATGCGGCGGTTAGCAATAAAATTGACGGCGCCGTAAACAAAAAGTCCGAGGAACTGAGCCAGGTATTCATTGCAATGGAACACCTCGACCAGCAGGAGGAGAAAGAGGAATTGAGCCGTATATGCCATAGCGAAAGCACATACAAAAAACAGTATCTGATGCCAGATGCTGTTTTTTTTCGCATCTGTATCCAAGGGGAATATCCAATATTTGCTCCAGATGAAATTATGAATCTGTGCCACGATGTACGCTACCACATTGGCCAACAGATAGTCCTGCTCATGAATATGCATCATCAGCCAAACTACCAGAGCGGTTATCAACGCATTCAGCGTACCCACAACTGTAAAACGAAATATACGGACAGATTCTTTCATGTTTTTACAGAAAACAAAGTAAAAGCGAAGAAATCCTCTTCTCCGAAACTGGAGGAGTCAAGGAATCTTCGCTTCCCTTTATGTTATAAGCAAGTTTTCGTCAATAACAGGAAACCAGTTATTTACCTTCTTTGATGTCAACCACCAGATTCAGTTCATCCAACTGTTTCTGGTCCAGATAGCCCGGAGCATCCAGCATGACATCGCGTCCTGAATTGTTCTTCGGGAAGGCGATGCAGTCGCGGATAGAATCCAGACCGGCAAACAAAGAAACCCAACGGTCAAGACCATAGGCCAGACCACCGTGAGGAGGAGCACCGAACTTGAAGGCATTCATCAGGAAGCCGAACTGTTCCTGAGCCTTTTCCGGAGTGAAGCCCAGAATTTCGAACATCTTGGCCTGCAACTGTGAATCGTGGATACGGATAGAACCACCGCCAACTTCCACACCGTTAACGACCATATCGTATGCATCGGCACGCACTGCTGCCGGATCGGTATCCAACAAAGGAATATCTTCGTCTTTCGGGTGAGTGAACGGATGGTGCATAGCCATCAGACGGCCTTCCTCTTCGCTCCATTCGAACATCGGGAAGTCTACGACCCACAAGCAAGCGAACTTGTTCTTGTCACGCAATCCCAATTGGTTACCCATTTCCAGACGCAGCTCGCACAACTGTTTCCGGGTCTTCATGGCGTCGTCGCCGCTCAGAATCAGAATCAGGTCACCCGGTTTTGCTCCGAATGCTTCCTTCATCTGCTGCAGTACTTCCTGGCTATAGAATTTATCTACGCTAGACTTCACGTGACCGTCTTCTTCCACACGGGCGTAAACCAGTCCTTTGGCACCAATCTGAGGACGTTTCACGAAATCGGTCAGCTGGTCAATCTGCTTACGGGTATAGTGAGCAGCACCTTCGGCACAGATACCACCAATATAAGCCGCGCCATCGAATACCGAGAAGCCATAACCCTTCAGGATATCCATCAATTCTACGAATTTCATGCCGAAACGCAAATCCGGTTTGTCGCTTCCGTAATACTTCATGGCATCAGACCAAGGCATTCGCTGGAACGGCTCTGTCAGTTCCACACCACGCAATTCCTTGAACAGGTGTTTCGCCATACCCTCGAACATATTGATGATGTCTTCCTGCTCTACGAAACTCATTTCACAGTCGATCTGTGTAAATTCCGGCTGACGGTCGGCACGCAGGTCTTCATCACGGAAGCACTTCACAATCTGGAAGTAGCGGTCGAAACCGGAAACCATCAGCAACTGCTTCAATGTCTGCGGAGACTGAGGCAATGCATAGAACTGTCCCGGATTCATGCGTGAAGGAACCACAAAGTCACGTGCACCTTCCGGAGTAGAGCCGATAAGCATCGGAGTTTCTACTTCCAGGAAGCCTTTGCTGTCCAGGTAACGACGTACTTCCATCGTCATACGGTGACGGAGTTCCAGGTTTTTACGCACAGCGGTACGGCGCAAATCCAGGTAACGGTATTTCATACGCAAATCATCGCCACCATCGGTATTGTCTTCGATGGTAAACGGCGGAGTCTGCGCGGTATTCAGGATATTCAGTTCGGACACGATGATTTCAATGTCACCGGTAGGAAGATTGCTGTTCTTGCTGGAACGTTCGCTTACCGTTCCTTTTACCTGGATGACAAACTCACGGCCCAAATGATTGGCACGTTCACAAAGTTCGGCGTTCACATCTGTATTGAAAACCAACTGTGTAATGCCGTAGCGGTCGCGGAGGTCGACAAATGTCATTCCACCCATCTTACGTGTACGCTGCACCCATCCGGACAACGTTACGTTTTTGCCTGCATCGGCGAGTCTCAACTCACCGCAAGTATGACTTCTGAACATATTTATTTAAATATTTTGGTTCTTTTGAATGACAAAGGTAGCACATGTTTTTGATTTATGCAATAAAATTCAAGCCTCATCAAAAAGTCAAGAAAAAAGAAACGGACAGTCTTCCTCAAAAGACCATCCGCAAAGACCGTGCAGCCATCATTTCTCCTTCAGATTCGGCAGCAGACAAGCCACCAGCCCCAACAGAGGAGTGAAAGCCACCACCTGATAGACATACTCTATCCCATATTCATCGGCGAAATTCCCGAGTACGGCAGATGCGATACCGGCAATACCGAAAGCAAAGCCATAAAAGATACCCGAAATCAGCCCAATCTTATAAGGCAGCAGTTCCTGAGCATAGACCAGAATAGCCGGGAAAGCCGATGAAAGGATAAAACCGATGAGGAAACTCAATATCACCGTCGGTACCAGCCCCACATGCGGCATCAGCAGACTGAAGGGAGCCGTCCCCAAAATAGAGCCCCAGATGACGTATTTCCTTCCGATGCGGTCGCCGATTGGACCTCCCAACAGGGTACCGGCAGCCGTTGCGAACAGGAAGATGAACAGATAGAACTGCGAGTCCTGTACCGACACTCCGAATTTATGAATCAGGTAAAAGGTATAATAACTGTTCAAGCTGGCCATGTAAATGTATTTCGAGAATATCAGGACAATGATAACCCCGATGATAAAGACCGTCTTCGGAACCGAATAAGGCATTTCATGCCGTAACCCTTCCCCACGCTGACGGCGACGTTCGTCCCATTCCTTCAGACGTGCCCGGTACCAGCGGCATACCGGAAGCATGATACACATCCCTACCAGGGCCAACAGGGCAATCAGTCCGACATTCTGCCGCCCGTAAGGGGCGATGACCAAAGCAGCCAACAGCGGTCCGAAAGAACCGCCCAGGTTTCCGCCCACCTGAAACAATGATTGCGCCAGTCCACGCTTGCCCCCTGAAGCCAGAGCCGTCAGACGGGCAGCCTCCGGATGGAAAATGGACGAGCCGATACCCACCAGTGCCACCGATACCAGCACCAGCCAGAACTGATGCACAAAAGCCAACAACATCAGTCCCGTAAATGTAAAGCCCATCCCCATGGGCAATGACCAGGGTTTCTGATGACGGTCCATCACCATACCCATGACCGGCTGGAACACCGAAGCCGAAATCTGATACACCATGGTAATCAGTCCCACCTGGGCAAAACTCAAAGCCAGCTCGCTCTTCACCAAAGGATATACCGCCATGATGACAGATTGCAGCATATCGTTGGTGCAATGCGACAAACTCAAGGCAAACAAAATACCGAGAGCAAAACTCCCGGTATTCTTCTTATCGGATGCTGTGATACTCATCGTTTCAACAAGCCTATTTTCAGGTTCAACTTCAAGTAATAAACCCCGTTCTCGCGTTCCAGAAAACCATATTTGTCTTTTTCCGTGGAACCTTTCTCCAACCGGGTATTCTGGAACAGGAACTCAGCGAAGGTCTGACGGTAAGCACGCTGGTAGCACAATACCTGACCGTCGGCCGTTACGAACAGGAATCCGGCAATGGCCGAATCTTTTCCGTTGTACAGTTTGGCCGGACGCATGCCACCGGCCAACGCCAACAGGAATTCCTTAATCTTATATTCATAGAAACCATGTTTGGAAATCAGTTCATCCTTGATTTTGAGTGGATTCAACTTCTTGATTTCTTCTGTCAGCTCAGAGACCTTGGTAATGCCGTCCAACCACATCAGACGCGTCATTTCACCCAACAGACGTCCCATGTGCAAATCTATCATCGACAGGTTGCTCCGGAAAATCTTGTCGGCCACATCGTTGTATTTCAGGACTCCCCCCAGACGTTCTATCATCAGCATCCGGCTGATTACATCGTCCTCGGCACCTTCCGCATTGATTTTATTGACCGTAGGAACTGCGAACTTCACCCCAGTCTGCTCGAACTTGAAGTTGGCGGCACGCCCCCCGTCCATCAACGGAAACATCTTACCGAAACGGGAGCGCACGCAGAAACCGGTCAAAGGAGCATCGGGCTGGTAGAAAGCTACGCTGAAATCGGTCCGGTCGTCCGTCTGCGCCTCCAGGTTGAAGATAGCCACTTCATCCAGGAACTCTTCAACACCATCCGGCGAAGTCACCTCGTCCGTGTCCGCCTGACGGATACCCTCCAGAATCAAATCGGCAACGGTCTCAAAATCTTCCCGGGGAACCCGTTTATCCATGTCTTCCCCCTGGATATGAATCATCTCCTTTTCTATCGTATACCGACGTGTACCATCGTGCTCTTCACGCTGTATCATCGCCACAGGAAAGCGGACTGTCTCATCGGCCTTAGCGTCCGGTGTACCAGCCTGCACATATCCATCGGCCAGCAGGCGAAAGAATGCATACAGTTCGCCCCACTCTCTTTTCGTTGCTTCAAATGCCATAACTTGTTCTCTTTTGTTAATCGATGCGGCAAAGATACGACAAAAAAGTGAAAACACCTCCAACCGGCCCACAGATAGCCCTCTCCGGCAAACGATAAAAATCCCCGGAAAAAGGACCAGTCATCGGGACTGCCCTATTCCGGGGATGAACTATTGAACAAAAGACAAATGTACGTATCAGAGCTGTCCGCCACCCAACGAACGGTAAAGCATGACGTGCATCTTGCAATAAGAGATATTCAGCCGGATGCGTTCCAATTCACAGTCCAGGTATCGTTCATCGGCCGAAAGTACATCCAGATATCCCACGAAACCAGTCTTGAACAGTTCATTGGCATTATAGATGGAACGGTGATGGATGCGGCTTTCCTCCTCTTTCAACGCTTTCCGTTTCTGCATCTGCTCGGTAGCCGAAATCAGACCGACCACCTCCTGATAAGATTTCAGCACTGTCTGATGATACTCCAGCAATGCGATACGCTGACGGCTCTTGGCCTCTTCCCACAAGGAACGTATCTCATGCCGCTTGAAGATAGGCGCCGTGATTCCTGCCGCCAGGTTATATACCATCGAAGCGGGCGAAGAGAACCATTTATCGAAACTGAAGGCATTGAATCCGGCCCCGCCTCCGATGACCAGCGACGGGAAGAAACTTTTCCGTGCAGCCGATACATCCAGTTTACTGGTCAGCAACTCCTGTTCCGCTGCCTGAATGTCCGGACGGTTCTGAATCCATTGTGCCGGAATACCGGCGTCCGAAGGGAAGAAAGAACGGCTGACCTCTTCGAAACTGGAACGACGGATTTCAAACGGCAGCTTACCCAAAAGCAAGGCCAATGCTCGCTCCGCATCGCCTATCTGCTGCTCCGTATCGAGCAACATCTCGTCCAGCTTCAAGCGGCGGGAACGGAACTGGTCGACAGACAACCGGGAAACTTCTCCTTCCTTCATCAACTCATTGGTC
Organism: Phocaeicola barnesiae DSM 18169 = JCM 13652; assembly: GCF_000374585.1. Taxonomy (GTDB): domain Bacteria; phylum Bacteroidota; class Bacteroidia; order Bacteroidales; family Bacteroidaceae; genus Phocaeicola; species Phocaeicola barnesiae. The sequence continues at coordinate 7,056 of NZ_KB894654.1, forward strand.
AGGTTATAGGAATCGCGTGCCTTGTTGATAGCCTCCACCAGAATCTGGCGCTGCTTATCCAGCCCCACCAGGTCATAATATTGCGAAGCCACTTCCGAAATCAGCAGTGTACGTGCCAACCGGCTGGCTTCCACCGATTTCATCCAACGGGAGACTGCCGCCCGCTTCTGGTCGGTCAGTTTTCCCCAGATATCGGCCTCCCACTGGAAACCGAGTCCCAGATTCAGTTCTTTATACGGGTCCGGAATGTGTTTTTCTTTAACCAAATCCGGTGTATTCGTGGTACTGTTTCCCACGCCGTCCATGGTATATTCACCGAAACGTTCGATTCCTCCACCGATTTCGAGGGCCACTTCGGGCAAGAGGCTTCCTTTTTTCATCCGCAGCTGCGAACGGGCTATCGATACCTGCTCCAATGTCTGCAGGAACGAATGGTTGCGCACCAGCGCCGTATCAATGTATTCCTTCAGGTATGCATCCGGGAAAAAGTCCTGCCATGCCATCGAAGCGATGGTCACCGTGTCCGCGTCCGCTCCAGCAGCAAATGTTTCCGGAAGTTTGACCTGCTCTTCCGCCGTCAAGGCAGGTGCTTTACAGCCTACCGCCAGCAGCACCACCCCTCCCACCATCAGGTATTGTATCTTATTCATCATCTTCATCGTCATAACGTGATTTATTTCGGCTCAGACGGGCCGACAAGGTTTCAAAAATTACATAAAGGCCTGGCACCAGAAAGATACCGACAAAAGTTCCGATAAACATACCTCCCGCAGCTGCCGTACCGATGGAACGGTTACCCAAGGCACCGGCACCGCTGGCCATCACCAACGGAATCAGACCGCAGATAAAGGCAAACGAGGTCATCAGGATAGGACGCAAACGGCTCACGGCTCCCTTAATGGCTGCATCGAGGACTGACAGCCCCTCTTTCCGGAACTGGTTGGCCATTTCTACAATCAAAATAGCGTTCTTCCCCAGCAATCCAATCAGCATGACCAGAGCCACCTGGGCATAGATGTTGTTTTCCAGACCCACCAGTACGAGGAACAGGTAAGAACCGAAGATACCCGCCGGAAGCGACAGGATAACCGGGAACGGCAACAACAAACTTTCATACTGGGCAGCCAACAGCAGGTACACGAAAAGCAGACAGATACCGAAAATCAATACGGTCTGTCCTCCCGATTCCTTCTCTTCACGGGTTACACCCGACCATTCCACATCGTAACCGCGTGGAAGCACTTCCTTACAGATACTTTCCACCGTCTTGATTACTTCACCCGAACTGACCCCACTGGTTCCTTCACCGGTTATCAGCGCCGAAGTAAACATGTTGTAACGGGTAATCTGACTCGGTCCGTACACACGGTCCATCGTCATAAAGTTGGAATAGGGCACCACATTTCCATCATTATTCTTGGCATAGAGGCGGTACAAGTCCTCAGGATTCATACGGTATTCCGGCGATGCCTGAATCATCACCTTATACATCTGACCGAAACGGATGAAGTTGGACGAATAGAAACTACCGATGTAAGCCTGCAGGGTTTCCATCGCCTTGTCCAAATCCACACCCAGTTTGGCCGCCTTGGCCAAATCGACCTTCAACAGGTATTGCGGGAAGTTCGGATTGAAACCGGAGGTCACTCCCTGCAGACGCGGGTCGGCATTGAGTTTCTCCACCAGGTTGTCCGCCACTTCGGCAAAATCATGGAAATCGCCCGCCGTCTTGTCCTGCAGACGCAACTCAAAGCCACTGGCATTACCGAAACCTGGAACCGAAGGAGGCAGGAAGAACTGAATATCCGCATCCTTGATATAAGAAGTACGGTCCTTATAGACCTGCATCAGTTCGTCCACACTCTGGTCACGTTCGCTCCACGGCTTCAGGTTAATCATCCCCATACCGTAGCTGGCTCCTTCCGTTTCTGTCATCAGACTGTAACCGGCCAGTGTAGAAATACTTTCAATTTCATCGAACGGAAGCAAAGCCGCCTGTATCTCGTTCAACACCTTCTCGCTACGCTCTACGGTAGCTCCCGGAGGTGCATCCACATTTACATAAATCATACCCTGGTCTTCGTTCGGAATGAATCCGGTAGGCAATACGAAATTGATGCCGTAAGTAGCCAGGAAGAAAAGCACCAAAGTAATGTAAGTCAGCGATTTCCGACTCAAATACTTATGCAATCCCAGATGATAACGACGTTCGAAACGGTTGTATCCGCGGTTGAACACCACAAAGAACTTGCGCAACCAGGTGGATTTCTTCTTGCCTTCACCAGCCGGCTTCAACAGCAAGGCGCACAAGGCCGGCGACAACGTCAACGCGTTGACACCCGAGATAACGATGGCTACAGCCAGCGTCAAAGAGAACTGACGATAGAAAATACCGACCGTTCCCTGCATGAAGCCTACCGGCACGAATACCGCCGACATGACCAGCGTAATGGCAACAATGGCACCACCGATTTCTTTCATGGCAGCCACGGATGCCTTGTAGGGCGAAAGTTTCTGTTCATGCATCTTCACATGCACCGCTTCCACCACGACAATCGCATTATCGACCACAATACCGATGGCCAATACCAGCGCAAAGAGCGTCAACATATTGATGGAGAAGCCCAGCATCTGCATGAAGAAGAAGGTACCGACCAGCGAAACCGGTACGGCTATGGCCGGAATCAGCGTCGAACGGAAATCCTGAAGGAAGATATACACGACAATGAACACCAACAGGAAGGCTTCCAACAGGGTCTTCAGCACCGATTTAATGGAAGCATCGAGGAAACGGGAAACGTCGTACGCAATGTTATAGTCCATGCCCGGCGCAAAACTGCTCTCCTTGATTTCTTCCATACGCTGCTTGATGTTCTGGATAACCTCGCGGGCATTCGAACCCGGTCGCTGCTTGATCATGATGGAAGCCGACGGACGCCCGTCAGTCATCGAAATCATGTTGTAGTCTTCCGAGTCGAATTCAATGGTAGCCACATCCTTCAGCCTCAGCAGAGAACCGTCCGGCATGGCTTTCAAGACAATCTCCCCGTATTCTTCGGGGGTACTGAACTTACCGGTATATTGCAATACGTACTGCAACTGTTGCGGAAGCTTGTCGGAACTGATACCCGTTTTTCCCGGAGCCGCCTCGATGTTCTGCCGGCGAATAGCCTCGGTCACATCCTGCGGAACCATGTTATATGCGGCCAGACGGCTCGGATTCAGCCACACACGCATCGCATAGTCTCGGCTACCCATGATTTCCACGAGTCCCACCCCGTCGATACGTTTCAGCTCACGCAGGATATTGATATCGGTAAAGTTATACACGAACTTCTCGGTATGTGTACTGTCGGTACTGAACACGTTCAGGTACATCAGCATACTGTTCACCTCTTTTTCGGTCACTACACCGGCACGGATTACCTCTTCGGGAAGCTCGTCGAGCACTGTCGTCACACGGTTCTGGACGTTGACCGCCGCTACATCCGGGTCCGTTCCTACCTTGAAATAAATGGTGGTCAATGACATACCGTCATTGGTACATACCGTCGTCATATACGTCATACCGGAAACACCGTTGATGGCCCGTTCCAGGGGAGTAGCCACCGTCTTCGACATCACATCGGCACTCGCACCCGTATAACGGGCGGTCACCGTCACCGAAGGAGGTACGATATCCGGAAACTGAGTAATTGGCAGCGAAACAATTGCCAACGCACCCAGACAGACGAATATCACAGAAATGACTGCCGACAGAATGGGTCGGCGAATAAACATCTTAAACATGGCTGTCAGGTATTACTTGGCAAGGTTGTTCAACTTCAATTCTTTCTTCACATCTTCGAAGGAAATGGTATCGGTTTCTATTTGCATACCGTCCTTAATCATCTGGACACCCTCGTACACAATGGCTGTATGAGGTTCCAGATCTTGTGTGATGTAATAGTTCTGATAACGTTCTATCGGATGGAAACTTCTGACTTTGGCCGTATGGGTACTGTCCACTACATACACATACGTGAAATCCTGGATTTCGAACGTAGACTTCTGAGGGACCAGACAAACATCTTCCATACGCGTCATCATCCGTACCTTACCGGTCACCCCATGTTTCAGCAATCCATCCGGATTCGGGAAACGGACACGGAAAGCGATAGACCCGGTTCCCCGTTCGAAATCACCTTCTACGGTTTCCTGTTTTCCCTTATGGGCATAAACGGAACCGTCCGGAAGAATCAGCTCTACATTGTCCATCTGCTGCAGGTTCTCCCCTTTCAGCTGTGCCCGCTTGAAACGTAAGTATTCGCTCTCGTTCACCTTGTAATAGGCAAAAACCTCCGAGATGTCACTCACCGTTGTCAACAAACTTTCCGGATTCACCAGACTACCGGCCTTATACGGAATACGGTCTACGTATCCGGTAAACGGAGAAGTAATCGTCGTATACGAATAATCCATCTGGGCACGCTGCATCTGGGCACGGGCCTGTTCTACCTTCATGCGGACCACCTCCCGTTCCCGTCTTACCTGGTCTAACCGGATGGACGAGAAAATCTGTTTCTCCACCAACCGCTGTACACGTTCCGTCTCATAATTGGCCATTTCCAGCTCAACCTGAGCCTGTTTGAAATTGGCTTCCGCTTCTTTCAGTGCTTCGGCATAATTCTCAGAACTCAAGCGGAACAAAGGTTGTCCGGCCTTTACCAACTGACCTTCGTCCACCAGTACATCCTGAACGAAGCCTTCTACTTTGGGTTTGATTTCTACAAACTGGATAGCCTGCACATCGGCTACATACGAACGGGGCAAATCAATCGTTGCCGGTTGAAGGAGCGTTACGGGTATGGAATTATCGCTCCGGACTTGATTTTCATCTGCCGACTGGCAAGCAGGAAGCAGCCCTGCCATACATGACAAGACAACTACCTTGTGAAAAGTAAATTTCATAAGATACTAAAAATAAAGATTACTATGTGGGTACTAGAAATAGAGATACACTACCGCCTGCCTGCATCACCATACAAGCTGCGGTACCAAAAAATCCCCAAATGCTAAATCAGCAGGACACAAAATACCAGACAGGATGAAAGGAGACACTTTCCCCCCGCCAGGTCTATCTTCCGATGCTGGCGCATCGGGACAATTCCGACAGGAATAAAAAAGAAAAAAGCCAACAATACAGGCGTCACTTCCGTCAACAGTCTGTGCCGGAGATTGGCATTCCGGTAATAAGGATCAGACCATGCATCGACGGTTTCATTGTCTTCCGCCATTTGAGAAGCCTCCGAAGGCAAGGTAGCCATGGATACTGCCTGGTTCATCCGGAAACTTTCTGCCATCTCATAAATATACGCGTCGAACTGTATGAGCATCAACATGACCATACAAATTGTCCGGAATATCGCTTTTCTTTTCTGCCTATTATGAGATAACATGAAAAATGTATAGATTTCTATGCAAAAATAACTCCAATTTCTGTTACCAAAACAGTCGCGGACGAACATTTAAAAAGTTTTAACTTCTTCAAAAAACCATAAATGCATGCGGATTCCCGGTTTTATCCACCTGCTGCCACCGGTACTTCAAACATTTTTCTCGCCAGTTTACCTTCCGCTCCCAGACCTTCACACAACCCCGACCGATGCGCAAGCCGCTTGAAACAGCAATCAAATCTATACGAAACTTAATATATGTTATATGGCAGAATTTTTTGGCCAAATAATTTGCAGGTTTCCCTAAAGTCCGTACCTTTGCAATGTGTTTTTCATAGTATTAGATTTAAGGTTAACAAAGGTTGGAGTACAGCGGTACTCCTTTTTTTATGTCTATATGGAAGATAAAGACATTGTATCCGATTCAATTCATTTTTATACACATTTACCGGCAATTCATCTCTGGTAAATGAAAGATTCAAAAAACTCAGATTTTATGCAAGAACATATTTCACAGAAACAGACATTCCCTATTTTAGGCATGAGTTGTGCAGCCTGTGCAGCCCGCGTTGACAAGACCTTGAACCAACAGAACGGTGTAACGGAAGCCAGTGTCAACTATGCGGCCGCTACGGCCACCGTCGTATACGACCCGACATGCTGTACTCCTGACTCCCTGAAGAAAGCCATTCAAGATGCCGGCTATGACCTGGTCATTGAATCCGACCCTGACCTCAGTGAACAGAAAGCCGAAGAAGCCCACCAACTACGTTACCGTCAACTGAAGTTCCGTACCACCTGGGCCATTATCCTGAGCATCCCCATCATCGTCATCAGCATGTTCCTGATGGGCCTGCCATACGCCAACTACATTACCTGGATACTCTCTACACCGGTAGTCTGCTGGTTGGGACGTGACTTTTACCGCAACGCCTGGAGGCAACTCAAACACAAGACGGCCAACATGGATACCCTGGTAGCGAACAGTACGGGCATCGCCTACCTGTTCAGTCTCTTCAACCTCTTCTTCCCGGAATTCTGGCTGAGCCGCGGCATTCATCCGCATGTCTACTTCGAAGCGGCCAGTGTCATCATCGCATTCATCCTACTGGGACGGTTGCTGGAAGAACGGGCCAAAGGAAATACATCGGAAGCCATCAAGAAACTGATGGGGCTCCAGCCACAAAACGTCACCCGCATCACAACCAACGGAACGGAAGAAACCATCCACATCCGGCAGGTTCAACCGGGCGATTGCCTGTTGGTCCGTCCCGGAGAACGGGTAGCCGTCGACGGAACGGTAAACCAAGGAAGCTCTTACGTCGATGAAAGCATGCTGAGCGGAGAACCTGTTCCCGTACTGAAAGAAAAGGGCGCCTCGGTTTTTGCCGGGACCATCAACCAGAAGGGAAGTTTCCGGTTCACCGCAGACAAAGTCGGGACAGACACCTTGTTGGCCCATATCATCCACCTGGTACAGGACGCGCAAGGCAGTAAGGCTCCCGTCCAGAAGCTGGTAGACCGGATAGCCGCCGTCTTCGTACCGACGATTATGGGAATCGCCCTGCTATCCTTCGTGCTTTGGATGGTCTTTGGAGGGAACAACGGATTTACCCAGGGATTGCTGGCTGCCGTTACCGTTCTGATTATCGCCTGTCCGTGTGCTTTGGGACTGGCCACACCGACCGCCATCATGGTCGGTATCGGAAAAGGTGCCGAGATGGGTATCCTTATCAAAGATGCCGAGAGCCTGGAAAGCGCCCAACGCATCAATGCCATCGTATTGGATAAGACCGGAACCATTACCGAAGGAAATCCGAAAGTAACCGATTACCACGAAATAGCCGGCACAGACACCCGTGACCTGTTCTTTAGCCTGGAACAGCTGTCGGAACATCCTCTGGCAGAAGCGGTCACCCGTTACCTGAACGGAAAAACGTTGCCGGTCGACAACTTCGAGAGTCTGACCGGAAAAGGCATCCAGGGAAGGATTGCAGGAACCACCTACTATGCCGGAAACACCTCCCTGCTGAAAGAAAAAGGAATTATCATTCCGGAAGCCGTCCTCACGAAAGCGCAGGAGCTTACCACCGAAGCCAAGACAGTCATCTGGCTGGCGGACGACAGACAGGTATTGGCCCTGACGGCTATCAGCGATACCCTCAAGCCGACCTCTTCCGAAGCCATCCACCTGCTACAGAAACGGGGAATAGATGTCTACATGCTCACTGGAGACAACGAAGCGACAGCCCGTGCCATCTCCGAAAAGGCCGGTATCCAACATTATCGGGCCGGTGTTCTTCCGGAAGAAAAGGCACGTTTCATCCAGTCCTTGCAGCAAGCAGGAAAGCATGTCGCCATGGTAGGCGACGGTATCAATGACAGTGCCGCACTGGCCCAAGCCGATTTAAGTATCGCCATGGGAAAAGGAAGCGACATCGCCATGGATGTAGCCAAAATGACCATCATTTCTTCCGACCTGAGAAAAATAGCCGATGCCATCGAATTGTCTGCTCAGACCGTCCGCACCATCCGCGAGAACCTGTTCTGGGCATTCATCTATAACCTGATAGGCGTTCCTATCGCGGCAGGAATCCTTTATCCCATCAACGGATTCCTGCTGAACCCCATGATAGCCGGAGCGGCCATGGCCATGAGCAGTGTCAGTGTCGTCACCAACAGCCTCCGTCTGAAGCGTAAACGGATGCATACGTCCCATGCGGACACCCCCGCCGTTTACGAAACGATGCCGGTAGAAACACAGCCGATGGCTGATACACCTTCTGCTGAAGAAGCGAAGGAAACAGCCCCCGAAACAACCGATGCCCTCACCCAGACTTACCGGATAGAAGGGATGATGTGTAACCATTGCCGGATGCACGTGGAGAAAGCCCTCAATATGCCTGGCGAGATGTCTGCCACAGTCACCCTCGACCCTCCCGAGGCTGTCATTTCTTTCTCAAACAAAGAAAAAAGTATTGAAGAATTACAAAATATACTGACAGAAAAAGCGGGAGATTATCAGATTTACGAAAAATAATTGTATCTTTGATGTGTTACTAGTTGTATAAGTTACAATTTGAAAGGATTTATTACTCATTTAAGAACATAAGACGTATGAAAACCCGAATAAAACTGACCAAACTGATTGGAGCGAGCCTCCTTTGCGCATGCTTCTCCTTGGGAACAATTTCCTGCGGCGACGACGATTACCCCGCCATTGAACTGATATATGCCGATAATCACACACAGGCCGTGGGAAATACCCTGACCATTGCACCTTTTACCGATACACAGGCTCTGTACATCATCGGAGGAGACGGTTCCTATGTCATCAGCAACAGCAACGAGGAAGTTGCACTGGTCATCTACAACGGAGAGACCGTGCAATTCAAACCGCTGAAGACAGGTGATACAGACATCACCATAACCGACCATTCCGGAAATTCCTATATCCTTCGCTTGCAGGTCCGTTACGAAAGCATTACCTACACGGTAACTTCCGTAAGCGCAGAAGTGGAAGGCGACAAGATGCAGGTAGGAGAACAACGTGCGTTGAAGGAAATCATCATCAATGACATACCGGTACAGAAGGACGGTTCTTACACCCTCCAATACACCAACGACACCTATACCCAAGGTAGCATCACCATCCGTTCGTCTGCTTCCACTCTACAGAGACAGGGAATCTTCTACCGAACAGAAAAAGAGAGTGCCGCAGGTTTCCATTACTACTCCCTGAACATCACCCTGACAACGGGAGAAAACCTGATTTATTCGCTGGTGGAAAAAGAAGAGAGCGGAACTTCCGAAATTTACCTGACAGCAGATGTCACGGCCGACTACAAGGGTTCCTACCCGTTGCTGGAAAAGGCAGTTACCTACCAGTATCTGGAAAAGACTTCCAGCATTCCGGCTACCGAATAAACCGATTCGAATCAATCCACAGGCCCGTCTCTCTGCCCGTCCCTCCCCGGACAAGGACAGAGAGACAGGCCTTCTTTATCAGTCATTGTACCGCCCATGCCCACTTCCGATTTCCGACACATCGAATTGCAGGCCTCCGACCTGTTTCAACGGATAGAGCAGATACACCGGTCGCCGCAACCGGCTTTAGAGAATCTACGTGCCAAGTATGTCCTGTTCTACAAGGTACTGGAACAAGCCAGCTATGAACTGACAGCCACTGCTACCCTGACATTTGCCAACCTCTTCTCACGGCTGGACTACATCGGCAAAGAAAAGAAGATGACTCCTTCGGACCGCTATGCCGTCCAGACCTTACGCCGTAACTGCAATGCGGCTTTAGGGGAAAGGTTTCAAGCGGACATGCAGGAATACCTGTTCGACCTCCGCGCCCTGGTGCGTTTCATTGCCCTGGGGTTTGAAGCCGATGTACCTGCTACGCTGCTTCCGGAGCTTCCCCACTCCAACCGCCCGTACAAAGGCACCCGCCTATCCCACATTCCTTATGTCCGCGCATCGGTCACCAGCTGGACCGACAGCCAGATTTATGCCGCGACCGACAGCGACGAAGACCCGTTCATCATCATCAACTATGCCAAAGGCGGTTACAACGGCGATTTGCTTTACCTGAAGGAACTGCTCACCGAGAACCTCCCCATCAATTTACTGGATGTACGGGTAGACGAAGAAAACCATTATATCCCGAAACTCGTTGTCATCCATCCGGACTACCTGATTGATATCAGTTCGCTGGCAGCCTGCTTCCGTGAATACGGACACCATCCATACAACTATTTCCTCAACAAAATCAAACCACGGCCGAATACGGCTCCCATCCTGTTGGGAAACCTGGCCAGCCAGTTCCTGGACGACTACATCAACGAACAGGCAGAGGCTCCCGTTTCCTACGCCGAATCCTTCAAGAAATTTTTCGCCTCCTCAGCGCTGGAATTCTGTACCTGTCCGCTCCCCGAGACTTTCCATGCGCAGGCCCAATCGCAGCTAATGAACCTCCGTTCGTTTGTACACGACATCCTTCCTCACAATCTTCAAGCCTTCGACCGCCGGAAAACCTTGCTCGAAGCCTCGTTCATCTGCGAGAAACTCGGTTTGCAGGGACGTGTAGATATGCTCCAAAAAGACTTCAAGATTCTGATAGAGCAAAAATCAGGGAAACGCGATGAATGGCAGCGTAAGCACAAAGAAGACCATTTCATCCAGATGATGCTGTACCAGGGCGTCTTGATGTACAACTTCGGTCGGGAAACCGAAGAACTGCAGACCTTCCTGCTTTATTCCAAATACCCGGACGGACTGATGCTGGAACACTTCTCCGAAACCTTGTTCCGCGAAAGCATCCGTCTGCGCAACTTCATTGTAGCCGAAGAGATGAAACTGGGGGAAGGGAATATCGGCCAGGTCATTGAGGCCCTGGATACGGATGTACTGAACGAATACCAGGTTCACAACCGCCTGTGGGACGATTTCCAGGAACCCCAACTCCAGGAGGCCATCCAGACCCTGAAGCATGTCACCCCTTTCGAACGGGCCTATTTCGAACGCTTCTTCACCTTTGTCTCCAAAGAGCAGATTCTGAGCAAGACCGGAGGAAACACCGACCCCAGCCACGGCTTTGCAGGCTTATGGCATCTGCCCCTGCCAGAGAAACTGGAAGCTGGAAACATCCTGTTGGGACTGACCATCCGCAACAAGCAGCAAAGTGCCCCGAACAAAGGCTACGACCTGATAGAACTGGCCATTCCCCAACAGGATGAGGATTTCCTGCCGAATTTCCGCACAGGCGACATCGTCATCTGTTACGCCTATCACGGAGAGCCGGATGTACGCAAGGAAATTCTCATGAAAGGCAACATTGTATCCATCTTCCCGGACCGGCTGACTGTCCTGTTACGGAACGGACAGCAGAACAAGGAAATCATCGGAGGAGCGGACGAAGTCTTTGCCATCGAACATGACAGCTCGGATGTATCTGCCACCAGTGGGATGCGCGGGCTTTATGCTTTTCTTGCGGCACGGACAGACCGGAAAGAACTGCTGCTGGGTGTACGCCCCCCTTCCAGAAACCTGGAACTCCGGCTGAACGGTTCCTACGGAAGATTCGACGAACTGATACTGAAAGAGAAACAGGCCAGCGACTACTTCCTGCTGGTAGGCCCTCCGGGAACCGGAAAGACTTCGTGTGCCTTACGCTACATGGTGGAAGAAGCCTTGACCGAACCGGACACCTCCATCCTGCTGCTGTCCTATACCAACCGGGCTGTCGACGAAATCTGCCACATGCTGGTCAGTTCCGGCATTGCGGCCCGTACCCCCTTCATCCGCATCGGCAACGAACTCTCCTGCGATACCCGCTATGTACCGTACCTGCTGAAGCACAGCCTGGACGATTGTCCGAAACTGAAGGACATCCGGCAACGCATCCTTGAAACACGTATCTTTGTGGGAACCACCACCGCCATCAACAACCGGTTGAACCTCTTCTCGCTGAAACCTTTCAGCCTGGCCATCATCGACGAAGCCTCACAGATCCTGGAGCCCGACCTGATCGGTATCCTGTCTGCCCGGTACCAGACACAGAACGCCATCGGAAAGTTCATCCTCATCGGCGACTACAAGCAATTACCGGCCATCGCGCAGCAAAGTCCGGAAGAGGCGGCCATCCATCATCCGCTGCTGCAGGCCATCGGTCTGACCGACTGCCGGAATTCCCTCTTCGAACGCCTCTACAAGCAATGCGACGCTTCGGTCCGGAGCATCCTCCACAAGCAAGGGAGAATGCATCCGGCTGTCGCCGAATTTCCGAATCATGCCTTCTATTATCGGGAGCAACTGGAATCCGTACCACTTCCCCATCAGGAAGAATCCTGCCCCTACCCGGATGCCCCCGCTGCGGCAGATACCATCGACAGCCTCCTGCTGGAACGGCGCATGGTCTTCATCCCCGCCGACGAACCACTTCCTTCCGGTTTCTCCGACAAGACCAACCTGAGCGAAGCCCGTATTGTCGCCACCTTGCTGAAACACATCTACCGGCTGACGGGAGATGCCTTCAATCCGAATCACACGGTAGGAGTCATTGTACCCTACCGCAACCAGATTGCCATGATACGGAAAGAAATCGCCCGGCTGGATATTCCGGTGCTGTCGGACATCTCCATCGATACCGTGGAGCGCTACCAGGGTAGTCAGCGGGATGTCATCATCTATTCCTTTACCGTACACGATTACAACCAGTTGAATTTCCTGACGGCCAATACGTTCCAGGAAGGCGAATTTCTGATAGACCGGAAACTGAACGTAGCCATTACCCGTGCACGGAAGCAACTGCTTCTCACCGGAAACCCGAGTATACTGGGAGCCAACCTCACCTTCTACAAATTGATGGAATACATCCGCCTGCACAACGGATACATCGATGCCGGCGTAGACGCTTTTTGTCGGGGCGAGTTCGCTATCCCCGCTTACCGGCAGGGATGGGACACCCAGGCTACGGCATATAACTTGCCCGAAGCACTGGAAGAAGCGCTACAGACCCTCGTATACACCCCACTGGAGCAACAGTTAGGCAAAGAGGGGCTGACACAGAACGAACCCTACTACCGGGAGCTGCTAGCCTATGGACGGATCAATTTCCGGACCCTCGAAGCCTCCGGCATTCCTACCCACGAACGGGCACTGCTGTACAATGCCTATTACTTCCGCAAACAGTACATGGCGGCCCAGGCCCTGTTGGAAACCTGCGGAAGCTGGCTACGCGATGCCATTACCTCCGCCAGCGGCCGGATAGTATACTGCGACTTGTCCACCGAATCAGGCGCTTCGGCTCTCGCCTTTCTGGAGTATTGCCGACGGTTTCCGCACACAGACATTGCCCACCTGGCTATCCATCCTTCGGATTCCCTGAAGGAACTGGGCGAAGCATTCTTCCGTCTTCCGCCCTACCGCACAGCCACCTATCTGTGCAGTCCCAACCTATCGGCTGTTCCCCTCCGCTTCTGGAAGGCCCATGCCGTACTGTCCGAACTGATAGTCTTCAATCTGTCCAGCCTTTTCGACCGGATTACGCCCCAGGAAGCCCGCGACCTGGCTCAGCAAATCAACCAACTGGTACATGCCTATCCGCAGAACCGGTACCTGACCATTTTCCGCGACGATACCGGTGAACGTGGAAACAACCGCCCGTATACCGCATTCTGCAACCAGCTCTGTACCGAACTCCGGCCGTTGAACGAACAGATGCCTTTTAGCGGCAAATTCTATTACGCCGGCGGAACTGACCCTCATCCGGCTACCGGAGCATTTGTTTACGAACTTAAAAGCAATCTATAAACGATGAAGAAAACCCCTCGACGCGCCGTCATTGTAGGCGCCACTTCAGGTATCGGCTACGAAATCGCCTTACTCCTGGTTCAGGAAGGATGGCGACTGGGTATAGCCGGACGAAGAAAAGAAAACCTGGAAGCTCTGCAGGCCCAGTACCCCGACCAAATCTGCATACGGGCCTTTGATATCCGGCAATCCGGAGCAGAAAAGGAACTGGAAGCCCTCATTGATGAACTGGGAGGTATGGACCTCTTCCTGCAAAGCTCAGGCATCGGTTTCCAGAATTACGCCCTGGACCCAGAAATTGAACTGAACACGTTGGAAACAAACGGCACCGGCTTTGCCCGGATGGTGACCCATGCATTCCGCTATTTCCTTCAAAAGGGAAGCGGACACCTGGCCGTCATCAGTTCCATAGCCGGCACCAAAGGGTTGGGTATCGCACCGGCTTATTCCGCCACCAAACGTTTCCAGAACACCTATCTCGATGCCCTTGAGCAACTGGCCCGGATGCACAAGGTGCCCATTCGTTTTACCGACATCCGGCCGGGATTCGTGGCTACCGGACTGCTCAACGACGGGAAACACTACCCGCTGCTCATGCCGCCTGCCTATGCCGCCCGCAAGATTGTTTCCGCCCTGCACCGGAAAAAACGGATAGCCGTCATCGACTGGCGCTACCGGATACTGGTCTTTTTCTGGCGCCTGATACCTGCCTGGCTCTGGAAACGGCTACCTGTCAGGAATTAGTCTCCCGCACCACGATACCACACAGCCGGCGATATACATAGATGAAAGCCGGTATCAGGAAAAGATCGGCAAAGACCCAGGCTGTGGGGTCGCCGAAACATACAGCCCAGAATCCCCACATGGGAACAGCTACCAGACTGACCAGGATACGGGCAATCATTTCCGAAACACCGGAGAACATGGCCAACCGGGTATACCCGGCTCCCTGGATGGAATACCTCAAGATACACAACAGACCCAATACCGGGAAGAACGACGCAGACACATGCAGGAACAACGCCGTATCGGCAATGATTTCAGTTTCGGCAGGGTCCACAAAGAGTAAGGCGAATTTCTCCGAAGAAGTCCACAGAATCAGGTTGACCAACAATACATACACCACCATCATTCCCGAAGCCACCTTCACTCCCTGCCAGATTCGAAGCGGTTTCCCGGCGCCATAGTTCTGCCCACAGTAGGTAGCCATGGCGATACCCAGGCTTTCCAGCATACAGAGGAAGAACATCTTGATACGCATCGCCGCCGTAAAGGCTGCCACACACGCCGTACCCAATGCATTGTTGGAACTTTGGAGCATGATGCTGCCGATGGCCGTAATCGAGAACTGGAGCCCCATCGGCGCACCGATATAAATCAATTGTCGGGCCAGTTCCGGACGGAAACGCCGGTCGGCAGGTGTCGTCCGCAGAATCTCGAATTTCAGGTACATATATAAATAGCACAGCACAGCCGATACCCCTTGCGAGAAAACCGTAGCGATGGCTGCTCCCGCCACTCCCCATTTCAGGACGACGATACACAACAAATCCAACAGGATGTTCAGCACCGTAGAAAACAGCAGGAACCAGAAAGGGGTCTTGCTGTCGCCCAACGCCCGAAGAATACTGGACAGCAGGTTGTAATAAAACGTACAGGGAATACCGATAAAAGTAATCAGCAGGTAATAATAGGCATCCTCGAAAATATTGTCCGGTGTCTGCATCCATTCCAGGATGAACGAACAGAGCAGGCAGGTAACCAAGGTGATCGCTACCGACATGATACCGGCCAGTTTCAGGCTGACGGCAACCAGTCGTCGCATCGTCCGATAATCATGAGCCCCAAATTTCTGGGCTACGGGAATGCCAAACCCTCCGCAACACCCGTTACAGAAACCCAAAATCAGAAAAACCACCGATGTACTGGCCCCCACCGAAGCCAAAGCATTGATACCTAAAAACTTTCCGACAATCGCCGCATCCACCAGCGAA
This sequence comes from Phocaeicola barnesiae DSM 18169 = JCM 13652, assembly GCF_000374585.1. Lineage (GTDB taxonomy): Bacteria > Bacteroidota > Bacteroidia > Bacteroidales > Bacteroidaceae > Phocaeicola > Phocaeicola barnesiae. The sequence continues at coordinate 22,801 of NZ_KB894654.1, forward strand.
TAGGTCTGCTGAAGCAGGTTCCCGAGCAGGAGCGGCATCGTAAAATTGAACAACAACGGCAGAATAGCTCCCACCGTCATATCTTTCGACTGACTCATACACTTCTAGTTTTGCGCCTGCAAAGGTAATGAAAAAGCCTCAACCTTGACCTGTTTTTTCCGAAACACCCGCATAAAAAAACTGTTCCCCGACTCTCGTCGGAGAACAGCCACAACACAAACACAAAATAAAACACGACAAAACTACTATGCAATTAGCACCCTTCCATTCCCTATGGAATGGAGACACGGACCTATATTCACATACGGCGTCAGTGTTAAAGTACTTGCATTGTAATAACACTCCATAGATGTTATTTGTTCAATATTTTAATATTTTTTCAATCAGGTTCGGATTACATGATACCTTCTTCACGCAGATGCAACTGCCATTTCCAGGCTGAGCGTAAAGTTTCTTCAATCGAAGTATCTGCTTTCCAACCCAATTCATTGTTGGCATAACTTGGGTCTGCCCATACCTGTTCGATATCACCGGCACGGCGACCTACAATCTGATAATTCAGTTTCACACCGGTAGCGGCTTCGAACGCATTGATCAGTTCCAATACTGACAGACCACGTCCGGTACCGATATTGAAGACTTCCACTTTATCTTTCTGCTTACCGTTCAAGATACGGTCCATAGCGATTACGTGAGCCTTTGCCAGATCGACTACATAAATATAGTCACGGATACAAGAACCGTCAGGAGTATTGTAGTCATCACCGAATACGCTCAGTTTTTCGCGGATACCCATGGCTGTCTGAGTCAGGTAAGGAATCAGGTTCTGCGGAACACCGTTCGGCAATTCACCGATCAAAGCGGTAGGATGTGCACCGATCGGATTGAAGTAACGCAACAGGATGGCATGAATCGGCGAACCGGAAGCCACTGTATCACGGATAATCTCTTCGTTAATCTGCTTCGTATTTCCGTAAGGAGATTCTGCTTTCTTGATAGGAGCAGCTTCGGTTACAGGCAAATGATCCGGCTGGCCATATACTGTACATGATGAAGAGAAAATGATACCTTCTACACCATGCTTCGGCATCAATTCCAAAAGATTAATCAATGAAACCAGATTGTTACGGTAGTACATCAACGGTTTCTGTACTGACTCACCTACAGCTTTGCTGGCTGCAAAATGGATAATACCTTTGATACCTGGATATTTGGCGAATACAGCGTCCATTCCTTCAAAATCCAAACAATCCACTTTTTCGAATGCCGGACGGATGCCTGAAATCTGTTCGATATGATCGACTACATCTGCACGTGAATTAGACAGATTATCAACGATAACGACTTCATAGCCACTGTTCTGCAACTCAACTACGGTATGAGAACCGATATATCCTGTACCACCAGTAACAAGAATTCTTTGTTTCATAATAATAAGGTATTTTAATATCTCAAACGAGCTAGGTTAATTATACATACAAATATATGCATAATTATTGAAATAGGGAATCGTTCAAAGAAAAAAAACAAAAAAAAGCTGTAAAGTAAGGGTCATATTTACATACGCCCATACTTTACAGCAAGTAATCTTACAGTTATCTTTGAAAAACTTACCTTTCCAAAGAATGGTCATGTGCTTCCATCCTAAGAAAATCAGAAAGTTTCCAACAATCAGTTCAGTCCGAATAAAGTTGCCAATCCTTTATCAACTCCTGAGAATCCCATGAAAGCCATGGCCAGCAAACCAGCTGTCACCAGTGCGATAGACATGCCCCGCATTCCTTTCGGAATATTGACCAGACTCAACTGCTCGCGGATACCGGCAAAAACTATCAGTGCCAAAGCAAAACCCAATGCAGTAGAAAAAGCATAAACCACACCGGTCAACAAATCATAATCCTTCTGGATAACCAGGATAGTCACACCCAGAATACAGCAGTTGGTGGTAATCAGCGGCAGGAACACGCCCAGTGCCTGATACAACGACGGAGAAACCTTCTTCAGGATAATCTCTACCATCTGCACCAGTGCGGCGATCACCAGAATGAAAGCGATAGTCTGCAGGTAAGCCAGTCCGAAAGCATCCAATACAAATTTCTGGATCAGGTAGGTTACGATGGTAGCCAGCACCAGTACGAAAGCGACGGCAGCACCCATACCCATGGCTGTATCCACCTTTTTAGATACACCCAGGAACGGACAGATACCGAGGAACTGTGACAACACGATGTTGTTCACAAAGATAGCGGTGATAAATATCAGTATATATTCCATATCTATTCTTTTTAGAGGTTATGCCTTCTTCAGACGATTCACGATAGCAATCAGATAACCCAGTACGATGAATGCTCCCGGAGCCAACACGAAAATCAGCATTCCATATTCTTCAGGCATTACAGCCAGGTTGAAGATTTTACCGGTTCCCAGGAATTCACGGACACCACCGAGCAGCGTCAGAGCGATGGTAAAGCCAAGTCCCATACCCAGACCGTCAAAGAAAGACGACAACGGATTGTTCTTAGCGGCAAAGGCTTCCGCACGGCCCAGCAAGATACAGTTCACCACAATCAACGGGATGAAAAGTCCCAACGTAGCATACAGGGCCGGAACATACGCCTGCATCAACATCTGCAGCAAAGTTACAAACGAAGCGATGACAACTACGAAGATAGGGATACGTACCATATCAGGCACCAGGTTCTTGATGAGTGAAATCACCACGTTCGAACAGATAAGCACGAACATGGTGGCCAGTCCCATACCCATACCGTTGATGGCCGAAGAAGTAGTACCCAGCGTAGGACACATACCTAAAAGGAGTACGAACGTAGGATTTTCCTTCACAATCCCGTTCATCAATACTTTAAAATTATTCATAGTCTGCTCCTCCTTAATTATTAGTTTCAACTTGGGTAGAATCTGCCGGAGCGGCCTGCTGGGTAGCTCCCGTTGTAGAATCTACATTCTGGTTCTTGTATGCTGCATAAGCGTTGTTGACAGCCAGCAGGAATGCACGTGTAGTAATGGTAGATGCGGTAATGGCATCAATCTGTCCGCCGTCCTTGCTGACAACCAACGGCTGCTCACCCGGATTCTTACCGGTGATGTCTCCCTTGGCTCCTTTCTTGAACCAGTCGGCAGCCTTAGAGCCCAATCCCGGAGTCTCGGCATGACTCAGCAGGGAATAGTCGATGATGTTCCCTTCCGGGTCGAAACCTACCAGGACGGTCAGTGCGCCACCGAATCCGTTGGAAGACGATTCCACGGCGGCACCTACAAACTTGCCACCTTTCGTAGCCTTATAGATTTTATACGAAGCTCCGTTTACCTCAATCACTTCAGGAGCTTCCGCCGGATTATTGTCGAATCCCGGAACGACCACCGCGATGGCATCGCTCAAGGTCTTCGCATTCGCCTGGGCAATAGGTTCGGCAGTCACGTCGTTCACCCATCCCAGCAACGCTCCAGCCACCACCGAGAAACCGGTCAGTGCCAAAGCCATATTCTTCAAAGATGATTCCAACTTTTTCATTTCTTCACTACCTCCCCAAAACGTTTAGGTTTACAATAGGTGTTGATGAGCGGAGTGAATGCGTTCATGATGAAGATCGCGAACGACATACCTTCCGGATAAGCACCGAACTGACGGATGACAACAGTCAGGAAACCGATGGCAATACCGTAGATGACCATACCTTTGTGAGTCATCGGCGATGTCACATAATCGGTAGCCATAAAGATAGCTCCCAACATCAGACCACCGGTAAACAGGTGTACAAATGGAGAAGCATAGGCTTCCGGATTGGCCAGATGCATCAGACCGGAGAATACGAATACGGTAACCAGAATAGATACCGGAATGTGCCAGCTGATGATTTTCTTCCAAAGCATGTATGCCAGACCGATAAGCAGCGCCAAGGCACTGACCTCACCGATACATCCCGGATTGTTACCCAGGAACAGGGTCATCGTATCAGGCAGCTGACTCAAGGCAGCAGTGTCACCGTGTACAGCCATCTTCATCAGTGCCAGCGGAGTCGCCGCGGTTTCAGCGTCCGTATAGCTGGTCAGCTGTCCGACAACCGGCCAGGAAGTCATCTGTACAGGGAAAGAAATCAACAGGAAGATACGTCCTACCAGTGCCGGGTTGAACGGGTTGCAGCCCAGTCCGCCGAAAGTCATCTTACCGATACCGATAGCTACCAGCGCACCGATGACGATAATCCACAACGGCAGGTTAGACGGAAGGTTGAAAGCCAGCAACAGACCGGTCAGCGCAGCCGAACCGTCCATGATGGTGGAATGTTCACGTTTCAGAATGAACTTGGTGATAGCCCATTCAAAGAAAAGACATGCAATGACCGAAGTCAGTGTCACGATAACGGCCCCCAGACCGAACATGTAGAAAGATACAAGCAAGGCAGGTATCAGGGCGATGATTACACCGTACATGTTTTTCTGTACGCTATCGCCGCTATGCACGTGGGGGGATAAAGATACAATGAATTTGTTTGCCATAATCTTATGAATTATTTTTTAGCGTTACGTGCACGGATGATACCGCCCACCTTACCTTTACCTAAACGAATGTAATCCAATATCGGGCGGTGTGACGGACAGGTGAACTGACACGAGCCGCACTCGATACAGGACATAATCATCTCATGCTCTACCCGTTCCCAATCGCCATGAGCCGAGCAGGTAGCCAGCAGGAAGGGTTCCAGTCCCATCGGACAGGCACTTACACACTTCGCACAGCGGATACATGGCTGAGGCTCTGCACGGCGTGCTTCCTTCTCATTCATAATCAGGACTCCGGAACTACCCTTACAGATAGGCACTTCCGTATTGGCCAAAGCCTTACCCATCATCGGACCACCACCGATAACCTTACCGGTATCTTCCGGCAGACCGCCGGCAGCTTCTATCAGCTGGCTCATCGGTGTACCCATACGGGTCAGGAAATTCGACGGATTCTTTACCGACTTACCGGTCACGGTCACGATACGTTCAAACAACGGTTTGTTTTTCTGTACCGCTTCGTATACAGCGTAGGCAGTACCTACATTCTGTACCACAGCGCCCACGTTGATAGGGATAGCAGGAGGAGCCGGAACCTGACGGCCGATAACAGCATCGATCAGCTGTTTTTCACCGCCCTGCGGATATTTTACCTTCAAGGGAACCACTTCGATACCGGCATAATTGGCAGCCTTTTCGGTCATCAGCTTGATGGCATCCGGCTTGTTGTTCTCGATACCGATATATCCCTTGGTCACCTTGGCCGCCTTCATCAGAATCTGTACACCCACCAGAATCTCATCTGCCTTTTCCAGCATCAGCCGGTGGTCGGCAGTCAGATAAGGTTCACATTCTACGGCATTGATGATGACACATTCGGCCTTGCATCCCGGCGGAGGGGTCAACTTCACATGGGTCGGGAAACAGGCTCCACCCATACCTACCACGCCGGCATTCTTGATTTTCGCTACAATCTCCTCCGGAGTCAGCTCACAGGCTCTTACCAGAGTCTCACTACGGTCGATGGACTCTTCCCATTCATCGCCTTCTACATCGATAAAAATAGCCGGCTTCCGATAGCCGCTGGCATCTATGATGCTATCTATCTTGTTTACCTTACCGGAAACGGAAGAGAAGATAGCTGCCGATACAAAACCACCTGCTTCAGCAATTTTAGTACCTACTTTCACCACATCACCTTTCTTTACAATGGCAGTGGCAGGGGCTCCGATATGCTGTGACAAAGGAAAGACCGCTTGTTTAGGAAGTGCAAGAGTCTCGATGGCTTTGCCGGCCGACAATTTATTTTCTGCTGGATGAACTCCACCAATTCTAAATGTCTTCACTGTTATTTCGTTTTTTTAGATTTACTGAATAAGAGATTATTATCAAGCTTCTGCCTTCGGAGCATCAGCAGCCGGGGCCTCAGCCTTTGAAGCAGCCGGAACCGGTTGTGCAGCGGCAGGTTTAGCTTCAGCAGATTTGGCAGCCGGAGCCGGTTGTGCGGCAGGGGCTTCAGCCGGTTTCGCCTTCCGTGGAGGGAAGTTCTTGGCAATGATGGCTCCTTGCGGACATTCCATTTCACACTTGCGGCAAGACTTACATTTAGCCGGGTCAATATAGGCCAGGTTGTTTTCCAGCGTAATAGCCTCGAACGGACAAACCTTCACACATTTTCCGCAACCGATACAGGCAGCCGTACAAGCCTTGCGGGCAACGGCGCCCTTGTCCTTGTTGACACACTGCACATACACACGGCGGTTGTTCTTACCCTTCGGACGCAGCTCGATGATGTTCCGCGGACAAGCCTTGACACAGGCACCGCAGGCGGTACATTTCTCTTCGTCCACTTCAGGAAGTCCTGTTTCCGGGTTCATGTGCAGCGCACCGAACTTACAGGCAGACACACAGTCGCCACATCCCAGACAGCCGAATGTACAACCGGTTTCACCGCCATACGTTGCATGGGCAATGGCACAGGAACGTACACCGTCGTACTGTGTCGTACGCGGACGGTTCTCACAGGTTCCGTTACAGCGGACCACCGCTACCTTCGGTTCGGCAGCAGTAGCCTCCAACCCCAGAATTCCGGCCACTTTGTCCATTACAGGCTGACCACCTACCGGACAGAATTTGCCATCCAGCGAGCCGGCTTTTACACATGCCGCAGCAAATCCCCCACATCCGGGGTAGCCGCATCCACCACAGTTGGCCTGGGGTAGCACTTCGGCCACCTGACCAATCCGAGGATCTTCATACACAGCAAATTTCTTGGACGCCACGTACAAGATGATTGCAGCGACCAACCCGATGGCTCCCAACGAAATTACTGCCACTAAAATTAAGCTCATAAATTTTAAGTTAGTTAGTTAATTAATAGATTCTAAGGTAAATGTAAATGTGCGTTTCAGACGTTGCCGGCACACATATAATATAAGGTAATAGGGTACCAGTGTAGCCAATGAAAACAAGGCAGCCTTCGCTTCATCCCCACCCGTCAGGGCCATAAAGAGAAACAAGGCTCCCATCAACAGCAGGAAAGGGATGCAGAAAGCCAACCATACTGCCTTCATCCCCATCGAAGTCGCGCCACAAATCAGGACGCGCTGTCCTACCTGGCAATGAATATCCTTACCATTATAAACATCAATCAATTTCTCTTTGGTTTCAGAGGCATTACAATGCCCTTTTACACTGCAGGAAGCGCAGGCTGAAGTCTGAAGAATCCGTACCTGTACATACGGACCATTGATGTTTTCCACAATACCGAGGTGTTTGATAGTATCGCTCATTTTTGCAAACTATACTTTACAAATATGTGGCAAATGTACGATAAAATTCAGTTAGTTTATAGCAGGACTCCTGTTTTTCTCCTTAAAAAAGTTAAAAAAAGTGTATCAAACTAACATTCCGCTTCCGTACACTGCCACTTGAAAGCCAATGACCGTCAACAGCCGGAGCTTATGACGGTCATTCTCCGGTTCATTCTGAACAATTTATCATTCTACAAGGATGTAACCGGCTTCCAGCAATGCATTGCGTATCATCGCCACGTGTTCTGCGTTTCGGGTTTCCATGACCAGCCGCAGGAAACAGGCGTTGATGTTACTGTTGGTCGTATTCCGCTCGTGCAGTACCGATATGATATTTCCTCCCAGGCGGGCAATGACGGCAGAGACTCCCATCAGTTCCCCCGGTTTGTCGTGCAAATCGAGGGTAACGGTATACGAGCGTCCGGACATGTCCAGACCGCGGCTGATTACCCGGTTCAGTATGGTCACGTCGATGTTTCCACCCGAAACGATGCAAGCCACCTTCTTCCCGGCGATGGGGACTTTGTTGAACATGGCCGCGGCTACCGCTACGGCACCTGCCCCTTCGGCTATCAGTTTCTGCTGTTCCATCAGTGCCAGAATAGCCGCACAGATTTCATCTTCGGTCACGGTTACGATATCGTCTACGTATTTGGAACAAAGGTCGAAGGTATGTTCCCCCGGTTCCTTGACGGCGATACCGTCGGCCACAGTCGAAACGGTACTCAGGCATTCCCGATATCCGCGCGCAATGGACCGCTGCATGCTGGCAGCTCCTTCGGCCTGTACGCCATAGACCTTGACCGAAGGCTCCAGTGATTTCAAGGCATAGGCAATCCCCGAAATCAGTCCCCCACCCCCAATGGGCACAATCACCGCCTCGATATCCGGCAGCTGGTCAAGCAGTTCCAGTCCGATGGTTCCCTGACCGGCTATTACATACTCGTCGTCGAAGGGATGGATGAACGTATATCCTTTCTCTTCCTTCAGTTCCAGTGCCCGCCGATAGGCATCATCGTATACGCCCGGTACCAGGCAGACCTCAGCACCGTAGCGTTTGGTAGCCTCCACTTTCGAGATAGGGGCTCCGGCGGGCAAACAAATCAGTGACTTGATACCGTGTTTGGTCGCTCCCAAAGCAACTCCCTGCGCATGGTTACCGGCCGAACAGGCAATGACTCCCCGCTCCTTCTCCTCATCGGTCAGCCGGGAAATCTTATAGCAGGCACCTCTCAACTTGAACGAACCGGTATATTGCAGATTCTCCGGTTTCAGATACACCTGACTTTCCGGATTAATCTGAGGCGCATAGATCAAGTCTGTACGCCGTATCACGTCCTTCAAGGCAAAAGAAGCCCGATAGATACAATCCAATGTAAGCATATTGTCTTCACTTTATCTGACAGAACCCCCCAAGAGACACTCCCACTTAAAAAAGAACACCCATCGATGCTTCTGTCTGAAATAATCTTTGTTTTCTGATAAAAATAAGCGTCATTCCTCCACAGCCTTCTTCGGCAAGGTAAAATGCAGGACGATGTAACCCAGGATACCGGCCAGTACCGTACCGGCCACTACGCCCATCTTGGCCTGGTTCAATAAATGAGGTTCCTCGCCGAAAGAAAGGTTCGCAATGAACAGCGATACCGTAAAACCGATACCGCCCAACAGACAGATACCCGAAAGATTCTTCCATGTCATCCCGTTCGGCATATCGGCCAGTTTCAGTTTCAGTGTTCCCCACGAGAACAGATAGATACCCACAAATTTACCGACCACCAGTCCCAGAATAATGGCAAACGTAGGCAGTCCCAGTTCCAGTCCACCGTGCGAAGCCGTCAATACGACTCCCGCATTGGCAAAGGCAAACAACGGCATAATCAAATAATTGACCATCCAATGCAAAGCGTCTTCCATAAACTGCAACGGAGAAACCACCTGTCTGGTATCTGCTTCAATGGTCTTCAACGCACAGATCTGCTCCTTTCCCAGAATAATCTTTTCCGGTTCGGGAGGAAAATCCACAATCAAATCGTGCATGCGGTTGATGTATTTTCCGATGCGCAGCTTCGGTCTGGCAGGTACAGTAAAGGCTACAATCACTCCGGCAATGGTAGCGTGTACCCCACTCTGCATGAAACAATACCAGATTCCGATACCCAACACCAGGTAAAACGAACTGGAAGACACCCGCATCTGGTTACCTATCAGCAGGATACCCAGTATCAGCAACGCATACATCAGGTAGTTCACGTCGCAATGGGAACTGTAGAAAAGGGCAATGACCAGAATACCTCCGATATCATCCACTACGGCAAAGGCAGTCAGGAAAATCTTCAGACTCAGGGGGACCCGCTTACCGAAAAGGCTCAACACTCCCAGCGAAAAAGCGATATCCGTAGCCATCGGAATCGCCAGTCCGTCTACCGCCGGTGTATCGCGGGTAATCAAGTAATAGATAACCACCGGCATAATCATTCCGCCACAGGCAGCGATGATGGGTAGCATGGCCTGCTTGAACGAAGACAACTCTCCCACCAGGATTTCCCGTTTGATTTCCAGCCCCACGGCAAAGAAGAAGACCGCCATCAGTACATCGTTGATGAACCCCATCAGTGTCAGCGGATGCCCGCCGTGATTGAACAGGTTGAAATCGCCTATCTGCAGACGGATTTCGTGTGTCCACAGATTCTGATAAGCTTCACTCCACGGAGAATTTGCGATAAAGATAGCAGCCAGTGCCGTTACCATCAGCAACATACCTCCGTTTACGTGGAAACGCAGGATGTGCATGAAGGGGAAATGGAGCAATTGTTTCTTGGTTTCCTCTGTCATAGTACAATGAAGGTTATAATAAAACTTGAGACAGAAGGTCCTTCTGTCAGAAGAATCTTCTGTCTAACACATCAATCCAGTTTCAATACTGCCAGGAAGGCCTTCTGCGGCACCTCCACCGTACCGATCTGCTTCATACGCTTCTTACCGCGTTTCTGTTTTTCCAACAGCTTACGCTTACGGCTCACGTCGCCACCGTAACACTTGGCAGTCACATCCTTACGTACAGCCTTGATGGTTTCACGGGCAATGATTTTCGCTCCGATGGCAGCCTGGATGGCAATTTCGAACTGTTGGCGCGGAATCAGTTCCTTCAGTTTCTCGCACATGCGGCGACCCAAATCGTATGCGTTGTCAAAATGGGTCAGTGTAGAAAGCGCATCCACCGATTCACCGTTCAGCAGAATATCCAGTTTCACCAACTTGGACGGGCGGAATCCCGACTGATGGTAGTCAAAGGAGGCATACCCCTTCGAAATACTCTTCAGCTTGTCATAGAAATCGATGACGATTTCGCCCAACGGCATCTTGTAATGCAGTTCCACCCGGTTGCCGGAAATGTAGTCCTGACGAACCAGTTCCCCACGCTTGCCCAGACAGAGCGTCATGATAGGGCCGATGTAATCGGTGGTGGTGATGATGGACGCATCGATATACGGTTCCTCGATGTGGTCTATCAAGGTAGGGTCCGGCATACCGCCCGGGTTATGTACCTCCTGTACACCGCCCTGCTTGTCGTACACCATATAAGATACGTTCGGCACAGTCGTGATGACATTCATATCGAATTCGCGGTCCAGACGTTCCTGTACGATTTCCATGTGCAGCAGCCCCAGGAAACCACATCGGAATCCGAAACCCAAAGCCAGCGATGATTCCGGCTGGAAGGTCAGTGACGCATCGTTCAATTGCAGTTTTTCCAGCGAGGCACGCAGGTTCTCATAATCTTCGGCCTCGATGGGATAGACTCCGGCAAACACCATCGGTTTGACTTCTTCAAAACCATCGATGGCTTTTTCGCACGGACGGTCTATGTGCGTAATGGTATCGCCCACCTTCACTTCCTTCGATGTCTTGATACCGGAGATGATATAGCCTACATCCCCCGTACGAAGCTCCTTACGAGGTACCATATCCATTTTCAGTACTCCCACTTCATCGGCATCGTATTCCTTGCCGGTATTGAAGAACTTCACCTTGTCACCGGTACGGATAATTCCGTTCTCTACCTTGAAATAGGCAATGATACCCCGGAAAGAATTGAACACAGAGTCAAAAATCAAAGCCTGCAGAGGCGCTTCCTCATCGCCTGTCGGACAGGGAATCCGTTCTACCACAGCCTGAAGAATTTCTTCCACACCCTGACCGGTTTTTCCGGAAGCCCGGATAATGTCTTCCCGTTTACATCCCAACAGATCGATAATTTCATCCTCTACTTCTTCGGGCATGGCACTCGCCATATCACATTTGTTCATGACAGGAATGATTTCCAGGTCATGCTCCAGGGCCATATACAGGTTCGAGATGGTCTGTGCCTGCACTCCCTGCGAAGCATCCACTACCAGCAGGGCTCCCTCACAGGCAGCAATGGAACGGGATACTTCGTAAGAAAAGTCTACGTGTCCCGGAGTGTCAATCAGGTTGAGGATGTATTTCTCCCCCTGATAGGTATATTCCATCTGGATGGCATGACTCTTGATGGTGATACCGCGTTCGCGTTCCAGGTCCATGTCGTCCAGCATCTGTCCTTCTGTTACTTTAATTGTCTGAGTATATTCCAACAAGCGGTCGGCCAGGGTCGATTTTCCATGGTCGATGTGAGCTATGATACAGAAATTACGGATATTCTTCATTTGCTAAATTGTCGTATAATGCATTTATGCTACAAATATACGGAGAAGTCACGAAATAAGCGGTATTTCACACAAAGAAGTTTAGACAGAAGAACAAAACTTAATTTTTCCTATCTTTGCCCCAGCAAAAATACAACAAGATGGAAACAGAAGTACAACTCAATGCACACAACAAGCAGGAATACCCGCCCATGCACACCTGCGAACACATTATCAACCAAACCATGATACGCCTCTTCCACTGCGGACGGTCTGTGTCGGCACACATCGAACGGAAAAAGAGCAAGCTGGACTATGCGTTGCCGGCAGCTCCTACCGACGAAGACATCACCCGCATAGAAAATGCCGTGAATGAGGTCATCAGCCGGAACCTGGAAGTAACCACGGAGTACATTACCCAGGCCGAGGCAGTCGACCGGTTCGACATGAAACGGCTGCCCGAAGGAGCGTCCGACACCGTACGCATCGTCAAAGTAGGCGATTACGACGAATGTCTCTGCATCGGTCAGCACGTGGCCAACACTTCCGAGATAGGAACCTTCAAAATCATCAGTTCCGACTACAAGGACGGAATTTTCCGTATGCGTTTCAAATTAGTCTGATACCGGATATGAGTACCAAGAAAAGAAAGAAAGGAACCGGTTCCATCAAAGGCTTCATCGGTCTGCTCTGTCTGATAGGCATTGCCCTCTTCCTGCACCAGACCAATGAACGGGGTGAACACTTCTCACTGGAAACTGCCCAGGAGAAACTGGAAACCGCCGTCGATGGAATCCAACAAAAGATAAGCGGTATACAGCAGGATACGAAAGCATCCTCCTCAACCCCGGCGGGAAGCAGCTACGCCACCCACTTGGAAATACCTGTTACTCTGGAGAAACGGGATGAAATCATCCTGAAGCGAATCGGCTATACCCTGTCCTATAACTCTACGTACAAAACTCCCAACTGGGTGGGATGGGAACTGGCCCGCGAAGAGACCCGAGGGAAAGAAGACCGGAAAGACAGGTTCGTTCCAGACCCTGACTTGCCGGAGCCCCGGGTGGAACACGCCGACTACACCCGCTCCGGTTACGACCGTGGGCACATGGCTCCTGCCGCCGACATGAAATGGAGCGAAGAGGCTATGGCACAATCCTTCTACATGAGCAACATCTGCCCGCAGAACCAGAAACTGAACCGGGATGACTGGGGTGACCTGGAAGAAGCGTGCCGGGGCTGGGCCCGTAAATACGGCAGGGTATACATCGTATGCGGCCCGATATACGACAAGAAACATCCGAAACGCATCGGAAAACATCAGGTAGCGGTACCAGACCGTTTCTTCAAGGTAGTACTGATCGAAAACCGGAAGAACCCGATAGCCATGGGCTTCCTGTTCAACAATGCCGCACACCATCAGGCCCTGGAGAAATATCAGGTTCCGGTAGACTCGGTAGAGACTGTAACGGGACTTGATTTCTTCGCCAAACTGCCGGACAGCATCGAGAACCGCATCGAAGCCGCGATTCCGGCTCTACCCGATACGAAATAATCATTGAGATAACCTTAAAAACGTCTAGACGTCTTGCTCAACACGTCCGTTCGTTTCATTTAAATCGCCTAGACGTTTTACTTGAAACGAACGGACGTTTTCTCATACATCATTTTTTCATACATTTGTGTCATGAAATACGCAGTAATCACAGGAGCCTCGTCGGGAATGGGACTCGAATTCTCCCGACAGCTGGCAGAGCGGGGATATGGAATCGTCCTCATCAGCAACCGTCCGGAAGAAAACAGACAGGCAGCGGAGATGATTCGTACCACCTATACTACCGATGTCCTGACGATCGACATTGATCTGACGCTGCCCGAAGCGGCAGAAACGGTTTATCAGCAGGTCGTTACCTGGAAACTGGAAGTGGAAATTCTGGTGAGTAATGCCGGAATGCTGCTTTTCTCGACCCTGGCACGGACGCCGCTGGAACAGCTGGACCGGATTGTCGCGCTGCATTGCACCACTCCGATCAAATTAATCCACCTGTTCGGCGAAGACATGCTGAAACGCCGGCACGGATACATACTGGTAACCTCTTCCTCTACCGCCTGGATGGCTTATCCGACGATTTCACACTATGCCGCGACCAAGGCTTTCCTGAAATCTTTCTCACGGTCCGTATGGTATGAGTTCCGGCGGTACGGCGTCAGCGTAACGACCTTGTTTCCAGGAGCGGTAGACACCCCCTTGTACCAGCTGGACGACCGGAAACGGTACTGGTTCCGGAAAGTAGGCATGATGCAAACTCCGCAGCAGACCGTCTCGGCTGCCCTGCACTCCATGTTCCGGAAAAAGCACCGCTGCATACCGGGCTTCTTCACGAAACTGACGGTCGGCCTATGTGCGGCAGCCCCCGCTTGGGCACTGCTGCCGGTACTACAGATTCCTGTACTGAAGCGGCTGCTCGACAAGGTCTGACCTTCGGGGAATTACCGGAGCGGAAACGTATACTGTCCCTTGCCACGGGTATACTTGCCATACGCGATGGCATGCTTGGGACAATGATGGTAGCAAGCCAGACAAGCCACACACTCCTTCCCCCATACCGGTTTACCGTCAACCAGCCGGATGTTGTGCAAAGGACACACCTGCTCACACCGGCCGCAAGAGACACAGGTGTCTTCCACGCGGAACCGCCGGGGAGAAGACCAGAAACGGTTGAACAGCGGCCGGAGGAGATAAGACTTCAAGGCCGGGAACCGCCCCGGATAACAATCCATCCGCTGCACACGCTCCGCCACGAGCCGTGCAATCTCCGCCACACGTACTTCCGCTTCCTGACATTTGGTTTCAGCCACATCCCGCCAGTCGATATCAAAGCCCGGAAGACAGACATACGTATTCGGCATTATCACCGAGAAACCGGCCTGACACTTCCAGCCACGCCGGCCGACAGCCTTGCAGAAGATCTCGGCCGTCTTGCCCGTATCGTCTCCACAGGTACAGACAAAATACAGATAAGCAGGCTTTTCCGAAAACTGTACGGAAGCAATCAGTTGAAGGACAATGGAAGGGGGGCCCCAGGAATAGACCGGAAAGACGAACCCCACCTTTTCATCGGGACGAAGGACAAAACGCCGGTCCGATGCATAGACATCGGCTATGGCTACTAACTCTTCCGCTCCTGCGGTCGACAACTGCTCCGCCACCCAGCGGGAATTTCCGGTTCCAGAAAAATAGAAAATCATAACATACGCAATAGATGAAATAAGGGACCCGCACATCGTGATGATACAGATCCCTTATTCGATTGAGAAAAATGAAAAGCCGCACCCGAGGCGTGACGAAACTCCGAATGACATGATTTGAGTGCCCATTTCCTTTGTAATCCACCGGCATAAATGCTACCCGAAGGCGTGGCCCGCCATTGGAAGATGAAGCTTGTCTCGGTATTTCTATTAATTTGATGAGTTTCCCGATTCTGCAAGTGCGGCTCCATTTTTGTATTACAAATGTAATGCTTTTCTCTGAATGTACCAAATAAAATGCATAAAAAAAGGACGCTATTTTCAGATAGCGTCCTTTTTTTATATCTTGGTGTAAAAACCGGGATTAAGCAGCTTTTGCTTTTGCAACAACAGCCTTGAATGCTTCCGGATGGTTCATAGCCAAATCGGCCAACACCTTACGGTTGATTTCGATACCTGCTTTGTGCAGTGCACCCATCAACTTAGAGTAAGACATACCTTCCAGACGTGCTGCAGCGTTGATACGCTGAATCCACAAAGCACGGAAGTTACGTTTTTTGTTCTTACGGTCACGGTAAGCATAAGTCAAACCTTTTTCCCATGTGTTTTTAGCAACGGTCCAAACGTTCTTTCTTGCACCAAAGTAACCTCTGGTCAAACCTAAAATTTTCTTTCTTCTTGCTCTTGAAGCAACGTGATTTACTGATCTTGGCATAGTTTTAATTCTTTTTTGAATGATAGCGCCGATATTTCACAACCGGACTTGAGGCTAATGCATTCGGTTAATAATTTAAATGATACTACTTTACGCTTTGTTTAAAATTACTTCAAGCAAAGAAGTTCGCGAACCTGGCTCAAGTTAGCATTGTCAACCAGACCTGAGTGGCACAGATTTCTTTTCTGCTTTTTAGTTTTCTTAGTCAAAATGTGACTGTGATAAGCGTGCTGTCTTTTGATTTTACCTGTTCCGGTAAGAGCGAATCTTTTTTTAGAACCGGAGTTAGTCTTGATCTTTGGCATCTTGTTTAAATTTTTAATTAATTAGTATTCAATGGGTGGCAACGTACTATACCGGCACGTTACACACGCCTTTATTCTTCCTTTTCTTCGGCTTCTGCCGGTTCCGGCTTAGCGGCCGGTTTGGGTGCAGCGGCCTTTTTCGGAGCGCCTGCCTTCTTCGGAGCCAGCGCGATTGTCATGCGCTTACCTTCCAGGAGCGGCATCTGCTCTACCTTGGCATATTCTTCCAGGTCGTTTGCAAAACGGAGCAGCAACACTTCGCCTTGTTCCTTGAACAGGATGGAACGTCCCTTGAAAAACACATAGGCCTTTACCTTATCGCCATCTTCCAGAAAACCGATGGCATGTTTCAGTTTGAAGTTATAATCGTGCTCATCGGTCTGAGGCCCGAAACGGATTTCCTTCACGTTCACCTTTACCTGTTTGGCCTTCTGTTCCTTGGCACGTTTCTTCAATTGATACAGGAACTTAGAATAATCTATAATTCTACAAACCGGAGGTACAGCGTTGGGTGAAATCTCTACCAGGTCAGCCTCATGTTCTTCGGCCAGCTTCAAGGCCTGAGCAATCGGATATACGGCAGATTCTATATTGTCTCCCACGATACGGACTTCTTTGGCACGAATCTGTTCATTGATTCGGTGTTGCCCTTTTAAACTGTCATTCTTCATCAAAAATTGTTTCTTCCTGTTTGTTTTTTAGTTATAAATTATTACGTTGTTCGCTTTGTCAGGTTGCAGGGAAAACCCATCTTTCCCTGCAAGCGGCTGCAAAGTTACCATTTATTTATCATATTATGAACTTCTTCCGAAATATTTTTCGCAAAATCTTCAATTTTCAGGCTTCCCTGGTCACCTTCGCCCTGTTTACGGACAGAAACTTCACCGTTTTCAGCCTCTTTTTCGCCGACAATCAGCATGTACGGAATACGTTTCATCTCGTTGTCACGAATCTTACGGCCGATTTTTTCGTTACGGTCGTCTACGATGGCACGGATATCGCTTTTCTTCAGTTCCATACGTACCTTTTCGGCATAGTCATTGAATTTTTCTGAAATCGGAAGGATAGCTACCTGGTCCGGTGTCAACCACAACGGGAACTTACCGGCTGTATGTTCAATCAGCACAGCCACGAAACGTTCCATGGAGCCGAACGGTGCACGGTGAATCATGACCGGACGGTGTTTCTGGTTGTCCGAACCCATGTATTCCAACTGGAAGCGTTCCGGCAGGTTGTAGTCCACCTGGATGGTACCCAACTGCCAGCGACGTCCGATGGCATCCTTCACCATGAAGTCCAGTTTCGGTCCGTAGAATGCGGCTTCACCATATTCTACCTTTGCCTTCAGTCCCTTTTCTTCACAAGCTTCCACGATGGCACGTTCAGCCTTTTCCCAGTTTTCGTCGCTACCGATGTATTTTTCACGGTTTTCCTTGTCACGCAGTGAAATCTGTGCTTCGAAGTTTTCCAGTCCCATCGAAGTAAAAACGATAGAGATGATATCCATCACACGGAGGAATTCATCCTTCACCTGATCCGGACGGCAGAAGATGTGGGCATCGTCCTGTGTAAAGCTACGTACACGGGTCAATCCGTGCAGCTCACCGCTCTGTTCATAACGGCAGACCGTACCGAATTCAGCGATACGCAGCGGCAGGTCACGGTAAGAACGCGGAGAATTCTTATAAATCATACAGTGGTGCGGACAGTTCATCGGTTTCAGGAAATATTCCTCGCCTTCTTCCGGTGTATGAATAGGCTGGAACGCATCCTTACCGTATTTGGCATAGTGACCAGATGTGACGTACAGCAACTTGTTACCGATAGGCGGACACATCACTTCCTGGTAATCGTAACGGGCCTGGATACGGCGCAGGAAATCCTGCAGGCGGATACGCAAGGCCGTTCCTTTCGGCAGCCACATCGGCAATCCCTTACCGACAGTATCCGAGAACATGAACAGATCCATTTCCTTACCGATTTTACGGTGGTCACGTTTCTTGGCTTCTTCCAGCATCACCAGGTATTCATCCAGCATCTTCTTCTTCGGGAAGGTGATACCGTAGATACGGGTCAGCTGTTTACGGTCTTCCTGTCCTCTCCAGTACGCACCGGCTACCGACAACAGCTTGATTGCCTTGATCGGAGCGGTAGAAATCAAGTGCGGGCCACGGCACAGGTCCGTGAAGGCACCCTGGGTATAGGTTGTGATATGACCGTCTTCCAGTTCTGAAATCAGCTCACATTTGTAGGTTTCGCCTCTTTCACCGAACATTTTCAACGCGTCTTCCTTGGCGATGCTCTGACGTACCAGTTCTTCTTTCTTGGCAGCCAGTTCCTGCATCTTCTTCTCGATGACCGGCAGGTCGCTTTCCTTAATCACAGCCTCTCCCGGATCGACATCGTAGTAGAAGCCGTTTTCGATAGCCGGACCGATACCGAACTGGATGCCCGGATACAGTTCCTGCAAGGCTTCTGCCAACAGGTGGGCACTGGTATGCCAGAAGGCATGCTTACCCTGTTCGTCTTCCCATTTATAAAGTACAAAGTTGGCATCTTCGTTAATCGGACGGCTCAAATCCATCGTTTCGCCGTTCACACCGCAAGCCAGCACATCCTGTGCCAGGCGGGAACTGATGCTTTCTGCAATCTGCAGACCAGTCACTCCTTCGTTATACTCACGAACGGAGCCATCAGGAAAAGTTATCTTAATCATAATCTTTATTTTTTATCCATTGTTTTGAATCGCAAAAATATATAAAACTTTTGAGTAACCTTCCTTTTCAGAGAAAAATATCACTCATTCGGGGCCGTAAAACGCTTGATGATGTTATAAGCCGAGAAAAGACCCAGCTCACCGGCCTTGCTCAAATCCTGAATACCCTGGCGGTTGTTACCCAGGTAGATATTGGTCAGCCCCCGGTTGTAATAAGCTTCCGCAAACTTCGGATCCAGTTCGATAGCCTTGTTATAATCGGCCAGAGCCGCCCGATAGTCCTTCATGACCGAAAGGATGTTGGCCCGGTTGTAATAAGCGAACACGAAATCAGGAGCCAGGCGTATCACCTCATCCAAGTCCTCCCGAATCCGGTTGTAGTCAAAGGTCCGCACCTGATTCTGTGCCTGGGCATCCCCCGGATTCAGTTCGTACGTCTTATCTCGTTTCCGGAATTCCAACTGTTTGTAATAGATAACCGCCCGACTGAAATAGGCTGGAACAAACGTAGAGTCCCGTTTCAAGGTCTCGTCCAGATCCTTGATGGCATTGTCGAAGTCCTGTACCAGGTAGAAGTCCATGGCACGGGCATAATAATTCAACGGATTGGCCGGATCGGCTTCAATCTTCGCCGAGAAATCATCGATGGAACGGAAATGCTTCTTTACCTGGTCCTCACTCAAGGATGCTTCGCTGTTGGTTATCAGCAGACGCTGCGGCAAGACATGCCTGCTGTTTACCTCATCGATGCATTTGGCGAAATTGATCTGGCGTTTCACCTCTTCCTCCCGTTCGTAGTAGCTCAGGACAAACATAGGCTGCGGCAGGATTGTCACGTTCTTGTCCTGCACCCGTCCGCGGTATTCGGTCTTGTATTTCTGGTCGTCATCGTCATTATCCGCCACCACAATCTTACGGAAATTGTTCATATTCTTGTCAGACTGCTTGCGGGTCTTGTCAGAAGCCTGGTCCTTTTTCGGATTCGTCTTCCCGTTCTGCGCCTCCAGCTGTGCCTTCAGCACCTTGAATTCGTCTTCGCTGGCACCTTTCACGTCACCCATTTTCCGGCGCACCTGTGCCCGGTACTGGTACCCCAGCAGAAAATCCGGATATTCCTTCAGCACCGCGCTGTAATCCTTGGCCGCACCGGCATAATCACCCGTCTTATCGAGCAAGAGTCCCCGGTTGAAAGTAGCCATCATGTTTTCAGGGTCTACCTCCAGTACGAAATTGAAGTCCTCGATGGCCCGGTTGTCGTCTCCCACCTGTGCGCGCAACAGTCCCCGGTTGTAATGTCCGATAAAGTTGTTCCGGTCCACTTCCAGAGCCAGGTCATAGTCCGACATGGCTCCCCGCAGGTTATTCTGGTGATAGCGTGCCAGCGCACGGTTGATGTACGCTCCGGCATTGCGCAGCGAAAGCCGGATGGCTTCCGTCAGGTCAGATTCGGCATCCTTGTATTTGGAACGTTGCAGGAACAGCATGCCGCGCGACGACCAGGTATCCGGGTTGTAGCGGTCCATTTCAATGGCCTTGTCGGCATCAGCCATCGCCTGCAGGGTATCTTTCTGTTTCAGAGAGACCTCGGTACGCATCAGGTAAGCGTCGATGTAACGGGGAGAGATGGAAATCAACGTATCCAGATTGGCCCGTGCCGTCTGATAATCCTCTTCGCGCATACGGCACAACGCCAGGTTATGCCACAGGCTGATATTTTCCGGCTCCAGCTTCAAGGCCTTCAGGTAGTCCTCGATGGCCCCCTTGTAGTTTTCCTGGCGGATGCGGGAGATTCCCCGCACCTGATAAGCGTTCACCACATACGGGTTGCGCACCAGGGCTTCCGTACAGTCGGCCTCCGCTCCCTGGAAATCCTCCAGGTTCATCTTGGCCAGTCCACGGAAGAAATAAGGTTCTGCCAGATAAGGTTTTGCGTT
This sequence comes from Phocaeicola barnesiae DSM 18169 = JCM 13652, assembly GCF_000374585.1. Classification (GTDB taxonomy): domain Bacteria; phylum Bacteroidota; class Bacteroidia; order Bacteroidales; family Bacteroidaceae; genus Phocaeicola; species Phocaeicola barnesiae. Next base: position 43,721 of record NZ_KB894654.1, read on the forward strand.
GATTACCTGATTGAAATATTGAATGGAAAGGACATAGTCCTCAAAATAGAGCGCGTTCTTCCCGATAGTCATCACCCTGTCCGTATTGATCTGGGACAGGGCAGACACGGGGAACAGCAATCCCATGCAGATGATATATAATAGTTTCCGAATCATTTCACTGTTTTCACCTTATAAGAGCAACGGGCCTTTCCCTTCAGCATATTGTTGAGCTTGCCACGTATCATCTGCTTGCGCAATCCCGAAAGATGGTCGATGAACATCGTACCGTCCAGGTGGTCAAATTCATGCTGCATCACCCGAGCCAGATAACCTTCCACCCATTCATCGTGAGGGTTCATCTCTTCGTCCAGGTAAGTCACATGAATCTTGTCCGGACGTTTCACGCTTTCGTGGATACCCGGCAGACTCAGGCAGCCTTCTTCCATAGACACCAGGTTCTCTCCCACTTCCAGGATATGCGGGTTAATGTAAGCCCGACGGAATCCCTTGAATTCAGGCATATCGTCCGACAAGACATCCAGGTTCACGACCACCACCCGGATGGCCAGTCCTATCTGAGGTGCTGCCAGGCCCACGCCATCGGCACGGTCCATGGTTTCAAACATATTCTGAATCAGTTCTTTCAATTCCGGATAGTCCGGAGTAATGTCTTTTGCCTCTTCCCGCAGAACAGGCTGTCCGTATACATAAATAGGTAAAATCATTGTTCTATATGCTTTATTAATATTTTTTCGATTCCAAATACGACTGCAGGATAATGGTAGCGCTGATTTCGTCCACCAGTGCCTTGTTCTGCCGGTCCTTCTTCTTCAGTCCCCCTGCCAGCATGGCCTGGTGAGCCAATACCGATGTAAAGCGCTCATCCACCAGTTCCACCGGCATATCCGGCAACAGCTTCTTCAACCGGTTCATGAAAGGAATGATGTTCTTCATATTCTCCGAATCCTCGTTGTTCATCTGTTTGGGATGACCGATAATGATCCGTTCCACCGGTTCCTGCTTGATATAGTTCAACAGGAAATCCATCAGCTGATGGGTGGAGACAGTAGTCAGCCCGTTGGCGATAATCTGCATCGGGTCAGTCACAGCGATGCCGGTACGTTTTCTTCCGTAATCTATAGCTAATATTCTACTCATAGTCGCCACAAAAGTACAAATTAATTCCTTTCCTATATCTATATAAACCTTAAAATATACTCCAACAGCCAGGGGATTACCGCCGAAAAGCGCATAAAAAAAGAGCGGAATGAAAGAACTCCATTCCACTCTTCCCTATTTCTTATCCGGATATCAATACACCAGTCCTACGTTGTCCAGCCAGATGGTATTTCCCGGAGAGCCGACAAAAGCACCTCCGAAACTGGATGTGAACTGCAGGAGGATATGAGTCGGCTGCTCATCGGCCGAAGCCCAGCCGATTTCCTGGATGGACTTGCTCTCACCGCGACTGTTGCGGGCATGGTAGTTTCCTACCCCCAGTCCCATCAGTGACGCGTCGTACTTGGGGTTATGCGTAATGTCTCCATACAGAATTTCGAACGTTGCCCCGTTCTGCCAGTCCTGTGTCCGGTCGAAGCTGACCGCCATCGTTCCCACCCGTTTGGCGATGATGTTTCCGTTGGCATCCTCCGTACGCTTCTGCAGGTAGCAGACAGCAATGGCACGGTCCTTTCCCTGCACCACTTCCTTCTTGCTGAATCCTGTCTGGCGGATACGGTTCGGCTCACCCGACATCTTGACCTTGTAGTCGAAACGCACGGCCTTGGGACGTCCGGTGAAACGGATACCGGAGTTCAGGGCTTCCTCCCCGCTTTTGGTACTTGTAATGGGTTCTTTGATGTCTCCCAGGAACATGGAGCCGGAAGCCAGCACCGTGATATTGACCATTCCCAGTACCTTCACACTTTCGATGTGGGTTTCCAGACGGGCACAATACCCGTTTCCCCGGCGTTCGGGATAGACACTGGTGTTGGTCTTGACAATACCCACCACCTTGGCCATTACATTCGAGGTCCCCCACGGAGAACCACCCATATTGACATAAGCGACGTTTCCGTCCACTTCCTTGTTCGGACCGATTTCATACAACAGCTTCGTCTTTCCGCCGATAATGGCCGATTCATGAATCCGGCGGGTCACCCACTGGTCCATGTCACCATATTTAAGGGGAACAAACTTATCTTGAGCCTGCAGCGTCAGGCTGGAAAACAATGCTAAGGCAACAATTCCTATTTTACCTTTCATACCTTTTATATTATACGATCTATAATGCGTGGTTTTACGGGTTGCAAAAATACATAAAAAAAGCGATAGCCATCAAACTATCGCTTCCAATCCGAGATATAGAATAATTATTCCTTACTTTTTACTAATAATCAATATACCCGATACAGCAACCATGCTCCCTGGAAGTCTTCGCGGTTCGGATATTTCGCCTTGAAGCTGTCACGTGCAGCTGCTGCAGCGTCGCGGGTATCGAATGATTCGGCAACCACACGGTACATGTTCCGTTCTGCATTGTATACGACCTTTGCGTTGTAACCTTCACGGTCCAGGAAATCCTTCAGACCGTCAGCGTTCGCTTTCACACCGAAGCTGCCACATACCACGCTGTATGCCTTCAGGCCGTCGCCAGACACCAGTTCCACTTTCTCTTCGCGTACAGGAGCGTTAGAAACAGGAGGAGTCACCGGAGCAACCGGAGTTACCGCAGCCACTGGGGCTTCTTCTACTGCCGGAGCTTCTGTCTGGCCACCGGCTTCAGCCAATTCCTGCTGTTTAGCCTTTTCGTAAGCTTTCTTATATGCACTTTCACTCGACTTACAGGAAGAGAATGCCAGAGCGGCGCATAATCCCATTCCTAATACAACTACTTTCTTCATATTATCTGAATGTTTAAATTAAATCTTCAAGTTGATTTATGTGATGCAAAAATAGTAATATATAACGTCTAGCATTATTAAAATTCGTTAATAATATGCCTCCCCAAACATTTTTCAACTATTTTCTTTAAAAAAAGAGCAAACTATCAAGTTTTTTATTAGCTTTGTACAGCTATAAATTGTTTAACATAAAAAATGATTGAATTATGAAAGCACTAAACATCGTAGCTGCATTCTTGGGCGGTATGGCTCTGGGCGCAGCAGCAGGTCTCTTGTTTGCTCCGGAAAAGGGAGAAGACACTCGTAAAAAAATTGCAGACATTCTGCGTGAAAAAGGCATTCGCCTGAATCACCAGGAAATGAACGATTTGGTTGACCAGATCGCTGCAGAAGTAAAAGATGCTGAATAATTTTAGTTAAACGATGGACAGGCTTGCTCCTCAGGGGGCAGGTCTGTCTTTTTTATTAAACCAATCCGCTGAATTTTATGTTTGCCAACGACAAAAGTATCGATACACTCACTTCCCTCTACAAAGAAATCAAGAGATATGTAGAATTGCAGGGGCAATACATCAAGCTCGATCTGGTCGAGAAACTGACCATCCTGCTTTCTACCCTCATCCTTATCTTACTGATGATTATTCTCTGTATGACGGCCTTTTTCTATTTTTCTTTCATGCTGGTTTATGTACTGGCCGATTACATAGGCAGCATCATCGCCAGCTACGCCATTATCGGAGCACTCGTATTGCTGATAGCCGGTATCATCTACTACTACCGGAAGCCCCTGATATTCCAACCAATGGTGAATTTCCTTGCCAAACTCTTTTTGGACGAGCAACATAAAAAATAAGAAGCCTTATGAACGAACAACAGATACCCTCTTCGCCTTCCACCTATACCCTGGAGACGATTACACAGCGCCGTCTGGCCAAAAAAGCTGAACTGAGAAATTCTAAAGAGCAGATTATGGAATTCAGCAGAGAACTGTTTGCCCCCCAGCAGAGCAAGACCAAATTCGATAACCTCATGCAGCAGGTCAACGCGGGCATCGCCGCATACGACGGGCTGATGACCGGCATCAAGATTTTCCAACGACTACGCAAGTTCTTCCGCCGGAAAAAGTAACCCCTGCCTGCAGACACCCCTTACAGCATAAAGCAGACAAACGAAAAGGCCGCCTCCCTACGAGACGACCTTTATTTTTTCCGGTAATCCGGAGATACCTGTTATTTACGGTTTCTTTCCAGCCACAGCTGGTTCATTTCCTCCAGTGTCTTTCCCTTCGTTTCGGGTACCCACTTCCAGACAAAGACCGCCGCTATCAGGCAGATGACTCCATAGATGGAATAAGCGAAGAACGGGCTGAATTCATACATGGCCGGGAAGGTGGAAGAAACCAGGTAATTGAATATCCACTGGAAAGCCACCGCGATGGCCACAGCCTTGCCGCGGATGGTGTTCGGAAAGATTTCAGCAATCAGCACCCAACATATCGGCCCCCACGACATCATGAAAGCAGCCGCGTAGACGATGATGCAAAGCACAGGCAGCAGTCCCCCTACCTGGAACTCATCGCAGGCAGCAGTTCCCAGCGCGCCAACAGCCATTCCCAACGAACCGATAATCAGCAACGGTTTCCGTCCCATCTTTTCTACCGTAAAGATAGCCACCAGGGTAAAGATGATATTAACCACCCCCATGATTACCGTCTGCATCATACCGTCGCCCCCTCCACCGATTCTCTCGAAGATACGGGGCGCATAATACAACACAGCATTGATGCCGATGGCCTGCTGGAAGACAGACAACAGGATACCGATGACAATGACAGCCACCCCATAAGTAAACAGGCCTTCCGTCTTTTCAGCGGTCACCGATTTGATTTCCGACAGAATCTGACGAGCCTTCAATGCACCGTTAATCCGTTCCAGAACCTGACACGCCTTCGCATCGTTCCCTTCCATAACCAGGTAACGGGGTGTCTTTGGCACAAAAAAAAGCAAGATACCGAACAAGGCAGCAGGAATAGCTTCAGAAACGAACATGTAACGCCATCCGTTGGCCACCAGTTCCTCGTCCGACATCCCGTCCTTGATCAGATAATTCACAAAATACACCACCAGCATTCCGAAGATGATGGCGAACTGATTACACGACACCAGTTTTCCACGGATTTCGGAAGGAGCAATCTCGGCGATATACATCGGACAGATAGCCGAAGCCAGCCCCACACCGACACCACCGATGATACGATACAGATTGAATGCCATAATCAGCGCAAACGAAGTGTCTCCTTTCGGAAAAAACAAAAACTCCGGATAATAAGAACCCAGCGCCGATACAAAGAACAGGACAGCCGCCAAACGCAAGGAGTCACGCCGTCCCAACCGCGAAGCACATACTCCCGATATGGCTCCACCGATGACACACCCGATTAACGCACTCGACGCTGTCACACCATGCCAGAAGGCATCCAATCCCAAATGTTGCTGAAGCGCCTGTTCAGCGCCCGAGATAACGGCCGTATCATAACCGAACAACAAGCCGCCCAGAATGGCCACAGAGACCAAACTTACAAGATACAAATTACTGTTTTTCACGATATTGATTTTAGTGTTTTCGTACTGATTACGAAAATACGAATTCTTTTTTCAGTCGCATTCTCCATTAAATCTTTTTCACATAAAATAGCAGAGGGAAGCTACTGATACGTTTAAGCTTCTTAAAAAAGTACAAATAAAAAACGTGTCCACATCCATCCGGAAAGAGACCCGCAGGAAATAGCCGCCTCATTATCAACCGGTTTACGGAAATGAAACGCAACGGAGCAATTAAGTTTTCCATTCAGACCCCAAATTTTGAAGAATCAATGAAATAGACTATATTTGCTGATTATAATTCCTAAACTCGTTTGGATTAGAAAGGAAACAACCATGAAAGAAATACCAAGTTTAGAAACATTTTCGAAAGACACGACGCTATTGGTAGGAACAGACCACACGGGAGACATACAACAATATTTCAAAACGGCCAAACAACTGCCCGGCTGCATGATTATGCTGTGTACGCAGGGCAACTGTCACCTGACCATCCATCTGAGGGAATACAACTTGAAGGCCAACAGTGTAGCTGTCATTTTTCCGGAAATCATCTGCAAAATGGAACAGGTCAGTGAAGATTGTCAGTTCATTTATGCTGTTTTCTCCAAAGAATTGGTCAATCATGCAGATGTCTTTACCCACACCATTGAATACACTCCTTATATTTTCGAACAACCGGTTATCGACTTACGTCCCGAAGTCAGTGAAATTCTACAAGACTACCTGCAAGTACTGATCAAGGCACAGAATGTCACCCGCACAATAATAGACTGGGCTCAGGCAAGCCTGTCATTTACACAGATTATTCTGGGGTTACGGAAGACCATCATTCCTCAGGTAGAGACCAATAGTCGCTACAGCCGAAACCATGAAATTGTGCGGGAACTGCTCCGTATGGCCGTACAAAATTACAGGCATGAACGAAACGTCTCGTTCTATGCAGACAAGCTGCACCTGTCTCCCCAGCATCTGAGTACCACCGTCAAGAAGGTAACCGGCAAGACACTGACCGAAATCATCTCCACGCTGGTCATTCACGACGCCCAGGCCAAGCTGCGTTCCAGCGAGATGACGATTCAGGAAATAGCCTACTCCCTCAATTTCCCGGACATCTCTTTCTTCGGGAAATACTTCAAGCGCTATACCGGCATGTCGCCGAAACAATTCCGGAATTCCAACTGATATCCCCTTTCCAAAAGATAAGCCTCTCTGTTTTACTGGAAACAGGGAGGCTTATCTTTTATAAACGCTTATTCCGTATCAGTCCTTTATCTCTTCGATGGGGGTAATGTCCTGAATCTGGCTGGCTACCCGTCTACGGTATTTGAACAAACGGAACAAGTCCATCAAGGCATAAACGATGGAAGAACATCCCAGAATTATGAAGGGTACCTCGGCAGCCGTGAAAGGATCGAATAGCACAACCATCCCCGCAGCCAATACAAGCAGCGGCACGATGTAGACTCCCCAGGGTACATGCACCGACGAGCGGGCCGCCACCAGGTTGGCCAACTGACTGACTCCGGCCAATACCAGCAACACTCCTAATACATACATCAGAGAAGTAACAAAGAAATCAGGCATAACAATCAGCCAAATGCCGAACAAAGTACTTCCTAAAGCTATTATCGGAAATGGAACGCTATAACCTGCCTCCTTACGCTTTCGTGCAGTCAGCACATAAGACACCAACCCGAACAATCCCGGCAGAAGAAACAAAACACCAATGGTCAGTACCAGATAAATAATCGCTTGCCCAGGCCACACAACCAACAGCAAACCGATAATCAACGCACAGATACTGCTCAATACAGCATAATTAAATGATTTCATACGATTCTTATTCGTTTTTGTAAAGTTATACCACGAAGATAGGAAGAAGTAGGGAATAATCAAATCGCCCTACCCATAAAATCGTGGAAATTTGAATCATTTATCCATTTCACTTTTCCTTTCACGAAAAAAAGCGGACAAACATACCTACATGTTACTATTTTTCATCTTTTTTTTACTAAAAAGTAGGTATTGTCGCCCTTTTTCTCTCCCTATAACTTTGCCCTCGTTAAAAATAATGAAAAGACAAGAAGAAAGATGAAAGAAAAAGTATTCCTCTGCAGCCTCCTTTTCGCCGCCAGTACCTCGTACGTGCCGGCTGTGAATCTACAGGAAAACGGCGGAGACCTGCCGCAGAAGCAGGAACAGGCCGAACAGGCAGAAAAGCCCTCCCGATTCACCATCGGCGGATACGGAGAAGCGGTTTACAGCCACAATTTCTACAGCGACAACTACCTGCGTTACCAGGGACAGAACGTAGAAAAGTACCAGAACCAGCAGCATGCCCGTTTCGACCTGCCGCATGTCGTGCTTTTCCTGGGATATGATTTCGGGAAAGGCTGGACCCTGGGTACCGAAATCGAATTCGAGCACGGAGGTACCGAAAGTGCCATCGAGATAGAGACGGAAGAAGGAGGAGAATACGAGAGTGAGATTGAACGGGGCGGCGAAGTGGCCCTGGAACAATTCTGGATTCAGAAATCCTTCTGTCCGGAACTGAATCTTCGTCTGGGACACATTATTATTCCGGTAGGTGCCACCAACCAGCACCACATGCCGACCGAATTCTTCGGAGTCTACCGTCCGGAAGGAGAAAATACCATACTTCCCTGTACTTGGCATGAAACCGGTATCAGCTTGTGGGGACAAGCCGGCGACTGGCGCTACGAAGCCATCCTTGTGCCAGGACTGGATTCCGACCGCTTCGGACGCCAGAACTGGATTAAAGATGGAGCCGGAAGTCCATACGAATTCAAGATTGGGAATAATATTGCCGGAGCATTCCGCATAGATAACTTTTCCGTACCCGGACTACGCATGTCGGTCAGCGGCTATATCGGAAATTCATTCAAGAACACCTTGAGCAGTACCGAAAGCGCCCAATACAAAGACGTGAAAGGAACAGTATCCATCGGAGCTTTCGATTTTGCCTACAACGCACATAACTGGATTATTCGCGGAAATTTCGACTATGGACACTTGTCCGACTCACGTCTGATTTCTCAATATAATGCCAACATGAGTAAAAACTCGGTTTCAAAAAAACAAGGAATAGCCTCCGATGCTGTCGCCATCGGCCTGGAAGCCGGCTACAACCTCTTCTCACAAATAGAAAAACTGAATGCCAAACAACAGAAGCTTTACCTGTTCAGCCGGTATGACTACTACGACTCCATGTACAAGACCGATGCGGCCATCCAGGATTATCAATGGTGCGGACGGCATCGTATCGCTGCCGGTATCAATTACTTCCCCATCAAGGACATTGTCCTGAAAGGAGAATATTCCATCGGATTACTGAAAAGCCAATATAATAACGAACCTTCCATCTCACTGGGAGTAGCCTATGCCGGTTTCTTCAGCCGATAAACCTCCGTATAAACTGAAAACAACACTAATATTCATTAAACAAAAAAGAAAATTATGAAAAAATTCTGGAAAATGCCTCTCTATGTAGCTTTCGGGGCACTAATGGCCACTGGTCTGACAGCATGTAGCGACAATGAAAACAATGAAAACAATGACGGAACACAAACCGGAACATTGAGCGAAAAAGAAACGGCACTGAAAGAAGCCATCACACCTTATGTGAACAACACGGTCATTGCCACCTACAAAAATCTGGCAGATGCTACCATTGATTTATGCGAAAAATGTGAAGCTATCGAACAGGCCTTTGCTGACGGTAGCCTGGCGACCGCACAAGTACAGGAAGCAGGCGATTCCTGGAAGGCCGCCCGCAAATACTGGGAACTGAGCGAGGCATTCCTGTACGGAGCGGCAGGTGATTATAACATCGACCCACACATTGATTCCTGGCCGTTGGACAAAGCGTCAATGGAGGCCATGCTGAGCAACCCACAGCAAATGGCACAGATGAGCCCGGACTATGTAGGCAATAACCTTGGTTACGGCCTGCTGGGATTTCATGCCATTGAATACATGCTGTTTCAACTGAATGCCAGTGAAACAGAAAGCCAGCCACGTGATGTCAGCAAGTTCACCCAGGAAGAGACCATCTACCTGGCAGCCATTGCCGGCGACCTCCGCAACCAGTGCATCCGCCTGGAAGCCTCGTGGGCAGGCATGGACAATGTAACTTCCGAGAAACAAGGCATCCTGACCGACGCTGAACTGGAACCTAGCTTCAATTATGGCGAAAGTATGTTGAATGCAGGAGTTGCCGGCAGTAAATATGTCAACTATACAGATGCCGCTCAGGAACTCCTCCAGGGATGTATCGACATTGCCGATGAAGTCGGACAACAGAAAATCGGTCGTCCGGCAACCGGTACCTCCGAGGAGGACAAGAACTATATCGAATCTCCTTACAGCCTCAACTCCATCACCGACTTTGTCGATAACATCATCAGCATCCGCAATGCCTATACCGGCAGCAACGACGGCGACAAATCTGTCAGCGACTACATCGCTTCCGTAGAACCGGAAACCGACAAGGAAGTGAAGGCAGCCATCGACAATGCCATCGCAGCCATCCAGAAAATCAAGGAACCGTTCGCCAAAAACGCTACTTCAACCGAAGCACAGGCTGCAGTAACTGCCGTAGGTACAGACTTGGTAAATGCACTTGAAAAAGCGGCACAGGCCTTATCCAAATATTGATTGTCAAATCATCGGATACCCGTTTCTGGCCAACGGGTATCCTGCACTTTAAAACCTCTGAAAAATGAAGAAACTCTATTACTGGGCAGGAGCCATGCTGCTTACCGGTATGACAGCATGCAGCGACGAGGTCAAGGATTCCCCGTCCCCCCAACCTACACCAGACCCCGAATATCCGGAATGGTACTATACCGGCGGCGAACTTGGAACCGCCTTCCTGTCTACCTTCAACGCCTACGAGCAACCGACACCGGCTGTAGAGAACCAAGGGCTGGAAGCCGAGTTCAAGAACGGCGAATCCCTGTTCGAGCATCCCTACATGTCGAACAACGAAGGACAGCGCAAAGGACTCGGTCCGGCCTATGTGCGCAGTTCCTGTATCCACTGTCATCCGGGCTACGGCCACGGAAAACGGAATCCGGCCGGTACTTTCGAGACCAACGCTGTGGGCAACGGCTGTCTGCTCGTCGTCTACAATCCGGAAACGAATGCCTACGTCAGTTGGCTGGCAGGTATGCCGCAGGGACACGCCACCGCTCCGTTCAAGGCACCGCTGGATGAAAGCAAGGTCAAAATCACGTGGAAGAAATACACCGACGAATGGGGAAACAAATTCCCGGACGGTGAGACCTACGATCTGGAATATCCGGAAGTCACCCTGAGCCCCGATGCCGTCTATGCCTACAACCAGGGAGTCCTCACCGATTTGGGTAATTACGAAGTCCGGCTGGAATCCACCATCGGTATTTACGGGACAGGCCTGCTGGACGCCATCGATGACAACGACCTGAAAGCCCAATACGCCCAACAGGAAGCCGACGGCTACCTGCCGAACGGACTGAATCCGGCCATCTTTGCCAACGGACAATGGACAAGCCAGTACAGCAACCCACGGGAAACAGACATCAAACCCGGAATGACTCCCGAACAGCATCCCTATCGTTTCACCTATGCCCTGAGCCGCGGACCGCTGCAGGATGCCGCCGGCGCCAATGCCATGTGGAACATCACCAACGTGACCCGCAGCAACCGCCGGTACCATTATTTCGATGCGGCCGGTTCATACGTCAAGGCTTCTGCCAACGACCCGGATGTACAGGCCGGTTACCAGGCATACATCGAAGCGCTCGACCCCGCCAAGAATCACCCCACCTGGCATGCTGCCGATTATACCGACAAGGCTCAAGTGGCGGAAGCCATCACCGCTTATCTGACTTCCAAGGAACTGGATGTAGAGATGAGCGACCAGGATTTCATCGATTTCATGGTCTGGCACCGCGGTCTGGCAGTCCCCGCCGCCCGCAACGTGACCGACGAACAGGTACTGAAAGGAAAGGAACTCTTCGGACAGATAGGCTGTACCTATTGCCACCGCCCGAGTTGGACAACCGGTGACGACAATTATTACGACCCGAACGGTTTCTTCGAAAAGGGTGACAACCGTCTGCCCCGCTATCCGCATCAGACAATCTGGCCGTATTCCGACATGGTCCAGCACAAACTGCACATGGAGAACGACATCCGGAACGGATGGTGCCGCACCACTCCGTTGTGGGGACGCGGACTCCACCAGAAATGTACCGGTTCGGCTACCGAAGACCGCCTGCACGACAACCGTGCCCGCAATGTCATCGAAGCCATCATGTGGCACGGAAATTCCAAGAGCGACGCACGCTACACCATCGAGAAATTCCGTAAACTCTCCAAAGAAGACCGTGAAGCCATCGTGAAATTCATCAATTCGATTTAAGCTTTCAAGTTTAACTTTGGCCGACAGCGACGAGGTGAATGGATACAGGTTGTTCTTAGTTCCTGACAACCTGTTATCCTGCCACCTCGTCCTCTGCCATCATTTTTTCAATGATCAATGGTTAACTATCAACAACCATTCCGTATCTTTGTACCATGTAGATAAACAGATGCAGACAAGCAAAGACATGAATACCCTGAAATACCTAAGTTTCGGACTGACCGGACTGCTGGTTCTTGCCATGATGACAGCCACAATCCTGGAAAAAGCCTACGGAACAGATTTCGTCCTTTCACAGATTTACGGCTCCCCCTTCTTCGTAGCCGCCTGGACCGTTGTGGCAGTCAGTTCCTTTATCTACCTGATGAGACACCGGATGCCGAAAAAATCCTTTACTTTTCTCCTTCACTTTTCTTTCCTGGTGATTCTGGCCGGCGCGCTGACCACCTATCTTTTCGGCCGGCAGGGAAGTCTGCACCTACGCACCGGAGACACCCCCGTACACGACTATATCAAACCGGACATGCACTTGGAAGCCTTTCCCTTTCAGGTAAGGCTGAACACGTTCCGCATCGATTATTACCCGGGTACTGGAGCCGTCATGGATTTTGTAAGCCTTGTAGAATTTACCGATGAAGCCGGCCAAACACTGGCAGCCGGAGAAATTTCGATGAACCGGCCTCTCACGTACCGCCATTACCGTTTCTACCAGTCGGCCTACGACCCCGACGGGCAAGGTACCACCTTATCCATCGCCTACGACCCGTGGGGAATCGGCATCACTTATGCCGGTTACAGCCTGTTGCTGGTGAGCCTCCTCGGCTTCTTCTTCCAGAAGAACAGCCGTTTCCGGCTTTTACTCCGCCATCCGTCCCTGCGTCACACCACCCTGTGCTGCCTGCTGGCCCTTCTTCCGGCTTTCGCCCGGGCAGCCTCTACCTCGCAGCCTCCCCAGACCTTATCCCGCGAAGCCGCAGGAGCGCTGGGAAATCTATACCTGTATTACCACGACCGCGTCTGTCCGCTACAGACCCTCGCCAAAGACTTTACCGTCAAGGTTTACGGTCAGCCCCGTTACAAGGGATTGACACCCGAGCAGGTACTTGCCGGATGGTTCTTCTATTACGATGACTGGAAAACCGAGCCGATGATTCGCATCAAAAGCCGGGAGATCCGCCGACTTCTCGGCATCGACAGCGAATATGCCGCACTGACCGATTTCATGAATGGAAACGGATTTAAGCTGGACCGGCTACTGTACGGCGATACCTTGACCGACCGCCGGGGAGCCGAAGAAGCCAATGAGAAATTCAATCTGATCAGCATGGTCAGCACCGGCAGCCTCCTCCGCATCTACCCGTACCGACCGGCCGACGGTTCCCCTGTCCGCTGGTTTTCGTTCAGCGATGAACTCCCGAAAGAACTGCCCGACGACCAGTGGCTTTTCATCCGCAACAGCATGGGGCTGGTAGCCGAACAATGGATGACCGGACATCCCGAAGAAGCCATCCGTCTTATCTATAAAATCAGAAGCTATCAGCAGAAGACCGTCCCTCACGACTTGCCATCCGATGCCCGCTTCCGGGCGGAGAAACTCTACAACCGGCTCAACTATACCCGGATGTTGGCCATGGGTTGCCTGACAATCGGCATATTGGCCTTCTTTTACTATACCCGTCGGATGATACAGTCCCGCCCCCGGAACGGACGGACAGCCCGTATCATTCACGGCACCTTCCTCAGCCTGTTGGTCGGAATACTGGTCTACCTGGCTTTCCTCATCACCTTACGGGGATACATCAGCCACCACCTTCCGCTGGCCAACGGCTACGAGACCATGCAGTTCATGGCAGCCTGTGCCATCCTGCTCACCTGCTGTTTCTGCCGGCGATGGAAAGGAGTGGTCGCTTTCGGTTACCTCACCTGTGGCCTGTCCTTGCTGGTTGCCATGCTCGGCGAGGCCAATCCTCCCATCACCCGGTTGATGCCCGTGCTGGCCTCTCCTCTGCTGAGTTCGCATGTAGTCAGCATCATGGTTGCCTATACCCTGCTGGCTTTCATCATGCTCAACGGAGTGACCGCCCTCCTGCTCCACCATACCCGTCCGGACAGCGAAGCGCAGGTTGTACGCCTGTCCGTCATCAGTCGCATCCTGCTCTATCCGGCCGTCTTTTTCCTGACAGTCGGTATCTTTATCGGAGCCGTCTGGGCCAATGCCTCCTGGGGACGCTACTGGGGATGGGACCCTAAAGAAGTCTGGGCACTCATTACCCTGCTCATCTATGCAGGAGCCCTGCATTCCGATTCCCTGCCTGCTTTCCGTAACCCCCTTTTCTTCCACAGATTCGCCATTCTGGCCTTTTTAAGTGTACTGGTCACTTACCTGGGCGTGAATTTCTTTCTGGGGGGGATGCACAGCTATGCGACAGGGTCTTGACGATTTTTCATTCCTCCGATAATGATATAACCATGAGAAAAACAAATCATCACACACGTATCGAACTGTCCCGCTTCGTTCCACCGACAGGAGTCTGCGAATACCAGGCCATGATTCACATCACCAGCCCGGAACTGGACTTCGAGCAACAACTGGCTGCGTTACTCGATGCCTGCCATCACTTACGGGAAAACGAACTGCACGGGGCAAGAGCCGTCTTTGAACGGTATTTTTTAAGTGATGCCGCCAATCAGACCCAATACCTGCTGGATGCACTGACGGCCTGTCCTGCCTGTTCCCGCTCCATTGTGGAACAACCTCCTTTAGACGGAAGCAAGATAGCCTTGTGGGTATACCTGCAGACCGAAGCCGTTCCTCAATCTTTTCCGGGGAACCAGACCGGATTCGTACGCAACGGTTACACGCATCTCTGGACGGGCTACCGCTACCAATCCGGCGACACCTCCGAAGAGCAGACCCGCCAGCTGTTGAACAGGTATCTGCAGCAACTGCAGGAAACCGGCGGAACACTGGCCGATAACTGTGTACGTACCTGGTTCTTCGTCCAGAATGTCGATGTCAATTATGCCGGAGTGGTGAAGGCACGGAATGACGTGTTCCGTACCCAACGACTCACTCCCGATACTCATTTCATCGCCAGTACCGGTATCGGCGGACGCCATGCTGATCCGACCGTTTCCGTCCTGATGGATGCCTATTCCGTCTTGGGCATCTCTCCCGAACAAATACGTTACCTTTACGCACGGACTCACCTGAACCCCACTTACGAATACGGTGTCAGTTTCGAACGCGGAACCTGCATCGATTACGGTGACCGTCGCCATACCTTCATCTCCGGTACTGCCAGTATCGACCACCGGGGACAGATTGTCCATCCCGGCGATATCCGCCAGCAGACCTTCCGCATGTGGGAAAACGTGGAAGCCCTGCTTCGCGAAGCAGACATGGATTTCTCCGATATGGGAGCTTTCATCGTCTACCTGCGCGACATAGCCGATTACCAAGTGGTACGGAAACTTTTCCAAGAGCGTTTTCCCCATCATCCGACCGTCATCGTACTGGCACCGGTCTGCCGTCCGGGCTGGCTGATTGAAATGGAATGCATGGGTGTACGTTTCACCCCTCATCCGGAATTCCGGAACTACTGAAACAAAGATTCCCTTCCATCGGATAAAAAATCCAATAGAAGGGAACCATAAAAACGACTGTCAGCTTCCCCAACCGACAGACATCAAGTTGTTCATTTCATCATCAATACACCTCAACTTTCGCAGCCAACGCCTTGCATTTGTCACGCAAAGCATCCAGATTACCGTCCGGTTTGTCGTAGCAGACTACCACTCCCATACGACGGTTCAGGCGAGTATAAGGTTTACCAAAGATACGCAGGTACGTATCCGGCTGTGAGCAGACCAGTTCTTCGCCCCGATAACGTGGAGCTTCCTGGCTGGCGATAGGCGACAGGATAACGGCACTCGCACCGATGTGTTCCTGGGTAATTCCCGGAATGGGCAAGCCCAAGATAGCATACAGATGCAGTTCGAATTCATTCAGATTCTGGGTATTGGCCAGCGTAACCATACCTGTATCGTGTGGACGTGGAGAAAGTTCGGAGAAATAGACTCCGTTTTCGTGGCTCAGGAAGAACTCTACTCCCCAGATACCATAACCCGTCAAAGCTTCGGTAACCTTGGCCGCCATCTGCTGGGCCTCAGCCAAGTGTTCCGGCGCAATATGAGCCGGCTGGAAACTTTCGCGGTAATCTCCACCTTTCTGTACGTGACCGATAGGCGGACAGAACAAGGTAGGTCCGTTCTTCTGGGTAACAGTCAGCAACGTGATTTCGCTATCGAAATGAATGAACTCTTCGACGATGAGCTCCTTGATATCGCCACGACTGCCGCTGCAACCGTATTCCCAGGAATGCTCCAGATCTTCCGGTCCCTTGGCTACCGACTGTCCCTTGCCGGAAGAAGACATCAGCGGCTTGATGACACACGGGAAACCGATTTTAGCGGCTGCTTCCTTCAGTTCGTCCAAAGATTTGGCATAATAATACTTTGCAGTCTTCAGTCCCAGTTCCTTGGCAGCCAAATCACGGATAGCCTTACGGTTCATGGTGAAGTTCACTGCACGGGCACTCGGCACTACCTGGATTCCTTCTTTCTCCAGGTGATACAGACGTTCGGTACGGATTGCTTCGATTTCCGGAACGATGATGTCCGGATGATATTTTTCAACCACCTTATCCAAAGCATCTCCATCCAACATACTGAACACTTCGCACGCATCGGCAACCTGCATGGCAGGAGCATTCGCATACGAATCACACGCAATTACATACTGTCCCAGACGCTGAGCAGCAATCACAAACTCTTTTCCCAATTCGCCGGAACCCAGCAAAAGTATTTTCTTAGTCATAAGTCCTAAAATTAAACCTTCTTTTGGCAAAGATAGTGAAAGGTGAGCGGAGAGGCAAACGAAAAATAAAGTTTTTCAGGTTTGACTATCCCGAACCGCATCCTATCTTATGAAAAGATAGTGAAAGGTGAGCGGAGAGGCAAACGAAAAACAAAGTTTTTCAGGTTTGACTATCCCGAACCGCATCCTATCTTATGAAAAGATAGTGAAAGGTGAGCGGAGAGGCAAACGAAAAACAAAGTTTTTCAGGACAAAACATTAGGACGCACGAGCCGTGCGTCCCTACAAAAGTGGAAATATGTCAAAACGGAGAATAAACCACCGTGGAAATATTTCAAAAACAAATGAATTCCGTTTTCAATTTCAAAACGGAGGATAAACCACCGTTTTTCATTATTCATTATTCATTGTTCATTGTTCATTGTTCATTATTCATTATTAATTATTAATTATTAATTAAAAAGGTGTTCTCCGGGAAAAGGAAAAGCGACGTATGGAATACACTATACATCATGTATCCTGCAGCTATCAACCATAACAGAATCAGCAATACTTTAGTCCAAGTAGACATAGGAGTCTGACGACCGAAACTCTGCATCAACAGCTGCAACAGACCAATGACCGGAAGCGCCACCACCATCAGCCCACAAAGAGCAAAAGTGATAGCCGGACCAGACATACTACCCAATGCCTCCCAATCTACGTATGGCATAATATGGTAGAAAATAGCTGGGACACTGGCCAGAACTCCTACAGCAGCCAAGGCCAAGGCAAAGAGTACGACCAAAGCTCCCAACAAGCAAGGCACCAGACAGATAGCAATGATAACCAGAATAATTTTCAGCACTCCCCCGATGAAACGGGCAAAGCCGCTCGCCAGCTGATGCAGGACAGACTGGGTCTTCTCCGAGCGGATGGATTCATTCACCCGTTCGAAACCATCGGTCACCGCCTTTCCGATACTGTCCACATTCACCGGCTCCCCCCGCATCTGAAGCTTCTCTGTAGCCGTACGTGCCAACGGCATGATGATCCAGGCAATCAGATAGATGAAGATGAAACCGTGGAAGAACAGACCAATCAGAATAAAGGCGAGACGGACCCATGTAGGGTCCCATCCCAGATAAGCCGCCCATCCGCTGGCCACACCTCCCAGGATGCGGTCGTCCGGGTCGCGGAACAAACGGCGGGTCGCAGTTTCCGACGGGTCGGCATCGGCAGTCCGTTCCGAAGCGGTCTCCCCTTCCTCCTGATCGTCGTTCAGGTCCTCGGGTTTTCCCATCCGGGCAATGACTGCCTCTACCTCCCGAATCGTCACTACCTGATGACCTTCGTGCAGATACTCGTTGAAGAGTTCGGCGATACGGTCTTCCATGTCGTGCACAATCTCGTCGGCCCCTTCGTGCTTCCGGAAGTGGTAACGGAGATTGTTCAGGTAGTTGTCCAATAAGATGTAGGCATCCTCATCAATGTGATAAACGGTACCTCCCAAATTGATTGTCAATGTCTTTTTCATGATTGTGTAGTGGTTAATAGTTTATATCTCAAATGATTCACGGTATCGGAAAGTTCATCCCAAGCTGATTCCAGTTCAGCCAGGAAATCCTCTCCCTGAGCAGTAAGCCGATAATATTTCCGCGGAGGCCCCTGGGTGGACTCCACCCACTCGTAGGAAAGCAGCTCATCGTTCTTCAACCGGGTCAGCAAAGGATAGAGTGTTCCTTCGACCACTATCAGCTTGGCTTCCTTCAGTTTCAGAATGATGTCTGAAGCATACGAAGGCTCACGGTGGAGCAACAGCAGGATGCAGTATTCCAGCATCCCTTTACGCATCTGCGATTTTACATTGTCTACTTTCATTGTCTCTCAATCTTGTATAACACAAATATAGGTATTATTTGAATACCTTGTTATACATAGTACTATATTTTACTTATTTTAACAAGAATATCAGTCGGAAGCAGAGAAAATAAACGGGAAAATCCTATCTTTGTCCGTCGACAAATCAACTAAATCAACAGATACTATGTTTTACATCAGAAAAGCCACCACAGCGGATATTCCGCTGATTAACAACCTCGCCAAGCAGGTATTTCCGGAAACGTATAAGAATATCCTCAGTCAAGAACAGATTGATTTCATGATGGACTGGATGTATTCTCCAGAAAGTCTACGTAAACAAATGGAAGAAGAAGGCCACACCTATTATATCGCATACGAAGAATGTGAAGCGGCAGGATACGTATCCATCCAACCGCTAGACAAAGACCTGTTTGAGCTGCAGAAGATCTATGTGTTACCATATTACCAGAAATACCGTCTGGGCAGACAACTCTTTGAACAGGCCGTAAAGGCCATCCGGGAACTGCATCCGGAACCCTGTATGATGGAACTTCGGGTAAACCGCCACAATCCGGCATTGGGATTCTACGAACACATGGGAATGAAGAAATTACGGGAGGACGATTTCCACATCGGCAACGGATACTACATGAACGACTACATCATGGGACTGGACATCCGATAAATACGAATAAAAACGCCTAGGCGTTTGAAACAAAACGAACGGACGTTTGAAATGAAACATACACATGTTTTACTTCAAACGTCCGTTCGTTTTTTGAGCAGTCCAATTTCTATAGGAAGACGACCTTATTCAAGCCTTCCGCCTTCGTATTCCAGCAGGAAACGTTTCGTATCCAATCCGGCGGCATACCCCGTCAACTGACCGGAACTGCCCACCACACGGTGGCAGGGAACCACAATCAGCCACGGATTGTCGTGGCACGCCCCTCCTACCGCACGGACCGCCTTAGGAGAGCCGACAGCCTCCGCCACTTGGGCATAAGTCCGGGTTTCTCCATAAGGGATATCCAGCAATACCTGCCAGACACGCTGCCGGAACGGAGTACCTTTCCAGGCCAACGGAAGCTGGAAATCCTTCCGCTGCCCCCGAAAATAATCGACTAATTGACTACAGGCCTCTTTCCCTACCGATGTTTCTTCCGGTACTGCTCCAATAGGTATCTCGTTCAATCGGATAGCCACCAATCGGTCTGACTCTTCACAGACCACCAGCTTTCCTATCGGCGAATCACAACACATGTAACGTATCATCTTCCGACATCCGTTATTCCCATACCAGATAAGCAGAAACCAACCAGTGGTTCAATTTATCACCGTCAACCGGCTCAGCTTCAGGAATATCTACTTTAAAGGTATGTTCACCAGCCGACAAAGTACCTAACTCAACAGTCTCCGGCAAGACATCACTACCCGGACACCAGTTGGAGCGGGAAAGATCGGACGAAGCCAGCGGTTCCTCCACTTCCTTTACTTCGTAACCGTTCTCACCTATATAAGCAGCCTCACGCTTGATAAGCCATACTCCAGTAGCAGGATTAAAACGACGGAATGAAGCGCAATCGTCACGCCAAGGAATAAAATCGAGAACGGTCTTACCATCTACCGACACAATATTCTGACGTTCCACAAACTCATCGCCACCACTATGGCCACCATGCCCGGTCACAATGTACTTCAACTGTACATTTTTGGCTTCGCGCGGCAAGGTAAATGTAGTCTCCACCGGCTTTCGGGCAAAGATATCGGGGTAAGTCTGACCTATATAATATACAGTATTCATCAAAGGAGTAACCTGACGCTTTGGCAACGCTTCGCACGGCACTTCAGTCTCCTTCACTTCAATCCGTACATCGGCCAAATATCCCTCCTTAGTCCAGGTATCAATAAAGACACCCACATAAGCTTCACCTTCCAACATCGGATAAAGCGGAGTGATATCCTGTACCCAATTGACAGAAGTCTCCCACTTCGGAATATAAACAGGGCGGCGTTTGCTACTCAACGAATCATCAGGAGCACTGAAATGACCTACACCAAAAGGAGTCATGAAACGCATCAGCTCCACAGTAGGCAAATAATCCGGACCAGCTACAATCCCCTTCATGTTTTCCAGACGGGCTTCGTCAATTGCAGGAAACTCCCGCTTACCTTCAGCAATGCTCATGATATTTATCGGAGAATTCTTGGGAAGGACAAAAACAGAACCAGACTTGTCCCATCGGTCACCGTTAGAAGCCACCTGAACATGCAGCATTACTTTAATGTTCCGCTGGTATTCAGGAAGTTTTATCTTCTTCAGCAAAATACGTCCGTTTACCAGACGCATTACCCCATCTGCATCAGGAGCAGTGATATTCCCGATGGAATCCGGACAAAAGCGCACTCTTTCCTGTTTGAAAACCTGGAGACTGCAATCTCCTTTAGCAGGCAATTCCTTGTGTTCGACAGCAGAACCAGTCCATGTAAACAAACAAGCCGCTGCCAGAAATAAAATTTTTTTCAACATTGTAATACTTATTTTCAAAAATAGACAATTATCTGTTTACAGAATCAGAGCCGGACGAAACTGACAGCAACCCTTTCTATGGATTCCACAGTTTTCATCCGGCTCTTGATACTTTCCACTTCCTCCCTCGAACCCAAAAGGGGGGATACTTCTCTTTTATTGATGCTGTTCTCTCAACAGGTCATTTACTGTTTTCACCGGATTGAAGGTACTCAACGGAACTTCAACGAAAACAGTATTCCAGTCGCTCATTGATCCGTTCCACAATCCAGGCAATTCCAATGCTTTCAAGTCCTTACCGTTCTTTGACTTATAAGAGATGAAACCAGTAGCCTTGTCTACATAATTCAACAAATTGAACTTTTCACCTTTGTAATTACGTACGGCACAAACCAAATCCACCGGATTGAAGTGTGTACCTTTCTCGAACATCGCTTTCTTTTCTGCATCATTCATGTCAATCTGTGAACTTTCCAGGATCTGCAAAGAAACGGTACCATCCGGATTGTATGCCAGGAACGGACCACCACCCGGTTCGCCTACATTCTTCACCATACCGCAGACACGCATCGGACGATTCAGTTTCTTACGCAAATAAATAACCAAGTCGGCATCTTCCAAATCCTTCAGGTCAGCACGGCGACAGTGCAACTGCTGCTGAACGAAACGGATAATATTCTCCAGTTCATCATGACGGTAAGAGCCGCTATCCAACAGTTTCAAATATTCGAAAGCCTGTTTCTGGAGAGTTACAAGTACACCAGCCAACAGCTTCTTATAGGTAACCGTGTCAGCCTTCAAGCGGTCCGGAACCACATTATCAATGTTCTTGATGAATACAACATCAGCATCCAGGTCGTTCAGGTTCTCAATCAATGCTCCATGGCCACCCGGACGGAACAACAATTTGCCGTCTTTGTCGCGGAACGGCTTGTTTTCCATATCGGCAGCCACCGTATCGGTACTCGGTTTCTGTTCAGAGAAGCTGATGTGGTAATTGACACCGTATTTGGCAGCGTATTCGGCAGCTTTGCTGTCTACCAGTTTCTGGAACAATTCACGGTGTTCGGTAGAAACAGTGAAATGTACAAAAACATCGCCCGACTTACCGGCAGCATACAACGCACCTTCTACCAGATGTTCTTCCAACGGTGTACGTACCCCATCGGCATAACGGTGGAACTTCAGCAAGCCTTTCGGCAGCGAACCGTAGTTCAGTCCGGCAGCTTCCAGCAGGTTAGCTACGACTGCCTTGTAGTTCTTTTCGGCAATCAACGCATCGATGTTCTTGCCGGTATTGTCCATACAGGCCGCATTCAGGTCGTTGTAGAAAGCGAAATTGTGGATGTGATCGAAAAACTTCTTTTCAAAATCAGTAGTCGGTACATTGTAATCAGCCCCCAGAAATTCAAACATATTCTTGAACATACGGCTGGCAGCCCCTGATGCCGGTACAAATTTTACAATTTTCTTGTTGCCTTCCTTATAAGCGTCCCAAGCGGCCAGATAACGCTGCTGATCGGCTTCTGTAGCTAACATAATGCCACCGTTTTCTACAGAGGCTGCAGCAGAAAGTTTCAGGAAGGGGAATCCTTTCTCAAAACATGCCAATTGTTCAGCAATTTTTTCTTCCGAAATGCCTTTCTTGGCCAACAATTCTTTGTCTTCGTGTGTCAACATATTTATATATTTTAGGTTATAGAAACTTCATCCGTATAGATTTAATGCTCAAAAATATAAAAAATAACGAAATTCTTCCCTACAAACCAATAAAAAAAGTATCTTTACCCCAAAAGAAAATTTTTATGTTTATGGAAGGAAATACATTTTTCACTCCGCAAGAGCACGAACAGCTCATTACGTTATATAAAAGACTACTACAATTATCCAAAGATACGCTCCAAAAAGATGACTGCCGGAAGCTGAAGGCCCACCTGGTAAACGTTATGCAGGGAGGAAGCATTCCGCGCAACGTATTTGGAATGAATCCCATCATCAAGGATATGCAGACGGCCATGATTGTTGCCGAAGAAATAGGTATGCGCCGAGCCTCCATTTTAGGAATCATGCTCCATGAATCGGTAAAATACGGCCTCTGTACCTTGGAATCCGTAGAACGCGAATACGGTAGTGACGTAGCAGGTATCATTCGAGGGCTGGTACGTATCAACGATCTATATGCCAAAAGCCCGACTATCGAATCGGAAAACTTCCGGAATCTGCTACTTTCATTCGCCGAAGACATGCGGGTTATACTGATTATCATTGCCGACCGTGTGAACCTGATGCGTCAGATAAAAGACAGTGAAAACAATGAAGCCCGGCTGGAAGTGGCCAATGAAGCAGCATACCTGTATGCTCCTTTGGCTCATAAACTGGGACTTTATAAACTGAAATCGGAACTGGAAGACCTGTCATTGAAATACACCCAGCATGACATCTATTATCACATCAAGGATAAGCTGAACGCTACCAAAGCTGCCCGAGACCGCTATATCGAAGCCTTTATCGAACCGGTAAAACGGAAACTGGAAGAAAGCGGACTGAAGTTCCATATCAAAGGACGGACCAAATCCATCCATTCTATTTATCAGAAGATGAAGAAACAAGGATGCCCGTTCGAAGGAGTATACGATCTGTTTGCCATCCGTGTCATTCTGGATTCTCCGGAAGATAAAGAAAAGCAGGAATGCTGGCAGGTATACTCCATTGTAACAGATATGTATCTGCCGAATCCGAAACGTCTGCGCGACTGGCTGTCTGTGCCTAAGAGCAACGGCTATGAATCATTGCACATTACGGTAATGGGACCGGAAGGAAAATGGGTGGAAGTGCAGATACGTACCGAACGGATGGACGAAATAGCCGAGAAGGGTCTGGCCGCCCATTGGCGCTACAAAGGCGTGAAAGGGGAATCGGGACTGGACGAATGGCTGAACTCTATCCGGGAGACCCTGGAGAATGCCGACAGCGACATAGAGGCCATGGACCAGTTCAAGCTGGATTTATATAAGGAGGAAGTGTTTGTCTTCACTCCGAAAGGAGACCTGTACAAGCTGCCGCAGGGTGCCACCGTGCTGGACTTCGCCTTTACCATCCACACCAACATCGGCTGCCACTGCATCGGCGCGAAAGTGAACGGTAAAAACGCCCAGGTACGTCAGCCGCTGGTCAGTGGCGACCAGGTGGAAATCATGACTTCGTCTACCCAGACTCCGAAACAGGACTGGCTGAACTTCGTGACCACCTCGAAAGCCCGTACCAAAATTCGTCAGGCCCTGAAAGAAATGGCCGCCAAGCAGACACAGTTTGCCCGCGAAACACTGGAACGGAAATTCAAGAATCGCAAGATAGAATACGATGAGGCCATTTTGATGCGTCTCATCAAGAAACTGGGCTATAAGACCGTAACTGATTTTTACCGGAGCATTTCCGATGAGAGTCTGGACATCAATATCCTCATTGACCGCTATGTAGAAATGCAACGGAAAGAAACCGAACAGCGGGAAGAAATCAGTTACCGCAGTGCAGAAGGATTCAATATCCAGCAAGCCACCGAAGGTAAAGACTATTACAAAGATGACGTGTTGGTCATTGACCAGAACCTGAAAGGCATTGATTTTAACCTGGCCAAATGCTGCAACCCAATTTACGGCGATGAAGTTTTCGGATTCGTCACCATCTCGGGAGGTATCAAGATACACCGCTGCGACTGTCCGAACGCCAAGGAAATGAGGGCACGCTTCCCTTACCGTATCGTCCGGGCACGCTGGGCCGGTAAGAGCCAAGGAAAACAATATCCTATCCGGCTCCGTGTAGTAGGCCACGATGACATCGGTATCGTCACCAACATCACCTCCATCATCAACAAGGAAACGAATATCCTGTTACGTTCCATCAGCATCGATTCGAACGACGGACTCTTTTCGGGCATGCTGACGGTGATGGTGGATGACAACACGAAACTGGAAGCGCTCATCAAGAAAATAAAGACCGTAAAAGGAGTCAAGCAGGTAAGCAGGGGGTAAACGGACCGTTTCCGAGGAAACGGTGTGGCTGCCACCGGTCTGTTAATAATCCTAATCAAACAGAAGGTAATACAAACAATATCCGTATATTTGCACCGATTTAAAAATAAAACGATAATGAAAAAAATTATTAGCACGTTGCTCTTCCTGGTAATAAGCACCGTCTTTGTATGGGCACAGGGAACAGCACAGATTTATTTTGAAAAGACAACCCATGACTTCGGTATATTTTATGAAGACCATCCGAAAGTAACCTGTAAATTCAAATTCACCAATACCGGAGACGGACCGTTGGTTATCCATCAGGCTATCGCTTCATGCGGATGTACCGTTCCCAAATATCCGAAAGAACCTATCAGACCGGGCGAAACCGGTGAAATCACCGTGACCTACGACGGAACAGGCAAATTCCCGGGACATTTCCGGAAGACTGTCACCCTGCGTACCAACGCCAAGGATGAAATCACCCGCCTGATTATCGAAGGGGACATGCAACCGGCGAATGCCAGAGTGGAATAGACACAACATCTTCTTCATAATAAAATGGGATGGGATTCCACTGACTGAAATCACTTCCTGATAAAGATTCCCGCAAAGGAATCGGACCAATCTCCTTAAGAACGACTTCCGTTCATAAGGAGATTGTTGTTTTTTAACCGTTTTCAATACTTCTGGCGTGAATCTGACGTAAAATAAGCCTGTTCTTTCGCCGTTCAAGCTATTTTTCGTACATTTGGACACGAAAAAAGTCAAATCATTCACACTTATAATTAAAAACACACATGAAAGAAGAACTTGAAAAGCAGGTGGGACTCCCTGAAAACGCGTTCCGCCCGTTGAAGTCCGGTGAGAAATACGAGCCGTTGATGTCGCCGGACAAGGAGTACCCCGAAGTTAATTTCCGATCTGTCTCGTGGGGTATCATCATGGCTATTATCTTTTCGGCAGCAGCAGCCTTTCTTGGACTGAAAGTAGGACAAGTATTCGAAGCCGCCATTCCGATCGCCATCATCGCCGTAGGGGTGTCAAGCGCCACCAAGCGGAAAGGCGCCTTGGGAGAAAACGTCATCATCCAGTCCATCGGTGCCTGCTCGGGCGTGATTGTAGCGGGAGCCATCTTTACCCTGCCTGCCCTTTACATTCTTCAGGAAAAATATCCGGAAATGACCGTCAACTTCATGCAGATGTTCATCAGCTCCCTGCTGGGTGGTGTATTGGGCATCCTCTTCCTGATTCCATTCCGGAAATATTTCGTCAAGGAAAAGCACGGCGAATACCCCTTCCCGGAAGCGACCGCCAGTACTCAGGTCCTCGTATCGGGCGAGAAAGGCGGGGACCAGGCCAAGCCACTGCTGCTGGCCGGACTCGTCGGCGGTCTGTATGACTTCATCGTAGGTACCTTGGGATGGTGGAACGAAAACTTTACCAGCCGAGTATGCGGATGGGGCGAAGCCCTGGCCGACAAATTCAAGCTGGTCTTCAAAATCAATACGGGAGCCGCAGTCCTGGGACTGGGCTACATCGTGGGACTGAAATATGCCGCCATCATCTGCGCGGGTTCCATCGCCGTCTGGCTGATTATCGTGCCGGGACTTTCCCTGATTTGGGGCGACCAGGTACTGAATGCATGGAACCCGGACATCACCTTGGCCGTCAAGGACATGACTCCGGAACAGATTTTCAGCGAATACGCCAAGAGCATCGGTATCGGAGGTATCGCCATGGCGGGTATCATCGGTATTGTCCGTTCATGGGACATCATCAAAAGCGCCGTCAGCCTGGCCGGTAAAGAAATGGGCGGCAAGAAAGTGACAGAGACCACCGAACGTACCCAAAAGGATTTGTCCATGAAATTCATCGCTTTCGGTTCCATCTTTACCCTGCTGCTGATTCTCGCCTTCTTCTACTTCGATGTAATGCAGGGAGATGTAATGCATACTGTTGTAGCCATCTTGCTGGTAGCTGTCATCTCGTTCCTGTTTACCACTGTAGCAGCCAATGCCATTGCCATCGTGGGAACGAATCCCGTATCGGGTATGACCCTGATGACCTTGATTCTGGCATCCGTCATTATGGTGGCCGTAGGTTTGAAAGGGACTACCGGCATGGTAGCGGCTTTGGTTATGGGCGGTGTGGTATGTACCGCACTTTCGATGGCAGGCGGTTTCATTACCGACCTGAAAATAGGTTACTGGCTGGGAAGCACTCCCAAGAAACAGGAAAGCTGGAAATTCCTGGGTACACTGGTATCTGCCGCCACAGTAGGCGGAGTCATTATGATACTGAATGATTCATACGGATTTACCAGCGGACAACTGGCAGCTCCGCAAGCCAATGCCATGGCAGCCGTCATCGATCCGCTGATGAACGGAGTCGGCGCTCCGTGGCTGCTGTACGGTATCGGCGCCATGCTGGCTCTCGTGCTGACCTTCTGCAAGGTGCCAGCCCTGGCTTTTGCCCTGGGTATGTTCATCCCGCTGGAATTGAACCTGCCGCTGCTGGTAGGAGGAGCCATCAACTGGTACGTCACCACCCGCAGCAAAGACGAGGCTGTCAACTCGGCCCGTGGTGAGAAAGGAACCCTGCTGGCTTCCGGATTCATTGCCGGCGGTGCCCTGATGGGAGTAGTAAGCGCTATCCTGCGTTACTGCAACGTGAATGTCATCAACGACTCATGGCTGAACGATCCGATGAGCCAGGTGGTATCGTTCGTGGCCTACATCTGCCTGATTGTCTTCCTGGTGAAAGCCAGCATGAAAATAAAGAAAGGGGTCTAAGTACTGAAAAGTCTTTGAAAATAAAAGAAAAGACAACCGGAGTTTGGCAGAATCAAATAAAAGCACTACCTTTGCACCCGCTAATACGGGTTATTAGCATAATTCAAATCATTCACATTAAAAAATCAACATTAAAATGGCAACTAAAATCAGATTGCAGAGAAACGGACGTAAAAGCTATGCGTTCTATTCAATTGTTATTGCAGATGCAAGAGCACCACGTGATGGTAGATTTACTGAAAAAATTGGTACTTACAATCCGAATACCAATCCTGCCACAGTAGATTTGAATTTTGACCGTGCATTGTACTGGGTTATGACTGGTGCACAGCCTACTGACACAGTACGTAACATCCTGTCTCGTGAAGGTGTTTACATGAAGAAACACTTGCTGGGCGGTGTAGCAAAAGGTGCATTTGACGAAGCACAGGCTGAAGCTAAATTCAACGCTTGGAAAGAAAACAAACAGTCAGGTCTGGCTGCTTTGAAGGCTAAAGAAGAAGAAGCTAAGAAGGCTGAAGCTAAAGCACGTCTGGAAGCAGAAAAGAAAGTAAACGAAGAAATCGCTAAGAAAGTAGCTGAAAAGAAAGCTGCTGAAGCTGCTGCAAAAGCAGAAGCAGAAGCTGCCGCTAACGCTGAAGCTGCTCCGGCTGAAGAAGCAACTGAAGCTCCGGCTGAAGCTTAATTCTTTTTTACTGCAAGAAACACGGAAAAAGGTGTGTCGGGAATCTCCTGACACACCTTTTCTTTTTCAGACCGCAGCCAAGGCCTGCTCCAAGTCGGCCAACAAATCATCAATATGCTCTATACCGACCGACAACCGCACGGTTCCTTCCGATATCCCCTGCTCGACCAGTTCCTGTGCCGTAAGCTGCGAATGGGTAGTGCTGGCCGGATGAATCACCAGCGACTTGGCATCGGCCACATTGGCCAACAGGGAGAAGATTTCCAGGCGGTCGATGAAACGGAAAGCCTCTTCCCTTCCACCTGCCAGGGAGAACGTAAAGATAGAACCCGCACCTTTCGGGAAATACCGCTGATACAACACATGGTCCGGATGACCGGGCAAGGAAGGGTGATTCACCTGCTGTACCTTGGGATGAGACTGCAGGAACGCTACCACTTTCAAGGCATTTTCGACATGACGTTCCACACGCAACGACAGCGTTTCAAGCCCCTGAAGCAGCAGGAAAGCATTGAAGGGACTGATACAAGCTCCCGTATCACGCAACAGGACAGCCCGGATACGTAACACATACGCTGCCGCACCAGCCGCCTCGACAAAACGGACACCGTGGTAATTGGGGTCCGGTTCGGTCAGTTGCGGGAACTTGCCGGAAGCAGCCCAATCGAACTTTCCGGAATCGACTATAATCCCTCCCAAAGAGGTTCCGTGTCCGCCGATGAACTTCGTGGCGGAATGTACTACAATATCCGCTCCGTGTTCCATGGGACGAATGAGGTAAGGTGTCCCGAACGTATTGTCTACAATCAGCGGAATGCGGTGACGGTGGGCAATATCCGCTACTTTCTCCAGATCAATCAGGTTGCAATTCGGATTGCCGAAGGTCTCGATGAAAATGGCCTTCGTATGCTCCTGAATCGCCTGCTCGAAGTTATTCAAATCGCTCGGGTCGACAAACGAGGTCGTCACTCCATAGACCGGCAAGGTATTAGCCAACAGGTTATAGGTTCCTCCGTAGATAGTATTCGCCGCCACGATGTGGTCTCCCTGACGGGTGATATTCTGGATGGCATACGTAATGGCAGCCGCACCGGAAGCCACCGCCAGGGCCGCCACTCCCCCTTCCAACGCAGCAATCCGCTCTTCGAACACTCCCTGTGTAGGGTTCGTCAGACGACCGTAAATATTTCCAGCCTCTTCCAGACTGAAGCGGGCAGCGGCATGGGCCGAATCGCGGAAAACGTACGAAGTGGTCTGGTAAATGGGTACGGCACGGGCATCGGTCGCCGAATCCGGCTGTTCCTGTCCCACGTGCAACTGCAAAGTCTCGAAATGTAAGCTGTTTCTGTCCATAAGTCTATCAATGAATGTTTCTACTGACGGCAAAGGTAGCATACGTAGAGTTATTCACCAATATCTGAGAAAAATACAGAAAATATAGCTATTTTTGCAGCAGGAAACAGAAAAATCAATCAGAAACACCGGCCGACTGCGTCCGGATAAAGAATATTATTCTATGGATACACTTGACAAGACCGACCTGCAGATACTGCGTATCCTGCAAGAGAATGCCCGGCTGACCACCAAAGAACTGGCCGCGCAAGTAAACCTCTCCTCCACCCCCGTCTTCGAACGGCTGAAGCGGCTGGAGAATAAAGGATATATCAAGAAATACATTGCAGTGCTGGATGCCGACAAACTGAATCAGGGATTTGTGGTGTTCTGCAGCGTGAAACTGCGTCGGCTGAACCGGGATATCGCCACGGAATTTACAGAAATCATCAAAAAAATTCCGGAGGTAACCGAGTGTTACAATATCTCCGGAAGTTCTGATTACCTGCTGAAAATCCATGCACGGAACATGAAGCATTACCAGGAATTCATTCTGAACGTACTGGGTACCATCGACAGCCTGGGCTCGCTGGAAAGCATGTTCGTGATGGATGAAATCAAGCAGGATTATGGGATTCATATCTGAGCGGGGTTACCAGGCCCAGGCATTTACATCGTAAGCCGCTTCGACCGCTTCTTCGATATTGTCCGGCAGGTTACAGAAGAAATCAATACCCGTTTTCTTTTCCAGTTCGTCGATAGAAACCGCGCATTGTTTCAACTCGTCGGCCGAAGGATTACGGGGATGTCCTTCCTTGTGTTCCACCAGGAAGCCGATTGCCTGGAAAGAATCTCCTTTCTGTGCCAGCACGGCCATAAAATAATACTTCGGACAAGCCAGACCATGAATCGTGAAACCATTTTCATCGGTCGTAGGTGTACCACCCGATACCTTGGTTCCGGTGAAGTTCTTCAGAAGCTCGTTCATGGTTCCACCTTTGGCGACATATACCTTATCGAAAGTACCCGAAACAGTAGAACGCCCCCAGCTCTGAACACGGGCTTCCATTTTAGCCCAGAATCCACCGTTGAAGTCATTCAGCTGCGGAGACATGTTGCTGTAATAGAATGTCTGTTCATTGGCCTCCTTGCTATAGACACGGTCTTCGGAAGCACACAGGTGACCCTTATCGAAACCGTCGCTCTTGTGGTCTTCTTCCATCGTCCACATGTCCTCAGGCAGTTTCGGGTCGACCGCCCATGCATCGGTACGTTTCACGACATCGGCCGAGCTGGTACTGTCGAACGAGAAAGCCACCCAATTGGCATGGCGCATGTCCGGATTCCATTCCAACGCATAATTCAGCCGTTCTACTCCGTTCACCGTCACATAATGGTCGGCATACACGTAGCGGTCATCCAGACGAGGCATCTCATACCCGGTTACCGAAACATTCTCATAACCGGCATTGGCATTTACATTCTCGTTCGGAATAGCCACTGTTTCCGTGGCAATGACGTATTCCAGCGTCACCGCATTCCCGTCAATCTGCATCACCCGCATCTTCAGGAAACGATACACCTGCGTATCCCGGTAACGTACCCAATAGGCCCCATCCGGTACGACAGCAGCCGACGGCTGCCAATCCGCATTTGCAGGCACTTCGGCCATGTCGTCCAACCGATGGGCCGAAACGCTTACAAACGAATAGGCCGAGCCACAAAAAGATTTGTCCTGTATATAAAAAGAAGCATTGAAACCCTCCGGCTGGCAAGTAGTAAATCCCAATGCAGGATTCTCATATCCCTTCAGGACAGAAGTATATGCACCGTCCTGCGTAGTTTCCACATAACCGTTAGGGAGCGTATTCTGCTCTTCACAACTCACATTGAACAGGCCCAATGCCAGTCCAAGTACCAGTAAATAGTTCTTCATCACTGATTCGTAACGCTATAGAATTAAAAAAATCCGCCGGTTCTTCTTCCATCGCACGAAAGAAGAGCCAGCGGATGACACTATTTCAAATTATTCAGCCTCGTTGACCAAGACATTCTTGATTTCCCAGGTAGGAGCCGCACTGCTAGAGCTCTTGTAGATGAACGCAAGGCGTACTACCTGACCTACATAACTGCTCAGGCTATAAGGACCGACCTTGTAGAAATCCCAACTCTGACCGTCAGACCACTGGGTTTCGTCCACTTCCAGGGTTTCCCAGGTAGCCGTTTCCACATTGTCGACATAATCGGTAGAAACCTTCACCATCATGTATTCAGAAATCGGATTGCCGTTCAGGTATCTATGGGCTTCCTCGAACGACAGCTGCGGAGCCATGGCTTCCGATAAGTCGATGGCCGGAGTCAGCAACCAGCTTTCTGTTTCATAGTTGGTATTGTTCATAAAGGCAGAAGCCTTCCAACCGTAGCTGGCATCGCTCTTCCATACATAGCTGACACCTGTCAACGCTACATCCTGTACCGTAAATCCACCGTCACTGCCACCAGTCAGTGCCTCGTCCAGATAAACACCGGCCTGTGCGGTATAACTTCCGTCGGCAGCCTTTTCAAAGATTGTCGTACGGGTAGAGTAATTGGTAGAGACAGCCCAAGTACCGTTGAATGTATATTCCTCTACAATCGGGTCGGCATCTGCCGCATTCTTGTAGACCACAGCTACCTGATCACCTTTCGCCGCATACGGGAATTTCTGAGTCAGATAAACCGGGAAGATAACAGACGGTTTGGAAACATATTCTGTACCCAGTTCCGCATAGAACTTCGGATCGGCAACCAATACATTGACATCTTCCTTCGAATATTCCACCCAAGCACCATCGGTGTAGACATAAAGAGCAGAAGAGTTGGCATAAGCGCCTGATGCACGGCTCATTCTCAACAGGGCAGCTTCCACTTCGTTTTCAGCGACTTCCTTGAACAGACATACATCCCAATATTTCGCATCCTTTTCCTGTACCAGGGTACTCTTGAGTTCAACAGTAGGTGCACAGGCATCCGTACTCTTGTAAACAAAGGCAACCACAATCTTCTTGCCCTTGAACGCACTCAAATCGATACGCTGGTCGGTGAAGTCCCATGAACTTCCGATGCCCGAAGCATCGTAAGCGACATCGGTCCATGTAGCGGCAGCCACATCACCCGTGTAGTCCGAAGCAACCTTCACCTGGAAGAAATCCGTAGCCCTGTTACCGCTCAGGAAATTCAGTGCCAGGTTGAAAGACAATACCGGAGCCGTAGCTTCCGACAGGTCAATTTCAGAAGAAACCACATAACTTTCAGAAGCCAGATTCTTACCACCTACGTATGCCGAACCTTTATAATAACCGTATGAATCGATTTTCCATACATAGGTAGAACCCTCCGGCAGCGTTACATCCTTGATGGAGAACTTACCGGTTTCAGTAGTCATCGGATCAGAAAAATAAGCATAGCTGGATTCCGGATAACATCCGTAACTGTATTTGTCATTGATATAAGTCAGCTTCACTGTCTTGTCCTTCTCTACATTCTTCAAGGCGAATGTACCGTCACCGTTGCTGTTCAGCACCCATTCCGCACCTTCTGTCGGCACTGTCTCGCTTACATTGAAGCTATTGTAGGTACCACTCATGTAGATATACTTGGACCAACCGTTCAACAAAGTAAAGCCCTTTTCGGTCTTGCCCAGTGTCACCACCTGTTCCGCTCCGTCGGCGTTGGCAATCACTCCGTTTTCACCTACCGTAATCGGAGCCGGATTCATATAGCCATAATTGTTGCTTTCCTTATCCAGTTTACCGAACGGATAATAGTTGCCGTCATCGGCCTTGGCAGCAATCACATAATTACCGGCCTCTCCATCGAAGGAAGTAACCTGCTGGTAGACCATCGGGATAACGGAACCGCCGCCTGCACTCGGCTCAAATTCCGAATAAGCATAGTTGACTGCCACCATATCGCCTTCGGCAGGCTTGTCGATTTTAGCGGCCAACACTTCAGGCAATTTCTTCAGAGTTGACGGAGAAAGGTAAGTAGCTGTAGCCGTTTCACCCCACACATTCCGGTAATCGGCATTCACCAACGTATATTCCTTCAGGTTCTTGAAGTCGGACAGATAAGTAGACGGTTCGCGATACATGTTATAGGAAACAGAGAAACGGGAACCGGCATCGGCCTGCGGGTACTTTTCTGTAATGAAAGCCGGCAGGAACCATTCGGCTTCCGTCTTGCTGGCGAAATACCGGTTTTTACCGATGGCCTCAAGAGCAGCTACGTATGTCCCGTTTTCCGGGTCTTTCGACAAGGCCACTTCCTTATTGGTCGCGTTATTGGCCACTGCCGCATAATCCGAAGCCTCCAATTTAATGGCAACTCCCTTCTTCACATCCGAAATCTGAGAGCCGATATTAAACTGGTCGTTATAGTCTTCGCACGCTGTCAAAGTAGCCAGCAATGCAGTTGATATAAATAATATTTTCTTCATAGATTCTTTGCTATTAAACAAGTGATTAGAAGTTTACTCTCAGTCTCACACTATAAGTACGTCCGAAAGCGTAATAACAATAGATGGTTTCATCGGAAACAGTTCCTGAACGAGGATTGTAAGCCTTTGAAATATACTGGTAATCAAGCAGGTTGTTCACGTTACCAGAAAGAACAGCGTCCAATTTACCTAACTTGAAACGATAAGAAGCATTCATATCAATCTGGCTGGCTGCCGGAACCTTCCACGGATCGGCGATACTGATTTCCTGTCCCAGCTTCAAATCACTACCACTGAATGAATAGTAAGCATAGTTACGTCCGTAATAAGTCCAGTCTGCTCCTACACGGATAGACTTGCCAATCTTGAATGTAGCGCCCAGTGCGGCGGTTGTCTGTGCAGAACCTCCCACACGTACGCCCTTCAGGTTGATGGAAGCCGATACATGGTCGGCAGCACCGATACCGCTGGCAGGCGTACCGTTTTCTGTCAGAGGAACTCCGGCGTCATCGTATGCGTAACCGGTAGCGTTGCTGTCCCATTTCCAGTCACCGATTGAGAACATACCGTTGATGTCCAACCACTTCAGCGGAGTAATCTTCACATCCAGTTCCACACCTTTGTGCAAGGCGTTTACACCGGTCATGTTCATATAATATTCGGTACGTTCCTGGTTGTCGAGCTGACCTGATTTGGTCATCGCCTTATCCAGCCACTTGGTCCAGTAGGCATTCACGTTGGCAGTCAGCCAGCTGTTGCGGAAACCATAACCCAATTCGAACGAAAGCACTTTCTCGTTCTTGGCATCCTTATTGATGGCATGACTGGCATTGGCCTGCATGAAAGCACCGTAAGAGAATTTCGGCGCACGGCTGATATAACCTAAATTGAAGAATACATTGTGATTGTCGGTAATGTTATAGTTCGCACCACCCTTGGCAGTAAAGCCGATGAAACTGATGTTGTCTGATTTTGCATGAGCCTTGTCATAGAACAGACGGTCGTAACGCCAGTAAGTAGTGTTCGACAATGAACCGGCCACGAACGCAGACAACTTGTCTTTGTTAAACTCTGTCTGGAAGAAGGCACCTTCCTGCAACACATGTCCGTCATAATCACGGTAAACAACGTCGCCTACCCCTAATTTCTGGTATTTCCACATCGGGTCGGCAGCCGCACTGTTGTTTTCGGGCAGCACATCTCCACGGGTAGAGTCCATGAAATACTGTCCTCCATACAAGTCAGAAATTTCATTGGTATGTGTACCTTTATAATAACGGAAATCCACACCGCCATAGAAATCGATGTATTTACCGAACTTGGTGGTATAGGTAGACAACAATCCGTACCAGTTGTGATAGTTCTTCGACAGACTCATGGCCAACATAGAACCGTATTCACTTTCCGCATTGATATCCTGGATGGCTCCGTAATCGAAAGTACCGTCCGGTTTACGGAATTTAGTCTGCAGTGTACCGTAGTTGGCACCTCTCCAATCCTGATAAGAATATCCATAGTATTCGTTACCCTGTCCGGAATAACCGTAACCTCGACCGATAGAAACGTATGCCACTGTACTCAAAGAAGACTTTTCATTAATCTGCCACTGGTGGTTCAGACTGATCTGAGGCTTGTGGTAAGAATTGTATTCACTGGTTCTTCTGCGACCTTCGTTATCGAAACCGTAAGTAGAATTGTACTTATAGTTCTTGATACCATATACCTCTTCCGTCATCTTCCAGTCTGCGATAGTCAGGGCACCGTTACGCTGATAGTGAGTCTGCGGCGCGCCAAACACTGTAAATGACAACTGATGGGCATCATTCAATCGCTTGGAAATATTCAAGAAATAATTGTAACCTTCGAAATCCAGTCCCTGAGCGTATCCGTTACCCCAATTCTTGGAACCCAGCAAAGTCATGGCCCAGCCCGATTTGGTAAGTCCGGTAGAAACACTGAACAGAATCTTGTTCATGCCATCGTTACCCAACGCATAAGATACGGTTCCACCTTTCTTGCTTTCCAGACTCTGTGTGATGATGTTGATGGTACCACCGACAGAAGGAGCCGATACCTTCGAAGCACCCAGACCACGCTGCGTCTGCATGGTACGTGTCACATCGGTCAGTCCGGCCCAGTTTGACCAGTAGACACCCCCCCATTCCATATCGTTCATCGGGACACCATTCACCATGACAGCAATATTCTCATTGCCGAATCCACGCATATAGATTTCGGAGTCACCATAACCACCACCATCTTTATTGGCATGAACACCCGGAGTAGATTTCAAGATTTCAGGAAATTCCTGTGTACCCAATTTTTCTTCGATGAAATCCATTGCAACGCTGGAAACGGCTACCGGAGTCTTACGTGCCACAGCAATCTGCGAAGTGATGACCACATCGCCCAATACATGAGCATCGGGGTGCAGACGGACAGTTCCTAAATCGACATTACCTTTCTGGGTAACCTTCATCGTCTCGTCCTTATATCCCAGGTATTTGAATTCGACGGTTGCGCCCGAAGTGGTAATTTTCAACGTAAATAAACCGTCCATGTCGGTGACAGCACCTACCGTTTGTCCTTTGACCGAAACCGTTGCGCCAATCAGCGGCTCATCAGTTTCCGCATCTACGACCTTACCTTTCAATGTAGCCTGAGCTACAGCCGTTGCAATACTACATGTAAAAAGTACTGCAAACAAAAGGAAATGTTTCAGATGTTTTTTCATAAGTCTATTTTAGCTTGTTTAATGAATAAAAAACGAAAATGTATACAAAAATAACATTTCCAATGAGATATTTTATAACATTCTTATGGAAATTCGCCGCAGAAAGAAAAATTTAACAAATATTTGGCAACCATTCTTAAATCTTTACAGAAAAGCAGGTACCTATCCGAACGGAAGTACAGCCGATGTTTCATTTCCATTACACCGGAAACATCGTACCCAAAATGCCTAACTTGTTAAAAATAAATGTAAACACCCCATTACCAACGCACTAAATCCCATTTTTTCTGTAAAATATAAAGTTCATCGTTTGTTAAAAACAAGTCAAAACCTCTGAATCAATAGGAAAATATGTAAATTTGCAGCGGAAAAAACGACAAAAACAACTAAGACTTGAATAAGCACTGACTTATCAGTCGACAAAACAATATATCTTTTTTCTATAAACTAACAGTTATGTCAAATCAATCAAAATTCTGGTTGGCGGCACTGACCCCTGCCATCGCAGTATGTGTCAATGCACAGGTAACAACTTCCGCACTCAGTGGAAAAGTTATCGATGAAAACAAAGAACCAGTAATCGGAGCTACTGTGGTAGCCGTACATGAACCTTCCGGTACCCTTTATGGTGCCGTAACCAACGTAGACGGACGCTACACCATCCAAGGTATGCGTACTGGAGGACCGTACAAAATTGAAATCTCTTATGTGGGTTATCAGAAAACTGCCTACACAGACCTCTATCTGGAACTGGGTAATACCCTCAGCCTGAACGCTGACCT
Source organism: Phocaeicola barnesiae DSM 18169 = JCM 13652 (assembly GCF_000374585.1). Classification (GTDB taxonomy): domain Bacteria; phylum Bacteroidota; class Bacteroidia; order Bacteroidales; family Bacteroidaceae; genus Phocaeicola; species Phocaeicola barnesiae. The sequence continues at coordinate 81,702 of NZ_KB894654.1, forward strand.
GCACCCGAGTTCAGAACTGCTGGACGAAGTAGTGGTAGTGGCCGATGCCAAAGCCAACGCCGGAGCAGCCCACAACTTCTCTACACAGAAAATCGAAAACACTCCGACCGTCGACCGTAACGTGTATGACATCGTGAAGAACATGCCGATGGCCATGACTTCAAAGAACGGAGGTATCACATTCGCCGGTTCAAACAACCGTTACAACAGTTTCCAGATTGACGGTACCGTAAGTAACGACGTATTCGGATTGTCAGCATCCGGAACAAACGGCGGCCAGACAGGTGCCAACCCGATTTCCATGGACGCTATCCAGGAAATCCAGGTAGTCGTAGCTCCTTACGACGTTCGCCAGAGCGGATTTACCGGAGGTGGTATCAACGCCATTACCAAGCAAGGTACCAACACCACTCACGGTTCTGCCTACACTTACTTCAACAACCAGAACATGTATGGCAAATACAGTGCCGTACGCGATTACGAAAAATCTCCGCTTACCCAGCAGTACACCCGTACCTTCGGAGGTACATTGGGCGGTGCCATCGTAAAGGACAAACTGTTCTACTTCGTCAGCGCAGAAGCCAAGAAAGAATCTTACCCGTCAAGTATCTATCCGGGATATACAACCTCTTACCTCACTTCCGACCAGGCCAAACAAATAGCAGATGCCTACTATGACATGACAGGCTTCCAGGAAGGTTACTCACAACGTAACATCGACAACAAGTCATTCGGCCTGTTGGCACGTATCGACTGGAACATCAACCAGAACCATAAACTGGCTTTACGCTACCAGCACAACAACTCATACGATGACAACTACGGAGTAGGTTCAACCAGCTACATGTTCGAAAACAGCGGCTACCGCATGAACAACAAGACAAACTCTATCGTAGCCGAGTTGACTTCTCACCTGGGGCAGAGCCTGTACAATGAATTCCGTGCTTCTGCCAGCTATATCCGCGACCATCGTGACGTAGCTTACCAAGGTCCGACTGTTCAGATTAAAAACATTCCGGCACCGGACGGTACAAACATCACCGCCAACATCGGTACAGAATATTCTTCCGGAGCCAACTACCTGGATCAGGATATCTACACATTCGAAGATAACCTTTCCTGGTATCTGGGTAACCATACACTGACTTTCGGTACCCACAATGAAATCTACAAGATGACCAATCTTTTCATCCAGGCTTCCAACGGCTCATGGTACTACAATTCATTGGAGGATTTCATTGCTGACAGACCTTACCAGTACAGCTATAAGTATACAGACCCGGCTCTTACAGGTGGTAACACCAAATGGGCTCCGACCATGAAATCCGGTCAGTTCGGATTCTATGCACAGGACAAGTGGGATATCAGCAACAACTTCAACCTGACCTACGGATTGCGTATCGATATTCCGGTCATCTTCAACGACCCGACTACAAACGATGCCTTCAACGAATTTGCTGAAGCACAGAACCTGAACGCACGCGTCGGTCAGAACCCGAGTGCCAAAGTCCTGTTCTCACCGCGTGTAGGTTTCCGCTGGTATACAGACGATTCACACAACACCCTGCTCCGCGGCGGTATCGGTATCTTTACCGGACGTGTACCGTTCGTATGGTTGTCCAACGCTTTCAACAACACAGGTATGGAAAGCAAGGGTACCACAATCACTCCTGAAGACAAAGACGGTAACTATACCTACGATGCACCGAAATTAGGAGAATATGCAGACAATCCGTTAGGAGCTGCCACTTCACAGAGCGGTGCCTCAGCAAAACCTGATATCGTAACCGTAGACAAGAACTTCAAATACCCGCAGGTATTCCGTGCTAATCTGGCATTGGAACAGAGACTGCCGGGCGATGTGAAAATGACCCTCGAAGGTATCTATTCAAAAACCATGAACAACGTATTCTTCGAGAACCTGGCCCTGACTCAAAGCGGCAACAAAGTATATGCAGTAGCCGGCAACGAAGCTTCTGCAGCTCCTTACTACCAGTTCAACTCTGGTAACTACTACAGCATCATCAACCTGAAGAACACCAACAAAGGATATACATACGCATTGTCTGCTTTGCTGGAGAAACATTTCAACTTCGGTCTGGACCTGTCGGCATCGTATACCTACGGACATGCAAAATCTGTAAACGACGGTACAAGCTCTGTAGCTTACTCTAACTGGAAGTACAACTACTCGGTAGACACCAACTCCGGAAACGAACTTGGTTTCTCTAAATTCGATATTCCTCACCGTGTAATGGTACAGGCTTCTTACACCAGTCCGAAATACTGGAACGGATGGACCAGCACAACGGTTTCTGTCATCTACAACGGATTCTCAGGCAGCCGCTACAGCTTGACCATGAATGAAAAATCTGACTACAACGGTGACAAATATTCCGGCAACTCTCTGTTGTACATCCCGACTGACGAGGAACTGAGCCAGATGAACTTCGTAGACATCACTGACAAACAAGGCAATGTAACGATGAGCGCCGATGAAAGCCGTCAAGCTTTCAAGCAGTGGATTGAAAACGACAGCTATGCCAAGAACCACAGAGGACAATACGCAGAACGTAATTCTAACCTGAGCAATTGGGAACATGAAATCGATTTGCACCTGGCACAGACTATCTACAACGTACAGGGAGTCGGAAAACTGGAATTCACATTCGATATCATCAACTTCGCCAACATGTTGAACAAGAAATGGGGAGCAAGCTATAGCTCAGCTTACAACTTATCACCGCTGACTATGAACGGACTTTCTACAGATGCCGATGGAAACAAAATCGCATCGTTCTCTTACAACAAGGCCGAAATCCAGAAGAGCGACATCAGCTCACGTTGGCACTGCCAGGTGGGCGTAAGACTGACTTTCTAATGAAAGACTAATCCTTACATAAAGGTGTATTGCCCTGTCTTGTGGGCAATACACCTTTCTTTTTATCACCCTAAAAAAAGACTTATGAAAAGATTCATCTCATTATGCATCATGCTGTGTATCGGCCTCTCCATCTGGGCCGGAAAACACTACACAGTCATCGTTTCGTTAGACGGATTCCGATGGGACTATCCGCAGATGTATGACACCCCATTCTTCGACCAGATGGCCCGAGAAGGCGTGAAAGCTACCATGATTCCGTCTTTCCCGACCAAAACCTTTCCGAACCACTACACACTTGCCACAGGGCTGGTACCCGACCACCACGGTATTGTAGCCAATACCTTTTGGAATCCGGAACGCAACGAGGTCTACCGGATGGGTGACGCCAAAACCCGGAACGACGCCTCCTATTACGGCGGAGAACCCATCTGGATTACCGCACAGAAACAGGGAGTCAAGACAGGAAACATCTATTGGGTAGGTTCAGACATTGCCGTCAAGGGACAGCACCCCACTTACTACCACGTATACGACCAGACTCTCCGCCTTACACAGACAGAACGGGTAGCCGAAGCATTGAGAATGCTGAAACTGCCGGAAACGGAACGCCCTCAGCTCATCATGCTGTACCTGGAAGACTCCGATACGTACGGACACAGTTACAGTCCGCACAGCAAGGAGACCCGCCGTTGCATCTCGGAACTGGACGCACTCATGAAATACCTGTGGGAAGGACTTCAAAGCCTGCCTTTCGGAAAAGACATCAACCTGATTGTTACCTCCGACCACGGAATGGCTACGGTCAGTGCCGACCGCTTCGTACCCATCAGACACCTGCTGAAAGAGCAATGGTACCGGATGATTGACGGTAACCTGCCGGCACAGATTTACACAAAACCAGAATACCGCGACTCTGTCTATCAAGCTCTGCAAAACCTGAACCATGTACGTGTGTGGAAAAAAGAGGAGATTCCGGCTTACCTGAACTATGGAAGCAACCCACGGGTAGGTGACATCATCGTACTGCCGGATTTAGGCTGGCTGGTGGAAGAAGGACAACAGACGCTTCCGGGAGCACACGGATTCGATCCGACCTACGACGACATGCAGGTAATGTTCCGTGCCTGGGGACCGGACTTCAAGAAAGGTTACGAAGCGCCTAAATTCCGGAATGTATCCATCTACTCATTACTGGCACGTCTGCTGCACATCACCCCCGAAAAGACAGACGGTTCTTTGGAAGAAGTAGAGAACATGCTGGTTCAATGAGATTTCCTGTATCTTCAGGCAACAGGAACCCAAATTCTCTGATATAATAAAAAACGTCCGCTCGTATGATGTCACACGAACGGACGTTTTCATGAAAACGAACTCATGTTTCAATCAACACGCGAGTTCGTTTTTTTCATATCGATCATTAATCTTCCATCAACTTCCGGTAACGGACACGTTTCGGCTCTACGTTACCCATACGTTTCATCTTGTTTTCTTCGTATTCGGTATAAGAACCTTCGAAATAGAAGACTTCACTGTTACCTTCGAAAGCCAGAATGTGTGTACAGATACGGTCGAGGAACCAACGGTCGTGACTGATGACTACGGCACATCCGGCGAAATCCTCCAGACCTTCCTCCAAAGCACGCAGGGTATTCACATCGATATCGTTGGTCGGCTCGTCCAGCAAAAGTACGTTACCTTCTTCCTTCAAGGCCATCGCCAGGTGCAGACGGTTACGCTCACCACCCGAAAGCATACCACAAAGCTTTTCCTGGTCGGAACCGGAAAAATTGAAACGGCTCAGGTATGCACGGGCATTCACATCACGGTTTCCCATTCGAATCAAATCGTTACCGCCGCTGATGACCTGATAAACCGTCTTGTTCGGATCAATGTCACGATGCTGCTGGTCTACGTAGGCCACCTTTACGGTTTCGCCCACTTCAAATTCCCCTTTATCAGCCTTTTCAAGCCCCATAATCAAGCGGAACAGCGTTGTCTTTCCGGCACCGTTCGGACCGATGACACCTACGATTCCGTTCGGTGGAAGCATGAAGTTCAAATCGTCGAACAGCAACTTGTCGCCGTATGCTTTGGCCACATGCTTCGCTTCGATAACCTTGTTGCCCAGACGCGGACCATTCGGGATAAAGATCTCCAGCTTTTCTTCCTTCTCCTTCACATCCTCGTTCAAGAGCTTGTCGTACGAATTCAAACGGGCCTTACCCTTGGCCTGACGGGCCTTCGGAGCCATGCGTACCCATTCCAACTCACGTTCCAGCGTCTTTCTACGCTTGCTGGCTGTCTTTTCCTCCATCTCCATACGCTTGGTCTTCTGTTCCAACCAGCTGGAGTAGTTACCCTTCCAAGGAATCCCTTCACCACGGTCGAGCTCCAGAATCCATCCGGCTACATGATCCAGGAAGTAACGGTCGTGTGTAACGGCAATCACCGTTCCTTCATACTGCTGCAGGTGCTGTTCCAGCCAGTCGATACTTTCCGCATCCAAGTGGTTGGTCGGCTCGTCCAGCAGAAGGATATCCGGTTTCTGCAGCAACAGGCGGCACAAGGCAACCCGGCGACGTTCACCTCCCGACAGATTCTCTACCAACTGGTCTTCTGGCGGACAACGGAGGGCATCCATGGCACGTTCCAGCTTGCTATCCAGGTTCCAGGCATCGGTTGCATCGATGATATCCTGCAGTTCCGCCTGACGGGCAAACAGCGCGTCCATCTTCTCCGGGTCTTCATAATATTCCGGCAACCCGAACTTATTGTTGATTTCCTCGTATTCAGCCAAGGTATCTACCACTTGCTGTACACCTTCCATCACCACTTCCTTTACGGTCTTGGTATTGTCAAGTACCGGCTCCTGAGCCAGGTAACCCACCGAATATCCCGGTGAGAAGACCACTTCTCCCTGATAACTCTTGTCGATACCGGCGATAATCTTCATCAACGTAGATTTACCGGAACCGTTCAAACCGATGATACCGATCTTGGCACCATAGAAAAAGGATAGGTAGATGTCTTTCAATACCTGTCTGTTGTTCTGGAAGGATTTGCTTACTCCCACCATTGAGAAAATAATCTTCTTGTCGTCTGCCATATTCTTTTAACTGTTAAAAATAAAATCAAATCTTTCTTCGCTCCATCTGCTTCCGATAATAACGGTGCACTGCCAACTGATAAGCTATCAGTCCGACCAGACATACCACCAGGGCAACAATGAAGGGATTACCGGATGGAGTAGCCGCCGTCCATTTACCGGACATGACTCCCAACAGGATACCCAGCTCCCACAACAGCTGATAGGTATGATAGCCTGTTCCACGTTCACAATGCAGAGGAAGCTGTATCATCACAAAAAGGAATTGCGAAATAGAAGCTGCAGCCCCCAGTCCTATCAGGAATCCGGCTCCCCATAAATGAATGCCTGCATCCGAATAATAGAGAACCAATAACCCCGCCCCTGTCAGGAGCTGTCCGATAGTCACCAACAGACGTCCGTCGGCACGTGTAACCGTAGCAGCCTTCAGGAACAGGAAACAGATAAAACCGCCACCTATGCAAAGATAGAAAAAAGAATCATAGATTGTACTGAGAATCATTCCCAGAACAAAAGGTACGGCCATCATATTCAATCCCGGTCCCAGTGAACGGAACAGGATGAAACGGTCGAATGACAGAAGCGGAAGTTCCAAAGGAGCCCGGAAAGTCACTGTAACCATGGAAATCAACAGGATAGCACCTACCGACAGGAATGCCGAACAATAGGTCAGCTGCGGGAAGGTCAGCAGAGTCTCTGCGTGATATCCGCCCATCAGACCGGCTATCATACCGAATATGCCTGCCCACGTGAAGCAGACATTCGCCTGATTCCGCTTCTGGCTGGGAGTCACATCAATGACCAACGTACTTCCCGTAGCCATCAGCACGACGGCAAAGGCTGCCCCCTGAATCATCCATAGCAACCATAATGTCTGGAAATGTTCTACATACGGATAGGCCAGGCTGATGAGTGCCAACAACAGGATGCTGCGTATACAGACAGACTGCCGCTTGTATGTATCTACCAGATAATTGTTGAAAAGCCCCGGAAGGAAGAGTGATATACCGAAAACAGCGGTCACCCCTCCGGCATACAGGTCGGAACAGTGCCACTGTCTTACCATCCAATGATGAAAAACCGGAAACAGCATGTACACAGCTGCATGCAACAGCAGGTTGGCTATCACCAAAAAGCTGAAATTCCGGTTCCACAAGTTACTTCTGCCTCCCGAAGAATGCAGTATATCCATTGCCATAAGCGGAATCAATACTGCTCGGACTCGTTCGGGAAATCACAGGATTTCACATCAGAAACGTAGTTTCCGATGGCATCCGTCATGAGGGTGTGCAAATCGGCATACCGACGGAGGAAACGTGGGCTGAATCCCTTGGTCATGCCCAACATATCGGTAACGACCAGCACCTGACCGTCGACTGCCCCTCCTGCACCGATACCGATAACCGGGATCGTCAGCTCCTGAGCTACCCGGGCAGCCAGCGCAGCCGGAATCTTTTCAAGAACCAAGGCGAAACAGCCTGCTTCCTGCAACAGCCGTGCATCGCTCATCAGCTTTTCGGCTTCCGCATCTTCTTTGGCACGTACGCCGTATGTACCATATTTATTGATAGACTGCGGCATCAGTCCCAGATGTCCCATTACCGGGATGCCTGCACCGATGATGTGGCGGATGGTTTCAATCACTTCTTCTCCACCCTCCAGCTTCAACGCGTCTGCATGAGTTTCCTTCATGATACGGATAGCATTGCGGACTCCGTCGTACGGATCGGCCTGGTAAGAACCGAAAGGCATATCCACTACCACCAAAGCACGCTTCACGCCACGCATCACTGATTTACCGTGGTAAATCATCTGATCGACTGTAATAGGCAACGTCGTGACATTACCCGCCATTACATTCGAAGCGGAGTCGCCGACCAGGATGACGTCAACGCCTGCTCCATCCACAATCTGTGCCATTGTAAAATCATACGAGGTGAGCATCGAAATCTTCTCTCCTCTTTCTTTCATTTCAATCAAACGGTGAGTCGTCACTTTACGTGTATCACCTGAAAGATATCCAGCCATAATTACCTTAATTTAAAAACGGGGCAAAATTAGGAGTTTTTAATGAGTTATACAAATTTTCTGAAATCTCTGACACAACCAGAACCTGTAGAAAACGCCTCTCTACAAATCAGTTCCCGGCCAGAAGCTCCATCATCCGGGCATAACTGAATTCTGTAAAATCCGGAATCACCAGCCTGCATTTATCCTGAATGGCGGCAGCCGGGTTCGTCGTGCTCAGACCAACAACCGTCATACCGGCCGCATTACCGGCTTCCAGTCCATGGAATGAATCCTCGAATACCACGCAGTTCCCGATGACCGTATCGAATACCTTTGCACCCAGCAGGAAACAGTCGGGAGCAGGTTTCGAACGGGCAAAATCTTCCGAAGTCAGGATGCGGTCTACCAGCCCTTTCAATTCCGGATGAGCCGCATACACGTTCTGCATCTTCTGCTGATTGGAACTGGTCACAATGGCTATCTTCACTCCCTGCGAACGCAATTCCTTCATGAAATCGGCCACGCCGGGAATATAATCGTATGACATCTCGTTTTCATAACGGTTCAACGCGTCCGTGATTTCGGCCTGTTCCTTTTCCATACCGGAAAAATAGCGGTCGTATATCTGTACCAAAGTCTGGCCCTTGATAATTTTCCCGAAGTTCTCATATTCAGGCAGGTACTTTCTTCCTACCCCGTCCCAGAAAATCGTATACTGCGGTTCTGTATCGATAATCACACCGTCGCAATCGAAAAGTGCCGCAATTGTCTTTGTCTGATTCATTTTTATTTAGCTTGATTTAACACGGCAAAGGTCTTAAATATCCTTGCATCTTCCTAAATTTGATACTTAAAATAAATGAAAATGGACAAAAACAACCCACACATCCTCGGAACCGCTCCCATCGGCAAATTGCTGGTGGAATATTCCATACCGGCCATCATCGGTATGACACTGACTTCCCTGTATAACATCATCGACAGTATCTTCATCGGACACGGTGTAGGGGCACTCGCCATCTCCGGACTGGCCATCACCTTCCCGCTGATGAACCTGAACATCGCCTTCTGTACCCTGGTAGGAGTAGGAGGCGCAACCATGTCCTCTATCCGGTTGGGACAGAAAGACCAGACCGGTGCCGAGTATATCCTGGGTAATGTGGCTGTCCTCTGTGTCATCAATGCGGTAGTCTTCAGCGGAATCACCCTCCTTTTTCTGGAAGAGATACTACGCTTCTTCGGAGCCAGCGACTCTACCCTTCCCTACGCCTACGACTTCATGCAGGTCATTCTGTTAGGAAGCCCCATCTCGTTTGTCATGATTGGTCTGAACAACATCATGCGAGCTACGGGGTATCCGAAGAAAGCCATGCTTTCATCGTTACTGACCGTGGGCTGTAATGTTATCCTGGCTCCTATCTGTATCTTTGTATTGGAATGGGGTATCCGTGGAGCTGCGCTCTCGACCATCACCTCCCAGTTTGTCGGTATGATTTGGGTGCTCTCGCATTTCTACAGCCAGAAGAGTTTTGTCCGCTTCCGGAAATCCTGTTTCCGTCTGAGACTTCCCATCATCCGGAACATTTTCAGCATCGGCATGTCTCCATTTGTCATGAATGTCTGCGCCTGCTGCATTGTCATCTTCATCAACAACCGTCTGTTGCATTACGGAGGCGACTTATCCATCGGCGCTTTCGGCATCTTGAACCGTATCCAGATGCTTTTCGTCATGATTGTAATGGGAATCACCATGGGTATGCAGCCCATCAGCGGCTACAACTATGGAGCAAGAAATTTTGAACGCGTCAAAAGAACCCTGAAACTGGGTATCATGGCCGGTACAATCATCACAACCGCTGGATTCATCGCCTGCGAATTGTTCCCTCAGGTGTTCGTCGGCATGTTTACAGACAACGAAGAGCTGACCCATCGGGCAAGCATCGCCCTTCAGATTGGCGTTGCCAGCTTCCCGGTCATCGGTGCTCAGATTGTCATCACCCAATTCTTCCAATCCATCGGGAAAGCCGCAGTTTCCATCTTTCTCTCCCTGTCCCGACAACTGCTCTTCCTGCTTCCGGGCCTGGCATTCCTGCCTCCCTTCTTTGGCGTGAACGGAGTATGGTCCAGCATGCCTGTTTCAGATATGCTGGCCTTCCTGACAGCGGTTGCCATGCTGATGCATCACATCAAAAAGATGAAAGAGACCTATCCTCTAACTGAACAATAGCAGGATATTCAGCGCCGAAACCACAACGGCTATCGAATAGAGGACGAATGTACTCCAGCGGGAATTGGCATAAATCCCCATCACCCGCTTGGAGGAAGTGAGCCCGACCTGCAGGAAAACGGTAAAAGGAAGCTGGACACTCAGCATCATCTGCGAAACAATCAACCCCTGGAAAGGATTGTCTATAAAGAAGATAATCAGCAGGGCAATGCCTAAAGACAGCAGTACTCCCACCTTCGAGTGGATGTCCTTAATGTGATAAGACTCTCCGAACATGCCGGCAAAGATAGAACCTGCCGCCATGCCACTGGTCACCGTAGACGAGATACCCGCCATAAGCAACGCCAAAGCAAATACGATACCGGCATGACTACCCAACAACGGGTCCAACAACGATTTCGCCTGCTGCAACTCTTCTACGGGTGTCCTGTTTACGAAAAAAGTAGCGGCTGCCAGCAGAATCATGGCACTGTTGATAGCCCATCCGACTCCCATGGAAAGCAGGGTATCGTAAAACTCATATTTCAACAGTTTCCGGATAGAGGCCTCATCCTCACGGTTATACTCCCGACTCTGTACCACCTCTGAGTGCAGAAAAAGATTATGCGGCATCACTACGGCCCCCAGTACACTCATGATAATCAGCATACTCCCTTCCGGAATGCTGGGAACCACCCAAGAACGGGCCGCCAAGGGCCAATCCACATCAATCAGAAACAGTTCATACAAGAAAGAAAGGCCGATAACGGATACAAAAGCGATAATCAACCGCTCAATCCGCTTGTACGAATTGGTGAAAAGCATGACGGTTACCAATACGGCTGTCAGCAACGCCCCCCAGATGATGGGAACATCAAACAGCATCTCCAAAGCGATGGCACCTCCCAGAATTTCCGCCAACGAGGTGGAAATGGAAGCCAACACCGCACTGCCCAAAATAGGACGAGACACCCATTTGGGAGCATACTTGGTAGCAGCTTCACTCAGACAGAGTCCGGTAACAATCCCCAGATGGGCCACATTATGCTGCAGGACAATCAGCATGACCGTAGAAAGGGTAATCACCCAAAGCAAGGCATAACCATAATCGGAGCCTGCCGCAAAATTGGAAGCCCAGTTACCCGGGTCAATAAATCCGACAGTAACCAGGAGCCCCGGTCCGATGTATTTCAGAATATCCAAACCACCCAGATACCGCTGATGGTCCTTCCGTTTCAGTTCTTTGATAAAATTCCACATAGTCTTTTCTTAAATAATAACAAATCGTTTAAGAGACTGTTCAGTCGTTTGGATAGATACCGATAAAAAAGGCTTTCAAACACACTACCGTTCGAAAGCCCTCTTTCCATATCATTTCACAATCTTCATTTATTTCCACGTATTCCATCCGACAGCATCATTCCAAGAGATAGCCGAAGCATAGTAACTTTCCCACGAAGAAGAGACATTGCTGACCATTCCAGGGAGATACATGCCGATACCGCAGAAACGTTCCGCATCAGGTCTTATGGTAATGAATGTCCGTTCTACACAAGATTTGGCAATGACAGCTTCATCCAATGCCTGCTGGAAAGAAGCAGGTATGACACCTCCGTTCAACTGACGGACAAAATCGCCGACATCGAACGAAAAATTACGATACGAATTCTCACCATACTGCTGTACTGAATGAACATCAAAGTCCTGCAACCGATCTGCATGTTCCTGTAACTGCGCCGATACCGCCGTAGCCAAGCCCTCCATCTTTGAACAGTCAACCACTGCACAAGTTCCCCACTCGTTCTTGAAGTAATCGGCAAATGTGGTACAAAGTTCCTGATAATTGGGACTATCGGCATATAGATTCTTCATCAGGTATTTATAAGGGAATCCTTCAGCCGGTGTTTCCATGACTGAAGCGATGCAATAACGGGTCGCATTACGCAACTCATAGGCCACCTCAGCTGTTCCCATCATACAGGCATCGAACAAGACAAAATCCAGTTTCCCGGCAGAAAAGCTGTTTTCCAATACAGCAGCCAACTCGGGAACGTCAATGCTATACCCACCATCATCGCCAAATGAACGGGCTACGGTCTTGGCCCCCTTCATCCATCCTGTACCATGGGAACCATAAATCATACCATACGTATTCGAAGGGAATATCGCCTGCATATCGGCTATGACCTGCCGCATTACAACCGGGTCCGTAGCCACATGACTTGCAGATTCATACTGCTTTTTCACATAGGCAACCTTAAAGATTTCGCTGAAAGCTTCCTGAACTCTGGAGGTAGGGAAAGATCCCCACTGCCAAGGATCAGCGATCAGACTTTCAATATTTTCGACATCGACCTCCGCTACATTGTTCACCTGTCCCTTACCATCCGACTCAAAGCTTAAGATGCAAGGATAAGGCATGTCGGTATCCAACGGTTTCGGACGGTAATACACCGTTAAGGCGCAAGGTTTCTCCGAATGAATCAGGCTATAATACATGCTGACCACGTTATACTTCAGATACGAATCCAAATCACTACTCTGATTATTGGAAACCAGATAAGCCATGAGGGTACGCCCTTGTCTCTCCTCCTGTACGTCGGCAGGAATTTCATTGGAGCAGGATACAAAAAGGCAAACAGAAAACAATAAAAAAAGAATACGTTTCATAGCTTCACCACATTATTCCACAACAGCCTTTTCAAAACGAAAGGAATCTCCCAGATCTTTCAGAACCAAAGTATTCCCCTTCTGATATTTCTGCTTCAACTTACTAATTTCCTTTTCCAGCTTTCTTTTCTTTGTATTAAAGAACATGAAGCAAGTACGGTTCTTGCCATCCTGATGCTGTTCCAGATAATCCTTCAACTGCATACTGTAGAGAGAACGTCCGATCAACAAGCCCTTTGAATCCAAAGCCGCGCTGTCTACCAACTGAATATCAGTAAAATAAACGAGTGAATCTGTAAAGGATGCAGATACACCTGCCAAATAAACACCGTATGTATTTTTGTCTTTCGGTTCCTTACAGAATGCAGAAACTGCCAATATAGACAGTAAAAAGAAGCATAAAAATCTTGTATATCGCATAAGTCTCTAATTTATTGCGGACAAAAATAAGCAATTAAAGTTAAATAACCGAGGCTGTGGACATTTATTAACACAAAATCCGACAAATGCAAGCAGGTACATCCATCTCGACGAACAGCATGACCCACTGATTTCCCCGGGGAGCTCACCTGCTTTTCTTCCCAATCCCCATCTACCGAAGTGTATCAAATAAATAAGGTGTACTCCGAACGGAATACACCTTACTGTCTTTTTTAGAAATCAACCCTTATCTTATCCCAAATAAGACTTGAGCAACTTACTACGAGAATTCTGTCTCAATCTTCTGATAGCTTTTTCCTTGATCTGACGGACACGCTCACGGGTGAGCCCAAATTTGTCGCCGATCTCTTCCAACGTCATTTCCTGCGTGTTAATACCGAAAAACATCTGAATAATCTCTTTCTCTCTTTCGGTCAGCGTAGAAAGTGCTCTATCGATTTCTCTCGAAAGTGATTCATTAACCAAAGAGCGGTCAGCCATAGGAGAATCGTCATTGACCAGGACATCCAGAAGACTGTTATCTTCGCCTTCAACAAACGGAGCATCTACTGAAATGTGACGGCCTGATACCTTCAATGTATCCGAAATCTTGTCTACCGGAATCTCCAGTTCATCCGCCAATTCTTCCGGAGAAGGACGACGTTCGTTCTCCTGTTCGAATTTCGAAAAAGCCTTGCTGATTTTATTCAACGAACCGACCTGGTTCAACGGCAAACGTACGATACGAGACTGTTCTGCCAGTGCCTGAAGAATAGACTGGCGAATCCACCATACAGCATAACTGATGAACTTGAAACCACGGGTCTCATCGAATTTTTCAGCAGCCTTGATCAATCCCAAGTTTCCTTCGTTAATCAAGTCCGGAAGACTCAATCCTTGATTCTGGTACTGTTTAGCTACAGAAACCACAAAACGCAGATTGGCACGCGTAAGTTTCTCCAAAGCTACACGGTCACCTTTACGGATACGTTGAGCGAGTTCTACTTCTTCTTCGACTGTAATCAGGTCCTCACGACCTATCTCCTGCAAATATTTATCCAGAGAAGCACTCTCTCGGTTAGTGATACTTTTGGTAATCTTTAACTGTCTCATTCCTAAAAATCGATTTGAATGCAAAGTTACAATTTTTTCTTGAATTCTCCATCTTCTTAAACGAAGATTTTTCGAAAAATTCATTACTATTACAACAAGAAACGAGCCAAATAGATAAAAAGGACGTGTTAATTTAACATTACATAACACGTCCTTTCTTTCCACCTTAAAATACCTATCGAATCAATCCTTTCGGCTTATTCTGCTTGAGACAAATCGACTGCATAATTGGCACGTTTTCCTGACGGATAGACACCTGTCATGAACAATACCTGATCCGGTGACTGCGAAGCGGCCTTCATCACATCTTCCAGATCTTCTACAGTTCTCAACTGCTTACCGTTTGCTTTCAGAATGATGAATCCCTTACGGATGCCACTGTCTGCCATTCTTCCGTCACTGACGCCCGTTACCTGAACGCCGTAACCCAAGTTCAGCTGTCTCTTCAATTCATCCGGCACTGCACGGAAGGCTGCGCCCAAGATTTCCATATCTGCTTTCTTCACAATCTTGGTGTTGCCCTGCGCGTTCTTCAGCGTAATGGTAAATTCTTTTTCTTTCTTGTCACGCCATACTGTCACTTTCACCTTGTCGCCCGGACGAAGCTGAGCAAGCAGTCCCTGCAGGTCTGTCATTGTCTTCACCTTCGTGCCATTCACCTTCAAGATGACATCGTTCTTCTGGAGTATACCTTCCGATGAACCACCTTCAGTGACTTCTACCACCTGAACACCTTCGGTTACTCCCAAATCCTTCTGTTCCTTACGGATTTCATCCGGATAGACTTCATCACCCATCATGTCACGACCTGCAATGCCCAACAACGCACGCTGTACAGTACCATACTGCTTCAAGTCTGAAACGACCTTAGTCATGATGCTGGTCGGGATAGCGAATCCATAACCGGAATAAGCACCGGTCGGAGAATACAGCATGGAGTTAATACCCACCAGTTCGCCACGCACATTCACCAAGGCGCCACCACTGTTACCCTGGTTGATGGCCGCATCGGTCTGAATGAACGATTCCACCTGATTGGCCCGCAATCCACGAGACTTCGCGCTGACCACACCGGCCGTCACTGTAGAACCCAGATTGAACGGGTTACCTACCGCGAGTACCCATTCGCCGACCTTCAAGGCATCGGAGTTACCGACCACGATAGCCGGGAAATCATCACCTTCAATCTTCACCAGAGCCAAGTCCGTAGTAGGGTCTGTACCGATTACACGACCTTTCATCTCACGACCGTCATGCAATTTGACACTGATTTCATCGGCGCCGTCGATTACATGGTTATTGGTTACAATGTATCCATCTTTCGAAATGATGACACCCGAACCGAATCCACGCTGTTCCGGAGTCTGCACCTGACGCTGCTGTCCTCTTCCACCAAAGAAGAAGTCGAAGATATCCGGAGTCTGAACCGTCTGTACCTTACTGCGCTGAACAGCCATGATATGTACCACCGAATTCAGAGAGCTTTCGGCCGCTCCGGTCAAATCTACCGGCTGCATCGTCGAAGAATCCAGAGCTGCCGTACGCAGTGCAGGAGTATCGAATGTTTTATAGAAAGAAGCCTCATTGTTTTCTGCTTTCTGTGCAACAGTATAAGCGGTCACACCAGCTACGCCAGCGCTGACAGCAACCATAGCCATGGTTCCTATCGCAAATTTAGTTACTGTTTTCATAATCTAATATTTAATAATTTGTTAATTTCACGTTTGATTTAACTTTTCATTTGCTAAATTAGAACAAAATCCATACAGTTGTATCGCCCCTGTCAGCTTTTTTCCGTCTTTTAACAAAGGATGTCAGGCGGTTAACCGCAGTTAACGGGGTTTTCTGCCAATTTTACATTCATTAATCCGTTCATACCCAGTACTGACAAAGATATTTCTGACAAAGCCTCGGCAGTTTCGGCAAAAATACGTACCTTTGCATTCAGAATAACAGTCGGCCGGCTTGTCGCTGGTACTTCGGTACAAGAGGAAAGTCCGGGCAACACAGAGCATCCTACTTCCTAACAGAAAGCTATCCGCGAGGGTAGAGCCATGCAGAAGAAAAGAACCGCCTCCTCCGGGAGGTAAGGGTGAGAAGGTAGGGTAAGAGCCTACCAGCCGTATAGCGATATGCGGGCTGTGCATCTTAGGAGTTGTAAGGTCATGTAAACCGGCACTAACGAGGGTTGCTCGCCCCACGTCGGAGGGTGGACCGCTAGAACCGTCTGGCAACAGGCGGTGTAGATAAATGACAGGCTCCCCTGCTTGCAGGGAGACAGAACCCGGCTTATAGGCCGGCTGTTATTCTTTTATTCTCTCCCTTAAATTCAGTCCATGAACAAGTCGCGAATCAACAGTTGGCTGCAGTTCCTCACCGATGGTATCTGGCGAGTAACGGAAGATGAAGTCACTCCACTTCAACAGCGCCTCTACGCATGCATCAAAGTCGTATCGTTATCTATCAAGCAGTTCGATGTAGACCGGATTACCGAAAGAGCATCCGCACTGACATACAGTACCCTACTCTCCATCATCCCGATACTGGCCATCCTCTTTGCCATTGCCCGCGGGTTCGGCTTCGATTCCCTTGTGGAAAGCCAGTTCAGGAGCGGTGTAGCCAGCCAACAGGCAGAGCTCATCATTTCCTGGATAAACTCTTACCTGGAGCATGCCCAGAGCGGTATTTTTATCGGAGTAGGCCTCGTCGTCCTACTTTGGACAGTGCTTATCCTGACCGACACCATCGAACGGAGCTTCAATGCCATCTGGCAGGTGAAACGTCCGCGAAGCGTCATGCGGAAAATAACCGATTATTTTTCCATGATTCTGCTTTTACCCATTCTGATTGTAGTTTCCAGCGGTCTGGGTATCTTCATGTCGACCTATATAAAGGATATGGAGAACTATGTGGTCCTGGCTCCGATTGTGAAATTTCTGGTCCGGCTGATTCCCTACGTCCTGACCTGGAGCATGTTCACAGCCCTGTTCATCTTCATTCCCAACACCAAAGTCAAGTTCAGCCACGCCTGGCTGCCAGGAATCATTGCCGGAAGCGCCTTCCAAGCCTTCCAATACTTCTATATCAACAGCCAGATATGGGTATCCAGCTACAACGCCATTTACGGTAGTTTCGCAGCCATACCGATGTTCCTGCTCTGGACACAGATTTCCTGGACCATCTGTCTGCTAGGAGCCGAGATGTGCTACATCAGCCAGAACCTGTCTTCCTTCAACTTCGGGAAGGAGACAGCGAACATCAGCCGGCGGTACCACGATTTCTTCTGCACCATCATCCTCTCCTCCATCTGCAAGCGTTTTGCAGTAGGAGCCTCAGCCTACACAGCCGAAGAACTGAGTAAAGAACACAAGATTCCCATCCGCCTGACCAAAAAGCTTTTATACGAATTACAGGACATGAAGCTGATTCTGGAAACCAGCCATGATGACAAATCGGACGAGATAGGCTACACTCCAGCCATCGACATCAACGTCCTGACAGTAGGAATGCTCCTGAGCCGACTGGATTCAACCGGATCAGAAGCATTCAAGATAGACCGCAAGCATTATTCCTCCTCGTGGGATGCACTGATCAAAGCTCGCGAAGAATATTTATACCGCAACAATAAAATCTTGCTGAAAGACCTTTGACACGGCTCATTTGCCGGTCAGCTGCATCATGCGGCTCAGGTATTTCCCAATAATATCAAACTCGATATTGACTACGCTACCTACCTTCAGCGTATGGAAATTGGTATGTTCGTAGGTATAAGGGATAATCGCCACCTGGAAGCTGTCTTCCGTAGGATTACAAACCGTCAGGCTGACACCGTTCACCGTAACCGAACCCTTGTCAACGGTAAAATATCCCCGTTTGGCCATCTCCGGGTCGAACCGGTAGCGGAACGTATAATACCAGCTTCCTTCCGCATCGGCAATCGCTTCACAGGTAGCCGTCTGGTCCACATGTCCCTGTACGATATGTCCGTCCAGCCGGCCGTTCATCATCATACTACGTTCCACATTCACCTTGTCGCCCGGCTGCAACAGTCCGATATTTGAACGCTCAATGGTTTCCTTCATGGCTGTTACCGTATAAGTACCGTCCTCAATCCGGACCACAGTCAGACAGACTCCATTATGCGACACACTCTGGTCGATTTTCAGCTCGTCTACAAACGAACACTTCAAGGTAAGATGAAGATTCTCCTGATCCTTCACCACCTTCACCACTTCTGCATATTCTTCTACAATACCTGAGAACATATCTAATCTTTTATATCTTTTTTGAATAAACAATTCACTTTACATGAGCCGGAATAGGCTGGCTCCAGACGGTCACGCCTTCCGAATCGACTACCGAAATAAGGCCTCCCGCATAATCGTCGATATAAGAATTTCCCTTCACCAGCATGTCTTCAGCCATGTGAACAGCCTTCTCCTGAGTTTTGATTGAGAATCCCTTGTGATCGCTCGAATTACCATCCGAGAAATAAATGTCATACGTTTTCATATACAAAATTCATTAGCTAGATTGCGCCGCAAACTTACATAAAAACTCCGATTTCCAAAACGTATTCCAGAAAAAAAGATAAGGGAAAGACAAACGGGTATAAAACAAAAAAAAGAAACCGATGAACGATTTCTTCGACGAGCGGAAAACGAGACTCGAACTCGCGACCCTAACCTTGGCAAGGTTATGCTCTACCAACTGAGCTATTTCCGCAATAATTCAAAACAAGATGTAAAGAGCGGAAAACGAGACTCGAACTCGCGACCCTAACCTTGGCAAGGTTATGCTCTACCAACTGAGCTATTTCCGCAACAAAGTGCCCAGAACAGGACTCGAACCTGCATGCCTCTCGACACACGCACCTGAAACGTGCGCGTCTACCATTCCGCCACCTGGGCAATTCGTCTTTCGACTTTACAGCATTTTAAACAACGCTTGGAGCGGAAAACGAGACTCGAACTCGCGACCCTAACCTTGGCAAGGTTATGCTCTACCAACTGAGCTATTTCCGCATTTACAATCGTGAAGGAAATGAGACTCGAACTCACACGACATAACTGTCACCACCCCCTCAAAGTGGCGCGTCTACCAATTCCGCCATTCCTCCAAGACGAGAGAAGAATGTTGTGCCCAGAACAGGACTCGAACCTGCATGCCTCTCGACACACGCACCTGAAACGTGCGCGTCTACCATTCCGCCACCTGGGCATTGATAAAAGCCTTTCGACTTTCGCGCATCCTTCTCTTTGGGAGCGGAAAACGAGACTCGAACTCGCGACCCTAACCTTGGCAAGGTTATGCTCTACCAACTGAGCTATTTCCGCTTATCCTGCAACAACCGGCGATTGGTTTCCCGATTGCGAGTGCAAAGGTATAGCTTTTTCTGAAACCTCCAAAACATAGCGACACTTTTTTATCAGAAAAATCGCATTTTTTCTACAAACGACTGATTTTCAAGCTCACAAAAAGTTTCATGCAGGTACAGGGAACAGGGAGTCCTATACCTATATATAAAAATAAGCACTGAAATACTCGTAAAAAACGAGCCCGCTACAATGCATTTTCCTACTTCGCCGCTACTTTTTTCTTCTCCATTTCCCGATAAATATCCTTCACCAACCGGCAAGCCGTATCCAGACCGATACTTCCCGTATTCAACATCAGCTGATATTGATGAGGACTTCCCCATTTCCTACCGGTATAATATTCATAATGACGAATACGGTTCCGGTTCACCCGACGGATTTCAGCTTCGGCATCTTCCGCAGAAATACCGTAGCGGGTGATGCAACGCTCCACCGCACTCTGCAAATCCGAATAACAGAACACTTTCAACACTTTCGGATAATCCTTCAGCACAAAATCCGCGCACCGTCCCACAATGACACAAGAACCTTCCTCGGCCAAATCCTGCACAATCCGGCTTTCGGCCACAAACAACACGTCATCGGCCGAAAGACTACCTTCCAAAGGTTGTTCGCTGTTCTTGGAAAGGATACACTTCAACCAGAACGAAGGAATAGACTGTTCATTCTTCACGATATACTGCTCATCCATTCCACTCCGTTGGGCTGCCAGGCGAATAAATTCATTGTCATACAGTTTGATGCCCAGCTCCTTGGCAAGCATTTCGCCCAACTGGTGCCCGCCACTTCCATATTCCCGCGCAATGGTGATGACAATGTTTTCACTCCGTTTCGTACCTTCTTCCCGACTACGGAGAGGGTCTGTAATCCACTTGTCCAGGAAACGATAATACGGGCTCACGAAATGCACAATCGGGCCGACCAGCAACGCCGCCACTACAGTACCTTCACGCACCCCGTAAATGCCGGACATGAAAACAAGCGACAAAGTACACGCTATACCCAGCAGCGTAATGTCAAAGCCCAATTTCACATAGCCGAAATCGCCCCGGAATCTGCGGGTAATAGCCTTCACGAAATACTCTCCCGCCATCATGGCAGCATTTGCCTTGACCTCCAAAGCAATACCCAACGCCAGAATGGTACAACCTATCAGCAAGTCCACCACCTGCGAAACATACGATGCCGGTGTAAGCCAGGAAAGCATCATCATAGAAAAATCGATGAACAGTCCGAAACAGAACGAAACGGGAATCTGAAGCAGATACATGCGCAAATCCTCTTTCAAGTCTTTCCGTGTCATCAAGAACAATTCCAGCACCACAAACAAAAGGTTTAGCAGAATAGTCCAAACTCCCATCGTAAAGGGAGTAAACATACTTAGCACATAAGTGACACTGGTAATGGGCGAAGTTCCCAGCAACGCTTTGGTGATGAATGCGATACCGAATGCATTGATGAACAACGAAACGACAAACAGCAGATAACGCCTGAACATATACTTACTCATAAGTCTCTTTTTTAAACATGCCGCAAAGTTCATACTATTTTTCATTTCTTCGGTCGAAAAAGAACGACTTATCTTGGTCGGAAACGAAACAACACCTACCTTTGCGTGTAAAAACCGATACCCATGGATGTTTCTTTCAATGAAGTGATGAAAAGCTTGAGTCCAGGCCTTGTAAAGACCGGATGTCTACAGATAGAGAGCTCGTTTTCAGCCTATGACACTGTCACACTGGAAAAAGGATTCTTCTTCCTGCTCGTCATTAACGGAACATCCTCCGTCAATGACATTTACCATACCTACACACTCTCTGCCCGACAGTTACTGGTAGTGACTCCCAGCGTGCAGGTCCGGCTGACCGGCAAGAGCGAAGATTTCCGTTGCATTTGTCTATACATCGTCCCCGACTACTTCGACACACTGGCTGTAGGTCAGCTGGCCTACAATCAGGTATCTTCCTACATCGGGAATTTCCGCCTGCCCATCTTCCAACTCGACAAGGCACAAACGGAATACCTGCAGAAGACCATGGCTTTATTCACCCCGCAACTGGAAAAGATGCAACTGTATCAGGATGGAGCCATCCGACACCTGTGCAGTTTCCTGCTGTTGCAGATAGCCGATATACTGTATAAGAAAAACCGGGACACTTCGGGATGTGTAAAACGCTCAAGCGAGATTTTCAGGAATTTCAAGCGGTTACTGGTACACCACTACCGCGAGCAGCACACCATCCAGTTCTATGCCGACCAGTTGAACATCTCTACCACCTATCTGTCACGCATCGTGAAACACATCACAGGACGCACCGTCTGTTTCCACATTTCGGAACTGTTATGTGCCGATGCCCGAAAGCTGCTTGAATGCACAGACCTCGACGTCAAAGAGATAGCCGACCAGTTGGGATTCTCGGACCAGTCTGTTTTCGGAAAATTCTTTCACCGCAAAACCGGCATTTCCCCCATCAGGTTCCGGACACAAAAAGACCGGTCCAAAAACGTCTAGACGTTTCAATTAAAACGTGCGCACGCTTTAACCAAAACGAACGCACGCTTCCTATCAAACGGACGTTCGTTTTGAACGACTGAATTTCAGCCTATGCTAGCAGAAAAAGAAAATCTCTTCATCTGAAATCGGAGCCACAAACAGGTAAGATAAAATAAAAGGATTTTTCATCATTTGACAATATGCACAGGCGAGTCTGTTTCTTTCCCGTTCAGATAAACAATGGTTTTCTGGTTCGGTTCGTGATTCTCCCACCAGAAAGAATGGCTGAAAACGATGGTGTCATTCGGAGTTCCGTCGTTCCAGTCAATTACCAGTTCCTGAGGTTCATAATTCCTGTCCCCCGCAAATTCGCCGAACGAAAGCCTGTAACGGCCGTCAGGCCATTGATTGGCATACAAGCCTCTGAAAACAGCAAGAACAGCCCGAGACTGACCATCGGGGACAAATATGGAATCCTTTTCGAATGTCCTTCCCGTCCAAATGGCCTTTATCCCATTATCGGCAATGGACTGCGATGTTTCCGGATTCAACAAATCATTTCCGTCCTTATCAGAGACAGTTATATGAATCACGAAAGGAGCGATATCCCATATCACATCAGACTCCGGTCCATCCGACTCTTCACCGGAACAAGCGGTAAAAGACAGCAGTCCGGACGCAAGAAACAAAACGCCGAGAAATTTCTTCATAGGTTTCAGTTTAAATCATCTAACAACAAAAATAGCTCAAAAAACAGAAAACTCAAAAAAAGATACTACTTTTACACCACTGAAAAACATCAAGAAAAATCTCATGAGAATCACCCATGCAACCCGTATATTGATTGTAATTATCAGTATCTTCTCTTTGGTCGGTTGCCAAAAAGAAGATATACCACCTGTCTCATCAAACGAAAGGACTATCTTCATGTACCTGCCATGGTCTACCAATCTGACCGAATACTTTTATAACAACATTTCAGATATGGAAAAAGCCATTTCCCGACGAGGGCTTCATAATGAGCGGGTGATTGTTTTCCTATCCACCAGTGCATCTGAAGCTGAAATGTTCGAAATCGTATATGAAAACGGTCACTGCCGCAGGGACATGTTAAAGGAATATACGACGCCAGCCTTTACAACCGAAACAGGATTGACGGCCATCCTGAATGACATGAAATCTTATGCTCCGGCAGCCAACTATGCCATGATAATCGGTTGCCACGGCATGGGATGGCTACCTGTTGAACAAAGCCGAGGCAGAGCTATCACAGACTTTGTCTACCATTGGGAATATACCGATGTACCTCAGACCCGTTTCTTTGGCGGATTGACAGCCGAATATCAGACGGATGTCACCACCCTTTCACAAAGCCTATCAAACAGCGGACTGAAAATGGATTATATCCTGTTTGATGACTGCTACATGTCATCGCTGGAAGCAGCCTACGACTTACGTCATGTGACCGACTATCTGATAGCCTGTCCTACCGAAATCATGGTATACGGCATGCCCTACTCCACCATGGGAGAATACCTGCTGGCTGAAAAGCCGGACTATGCCGCCATCTGCAATGCCTTCTACCAGTTCTATTCCAGTTACCAATATCCGTACGGGACCATTGCCGTTACGGACTGTTCCCAATTGGATGAACTGGCAGACCTGATGAAACTTATCCATTCCAGCTATTCTTTAGACAATTCACAGATAACTTACATTCAACGCATGGACGGTTATTCGCCTGTCATTTTCTATGATTTCGGTGATTATGTGCGTACACTGTGCGGAAACGATTCTGAGCTGTATGGTTACTTCATCGCCCTAATGGAAAAAGTCATTCCTTATAAGGCACATACAGAAAGGTTTTATACCGCCTCAAGAGGTCCGATTACAGTGGAGCAATATTCAGGTATAACGACCTCCGAACCCAGCTCGAACAGTAGGACCATAGACTATCCACAGACTTCATGGTATCTGGCAACACATTGAGAGCCATAAAAAGGGGATAATTATTTTTTGTGACAGACTATCCTGAACTGTAAAATTCATTACATTTGCATGAAACAAACCTGACGATTATGAAACACAAACCACTTCCTGTCATTGTATTTCTGACTCTCATGCTAAGTTCCCTATTGGCCGGAAGACACAGCTATTGCACCGCCAAAGAAGAGCTGACAGCCGACCTGAACCAGGCACTGGCACTGATTGTCAAAGAAAAGACAAGGCCTATTGTTACACAAGATACCATCAAAGTGTACAAACAACTCCGTAAGACATCCGGCGGGAAAGTCCTGATAGCCGTTTCGGACGAGCGCTTTTGCCGGTACCTGAAGAACAAACGGCTGAAAGAATCGGCGTTTCTTACTTTCGATGTGGTGGATAATCAGTATACCGGCCATGCTACGGATGAACCGGCCATCTGCAGCGATACCTTGATTGTTACAGACCCGGCCCTTCAAGAGACCCTCGCATTGAAAGGATACACCCGCTTGTCTGCTGCTGCCATATTCGGCCTTTCCGACCAGCGCCTGTCAGCCGGACTGATGGTAGCTGCCTTCCTTTGGGGGATATTCGTCTGGTTATACATAAGAAGAAAAAAGGAAGAAGTAAAAATGCAGGTAGAAAGCATCGGGTTCGGCGGACTGGTCTACTCGGAAACAGACAACCGTTTCTACAATGCCAGCCACGACCTCATCCATTTCACTCCCATGCAGGAACAGCTCATCCGGATGTTCTGGAACGCTCCTTCCCATGCGCTGACAAAAGAAGAAATCTGTACAGCCCTCTGGCCCAAGAAAGACGACGCCAACGACACACTCTATACCCTTATCCGACGGGTAAAGCCCATCATCGAGAGCCATACGAATCTCAGAATCGTAGCCGACAGAGGGAAGAGTTATTCCCTGGAAATCAAAGAACAGGAAAACTGACAAGAGATTGTCAGACAAATGTCAGCTCCCGATTTTGCCGTCTTTGCCGCAGAAGCCTACTTTTGTTCCTGAACAACAAAACAGGAACACATGAAAGCACTCATCAATCTGACAGTAAAAGATGCCTGCCATAGACAGACTTCGCAGAACGGTACCCTGGACAAACGGATACGAACCGTTCTCATATTATCCATGTTTATTGGCTATACAGCCACAGCAACGGCACAAGAAACGGAACAGACGATAGAGCTGAAAGAGGTAGAAGTAAAGGCAGCCCGTGTCGTCCATAAGACAGACGGCCTGCTGCTTTACCCCACCGACGAACAGAAGACGTCATCCGCTTCAGGTTACAGTGTACTTCAACAACTGACTTTGCCGAACATCCGCATCGATGAAGTCTCACATAGCGTAACCGCCATCGACAACAAAGGAAGTGTACAACTCCGTATCAACGGAATCATTGTAGACCAGGCAGAAATGTTGGCACTCGACCCAAAAACCATCAGCAAAATCGATTTCATTGACCAACCTGGGGTACGGTACGGCGACGAAATCGCTTACGTCATCAACATTACAACCCGCCGGAACGAAAGCGGATACACTGTAGGAACCGACATGACCCAATCCCTTACAGCCCGGAACGGCAATTATTCGGTATATGGAAAATGGAATACCGGGAAGAGTGAATTTTCGCTGAATTATGGATTCGGGTACCAGGATTACAATGGCAACCGGATGGAAGAAACAGCCTGGTATCACCTGAACGACGGCTCTGTCTATACCATCCGCCGTAACGACACCGAGTCACGTAGCCGGTATTTCAACAACAATATCAAGCTGACCTATAACCTGGCGGACTCTACCGACTATGTCTTTCAAGCTTCGCTGACCGGAAACTTCAACCACATTCCGGGCAATTTCAACCGGAAAGAGATTCAAGACGGAACGAATGACTATCTGGCTACCCAGACGAACAACAGCCTGTCCCAAAATCCGGTACTGGACCTTTACTATTTCCGACAGCTTACTCCCAACCAATCGCTTACCTTCAATGCTGTAGGTACTTATATAGACACCCGTTCATCCAGCAGTTACAATGAAGGCTCCCCCTACGTATACAATGTAGAAGGAAAGACCTACTCCTTTCTGAGCGAAGCCATCTATGAAAACCGGCTAAAGCCCTTCACCCTTTCCGCAGGACTCAACTACAGCCAGAAATACACTGACAATGAATATACAGGAGATGTTTCCTCGCTCAATCTCATGCACAACAGCCGGATATATGCCTTTTCCGAGATAAAAGGTACATGGGGCAAGTTCCGCTACGCGGCCGGTGTGGGAGTAAGTTACCTGTATTACCGTCAGGATGAACATTCCTATAACCATTGGACTTTCTGCCCCAAAGCCTCATCAAGCTACAACTTTACCGACAGGCTGCAACTCAGTTACAACGTCCAATCCAACGAACGGGTTTCACGGATAGCCATGATAAGCGATGCCAGCATCCGTACCAACAGCATGGGATGGACCGTAGGAAGTCCGGAACTCAAGCCGAACCGAGACACATACCAAACCCTCAGACTCTCTTATGCCGATTCGCGTCTACAGGCAGACCTTCAGGGTTACTACAAGATTTGTCGTCACCCGAACATGGCCGTGTACGAACGGACAGCCAACGACAAGTTCATCTACACACAGCGCAATCAGAAAGAAATAGATGCCCTGCAAGTTTCGGGCTATGTAAATTATTGGCTACTGCCGGAGAAACTGTCCGTGGCCGGCTACGGAGGACTGTTCCGCTGCTTCAATTTCGGAACCGATTACACTCACTGCTATACCTCTTATTTCGTGACAGGCAGTCTCAATGCCTACTTGAGCAATTTCTCCATACAGGCATACGCAGACAACGGATGGCGCTTTCTGGAAGGGGAAACGAAAGGCTATAACGGCTCTGATGTTGCCCTGAAGACCTCTTACCGATACAAGGACTGGCAATTCGCCCTAATCTGGCAACAGCCGCTGATGAAAAGATACAAAATGTTTGAAACCGAAATCCTGAACCGGAATCTACAGAAGCAGATAGCCCTATACAGCACCGACCGCCGCAACCTGGTCAGCCTCAACATCAGCTGGCGCCTGAACAAAGGACGGAAATACCGTACCATCAACAAGACCATCCAGCTGAAAGACAGTGATACGGGAATCATCCGATGAAAAAACGACTTATTTTCCATGCAGATTATTGAAGTCCTTTACCCGAAGGTTCGAAAGTTACCGGAAAAGTAAACCTTACATTCCGGTTCTTTCCGGCCTGTCTTCCCGGTTTCCATTTCGGCATCAGACTGACCATACGTAAAGCTTCTTCATCCAATATCGAGTTTACGCTCCGCAGTACAACAGGATTTGTTACATTCCCCTCCTTATCCACTACAACCTGGAGAATGACACGTACCTTTGTTTCTGCCTTATCATGCCGAAGGTTCTTCCGGATGAACTCCATCAAAGCAGGCATTCCACCGGGGAACTCCGGCATTTCTTCTACCACCTGATAAACCATTTGCTCATCGGTCTGAGGAACTTCCACATAATTCCTGCCAGTAGTTTTCGGAATCGGAGTTTTCCCGGCCCGTCGGGCTTCTTCGTAATCATCTGTCAGACGGAATTCCGCCATCATCCGGATATTTTCTCCTGATTCCAAAGACACCTCATAGAAGAAACGGTAACGCCCCGGTTTATTGTCATTGACCGCAGGATATAACCTAGCCACAAAACGATGTTGTGAATCCGGCTTCAGCACATAAGCAATATCATTCGCAAAGGTATTGATAGGCAACTCATACCATTGTCCGTCTGCTCCCTCGTAAGTGATAAAATAATGTTCGCCACAGGTAATCTGTCCGTTACTCCGGTTCAACAGAATGAATGAAGCGGTATCAGCCGTATCCGGATAAACGGTATATTCGGGATACAAGCAAATGCCGTATACTTCCGATGCTCCGGTCGTATTGTTTCGGACAGGCTGCTCTGGTCCGAAGAAACGGATGGCAGGCGAATCCATCAACAGCCTGCGGAACTCCGCGCGGGCCTCCGGAGTGTTACGGATAAAAGTCACATCAATGTAATGTGCCGTACTCCCCCAACTCTTCATATTGGTTTTCAGTTTGCTTTCCGGCAATGAATTAAAGCGACTGTTCAGCTTATCTAAAAGACATTGAAGCTGTTTCTCTGAAAAAGTACTGTCCGTCAGCTGCTCTATCCGGAAAGCTTTGCTACCCGATGTCTTTTCCAGCGTCTGCCGTGCCGACGTTGTATCTCCCCGCACCTGGAAAACCAATGTATTCCCGTCAAAATACCGTCCTTCCAGAAAGTCCGGACATCGGGAACTCCCAATGAAATCTCCGATGAGGTTCGGATTATCCCCGTAAGCCTTGGTCAAGGCCTCAATGATTTTCCAACCTTCGCTCTGGTCAGGAATCTGTTCCTGAGAAGGCGGTTCGGAGACCTTCGTCTCTTTTTGTGCTGGTTTTCCAGTACAGCTTACTACTAAAAGGAAACCAATTACCCAAAAGCAATAGAATCTTACCGTTTTCATTCCATTAAGACTTTTCGATTATAATGACTATTTTTATTTACCCACCACATTAGTGTCCCATAAACCGAACTCAGCCATGAAAGTATAACTTCGGTCGTATCTCCAAACATCGAAAAAGAAACGATATCGGCCTGGTAAGTTCCTATACAAATCTGCATAGATATACTGTTTACCCCCATGCAGAAGTACATATTCCACCTCAAAAACGACAGGTCGTTTCGAAATCTCCCTCCATATACCCGCCTCATCTTCATACGTATAACGATAATCCAAACCGTAACTGATATTCATACCACTTTGGTTGGACAATACAAAGATAATCTGTTTCTGTCGGGTAGAATAGACAGGGTATTCAGGATGTAAGGAGATTCCCAATGTATCGTTGAGACCCACAGTATTGTCTACAGCCCCTACAGGAAGTATTTCCTGTTGTCTGTCCGACTTTTTACAGCTACAACCAGCCAGACCTAAAATCAGGCATCCGCACAACAATATGAAACATTCCGCTTTCATGATTCTCTATCCATTTAAAACTATTCAATCTGTAATTTCAAACCGTACTTGCATAGAGTAATACTTTTTTATCGTGCGGAAGCCGTCGAACGAAACTGCATCAGAGGCACGGACATTACTCTGTGCACTGAAAAACGAGGACATTCCTGCATTGCCATCCTCTACAATACGAATTACCTCCCCCAGTTTCTTTCCCAGCGCCTCCACCAGATAAGCAGCCTTCCGTTGTGCTGCTTTCAGGGCCTCTATTTTCCCTTTCTGATGATAAACCAACATATCCTTGTTTTCCAGTTCTCCGATACGCATGGTATTCACACCTCTGGTATCAATACGTTTCACGATTTCATCTATCTGCTTGAAATCGGTTAATGTAATGTCGTATTTCTTGGAAACCAGAAAATCCTGTCCCTGTCTGCGCCAATAGTCCCCCACCTCTTGTGTACGGACAGCTTCTTTCGGAATCCCCACATCAATCAATACCTTCCACAACTGCTGCTCTATCTGCCCTAAAGGTACTTTTGTACGATATTCCTCCGACTTGGACTTACCGTCGAACTCCTCTTCAAAATACTCCCGAATTTCAATAAGATAATGAATCTTATCCGGCACAATTTCTATTTCTGAAGTGCCCGTCACCTCAATATAACGGTCATTCACCTCCTGAGCTTGCAATGTACACGCTGCAAACCAAGCCAATACCCCTAACAATAATTTTGTTCTCATAACATAATATTTTTCCGTGAAACAATTTTCCGTTATTTATCTATCCAAAACTCGGCACTTACTGTAAGTTCTTTCCTCCCGTCATGGAATGATTGAATAATCCGATATTTTCCGGATGTAATTCTATAGCAACTGACAGGATAACTAAAACAATAATAATCAGGAGCAAAGTTTAACTGCATACCTACATCTCCAAAGCCATACATTCCATTCATCTTTGCACCCATCCACGAACCGTTTTCCCATTTCTGCAATGTCCAGTCACCACCAAAAATCAGCGACTTACGCTTAGGATTCAATAGGATTGCATACACATTCTTCGTATCAAGCGGATAATGGTTCTGTATCATATTCATCCGCACAGTAGTCCCCAGCGTATCACAGTTCAGGCATTGTGCATCGGCAGGTCCAATCTGCATAACCTGTTTTTTTGATGTCGTGCGATTGCATCCCAGTCCGTATATTGCCATCATCGCCACGAAATAAATATACCAGTTTTTCATACTCCACACATTTTTATTTAACCTCAAAACTGTCTGTCAAAAGAATATCCTCATCACCTCTACTAAATGATTTCTGAACACGGTATTTCCCTTTTGGAATGCAATATTCATTCCATTTTAATTAAAACAATTATTCCTTTTATCTATTTCATCAGTATCGGTTTATCACACGGTGTATAGCCGATAACCAGCACATCAGTTTCCGGATTAACAATAGTATTCAAGTTTCGCAAGTACTCAAATAATGTAATAAAAAAGGCTAAAGAGTTTGATAATTCGATGATTATCACTATATTAATGTCGCCAAACAAAGGATATAGCACCCTTTAGCCATGAACAAAAATAGATATATTATCGGTGAACTCCAAGAGTTTTTTGCAAAGAATGACTCTAGCAAGGCAATAAACAGCATATCAACCATTATGAACAGCATAAGGATACAAAGCAAAGTCATCGGGTCAGTTAAGAATCCGAATTGCAAATTCACCTGTCTTCAGGTGTTGCAGCTGCTTGTTCTGTTCCCGTTCTTTTCAATTAAGAATGCTGCCAACTATTCGTCTTCTGCCCTGGGCAAGATGTTTGTCTGCCACAAAG
>NZ_KB894655.1 GCF_000374585.1 Phocaeicola barnesiae DSM 18169 = JCM 13652
CCATACCATATATTATTGATATGGACTACTTCTTGTACTACATCTCTGTTTGTTTATCTAAAGCTTTTCAAAGAACTTGCCTTCAAATCTTGTGTTGAAAACGGTTGCAAAGGTAAGTCATATTTTCGAAACCACCAAATTTTTCAGAAAAGTTTTTCAGAAAAATTTTTCAGCGGCGGTCCGAAGCGCGTCCCCCTCCGAGCTCACCCTTTCTCGCTCCCTTGCAGCATGCAAGGTAAGATACTCAGTGAAGCGCCTCCGGAAAGACATCCGGCTTACACTCTGTCATCAGAATTTCATTTCTTCAGTGCGTTTCCCTCTCGAAAGCGGTTGCAAAGGTACAGACTTTTCCGAAACCTGCAAGTGTTTTACAACACTTTTTTATAACATTTTTATCAATTTTTTTTCAACAGACTGATAGTCTGACGAATAAGAATAACTATTTTCCCTACTTCCCGTTTTCAAGGGACAGACCGTACACCTATATTTAATGGATTCCCTTCAAAAAAACGTCCGCACGTTCCAACCGAAACGTGCGGACGTTTTCATCCGAACGAACGTTCGTTTGAATGAAAACAAACGTTCGTTTTTCGAGCCCTACCAACAAGCTGGTTACCAGGCAGATGGGAATCAGTCGATATTCGTCAGTTCCGTCAGTTGCCCGGTCACCGAATCCATGATGAAACCGCGGACAATCAAATCCTGCGGAACCAGCGGATGATGTTTCACCAGGTGTACACTCTTACGTACCGCTTCTTCGGTATCGTTGAAGCCGCTCAACCAGGAACGGAGGTTGATGTCGCAATACTCCATCATGTCCAGGTGGTCCTGCGACACGCCCCGCTCACGCATGTGCTTCAGCATCAGTTCGCTGTCCATGTGCTGTACCCCGCAGTCGGTATGGCCGATAATCATGATTTCCTGCACGCCCAGCTCGTAGATGGCCACCAGCAGGCTGCGCACCACACTTCCAAACGGATGCATGACGGTACCGCCGGCGTTCTTGATGAGCTTCACATCGCCGTTCTTCAGGCCCAGTGCCGCGGGGAGCAGCTCTACCAGGCGGGTATCCATACAGGTTACGATTGCTATTTTCTTGTCCGGGTATTTGGTGGTGATGTATTTCTCATACCCTTTCTCTGCCACAAAGGCTTCATTGAATTTCAGTAGTTCGTCTATCATCTCAATCAGTTTTAATTAATGCCATCTGTCTTGCACGAAAGATGTTGTTCTCTGCCAACAAATTTACAACGGATTCTGTTTCTGCAAGCAAAAAATTATCTGTATTTTTGTGCAAATGACTCAAACGAATCAAACTATGGCAAAAGAACTCGAACTGAAGTACGGTTGTAACCCCAACCAGAAACCTGCCCGTATCTACATGCAGGAGGGAGAACTGCCCATCACCGTATTGAACGGACGCCCGGGATACATCAATTTCCTGGATGCCCTGAACGGATGGCAGTTGGTCAAGGAACTGAAAGAAGCCACCGGAATGCCGGCTGCCACTTCCTTCAAACACGTCAGCCCGGCAGGCGCCGCCATCGGCCTGGAACTGGACGAAACAATGAAACAGATTTATTTTGTGGGTGATTTGCCGCTTTCACCGCTGGCCAACGCCTACGTACGCGCCCGTGGAGCCGACCGCATGTCATCCTACGGCGATTTCATTGCCCTGAGCGACGTGTGCGACGAAGCCACGGCCCGTTTCATCAACCGCGAAGTTTCCGACGGGGTCATCGCGCCGGGATATACCGACGCAGCGCTGGAAATCCTGAAAGCCAAGCGGAAAGGTACCTACAACGTGATACAGATTGACCCGGACTACCGCCCGGCCCCCATCGAGCACAAGGACGTATTCGGCATCACCTTCGAGCAGGGACGCAACGAAATCAAACTGAACGGAGCGGAACTCTTCGAAAACATCCCGACCCAGAACAAGGACTTCCCCGAAGCGGCCCGCCGCGACCTGATGATTGCCCTGATTACCCTGAAATACACCCAGTCGAATTCCGTATGCTACGTAAAGGATGGACAGGCCATCGGCATCGGAGCCGGCCAGCAGAGCCGCATCCACTGTACCCGTCTGGCAGGAAACAAGGCCGACATCTGGTACCTGCGCCAGCACCCGAAGGTACTGAACCTGCCCTGGGTAGAGAAAATCCGCCGCGCCGACCGTGACAACACCATCGACGTATACATCAGTGACGACCACGACGACGTACTGGCCGACGGCGTATGGCAACAGTTCTTCACCGAGAAGCCGGAAGTGCTGACCCGCGAAGAGAAACGTGCCTGGCTGGACACACTGACCGGCGTATCGCTGGGCTCGGACGCCTTCTTCCCCTTCGGCGACAACATCGAACGCGCCCACAAGAGCGGTGTAACCTATATCGCACAGGCCGGCGGCTCGGTACGTGACGACCATGTCATCGCCACCTGCGACAAGTACGGTATCGCCATGGCGTTTACCGGCATCCGCCTGTTCCACCATTAACAGGCCCTATACAAACGAGACTCCCCCGGGAAAGGAAGCGGTTCCTTACCCGGGGGAGTCTTCGTACATGGCCTTCGGCCGCTACGCGATTCAGAACTTATATGCGCATGTCAGATAAAAGGCCAGGTTATACGGATGATGACCGGAAGCAATCTTGATGAAGCTGAAGTCACCGTCAAGACCTACCGTCCAACGGGGAAAGTCCATCGCTACCCCCGCCTGTACACCGGCATCCAGCCGGTCCAGTCCGTCGGTCTTGACACCGTTCAGGTTCGAGCTTCCGAAGGTATTCCACGAAGTCGTCATATCGTCCACCTCGTATTCCGTCTTTCCGTTCACGCCGTATGCCAGGTAAGGACCTGCCGTAAACACCATGTCAAACGAAGAGACAGTCCCTACATGGAACGCAGCCAGCAGCGGCATCTGGAAATAGTTCTGGTTGACCTGCACGTCCTGATTCAGGCGTTCGGCCTTGGCACCTTTCGATACCCACGACAGTCCGGTCTGGAAAGAGACCAGTCCACTCAAGGGGACATCGATGCCGATTCCTACTTTCGGGCTGAATATCGGATTGGTATGGTCGGAGCCTTTTCCCATCCAGGTACTCATACCCAAACCGAGTTCCATACTCCAGGTTACTTTTGTCTGTGCGGCGACAGTCAGCGTACACAGTACGCCCACCATCAGGAGAAGTAATTTTTTCATCATGTCTTTCTTTTTTCGTCATTTCAGACAAAAATAAGAAAAATCCGGCACATGCCTCTCTTTCTACCTGTTTTTTCGCAATGAAAAGAATAAATCAGAATTCATAATCGATTCCGATGGAAATGTTTTCTCCATCGAGGTCTACACCCAGTCCATTTTCACCCCGGAAATAATCGTCGCGGAATCCAGCAAAACCAATCTTGGAAATCAGACTGAAATGATTGTTCAACTTAATGGAAATACCCGGTTTCACACCAATCTCAAAACCATTATAGTTATCCATATCCTTTACCGCTGTAGTAGAAAAACCGAATCCCATATCAAGGAACAAACGGACAATCTTATTCTCGTAGAACGAAAAACGGGCATAAGGTGCCAAAGCAAACGAATTAAGGCTGGTGCCGTCTTCATATGAATGAGAAAAGACCAGCTCTCCTCCCACAGCCCATCTGCTGTTCAGATTATAACCGAACTCCGGAGCGATAGAAAACTTAGTACGGTCTGCGTCATCATTTCTCCAAAGGCTGATACCACCGCCCAGATACATCTCCTGTGCCTGTGCTGCCAATGCAGACACCAACATCACTAATACAAACAAAAACTTTCTCATAAAAACTAATTTAAAGATTAATATTAAAAATAAAATACACTTCTGTCATTTTCCCTTATGGCGATTCGCCCGCTGACGGCGGTATTCCGCTTTCATCTTGGCAGAACCCGAACCGTGAAGCCCCGTAATGTAGGTCTTCTTCTTGGCCTTGGTCTTTACTTTCTCTTCTTTCTTTCCGGCCGGCGAGGATTTGCTTCCCTTGAAGACAATCCCCTCGGTCATAATCTTTTCTATATCCATAAATCTATATCGGCTAATTGTTCGGAATCAATTGAAATACACGACTTCCACCTGACGGGCGGCGGCAAACTCCTTCAAGAGGTCGACCATGTACCGCACATCGGCTTCCAGCCCTTCCTTTCCACGGTAACTGTTCATGATGGCCAGCAGGTGAGTGGTGTCACCGGTCAGCTTGGTACGTTCGTTATCGCTGGTAGGAGTCCCTACCCCACCCACCGCATCGCGGTAGACAGGCATCCCTTCGATGTTCAGCTCCCCGCGTCCGATGCCTTCATACGGCTCGCCGGCCTTTCCGATGCCCAGCACCAGGCGGTCGCCCACAATCTTGTCGAGGTCAAACCCGCCGATGGAGTGTCCGCTGTAGATGGAGGCCAGATTAATCAGGTCCACCAGCGTATCGATCTGATACAGGGGAAGTCCGCGCAGGATGCGCCGGCACAGTGCCTCGGACGAGGGACGGTAGCGGCTGGGGTCCTTGCCACATTTCTTATAGGCCTGGCGGGTAGCCTGGATGGCAGGCATATCCTTGATGGAATCGACAGTATACCGCTGGCGGTAGAGTTCCGTAAACTCCTGGATGCGTTTCCACAACGGCTCGCTGTAGGCCGAATTCGTCACTTCGGCCAGTACGGCGGCTCCCTGGAACGAAGGCCAGGCGGCTTTCAGCTCCGGAGAGACTTCTAATGTAATCTTCTTCATACTTCGTTGGCGTTTAGAAAGGATGCATCAGCAGAATTCCCGACAGGATACGTCCGGAGCGGATACCTTGCCGGCGTGCGGAAAAGAACCTGTCGTTCTGCCGATAGGTACAGATACCGGCTACCGAGACCTGCGCCTCGGGAACCCCCTGTTCCAACAGCTGCAGGCGGTTGGCCTCCCACAAATCCAGGTGCCACTTCGAGTCCCGGCGTGCAATGCGCTCCATGGGGAAGCCGGCCTCGCAGAATGCCTGATAGACTTCATCGCCTACCTCGAAGGCGTCCAGCGAAATGCCGGGACCGATGCAGGCCACCACATCTTCGGGACGGGTGCCGTACACCTCTCCCATCTGCCGCAGGGTCTTACCGACAATCCGTGCCACGGTACCCCGCCATCCCGCATGAACGGCGGCCACCGCCCGCAGGCGCCGGTCGTAACAAAGCACCGGGATACAGTCGGCCGTAGAGATACACAGGCACTGCCCGGGAATACGGGTCATCAGGGCATCCACCCCTTCCAGCGCCTCCGTGCGGGCCGCATCGGGCAACTGCAGGAAAGCCTCATCCACGGTACGTACCTCTGTACCGTGTGTCTGGTGAGGGATGAGCAACGTTTCCGGCCGTTGCGGCAGCAGGCCGCACAAGAGTTCCCGGTTCCGGGCCACCGCCTCGTGACGGTCGCCGCAATAGCCGTTGCAGTTGAACGAGGCATACGCCCCTTCGCTGAACCCTCCATGCCGGGTGGTCGAGAAACAGAAGATGTCGGTGTAAGGTTGCATCGCCCCATACACCAACATCCGGTTATCTGCTGAAAAATGATTCATGATTATTTCTGGGGTTCGTCCTCCCAATCTTCTTCTTCGTATTCGTATTCGAAATCCTCGTCGTCCGCTTCGTCCTCGTATTCAAACTCGAAGTCCTCGTCTTCGCCCATATCCTGCAGTTCCTGCTGGAGCTCGGTCAGGTTCTTGGCACGATGGACAATCGCCTCCCGACGGACCGCTTCCAGTTGGTTGCTGTCCTTGTTGAGTTCCGTCCACAGGATGTCCTTCAGTTCGGATATGCCCAGTCCGGTAATGGAAGAGATGAATACATGCGGTATATCTTGAGGCAATGTAGGTTCCAGCATCGCAATCAGCTCCTCGTCCAGCATATCGCTCTTGGTGATAGCCAGCACCCGCTGCTTGTCGAGCATCTCCGGGTTGAAACGTGCCAGCTCGTTGAGCAGCACCTCGTATTCCTTGCGGATATCGTCCGTATCGCCCGGCACCATGAACAGCAGCAGCGAGTTACGTTCGATGTGGCGCAGGAAGCGCAGGCCCAGCCCCTTCCCTTCGCTGGCCCCTTCGATGATACCCGGGATGTCGGCCATCACGAAGGACTTCCCTTCGCGGTAAGAGACGATACCCAGATTCGGTTCCAGCGTAGTGAACGGATAGTTGGCAATCTTCGGACGGGCCGCCGACACCGTAGAAAGCAGCGTAGACTTTCCGGCATTGGGGAATCCCACCAGACCTACATCGGCCAATAGTTTCAGTTCCAAGATAACGGTCATCTCCTGCATGGGTTCGCCCGGCTGCGCAAAGCGGGGAGCCTGGCGGGTAGCCGTCCGGAAGTGCCAGTTGCCCAGTCCTCCGCGTCCCCCTTTCAAGAGGATGACCTCCTGTCCGTGTTCGGTAATGTCGCATACATACTCGCCGGTTTCGGCGTTGTAGGCCACCGTTCCGCACGGCACTTCAATGATTTTATCTGCACCGTCTTTTCCGAAGCTCTTGTTCTTCGAGCCGTTTCCTCCGTGTTCGGCGAACACGTGGCGTTCATACTTCAGGTGCAGCAATGTCCAGTAATTGCGGTTACCCCGCAAGATAACATGACCTCCTCTACCACCGTCGCCACCGTCAGGGCCTCCATTGGGCATGTATTTCTCACGACGCATGTGTACCGAGCCTCGGCCTCCTTTACCGGAGCGGCAGTAGATCTTTACATAATCAACAAAATTCGATTCAGCCATAATGCTAGTTCAATAATTACGTTCGTATCCCTACGAAACAAGTAAACGGTCGGTTTATATTTACGATAAAAGATAAAGAAGAATAAAGAACCTTATATCCGGACAGACAGAAGGCTCTCCATTCTTCGTATATATGATTCAATCAGAGTTTATCGATTGCAGTACAGATATCGGCAAAGATACCTTCCATGGTACCCAGACCATTGATGTGGCAATACTTGCCATCATTCTTGTACCAGTCAATCAACGGAGCTGTCTGTGAATGGTAAACGACCAGACGTTTCTTGATGGTTTCTTCATTATCGTCAGCACGTCCACATTCCTGACCACGCTTGATAAGACGGGTCATCAGTTCATCTTCCGGAACTTCCAGGTCAAGCATGACAGACACTTCCTGTCCGCGTTCCTTCAACATCGCCTTCAGCGCATCTGCCTGAGCGATGGTACGTGGGAAACCGTCGAAGATGACACCTTTACTGTCCTTAAAGCTATCGAATACACTAGCCAGAATGTCAATCATCAGGGCATCCGGAATCAGCTGTCCGTTATCGATGTAGCCTTTAGCTGTCTTACCCAGTTCGGTACCGTTCTTGATTTCGGCACGCAGCACGTCGCCTGTAGAGATGTGGTTCAATCCGTATTTCTCCACGATACGGGCACTCTGAGTTCCTTTTCCGGAGCCCGGTGCACCAAAAATTACAATATTCAACATTTTTACCTTAATTATTATATAGTGAGTATTAGTCTTCTACGATGTAGATATCCCGGAAATTACGTCCGTAACCGTCGTAATCGAGTCCGTAGCCAACGATGAAATCGTTCGGGATATTCATGGCCACATAATCAATCTTCAGGTCTACCTGCAGCTTGTCGGGTTTCACCAGCAGCGTAGCGATACGGATGTCCTTGGGATTCTTCGCGCGCAAGGTTTCAAGCAGCCGCTGCATGGTCAGGCCGGTATCGACAATGTCTTCTACAATGACGACGGTACGTCCGCTGATGTCGTCGTTCAGTCCTACCAGTTCCTTTACCCGGCCGGTAGTGGAAGTCCCTTCATACGAAGCCAGCTTCACGAAAGAGATTTCGCAGGGAATGGTCAGCCGTTTCATCAGATCGGCGGTAAACATGAATGACCCATTCAGGACGCTCACGAACAAGGGGTCGCTTCCGGAAAGGT
The DNA here is from genome assembly GCF_000374585.1 of Phocaeicola barnesiae DSM 18169 = JCM 13652. Taxonomy (GTDB): domain Bacteria; phylum Bacteroidota; class Bacteroidia; order Bacteroidales; family Bacteroidaceae; genus Phocaeicola; species Phocaeicola barnesiae. Next base: position 7,939 of record NZ_KB894655.1, read on the forward strand.
CACGATTGATTTCATCGGCCACACGGGCAACCTCTGTCAGAATCTTCTCTTCCGGAATGAACGTGGTAAACCGTTTATCTTTAATCTGAATAGTATCCATAGATCTATGTTGTTAATAAATTGGTGCAAATTTACGAATAATCTGCCAAACCTCCACACGCTCACGACGGTTTTAAATATATTTTCTAAGGAAACATAAAGACAGTTCAATCCTTTTTTCGTACTTTTACCGTCAAATTAGCTAGTTGAGAGAACAATGAAAATATTAAGCTGCAAACAACAACGCGAAGCTGATGCCTATACCATCAGCCATGAATCCATACTATCCATCAACCTGATGGAAAAAGCGGCCAGCCTGATTACTGACGCCATCTGCCGGCGTTGGGACAAAGCCCGCCGCATGATTGTCTTTGCCGGTGCCGGAAACAACGGCGGCGACGCCCTGGCTGTGGCCCGCATGCTGTTCCTGAAACATTATCCGGTGGAAGTGGTCTTCTTCAACGTGACCGGAAAAATCTCCGAAGAATGTCTTACCAACATCCGCCGGCTGAAAGAATGCGGTTTCGCCAACTTTACGGAAGTGAGCTCCCAGTTCGACCCGCCGAAACTGACGCGCAACGACATCGTGATAGACGGCCTCTTCGGAGCCGGACTGAACAAGCCTCTGAGCGGCGGCTTCGCAGCAGTCGTACAATATATCAACGCGTCGCAGTCGACCGTGGTCTCCATCGACACCCCCTCGGGACTGATGGGCGAAGACAATACCTACAACGTACGCCAGAACATCATCCAGGCCGACCTGACCCTGACCATCCAGCTTCCGAAGCTGTCCTTCCTCTTCGCCGAGAACGAAGAATACGTGGGCGAATGGGAAGTGCTGGACATCGGCACCAGCCAGGAATTCATGAAGAACGTCACGACTCCCTACTACATCACCGAAGAGGCGGAAGTACGGAGCCTTATCCGTCCCTATAAGAAATTCGCCCACAAGGGCATGCGCGGACACGGACTCCTCATCGCCGGTTCATACGGCATGGGTGGAGCCGCAGTCATGGCAGCCCAGGCCTGCATGCGCTCCGGTATCGGACGCCTGACCGTCCACACACCTATCTGCAACCACAACCTGGTTCAGACCCTGGTTCCGCAGGCCACGGTGGAAGACGACCTGCACGAACGGTTCTTTGCCGAACCGACCGACCTGGACAACTACCAGGCCATAGCCATCGGTCCGGGACTGGGACAGGAGGAAATCACCGCCAAGACCACCATCGAACAGCTGGACAGCTGCTATGTACCGACGGTACTGGACGCCGACGCCCTGAACAACCTCAGCGTATACCGGAACTTCCTGAACCGCGTCCCGAAACAAGCCATCCTGACCCCACACGTCAAGGAGCTGGAACGCCTGGTAGGCCGGTGCAGCAACAGCTACGAACGCCTGAGCAAGGCCAAGGAACTGTCTTCCTACCTGCAGTGCTACATCGTACTGAAAGGAGCATGGACTACCATCATTACACCGGAAGGAAACTGTTACTTCAATCCGACCGGCAATCCGGGCATGGCCACCGGAGGAAGCGGAGATGTGCTGACCGGTATCCTGCTGGCCCTGCTGGCCCAAGGCTATCCGCAGGAAGCAGCCTGCCGCCTGGGAGTCTATGTACACGGACTGGCAGGCGACATCGCCCGCGAACGGCAGGGAGTCATCAGCATGAACGCCGCCGACATCATCGAGGCTCTGCCGGAAGCCTGGAAAAAACTAACCGAAACGAAATAAACCTCCGACCATGAAGAAAGGAATCATCGCGCTAAGCCTGCTGGCAGCTACGGCCGCCACTTATGCCCAAGACCCCTACATACCGGGGAAAGGAGAAGGAATCGCTTATTTCCTTCCGAAAACGGCATTGGAAGTACGTGTCATCGCCACCAAAGTAACGTATCAGCCGGGAGAGTTCTGCCAATACGCCAACCGTTTCCTGCGCCTGAACAACGTAACCGCCCAACCGGAAACCTATTGGAAAATCAAACAGATAGAAGTATGTTCAGTGGGAGTACCCGATTCGACCAAGGCCTATATCATGAAACTGAAGGACAAGGACCTGGCCTCGAACATGGAACTGACAGACGACGGCATCATCAAGGCCATCAACACCTCGGCCCCCGCCACGGAAGAGACTCCCTACAAGCTGGAAAAACCCCAGCGGCATCCCAACGCCCGGAAATACCTGACGGAAGAAATCCTGATGGCCGGCTCCACCGCCAAGATGGCTGAACTGACCGCCAGGGAAATCTTCAACATCCGCGAAAGCAAGAACCTGATTCTACGCGGGCAGGCCGAAAACATGCCGAAAGACGGCGCTTCCCTGCAACTGGTCATCGACAACCTGAACCAGCAGGAACAGGCCATGACGGAAATGTTTACCGGCATCAACGACCGTGAGGACCAGGTGTTCACCGTACGCCTGTCGCCGGAGGAAGGGCTGAAGGACCGGATTGCCTTCCGCTTCTCGGAAAAGCTGGGTATCCTGACCCCGGACGACCTGGCCGGAGAACCGATTTATGTGAACCTGACCAGCAAAACCGCCCTGGGCACCCAGGAAGAAGGAAAAGGGAAACAGCCGAAAGGAGTCCTCTACAACATTCCAGGGAAAGCCAACGTCAGCGTCAGCTTCGAAGGAAAGACGGTTTTCGAAGAGGAACTGCCTGTCACCCAACTGGGGTACACAGAAGTCCTGACCGACGGGCTCTTCGACAAGAAGGTCAACACCCGCGTCGTCTTCAATCCGAATACCGGCGCCATCGTGAAGATAGACAAGGACTGACAACAGTCCACCAGACATAAAAAAGGCAGCCGCGCCACAGTCCGGGTAAAACCTGCTGTAGCACGGTTGCCTTTCTGATATACAGCCACCGGCCGGTTCCGCCGGCCGCCGGCTGTGTACCGTCGGTTTATTTCTTCATGTTCGCCTCTTCCAGGCCGTAGTGCTTCTTGGCATCTTCCTGACGAAGCATCAGGGAAATGAGGATGGCACAAGCGCCGAACAGGGCAAAGATGGTCATCGGTACGGTGTAATTATAGCCTGTCACCACACCGGCTTCATTGTATTGGGTAGCAAAATCGTTGATAACCCATCCTATCAGCAGCGGAACCATGGCCAGACCGATGTTCTGGATGTAGAAGATGATGGCATAGGCCGAACCCAGCTGCTTCATCGGGATAATCTTCGGAACGGAAGGCCACATGGCGCTCGGTACAAGTGAAAAGGCAATACCCAGGATTACCATCACTACCACCGCAAACCACCAATAGTTCATCACCGGCAAGGCGAAGAGCACGTGTACCACCGTCAGCATGACCGAACCGATAATCATCAGGGTAGCTCCCCGACCGATACGGTCGTACAGGGTTCCGAAGACAGGGGTCAACAGGATGGTACCGAAAGGCAAGAGGGCCGGAATAAGCCCGGCAAAAGATTCCGGTACGTTATATTTGAAAATCATCAGCTTGGTAGCGAATTTCAGGAAAGGGAACACCCCGGCATAGAACATCAGGCACAACAGGGTAATCAGCCAGAAACCTTTGCTGCAGAAAATCAGCTTCAGGTCCGACATCTTGAAACCTTCTTCCTCGGCAGTTTCGCCGGCCTCCTGACGGGCAGCCTGTACGGAAGCGTCTTCCTTCTTGTCCATCACACAATATACCAGATAGCACAAGAAACCGATACACAAGGTAATGGCACCGAAAAGTACCGGATAGGAAACCTCGCCCATCATCCGGGCCACCGGCAGACTGACGCCCAGCGCTACAGCCGTTCCGATACGGGCCATCGCCACCTGAAGTCCCATGGCCAAAGCCAGTTCCTTACCGGCAAACCATTTGACAATGACCTTCGATACGGTAATACCACTGATTTCGCAGCCGACACCGAAAATGGAGAAGCCCAACGAAGCCACGACAACCTGCAGGTTCATACCCAGGAAAGTGGCATCGCCGAAGTCGCTGGCCAGCGCATACCATTTGATCAGCGCACCGGCAAACATCAGTCCGGAAGACAGGATACCGGTAAAACGGATACCCATCTTATCCAGAATCAGACCGCCGAAGAACAGCATCAGCAGAAAAACATTGATGTAACCATAGGAGCCGGAGAAGAATCCGTATTCCGTACTGGACCATCCTTCGCCCGAAGCAATGGTAGCCACCGTCTTCTCTACCACCTGCTGATTACCATCCACACAATCCAGGTATTGTACCTGGAGCCCTTTCTCCAGACTTTCTACCGTCAGCGAAGGCGAAGCCTCATCGGCAGCCAGCAGTTCCATCTTGGCCAACAACGAATCGGTAGGCATGGATGTATCGTCAGTAAAATGGGCCACACTTCCCCGGGTAGTCAGCAAATTTTCCAGCGGAGACATGACGTCCGTCAGGAAATAACCGCACATCATTGTAAAGGAAACAATGATGAGCGCCGTCCAGCGAGCGGCCTTCGAGTCACTCAATTTTTTCTGAATCTGTTCTTTCATTTTATACTAATTTAGATTAAATATTCAAAACCGCGTCAAAGATACGTTTTTTTATTGGCTTTTTATTTTCATAGCTCAAAATATATACTAATTTTGTGACAAAATGAAAAATAAGACAAGACCTAATCAATTCAGACAAAAAAACACCAGACCATGAAAAAGACAAAATTAAGAATCGTTACCGCACTGGTGGGAGGAAGCCTGCTGTTCTCCTCGTGCATCGGCTCATTCGGACTCTGGTCGAACCTGAAAGACTGGAACCAGGGCATCGGGAATAAGTTCGTCAATGAAGTAGTTTTTCTGGCATTTCACATCGTACCGGTATATGAAGTTGCTTACCTGGCAGACATCCTGGTACTGAACTCCATCGAATTCTGGTCGGGCTCGAACCCTGTAGCCGAACTGGGGTCCATCCGTACGATACACGGTGAAAAGGGCACCTACGCCATCCGCACCAATGAAGACGGTTACACCATCACGAAAGAAGGCGATGAAGGAAAAGAACTGAACCTGGTGTACAACGCAGAAAAGCGGACCTGGAATGCCGAAGCGGAAGGACAAAGCTTCGAACTCATCCGCATGAACGAAGACGGGACCATCAGCTACCAGCAACCGGACGGTTCCCTGAAAACCATCGTGCCGAACGCACAGGAAGTAGCCATTGCCCGCACACAGAGCGGAGAATCTCCTTTCCTCCGGTAAGGACTTCCTACAGACATCAACCATATTCCAAACCGTTCCAGCCTGAAACCTGGGACGGTTTTTCTTTTGCCGCCCCGGGAAGGGCTTTCCCGGAAGCCCCCTGCCTTCACCGTGAAACATCAGCCTTCACCGCAACTCTTTGTTCCACAGCGCGCCGGAGGCGATGTGAAAGCGTGAAGCCTTTATCCGGAAAACTTTCTGTAACAGCTATTCCCCACGTTTCACCAGACCGGGACGGGACTCCCGGCCACAGGGCATAAAAAAGAGGCTGCCCCGAACGAGGCAGCCTCCGCTTATCTTTCAGAATCTGTACGGCAGATTAGCACTGAGCCAATTTGTTTTCAGAGCCCAAAACGTTGATGATTTTGTGCTTGTACAGTTTTTCCATGTTGTCACGAGCCGGGCCCAGATACTTACGTGGGTCGAATTCAGCCGGTTTTTCAGCGAATACCTTACGGATAGCTGCAGTCATAGCCAGACGAGAGTCTGAGTCGATGTTGATCTTGCAAACAGCAGATTTAGCAGCCTTACGCAACTGTTCTTCCGGAATACCGATAGCAGCTTCCAGCTTACCACCGAACTTGTTGATAGTATCAACTTCTTCCTGAGGAACTGAAGAAGATCCGTGCAATACGATAGGGAATCCCGGCAATTTTTCCATTACAGCGTCCAATACAGCGAATTCCAATGGAGGAGGAACCAGACGACCTGTAGCCGGATCAACGTGGCACTGTTCCGGTTTGAACTTGTATGCACCGTGAGAAGTACCGATTGAGATAGCCAAAGAGTCGCAACCTGTACGAGTAGCGAAGTCGATTACTTCTTCCGGATTAGTATAAGTGTGGTGTTCTGCACTAACTTCATCTTCTACACCAGCCAATACGCCCAATTCACCTTCTACAGTTACATCGAACTGATGAGCGTAGTCAACTACCTTCTTAGTCAAAGCTACGTTTTCTTCGTAAGGCAGGTGAGAACCGTCGATCATTACTGAAGAGAAGCCCATGTCGATACAAGACTTACACAATTCGAATGAATCTCCGTGATCAAGGTGCAGAACGATTTCCGGATGAGCGCAGCCCAATTCCTTGGCATATTCTACAGCACCTTCGGCCATGTAACGCAACAGAGTCTGGTTTGCATAGTTACGGGCACCTTTAGAAACCTGCAGGATAACCGGCGATTTAGTTTCTACAGCAGCCTTAATGATAGCCTGCAACTGTTCCATGTTATTGAAGTTGAAAGCCGGAATAGCATAACCACCTTTGATAGCTCTAGCAAACATATCTCTTGTGTTCACCAAGCCTAATTCTTTGTAATTAACCATTGTTGTAAAATTTATTATAGTTAGTAATTAAATTCTTATGCAAAAGTAGCAATAATTGTGAGAACTTCCTATCTGCTTCCGAAAAAAAATAATACCGGAAAGGGTACAGCCGACAAATAGCGGAGTACAGCCGCCCCCGACCAGGCAGATGCAATGTGGATATTACAAAAGGGCATCCGTTTTTCATGGTCTCCCCTTACCTTTATCTAATATAAAAAGCCACGAACCGTCTGTATCATAAAAAATTATTGTTTTTCTTTTCAGTTTCAAATAAAAGGCGTATCTTTGCAACCCGAAACAGACCATTACACACGATTGGTGTTACCAGATATTGCCAATAATAACAATAAAAGTATATACTAAACATGAAAAAAGGTATTCATCCTGAAAACTACCGTCCGGTAGTATTTAAAGACATGTCAAACGGTGACATGTTCCTGTCTCGTTCAACTTGTGCTACTAAAGACACAATCGAATTCGAAGGCGAAACTTATCCGTTGGTAAAGCTGGAAATCTCTAGCAGCTCTCACCCGTTCTACACTGGTAAATCTAAGCTGGTCGATACAGCTGGACGTGTAGATAAGTTCATGAGCCGTTACGGTAACCGTCTGAAAAAGTAATTTTACCCGCAAAGTAAAAATAAAAGCGAGCGTTTTCTGCAGGAGACGCTCGCTTTTGTTTTGTCTGCAGGCCTGGTGCCCGATTGGCCAGAAACGGCCGGCCATCTAGGAAATGACCGCCCAGTTGACATGCTTTTTCCGGAGCTCCTTCAGCTGTTGCCATACCACGGCATTCTCCGGCTTGACGCCATCCGGGTCGTCATCCAGTAGCCGCTCGGCTATTTTACGCACGTATTGAAGCAACTGACCATCGCGGGCAATATCGGCAATCTTCAGGTCAAAGGCCACTCCGCTCTGCTGGGTTCCTTCCAGATCGCCGGGCCCCCGCAGCTTCAGATCGGCCTCCGCTATCTCGAAACCGTCATTGGTCTGTACCATGATTTCAATGCGCTTCCGGGTATCCTCGGTCAACTTATACCCAGTCACCAGCATGCAATAGGACTGGTCGGCTCCCCGACCGACACGTCCCCGCAACTGATGCAACTGCGACAATCCGAAGCGTTCGGCATTCTCGATGACCATGACCGAGGCATTAGGGACATTCACTCCCACCTCGATAACCGTCGTCGCCACCATAATCTGGGTTTCATTGCGCAAGAAACGTTGCATTTCCGCGTCTTTCTCGGCCGGCTTCATCTTGCCATGCACCTTGCTGACCTTGTATTCCGGGAACGCCTCGCAAATATGCAGGTAACCTTCTTCCAGGTTCTTGATGTCCATCTTCTCGCTTTCCTGAATAAGGGGATAGACAATATACACCTGACGTCCCTCCTGTATCTGCTTCCGGATAAAGGCATAAAGGGAGGCACGGCGGTTATCGAACTGATGAACGGTCTGAATCGGTTTGCGTCCGGGAGGAAGCTCGTCGATGACCGAGACATCCAAATCGCCATACAGGGTCATGGCTAACGTACGGGGAATCGGCGTAGCCGTCATGACCAGCACATGGGGCGGGCAAGTATTCTTTGCCCATAACTTGGCACGCTGGGCCACCCCGAAGCGGTGCTGCTCGTCAATGACCACGAGTCCCAGCGAAGCAAAGTTCACCGTATCTTCTATCACCGCGTGTGTACCGATCAGGATGTGTACCTCGCCGGTCAACAGGCCTTTCAGGACGGCTTCCCGGCGTTTCCCCTTCACGGTTCCCGTAAGCAGCTCCACCCGGACATCCATCCCTTCCAGGAAATGACGGACAGTTTCATAATGCTGGGTAGCCAGAATCTCGGTCGGGGCCATCATGCATGCCTGGTAACCGTTGTCCAAGGCTATCAGCATGGTCATCAGCGCGACCAAGGTCTTGCCACTCCCCACATCGCCTTGCAACAGGCGGTTCATCTGACGTCCGCTTCCCATATCCCGGCGCATCTCTTTGACGACGCGTTTCTGGGCTCCTGTCAGCTGGAAAGGAAGATGCTTGGAATAAAAGGTATTGAATATCTCGCCTACCCGGCTGAACACCAGCCCCTTGAATTTATTCCGCCGCTCTTTGGTGTAACGCAGGATATTCAACTGAACATAAAACAGTTCTTCGAACTTCAGCCGGTACTGCGCCTGCCGAAGCTGTTCCGGATTCTGCGGAAAATGGATGTAATAGAGCGCCTGGGTAAGCGGCATCAACCGGTACTTCTCCACCAGCGAAGGGCTAAGGGTCTCTTCCAGCACTTCATGCTGCAGCGCCCCGAACAGGTTCTTCATCAGCTTCGTCAAGGCATTAGAGTGCAGGTTGCTCCGCTTCATCCGTTCCGTCGTATTGTAATACGGCTGCAGGCCCATGGCAGAAAGCGTCAGTTCCGCCGCCGGGTCAATATCCGGATGGGCGATGTTGATGCGTCCGTTGAATACAGTCGGCTTTCCGAAAACGATGTATTCCTCGTTGGCCTTATACTTTCCGGTTATGAACTTCAAGCCTTGGAACCAGACCAGGTCCACGACACCGGTACCGTCGGAGAAATGACCGACCAGCCTCCGCTGCCGCCCCTCTCCCAACGTCTCGAAGCTCAGGACCTTTCCCCGCAACTGGATGTATGGCATGTTCCCGTCGATTTCACGGATGAGATACACCCGGCTTCTGTCTACGTACTTGTAAGGGAAATAATACAACAAGTCCTTGAAGGAATAGATTTCCAACTCCTTGTTCAGGATAGCCGCACGTTGCGGTCCTACCCCCTGCAGATACTTGATGTCTCGTGTAGTCAAATCGAACATATCCCTTCCATGAATTTTCCAATAGGTTTATAACAGATGCAGAAAACGTGTCGTCCGACGGGAGTTCCGCCTCGACGACACGTTCTGTATAGCTTGATCAAGCCAGCACTTCCGCCACCTTCAAGTCAAAAGGTGTAGTCAGTTTGATGTTTTCCCGATTTCCCGGAATGAGATGTACCGCATGTCCGGCAGCCTCCACCACCGAAGCATCGTCCGTAAACATCGGCGAATAGGGCTGAGCGTACGCCTGCTTCAACAGCGATACCGTAAAGACCTGCGGAGTCTGTACCAGGCGGTAACTGCTACGGGGTACTGTTTCACTCCCCGATTCCTCCAGCCTGCGCAGGGTTTCCACCACTTCCACCACCGGTATCACCGCCTCTTTCTGAGCAGCCTCCCGGTAGCAGTTACGGATAACTTCCTGTGAGACGAAGGGGCGGACACCGTCATGCACCCCTACCAGTCCTTCTTCATCCACCAGTGCCAGTCCGTTCCTTACGGAATGGAAACGGGTCTCCCCTCCATCGGCTATGCGATGAGGTAACGTAAAATGACAGGTGGAGCAGAGCTCTTTCCAGTAGGCCTGCTGATCGGCCGGAAGTACCAGAATCAGTTCCAACTGTGCATCGCAGGCATGGAAAGCCTCCAGCGTACGCATCAGCACCGGCTTCCCCTTTACAGGCAGGAACTGCTTCGGGATATCCCCTCCCATGCGGAGTCCTTTACCGCCAGCCACAACGATGACGTAATTCTTCATCAGGCAATCAGCATTCCTTTTTTCACTTCGGCCACCTTGTCAGCGCCGGCAAATTTCTCCAGAATGGCAAAGCCGAACATCCAGGCAGCTCCCGGACCTTTACCCAAGATGAAGTTATCGACAACTTCCACCAGGTTACCGGTATATTCAGCCCCCTCCAGGTATGTGTCGAAACCCGGATAGCAGGTAGCCTTCTTGCCTTTCAGCAGACCACGTTTGCCATATACCATCGGAGCGGCACAGATAGCGGCCAACGGTTTACCTGCTGCGGCAAAGCTCATAATCAGTTTGTCCAAGCCGGCATGTGCGTCCAGATTGGTTGCTCCAGGCAGTCCACCCGGCAGTACAATCATTTCCACCTCTGCTTCGTTCAGGTCCTCGAACAGCATGTCAGCCACGACAGGAACCTGATGTGAACTCGTTACCGTTTTGTTTCCGGTTACAGATACAGTCTTGACATTCAGACCTCCCCGACGCAAAATATCCAACGGGAACATGGTTTCCATTTCTTCGAAACCTTCGGCCAAAAAGATACAAATTGATTTCATAAGCTATTTCAGTTTAAAATAATACGTAATCGTTCCACTCTGATTGTTCACACCGTCCACTTCATTGAACCGGGCCCGGCGGGCAGCTTCTTCCGCCGCACGGCGCAACGCCGGATTCACGGTATTGGTGCGTTTGTTGATGCTTGTGCTGATTACCCGTCCGGAAGGGTCTACCACGATGGTTACCACGACACGCCCTTCATCCTGTACATTGTACACCGGTACGGGCAGTCCACCCGGTCCCAGCGAACGGCCGTTCAGGTCGAACGTACCATAGCCTCCGGTTCCGGAAGTCTTTCCGATAGCACTGTTTCCGGTCGGGCTTCCCTGGAAACCGCTACCAGAGGCAGCGTTTCCCTTACTACCCATCTTAGAACCCTTTCCGAAAGCACCGGCTATCTTGTTGGCCGCAGCCTCGGCAGCAGCCCGTTCGGCTTCGGCCCGTTTCTCGGCCTCCGTCTTTTCGGCCGGTTTCTCCACCGGTGTCTGAGGCTTCTGCGTCACCGTTTCCTTCTTCGGCTGTTCCTTTTTAGGCTTTTCCTGTTTCTTCGGCTGTTCTTTCTTCACTTGGATAGAAGGCTCATCCTCCTGTGTTATCATCGGTTGTTCAGGCGCAGGTTCGGTCATTTCCGGTTCGGAAGGTACCGCCGATTCCGGTTGGGGAAGTACATCCACCTCCGTCAATGTATAAGGGTCGGCATCACCCGCAGCCATCTCCGTATTTCCCAGCATAACAGGCACCCCACCCTCTTCCTGCGCGGCAGGACGCGAAAGGGTCAGCCAGAAAAGCAGCAGAAGTATAATAAGGTGTACTGCTACCGTTCCTACAATTCCTGTTATCTTACTCTTCTTCATGTCTTACCATCAGTTCTTGTCGGGACGGCGGGTAGCCAGCACCATTTTGAAATGATTCTCGTTGGCGATGTTCAGCACCCTGACAATCTCCCGGTAGGGAATCGACTCGTCCGCATACAGTGCCACATACATTTCCGGTTCCTTCTGCGCGCATTCCTGCAGAAAAGGTGTCAGTTCATCCATGGTCAACGGCATTTCGTCTTCATTGCCGAACGCCCCGTAGTAGTTCAAATCCTTGTCAATAATCACACGTGCCATCGGTTTGGCCGAAGTCTGTTCCGAGCCTTGCGGCAACAACACCTTGATGGCATTCGGTGAAACCATGGTAGAGGTTATCATAAAAAATATCAGCAGCAGAAATATGAGGTCGGTCATAGACGACATACTGAAGCTGGGCGATATTTTCTGTCTTCTCTTCAATGCCATACGCTCTCTTATTTATCTTTCGATTCGTTCAGCAGGTCCATGAAAGCCATGGTACGGGCTTCCATCTGGCTGACAACTTTATCCACACGATATACCAGGTGATTATAGGCAAACATGGCGGCAATACCGACCACCAATCCACCTACGGTAGTAATCATGGCCTCGTAAATACCGCTCGACAACAGTGTGATATCGATGTTATTTCCCGCATTGGCCATATTCCAGAAGGCACGGACCATACCGGTCACTGTCCCCAGGAAGCCTAACATCGGGGCACCGCTGGATACGGTCGCGATAATGGAAAGTCCGTTCTCCAGTTTGGCCACTTCAATGTTTCCCGTATTTTCAATGGCTGCCTGTACATCGGCTACTGGACGGTCCATACGCGAAATACCTTTTTCAATCATCCGGGCAGCCGGTGTATTGGTCATCCGGCAATAATTGATGGCCGATTTCACCTCACCGGTATTGATGTAATCGCGGATACGCTCCATGAACAAAGGGTCATCTTTGCCTGCCTTGCGGATGGTTATCGCCCGTTCAAAGAAGATATAACAGGCTATCACCGACATCAAGGCCAGCACAATCATAATCCATCCACCCTTACAGGCCATATCCCAGAGATTCATCTGAGGTTCACCCGAAATTTCGGTCAGTACCGGGTTCATGCCCGATACGGTATCGGCTACGCCCTGGGCAGCAGCCACTAACATAGTTGTCATCATCAGCAGAGGCAGTTTTTATATTCTTCAATGGTTTTCTTCAATCCCAGATACAGGGCATCACAAATCAAGGCATGACCGATAGACACTTCGTCTACCCATGGAATATTCTCGTGGAAATATCTCAGATTCTCCAGGCTCAGGTCATGACCGGCATTCAGTCCCATGCCAAGTTTGCGTGTAGCCTGTGCGGCTTCTATAAAAGGAGCGATGGCAGCTTCCGGATTTTTCGGATAAGCCGAAGCATACGGTTCCGTATACAGTTCCACCCGGTCGGCGCCGGCCTTTGCCGCATATTCAATCATCTCCACATCTGTACCCACGAAAATAGAAGTACGGATGCCGGCATTGCCGAACGTATCCATCAGTTCGGTCAGGAAACCCAGGTTGTCTTTCGTGTTCCATCCGGCATTCGACGTAATCTGGTCGGGAGCATCGGGGACGAGTGTCACCTGGTGAGGTTTCACCTTCAATACCAAATCGATGAATTCCTTCGACGGATATCCCTCGATGTTGAACTCTGTTTTCAACAAGGGACGGAGCGCGTAGACATCGGCATAGCGGATATGACGTTCATCCGGGCGCGGATGTACCGTAATCCCCTCAGCACCATAAGCCTCGCAGTCCAATGCCACTTTTTCCACGTCGGGATTATTCCCTCCGCGCGCATTGCGTAAGGTAGCTACCTTGTTTATATTCACACTTAATTTAGTCATATTGCATTAAAATTTATATCTTTGCGTCAACAACGTGCAAAGTTAGCAGGTTTTGTGAGAAACTTGTCACGTTATTGACAGAATTTATCGATAAAAAAAGCTATCAGACATGCAAAATACCTTACGTTTCGCACTTTTCGGGAATGCCTTTCAGGCTCATAAATCGGCCCACATTGCTCATCTGCTGGAGATTCTCCGCCGCAAGGAGGCACAAATCAGCATCAGCAGTGAATTCCATGATTTTCTGCGGCATCACACCCGGACAGACCTTGGCGGACTGGAGGTTTTCGAAGGGAATAATTTCTCGGCAGACATGGTCCTGAGCATCGGCGGCGACGGTACCTTCCTGAAAGCCGCCAGCCGGGTAGGCAACAAGGAGATTCCGATTCTGGGCATCAACACAGGGCGCCTGGGATTTCTGGCGGATATATCTCCCGACCAGATGGAAGAGACGTTCGAAGAAATCTACCGGGGAGAATACAAGGCGGAATCCCGACGGGTACTGAAACTGACGTGTAACGGACAGGTACTGAAAGGCTATCCGTACGGACTGAATGAAATAGCGATTCTGAAAAGAGACAGTTCCTCCATGATTACCATCCACGCCTACATCAACGGCGAACTGCTGAACGTCTATCAGGCGGACGGACTGGTCATCAGTACCCCGACAGGGTCTACGGCCTATTCACTGAGTGTCGGCGGCCCCATCCTGGTTCCCCAAAGCGGCACCATCAGCCTGACTGCCGTAGCCCCGCATTCGCTGAACGTACGTCCCATCGTCATCCGCGATGACTGGGAAATCACCCTCGATGTAGAGAGCCGGAGCCACAATTTCCTGATAGCGGTAGACGGACGCAGTGAGACCTGCCGCGAAGGGACCCGCCTGACTATCCGCCGGGGAGAATACTTCATCCGTATCGTAAAGCGTTGCCACCATTCTTTCTTCAACACCCTCCGCGACAAGATGATGTGGGGTGCGGATGCACGTTCAGCTTCCTCTGAATTTTAACTTCATTTCAGCCAGGTAGCCCGCTTCCACAGATACTCCATCGGGCCATGTGTATGACGTTCCAACCACCAGCGACAGAAAAAATACTGCAAAAAGAAGAGAAAGATACCCACCAGAAAACTGGCAGTTATCCCCAAATAACAGTGTAACCCAAATCCCCAGTTATAGAACAACATCGAACCGATGATGCTTTGTGTGATATAATTCGTCAGACTCATCTTGCCATAAGGAATAATCTGTAATAACAGACGATTCAGATTGGTCCGGTAAAAAGCCGAAATAACAGCCGAAACCAGCAACAACATGAAAGAGAATTTGGAGAGTGAAGTAATAATCAGCAGTAAAGGAGTACGCAAAGAAGGATTATCCACAAAAGCCGGAAGCATGTTCCCCAAGCCATATAACGGGAAGAAAGCTACAAGGGAGCCGCACAACACCTTATTCCATATCTTCAGATTCTCTTTCAGGAACAAACCTTTCCGACCAGCCAGATAGCCAAACAGGAAAAGAGCAGCGGTCTGGAATACCCGACCATTATCCCAGGCCCATGCCAGACTGAACAACTGTCCCTCCCACAGATTCACTTTAAGAGTCTGTAAGAATGTTCCATGCGCCTGAGCTTCGGAAGTAGCGCTCCAGAAACTTCCTGTAGGCAAAGTCGGAACCACAAACGAAGAATCGACACAGGCCCGAATGGTATAATAAAGAGGCAAAGGCTGAATCAACAACAGACAAGCCAGCCAGAAAATCACCTTATCCTTCAACCGACAAGTCAACGGCAAAATAAAACCTACCAACGAATATAACACCAACACCTCTCCCGTAAAAAAAGAAGCGTTCAGATTTCCAATCAGGAACAACAGGACAAGCCGCCAACAAAAACGAAGCCGGAAATCACGTCCACGCAAACGCTGGTTATCATATTGGATAAAAAAGCTGAATCCGAATAATAAGGCAAAAACAGCGTATGCCTTACCTCCCAGCAAGAAAAAAAGCCCATCCCAAATAGCCTTGTCTGAAAAAGCAAGCCAGACGCTACGTCCTGCCGTATCAGGATACGAATAAAAATTGAAATGTTCGATAGAATGCAGAAGAATAATCCCCATAACTGCCAGCCCACGCAATACGTCTACCACATCTACGCGTCCGTGTTTCTCCAGTGTTTTTTCCATAGTAAAAATAGATTCATATATAATTCATAATATTCATTCTCAGCCGTTTTCACCTCCCCTTCCGGCACATTGACTGAAATGTCTGTCAGAAAGCCATGAACAATCAAGAATGAAAAGACGGATGTGAACAAAATCTGAGACAAAGATAATAAATCAGCCAGAATATTCCGTACGCTTCGAGACTGTATCCTCTATAGTATGAAAAATGTTTCCACTCTGACCAAACAATCAGATTGTAATATTTTTTTATCGTACCAACAAACGGGCGGACAGGAAACAGAAAACATCTTCACATTTCGTCTCGAACATGAGAATGTATCATACAAAACGAACTCACGTTTTGACTAAAACGTGAAGACATTTTCCGAACAATTATAGTATACTGATAACCAGGCTATTCCTTCTAAAGGAATCTAGGAAATTTAAAGATATTCCGGGAGTCGGCTCAATTTCATACTGTTAGAACCTTTTACCAAAATAAAATACTTTTCCGGACGATGGGATTCCAAGTCAGCAATCACAGCATCCACATCGGCAAAATGCTCATAATGAGAAGTCGCAGCCGCGAACTCACTTCCTACCAGTAAAACACGTTCGAATCCACATCCATCCACAAAGTCTATTATTTTCCGGTGTTCTTCCAGGCTTCCCGTTCCCAACTCCTTCATATCACCCAAAATTACCATTTTATGAGCAGCCTCCAATTGGCAGAAATTCTTCAATGCAGCCATCATGCTGGTGGGGTTGGCATTGTAGGCATCTACAATCAGCCTGTTCCGACCAGTATCTACCAACTGAGAGCGGTTATTCTGAGGTACATAATCTGCCAAAGCCTGACAAACCTGTGTCGCACTAACTCCGAAATAAGTTCCGATAGCAGCTGCTGCCAGCGCATTATCCAAATTATACGAACCGATAAGGTGAGTCTGTACAGAATGAGTCTCACCGGCAGCCGTCCAGTCAAATGCCAAAAATGGAGAACAACCTGTTAACTGTCCGCTCACAAACAACCCTGGAGTCTGGCCATAACGTATGCACGCCAATCCTTGAGCAATGCCATTCAGGTACGGATTCTCATGATGCAGGAAAACGACAGAATCGTCTTTACCGCGTAAATAATCGTACAATTCTCCTTTGGTACGGATTACTCCCTCGAATGAGCCGAAACCTTCCAGGTGCGCTTTCCCTACATTAGTAATAATACCATAATCCGGTTCGGCTATGTGTACCAGTGCCTTGATCTCCCCCGGATGATTGGCCCCCATCTCTACCACAGCCAGTTCATGTTCCGATGTCAGACGGAGCAACGTCAGCGGTACACCGATGTGGTTATTGAGATTTCCCTGCGTATACAGCAGGTTATATTTCTGCTTCAGAACGGCAGATACCAGTTCCTTCGTCGTAGTCTTTCCGTTGGTTCCTGTGATACCGATGATACGGGTACCCAGTTTCCGGCGGTGATAGTTGGCCAATTGCTGCAAGGTCTTCAGGCAATCGTCCACCAACAGGATACGGCTGTCTGTTCCGGCATATTCCGGATTATCCACTACCGCATAGCGGCAACCCTGCGCCAACGCCTGTGCCGCAAACCGGTTTCCATCAAACGAAGCCCCCTTCAAGGCAATAAACAGGGAACCGGCCGGACAATTCCGGCTATCGGTCGTCACCCCCTGACATTCCAGAAAACATGCATACAAAGCTGAGATTTCCATTGTCTGTTCTTAACTGATTAGTTCTTTTGATTCATTTCCACTCCGACAACGGGCCGTCTCTATCCCCATCTTCAAAAGGCAGACAGTCCAAAGAGCAGACAAAGATAACTGAAAAATCATTCATGAAAGCGTAAAAAACAAATTATTGTATGTACATTTGCAGCGCCAAGAGGACCGTATCATGAAAAAGACATTCACCAAATACATCAATGTAAACGGACGACTGATGGACTTGTCGTACCCGCAAGTCATGGGGATTCTGAATCTCACTCCCGACTCTTTCTATGCAGACAGCCGGAAACAGAGCGAAGCGGAAATAATCGCCCGTGCCCGCCAGATTTGCGAAGAGGGAGGAAGCATCATCGACGTAGGCGCCTACTCTTCCCGCCCGAACGCGGAGCATATTGCTGCCGGAGAAGAGATGGAACGGCTACGGAAGGGATTGCAGATTATCCTGCGCGAGCAACCGGATGCGGTCATTTCGGTCGACACGTTCCGTGCCGATGTAGCGCGCATGTGTGTAGAAGAATATGGAGTAGCCCTTATCAACGACATTTCTGCCGGCGAAATGGATGCAGACATGTTCCCGACCGTTGCCCGGCTGGGGGTACCCTACATCCTGATGCACATGCAAGGCACTCCACAGACGATGCAGCAAGCCCCTCATTACGACAATCTGCTGAAAGAAATCCTTTTGTATTTCGCCCGGAAGGTACAACAGCTACGTGATTTGGGTGCCAAGGACCTGATTATCGACCCAGGGTTCGGATTCGGGAAAAACCTGGAACATAATTATGAACTGCTGGACAAGCTGGACGAATTCCAGATTTTCGAACTGCCCCTGCTGGTAGGAGTTTCACGGAAATCAATGATATATAAGTTATTAGGTGGAGGGCCGGAAGATGCGTTGAACGGTACGACCGTCATCAATACCCTGGCACTGGACAGGGGAGCGGATATTCTGCGCGTCCACGATGTGAAAGCAGCCACAGAAGCCGTACAGATTTATGCTGCCATGAAAGGACTGAAACCTACAGAAGACTAACCTGTTTACAAACTATAGACCATGACTTTTGACATCAACATTCTCAGTCTGAAAGACATACTCGACATCCTGCTGGTAGCGTTCCTACTCTACAAGACCTACAAGCTGATGAAATCATCAGGTTCCATCAATATCTTTATCGGCATCCTGGTATTTATCGTCATTTGGGTCATCGTCTCGCAGGTGCTGCAAATGCGTCTGTTAGGTTCTATTTTCGACAAACTGGTGAGTGTGGGAGTCATCGCCCTGATTGTACTGTTCCAGGATGAAATCCGCCATTTCCTGTTGACACTAGGTTCCCGCCATCGCAGCAGCAGCTTCTTCCGTTTTCTGAAAGGCAACAAGAAAGATACGACCGACAAGGAAGACATCATGCCGATTGTCATGGCCTGCCTGAACATGAGCAAAGGAAAGGTAGGTGCCTTGATTGTCATCGAACGGAGCTTACCGCTGGACGAGGTGGTCCGTACCGGAGACATCATCGACGCAAACATCAACCAGCGCCTCATCGAAAACATCTTCTTCAAGAACAGTCCGCTGCATGACGGTGCCATGGTCATCAGCAACAAACGCATAAAAGCCGCGGGATGTATCCTGCCGGTATCGCACAACCTGAATATCCCCAAAGAACTGGGGCTCCGCCACCGGGCTGCCCTGGGAATCTCACAAGAAACCGACGCCATGACCATCATCGTTTCCGAAGAGACAGGAGGTATCTCTATCGCTTACAAAGGAGAGTTTTACCTGAAACTGACCGCCGAAGAACTGGAGCGCATGCTGACCAACGACAGTGATTCGCAGAATTAATTCAGCATCAGATTCATGAATGGCCGTTCGTCTCTGAACAGGCTTTCCGTCAGTCCCGCAAGGGTATAAGGTTCGTAATCGATATGCTCATCGCGCCCTTTCCGGCAGGCTCCCTGTTCCAACAGATAAAAACCGTTGTTCTCCGGAATAGCCTCATCACCGGTCACTTCCAACGCCCAATACCGGTCGGGATAACGGACTGCATACAGCCGGAGGATTTCCTCCACACGAATCAGACGAGCCATTCCCAACGCATATCCTTCATCGGGACCGGCCGGCAATATCCGGCGCAAGGCACCCGCTTCGTAATACCGGAACAAAGCTTTCAGCATCCGACGTTCATCCGCTTCCGTATCGGCCAACAATTCCTTTACGGTAAGTTCGCCCTCCTGATACTTGCAGAAAACCAAGGCATGGATGTTTCCGCCCTCCTCGCCGACAAGCACCTCTCCCCCATCCAACCGATGGTCGGCCGCTATCACCTGCCAGTCTTCGGACGAATGCTGGATGCTGCAAGGCTGTTTATAACCTTGTTCACACGCAAAGTGAACAAGGTTTTCCGGCAAAGATTTTAACAAGTCTATTCTTCTGATTTCCAATGTAGATAAAGAGTTATCAACAGGTAGCGAACAGGCTGTTAATAACTTTTCCTGCTGCCTGAAACAAACCGCATAACCCGAACGGGCATAATACTGCTTCAGCCCCTCCTCGGCAGGTATCAACGTACTCAGACAGATTCCCTGCCGGTACATTTCACGGTGTGCTTCCGCCAATAACCGACGCATCAGACCGTGCTTCCGGTAAGACGGATGAGTACAGGCTCCCGATATATAAGCTACCGGAATCACTGTACCGAAACAAGTCAGGGAATAAGGCACCCGCTGAAGTGCGGCAACTACCCGTCCATCCATTTCTATCGCACTGTTTATCTCGTCCGTATAACGCATCCGGAAATACAGGTCGACAAAATCGTCCGTATCCTGGAAGCACAACTTCCATAACTGTTTGACCTGTTCACGCATACTCATAGCCATGTAACGATGTATTTCTCCAACAGAATTTCGGGCTGGTAAGAAAGTTTGGCTTTCCGTAACCCTTCCAAGCCCAAATCCTCCTCCCGGTTGATGTAAACATACTGTTCCGGCAGATGATTGGCAAATTCGTAATTAATCATGGCATAAGCCCCTTCGATGTCAGTATCGGCTTTCTCTACACAGGTATCAAAAGTCTCCTGATTGATAGCCCCTCCGAAAGTGAAGGCCACGATATCACCATTGACGTGCAGCACACCGCCTACCACATCCAGTTCCGACAAATGTGGCAGTACCTGTCCCATGAAACGGCGTTCGTCCTGCAAAGCCTCGTTCTCGGCACAATCATTTGCCTTACACCAGACGCTTTCCAGACGAAGACATTCGGGAACCAGTTCCGGAGTCAACGGTTTGTATTCATAGTCGGGATACATCGCCCGGAACCGGTTGATATGATTACGTTTAGGCTGGAACTTCTTTCCCCGCAACGTAGACAAATCGGTATGCAGGTATACATAATCGAAGAAATCACGGTCGGCCTCGAAAGAAAGCTGGTCCGGGTAAGCGGCTTTCAGCTCATCACACATATCCAGACAGACCCCCAACATACGGAAAGGTGCCTGCAACGCACGGGCATCTTCTCTAAGCGCTTCGATGACCGGGAGAATATCCCCTTCTCCCACAGGCATCATATAAACCGGTTCATCGTCCAGATAAAATCGGAACAGCAGGAAACCGTTCATCTCGGCAATCTGTGTACGGTAAAGGAAACGCCACCCGTACAGGTTCACAAACGACAAGTCACAGTTCCGACGTAGGCTAGTTAATGTATAACGCTGGACCCTTTCCTTATCTTCCAGTTCAATCGGTCTGAATGCAATCATATTAGTTTCTCGAATATATCATTAGTCAAATATCAATATAAGCCCAGCAAATGCAGGATGGTAGGAGTCAGCAAAGCTGTCAGAATGCCGTTCAAGGTCAGTCCCAAACTGGCATAAGCTCCGTATTTACCGCTCACTTCCATGGCCCGGCTGGTACCTACCGCATGCGAAGCGGTTCCCATAGACAGTCCCTGTGCAATAGGGCTTCCCACATGGCCTACCTGCAGTACCTTGAAGCCGCAAATGGCTCCGAACAGTCCCACGACAATCACTACGGCTGCCGTCAGCGAAGGAATTCCTCCTACCGCATTCGATACTTCCATGGCAATCGGTGTAGTTACCGACTTCGGTGCCAACGACATGATAACCTGCGGCGAGGCTCCCATCAGTTTGGCGATGACCGTAACGGCTACCAGTCCGACAATACAGCCAGCCAACTGAGAAACAATGATAGGCATCAATTGTTTCTTGATCATCCGTAATTGCAGGTATAAGGGGACTCCCAAAGCCACAACAGCCGGTTTCAACCAAAACTCGACCAGAGAACCGGCCTCGGAATATTTCTCATAAGACACGCCTGTGAATTTCAGGAAACAAATCAACAGGGCAATCGCTACCAGGATAGGATTCAACAGCACCCATCCGGTTTTCTTCTGAAATACCTTCGACAGAAAAAAGAAGCCAAACGTAATGGCCAGCAAAAAAAACTTATTTTCTAAAAAATCCATACTTACGAACCAATTGATGTACCCAACCTGTAACGACCAACACCAGTACGGTACTTACCAGTGTGGCAATGACTATCGGCCAAAACTCGGCGGTGATGATATCAAAATACAGCATCAGCGCCACTCCCGAAGGAACAAAAAAGAAACCCAGATTAGCAACCAGGAAATCGGACAAGCCTTGTACCCACTCCAGCTTAATCCAACCCAGTTTCAAGAAAAGGGTAAGCAGCAGCATGCCGATGATGCTGGAAGGCAAATGAATGCCCGTCAGATAAACAATCAGCTCACCCAAAGCCAAACATCCGAAAAGGATGGAACATTGACGAATCATACCTTAAAAAATTAATATTGAAAACGGGTGCAAAGTTACACTTTTGGAGATAACTCCGGATGAAAATCCTGTCAATTTATTTCACCCCTATTCAAACAGTTGTTTTTTGCATCTTTTAAAGCAAAAAAATCCGTTTTTGTAAACTTCATATTGCAAAAATGAGTACATTTGTAGCACAGAAAAAGGAGGTGCCCAGCCCCCTCTACATATTTTTACGATTCTATCGACAATTTTTAACAACAAGATAAACCAACATGGATTTAATTAGTCAAATCGTCGAACGCGCTAAAGCGAACAAACAGCGCATCGTTCTTCCGGAAGGAACAGAAGAACGTACCTTGAAAGCTGCCAATCAGATATTGACAGACGGTGTTGCAGACCTGATTCTCTTGGGTAATCCCGATGAAATCATGAACCTGGCCAAGGAATGGGGCTTGGGTAATATCCACAAAGCTACTATCATTGACCCGGAAAATCATCCGAAAAAAGAAGAATATGCACAGTTATTGTGCGAACTCCGTAAGAAGAAAGGCATGACAATCGAAGAAGCCCGCAAACTGGTTCTCGACCCGTTGTATCTGGGCTGTCTGATTATCAAGGCCGGCGACGCTGACGGACAGTTGGCCGGTGCACGGAACACAACAGGTAATGTATTGCGTCCTGCCCTGCAGATTATCAAGACTTCTCCGGGTATCACTTGTGTATCAGGTGCCATGCTGATGCTGACACACGCTCCTGAATGTGGTGATAACGGTGTTATCGTTATGGGTGACGTAGCTGTAACTCCGGTTCCCGATGCTTCACAGTTGGCACAGATTGCCGTATGTACAGCCCGCACAGCTCAGGCCGTAGCCGGAATCGACCCGCGTGTAGCCATGTTGAGTTTCTCTACCAAAGGCTCAGCCAAACACGAAGTGGTAGACAAAGTCGTAGAAGCATTGCGTATCGCCAAGGAAATGGATCCGGCCCTGAAGATAGACGGCGAAATGCAGGCCGATGCCGCTTTGGTTCCGAGAATCGGATCAAGCAAGGCTCCGGGTTCAGAAATCGCAGGTAAAGCCAACGTATTGGTAGTGCCTTGTCTGGAAGTAGGTAACATCTCTTACAAACTGGTAGAACGTCTGGGTCATGCTACTGCCATCGGTCCGATCCTGCAGGGTATCGCCCGTCCGGTGAACGACCTTTCACGCGGTTGCTGCATCGACGATGTATATAAGATGATTGCCATTACAGCCAACCAGGCCATCGCTGCTAAAGCACAAGAATAATCCATCTTGATGATTATTTTCAACCATAACAAAAGACACAAAGGATAAGCACCTGCAAGAGACGGGAGCATATCCTTTGTGCCTTTCCATTTTTATTATAAAAACACACATCAACCCATATGAAAATATTAGTACTCAACTGCGGTAGTTCATCCATCAAGTACAAAGTATTCGAGATGACTACAAAACAAGTCCTGGCTCAAGGAGGTATCGAAAAAATCGGTCTGCCTGGCTCATTCCTGAAACTTACTTTGCCAAACGGCGAAAAGAAAATCATCGAACGTGACATCCAGGAACACGATGCCGGTGTACAGTTCATCTTCGAAATCCTGACCAGCCCGGAATACGGTATCGTAAAGAGCCTGCATGAAATCAATGCGGTAGGACACCGTGTACTGCACGGAGGTAGCAAATTCAGCGCTTCTGTACTGATTGACCAGGACGTTATCAACGCTATCGAAGAATGCTGTGACCTGGGCCCGTTGCACAACCCGGCCAACCTGAAAGGTATCTATGCCGTTCAGAAGCTGTTGCCTGAACTGCCACAGATTGCCGTATTCGATACTGCTTTCCATCAGACTATGCCTGACTATGCTTACCTGTATGCACTTCCATACAGCTATTACGAGAAATATGGCATCCGTCGTTACGGTTTCCACGGAACTTCTCACCGTTACGTTTCCAAACGTGTATGTGAATACCTGAATATTCCGCAGGAAGGTACACGTATCATTACCTGCCACATCGGTAACGGTGCCTCTGTAGCCGCTATCAAAGACGGAAAATGTATCGATACCTCCATGGGATTGACCCCGTTGGAAGGTCTGATGATGGGTACCCGTTCAGGTGACATCGATGCAGGTGCACTGACTTACATCATGAAAAAAGAAGGCTTGAGCGCAGACGAACTTTCTACCCTGCTCAACAAGAAGAGCGGTGTGCTGGGTATCTTCGAGAAATCAAGCGACATGCGTGAACTGGAAGACGCTGTAGCCCGCAAAGAAGAACGTGCCATCCTGTGTGAAAACATGTACTTCTACCGCATCACCAAATACATCGGTGCCTATACAGCTGCCATGAACGGTGTAGACCTCATCGTATTTACCGGTGGTGTAGGTGAAAACCAGACAACTGCCCGCTCTGGCGTATGCAAGACCTTGGGTTATCTGGGTGTCAAGATAGACATGGAAAAGAATAAGGTACGTGGAAAAGAAGCAATCGTTTCTACAGATGACTCTAAAGTCAAAGTCCTGGTTATCCCGACCGACGAGGAACTGATGATTGCAATGGATACTGCCGATATCTTGAAGAACCGTCAATAAGACCAGACTTCCAAAGTTTCTATACTAAAAAATATGCCGCTCTCCCTCCAAGGAAAGCGGCATATTTTTTAATATAACGGAAACATCATTCTACGGAAGTCTCTCCCTCGATATATTGCTCCATAAACAGGTTTTCACCATCGAAAACAGCATAAGAAAATTCCGTAATCCAGTCGCCCAATATCATCATACGGGTAGAACGGCTCAGCATCAAATCGAGCATAATGTGCCGATGACCGAAAATAAAATAGTTGATGGTAGGGTGCTCCTTCAAGTATTCTTTCGTAAAGCAGACTAAAGGCTCCTTGTCTTCCCCCATATATTCCGGTTCACGCCCGTCTTTCCGTTTCAGTCTGCTGTGTTTGGCCCACTCCAGGCCCAATTCGACACTCCACCGCGGATGAAGGGCAGAAAACAGACACTGTAGGGTCCGGCTATGGAACATGGCCCGGAGGAACTTGAACTTACGGTCATCATCACCCAATCCGTCACCGTGAGCCAGGAAAAATTCTTTTCCATAAATCTCACAAGTAAGCGGTTCCCGATGAATAATGACCCCACACTCCTTTTCCAGGTAATCTCCGCACCAGATATCATGGTTGCCGATAAAGAAATGTATTTCCACCCCCAAATCGGTCAACTCCGAAAGCTTACCCAAGAAACGGGTATATCCTTTAGGCACCACCAACTTGAACTCATACCAGAAGTCGAACATATCGCCCAACAGATACACTGCCGAGGCATGGTGCTTGATACTGTCCAGGAAATTCACTAACCTGCGTTCCTGTGTACGTCTGTGCGGAATGGCCCGGGAACCCAAATGAGCATCCGACAGGAAATAGACATTCTTCATCGTTCCTTCCATAAGCCTTACTCTTTATAGGAAACCCAACTCCAGTTTGGCCTCCTCAGTCATCATATCCTTATCCCACTCCGGCTCAAACACCAGATTCACCTGTGCCGAAGTAACCCCCTCTACGGATTCCACCTTCTGACGGACATCCTCCATGATGAAATCAGCAGCAGGACAGTTGGGAGCTGTCAGAGTCATATCAATTACCAGTTCACCATCGTCCGCCAGATCAATCTTATAAATCAATCCCAAATCGTATACATTCACTGGAATCTCCGGGTCGTATACCGTTTTAAGCATATCGATGATGCCTTCTTCTATCTTCAGTTTCACATCGTTGTCCATAAATCGAACTATTTTTTGAATTACTTTGCAAATGTAATAAAAAAAGGCAGATAACAAAAGAAGGGGTCAGAGTCTTCCCTCATCGGCATAACTGTAATACGTACCGTCAGAGACTACGACATGATCCAGCAAACGGATATTCATCACTTTGGCAGACTGGAACAGGGCTTGAGTGAGCCTGTCATCATCCGCACTCGGCCGGACATTCCCGGAAGGATGATTATGGGTAAGTACCAGCGAAGTGGCTCGTTTCAACAAAGCCTCCCGCAAAATACAACGGATATCCACTTGGGTAGAAGCCCATCCTCCCTGACTGATTTTCACAGGCTCAATAACTTTCGAGGCCTGGTTGAGCAGCAAAACCCAGCATTCCTCGACCGCCAGGTCGCACATCAACGGATGAAAAAAAGCATAAATATCTTTCGAACAGCGTATCTGCTTCCGCTCGGAGGGTTCTTCGTCCTTGCGTCTTCTTCCCAATTCGGAAGCAGCCAGAATAGTAATAGCCTTGGCAGGACCAATGCCTTTGTACCGGCACAGTTCATCAACAGTCCGTTTCCCCAGTTCACCCAACCGGTTGTTACAATCCTCCAACACCTTCCGCATCAGTTCCACAGCCGAAGATTCCGCACTTCCTGAACCTATCAAGATAGCCAGAAGTTCAGCATTACTCAATACGGATGCCCCATGAAGCAACATTTTCTCACGCGGACGGTCCTCTTCCGCCCATTGGTTGATTGCCAGTTTCTTTGTCATGTCTACATACAGCAAGCCGGAATCCGGTTCGCCTGCAGACCGGACTCCTACTTATTTATAGAAATTCTTCTCAAAAGCAGAAAATTCATCTTTTCCCAGCACACAGCGTTTCCACCAGGCACGCAGAAAGCCTGTACCGTATCCTGTCAATTGAATAAACGCTGCCGCAACCGAAATTATCCCGATTTTCAGACTCTTATTCTGAACCGTAGCAGCCAATAAGATGATTAACGCAAAGGCAGCCAACAATAACAGGCTCCAGGGACAGGCCAACGAAGCCAACAGGACCAGCATTACACCGACAGTAAACACAGCCGGAAGCATGTGTACCAACTTCAACGACTCGGGATATTTCTTGTAAAGATTGATACGGGCAATTCCCGAATTATGTACTTGCTTAAAGAATTTCTTCAGATCCGTCCGGCGTTTATGCCAAACCCAAGCTCCCGGGAACAGCCGGCACCGGTATCCCCCTTTAAAGATACGGATACTGAAATCGATATCTTCGCCGAAACGCATTTTTGAGAAGCCACCCAAAGCCCGGTACACATCAGCCTTGATACCCATGTTGAAACTCCGTGGGTAAAACTTGTCCATCTTCTTTTTCCCTCCCCGGATACCGCCGGTAGTAAAAAACGAAGTCATGGCATAATTAATGGCCTTCTGGACATCGGAGAAAGATTCATGAGCCCGGTCAGGACCACCGAAAGCATCGGCCGGTTCCCGGTTCAGTTCTTCTTCTACAGCCTCCAGATAACCCGGCGGCAAGATACAATCCGAATCCAGGACTATCAGATATTCCCCGTTACTCCGTTCCGCTCCGTAATTACGGGTCTGCCCCGGTCCGGAGTTCGGTTTCGTGAAATAACGGACAGGCAGAAGCCGGGCATATTTCTCAATGACCGCTGTACACGGTACGGATGAACCGTCTTCTACAACAATCACCTCAAAATCTTTGAAACGCTGGTCGAGCAAACTCTGCAACAGTTCGTCCACCTCATTCGGACGGTTATAGACAGGAATAATCAAAGAATATTTCATAAGCGGATGTTTCTGTTTTATAAACACAAAGATACACCTTTCTTTTTTACCTACCGACTGACGGGAAGATTAATTACCGGAAATATCCGGGATAAGACTCCGGCCAACTGCCTAAAAAAACATTTTTTTCTTATTTTTCTGTTACAAATGATATAGCTTTACGTTTACCTTTCTGAAAACAAACAGTACCATCCACAACAAAACATGAGCAAAGAGACACTGACATCCACTTTTACCGAACTGAGAAAAAGCTTCTTCAGGCTGGCCATGCGGTTTCTTTCCAACCAGGAGGATGCGGATGATACCCTACAGGAAGCCTTCTTCCGGCTATGGAAACATGCCGACCGGATAGACACCCCGGAAGAAGCAGAGGCTCTGACCATTGTAACTGTAAAGAACCTGTGCATCGATACATTGAGGAAAAAGAGCCACCTGCATACCGTTGAACTGGACGAAGGCAGAGACGATGCCGTCGCCGAATCGGCAACAGACACCCTGGAAAGGGAAGAACGCTTCAAGGCTGTAGAACGTATCATCGAACAAAGACTGACACCCCTTCAACGACAGATTCTGCACATGAAGGAGTACGAAGGAAAGGAATATGACGAAATAGCCGCCAAACTAGGCATGCAACCTCCGGCGGTTCGCATGCAACTATCAAGGGCCAGAAAAGAAATCAGAGAATGTTACTTAAAACAAATGGAACGATGAAACAAGACGAACGAACACTGCAACAATGGAAAGATTTGGCTGCACGCTATTTCGAAGCGGAGACGAGTCCTGCTGAGGAACAAGAGTTGGCTTACTTCCTGACTACTCCTGCCTCACAGGACAGAGAGTTCGATGAAATCCGGGCAGTCATGGGTTACCTGGCTACCGGACGGATGTACCATCGGAAACGGAAATCTTCCGCCTTCCGGTATGCTGCGGCTGCCGCTGTCATCGGTCTATTACTGACAACCACCGTCTGGCAACTGGCCCAAAACAGAAATGTCTGTGTAGCCTACATCTACGGAGAGCGCTGTACCGATACGGAAACCGTACTGACAGAAGCCCTGAAATCCATCGAAAAAGTACGGCAAGAGCCGCAGGAGGAAACGATTCTTCAAGAGCAGCTTTCAGACATTTTCCAGACACTGGAAGAAAACGATACTTTAACCATAACCGATACCCCACACTTATGATACGACAAACAATCCTATCAGGAATACTTCTTCTTCTCGCACTTCCGCTAGCAGCCCAACAGGGAATGCATGTGGAAGAACTCTTCGATGGCCGGTTCAAAAAAGACCATCGGGCCGTAGAAGTCCTCATTAAAGGGAAGGAACTGAAAAAATATCATCTGACACTGTTCCGGAGCCTTACAATCAGCAATGCCCCCGAGGTCTTCGAAAAGATGGAGGCCTTGGTCAGAAAAGATGCCGTCCATGCAGTAGACAAGGAAGTAGGAACCATCAGCAACCGTCTATACTACGGCTTCTACTGTTTCCCGGCTCAGAACGATACTTTCCGTTACTTGTTTTACCGGAATACGGCCGCAAAACCTGGTTCCGAAAAACAGCCGGAAGCTACCCTGGTATATATGGAGGGTAAAGTAACCTTGGAAGAGCTCAAACAAATGTTTCAATGAATGACAAACAATCAAAACTTCACGATATGAAAAGAATGATTTTACTGGCAACAGCCTTTTTGGCTACAACCGGGATGTATGCCGCACAAACAGATTCACTGACAGTCACAAACACAGTACAAATTGAAGCACCCAACCGGGTAACACTCACACAGTCGGACAATCAGCTGACTATCGACATTGAAGGAGAAAAAGGGAATCCGGAATTCCGTTATACCCGCCAGGTAAACATCTCCTCTTCAGAGCCTGTAGTCACCAAAGAAAGAAACAGCAATTGGGATTTCAACATACCTTTCCGCAAGCAAAAAAAATCCAGCCGATACAAACAGAACGAATTCGTAATAAAAGACTTCAAACTCGGACTGTCAAAAGTCATGAACGCCCCTGCCCAGCTTGATGCCAATATGGCCTCATCCTGGGAAATCACCACACCGTCACTGGGATGGGCCTATTATCCCTGGCATTCAAACACTTCGTTCTCCATCGGACTAGCCTGCAGCTGGCGGAACTACCGGATGACCGGGAAGAACCGTTTCATCAAAGAAGGGAGCGAAATTGTCCTGGGCAGCTATCCGGAAGGAGCAGACATCGAGTTCTCGCGCATCAAAGTATTCAGCTGGTCGGTTCCACTGATGTTTAGCCATGAATTCGAAAATAAACTCGGCTTCAGCCTGGGAGCCATCGTCAACTTCAACACCCATGCCAGTCTAAAGACCCGTTATAACCTAGGGGATGAGAAGGTCAAGTTGACCGACAACAACATCCACCAGACTCCCGTAACAGTCGATTTCCAGGCGTCAATAAGCTGTAAGGCTGTAGGTATCTACGTAAAATACAGCCCCTGCAATATCCTCGACACCTCATACGGTCCTAAATTCTCGGCTCTTTCTGCCGGAATCATCCTGTTCTAAGAGATATTAAAAAGACAGCCATCCTTACTTTGGGGCAAGGATGGCTGTCTTTTTTATTGGATGTATCTAGGATTATGCTTTCACACGACCTACGTAAGAACCGTCACGAGTATCTACTTCGATGATTTCATCCTGGTTGATGAACAACGGAACACGTACAGTAGCACCTGTTTCTACAGTAGCAGGTTTCGTAGCGTTGGTAGCTGTATCACCCTTCAGACCCGGTTCTGTGTAAGTAACTTTCAACTGAACCTTTACCGGCAATTCAGCGAACAGGATAGTTTCTGTAGAAGCGTCAGAAACTACATCGATAACCATTTCTTCTTTCAGGAAGTCAACACCTTCAATCAAGTCATGAGCGATAGGTACCTGTTCGTAAGTTTCCTGGTTCATGAAGATATAGTCATCACCTTCCTTATATAAATACTGGTAAGGACGACGTTCTACACGTACATCTTCCAATTTCTCACCGATATTAAAACGACGTTCCAACACGTAACCGTCTACAACATCTTTCAGTTTTGTACGCATGAATGTGTTACCTTTACCCGGTTTTACATGCAGAAAGTCGATACAGAAATACAGCTTACCGTCCATACGGATAGCAGTTCCGATTTTAATGTCTTGAGCGTTAATCATAAGTTGAATACTTTTATTTATGTTATTTTATGGATTTGTTCCCTTGAAAACCGGATGCAAAATTAATCTAAATCGGGAAAAAACGCAAAAAGATTTGTCTAAAAATGATTTAGCGCTTGGTTTATTTAAAAAAAGTCACTAATTTTGCAGCCCGAACGCATGGAATAATAACATAAATAGTATATACGAAAATGAAAAGAACATTCCAACCCTCTAACAGAAAGAGAAGAAACAAACACGGTTTCCGTGAAAGAATGGCTACCGCTAACGGTCGCCGAGTATTGGCTGCACGTCGTGCCAAAGGTCGTAAAAAACTGACAATCTCTGACGAGTACAACGGAGTGAAAGCTTAAAACCGTGCTTGAAGGAAAAGATTCAAGAAAAGCCGTAGAATGCTGAGAGAGCATTTTACGGCTTTTTCTTCTTTATCGGCCGGCCGGCTACGCAAAAACTCTAAGGCACGATATAGCTGTGTTCGGATTAAAAATTGTATCTTTGCCCCGAATATTATACCGATACATCATAATATATAATATGGTTACACTGAAAGACTTTTTTTCATTCAAGAACAACCGCTTCTTCTGGCTGAACCTCATCGCCATGGTGGTAGTGATTACTGCAATCATCGTCGGAACTCTCTTCTGGCTGGACAATTATACGCATCACAACCAGTCATACCTGGTTCCTAACGTGAAGAACCAGACACTGCCCGAAGCAGAACAGGCACTGACGACCCAGAAACTGAAAGGAATCGTCATCGATTCTTCTTATGTAAAAGGAATGCCTTCAGGTATCATTCTGGAACAGACACCAGCCGCAGGTTCACGCGTCAAGGAAGGGCGTACTGTCTACCTGACCATCACTACAAACGACGTACCGCTGGTAAAGATACCAGACCTGATAGACAACAGTTCACTCCGACAGGCTGAAGCCAAACTGAAAGCCATCGGTTTCAAACTGACCGAACCGGAATACGTATCAGGCGAACAGGACTGGGTATATGGTATCAAGTACCGTGGAAGAAGTCTGAGAGCCGGTGACAAAGTGCCTTACGAGGCCTTGCTGACCCTTTCTGTAGGAAATACGGCCATCAGAGATTCACTGAGTACGGATTCACTCAACCTGGATATAGACTTGGGCACCTCGGATGATGAACCTCAGGTAGACGATTCATGGTTTTAACTTCACCCACTGAGCGCAGTAATATGGCAGAAGAATACATCGAAGAACTGGAGAACGACATCCTGGAAGACATCGAACCTTTGAACGACCCTGCTACCCTGTACGAACATTTCCGGGTAGTGGTAGACAAAGGACAGTCACCGGTACGCATCGACAAATACCTGTTTGAAAGACTTGTCAATTCCTCACGCAACCGCATCCAACAGGCAGCGGATGCAGGATTTGTCATGGCCAACGGGAAACCGGTAAAGAGCAGCTACAAAGTCAAGCCGCAGGATGTACTGACCGTCATGATGGACCGTCCGCGTTACGAGAATGACATCATTCCGGAAGATATTCCACTGAATATAGTATACGAAGACGAGGATTTGATGGTCATCAACAAGCCTGCCGGACTGGTCGTACACCCGGGATGCGGCAATTACCACGGAACCTTGGTGAACGCCATCGCCTGGCACCTGCGCGACGTACCGACCTACAACCCCAACGACCCGCAGGTAGGACTGGTGCACCGTATCGACAAGGATACTTCCGGACTACTGGTGGTAGCCAAAACCCCCGACGCCAAAACCAGCCTGGGCCTGCAGTTCTATAACAAGACTACCAAACGGGAATACAACGCCCTGGTATGGGGCATCATCGACGAGGATGAAGGCACCGTCACCGGAAACATCGGACGAAACCCGAAAGACCGGATGCAGATGGCAGTCATGTCCGACCCTACCCAAGGGAAACACGCCGTAACACATTATCAGGTGCTGGAACGTCTGGGCTATGTTACCTTGGTAAAATGTGTACTCGAAACCGGACGTACCCACCAGATACGCGTACACATGAAATACATCGGCCACACCCTGTTCAACGACGAACGGTACGGCGGCCATGAAATATTGAAAGGAACGCATTTTAGTAAATACAAACAATTTGTAAACAACTGTTTCGACATTTGTCCCCGACAAGCGCTTCACGCCAAGACGTTGGGCTTCGTGCATCCACGCACCGGAGAAGAGATGTTCTTCACTTCCGAACTGCCCGAAGACATGACCTGCCTGCTGGAGAAATGGAGAACATATATCAGTAACAGAGAAGAATTATGAAACGTACCATTGCTATCATAGCAGGAGGAGACTCTTCGGAACACGAAGTCTCCATGAAAAGTGCAGAGGGTATCTACTCGTTCATCGACAAGGAAAAATACAACCTCTACATCGTAGAACTGACCAAGAAATATTGGGAGGCTCTTTTGCCGGACGGAACACGTACACCGGTAGACAAGAACGATTTCAGTTTCCAGGACAACGGGAACAAGATTATCCCCGATTTCGCATACATCACCATCCATGGGACTCCGGGTGAAAACGGTATCCTGCAAGGGTATTTCGAACTGCTGGGTATCCCCTATTCTACCTGCGATGTACTGGTATCGGCCATGACCTTCAGCAAGTTCACCCTGAACCAGTACCTGAAAGGATTCGGCATCCGTGTAGCGGAATCCATGCTGGTCAACAAACGTCACGGCATCAGCGACGAAGATGTGGTAGAGAAAATAGGTCTGCCCTGCTTCATCAAGCCCAACGCCAGCGGTTCCAGCTTCGGAGTGACCAAGGTAAAGACCCGCGAACAGATACAGCCGGCACTCGAAGCCGCTTTCCAGGAATCGGACGACGTCATGATTGAAGCTTTCATGGACGGTATCGAACTGGCAAACGGCTGTTACAAGACTGCAGAGAAATCAGTGGTCTTCCCGATAACCGAAGTGGTCAGCCAGAACGAGTTCTTCGATTACAATGCGAAGTATAAAGGCGAAGTAACCGAAATCACTCCGGCCCGCCTCAGCCCGGAACTGACCGACCGGGTACAGAAACTCACTTCGGCCATCTATGACATCCTGGGCTGCCGGGGTATCATCCGGGTAGATTACATCATCACCGAAGGCGAGAAAATCAACATGCTGGAAATCAATACGACTCCGGGAATGACAGCTACCAGCTTCATTCCGCAACAGGTAAAAGCTGCCGGTCTGGACATCAAAGACGTCATGACCGACATCATCGAGAGTCACTTCTGATAAACAGATTACCGCGTCAACGGTAACAGGCGCAGAGCCTTGGAAATCCTTTCCTACGGCTCTGCGTTTTTTTTATCCGATAAGGAGTATCCGGATAAGGAAGCACTTTTACGGGCACTCCTTGCAACATCAGAAAAAAGTTTCTATATTTGGACAAACTAAGCAAAAATAAGATTCCTATGAATATACCTGCTGAATTTGATGAAATCCGTCCATACGAACCCGAAGAACTTCCACAGATTTTCGAGGAACTGATAGCAGATCCCGCCTTCCAGGCCGTAGTCTCTTCCGTTCTGCCGAATATCCCTTTGGAAAAGATATTCGCCACACTCCGTCAGTGTAAGACCAACCTGGATGTCCAGAAAAATATCTTCTATTCCTTACTGCACGGAATCATAGACAAGCACAGCGACGGATTCGACCTGGACGCTTCCGCCATACCGGACAAACAGGCTTCCCATACATTCATTTCAAACCATCGCGATATTGTACTCGACCCGGGCTTCCTTTCCGTAGGCCTGCTGGACAACAGTTTTCCCACGACAGTAGAAATTGCCATCGGCGATAACCTGCTCATTTATCCCTGGATCAAGAAACTGGTACGGATCAACAAATCCTTCATCGTACAGCGTACCCTCAGCATGCGTCAGATGCTGGAATCGTCTGCCCGCATGTCACGCTACATCCATTTCGCCATCACAGAAAAGAAAGAGAACGTTTGGATTGCACAGCGCGAAGGACGTGCAAAGGATTCGGACGACCGCACCCAGGAAAGTGTCCTGAAAATGCTCGCCATGGGAGGCGGCGGACACATCATCGACCGGTTGAAAGAACTGAACATCGCCCCGGTATCAATCTCTTATGAATACGACCCGTGCGATTTCCTGAAAGCACAGGAAATGCAGCAGAAGCGGGACATTCCGGAATTCAAGAAGAGCCAGGAAGACGACCTTCGGAACATGCAGACGGGTATCTTCGGTTACAAAGGACACGTTCATTTCCACGTGACCGCCTGCATCAACGAAGAACTGGAACAGCTGCGGAACCTGCCGAAAACCGAAATATTCACTCGCATCGCCCAACTGATAGACCGGAGAATCCATGCCAACTACCGGTTATACCCAGGAAACTATATCGCCTGCGATGAACTGGAAGGAAACAACCGCTATGCCGACAAGTATACAGCTGCCGACAAGGAGCGTTTCGAGACTTACCTGCAGCAGAAACTGGCCTTGATTCAGCTACCGGACAAGGACGAAGCGTTCTTGCGCAACCGGATACTGACCATGTATGCCAACCCAGTCATCAACCACCGGAAAGCGACGGAAGAATGAACCGGTTACTTGCCTATACTTTCTTGACAATTCTCCTGCTTTTATGCGGAAGCTGCCAAGAAGACGATTATGTCTATCCGGATGTACTGACTGAACTGGCAGAAGCGCAGACGAATGATAAAGGTACATTGACCTACCTGCTCACAGATAAAGGAGACAAATACCGGGTATTGGAACGGGAAGGACTGGAAGGGCTGACTCCTGATTCCATTTACCGTGCCTTGTGTGTTTACCAGGTGACCGATACACAGGGGAAAACGGTGCAGCTCTATTCCGCCCAAAAGGTTCTGTCCATGCTTCCGAAACCGGCTTCCGCCTTTACGGACGGAGTACGGACAGACCCGTTGGACATCCAGAGCATCTGGTTGTCAGGGAGGTACCTGAACATGGTACTGCTTCCGATGGCCAAAGACAAGAGCCACATCTATCACTTTGTGGAAAACGGTCTGACCCAGCGTACTGAAGGAGGCAACCAGCTGGAACTGACCCTCTATCATGACCAGAACGGCGACTACGAGGCATTTACCCGAAAGACCTATCTTTCGATACCGCTTTGGGAATACGGTGACAAGTTAGGTACCGGCGACCGGATAATCCTGCACATACGGACTTATCAAGAAGGAGAAACCACCCGAGAATTTATGATACCCTAATCCATAACCCATTGAAACAACTTATGATTAAAACCTTATATTTCATGTTTTTCGTGTGTATCGCTCTCATCGGACTGATGGCCTGCACACCCAAGCAACAAGACAAGTTCAAGAATCTGTCTGCCGACGAATTTGAAGATTACCTTCAGAAAGACTCTATCCAGCTGGTCGATGTGCGGACCGTTGCCGAATATACGGAAGGACACATCCCAGGCAGCCTCAACATCAATGTACTGGACGAACAGTTTGCTGCCAACGTAGACGAACTGCTGGACAAGAACCATTCTGTAGCCGTATATTGCAAAAGCGGCCGACGCAGCCGGAATGCCGCCCGTATCCTGACCAAAAAAGGGTTTCACGTAGTCAATCTGGACAAAGGATTCGAGAACTGGAAAGAGTTGGACAAACCCATTGAGAAATAAGACATTAACAACGCCCAAAAACGAACGGACATTTCAAGTGAAACATGCGCACGTTTTACTTGAAATGTCCGTTCGTTTGTATGAAAACGTCCGTTCATTTTTTCCTCACTTCCGGCCTGCCTCCAGAAGAAAAGCGGCAAATGCAACAGCAGCCTTCTTCCGGTATGTACCCTGCGGCCAGAAAAGATATCCCTGCGAAGTCAGCCTATCGGCACACAGTATCGGTATCTGTACCAGACCGGCTTCATTCGAAACAGCCGCCTGTGTCAGGACTGTAGCCCAATAACCTCCCTTTAAGATATGCAGAATAGTATGCACATCATTAATCTCCATCCCCACCGTAAATGTCAACTGATGCTTCAGGCATAATTCCTCTATTTTTTTCCGAGTGGCGAACCCACGTTCCGGCAGAATAAGCGGAGTCTCCGATAACCGTTTCAATGTGATGGAAGAAAGAGTAGAAAGCGGATGAGACTCGTGTACAATAAAATAAAGCCTCGACTGAAAAAGAGGTACGCGCTCAAATCCGTCGCAGATTCCTTCAGGCTGGAAAGAAAGCAGGATATCCAATCCGTTATTTTCCAGCAGATGCAACAGCTCCTCGGATGTACCGAACGTAATCCGCAAGCGTATATTGGGATAAACCTTCGTAAAAGGCTCCAGCGCAGAAACCAACACCGGCCCCATGCTATAAGTCACCCCCACATGAAGGTTACCTATCTTTATCCCCTTCAAGTCCCGCAGAATCTGCTTGCCGTCTTCTGCGTCCTGCAAAGCCTTATTGGCATACGGCAAAAAGGCAAGCCCAGCCTCCGTAGGAACAATACGTTTACCGATACGGTCGAAAAGCAGCACCTCCAGTTCATCCTCCAACTGTTTGATCTGCTGAGACAAGGTACTCTGCGAAATATACAATGCCCGCGCAGCCTCCGAAAAGTTCTGCAGCTCACAGGCAGCCTTAAAATACTTCAATTGCCGTAATTCCATATCCGTTATCGGTTTTACCTATATTCCTTATCGAAAAAATGATTTTTACAAATATAGAGAAATATTCTTTACGGGATTACATTTGTTACAAAATAACATAACAAACAAAATGTCCGGTCAGATACCGCTACCGGCAGAAGAAAGGGAAACGACATGAAAGCAACGGTTTTGTATTACAGTCACAAAGGAAAGACAGCATTTCTTGCCCGGGAAATAGCCATGTACTTATGGAGCAAAGGACTGGATGTCAGTCTCAGTTCCATCTCTGACTTCAACGCGGAGAAATTGTCCGGTTCAGATTTTCTGATTTCCGGCTGCTGGACATGCGGCTGGTTCATCATCGGCCAGCATCCTCATAAACAATGGAGAAAATCCAGTAAGGAGCTTTCCGAAAAAATTCCGCATCATCGTACCCTGTTCTTCACCACTTACCGGTTCCGGACCGGAAGCATGCTGTATTTCATGAAGAAAGTGATGCGGATTCCGACCGCTGCATCCGTACCTTTCCTGAAATCGAAAAACGGCCTGCTCACTCCGGAAGATAAAAGGACATTAGACCGGCTGATAGCCGTTCCGGCCTGATAATATTCACTCTAAACATACAGCTTATGATGGAAAACAAGAAACTTACCAGCGCTTCAGGCGCACCCGTCGCCGACAATCACAATGTTGCGACAGCAGGGAAAAGAGGTCCGATGCTCTTGCAGGATGTATGGTTTCTAGAGAAACTGGCACATTTCGACCGCGAAGTAATCCCCGAACGACGCATGCACGCCAAAGGTTCGGGAGCCTTCGGCAAATTTACGGTAACACACGATATCACTCCCTACACCAAAGCTTCTATCTTCTCGCAAATAGGGAAAGAAACGGAAGTGTTTGTCCGCTTCTCGACGGTGGCAGGTGAACGTGGTGCTGCCGATGCGGAACGCGATATCCGCGGATTCGCCATCAAATTCTATACCGATGAAGGGAACTGGGACCTGGTGGGCAACAATACACCGGTCTTCTTCCTCCGCGACCCGCTTAAATTCCCGGATTTGAACCATGCCGTGAAACGCGACCCAAGAACGAACATGCGCAGTGCCCGCAACAACTGGGATTTCTGGACACTGCTGCCGGAAGCCTTGCATCAGGTTACCATTACGATGAGTGACCGGGGAATTCCGGCCTCCTACCGCCACATGCACGGCTACGGAAGCCACACCTTCTCGTTCATCAACGCCGAAGGGAAACGTACCTGGGTAAAATTCCACCTGCATACCCAGCAGGGAATCAAGAACCTGACCGACCAGGAAGCGGAAGCCATCATTGCCAAAGACCGTGAAAGCCACCAGCGCGACCTGTACGAAAGCATCGAACGCGGTGATTTCCCACGATGGACCATGTATATACAGCTCATGACGGAAGAAGAAGCCAAGAACTGTCCGTTCAACCCGTTCGACCTGACCAAAGTCTGGTCGCAGAAACAGTATCCGCTGATGGAAGTCGGTGTGCTGGAACTGAACCGGAATCCGGAAAACTACTTCGCAGATGTAGAGCAGGCTGCCTTCAATCCGGCGAATGTAGTTCCGGGAATCGGCTTCTCGCCAGACCGTATGCTACAAGGCCGACTCTTCTCTTACGGTGATGCACAACGCTACCGTCTGGGAGTCAACCATTATCAGATTCCTGTAAACCGAAGCCGTTGTCCGTTCCTGAACATGTATCATCGTGACGGACAGATGCGGGTAGACGGAAACCACGGCTCTACACTGGCATACGAGCCGAACAGCTACGGAGAATGGCAACACCAGACCGAATACAAAGAACCGCCTCTGGAGCTGGACGGCGCAGCCTATCAGTGGGATTTCCGCGAAGACGATGCCGACTATTACTCACAGGCAGGCGACCTGTTCCGACTGATGTCACCGGAACAGCAGCAGGTTCTCTTTGAAAATACGGCCCGCTCCATGGGAGATATTCCGGAAGAAATCAAGCTCCGGCACATCCGGAACTGTATGAAGGCCGACGAGAACTATGGAAAAGGAGTAGCCCGGGCTCTCCACATTGACTGGAACAAAGTAATCCATTCGAACGAATGATTTATAACCGGTGCCGGATGAGGACATCCGGCATCTTTTACCCAATTACACTCAACATGAAGAAAATTATTTGCATCTATGCAGCCCTTATCGGGCTATCGTCTACATCATTGGCACAAGCCCAAAAACCGACAGGCCAACAAGTACAGATTATCGAAAACGGACTCCGCTTCTGCGAAAGTACATATCCTTACGAAGGCGGTATTCTGATTGCAAACTTCGGAACACAAGAACTGAACCCATTAAATACAGAAGGGAAAGGATATATCCTTCATTACAATAAAGAAGGTAAACTCCAACCCTTCATCACCGCCGACGGCAATCTGTCAGCGCCTAAAGGCATGTTCATCCGTGAAAGCCACCTGTTTGTCTGCGACGTGAACAAGATTGTGGTTTATGATTTGAACCGCCTGGAAGCTGCTCCTCAGATTCTGTCTTTCCCGGAAGGACATCTGTTTGTCAATGACCTGGCTGCTATAGGGAATACCCTATATGCCTCCGTAACCAACACTGACAAGATTTTCAGCATCGACATCAGCGATGTACGGAAAGCAGGACAGCCTGTAGAATGGTTGACTATCCCGGGACCCAACGGATTGCTGGCCGACAACAACCAACTGTATGTAGCATCCTATCCGGCCGATGGAAATACTCAAGACAAACATACCATCTATCGGGTGACAAATCTGGCACAACCCCAATCGGAGAAAGTGATTGAAATTCCGGGGCAATACGACGGCATTGCATTCTCTACCGACAAGGCCTCGCTCTACATCACCAACTGGTCGCCTGCCGGATTGAGCAAGATCGACCTGAAAACCGGAAAGACGGTTCCTGTGTCTATCCAACTGGACAAAGCCCTGATGGGTCCTGCCGACATAACGGTTGCCAATCATCGGATTTATATACCAGACCTTCCCAATAGCCGGGTAGTGATGGTCAAGGAACAATAAACGGACAGAACCGAACATCCTTTTTTGTGTTAAACAAGAAAAGGCAGAATCACCAAGGAAATTATCCAAGGAGATTCTGCCTTGCCTGTTCTATTCTCTTAAAACGATAACTTACAGACTTTGCAACATACGTTTCAATACGACTGTAGCCGAGATTTCACGGTTAGCGGCTTCCGGAATTACCAACGAAGTCGGCGCTTCAATCACATCGTCCGTAACAATCATATTCCGTCGAACCGGCAGACAGTGCATAAAGAATGCGTTGTTCGTAACAGCCATGTGTGCCGCATCAACTGTCCAGCTCATATCTTTATTCAGAATCTTTCCGTAATCGGCCGGATTTGTCACACCCGGACAAGCCCAGTTCTTGGCATAGATGAAATCGGCTCCTTCGAAGGCTTTCATCTGATTATATTCCACTTTAGCTCCACGCACGAATTTCGGGTCCAGCTCATAACCTTCCGGATGAGTGATGACAAAGTCCACATCGGCTTCATTCATAAAGTCGGCAAAGGAGTTCGGAACAGCCTGAGGCAGTGCACGCGGATGAGGAGCCCATGTCAGAACAACTTTCGGACGTTCTTTCTTCTTATATTCTTCGATTGTAATCAAATCGGCGAATGCCTGCAGCGGATGGCAGGTAGCCGCTTCCATTGAGAATACCGGTTTACCGGAGTACTGGATGAACTGATTCAGAATCTTCTCGGTATAATCGTCTTCACGGCTCTCGAAACGGGCAAACGAACGGACACCGATAATGTCACAATATGACGCCATTACCGGAATAGCCTCCAGCAAATGTTCACTCTTATCACCGTCCATGATTACGCCACGTTCGGTCTCCAGCTTCCAGGCACCCTGGTTCACATCCAATACAATGACATCCATACCCAGGTTACGGGCTGCTTTCTGTGTACTCAGACGGGTACGCAAACTATTGTTGAAGAAAATCAGCAAACAAGTCTTGTGCTTACCGAGATTCTCGTATTTATAACGGTCTTTTTTAATCTCAAAGGCTTCGGCCAAAGCTGTTTTCAAGTCGCCCAGGTCGAATACATTGGTATAAGTTTTCATAGGTTATATGTATATTAATTTGTTTCGACGCGCAAATATAACATAAAAATACAAGATTGAAGAAAAATCAAAGGGCTTCTTGCATAAACTTACCGGTTACGGACGGATTTGCCCATTCCCTTCTATCAACCATTTGTAAGTAGTGATCTCCTGCAGTCCCATCGGACCACGGGCATGCAGTTTCTGGGTACTGATACCTATTTCGGCTCCCAAACCGAACTGTGCACCGTCTGTAAACGAAGTTGGCGCATTGGTATAGACACAGGCCGCATCGACCGCACGGCAGAAATAAGTCGCAGCCGCTTCATCCTCTGTAACGATACACTCACTGTGCTTCGAACTGTAGCGGTAAATATGTGTTATGGCCTCTTCCAGATTGGCAACTGTCTTGACAGCCATCTTATAGTCCAGAAATTCTGTTCCGAAACTTTCGGCTGTAGCTGGAGCAAGCAACTCGGACGGATAATGACCTTCCAAAGCCTGATAAGCAGCCTCATCGGCATAAAGAATGACCCGACTGGAAGCCAAGGGCGCACAAAGCGCGGCCAAGTCCGACAGGCGGGAAGCATGTATCAACAGGCAATCGAGAGCGTTGCAGACACTGACCCGACGTGTCTTGGCATTATTCACAATGGCTTTACCCTTATCCAGGTCGCCCGAAGCATCGAAATACGTATGACAGATTCCGGCCCCCGTTTCAATCACCGGGATGGTCGCTTCTTTCCGAACATAATTAATCAGCCCACTGCTTCCCCGGGGAATGACCAAATCTACATACCCCTCAGCATGCAGAAGAGCCGTTGTAGCTTCACGGTCGGCAGGAAGCAGTTCCACTACATGCGGGTCCATACCGAAACGGTCCAGTACATCATGAATAATCCGGACTATCGCACGGTTGGAAGAATCAGCATCACTTCCTCCTTTCAAGATGCAAGCGCTGCCACTCTTCAGGCAAAGCGAAAAGACATCGAAGCTCACATTCGGACGCGCCTCATAAATGATACCGATAACTCCGAACGGGACACTGATTTTCCGGAGATGCAGCCCGTTGGGACGTACCCTGTCATCGAGTACCCGTCCGAGCGGAGAAGGTAAAGAAGCTACGTTCCGCATATCCTGGGCGATACCAGCCAAACGTTCCTTCGTCAGTTTCAAGCGGTCATATTTCGGATTCGAAGGGTCCATCCGTTCCAAATCTGCCAGATTGGCCTCCAGAATCTCATCGGTACGGAGCAGAGCCTCATCGGCTACAGCCAATAAGATGTTGTTCACTGTCTGCTCATCTGTCAGAGCCAACTTACGTGAAGCAAGCCGTACAGCCTGAAAAGTTTCATTCAGATTCATTTTCTTGCATATTAGATTATACTTTCATGCAAAAGTAGGAAAATCAGTGATATTCTATATAGGGATAAGCGTAAAATAATGAAATTTGTTCGTGAG
The DNA here is from genome assembly GCF_000374585.1 of Phocaeicola barnesiae DSM 18169 = JCM 13652. GTDB lineage: Bacteria > Bacteroidota > Bacteroidia > Bacteroidales > Bacteroidaceae > Phocaeicola > Phocaeicola barnesiae. The sequence continues at coordinate 51,016 of NZ_KB894655.1, forward strand.
AAGGGCTGAGATTGTATAAATTTCGTCATCCAACTAACAATTTATCCGAAAAAATTGTTATCTTTGAAATAACAAACCAAGAGATAGTCAACCCGATTTATTCACCTTTAACATCACAGACTATGGAAGAAAACGTATTCGAATCATTAGTAGAAGTTTTCCGAGGCAATCTTTGGGAAGCCGAATTGATTAAAGGCCTGTTGGAATCAGCCGGAGTAGAATCCATGATTAAGGACGAAACACTGTCGGCAGTCACTTCTCCTTATGCCAACATGGGAGGCAATGTCCTTGTTCTGGTGAATAAGGAGGAGGAAGTTTATGCCAAAGAAGTAGTAGCAAGAAGAAGTGTATGAAAACCAGAATTCCCGTAGCTGTAGCAGCCTGCCTGCTTTCATTATCTACCCTTACCGCTCAGGAGTTAAAGGACACCACATGGTCGTCGTACGGAGTTTCGTTCCGGGCTCCGTCAGACATCACCGTAGAAGACGATTCGGAAGAAGGATACATCGTCAGTAACGATACTTATTACATCACTGTCCAGCTGTTGGACGGCGAAGGTTTCAAGCGGAACGAACTGGGTGATGAATTGAAAAACATCGCCAACGATGACCAGGTCAGCGACCAGTCTGCTGTCCAGTCGTTCGAAACCCCGCAATTCTACGGAGCCCAAATTGAAGGGAACTGTGAAGGAGAAGCCTGTCTGTACAGTTACCTCCTGTCCAAAGATAACAGCTGCGGATTCTATGTTTCCATCCTTTACAAACAAAAAGGAGACACTGTTCCGGAAACAATTCTGAAAAGCTTCAAACTGGAAGACTGATTTTACCGGTCTGTCCATACCGACCGTTATAACAGCCGTAATATACACGCTGTTACAACGGTTTTCTTTTTATCGGCACAAACGACACCGCATCAATAAGCCGGAAATCCAGGACAAGAGATTTCAAAGATTCTTTAAAATACAGGCAATAATTCGCACATTCGTTTAAATATTCGTATCTTCGGACAATTTTAAACCTAATACACATGGCAAATTATTCATACTTCTTTAAAAAAGCTATCGGAAAAGGTCTGCTACTTCTATTAGGAACAGTCATTCTGATAAGTCTGACCTCCCAGTCCATCCGTTCCGATGACAACCAACCTACCGGAGATTCTGAATTCGACTATAGCTGTATCGATATTCCGTCAAGCATGGAGTTCTGCGGTACAACGATTGACCTGACCCGCTTCGACCGTCGGGAGCGCATGGACAGAGAACTGTTGGCATTCCGATACATGCACAGCACATCCCTACAGATTATCAAACGGGCCAACCGATACTTCCCCATTATTGAACCTATCCTACAAGCCAACGGGATACCAGATGACTTCAAATACCTGATGGCCATTGAAAGTAATGTCAATCCGTTGGCACGCTCGGTAGCCGGTGCTGCAGGCCTTTGGCAGCTGATGCCGGGTACTGCCCGCGATTTCGACCTGGAGGTAGGCAATCATGTAGACGAACGTTACCACATAGAAAAATCTACCCAGGCAGCCTGCAAGTACCTGAAACAGGCTTACAACCGTTTCCATAATTGGGAAACAGTAGCCGCTTCCTACAATGCCGGACAAGGCCGGATATCTCAACAGCTGGAGAAACAGTATGTTGATAATGCCCTTGATCTGCAACTGGTGGAAGAAACGGCCCGTTATACATACCGTATCCTGGCAGCCAAGCTCCTGCTTACTGCCCCCCAGAAATTCGGATTCTATCTGAAGGCATCCGATCTTTATCCCCCGATTCCATACCGGACAATCACGGTGACAGAATCCATCGATGACCTTCCTCGTTTCGCCAAAAGCCAGAACATCAATTATGCTTTGTTGCGTAACCTGAATCCCTGGATACGTTCTACCTCCCTACCCTGTCATGGAAATAAGAAATACACATTGAAAATACCTGATAAGGAAGGAATGGTCTACAACCCCAGAGTCATCATGCCACATGACCCGAACTGGGTAACCCAATGAACAGACAACAATCATTTATTACAATAAACCTCTATGTTTCATCGACTATGAAAAAACTATTAGTAGTAGGGTTGCTTGGCGCGGCATTGACGCCAAGCTATGCACAGACTTTCAAGGAATGGCAAGACCCGGGAATCAATGCTGTAAACCGTGCACCGATGCACACTAATTTCTTCGCATACGAGAATGCGGATGCTGCCGGCAAAGCAGTCAAGGAAGAATCGCAGAACTTCATGAGTCTGAACGGTACCTGGAAGTTCTTCTGGGTAAAAGACGCCGATGCACGTCCGACAGACTTCTGGAAAACCGGCTTCAACGACAAAGGTTGGGACAACCTGCAGGTTCCGGCCGTATGGGAACTGAACGGTTATGGCGACCCGATTTATGTCAATGTAGGATATGCCTGGAGAAACCAATACAAGAACAATCCGCCGTACGTTCCTACTGTCAACAACCACGTAGGTTCCTATCGCCGCGAAATAATGGTACCTGCTGACTGGAAAGGAAAAGACATCATCGCACATTTCGGCGCGGTAAGTTCAAACATGTATCTGTGGGTAAACGGCAAATTTGTAGGCTACAGCGAAGACAGCAAGCTGGAAGCTGAATTCGACCTGACTCCGTATCTGAAACCGGGCCAGCAGAATCTGATTGCTTTCCAGGTGTTCCGGTGGTGCGATGGCAGTTACTTGGAAGATCAGGATTTCTTCCGCTATACCGGTGTAGCCCGTGACTGTTACCTCTATACACGCAACAAAACCCGCATCGACGACATCCGCGTCACTCCGGACCTGGACGGACAATACAAGAACGGCTCTTTGGACATCGAACTGAACCTGAAAGGCAAAAGCACAGTGACACTAGAGCTGCGTGATGCCAGCAATCAGTCTATAGCTTCTACTGAGATTCAAGGGAACGGCAAAGTCAACACAACCCTTGAGGTAGAAAATCCTCAAAAATGGTCAGCCGAGACTCCATATCTCTACACCCTGTACGCTACCCTGAAACAAGGAGGGAAAGCTACAGAAGTAGTTCCGGTAAAGGTCGGATTCCGTAAAATTGAGCTGAAGAACGCACAGATTCTGGTAAATGGCCAACCGGTTCTTTTCAAAGGTGCCGACCGCCACGAAATGGATCCGGACGGCGGTTATGTAGTGTCACGTGAACGCATGATTCAGGATATCCAGATCATGAAACAGTTCAACCTTAACGCCGTACGCACCTGCCATTATCCGGATGATAACTTCTGGTATGAGCTGTGCGACAAATATGGCATCTATGTGGTAGCCGAAGCCAACATCGAATCTCACGGAATGGGCTATCAGGAAGAGACTCTGGCAAAAAATCCATCTTACAAGAAAGCTCACCTGGAACGTAACCAACGGAACGTACAACGCGGTTTCAACCATCCGAGCATCATCTTTTGGTCATTGGGTAACGAAGCCGGATATGGTCCTAACTTCGAAGCAGCTTATGACTGGATCAAGGCCGAAGACCCTAGCCGTGCCGTACAGTACGAACAGGCCGGACAGACCGGGAAAACAGACATCTTCTGCCCGATGTACTATGATTACAACGGATGTATCGAATACTGCAAGGATGACAGCAAACAGCTTCCTCTCATCCAATGTGAGTACGCTCATGCAATGGGTAACTCTGAAGGTGGTTTCAAGGAATATTGGGACATCATCCGCAAGTATCCGAAATATCAGGGAGGATTCATCTGGGATTTCGTAGACCAATCCTGCCGTTGGACAGGCAAGAACGGTAAGATGATTTATGCCTACGGCGGCGATTTCAACCGCTTCGATGCCAGTGACAACAACTTCTGCGACAACGGTCTTATCAGCCCGGACCGTGTACCCAATCCGCACATGTACGAAGTAGGTTACTTCTACCAGAATATCTGGACAACCGCCAAAGACTTGTCCAAAGGTGAAATCAATGTATACAACGAAAACTTCTTCCGCGACCTGTCGGCATACGCTTTGGAATGGGAATTGCTGAAGAACGGTAAAGTCATGCGTAGCGGACGGGTGGAAGATGTAAAGGTAGCTCCACAACAGACAGCTACCCTCACCCTGGATTTAGGAAAGACCTGTCAATGTGCAGAGTGGTTACTGAACGTAAAATTCATTCAGAAGAACCGCGAAGGTGTCATTCCTGCCGGACATGTAGTAGCCAAGAACCAGTTGGTAGTCAATCCATACAAGGCAAAAGACATGAATCTGGAGAATCAGGCTGAAAGCAATCAAGCCATTGCTACCCCAACAGCCAATGACGACAACTACAATTATCTGGTCATCTCCGGAAACGGTTTCAACGTAGAGTTCAACAAACAGACCGGTTTCATCAGTCGTTACGATGTAAACGGATTAAGCATGATAAAGGAAGGTGAAGCACTGACTCCGAACTTCTGGCGCGCCCCGACAGACAATGACTTCGGTGCAGGCTTGCAAAAGAGATACGCAGCCTGGAAGAACCCGGAAATGAAGCTGACTTCACTCAAACACGAAGAAAGCAACCAACAGCAAGTCGTTACAGCTACTTATGACATGCCAGGCGTATCCGCTCAATTGAATCTGACCTATGTCATTAATAATGCAGGTGCTGTGAAGGTCACTCAAAAGTTGATTGCCGACAAGAACGCCAAGGTTGCCAACATGTTCCGCTTCGGAATGCAATTAGTAATGCCGAAATCATTCGAAAACATCAGCTACTACGGACGTGGCCCGGTAGAAAACTACAGCGACCGTAACCACTGTACCGATTTGGGTATCTATAATCAGTCTGTCAGCGAACAGTTCTATCCGTACATCCGTCCACAGGAAAACGGAAACAAGACTGACATCCGCTGGTGGAAACAGACCAATGCCACTGGCAAAGGGTTGATGTTCGTTGCCGATGCACCTTTCTCAGCCTCTGCACTTCACTATACAATCGCGTCTTTGGATGATGGTATGGACAAAAAACAGAGTCATTCCAACGAAGTGGAAGAAGCGGACCTGACGAATGTCCTGATTGATAAAGCACAAATGGGATTAGGCTGCGTAAACAGCTGGGGAGCTCTGCCGGAACAAGCTTATATGCTGCCTTATGGCGATTACGAATTTACATTCATCATGACTCCTATCAGCAATAGCATGACAATCGAATAAGTCAAAGGAAAACCACTATTTTCTCTAAAAGCTCCTTTCTGTGAAACATCAGGAAGGAGCTTTTTTACATTATACCTCACGTTGAGTCTAAATAATAAATCCCTCAGGTTTATACGTTGATGCTAGAATATCAGCAAGTTACAAAGATAATAAAACAAAAGCGACAAGCAATTTTCACTGCTTGTCGCCTTCTGTCGGAATGAGGCGACTCGAACGCCCGACCCCTACGTCCCGAACGTAGTGCGCTACCAACTGCGCTACATTCCGATTGTCATATCAGTTATTTCCTGATTGCGATGCAAAGGTAGGCATAATTTCCGAACTACCAAAACTTATCAGACTTTTTTTCGAAAAAAATTATTTTTTATAGTTTTTCCCAAGAATCCTTTGGCTATTCAAAAACTTTATATACCTTTGCAACCGCAAACGAGAAACAACGGTTGCAGAAAACAACAAATTGGTGCCATAGCTCAGTTGGTAGAGCAAAGGACTGAAAATCCTTGTGTCCCCGGTTCGATTCCTGGTGGCACCACTTTGAAGAAAAGCAATTAGTAGTAAACTCCTGATTTCCAAACGAAATCGGGAGTTTTTGTTTTCCCGCAGGACGCAAAAAAGTGCGGAATATGACCGCTTCCGGTGTTCCAAAAGGTGGAGCGGAAAAGGCGGAGCGAAATTCTCCACCGAACAGGATTCTTTTTCGCTGATTTGCAATGTTTTGCGTATCAAGAAAACGTGGATGGTTTCCTACTTTTGTCCAACTAAAAATTGTAGGAAAATGAAAAGAAACTCGTTCAATGTGCTTTTCTTCATCAAGAAAGCCAAACTGCTGAAAAACGGAGAAGCTTCCGTTTGTATGCGCATTACCGTGAATGGTGCGCGAGTGGAAACCAACATCCGCAAGAGCATTGACCCAGCATCGTGGAATCAGGCGAAGGAATGTGTCCGTGGAAAAAGCCGCAAGGCATGCGACCTGAACGCCTATATCGAAAATGCGAAAATCAAGCTCCACCAAATCTTTAATGAATTGGAGGAACAGCGACAGCCCATCACCGCCCGACTGTTGCAGGAAAAGTTCTTCGGACAAGACAAGGAGCCGGAAGAAGTCCGCACGCTCATCGGCACCATACAGGAACATAACGACCAATGTCGTGCTCTCGTGGGGAAAGACTATGCGCTGATTACTGTTCGCCGTTATGAAAGCTGCAAACGCTATCTCGCAGAACTTATCAAAAAGAAGCATGGGAAAGAGGATTTGCCACTAACGGAAGTCAACGGGGAGTTGGTTCGTGCCTTTGAGTTCTACCTCAAAACGGAAAAGTCCTGCCAGCAGAACACCGTTATCCGTTACATGAAGTGCCTGAAAAAGATAACCAATCTCGCTTTGGCAAACGAATGGATAAGCAAAGACCCTTTCGTGGGCATCAAGTTTCATGAGAAAGAGGTTATCCGCGAGTTTCTGACAATGGATGAACTGCTCACCATCTACCACAAGGACTTTCCGTTGGAGCGCATCCGAATCGTGCGTGATGTCTTCATCTTTGCAGCAATGACGGGGTTGGCGTTCATTGATGTGCAGCAACTGGCACCCGAACATATTGTAGAAGATGCAAACGGCAACCTGTGGATTCGCAAGCCACGGCAAAAGACGAAGAATATGTGCAACATCCCTTTGCTTGACATTCCTTTGGAAATTCTCCGCAAGTATGCCGACCATCCGATGTGCCAAAAGAAAAAGGTATTGCTGCCTGTTCCCTGCAACCAGAAGATGAACAGCTATTTGAAAGAGATAGCTGATTTATGCCTGATAAAGAAGAATTTAACCACTCATGTTGCGCGGCACTCGTATGCAACCTCGGTCTGCCTCGCCAACGGTGTGAGTATCGAGAATGTGGCAAAGATGCTCGGTCACTCCAATATAAAAATGACACAACACTATGCGCGTGTGCTGGATAGTTCCATTCTGCGTGATATGACCAATGTACGAAATGTACTTTCTAATGCGATGTAAGGACTATGGAAAGAGGAATAATCACAATCACTGAAAACGGGGCGGTCACGATGCCGACCGCTCCCGTCTGGATGACGCAGCAGGAAATGTCCGATGCGTTCAATGTGTTCGACTGCGACATCCGCAAGGCTGTACACGCCATTTACAAAAACATGGAGTTGTTTGAAAGCGAAACGAAACGGTACATCAGGCAGGACAACGGGATTAATTATGATGTTTACAGCCTTGAAATGGTGGTTGCCGTTTCCTTCAAGTTGAGAAGTAGGGAAAGTATGGCTTTCCGGCGGTTCATCATGGGAAAACTCTGTTCTTTCGATAGAGGAAATTCCATCCATTTGTTCTTTTCGCTATCCGATACCCATCCACGATGCACGTGTTAGGATAAGGCGAACCGACCTTCCTGTAAAAAAAAATAAGCCGATGGCGGCAAGATAACTGTCCGACCATCGGCCTCATTTGTTTTTGTACGTTCAGATTTACGTTTCCAGACGATAGGCGTTTCGATACCCGCTCATCACCATCCGTTCGATATCCGATTCCTTATACAGAATTTTTCCACCTAATTGGTAGTAGGACACCATCCCGTTGTTGCGGTAGTCCTGCAAGGTGCGTCGGCTCACCTTGAGCCATGCCGACACTTCCTTGTCCGTCAGGAACTGTTCGTTACTTGGCGAAGCCTTATGGCTCGCGTCCATTCTTTCGATGCCTTCAAGCAGGGCATCCAGTTGTCCGATGAAGCCGACCTCCAGTTCACGGTCGGCAAGAATCAAGTCGTTCATAATTTACAGTGGATTTAGTGGTTATACTTCTGATTGTCTGATTAAATGCTACAGCCACGATAGGCTGCATCCTTACGCCTGTCCTCCACGAGCCGGACGATGCGCTGCACATCCTCCGGCTTGTAGAAAATCTTATGCCCGATTTGCGAGTAAGCCAGCGTGCCGTTGTCGCGGAACGTCTGCAAGGTGCGCGGACTGATGCGCAACTGTTGGCAAACTTCTTGGTTGTCCATCCAACGGCTGAGCCGTTTTCCTTCCCTCTTACGAAGGATTTCATTCACCCGGTCGGACAGGCGGTTGAGCTTGCCGACCATTTCATCATACTTGCTTTTTGAAATGATTACAATTTCCATACTCATTATATTTACTGATTGTTCTTCTTTTTGCCTGCAAAGTAAAGCCGTTGCTTGTATAAAACAATGGCTTTGCAATCTGTTGGCAGCTTGTGGCAGCAAGTGGCCGGGAGTGGCGTTATCCACCGAACCCGTAATGTCTGTTCCAAGCGTCCGTGATGCAAAGAAAAGTGAAGTCTGGCATAATCCGACCACTTCACATCTGTGTGGCAGCATTTGGCGTCGATGTGGTAGCCTGTGGCGTTCTTCTGGTTCATATACCATCCGAAAATATATTCTTCAGGTTTTCTAAAAGCCATATCCTTAAATCCGCCCCGACCGCTCCAATTAAGCCCTTAAAATTTCCAATACCCGTTTCATGTACAATGGCAAAACGGTGCAGCCTGAACCGTTCCGGCAATGCGTAAAGTGCAAAACCGTACATTGTTGCCACAGCCAATCCATTCGTTTGACTGCTTGCAATACAGACATTTCCTTTGCGACCGATAATCGGTCAAATGTGCGCACAACGACCTACATTGTTAAACATTTAATTCAAACAAGTATGAAGAAAAATTTAAGCTGCCAAAGTATGGATGCAACATTACAGGATTTTTTAGGCAACAAGCCGAGTATGGAAACACTGAAGCCCGACACACAATCTGCCGGCACAAAGGAACAGCCGGAAAAGACAAGCGAGGTTGTACTGGAACAGGCTGGTGAAGCCGTGCCGGAACAAGTGGATGAAACTCCGCAGGTGGTACGCCGCATCAGCGGCAAGCAGCGACGGGCATCGTTGGAGGAATACAAGGAATCTTTTCTCACCGTTCCGTCCATCGAAGACCGCAAGCCCGTGTTCCTCAGCCGTAGCACGCGCGACGCCCTTGACCGCATCGTCCGCATGTTCGGCGAGCGCAGGATGAGTGTGTCGGGACTGGTGGAGAACATCACCCGGCAGCACCTTGCCACCTACGGGGAAGACATCGAGGCATGGCGTAAACTCTGAAAATTAAGAAGTGGATTGACGGGGCGCAATTCAGAGTTACTCTGAACCAATCCAACGGAGTTTTGAGGGGAGCAAGTTTGTGTTTCGGGCATACCGAAACCGCCTGCTCCCACTCATGAACTCCGTAGAGAGCCGCATCCCGTTGGTCTATTATGTATGTACACTTTAATCATTAGAAATCAATGGAACAGAAACGGAAAATCAATAACAGGAACAAGGGAGGCCGCCCTAAGAAGGGCGCGGCTGACAAGCTGAAATACCGCCTAACGGTGAAGATGGCGACATCGGACTACTACACGCTGAAAGGCAAGGCACGGAGCGCAGGCATATCCGCCGGGGAGTTCCTGCGCCGTTGCATGAGGGACGGGCGGGTGAAGGAGCGACTCACGCCGGAACACACTGGTTACGTCCGCCAACTTTGCGGCATGGCGAACAACCTGAACCAGCTTGCGCACAAGGCGAACGCCGCAGGCTTCGTTACGGTAAGGATGGAATGCCGCATACTCGTGGCACGTATCGAAGAACTGTTGAATTTAATCCTCTTATGACAGCCGGATATGATAGCTAAAATCGTAAAGGGAAGCAGTTTCAGGGGTGTGGTAAACTACATTCTTGACAAGAAAAAGGACGCTAAAATCCTTGTCTGTGACGGGCTGTTTGCCGAGGACAAGGACACGATAGCCATGAGCTTCGAGGCGCAATCAAAGATGAATCCAAAGCTTACGAAGCCTGTCGGACACATTTCGTTGGCTTTTCATAAGGAAGACGAACACCGCCTGACCGACCGCGCAATGGCAGGAATAGCGTTGGAATATCTGACGGAAATGGGAATAACCGACACGCAGATTCTCATTGTGCGCCACTTCGACAAGGAGCATCCGCACGTGCATATAGCCTTCAACCGAATCGCCAATAACGGCAGGACAATCAGCGACCGCAACGAGCGGATACGCAGCGCACGCATCTGCAAGGAACTGACGAAGAAATATAACCTGTACTTCGCCAGCGGCAAGGAACAGGTGAAACGCCATCGCCTGAAAGAGCCGGACAAGACCAAGTACGGGCTTTACTCCATCCTTAAATCGGAGGTTTCGAGGTGCGGAAACTGGCGGCAGTTAGCCGCTAATTTGGAGAAGCAAGGCGTGGATATGCAGTTCAAGTACAAGGGCAAGTCGGACGAGGTACAGGGTGTAGTTTTCACCATGAACGGCTATTCGTTCAGCGGTTCCAAGATTGACAGGCGGTTCAGCTATTCCAAGATAGATGCTGCATTGGAACGTAACAGACATACCGAGCGAATGGAAATGCAGCCGCCCTCGTGTCGTGAAGAACAGTCCACGTTCCCAACCGAACCAAGGGGCAACGATGATTTGTACAGCGGTTCGATTGGTCTTTTCATGCCGGACAACGCGGACGGACAGGCTGAGGAAAACCGTTTCGAGGAAGAATTAAAACGCAGGAACAAGAAAAAGAAACAACGTAAAATAGGATTCTAAAAATGGACAATAATGAAGTTTATGCGCTCTTTGAGGACATCAAGAATGGCCTCAAGGGTATCAACGGGAAGTTGGAGAACGCTCCAAAAGTAGCAAATGCCCAGTCAGATGGACAGCCTCCGGCGGTGGACTTGAACCCCATAAAGGAGCTGTTCGAGAATTCCGCAAAAGAGCATCAAGCACAGATCAATGCCATGCTGACCAAGTTTGGGGAGGCAGAAGTTCACGCATCGAATAGGATTCTGCACTTGTTGCGTGACTTGAAAGAATCGTTTGTCAAAAGTTCGGAAGAACGGAAAGATGAGCCGCAGGAGCATATCCACCGTCACAGTTTTGATATCCGGTCAAGCAAGGTGTTTTCTCTTTTGGTCGGCATGGGTATCGTGTGCAGCCTTTCCGTCTGGGGTAACATCGAGCTTTGGAAATCCAAGCGTCAGTATGCGGACGATGCGTTGAAGTTCCGTGTCATCCGCTCATGGGGAGGTTGCAACGCCAATCATATCCTTTGGTTGAATGACGTGTTCGACATCCACCGCAACGAGGAAGCCATCGAATGGATACGGCAGGAGGCTGACGGCTACGACAAAGGGTTAAAGACCTTGTCGGACAGTCTGATGCAGGAGAAGTTGAAAGTGGAACAAATTAAAAAGTAAGATATGACACATATAAAACGCCCGATACGGCCTCCATAAAAAGAGTGGGTAATACACAAATTTCAATTATAAAAGCAGTTTGTCGTCAAAGCTTGAGTACTTTTGATAAGTAATCATTATCTTTGCAGATACAATCAATTATTATTGCACGTATGCAATACGTTTTAATATGGGAACAGAAAAAATAAATCGACTAAAAATAGTATTGGTAGAACAAGGGAAAACTGGGAAATGGTTGGCTGAACAGTTAGGAAAGAACGAGGCGACCATATCGCGCTGGTGTTCCAATACGACCCAACCCTCATTGGAAATGCTGATGAAGATAGCATCCATATTGAATGTAGATGCGAGAAGATTGATTAATAACGGGATAGAAGAATAAGGTCATGGCAAAGAAACAGCAGAAAGAAAAGAGCATAGAAGAAACCCTTTGGGATTCGGCGAATAAATTACGCGGGTCTGTTGAACCTTCGGAATACAAGCATGTGGTATTGAGTCTGATATTCCTGAAATATGCCTACGACCGCTTTGTGGAACGCCGCAACGAATTGATTGCAGACGGCAAGGAAGCGTTTATTGAACAGCCTGTATTTTATAACGCCAAGAATGTTTTCTACTTAAATGAAGTAAGCCGCTGGGACTATTTGATAGAAAATGCCAAACAGAACGACATCGCCATCAAAATAGATGCGGCTTTGGCTCAGGTGGAGAAAGACAACCCGACACTGAAAGGGGCTTTACCAAGTAATTATTATTCCGGATTAGGGCTTGACCGTACCAAATTGGCAAGCCTGTTGGACGTTATCGGAAAGATTGATACACAGAAAGACAAGGAACACGACTTAATTGGACGTGTCTACGAATATTTCTTGGGCAAGTTTGCCATAGCCGAAGGAAAAGGTAAAGGGGAGTATTATACGCCCAAGACGATAGTCAACCTGATAGCGGAAATGATACAGCCTTACCGGGGCAAGATTTATGACCCTTGTTGCGGTTCCGGAGGCATGTTCGTACAGAGCATGAAATTTATTGAAGCACACCACGGCAACAAGAAAGACATTTCCGTCTATGGACAGGAATACACCAACACGACATATAAGTTGGCGAAGATGAATCTTGCCATCCGTGGCATAGCCTGCAACTTGGGCGAAAAGGCTGCCGATACGTTCCATGACGACCAACACAAGGACTTGAAAGCGGACTTCATCATGGCAAATCCGCCTTTCAACCAAAAGGCATGGCGGGCGGAAAACGAATTGACCAACGACCCGCGTTGGCACGGTTATGACGTGCCGCCCACGAGTAACGCCAACTATGGATGGATTCTGAATATCGTATCTAAACTATCTGCCAATGGCATGGCGGGCTTTCTGCTTGCCAACGGTGCGTTGAGCGGCGATGGTACAGAGTTGAACATACGTCGCCAACTATTGAAGAACCATTTGGTGGAAGCCATTGTAATCCTCCCTCGTAATATGTTCTACTCTACGGATATCAGCGTTACACTTTGGATATTGGCTGGCAACCGCAAAGCCCGTACTGTAGAACAGAACGGCGAATTGGTGAACTACCGCAACCGAGAGAATGAGGTTTTGTTTATCGACTTACGTCAATGGGGAGAACCGTTCGAGAAGAAATATATCCAGTTCTCCGGGGAACAGATTGCACAGATAGCCGAAAACTTCCATAACTGGCAACGCGAAGGTTATGAAGATACCTATCGCAATGTTCCCGAATACTGTTATTCTGCTACGCTGGAAGAAATCGAAGCAAAAGGTTGGTCGCTCGTGCCCAGCAAATACATCGAGTTCAAGAACCGGGATGAAGGCATCGACTTCGATACGAAGATGAAGCAATTGCAAAGCGAGATGCAAGAATTGCTCCGCGAAGAGGAAGAAAGCAAAAAGGAGTTGTTGAACCTGTTTAAAGAGTTGGGGTATGGATTTGAATGACAAGATTGTAATCTATCAGACGAAAGATGGAAAGACATCCATTGATGTGAAATTGGAGAATGACACGGTATGGTTATCTGCCAATCAAATGGCAGCATTATTCGAAAGGGATGAAAAGACCATAAGAAAGCACATCAATAATGTGTTTTCTGAAAATGAGTTGGAGAAAAAGAACAACACGCATTTTTTGCGTGTTGATGGAGTGAAACAGTCGGTTGCTTTTTATTCTCTTGATGTCATCATCTCCGTAGGCTATCGTGTAAAAAGCCAGCGCGGCACGCAATTTCGCATTTGGGCAAATAGAGTGTTGAAAGAGTATCTGGTGAAAGGTTATGCCGTCAATAAAGCTTTGACGGAACAACGCTATACGGAACTGAAACAGTTGGTCGCCGTCTTAGGCAGGACGGTCAAGGCACAAGAGGCATTGACTTCCGATGATGCCCTCAATCTGGTGGAAGTGGTTTCCGACTATGCCTATGCCCTTGATACGTTGGACAAGTATGATTATCAGCAGTTGTCGGTAGAGCAGACTACGAACGAAGCAAAATTCCGTGCAACGTATGAAGGTGCCATGCAAGCTATCGAAGAACTGAAAGCCAAGTTTGGAGGAAGTCAATGGTTCGCCCATGAAAAAGATGATTCGTTCAAGAGTTCCATCGGACAGATATACCAGACATTCGGCGGACAAGACCTCTATCCGTCAGTAGAAGAAAAAGCCGCCATGTTGCTTTATCTCGTAACCAAGAATCATTCGTTCAGCGATGGCAACAAGCGCATAGCCGCCACGCTATTCTTATGGTTTATGGCAGGCAACGGTATCCTTTACAATCCGGACGGTACGAAACGCATAGCCGACAACACACTTGTCGCCCTTACACTGATGATTGCCGAAAGTCGTACGGAGGAAAAAGATGTGATGGTAAAAGTAGTTGTGAACCTGATAAACAAGAACAACTATGAATAAGGGAGAAATGAAACGGCTGGGCGATTATATCCGCGAGGTGGATATAAGGGATCGGGATTTGGAGGTGACGAAACTATTAGGCGTCAGTATTTCCAAAGAGTTCATGCCATCCATTGCGAACACTATTGGAACGGATATGTCTTCTTATAAGGTAGTTGAACCTCGGCAATTTGCATACGGTCCGGTTACATCACGTAATGGAGATAAGGTTTCTATTGCTTTGTACAAGGACGATGAAAAAGCAATAGTTTCACAAGCCTATACGATATTTGAAGTTAAGAACAAGCAAGAACTTCTCCCCGAATACCTGATGATGTGGTTTCGTCGCCCGGAGTTTGACCGTTATGCCCGTTTCAAATCACACGGCAGTGCGCGAGAAATTTTTAGTTGGGAAGAAATGTGTGATGTGGAATTACCCATTCCTCCCATAGAACAGCAGCAAAAAATTGTATTCGAATACGAAGCTATTACCCGTCGCATTCGCCTTAATGAGCAAATCATCACTAAGTTGGAAAAAACGGCGCAAACTCTCTATCGCAAGATGTTTGTGGACGGGATTGATAAGGAGGATTTGCCGGAAGGATGGAAAATTGAAAAATTAGGGGATTATGTAGAATTATCTCAGGGTGTACAAGTTGAAGTAGAAAAACAATCACTTGTTAAGTTGAAAGGATATAATCGGTTCATTAGAATAATAGATTATACTCCTAACTCTTCTGAGCCACCAAGATATGTTAATATCATAAATGAACGATACTTCTGCACTGTAAATGATATCGTTATTATACGCTATGGAGACGCAGGAACAATTTGTCGAAGATTAGAAGGTGTCATTGCAAATAATTTATTTAAAGTTTCACCAATAAAGAGGTTGACCTGCAACTATTTATATTATTTCCTAAGAAACGAAGAAATTCAAAAGCAAATAAAAAATTCTGCTGCGAGTTCTACAATGCCAGCCATTACTCATTCAGCAATAAAAAATTTAGACTGCCTTATTCCATCCTCTGATATAATAAAATCATTCGATGATAGGGCAAATGTTGTTGAGAAAAAGATTTTATTATTACAAAACGAAATATGTAAATTAAAAGAATTACAGTCTTTGCTTTTGGCGAAGATGGGGCAAAAATCAAAATATTATAGACATGAGTGAATTACAAGTAAGACACATAGCTTCTATGTTGAAAAGAAACTATTCAGGTAAAATAGACGTATCAGATTGTTTAACAACGAAAACTGAAGATAAAGAAGCACTTCTATTAACAAGAGCTTATGCGGCATATTCGCTACAGGTTATAGCATGTGCTTCGGAAGATGTTGCTGCAAATTCCATAACAGATGGTGTAAATGATAATGGAATTGATGCAGTTTTATTCGACCGGGTAACTAAAATATTATGGTTAGTTCAAAGTAAATGGAAAAGAAAAGGTATAGGAGAGCCAGAGTCCGGAGATACTCTTAAGTTTTGTTCTGGTATTAGAAAAATCATTGAAAATGATTTTGATTCATTTAATGATAAAATCAAAATGAAACAAGATGATATAGAAGATGCTCTAAATGATTATACTGTAAAAATTCATCTAATACTTGCTTATACAGGTGATGATAAATTATCCACTCATAATAATGATGCAATTAATCGATTATTAAAAGATATAAATGAAGATTCGGAAGAGTTGATTTCTTTTGAAACATTTACTTTGTCAAAAGCCCATAAAGCATTAGCCGGTTTATCAGAAGGACAGCCCATAAACAGTGAAATAACAGTAGAGCATTTTGAAAAAATTGACACACCATACAAAATGATTTATGGAATCGTTAACGGTAGTGTCTTTGCTCAATTGTGGGATAAATATAGGAATAAACTATTTAATGAAAATATACGAGGCTTTTTAGGAGATAGTGTTGTTAACGAAGACATGCAAAATACCATTTTACAATATCCTGAAAACTTCCTTTATTACAATAATGGAATTACATTATTATGTGATTCATTTGTAAAAAAACCTCTTGTTCAACAAAATGCTGGTACGTTTGATGCTAAAAATCTTAAAGTCGTAAACGGTGCTCAAACAGTAGGTACAATAGGAAAAGCATATAGTCAAAGCCCTGATTCTGTTGAGAAAATATGGGTGTCTGTCAAGTTGATATCTTTGGAAAATTGCCCTCAAGAATTTGGAGAAAATGTCACAAAAAAGACAAATACACAGAATAGAATAGAAAAAAGAGATTTTGTGTCACTTGACCCATTACAAGATAAATTAAAAACTGAGTTAGCAATATTAGGTGTAGATTATCATATAAAGCGATATGCAGGAATGAATATTAATGAAACTTCATGTACTGTTGAAGATGTTATTGTTGCAGTTGGATGCTCTTTATCTAATATAGATATTGCAGTGACTGCAAAACGTGAAGTTGGTTTATTATGGAATGATATAAATCAAGAACCCTATACATTAATTATTAATGAAAAATTGACTGCCATAAAGGTTTGGCGATGTGTGCAAATCATGAGAAAACTTAATAATTACATTAAAATCAACTCAAAGGATAAAAAAGGGAAAGAAAAACAATGCCTAATTCATTCAAATAGATTTGTTTTACACATTTTGTTAAATAAAAATGCCTCCTTATTAGGTGATGAAAATCTAGATTTTGATTCATATTTAGAAAATAGAGTACAACAAGATATAGAAACAATAGAAAAGAAAATTGTATCTGCTGTAGAAAAAAAATATAAAACATCATTAGTACATCAAATATTTAGGAATTATACAAAATGTAGAGAATTACAATCCCTATTATTAAAATAACGTCATTATGCCACACTTCAACGAACACGCCCTCGAACTATCCATCATGGAACTGTTTCAACAAGAGGGTTACACATACACAAGCGAAGAAGAAATCCATAAGGAAGTAAGCGATGTCTTGCTTCGGAACGATATGCGCCTATATCTGCACAACCGATACAAAGACGAAAGTATCACGCCGTTGGAAATAGAGCGAACCATCGCCATGCTAACAGCCAATGTGGGCTTCTCCTTGTATGAACAGAACCGCCACACCTATCGGCTGATGACAGAAGGCTTTTCGTTGAAGCGTGAAAATACGGCTTTGCCAGATTTGTTTATTGAGCCGATAGATTTCAGCAAAGATGGCATAAAAAACAACCTGTTCCGCATAGTCAACCAGTTAGAGATACAGGGCGCGGAGCGACGTATTCCCGATGGCATTGTTTATGTGAATGGCCTGCCCGTGGTGGTGTTGGAGTTCAAGAGTGCCGTAAAAGAAGAGACGACCATTATGGACGCTTATACCCAACTCACCGTGCGCTACTGCCGCGATATTCCCGACTTGTTCAAATACAATGCTTTTGTGGTGATTAGTGATGGGGTGAACAATAAATATGGTTCTCTGTTTTCACCTTACGATTTCTTTTATGCGTGGCGAAAAGTAGAGGCGGATGATAAGGCAACAGACGGCATCAACTCATTGCTGACGATGGTGCAAGGATTGTTCCGGAAAGAAAGGCTGTTGAGCGTGATAAAGGACTTCGTGTTCTTTCCAGATTCATCGAAGAACGAGAAGAAAGTGGTTTGCCGCTATCCGCAATTTTTTGCCACACACAAGCTATTCGAGAATATCCGTCTGCACTCCAAACTCCAAGGAGGTGGCGATGGAAAAGGAGGAACTTACTTCGGGGCAACGGGTTGTGGTAAAAGTATCACGATGCTATTCCTTACCCGTATGTTGATGCGAAGCCGGGAGTTTGCCAGCCCTACGATAGTCCTGATAACCGACCGTACCGATTTGGATGACCAGCTTTCCAAACTATTTGGAACGGCTAAGAAGTTCATCGGCGATGAATGTGTAGTGGAAGTAGAAAGTCGGGATAAACTCCGGGAACATTTGGCCGGGCGAACCAGCGGCGGCGTGTTCCTGACCACCATACATAAGTTTACCGAAGACACACGGCTATTGTCTGAACGGGCAAACATCATCTGCATATCAGACGAGGCACACCGCTCCCAAACGAACTTATCCTTACAAGTCAAGCAGACTGACAAGGGAGTGAAACGCAACTACGGCTTTGCCAAATACCTGCATGATTCATTACCCAATGCCACGTACGTAGGTTTCACGGGAACGCCGATTGATGCCACGATAGATGTGTTTGGCGAGGTGGTAGATGCCTACACGATGACCGAATCGGTGGAGGATGGCATCACACGGCGTATTGTGTACGAAGGACGTGCTGCTAAGGTTTTGCTTGACAATAAGAAATTGCAAGAAATAGAGAATTATTACCAGCAATGTGCGGAAGAAGGAGCGAATGAATACCAGATAGAAGAAAGCAAAAAAGCCGTTACCAAGATGGAACGCATCTTGGGAGACTCCGACCGTCTGCAAGCCGTAGCCGAAGACTTTATTGCCCACTATGAGAAACGGGTGGAAGAAGGGAGTACGGTAGAGGGAAAGGCAATGTTCGTTTGTTCCAACCGAACTATCGCTTTCAACCTTTATAAAAAGATTATCGCTTTGCGTCCAGAGTGGGCAAAGATACCCGGCGAAGAAGCGCATGAATACCATTATATGATGGCGGCAGAACCGCGTATTCCTTATGGAAATCAAGAACTCCCCATCGAGGAAATAAAGCTGATAATGACCCGAAGCAAGGACGATGAACCGGAACTTTACAACTTGCTGGGAACGGATGAAGACCGCCGTGCTTGGGCTGAGGAGTTCAAAAAGCCGAAATCAAACTTCAAGATTGCCATTGTAGTCGATATGTGGACAACCGGTTTTGATGTGGATTGTCTGGACACGATGTACATTGACAAGCCTTTGCAACAACATACACTGGTACAGACCATTTCACGGGTGAACCGTGTTTATCCGGGCAAGGAGAAAGGCCTGGTGGTGGATTATATCGGCATCAAAAGCAACATGAATGTGGCATTGAAGCGTTATGCGCAAGGTGATGCCAACTTGGACTCGGTGGAAAGCATTGAGCAGTCCGTTGCGATGGTGAAAGATGAGTTGGATATTATCCGGCGGATGTTCGGCAAGTTTGACTATTCAAAATTTTCTACGGGTACACCATTGGAACAATTAGACTGTCTGAACAAGGGCGCCGAGTTTATGCAGCGGACGAAAGAACAGGAAAACTTATTCATGGGACACGCCAAGAAACTAAAATCGGCATTTAACTTGTGCAGCAATAGTGAAGAGATAAGCGACGACGAGCGTGAAGAAATTCATTATTTTTGCGGTGTACGTTCCATTATTTATAAATTGACAATAGGTGATACGCCGGACATCTCTCAGATGAACCGTCGTGTCAACGAAATGATAGAAGAAGCCATCCAATCAGAAGGCGTGGAAGAAATCATCCAGATAGGCAATGACAAAGAAAACTTGGATGTGCTGAGCGAAGAATACATGGAACGCCTTGGCAAACTAAAACTGCCCAATACGAAAGTAAAACTCATGGAACGCCTGCTGAAAACCGTCATCACAGAGTTCAAGAAGGTGAACAAGGCGAAAGGCGTAGACTTCTCCAAACGCTTGAGTGCTTTGGTTGACAAATACAACGAACGCAGAGATAGTGCTATCTTTGCGGATGAGGTCTTGACGGAAGTGGCTAATCAGATGGCTGACTTGTTGAAAGAACTAAACAAGGAGAAGAAATCTTTCCTTGATTTAGGCATTAGCTACGAAGAAAAAGCCTTTTATGATATTCTGAAATCCATCGCCAAACAGTTTGGTTTTGAATATCCCGAAGACAAGTTGCTTAAACTCGCTGCTGAAATCAAGAAGATTGTAGCAGACAAGTCCAAGTACACAGACTGGTCCACCCGTGATGACATAAAGGCAGAACTGAAAATGGATTTGATTTTGGTCTTAGCCGAATATGGCTATCCTCCGGTAACGAATGACGAGGTGTTTAAAGAGATTTTGGAACAAGCGGAGAATTTCAAGAAATACAATGGATGACAATATGATGAAAGCCGAATCTCAAAACATAGAATTCAAAGAATCTTGGCGCGACGAATATCTGAAATGGATATGCGGCTTTGCCAATGCACAAGGCGGTACGCTGTATATCGGTTTGCGCGACAATGGCGAAGTGTGCGGTGTACAGGAAGCCAAGAAGTTGATGGAGGACATTCCGAACAAGGTGCGTGACATGATGGGCATTTTGGTGGAAGTCAATTTGAAAGAAAAGGACGAAAAACAATATCTGGAGATTGTGACGGAGGCTTACCCTTATCCGATCAGTTTTCGTGGCAAGTATTACCAGCGGAGTGGCGCAACCAATCAGGAACTGAAAGGGGCTGTACTCGACCGCTTCATGCTTCGCAAGCAGGGTAAGACATGGGATGGTGTGCCAGTACCTTATCTGAAAGCAGAGGACTTGGACAACGCTACGTTTGATTTGTTCCGCAAGTATGCCAAACGGAGCGGACGTATGGAGGAAGCGGACTTAATGGACGACAATCACGGATTGTTGGAAAAGCTGCGGCTCTATGAAGGCAATTACCTGAAACGAGCAGCTGCGTTGTTGTTCCATCCCGACCCAGAACAATATGTGACCGGGGCATTTGTAAAGGTCGGCTTCTTCCGCGAAGGCATGGATTTGGTATATCAAGACGAAGTGCATGGTAACCTGTTCCAGCAAATTGTGAAACTGATGGACTTGCTATGTACCAAATACATGAAAGCTATCATAACCTACGAGGGCATCCAACGGATAGAAACATTGCCTATGCCCCGTGAGGCTCTGCGTGAGGCATTATTAAATGCCTGTATCAACAAAGACTATGCAGAACCTTCTCCCATCCAAATCCGCGTGTATGAGAATAAGTTGGAGATAATAAACGGTGGAGTGTTGCCCGAAGGATGGACTGTGGAAACCTTATTGTCTTCTCATCGAAGTATGCCTTACAACCCTGATATAGCCAACACATTCTTCCGCGCAGGTGAAATTGAAGCATGGGGACGCGGCATTGAGCGCATCATCACGGCTTGTAAGAATGATGGTTTCTCCACACCGGAGTTCCGCTATGATGCTTCGGGTATATGGACGACTTTTAAGTTTGAGTACCCGGAAAGAGCGACAATCCCAAGCGACCCAAAATCGACCCAGAAAACGACCCAGAAACGGCCAGAAACAGATCAACAAAAACAAGAAGATGCCATACTTGAATTGATAAAAGATAATCCTTATATACAAAGAAAAGAAATGGTAAATCGCTTAGGTATACACGAAAGCAGCGTAAAACGTCGGTTGGCTTCACTTCAAGAAAGAGGAATAATAAAACATATAGGTCCAAATAAAGGTGGTTATTGGAAATTAATAAATGTTGATTAATATGTCATATTATCATTATACATCATTAGAAGCTCTCAACGGTATTTTACAGAGAAATGAAGTTGGTGAGAAGAAATTATGTTTCTGGGCAACTCGTTATGATTGCTTTAAAGACAAAGAGGAATATCTTTTTGGCATAGATTGTTTAAGAGAATGTTTATTAAATCTTGAGAAGCAGGGTAATTTACAAGAAGACAGAAAGATTGCCGCGTTTTTTAAACATGAACTTATAGTAGAAAATATAAATCTACCTTTCCCTTATGTTATATCTATTACTTCACGAAATGACAATGCGTATATGTGGGAAAACTATGCTAACCATAATAACGGTGTTGTTCTAGAACTGGCATTACCTCAAGTAAACACCGAATTTAAGGATTATGCATTATATAGGTTGGAAAAGTGTATATATGTAGATTCTGCAAAAGAGCAAAAAATCCAAGATTTTATCAATCTTTACTATACGAATACAGGTTTAAGATTATTAAAGGATGGAGGAAAAGACGCATTTGATTTACTGTCGAAAAGACCTCAAGCATTTGTGGTATTTATGGCTATGTTTATGTTAGCCTTTGCAGCCCCAGCTCTCAAAAGAAAAAAATTTTGCAAGGAAGAAGAAACAAGAATAATATTATCTGTACCAGTACCTAGATATGCAGATTTCATCTATAACAATATACCACTAATACAAGATTTATGCCATGCTTTTCACTCTAATTTAGATGCCAAAAACATCGCAAATACAATTATGCAAGAAAAGAGCAGATTACGTGATGACAATACAGTTTGTTATTACAGAGAGTTTCCTTTACCTGAGAAATCCTTGTCACAAGTTCTTGTGTTAAATAATGAGTCTAAATTAAAAGCAGAAAATATACTTAAACAAAAAGGATTTGATAATGTTAAGGTAAAGATTCAAAAGTTGCCGCAAAAAGACAAAAGTATTTTGCTTCAAAAATAATATTTGTATCTTTGCAAAGGGAAACCTCCACGCAACCTGACGCAGAACGCTGCAACAATCCGGTGGAGCAATAGCGGGAGATTACGCTACTAGCAGAAAGATACATCAAAGATATTCAGCCACTTATCGTTATATTACGATTCCTGGTGGCACCACTTTGAAGAAAGACAAAACACAGTAAAATCCTGATTTCCAAGCGAAATCGGGATTTTTTGTTTTCTCCCGACACGCAAAAAACGGCAAAATGAATGTCAGCAGAATGCCGTCATCCGTTATATGAAACCCAACAATTATGCAAATATATAATAAGCAGACTGTTCCAATCTGAAAAGTCAATGGTTATCTGCATGGTGAATGGTAACCATAAGTCATATCTAAAATGCTGATAAATATTGATTTCACTATTTCATGCGGATAATAAGCCGCAAAATTTGCGGTTAATTATCCGCAAAACCGTATATTTGCAGAAAACAGTGATGCCTATGTATATACATGAACATAAAGAATGGCCTTCCTTTTCGTGGAACAAGGAACTTGTCGGTGAGAAACTGAACAAGGTAAACAAAGCTGTCGGTTATCTGATGGGGCGCCTTAGTGTAATCGGTTTTAACGACAAGATGTCTGCCGTAGTTGAATCCATCTCTCATGACATCATTGCATCATCAGAAATTGAAGGAGTGGAATTGAACAATGAACAGGTACGTTCATCTGTAGCCCGCAAACTCGGAGTACAACTACCGAATCCGACCGAATCTTCACGATATATAGACGGAGTAGTGGAAATGGCACTTGATGCAACTGTCAATTTCAACAATCCGCTTACCCATGAAAGACTCTTCGGCTGGCACAACTGCCTGTTTCCTACCGGATGGAGCGGTCCAACGAAAATAGATG
This sequence comes from Phocaeicola barnesiae DSM 18169 = JCM 13652, assembly GCF_000374585.1. GTDB lineage: Bacteria > Bacteroidota > Bacteroidia > Bacteroidales > Bacteroidaceae > Phocaeicola > Phocaeicola barnesiae. Next base: position 74,616 of record NZ_KB894655.1, read on the forward strand.
TAGCCCGATACCGCAGTAGAGAGATGAAAGTTATTTCTGGAATGTTCGGTCGGGAAAAGGTACATTATGTAGCGCCTGCTCCTGAAAGAATAGACGAAGAAATGAATCGGTTTCTGGACTGGTTCAATTCAGATGCACATAACGGCTATGTAAAATCGGCGATAGCCCATTTGTGGTTTGTCTGCCTCCATCCTTTCGATGACGGAAACGGACGAATTGGACGAGCCATTGCTGATATGGCACTTTCACAGGCTGAAAACTCAAAGATGCGTTTCTTCAGTGTCTCCCATCAGATAAACAAGGATAAAAAACAGTATTACGACATATTGGAGAAAACACAGAAGGGAGATTGCGAAATTACTGAATGGATCATCTGGTATCTTGACTGTCTGCTCCGTTCCGTCGAGCAATCCGACGAAACATTGTCGAAGGTTCTTAACAAGGTCATATTCTGGCAAACCCATGCCGAAACAGTCCTGTCCGAACGACAACGCGAAGTCTTGAATTTATATTTGGACGGTTATCCCGGCAAACTGACGGCTAAGAACTGGGCAAAACGTGTAAAGGTATCACCGGATACAGCAGCACGCGATATAAAAGATCTGGTAGAAAAGAGTATTCTGATACCCCAGCAGGGGCGGGTTCGTGACGTATTCTACGGAATCCGGTGCAGTGAGTCTATCCTTGTCATCCCCATGCCTGAAGATGTATAGTTGTTCATCATGCAAGCATAAAGGCAGTGTGACATCGGTTCATCAAAACCGGCACACAGCCTTTATGCCTTTCAGTTTATATATGCTTCCCGATAACATTTCGTGTCGCAACACAATAGTCCGCTACATGAAATGCCTGAAGAAAATCACCAATATGGCTATCTACAAAGAGTGAATGCAAAAGAACCCGTCTTACGGATATAAGAAGGAACAGAACGAGACTGATCCGACATTCCTGACAAATCACAAGCTTCAGGCTAGAGTCTCCCTGCTTCTATCCTTTACCTTCTTGACAGAACGCACAAATCTTTTTATCCGAAAACTTTCCTCAACCGGTAAATTCATTAATTTTGCAAAGTGTTGGATAACCTATTAAGCCACTACAACAAATCCTGATTTTATGAGTAAAAGCATCAACAGCAATAAACAATTCATGGTAGGGAACGGCATATTAGCCTTCGGAGTCTTCTTTATCGTCTGCCTGTTCCTATACCTGGGATTCCGTTTCCAGAAAAAAGACGGAGAGCAAGCCTTTCAAGACATCTATACGGTCTGTGTAGAGAAAAGCATGGCAGGCGACAGTATTTCAGTCTACATCAATGACAGCCTGCTGATGAACCAGACAATGACAGATGCCGACAGAAAATTCCAGGTCCGCCGTTTCGCCGAGGAAAGCATGCTGATGGTAGTCGATAACCAGACAGAAGAAATCACCCCATTCAATCTGAATCCGAAAGGAAGTCTCATACGGATACAAAAGAAGAATGGAAAAATCTTCATCGAAGAGACAGAAGCTACGACCGACAAATAATCCAAGTTTATACCGAGTTAACCTTTAATTACTATGACAGAAGCTAAAAAATCAAGCCCCATCAGATGGGTGCCTACAGCCTATTTCGCCATGGGGCTTCCTTTTGTGGTGCTGAATATGGTCACCGTATTGATGTTCAAAGGACTGGGCGTAGAAGACAAGCTCATTACCTTCTGGACATCACTGATTCTACTTCCATGGACCTTAAAACCCCTGTGGAGTCCATTCCTGGAATTGTTCAAGACAAAGAAATTTTTCGTCATCCTGACTCAGCTGGTCACCGGCGTTACCTTTGGATTAGTCGCATTTGCGCTGAACCTGCCCCATTTCTTCAGTATCTCCATCGCCCTACTGGCCATCATTGCCTTCAGCGGAGCGACACACGACATCGCCTGCGACGGAGTATACATGAGTGAACTATCGACTGCCGATCAATCCAAATACATCGGCTGGCAAGGAGCCTTTTATAATATCGCTAAAATCGTGGCAACCGGTGGCCTGGTTTATCTGGCTGGATTACTGATCGAATATTTCGGTGAAACCGACGGTACAGACTCCCTATTGGCAAACCGGCATGCCTGGATGACCATCATGGCTATCTTATGCGGCATCATGGTATTATTAGGTATCTATCATATTTTCTGTCTGCCTTCTACCGAAAAGAAGAAAGACGGACAGAACCGCAACACCCGTCAGGTAATGCACGAACTGATAGAAGTACTGGCAGATTTTTTCCGCAAACGTCACATTGTTTATTACATCTTCTTCATCATCCTGTACCGCTTTGCAGAGGGATTCGTCATGAAGATTGTCCCCCTGTTCTTAAAGACGGCACGCGAACTTGGCGGTCTGGGACTCACCGAGAAAGAAATCGGAATTTATTACGGCTCGTATGGAGCAGCCGCCTTCGTCATCGGTTCTTTATTGGCAGGCTATTTCATTGCAGCACGTGGACTACAGAAAACACTGTTTATCCTTTGCTGCACCTTCAACCTACCGTTTGTCGTATATACGTTCTTCGCCATCGCCCAGCCCACCAATCCGATTCTTATCTGTAGTGGAATCGTTTTCGAATATTTTGGCTATGGTTTCGGATTTGTCGGACTGACCTTATTCATGATGCAGCAGATAGCCCCCGGTAAGCATCAGATGGCTCACTACGCCTTTGCTTCGGGTATCATGAATCTGGGAGTCATGATTCCCGGAATGCTCAGTGGATGGGTATGCGAGGTGTTAGGCGAATGGTTCAACAAACCTGGAGGATATGAACCGTTCTTTATATTTGTATTGATTGCCACCATCCCTGCCTTCCTGATTACGTACTTCGTACCTTTCAAATATAAGGCCGATGGAACATTAATAGAAGGAGAAACAGATTAAATTCATTCACCATAAAAACAAAAGCTATGACAGATTCAATGAAAATGCCTTGGGAAGAACGACCGGAAGGTTGTACAGATGTCATGTGGAGATACTCACAGAATCCGGTTATCGGACGTTATCAGATACCGAGTTCCAACAGTATATTCAACAGTGCCATTGTACCGTTCGGCGACGGTTTCGCCGGAGTATTCCGTTGTGACAACAAAGCCGTACAGATGAATATCTTTGCGGGATTCAGTAAAGACGGTATCCACTGGGACATCAATCACGAACCAATCAAATTCAAGCCCGGAAACACCGATATGATAGAATCGGAATACAAGTATGACCCACGTGTCACCTGGATAGAAGACCGCTACTGGATTACCTGGTGCAACGGTTATCACGGACCTACTATCGGTATCGGCTATACATTCGATTTCAAGGAGTTTTTCCAGTGCGAAAACGCATTCCTGCCTTTCAACCGAAACGGTGTACTGCTGCCACAGAAAATCAACGGTAAATATGCCATGCTGAGTCGTCCGAGCGACAACGGACATACACCGTTCGGAGACATCTACATCAGTTTCAGTCCAGATATGAAATACTGGGGCGAACACCGCTGTGTCATGAAAGTGACACCTTTCCCGGAAAGCGCCTGGCAATGTACAAAAATCGGAGCTGGCTCAGTACCTTTCCTGACTGAAGCAGGATGGTTGATGTTTTATCACGGAGTAATCACGACCTGCAACGGTTTCCGTTATTCCATGGGGGCTGCTATTCTGGATGCAGAACATCCGGAAAAAGTGCTGTACCGCACACGTGATTATATCTTAGGCCCAGCAGCGCCTTACGAACTGCAAGGAGATGTTCCGAATGTAGTATTCCCTTGCGCCGCACTGCAGGACGGAAAACGCGTAGCTGTATATTATGGAGCAGCAGATACCGTTGTCTGCATGGCCTTCGGCTACATTGACGAAATTATCGAGTACGTAAAACGTACTTCCATCGTATAAATTTATCGTAGAATAATTCTGATAAGACACAGGTAGGACAGCATAAGTCTGCTCCTACCTTTTTTTATGGAATTGGCTTCACGCCTTCACAGGCCAGGCAACAGCGTGGCACACAGGGCGTTTCCGGTGAAAGGGGATGTTTCACCGTGAAGGATATGTCCCGCGAGGGAGGATTCACGGCGGAAGGCCGTGCGGGGCGTCCGGCGGACCGACGGCACGCCGGGACACAAAAAAAGCCCCGGACCTCCTTGCGGAATCCGGGGCTTCAAGACGGCGACTACCTACTCTCCCACTTGCGCAGTACCATCGGCGTGACGAAGCTTAACTTCTCTGTTCGGAATGGGAAGAGGTGGAACCTTCGTGCTATAGTCACCTGAATACCTTT
>NZ_KB894656.1 GCF_000374585.1 Phocaeicola barnesiae DSM 18169 = JCM 13652
CAGTACAATATACTCAGTTATGTCAAACGCAATGAGTCATACGAAACTATCGGAGGACTCTTTGCTGAAATTTCAAAGAACTCTGTTGAACTTTCAGTAGCCGAAAAAATTTGGCTGCTGATCGTAGAAGTTATAAACGTCATTGCCGAGGTACTTAACTGTGATGCAATGGTTCTGACAGAACAAGTAATATCAAACGATAAACAAATCAAAGCAGTAAAGCAGGCTTTCGACAGGCTGACACCAGCCGCCTGAGGAGCTACACTTTACTTGCGAAACTTAAGAAAGATAAGTCTTAATATGGTACACACAAACTCTCGCTTTTGTTTTCGCACAGGAATATATTTAGGAATTATTCAACATGAGGTATAGATTCACCGAATCAGAAACATACATCCTCCCAGCAACGGACATACATTCCATTCACGTCAAACATACATTCCCGATACGAAGAACATGATTCCCCTGAGAAAACAAATCCAAACGCAGTTTCACCTCGTCAAATCCGAACAAAAAACAATTGTTTTCCGGCATTTATGCAGATAACTGCGTTTATCTGAATAAATGTTCAACCGAATCGACATGGAAAAAATTACACAGACAATCAGTACCCTGGAAGTCGAAGCACGGGTTATCGAGCTTCGGGGAACAAAGGTCATCCTTGACAGAGATGTTGCCGAACTTTATGAAGTAGAGACAAAGCGCATAAACGAAGCCGTCAGAAACAATCCGGAGAAATTCCCTGAAAGATATTGTTTTCACCTGCAAGTATCTGAGAAACAGTATGTGGTCGAAAATTTCGACCGGATGAAAAACTTGAAGAAATCAACTGTCGAACCCAGAGCCTTTACAGAAGGAGGACTTTACATGCTAGCTACCATTTTAAAAAGTCCACGGGCAACACAAACGACAATTGCCATCATCGATGCATTTACCCAACTACGCGAACTGACCCGAAACATCGGAGCCATACACAATGAACCGGACAGCAACAAGCAAAAAGGGCTTATCCAACGCACAGGAGAGCTATTATCCGATTTACTGACAGATGACGCAGAAGTAACAGAGACAGAGTCTTTCATAGAACTGAACCTGATGGCAATCAAATTCAAGCATACGGTCAAGCACACAAAGAAGAACAAACCGGAACAATAACCGGACAAAACCGGTAAGTATCCCATCACGTCCTTAATTTTTAACTTCTTCCAAGAACAATGTATCACAAAAAGCCGTAACTTTGCATCAAGAAGTTACGAAAAGAGTGTAATTTATTGGAAATGAGCGTAGGTTAATTGCTCTTGATAGTAATAGGTTACGATTTAGTTAGTTATCTACTGCATTATCCTTCTGCGCGTTGCGTAACCTTCAAAGAACTCTTCGTATGCAAAAGTAGCTATTTAATTCGAGATTTTGATATAAACTCCCGTTTTTTATCCCCTCATTCATAAGAATTTTCCGTAAAAGCGGTATTGTCCGTCGGCACACCATTGCCCAAAACGAGTTTGGAACAAACGTGTGCCGACTACCGCATAGCTGGAGAAAAGGGCATTGCCTCACGCCTAAACGATGTTTAGACAGATGAAGCAATGCCCCTTTCTTTTGCGCCTATGCCAAGAGGTGCTTTTACGGGTTTTCAAATGATTTTTCTTTTTTCGCTGTCTCTTTTGCCGGAAGCGGAAAGTGAATGCAGAGTGTGTCAGCCTGCCCCATGAATGAAACAGGCGCCCACACACAGCCGGACAAACCGGGAAGAATGATTGTTGCCACCCGGCTGAACAAGTTCCGTCGGATCGGAAACAATCATACTTCCTTTGTTGTGGTTTGCCCTTTTCACGCTTCCGGTGATGTCTTTTTCCTTTTGGTGATTCTTTTTTTTACGGATTTTCCCCTGAAGTTTTTTTCTACACAATCTGCCTCTGTTTTCGTTTACCTCCATTTTGCGCCTTTCAGTAAGCCGCATCAGTCAGTCATTTTCGTTCTGGGCGCAAAGGTAATTCCGGGATTGGACGGGAAAGCAAGGTCAAGCCTCCTGTTTTCGGTAAAAATCTCCAGCCCTGCGGGTAGTATTTTGACCGAAAAACCTTGCATTCCCTAATCCCTACCTTTTCAAGCACCCGAAACGAAAACGACCGATGCGACAGAAAGACGCATAAAAAAAATGTCGGATAAACGAGAGGCAGATAAGATAGTTTGAAACTCAACTCCCTCAGCTCTTGAATCCGCATTAAAAACAAAAAAATCAAAAACAGCGAAGATATGACGGCAACGGCAAATTTCAGACAAATGGCGCAACACATCGGGTTGGCGATATGCGGCTTGATGATGCGCACCGCCTTCGGGGTGTTCGGCATCCTTTGGGGCATCATCAGAGAGATTGTAAACGGAGTGTTCCGAGTGGCGATAGGTGTAATCGTGGCTATCCTTTCCACCATTGCCTTCTTTGGCTTCATCCTTTGGTTATTCACCCTTTAACCCTTACCGACATGGCAAAAAGAAACAGCAAGACGGCAGCGCAGCAGTGCAGATATTACGAGGTGGACAACATCTTCGTGTATATGGTGGAAACGTACATCAACGGCAATTTTGAAACTTTCCGAAGATTGTACCACGAACTGAACAAGGACGCACGGAGGGATTTCATGGACTTCCTTCTCAGCGAGGTAGAGCCGACCTATTGGAGAGAGATACTGAAACAGATAATCTAAAAATGACAGCGATATGAAAGGAACAGACCATTTCAAGAGAACGATATATATGTACTTGGAACAGCGTGCGGAGGAAGATGCGCTATTTGCAAAGAAGTACCGCAACCCTGCCAAGAACATGGACGAGTGCGTGACCCACATTCTGAACTATGTGCAGAAAAGCGGTTGCAACGGTTTCACGGACGGAGAGATATTCGGGCAAGCCATCCACTACTATGAGGAAAACGAGATAGAGGTGGGCAAACCGATGGACTGCCAAGTGGTTGTGAACCACGTTGTGAAACTCACGGCAGAGGAAAAGGCGGAGGCACGTCAGAACGCTGTCCGCAAATACCAAGAGGAGGAACTCCGCAAGTTGCAGAACCGCCACAGACCGTCAGCGAGAAAAGAAAACCAACCCCAACCCTCATTATTTGATTTAGGCTTATGAAACCGAAGACCAAGATACAGAAAGAGGTGGCAAGACTTTCCGCCAACCTTCGCCCCATATCAGCGACACAAATAGATTGGGCATACCGCCACTGCGTTGAGCATATCGGCTACCGCACCAAGAAAGGGAACATCACCTGTTCCGACTGCGGTCACGAGTGGCACAGCGACAGCGGACTATGCGACACCCTTGAAGGCTGCACCTGCCCCAAATGCCATGCCGAACTCAAAGTGCAGGACACACGCAGACGCATCTACAAGGAAACGCAGAATTTCAGCGTGATAACCACCTGCAAAGGGTATCAGGTAATCCGCGTGGCGCAGGTCAGATGCGAGAGCAGGAAAGGCGAACCGATGCGTTTCTACTGCCACGAGGTCGTGCAGCGTTGGATTTCACCCGACGGCAAGGTTACGGACATGGCGTTGCTCCGTGGCTTCCTTTTCTGCTATTGCGATGTGTGGGCATTAGGCAGCGATATGGAGGTAAGACCGCACAACAGCCTATACGATGATGTGGTGGCAAGAAGCTGTGCATATCCAAAGATGAGGATATTGCCCCAACTCAGACGTAACGGCTTCAAGGGCGATTTCCACGGCATCTCCCCCGTGCGTCTTTTCAAAGCCTTGCTTTCAGACCCAAGAATTGAAACCCTTATGAAAGGCGGTGAGATTGAGGTCATGAAACACTTTCTTTTCAATACCCGTACTGCCGATGAATGTTGGGCATCATATCTGATTGCCAAGCGTCACAAGTATCAGATAGACAACCTCTCAATGTGGTGCGACTATCTGCGTATGCTCAAAAAACTCGGTCAAGACCTCCGTAACCCGAAGAACATCTGTCCCGAAGATTTCATGGCGGCACACGACAACGCAACCCGAAAAATTGAAGCCATACACGAGAAGGAAAGAGCCGCAGAGCAACGCCGTTGGGAGATTGAAAGGCGTGAGCGTGAGCAACAGCGACAACTCCAACGAAAGAAAGATGCGGAGGATTTCATCGCCAACAAATCCAAATTCTTCGGCTTGGTAATCACGGACGAGGAAATAATCGTCAAGGTGCTTGAAAGCATAGACGAGTATTACAACGAGGGCAAGACGCAGGGCATCTGCGTGTTTGGCAGTGGATACTACAAGAAAGCCGACACCCTCATACTATCGGCAAGGATTGGCGATGAGATTATTGAAACCGTAGAGGTGGACTTGCGAACCCTCGAAGTGGTGCAGTGCCACGGCAAGCACAACCAGGACACCGAATATCACGAGCGCATCATAGACCTTGTGAACAAGAACGCCAACCTTATCCGTGAGCGGATGAAAGCGGCATAGCATAACCCCTAAAACAACATTGATATGGAAGTAAGAATTGAAAGTATGATTTGTGTGTGGGATGATGCAATCCCCACGATGTTCCTTGAATTTGTGAACCTCCTCACTCTCACAACGAGTGAGGGGGAATTGAGAAAGAGCGTAAAGGAGTTTGCCGAGAAGCACGAACTTGACAAGTTTTTCCTTTACGGCTTCGGCTCACACCATTTCTACCTGCACCAACGCTACACAAGCAACCCCGAAATGGTGATGAAGAACAGAGTTCTGTCAGTACATTTTTAACCATCTAAAAAGCAACATTATGACAACACGAATGACCATCAACGGAGTAAGCACCTGCGCGGAAGCAGGTACGGAGAAATACGAGCGTTTCCAATCGGGTATCGGAAGACGCAGGCGGACACTTGTGCAGTACGACTACCGCCACCCCATAGACAGAGAATTGTTCTCTTGTGTCAAACCCACGTTGGACGAGTGCCGAGCCGCACGGGACAAGTGGCTGAACGCAAAGAAGGGAAAGGAGGACAGACTATGAACACGACCTATCAAACGCTGATAGTCAAGTTCAGCGAACCTATCACGGCATTGGACGGTATCTTTGACGATACCGGAGCGTGGGGAACGGACACCCTCAAGGGGTGGATAGATGATTACGAAAGCACACGTTTCACCGCCACCGACAGCCATACGGCAGTCATCACGAGCGAGTACAATATGGAATGTGTGAAAGAGTGGCTACAACGGCAGACCCCCATTTCCGAAATGCGAGAATTTTGAACGGGATGGCGGTGTCCGCACCGCCAATACTTAAAACCCTAAAAACAAAAGATATGATAGCCAAGACGATATTACAGCAGATAGGCGGAAAACGCTTCACCGCCATGACAGGTAGCCGTGATTTCATAGATATGGGCAACGGCTTACGGATGAGCCTTGCAAGGAACAAAACAAGTGCCAACCGCCTTGACATCATCTATGACGAAGGGGCAGACCTCTACAATATGCGCTTCTACCGCAGGACGTTCAGCAAAAAGACCTTTGAGTGCAAGACAAAGGACATTGCCGTACACGAGGGTATCTATTTTGATATGCTGGAGGAAATGTTCACGATGGTGACGGGACTTTACACACGCTTTTGAGTGGCGGGGCGGCGAGAGCCGCCCTACTTTCTTTCAGTGAGCATGATGGCGGACAAAGAAAGTAGCAAAGAAACCTTTGTCCAATCTGCGATAACTAAAAAATCCGCAAGTAAAACTTGCGGAGGCTATATATTGGGTCGTTATTTTTTGGTGGAGGGGAATGATAATCTCGAACCGTTGAACTACACATTTCTGCTTCGTCTCCATTTCCCCCAACGATTTGATACGTTCAATCATTTTTGTTGTTGAAATCGTGGAGAAGTGAATAGACAGTATTACCCGACAGAGCAACTATGACAACGTAACGCCTTTACAAAAAAGTCGGTACACGAAACCCATAGACTAATTGTCTTGACCTAAAAGAGATTGGAATTTTCAGGACTGCCTATCACTTAGATAGAAGTCCAAGGTCTGCTGAAATACATAATTCAAAAATTGAAATTGCTTGACTGCAAATTTAGTAACTTTGCTTGACAAATTAACGAGAAAGAAGAGAAAATGAAAACCGACCGCATAATCGAGTAGACGGCTCCGCCAGTAACTGACGGAGTGCGCCTCTCACACCACCGAGCGTACGGGTCACGTACTCGGCGGTTCGCAAAGAGATGGGTTAAGTTGTAAATGTAATTCAGTTAAGGAAACATATCCTCTTTTCTTCAAGCGTTGTAAAGTAATGGTAGTGCCTAGAATAGGACTTTGTGCTATTGCCCAACCGCCTTTCCGTGTTCTGCTCCAAGCGTAGGCATGGTCTTGGTCTACACCTAATCGAATCAGGTTTTTCCTTTTCCTTTCGGGTTTTTTCCAATGATGCCAAATGCAATAGCGCAGTCGGTTGCGAAGCCAACCATCTAAATCTCGTAATTTGCCCAAAATACTCGTGCCTTGGAAATAGTTCAACCATCCGCGTTGCACTTCTTTTATCTTGGCAATACGCTCTTCAAATGTGGCTGGTGTGGTTTTTCGGGTGATTGTTTTAAGTCGTTCTTTTAGTTTCTTCCATGCTTTTTCCGATACAATAAGTTGGTATTGATTTTTACTTCCTTTCTCGTACGTAGGTACGAATCCGAAACCCAAAATTGTGAAGTGGATTGGTTTTCTGATACCACTCTTTTCTTCATTTATAGTTAATTTGAGTTTGTTTTTCAAAAACTTTTCAATTACCACTCTTGTTGCCTTGGCTTGATTGTGGCTTTTGCAATAAATACTAAAATCATCCGCATAACGTACAAATTTGTGTCCTCTTCGAGTCATTTCCTTATCCAGTTGATGTAGTAAAATGTTCGACAATAATGGACTTAAAGGGCTTCCTTGCGGAACGCCTTTTCTTCTCTTTCGTAGCTTTCCGTTGATTTTAATAGGTGCTCTGAGCCATTTGCGTATGAGTTGCATGGTAGCTTTGCATTTCACTTTTTGATAGATTAAATTCAGTAATAAACAGTGGTCAACTTCATCAAAGAAGTTTTTCAGGTCAATATCCACAATGTGGTTTAATCCTGAATGGATGTAATCCCGAGATTGTCCAACGGCTTGTCGGGCATTCTTGTGAGGTCTAAATCCATAGCTGTAATTACTAAATTCGGGCTCAAAAAGTGGTGCAATAGTTTGTGCTAAGGCTTGTTGCAACACACGTTCTGTAGTGGTGGGAACACCCAATAATCGAGTTTTCCCATTTCCTTTCGGAATTTCAATACCTAAAATGGGTTGTACTTGATAGTTGCCTTGTTTGATTGCTTCAATCAGTTGTAGTTTCTTTTCAGAAAACACCTTGCGGAGCTCTCTTATAGAAACACCATCAACACCCGCACTACCTTTATTGGCAATCACGTGTTCCAATGCTCTTTGAAGATTAAACGGATGTACTACTCTTGTTATCATTTTAGTTGTTTTTAACCTGTTTTCGTTAAGTAGGGCTACTATGTGTTCCGTTACCTATTGAAAACCTCTTTACGTTCAGTCCTTCCTTGTTTGTGAGACCTATGCGGTATCTATTCGCACCTCGTTTGCCCTCAAGTACTATGACCTCTGCTGACTTCTTGGATTGATTAACTCGTAATCGCCAAGACCTCCCCTGGTAAATGCTTTTTCCTTCCGTCTATCGCCGGTACATCTACATAACAATAATCTGATTTAATAGCATGTTCAGAACACTGTTTTGGACTTCGTATTGCTGTGGATACTCATCCTTATTGTTATGCCTCTTATGTACTTTCTGTTCGTCGGTACAGACTTTTGCAGTTCTGCTTCCTTCAGTGCATACCTCACGATAAACCACCTTGCAGCTTGCTAACGATTCGGGGTTTCAATCCGCTCGTAAGGGACTTGCACCCTCTGGAAAAATAACACCCCGAAAACTTGGTTCGTAAAACTAAATTTGTATTTTTGAACTATTTGAAAAGCTTTCGGGGTGTGTCCTGCATATGCAGGGCACACACATATGGTAGCCGATAATTGCCGGCTTTCGTGCCAACTTGATACTTTGGTGCTTTTAACGAACCGAAGTGCTAAATTGATACGAAAGTGCTGTAAATCCGGCAACTACGGCTACCATTTTTCGTTATGCGGCAGCTTAAAAGACGACACCAAACCAGAAAAATCATCTTGACAACCACCCGACTTTGAACTACGAAGGATGAAATTTTTCAGGGACAACTTCCAGCATTTCCAAAAAACAGTTTACCCATTGACTTGGAGACAAACAAACAATTTGAGCATTAAGGTTTAAACCGAATTTTTCCGAAATTGACCTGACCTGACTTTTCCTGAAAATCGACTTTAAAGCTGTTTTTACAGATAAATCAGGTTTCTCTAACAGACAGGAAATAAATGCTAAGTATTTGGCTTTAAACTTAAAATCAAAAAATAACTGTTTTCTTTTAATGTTTAACAGGGCTGATTTGACAGTTGGCGGTGGAAAGAAACTTTCAGGACCTACCTCATAGACAAGTTTCAAATCAAAAAAAATATGATAGAAAACGGTATATGGATTGTAAAGCTTCCTCGAAAATAACTTTTGTGCAGGTTCTAACTGAAGGACAATGGAACCTCCCAGAAAATTTCCAAGACTCTCAAACATCAGGATTTTGAAAATATCGGAAGTAATGCCATAAGGAATATTTGACACCACTTTGAAAGGAAATTTCGGAACTGCAAAATTCCTAAAATCACAACCGACAACTTGAACATTTCGGGCATCAGAAAATAATTTTCGTAAATGTTCAACCAAAGCTGTGTCGTTTTCAATAGCAACAACATTGTTGGCGATTTTTAATAAATGAACAGTAAGAAACCCCTTGCCTGCCCCAATATCTAAAACCGTATCCTGATTACTTATATTTGCTTGTCTTATTGCATCTTTTATTAGCACTTTATCAATAGTAAAGTGCTGACCCGTAAAACGAACGGGCAATTTCTTTTTTGTCATTAGTAACTTCTTACAGGTGAATACTTGAATTGTTCCTTTCTGAATTTTCCTAAATACTTTCTTCATAATTTCGCTATACTTTTTATGGTTAATAACTATGTTTTGTATTGCTCTCACAACACTTACAACTTGAAGTGTTATTTGGAAACCGATAGGCAAAAATGGCTCAACGATGTCAATTAACGAGAAAATCCTACGATAATCTATCAAGTGATAGAGCAAAAGACGTGCCAAGTTAAATATGGCACGTCTTTTGCCAGTTTTGTCAGTCCTTTTATGGGATATACAACAGCGCAAACTCCGCCTTTCTCCGTTTGAGCAGCATGGCGTGGCGTTTTCCTTTGTAGTTGCAGAAGGCTATATACTCACGGTAGATGTTCCTGTCACCAGCTTCCAGCTTCTTGATTAAGGTGCTTTTGGGGATTGTTTTGCTGCCTAACAGCTTCGCCGGTCCCACATTGTAAGCTAACGTGCCAAGCAAAATCGAATCAACCCCGAATTTACGGAACATGGCGACAAATTTGCGCAGGTCTTTCCGCAAAAGTTCATCCGCATCCCGTTTTGTCATGGTTCGTGCCGAATACTTCTCGTTTGGCAAAAGTTTGTGACCCCAACCGACGTATGGGTAGTGTTTTTCTGAGTGCCAGCCTTCAAAGTAGCGGCAGCATAAAAAAGCACGTTCCATAAGCGGCAGTCGGTAGATTGCCGCCTGCCCGTCCGTTCCCTCTTGGCGGCTGATCTGCGCGGACACAGAACAGACCGTCAGAAGTGAACAGAGCATTGTCATGAATACACGCATCATTTCAACAAGGGGCTGAAGTTGCCGATGGGAACGATGGTAAGATCGTCGTCCTTTACATTCCTGTTGTTGAAGTCAAATTCCAGTTCGTAGGAGTTGCTAAAGTTATCCTCCACCACCACGATGAAATTATGCGCCTCATCACCCGCCGCCGTGTAGTACAGGCGGAATTTTTCGTTCTCCAGCAGGTAGCGGTCGTTAGGCAGGAAGGTGATGCCGTTATCCATTTTGAGCGAGCCTTCCCCCTCGAACTGGAAATAGCGGATGGTATAGAGCGTACCCGAAAAGTCGCCCTCCTTTTTCAGTTCACAGCGGATTTCCACTGTCTGCCCCTTTACTACCTTGTTCGGCACGGGCATGACCTCCACCGTGAAGGGATAGGACTGCTGGATGTCCATGTCATCGTCACATGACACGAGGGTGAATGACATGGCGGCTATCAGGCATAACGCCACTGCCTTGAATATTGATGTTCTCTTGTTTCTGTTGTTCAGTATGTTCATTGTTCTTCGATTTTTAGATGGTTGTTTTTCTGTTTTTTCGTTGTCAGTTGCAGGTACTCGTTCAAGTCCTTGCAACCGTCATAGAGGGAGGAACGGTCGGTGACACGTTCCCCGTATCGCATGGTAAGTGCGGCAAGCGTCCGCCGTCCGGCTTCGTCACGGTCGAGGAAGCAGCCGATGCGCCCGTATCCGTCCAGCAATCCCGCCGCCTTCTCCACGTTGGCGACTGAGTTCAGCACAAGACAGTCAGCGTTACCGGTTACACCAAGCGTCACGGCAGAGAGAAAGTCCATGAAGCCCTCGAACACGAGGCACTCGTCAGCCGGGATGTCATTCGCCTTTACCAGTGATACAGACTTCGGAGGTATGCAACCCTTGAAATATCGGCTTCTGACTTCATAGCCACCTGCCATGTTCGGAAAGCCAACGGCAAAATACCGTTTCCCACGCACACCGTAGTTCAAGCGGCAGCAGTGACGGGATGCGATGGCGTAAGGGATGCCCCGTTCCTCTAAATACTCCGTCAGCAGTGAGCGGAGCAGCGGAGCGACCTCCACATCCTCAAAAACGGATTCGGTCGGCTTCGAGAGATAGACGGGCTTTTCCCATCCGGCAACCGTCATATTGGCGGCTTCCGCTATGAACTTCGCTTGCTTCATGAAGTCATCGCTTTGCAGAAACTCCCCGGCAAGCGTGAAGATGTCGCCGCCCTTGCCCAAACCGAAGTCGTACCAGAGCTGTTTCGCCACGTTCACACGGAAAGAGGATGTGCGCTCGCCCCTGTACGGGGCAAGATACCACAGCTCGTTACCGCTCCTTCTGACAGGCTCATGCCCCAGCCGTGCGAGAAAATCCGCAAGCGGCATCCTTCTGACAGCATCTATTTCCGTCCTTTCCATGCCCGTGTCAGTTGATGATGAACTTGATACCGACCCCGAACTGCGTGTGGAACTTCCGTGTGTCGCCACCCCAAAGGCAACGCTCCCGCAGGTTGGCAAGCAGGGCGATACGGTCTGCCACGTAACACTCCACATCGAGCGTCAGCGCACCGCCGTAGATGAAGGCGTCCCGGTCGTGCAGCGTGGAGCCGTCATGCAGCACCTTCTTCCCCCAATTTACCGCCTCATATCCGGCGAGAGCCGAAGCCCCGGCATAGACGAAAACAATCTTTCGGGCGTCCGACAGTATCTTGAAGTAATAGCCGCCCTCCGCCGTGAACTGCGCCACGGGTATCTTGGTGTCCTTGTAGGGATTGTTCTTCAACAGGTATTCGCCACCGAACACCCACTTGTTCCCCTTCTTCGTGTAGGTGGAGAGAGCCGCCCCGAAGCTGTACCCGCCGTCCTTGCCGCCGAGATTGAAGCCGTCCGCCATGTCCGCCCTCACCTCGATGCCCTGCATCTTCGGCAGACACCGCTGGGCGTGCGCCTGCCCTGTAAAAAGGGCAAGCGACGCGATGATTATTGCGATGTACTTTCTCATGGTCAGCGTACTTGAAGTTCGTTGATGGTACCCGCGCGTACCAAATCCTCGTTCTCAATCACGAAGGACTGGTGACGGCCGCCGTTCTTCTCGTTCAATTCCACCACGAGGCACTTGTCATCGGGGATGGTGAACTTCGCCATCGTGAAGACCGTGCGCTCGCTCTTTTTGCCCGGCACGAGGGTGGCGTAGTTCTGCGCGCGGAGCGGCAGAATAATCTGCTCCTGCACGGCAGTACGCTTCGCAACCTTCTTGTCCACGATTTTCCAAGTGATGTAGTCCACATCGAAAGGCACGTTGCTCTGGTTCTTTATCTCCGTGTGGAAATAAAGCAAGCCGTTGTGCGTGTAGATGCCTTTCAACAGGTATTGGATGCCGAAACGCTTGCAGCCGATATGCTTCACCTCGCGCTTGTTCTGTTTGTGGATGGACTTCATGATAAGGCGCACCAGCATCGGGCTTTCGCTGCCCAGCTCTTTCAGATAGATTTCCTGCGCGTTGTTCGGGCGGTTCACCGTGCTGCCGTCATGGATGAAGTCGCACATCTCCACGTTGAGCAACAGCGGTTCGGCGGCGTACTTCACGTTGAAGGTGTAGAAACTGCCGTCCTCCGTGATGACGGACATATTCGTTTCGTTGGGAAAATTCCTTACGGTAGCCTTCACACGGATGATGTTCTCCGCTCCGTCGGCTTTCCCGGCAATCAGGTCGGGCGAGCCTAAATCGACATAGCGCACCTCCGCCGGAAAAATGACGTGGACGGTCTTGTCGTAGGTCACTTCCAGACCGTGCGGCGGTATCATGCGGTCGAAGGTCAGCTTGCGTGACAGCCCGTGATATAGGTCGCCGTCCGCCTCCTTCTGCGGATAGACCTCCTTCGTCAAGGTCGGTTGTTCACTTCCGTTGGTCGTTTCAACGGTTACATTCTCCTGCGCGTTGGCAGTTATGATGCCCATAGCGAGGGCAAACATGATGATTACTTTTCTCATTACTTTTGGATTTTAGTGGTAATTTTTATTGTTTTCAATATTTTTCTTGGTAAAGCATGACCCTGTACCCGGCTTTCAGATGCACCTTGACGGTTCGCATCTTTTTGGCGATGTACTGGCTCGTGCCTTGTATCAGCCCCTTGCCCAAGTCGGAGGCGAGCTGCGCCCCGGCATTGGTGGAGATGTTGATGCTGCTTCCCAGCGAGCCGCCCATGTTGGCGGCGACCTCCCGGACGGCGTTCATCTCCATCGAGTTCGGGATGAAGATGCCGGGCTGTCCGTCCGTGTCATAGACCGCAAGCTCCACGGGGATAATCGTGCCGTCGTATTCCAGCGAGGTAATCTCGATGTCGAGCCGCTCACCCTGTATCTTGCCCGTGCCGACCACCACCGCACCCCGGGGTATTGTCCTGCCTGCCACCGCCATAGGCTCCAGCAGGCGCAGCCTTACCGTCTGCCCGTCCGTCACGCTCTGCGCCCCATGCACGCACGCCGGTATGGTGTTCCTGTCCAATACCTCCGCCGTGCCGACAGCCGTGTTGAAACCCCGGTTGCGTTCCTGCGATAAGGCGGCGACAAACTCCGCGTTACTCATAGGCTGTGAGAGTGAAGAAACTACTTGATGCTCCACCTGTCTGATAGGCATTGCCTTGTTCTTCTTCCCTTTCTGCACGGTAGTTGGCTCTGCCCTCTGTTCCGCCGATGGCTGTCCTCCGTTCTGACCGCCCATGTACTTTGCCGCCAGCTCGTAGGACTTCTCCATAAGAGCCACCTGCTCGTCCATAGAGGAAGCCTTGCCCCTCTCGCTTTCCAGTTCCGACTCCAGCGATGCGATGCGCTCCAACAATTCGTCCATCTCCGCATTGTCGTTTTTCGGCTGGTCGTAGAAGTTTCCGAGCGTGGCGTTCAGGTCACGGTAGGCGGCTGCGGAGGACTGGATGGTCTGCGGCGTGGCTGGCTTTGCCCTTTCTTCCTTGCCGCCCGGATTGGCGAGGTCGAAGTCCACTCCGTTCTCCGTTCCCGCTATCTCGCGGTCGAACATGTCGCCCAGCTGCCCGATGGCACGGTTGCGGCTCTCCTGACGCTCTTCCATCTCCCCATGCTCGTAGGCTTTCAGCTTGTCGCCGATAATCTGCCGGTTCGCCTTGTCAGCGTCGGGCATCTCGGTGTTGTATCCGTCCGTTCCCGGCGGTTGCTCCTTGCCGGAGGACGGGGCGAATATCAGCCACATCGCCCCGATGAACACCAACACCATAGCGGGCAGCACGATCATCTTCTGCCGTTTCAGCCGTTGCGCCTCTGTCAGCGGTTCGCGCTCCTTTTTCGGTTTCCCCGTTTCGGGAGCAGCTTTGTTCTCTTTCGTCGGTTCATTCTTTGTCTGTTCCATATAAATAAGGTGTTAAGTGATTGCCTGTTTCCGCCGGGGTCGGCAGTTCCACCCGTCCGGCGTGTCCCGTTTCCATATGTGAGCCGTCGTTCCTGCCGATGTCATAGACGGCTCTGCCGAAGGTGTAAAGGGCAAGCACCGCGAAGGCGGCGAACATCCCCAGCACGATGCGGCGGCGTGTTTCCGGCGGCAAGCCGTCCAGATACCCTTTGAGACTTGCCGCCAAGCGTTTCCGTTTGTCGTGGAGTTTCCAATACATGCCCCACATTGATTTTCTGATACTTTTCATGTCCTGTTACCGTTTGATAGTCTGTAAATCCTTGTTCTCAATGATGGTGAAACCCTCGATGGTAAAACCGTTCGGGTTGTCATCCGACCGCGATGCGTTCAGCAGGCGGCAGGTGGTCACGAGGCTGCGCTCGGTGACGTTGCTCTGCCGGATGATTTTCTGTGTGGCGTAGGTCACGGCACGGTAGGGATAGGCGTTGAAGTCGCACACCACGCTGTCCACCTTCAGCACTTGGTTGATGTTCCCGGCGATGATGCGGTTGTAGTACCCCTTCTCCGCGAAGTCCGAATAATAGTGGTACACGCTCTTGTCCGCCAGCAGCAAGGCACGTTTCACGTTGTGTTCAATCGCGCTTTTTTCAGGTGATAGCGTGAAGAACATCTCGTGGAAACGGCGCACATGTTCCCGTGCCTCCGCCGGGCGGTTCTGCGACAAATCCTGAGACAAGGCGAGCATCAGGCTCTTGCCGTTGTCCAGCACATAGATTTTCTCCCGTTGCTTCTCTGCGAAACGGTAGGAGTTCCACACGCTCCACACCGTCACCACGGCGCACAGCGAGAGGAAGACGATACCGAACAGGCGTATCTGCCTGAACGACGATTCGATGTTTCTAAGTGATTTGAATTCCATTTATATTTTCCAATTTATGATTGCACATTGATTATTTCAGCAATTTGCCGACACGTCCGACTGCGTTTCCTGCGGCTGCACCCGCCACGCTGCCCGCCATGCTTCCGGCTCGTCCCGCCATCTGGTTCACGTTGCGACCGTAACCGCCCATGCCTCCGGCTTGGATAATCCAGCCCGCAACGGTGGGAATGGTAAAGTAGCCGATGATGCCGATGCAGAGGAATACGATATACACCCCGTCGCTCGAATCCAGCGAGAAGTTCGGGTCTGCCTGCATCCGCTCGATGTCGTTTTGCAGCATCAGAACCTGTATCTTCGCCAGTATGGTGCTGAACATGTCCGATACCGGTAGCCACAGATAGACCTGTATATAGCGGCATATCCACTGCGTGAGCGTGTTTTGGAAACCGTCCCATACCGACAGGGCGAAGGCTATCGGACCGAGAATCGCCAGCACCACGAGAAAGAAGGTGCGGACGGTGTCTATCACGAGGGCGGCGGCTTGGAACAGCAGTTCGAGTATCTCGCGGAAGAAGTCGCGGATGCTCTTCTTCATGTTGTACATTCCCCGGTCGATATACATTCCCGCCATCGTCACCATGTCGGAGGGCGACCAGCCGAGTTCCTCCAGTTGCTTGTCAAATTCCTCGTTGGACACGAGGTAGGCGGTTTCGGGGTTGCGTACCATCGCCTCGTATTCCAGTTTGTCCTTCTGCTCCCGGTATCGGTTCATGTCCAGCGTTTCCGCCTCCAGCATCTTTGCCGTGCCCTGTACGACGGGTGAGAGGATGCTGTTTATCGTGCCCAGCACCACAGTCGGGAAGAACATGATGCACAGACCGATGGCAAAAGGACGGAGCATCGGGAATACGTCTATCGGTTCAGCTCTCGCCAGCGACTGCCATACCCGGTAGGCGACGTAGAACAGCGCACCCAGCCCGGCGATGCCTTTCGCCACACCAGCCATGTCCCCACACAGCGGCATCATCTGCTCATAAAGTGAACGTAAAATCTGATGAAGGTTGTCGAACTTCATAGGCTACCAGTATCTTTCGTTCATGTTCCCGTACAGCCCCATGATGCGGTCGAGGTCGTTCTTCTTTTTCGCACGCAGGTAACTCACGGAGATGTTCTTGTTCGTGTAGTAGCTCACGAGGTTGCGGTAACGCTTCATCTTCGAGTGGCAGCGTTCCACCACGTCCATGCGCTCCTTGTCGGTCATGGAGAGCGTGGTGATGTTCACCACGTTCCTGAGTTCCGTCAACACTTCGTTGCTTTCCTCCAGCAGTTTCGTGTAGCCGAAAGCGATTGCGGAAAGCTCTTCGGGTCTGAAATTCCCGTCACGGAGCATCCGTTGGAAACTGTTCACATAGATGTCTGTGATGTCGCCCACCATCAGGATGGTCTGCTGCACCTTGCGGGCGTCCTTGACCAGATTGTTCACCGATTTGAGGGCATCGTAATACTTCTTGCCCTGCTGATAGATTTTCACCGTCTCCTGAAAGTTGCTCACCATGTTCGTGGCGGTCTTGGAGGTATGGATGATGTTTTTGGAGGCATTGATGATGCCCTGCGCTAGATTGCCCGGATCGCTTACGACCCACTGTGCGCTTGCCCTGCCCGCGAAAAGCAGGCACAGGCAGATAATCATTGTTATTCTTGTTCTCATGTTACTTTGGATTTTAGTGGTTGTTATTCTTCGGTCGGATGTCCCGGCTGCGGCTTCACCCGCACATAGTCCCCGTTTGGCGAGAAAGTCAGCACATCCGTGGCCTCGTTGTAGGACACGTCGATGCGGAAGCCGGTGTTCATGAACAGGTTGCCGTTCTCCTCCTGCAAGAGATAGGTTTCCGGCTTGAGCTTGCGGCGCAGACCGCTACGACGGAACACCGTCACTTTGTAGGCTTCGCCCTCCTTGTAGATAAGCACGTCAGGTTTTCCCTCCACGCTCTCCCAGTTCCCGCACAGCATGTCGCGGCGGTTGTCGGCCACGTCGCAGGATTGCAGCATCATGACCGCCAATCCGATAAGGCACTTGCTGACTTGCAGCATTTTCACTTTTGGTAAATTCATACGCGTTTTTCTTTTTTGGTTGATACATTCTGTTTTTTAGTTATTCCTTGTTTCTCCGCCTTTCGGCAAGCTGCCGGATGGCGGCTTCGATGTCGTCGCCCAGCTTCTCCGCCAGACGGTAAACCTCCACTTTTTCCGTTTCCTCGGTGGTGTACGCCAGATACTCTTCCGCGCTGACCTCCGTGGCATAGACCGCCGACTGCGTGCCGCCCAAGCCTATCCACACCTCCTTGTAGAGCCGTGAAGGGTTGTTCGCCATGTTGATGGAGAGTATCTGCGACTTCTCCTTTTCCGTCAGTCCGAGCAACGCCTGTATCTGGTCGAACTTGTTCATATATTTCCTTTGGTCAAGCAGGATTTTACAATCCGAGTTGTTGATAATGCTCTCTTTGACCACCGGAGAACTGATAATGTCGTCCACCTCCTGCGTCACCACGATTGCCTCGCCGTAATATTTTCTGACCGTCTTATACATATAGCGCAGATATTCAGCCATGTTCGCCGATGAGAGGGCCTTCCAAGCCTCTTCCACGATAAGCTGTTTCCGCACGCCTTTCAGCCGCCGCATCTTGTTGATGAAGGCTTCCATGATGATGATGGTCACGACGGGGAACAGTTCGCGGTTTTCTTTAATCGAATCTATCTCGAAGACGATGAACCGCTTGCCGAGCAGGTCGATGTTCTCCGTGGAGTTGAGCAGGAAATCGTAACGCCCGCCCCGGTAATACTGCCGCATGGTGGTGAGCATGTTGTCGATGTTGAAGTCGGACTTCTCCACCTTGATGTCACGCTGTGCCAGTTCCTTGCGGTAGTCGTCACGCATATACTCGTAGAAGGTGTTGAACGACGGCACGATGCTACGGTCGGATTGGATGCGCTCAATATAGGCACTCACGGCACTGCCCAGCTCGCCGCTCTCCGTCTTTGTCACCTTGTCGTCCTCCGACTTCCAGAGCGTCAGCAACAGGGTCTTGATGCTGTCCTTCTTCTCCACGTCGAAGATGTAATCGTCGGTGTAGAACGGGTTGAAGCTGATGGGCTTATCTTCCGTGTAGGTGAAATACACACCGTCCGCTCCGCCTGTCTTGCGTCGGATCATGCCGCACAAGCCCTGATAGGAGTTTCCCGTGTCCACCAATACCACATGTGCGCCTTGCTCATAATATTGGCGCACGAGGTGGTTCATGAAGAAAGACTTGCCGCTGCCCGAAGGACCCAGCACGAACTTGTTGCGGTTGGTCGTGATACCTCGCTTCATGGGCAGGTCGGAGATGTCAAGGTGCAGCGGTTTTCCCGTGAGCCTGTCCACCATCTTGATGCCGAAGGGCGAGAGCGAGCTGCGGTAGTTGGTTTCCTCTGTGAACAGGCACACCGCCTGTTCGATGAAGGTGTGGAAACTCTCTTCCGCCGGGAAGTCCGCCGCATTGCCGGGTATCGCCGCCCAGTAGAGTGTCGGGCAGTCGATGGTGTTGTGGCGCGGCACGCATTCCATGCTTGCCAACTGGCTGCCCACGTCGTTCTTGATATGCTTCAGTTCCTCCGCATCGTCGCTCCACGCCATGACGTTGAAGTGTGCCCGTACCGAGGTCAGTCCGTAGGAATGGGCTTCGTTCAGGTATTGGTCTATCCACTCGCGGTTGATGCTGTTGCTCCTTGAATAGCGAGATAGCGACTGCATGTTACGGGCGGACTTCTCGAACTTCTGCAAGGTTTCCTCACTGTTGTCTATCAGCACATACTGGTTGTAGATATGGTTGCAGGAGAGCAGAAGCCCCACCGGGGAGGCGAATGACAGTCGGCAGTCACTCCGGTCGGTGGAGAGCTTCTCGTAACGGGTGTCGGTAGCCACCTTGCCCGGCAGGTCTTCCGCGTCGGAGAGGGTGTGCAGACACAGGCGGTTGTCGCCGATGCGCATCTCCCTTGCCGAAAGCTCGATGTCCTGCAAGGTGGTGTCACCTTCCGGCATGAGCGAGAAGTAGCGTTCAATAAGTCCCGTCTTTCCCTCAGTACCCACAATCTCATCGGTGGAGAGGCGGCGCAGCCTGACAAGCCCGCTGTCGTTCATGATGCGCTCGAACTGTTCGCAGGCTTCCAAGAACTTGGTCGTGGTTTCCCTGTCCAGCTCCTTCGGGATGATATGTCCCCGGCACAGCGTGCTGAAATTGCTCTGCATCCGGTTACGCTCCTTTGTTGTCTTGGTCAGGTAGAGGTAGCAGGTGTGTTTCAGGTACGGACGCTCGTTGAAGTGACGCTCGAAAGAGCGGCTTAAAAAGCTCATGTCGTCCTTCTGAAGCTCCGGTTTGTAGCGTTCCTTGATGAACCAGTCCTGTTTGTGGACGACGGAGTAGTCCGGCAGCACCTTGATAGCCTTGCACCAGCAACTGTGTATCGCCTCGTACTCCGCACCCGTCACGGTGTAAAGTTCCGGTAGTTCCACCTCGAAAGCCACCGTGATGTCGGCGTCCTTTGAGATGATGCAGCCATGCTCCACCGCTAAAAGTGGGAACCTGTTTTCCAGTGTTGTCATTTTCGATGTATTCCTCATTGTCTTTCTTCCTTTCGTTGTCGTTTGAACAGACGGGTTATCCGCCGCCGGTTGATAAGGTATCGGGGATGGCTCCGTGCCGCTCCTAATTTCATCAGCCCGTGTTCACCGTACCGGGCGTTCAGCGCGAAGGTCTGCCATACAAGGAGGGAGGACGATGCCGCGCCGAAGCCGATACATATCCACTGGTCGATACCGACCATGTAGAGGATGACGAACAGGACGAAGAGAGCCAGCAGACCTCCGCAGAAGATGAAGAGGTACTGTGCCTTCAAGCCCTTGAACTCTACCGGACGGCCGATACCCTTGTTGATTGGGTATTCAGCCATACATTATTTATTAAAGGAAGAATGAGCGCAGGATGGTGGCGGCAACAATCAGGAAGATGCACGCGCCGAACCACGAGGCGGCTGTCTTGCTGGTGTCGGGGTCGCCCGATGAAAACTTGCCGTACACTTTTACGCCCCCGATAAGCCCGACGACTGCACCGATGGCGTATATCAGTTTAGTTCCGGGGTCGAAATAAGAACTCACCATAGAGGTGGCTTCGTTGATGCCCGCGATGCCGTTTCCCTGCGCGAAAGCGGAGGCGGTTGCGGCGATGACAAGTGCCGCGGAGAGGATTGCTTTTCTGTTTTTCAAGATGTTCTTGTTCATAAACTGTTCTTGTTTTTTGCCGTCAAAAGGGTGGATGGTCCTTTGTCGGGCGGTTGATACTTTGTTTCTTTACTTTGGTTTTAGTGGATGCCCGTTTGTTTCCACGGACGTGGGCGTGTCCGTTGCGGATGGGGATGCGCCTTGCGTTTCCTCGCCGCGTGGGTTGATGTCATTCTTTCATGTTCATTTCTTTTATTGTTGTCATACATAGTTGCGAATGTCGAACTCCTCGATGTTGTCCGGCACGACGAACTCCTTTTCAGATTTCTTCAGCCGAATCTCGATAAGCCCCTTGATGCGGATGCCTATCTCCGAAGAGCCTTCCATCATTTTCTCGTACAACTCCGTGCCCTCCATGTCGGTGAACACCTTAGCCGCCTTTTCACGTTCCGCCTGTGTCGCGTCCGGGTTTTTGGCGGTCTTGCAGGCGTCGTCAATCTCGTCAAAGCTGCTGCCCGAAGCCCGTGGCGTGTCCGAGGCGTCCTCTTCCGGTTCGTCGTCCCCGTATCCCAGTTCCTCCGGCGGTATGCTCGTGAAGGTCTCATCGAGTTTTTCCTCCGGGACTTGTGCCGGGCGGGATGCGTTTCCCGTTTTTCCGTCGTCAAAAGTAGCCTCTTCCTCCGACAGCTCAATGCCTTTTTCAATAGTGGCGGCTTCTTGCGTCGGTATGGCAGCGGTTGTCCGGGTGGATGCCATCCTGAAACGGCTCTTGCCGATGATGTCCGCCTTTTCCGCAGGGACTTCCTCGTGTGCCGCTATGCGTTTAGCCTCATTCCCGTCCAGTGACCGCCATAATCCGACAATGCCCTTGAAGAAGCGGACAATCCGCGTGTCCATGATGCGCTCGTAAAGGAGCAGGAACAGGAACCAGAGGTTGCAGCCGACCGATACCGCCAGCAGAATGTCTGTCATGCTGATTGTGTAATTCATATCCTTCCGTTTTTGGTTAGAATACTGAATTGTAATTTCGGGCATAAAGGCTCTTTATCGCATCTTCGCACTGGTTGAAGTGGTGCGTCAGCACATGGTCGATGTAAGCGGACAGCGTAAGCCGGTCATGCCCGATTACACGGGTGATACGCATGATACGCTCGTGGTACTCCGGGCGCACATACGCCATCTTCCCCTCACGTGCCTTTACTTCCGGGTCGCGGATGAACAGGCGTTCATAGTCCTTCTCACTGCATTTGCCGCTTACCGGGACAGGCGACAGTATTTCCACACTCGCCTGCACTTGGGTAAACATACCTCCGCAGTCTTGCTGTGGTCTTTTTTCATTCGGTGTCATTTCTTTTTCCATTTTCAAATCAGATCTTCACGTTGTTTCTTGTACAGTTCGTTGATTCTCTCCTTGTGCTGTTCCAGATGCTGGCGCAGCACGGTATCCACATATCCGCCTACTGAGATTTCCCCTCCGGCGATGTCGTTCACGATTCTGAGGATCTTGCCGTGGACGTCACGGCTGATATAGACACATTGGCGGGTCTTTATCTCGTTGCGGCGCAGGAATAGCTCGTTGTAGTCCTCGTCCTGCCTTTTCCGGCGTCCACTTTCCCTCTGCGCTTTTTCCCGTGTTACGGGTTGCACAGGAGATGGTTCCGGTGCGGCGGTGTCCTCTTCGGTCGGTGCAGCTGCGGGTACTTCCTGTGCGGGGCGCAGTGTCCCGTCCTGTGTGCGCCGCCCGATGGAGGCTAACAGCAGTTCCTCGTCGATGCCTTCCGTGTTCACTTTCCTGCTGCCCATGCTCACTGCGGTCTGATGATGTCGCTTATCTCTTCGGAAAACTCCCGGATGCCACTCCCTTTCAGCAGTGCCGTGTCCATCGGGAAGATGGTGGAGCGGAAAACGCTCTTGCGCTCTTCCGAAAGGTCACGGCGGAACTTCTTGCTGTCGGGCAAGCGGGTGGAAAGTACCGGAAAGCCCATTTCGGCTATCACTTCCTCGTAGATGCCGTACAAGTCGTTCCTCTCCCTGCCGTCCACCATCGTCCAGAACAGATGCAGCCCCTTTGTTTTCGCCTGTCCGGTAGTCATCAGCCTGTCGCGGAACATCGTGACGAATTTCAGGGTACTCTCCACGACAAAGCGGTCGGCACTCAGCGGAGTGAAAATGTAGTCCATCTGCGAGAGCGTCTTTATCACGCCGTTGCTTCGGAGTGTGCCGGGCATGTCGAAGAACACCACGTCGGGTTTCACGTCCTCAGTGGCAATCATCCTCTCGGCATCGTCGAGGGCGTTCACCGCATTGCTTTTGACGATGGTGTAGGCGTTCTTTTTGATCCGGCGGAAATGGTCGCAAGCGAGAGCCTTGAAGTAGGTGCTGCTGTCGATAAGCCCCATTTCGTGTTCGCGCAGCCCGTGGATGCTGTGCTGCGGGTCGTCGCAGTCCACGACGGCGACATTGTAGCCTTTCACGTTGTGCAGGTAGCTGGCGGCAAGTGCCGTGACAGTGGATTTGCCGATGCCACCTTTCTGTGTTGCGAATGCAACGAAGATTTCCTTACTCATAGTTCCATTTATTTTAATTGTTGATGATTTGTTTTTCTGTTTCCATACGGATTTGGCTGTCGCACCATCCGCTTCCGTGACTACACACGCAGGCGGGTCGTCGCGTATCCGGTTCTGTGGTGAAGCGGTGCGTCGGACAAATGGTGATTGACGACATTGCGTCATGAAGTCATTGAATCCATACGTCACCGAATTGTCGGAGAACCGGGTTTCCGACGGTTCGGGTATCCGTTTCGGCAAGTATCCGAAGAAGCGGATTTCCGGGTATTTGAATGTTCCGTTTATCATATCTTCAAATCGTTCGTTTCTTGAATCATGCTGCAAATAAACAAGTATATTTTGGAACCTGTATCACTTCTCCGGCAAGTGGCGGCACGTTGCGCCGGTTGGCAGTCATTGACCGGGTCAAGCATCTGTCCGATACCGCTTTAAGGGCGTAACTTTGCACCCGGACAGCAGGGTTCGCCGATGACGCGCGGCCCGGAGTCCTGAAAGGTATTTTCCCAATCCGTCCCCTGACGGATTTTTATGTTCACCTGAACATAGCAAGATGTCTTTTCAGCCGCTCAAAATATTTTGAGCAGCCACGAAAAGCACTTGCCCTTGCAGGGGGCGGGCTTTCCCTCCGAAGTCGGGAAGCCTTTCAGAACTGCGGTGCTGTAATCCGAAGCGGCGGCTTATGCCGTCAATCCGCTAAATCCAAAGTAATATGAAAGAGAAAAGGAAAAGCAAATCAGGGAGAAATCCCAAACTTGATCCGGCGGTGTACCGGTACACCGTCCGTTTCAACGAGGAGGAACACAACCGTTTCCTCGCCATGTTCGGAAAATCGGGTGTCTATGCACGGTCTGTTTTCCTCAAAGCGCACTTCTTCGGGCAACCGTTCAAGGTGCTGAAGGTGGACAAGACGTTGGTGGACTATTACACCAAACTGTCGGATTTTCATGCACAATTCCGTGCCGTGGGTACGAATTACAACCAAGTCGTGAAGGAACTGAGGCTGCATTTTTCAGAGAAAAAGGCGATGGCGTTGCTCTACAAATTAGAGCAACACACCGTCGAACTCGTGAAACTGAGCCGCCGGATTGTGGAACTTTCAAGGGAAATGGAGGCAAAATGGTCGCAAAAATCAGTGTAGGAAGTTCGTTGTACGGCGCGATTGCCTACAACGGGGAGAAGATTAACGAGGCGCAGGGGCGGCTTCTCACCACCAACCGCATCTACAATGACGGTTCGGGAACGGTGGACATAGGCAAGGCGATGGAGGGTTTTCTCACCTTCCTGCCACCGCAGATGAAGATCGAGAAGCCGGTGGTGCATATCTCTCTCAACCCGCACCCGGAGGATGTGCTGACCGATATTGAGTTGCAGAATATCGCCCGCGAGTATCTGGAAAAACTCGGTTTCGGAAACCAGCCTTATCTTGTATTCAAGCACGAGGACATCGACCGCCACCACCTGCACATCGTGACGGTCAACGTGGACGAGAACGGGAAAAGGCTCAACCGGGATTTTCTCTACCGCCGCAGCGACCGTATCCGCAGGGAACTGGAACAGAAGTACGGATTGCATCCGGCAGAACGTAAAAATCAGAGATTGGATAATCCGTTGCGCAAGGTGGCCGCATCGGCAGGTGATGTGAAGAAGCAGGTAGGCAACACCGTGAAGGCTCTGAATGGGCAGTACCGTTTCCAGACGATGGGCGAATACCGTGCGCTCCTTTCCTTATATAATATGACGGTGGAGGAAGCGAGGGGCAACGTGCGCGGACGGGAGTATCACGGGCTGGTCTATTCCGTCACGGACGACAAGGGTAACAAGGTGGGCAACCCGTTCAAATCCTCGCTTTTCGGGAAGTCCGCAGGCTATGAAGCCGTACAGAAGAAGTTTGTCCGTTCCAAATCGGAAATCAAGGATAGGAAACTGGCAGACATGACGAAACGCACCGTCCTTTCCGTGCTGCAAGGCACTTATGACAAGGACAAATTTGTATCCCAACTCAAAGAGAAGGGCATCGACACCGTACTGCGCTACACAGAGGAAGGGCGCATCTATGGGGCTACCTTCATCGACCACCGCACGGGATGCGTGCTGAACGGTTCGCGCATGGGTAAGGAGCTTTCGGCGAATGCCTTGCAGGAACACTTCACCCTGCCATACGCCGGACAACCGCCGATACCGCTATCCATCCCTGTGGATGCTGCGGACAAGGCACACGGGCAGACCGCCTACGACAGTGAAGATATATCGGGCGGTATGGGCTTGCTCACTCCCGAAGGTCCGGCGGTAGATGCCGAGGAAGAGGCTTTCATCCGGGCGATGAAGCGCAAAAAGAAGAAAAAACGCAAGGGCTTGGGTATGTAATCAGAGTATCAACAATTAAAAAATCAATGTATGTCACAACAAGAAGACGATTTGAGGGCATTGGCGAAAATCATGGATTTTCTGCGTGCCGTGAGTATCATTTTAGTGGTCATGAACGTGTACTGGTTCTGCTACGAAGCCATCCGGCTGTGGGGCGTGAACATCGGCGTGGTGGACAAAATCCTTCTGAACTTCGACCGCACGGCGGGGCTGTTCCATTCCATTCTCTACACGAAGCTGTTTTCCGTCCTTTTGCTTGCCTTGTCCTGTCTGGGTACGAAGGGTGTCAAGGGTGAGAAAATCACTTGGGGGAGAATCTGGACAGCATTTGCCGTCGGGTTCGTGCTGTTTTTCCTGAACTGGTGGTTGCTGCCCCTGCCGCTGCCGCTTGAAGCGGTGACGGGACTGTATGTCCTTACCATTGGAACGGGCTATGTCTGCCTGTTGATGGGTGGTCTGTGGATGAGCCGCCTGTTGAAACACAATTTGATGGAGGATGTTTTCAACAACGAGAACGAGAGTTTCATGCAGGAAACGAGGCTTATCGAAAGCGAGTATTCGGTCAATCTGCCGACACGTTTCTATTACAGGAAACGCTGGAACAACGGTTGGATCAATGTAGTTAATCCCTTCCGTGCGTCCATCGTGTTGGGTACGCCGGGCAGCGGCAAGTCCTATGCCGTGGTAAACAATTTTATCAAGCAACAGATTGAAAAGGGCTTTAGTCAATACATCTACGATTTCAAGTATCCCGACCTATCTACTATTGCCTACAACCATTTGCTGAACCACCCGGACGGCTACAAGGTAAAGCCGAAGTTCTATGTGATCAACTTCGACGACCCGCGACGCTCTCATCGGTGCAATCCCATTCACCCGGATTTTATGGAAGATATTACGGATGCCTATGAGAGTGCCTACACAATAATGCTCAACCTCAATAAAACGTGGGTGCAAAAGCAGGGCGACTTCTTCGTGGAGTCACCTATCATTCTGTTTGCCAGTATTATCTGGTATCTCAAAATCTATCAGAACGGGAAGTTTTGCACGTTTCCCCATGCTATCGAGTTTCTGAACCGCCGTTACGAGGATATATTTCCGATACTGACCTCTTATCCGGAGCTGGAGAACTACCTTTCGCCGTTCATGGATGCGTGGCTTGGAGGGGCTGCGGAGCAGCTCATGGGTCAGATAGCGTCGGCAAAAATCCCGCTTTCGAGGATGATTTCACCGCAGCTCTACTGGGTGATGTCAGACAGCGAGTTTACGCTGGACATCAACAATCCCGAAGAGCCGAAAATCCTCTGCGTGGGTAACAATCCCGACCGTCAGAATATCTACGGTGCGGCACTCGGTCTGTATAATTCCCGTATCGTGAAGCTCATCAACAAGAAGGGGATGCTGAAGTCATCGGTCATCATCGACGAGTTGCCCACAATATACTTCAAAGGGTTGGACAATCTTATAGCTACCGCCCGAAGCAACAAGGTTGCCGTGTGTCTGGGCTTTCAGGATTTCAGCCAGTTAGTGCGTGACTACGGGGACAAAGAGGCGAAAGTGGTGATGAACACTGTCGGCAATATTTTCTCCGGTCAGGTGGTGGGGGAAACAGCCAAGACGCTCTCCGAGCGGTTCGGTAAGGTGTTGCAGAAACGGCAGTCCATCTCCATCAACCGGCAGGATGTTTCCACCTCCATCAACACGCAGATGGACGCGCTCATTCCACCGAGTAAGATTTCCGGGCTTACGCAGGGAATGTTTGTCGGTTCTGTATCCGACAACTTCAACGAGCGTATCGAGCAGAAGATTTTTCATTGCGAGATTGTGGTGGATGCCGAAAAGGTGAAACGGGAAGAAAGTGCCTACAAGAAAATTCCCGTCATTACAAACTTCACGGACGAGGACGGCAACGACCGCATGAAGGAAACGGTGCAGGCGAACTACCGGCGCATCAAGGAAGAGGTGAAGCAGATTGTGCAGGAGGAACTGGAGCGTATCAAAAACGATCCGGTGCTGTGTAAACTGCTACCAGATAATGAGACTGTCTAACAAGTCCCCAAAATTGAAAATTATCCCTATCGAAGTTTGAAGTGACCCCCAAAAGTTGGATACAATTTTTTTGGGGGGCACTTCAGTTCTGACGGGTAAAATCGTAAAATTCGGACTTGTTAGACAAATACTTACGCGGTTTCAACCTCAGGTACTGAATCTATCGAATTGACAAATTTAACCAATTGCGGATCTGAATCTTTTTGTATGTGGTTTCGGAGACTCTTTTTCAATTCATAAGCATCATCCCCTGCTGTATTTATTAAATCCATATAAAAATCTTTGTTTTGCAGAATCAATGAACGGCATGCCCCATCGGAAATTACAGGTTTCACTATTTTATCAATAACGTCTCCAGCTTGACTTTTCAAATTACCATGCGATCTAAGCCATGTTTCGAAAAATTGAAACTTTATTGCATTGATAGTCTTTTTACCGATGCAGAAATCATTTCTTATATCGGTAACTGTCGATTTAATTTTTCGTTTATCCAATCTTTCAACTATATTCTTGAAACAATTAGGGAAAGGATTCAAACTTTGAGTTCCAGAAGCAATATCCATCAGAATCTTTTTGCCAAATTCAGTCAAGTTATCTGGCAAGGATTTGATTTTAGCCAGTAAATGTTTTATTGCGACAAACCAATAATATGATGTATGTGCTGTTCTTTGGGCGTATAATGTATCAACACTTATTTCAGACAACGCTTCGAACGCTATTTTATTGATATGATCGGTCAGGACATTGCTTATTTTAGTGGTCAAATCGTAAAAAGATGCGTCAGGAATTACATCTTTAATATTGTTCTTAGTGATATACTTATCCAAATCGGTATTCCACTCTGCTAAATGCTCGATAAATACCTCATCCGTTACACCTATTCTGTTCTTAATATCTTCAAATTGGGGCAATATGTCTGAGAGCAATAATTTATAGCCAAGTTTATGATTTACCATGTATTGTAGTGTTTCATTTAATAGCGGTATATTCCATCCCACACTATTTACTAATAAGTCTCCATGATCCACATAATAGTCCATGAGTTCTGCAACATATTTTATATCTCCACCCTCTATTAAGGAAACGGAATGACCATGTGCCAATTGCATGGCGACTAAATCGTAATATCCAGACTCTTTAATGTTTCGGCCATCAGTTTCTAATTCAGAATGCAACTGATTTATGTAGGTTGAATCTAACGTTACAGGTAAAGGTCTTTCTTCGTCAGATGCCAATAAACGATAGGTTGTAAATATAGCCCCTATATTATCTTTATTTACATTCTGTTCATCAATGCAATTCGTGATCGCTTGCAAAAGCGTTGGAAACGTATAGGTAGAATTATCTTTTAACGTTTTTACAATATCTGCATGGTCGAAATTATCGGGTAGTAAGTTTGCCAAATAATTATCGAGCGCCTCCGAATTTGTTGCTACTTGATAATATTTATATGCTTTAGTTGTCGCGTTATCCCGATAGGCAGCATCTGTTGCATTTGCAGCTTGAATATAATCGATAAATGTATTTGGCTTGACTGTTTTTGCTTCAATCAATGACGTAAAATCGCACGCCAACTTATTTTGCGCAATAAACCTGTCTATTGCATCTAACGTTTTGAAATAGTCGCCGCCATTGAAGTCATTGAACCGAACTATCTTCTTATATAATTGAGCAATCACATGGTTTTGGCTTTCCGTGTCTAAATGCAACAGCAGTTCTTGGTATTCGACAGGGAACACCTGCTTCTCTATGGATTCTTTTAATTTCAATTGTGCTATTCTTTGCCATACACGCAGAATAACATCGCTCTTTCGAGTTAATTTATGCAAACAATGTATAATCTTATCGATAAGCGCATTGTCCATACATTGTATAACTTCTTCTAATACAGTGTCAAATTGTTTATTAGTCTCTGCATATTGATTTATGTCGTGGTCTTCTTCTCCGTTGATGCAGCCTTCAATATATTTTTTCAATGGAATTTGTCGAGCATCTTCAACATCGACACCATATACCAAAGCTGCAATTTCGCGTTGTGTTTGCAGATCATTGTTAATTATTGTTTGAATGCCATTCAGATAGTCGCCGGACAATATTTGTTCTACTGGATTTGCCAGAATATCCGTCTTCTTCAAACAGAACAATGCTATGTTTATCATCAAAATTTCGTTACACCACTCTTGTTTAAGAGCGACCATCTCATTGATATATGATATAATTTCCCTAACATTGGCATTAGGATTTACCAATCTGAATATCCGATTTATAGTTTCTTTCGCTTCATTTTCTGTTTCTCCAAATGCTTCAACAAACAGTTTGTTGAATATACTTCGATAGTCGGTAATAACAGGAGGAGCAACACGATAAACAATAGGGAAAGTTTTATTGATAAAATACTTGGTCAGTTGTTTCGTTTGTTCGTCGGTCTCATCTCCGAATGCACAAGCTAAATGTGTTTCATCGAAAGGAATAACAGCCCAAACATTTTCAAAACCGCTATCGGCGAAGAACGTATGGATAGAAGACCATAATTCTTTTACTTTTTCAGCGGGGAGACGATCCATGTTGTCAAAAACAAGGACTAATTTACGTTGTCCTTTTTCCTTGATAAAATCAGAAATGTCTTGCATCCATGTTTTGAACTCGTAAACCGTTGGTTCGTCTTCGCTCAAAGTCTCATAGCAAACGTCCTTTTCGACTTTATCTTGATAAATAGCTAACATATAACTCCATCCATATTTATGATCTTTGCTATATGCCCATTTCCAAACGCACAATGCAATAAGAACTGGCAGTGCAGCTATGATAATAGACAATAAAGAAAACCACCATGTTGTGGGTGTAGGTTTTACTGCATACGCAATAAATGTAAATATCGGAGTTAAAACTGCAACCAAAAATGCCGCAACCATACCATTACTGATAAGGGGATATTTTTCGGTTACGGTCTCCGTTTTACGGGCTAATAAATATTTCAGCTTTTCAGACCATGATACGGTTTTCGTACCTCCACCTTTGACTTTTATTGTTGCATTTCCAGATAGGATACCATCATCAATAAGTTTGCTTGTAAGCAATTCCAATATAGAGCGGCGTTGCAAGTCCTCTTGATGTCCCCATGCGTCATACTCAAAAAAGTAATAGTCGTCTGATAATTCACGTTCCAACATTTTAACCACGTTGGATTTTCCAGATCCCTAAATACCTTCGATGCCGATAATTCGAGGTAAAGTACATTCCTCATCCAATGAATCATTCTGACAAAAATGGCGAGCAATAGTTTTTGCCAACCTTTCTTGCGAACCTCCATCGAATTTGTCAATACCACACGGTTTATTTTGGATAAACCGCGGATATTGCTGTTTGGATTGTAGTTTTGTTTCCATATACGTAATTTATTGATTATACGAACTCCAAATAATTCTCCCGATTTACCACATGAAACTCGGCATAGGGATAGGCTTCTTGGAAGGCTTTCGGTGCGGCCGGCATTTTATTTCCCCACTTGAACTCCAAGGCGGTAAGACTGTCGGCACTCTCCTCAATCAGGTCGATTTCCTGTTTGTCGTAGGTGCGCCAGAAATAGAACTCCCTGTGCAGTCCCTCATTGAAGTTCGCTTTGCGCCGCTCTCCGATGATGTAGTTCTCCCACAGCGCACCGACATCCTGCCGAATGGCCAGCGGTGAGAAAGCCCCGATAATGGCATTGCGAATGCCGTTGTCGTAGAAGTACCACTTGCCAGCTTTTGTAACCTCCTTGCGTAGGTTACGCGAATAAGCCCCCAGACGATAGATAACGAAGACCTTTTCCAATAGGTCGAGGTATTTTTCAACGGTCGTCTTGCTCATGCCGAGTTGTTTACCTAACTCTTCGTAAGAAACTTCGCTGCCCAACTGAAAAGCTATCAATCGCAGTAGATCGCGCATCTTGCTCGAATTTTTTAAGCCGTCAATTGCTAAGATATCTTTAAGCAGGTATGCACCGACAATATCACGTAGGTAGTCTGTTTTACGTTCATAGTTCTCCATCATTACTACTTCGGGATAGGAACCGTAAATCAAGCGCGCTTCGAGGTTCTGGCGGGTTTCAAGTGCCGTTTCCGTCTGTGCGATTTCCCGTTGCGAGAATGGTGTAAGGAGAAATTGCGTACTGCGGCCGACCAACGGTTCACCAGTCTTATTCAGCAAATCGAATGACGAAGAACCACTTGCCAAGACACTTATTCCCGGTATTTCATCAACTATCAACTTCAGAATACTACCGATTTGTGGTATGTTCTGTGCCTCATCAATAGCCAGCAAATCAATACCATCCAATAAATGCCGATAATTGGCTATTGAGCGATTCTCCAATAGTGCTAATGTGTCGTAGTCTTCGCCGTTGAGCATCATCGTCCTACCTGAATAGTTGTCCACAATTTTACGCATCATTACCGTTTTACCAACACGGCGAGCACCAAAAATCAGTACTGCTTTATTGGGCGCGATTCGTGCTGTAATCTTCTCTTGAAGTATTCTATTTACTGTTTCCATACCTTATAAAATATAATGCAAAGATAATCATATTTTTTTAATTGGCGAATTTTACAAAAAAAACGGGCTATTAAATGGCGATTTTTACAACCACAATCTTATGGAAGTTGTTTCATTGTTTTTAGTAATGATATATGTTCATACTATGATGACTCAATAATTTACCAGACATACGTTTCTGAAATTTGTCCTTATAGGAATGAAAAACTCACATATATTGTGCTAATTAATATATAATTAAATGAAAATAAAAAGACAGGATACGAGTATTCCTGTCTTCTCATATGTAATGGATATTTTTTTATTTTCTCATCCGCTCCAACTCCTCATCACGCAACATTCTCTCGTTCAGTTTTTCCTGCATCCTGTCAATGAAATAGGTGCGGCTTTCGTTCTTCCGGCGTTTGATATCAGTGTAGAAGCGGTAGCAGTCTTTAGAATCAACCCCGAATATCTTATAGAGAAGTGGGGCGAGCTGTTTGAGCGGCATATTGCCGTTGTTGATGCAGCCCATCACGTCTATGCCGTAGATAAGTTCCACGAGGTCGATGGCATTGCCCGTCCATTGAAGAAGGCTGGCGGTGGTTTCTGTTGCGTTGTTGGCGGATATTAGTGGTGGCACTTGGGGCGTGGCAAGGAATTTCTGCATCTTTCTTACGAAAGACAGAGCCTTGCTGACGTAGGCGGCAATCTCTCTTTTTTCTTCTGACAGATTACGTACGGGATGGTGCTGCAACTCGATTTCGATGTAGGCAAGCGCGATGACGGTAAGGTTCATGTCCATGCCGCCGTTGCACAGTTCGATCACTTGGGTGGCGAAAGCCGTGTATGCCGTTTCCATATTGCAGTCGCCGGCTTCGTTTATCAGGCGGAAAAAGTCGGTTTCCGCCAGCAAGAAATAATTCATGGTTCTGTCAATTTTGAAAATTACACTTTGTTTTCTGCGTGCGCACATGAATATAATTGGCAAAAAACGCGGCAGAAAATAAAAAATCCAACACTCAATTTTACAAAGTGCTGGATTTCAGAGGTATAAAATTCAGTATTTTTTCACAAGGACAAATTATCTCCGACTTAAATTGTTTGTAATCGGAACATTTATTCTATTCCTGAAAATAGAAATGTATGCTTGCCGCACATTTTGGCTATCTTGCTTTTTTATCAAGGATATAGATAATGCGACATACACCGTTGGGATAGCTTTTCAAAGAGGAAAGCGTCCAGTGTTGCTCTGGCAGAGCCGACTTAAAAAAATGTCGTCCGCTTCCGGATATGAAAGGAACGGTGTATAGTATGATTTCATCCACAGCGTGCATCCGCAGCAGTCCGTTTATATAGTCTGCCGTGTCCGGTGTGGCTTCCGCGAGGTAACGGATGTTTGTGCAGTCTTTTCTCCATTCGTGCAGCATTGAAATGGAATAGTCCGGTGTCACACGGTAAAAGGCTTTCTTCCTGATTTCATCAAGACCGCAACGGTCAAGGCACAAATCCTGATGTGCTTTATCATATAACTCTGAAGAAAGACATCCGTCCATCGTCAGTACGGCGAGAATCTGAACTTTACCCATAATCGTTTCCTTTCGTTAGGCAAGGGTAAAAAAGTAGCGTGCAATTCACACTACCTTCAAGCGATGGCTCTGGTAAAGCCTTTACGGAGAGTACGTGAATGCACGCTATGCGTAAGCATAGCATAAGCATCACGCAATCGTCTCCGTAGTTCCAATTTACCAGATTTTCGCTTGAAACGCCTTGCGGTCTTATCCTATATGTTGGCGGCGAAAAGCTCCTGCCAATCGCCGTTTTTCTCAAATGTTATGCAAAGATAGCCAAATTCAGTGAATTACGGGCTATGATTGCTTGAATTTATATTTAAGTCCATACTCTTCAAGTTTGCTGTATAGTGTTGTCCTGCCTATGCCGAGCAGTTCTGCGGCGACACTCCGGTTGCCGTTTGCCTGTTTCAACGCACGCAATATCCGCTCCTTATCCTCCGCGTCATTGCGCAAGGCGAAGCTGACAGTAGAGGTCGGTTTCGTCACGGCAAGTTCCAGATGCTCTTTCATGACAACACCTTCCTGCGCCTGCAATACAGCACCCATAACTTTCTGCCGAAGTTCCCGCACGTTGCCCGGCCATGCGTGTGTCAGCAACGCTTTACGTGCTTCGGAACTGAACCCGCTCACGCTACACTCCAGCTCTCTGTTTGCCATATCACGGAAGAACTCTGCCAGCGGCATAATGTCTTCTTGACAGTCACGCAACGGAGGAACGGTTATCCCGAAGTCGTGCAGGCGGTACAGAAGATCCTGCCGAAAACGCTTTTCATTCACCGATACCTCCAAATCTTCATTGGTAGCAGCGATGATGCGGACATTGAAATTCCGGTCTGCCTTGTCTCCGACCGGGCGATACCGCCTCTCCTGTATGGCACGGAGCAACATCTGTTGGGTTTCCAACGCGAGGTTTCCTACCTCGTCCAGAAACAACGTGCCGCCTTCCGCCTCATGGAAATATCCTTTCTTGGCATTGTCCGCACCTGTAAATGCACCTTTGACGTGTCCGAAGAAAGCCGACGGTGCAAGCTCTTTGGAGAGTGAACCGCAGTCCACCGCCACAAATGGCTTGCCTGCACGTTTGCTCTTGTCATGCAACAGGTGGGCAATATGCTCCTTGCCCGTGCCGTTCTCACCAAATATCATCACGCTCATATCGGTGGCGGCTACCAGCCTTATGCGGTGCATGATTTTCTGAAAGGCGGAACCTTCACGGGCGAATATAGGCATACGGCGTTGTCCTGCCTGACGTTCTTTCAGTATGGAACGGATCAGGGGGACAAGTTTATCCTCCACAAGCTGTTTGGGAATATAGTCTATCGAGCCGAGTTTCATGCTTTCCACGGCGGTATTAACTTCGGCGTAGTCGGTCATAATGATGAAGGGCTGCATCTTTCCCTCCTTTCGCATCCAGCACAAAAGGTCTATGCCACTGCCGTCAGGCAGACGCAGGTCGGCAACCACGATATCATTATCTGTTGCCTGTTGCAGATGTTTCTTCGCGGTTGAGAGGTGGTAAGCCTTCATATTGCGGTAGCCCTCCCGTGACAGCATATTGCAGACATATTCGCAATACACGATGTTGTCTTCCACCACAATTATTTTTGTCTTATTCATCTTCGTATTTTCTCCTTTCCTCTTCTGCCAACCGTATTATTTCCACTCCCTTATCCAGCACGGCAGTCACGGCATGGCTTAACGCTTCACCATCCGGGAGAGCATCGCCACGAAGCAATCCGTAAAGTACATTCAGCGGTTGGTCGGCACGGAGCACCTCCCACGAACTGCGCAGGTGGTGGATCAGGGAATCCAGCTTTTGCAGGTCTTTTTCTTTTGCTGCATCCCGTACCGCCTGCATTTCCTTTTCTGTTTCAGTTATCAACTTTTCCAGCATGACGGCTTCATTGCCATAGGACAATAAGGCGGAAAAGTCCGGTTTCCCGTCCGGTGTCGCTTTTATGGCACACCTGTCGGAAACCTCCATCAGTTCCGATATGGAGAACGGTTTGAACAGGCATCCGGCAAAGCCTTTTGCCAATAGTTCCCCTTTGTTACAACTGCCCGAAGCGGTTGCCACAACCACCGGGATTGTTGGTGAATTGCCCACGTTGGACGAACGCAACAGTTCCAGCAATTCGAAACCGTTTATATCGGGCATATTCAAGTCTGTCAGCAACAGGCTGTATTCTTTCTGGCGTATCATTTCCATCAGTGCCGCAGCATCGGTGCAAGTGTCGCAGTGTATTCCTTCTTGGGAATACATCTCTTTCAGCATCAGAAGTAATACCTCATCATTGTCAATGGCGACAACATCATGGAATTTATTGTTATGATAAACAGGTGTATTGCTTGTATATCCAAGCTGTTCTTCAGCTTCCTGCATAGAAATTTCAACTGTGAAACGACTGCCTTTCCCTTTCTTGCTGTCTAAACGGATTGTTCCGCCAAGCATCGACACAATATTACGCATTATGGCAAGCCCAAGCCCGAAACCCTCCTTTGCGGCGGCATTTGATAGACGTTCAAACGCACCGAACGCTTGTTTCTGTTCCTCTTCTGTCATGCCTGTACCTGTATCTTCAACGACCAGTGTCAGAACTCCATTATCATATTCAGTAATCAAAGAAACACCGCCTTCTTCTGTGAACTTGACAGCGTTTGACAGCAGGTTATTCCCGATTTGTATTATTCGCTCTTTGTCGGTCAATACAATGGCATCGTGTCCAGTCTTCACGGACAAGGACAGCCCTTTGTTCACGGCAACAGGCATGAACTCCGTTTCAAGTGTGT
The DNA here is from genome assembly GCF_000374585.1 of Phocaeicola barnesiae DSM 18169 = JCM 13652. Lineage (GTDB taxonomy): Bacteria > Bacteroidota > Bacteroidia > Bacteroidales > Bacteroidaceae > Phocaeicola > Phocaeicola barnesiae. The sequence goes on from NZ_KB894656.1 coordinate 36,174, forward strand.
GCGTGATTGCTGAAATCCGGCAGGGTGACAGACGGGGCTGTTCCTTGCCGTTGTCCAGGCGGAAGAAGTCAAGCAAAGTGTTAAGCATATCCCGCATACGGTCGGAGGATTGCAGTATGTTTTGGATATACTGCCCGGACTTATCCTCACACTGTTCTTTCCGTATCAGTCCGGCATAGCCTGTTATTGCTGTCAGCGGTGTGCGCAGTTCATGGGTGATAGTATGTACCGCCTTCTTCCTTGACGTTATCAGTGCCTCGTTCCGTTGTACGGATTGTTCCAGTTGCCTTATCAAATCAGTTGTCTTGTGCTTGTATTGTTTAATGCTTTTTGCATCACGATGTATGATGATGTAGGAAATTAACAACAATAGAAGAACGAATCCCATTAAACCGCCTACTTGCATAAATGACTTTTCACGCATGGCAACTATTTCGTTTTCCCGGCTTTGCAGTTCGGTTTGTACCTTTTCTTCTATTTGGCAAATCAATTCTTGCAGTTGTCTGTTAAGTTCTGCATTACGAGCTGCAAGGCTGTCGGCTTGTTCCGACAATTGGCGATCCTGCACTTTCTGTTCGCTGATTACGTTTCTATTGACCGAATGAAGGATAGTGGTTGATACTGCTGGAGTTACTTCCTTTTTTTTGCCGAATATGCCTAAGAAACCTTTTCGTTTTGGCTTTTTGGACTGTTCCTGCACACTTTTCTGTACAATAACCGGAATTTGATTGGCTATCTTCTTGTTAATAGATTGTTGTTCATCCATTAACCGGACTATCTGGAACATCTGTCGTTCCTTATCCTCTAAAAGACTGCGCACACTATCGATGCGCTCTGCTGGATAGGTGGCCTTGAAACGGCAGAGCATACTGTCCATTGCCATACGCCGTGCATGGTAATGCTCGATATCTTTATCGTTCCATTCCAGTATTGTTTCACCCAATAGAGAAAATTTTATCATTTGAATATTGATATTGTTTATTTCTTTTCGGAGCTCGTCTATTTTTTTATTGCCAAGTTCTAATGCTTCTATCTCCTGCCATTCATAGAGGCTATTATATGCCATACATCCGATAAGAATGGAGATAAGTATATATCCCAACCGTATTGCCTTATAGAAATTTCCTGACCGCTCCATTATTTTAATGACATTGATTTTTGGAACATGAATAAAAGTTTATCTTTTTCGTTCATGCGGATATTATCAGAATAACCGTCTTTTGTTATTTGATACCCACATGGCTTAACCATAAAAATGCCTAAGCCCTTAGTGTACGAACTTACTTCTGAGGCATAGTCTTTACTTGTATTTAATGGAACTTTCCCTTTAATATGACACCACTCATTATTACAACTGATGTCTTCAATCTCAGACATCAGTTTTTGCAAATCTGTAATAGCTTTGGAACTCGCTACTTGGGGTATCTGCAACTCAAAACAGAGCATCGGTTCGAGAATGTCCACACCTGACTGTTGCAAAGCCAGCCTGAAGACATAAGGGGTCAGCTGTCTGAAATCAGCAGGTGTACTTACCGGGCTATAATACTCGGCTTGAGTAAAAGTTACTTTCAGATCTGTCACTTCCCATCCATGTAAACCAGATTGGCAAGACATACGAATCCCTTCAAAAACGGCATTTTGAAAAGAATGGTTCAGATAACCATAGGAGATGTCACTTTCGATTTGCAACCCTGCCCCTAACGGTAAGGGTTCAAGAGTCAGCCCTATTGTGGCCCAGTAAGGGTTGGGTGGTACTTCGATCTGAATAATCTTATTGACCTTTTTTATAGGTCGTTCTTTGTAGATAGTCTTGATCTCATCAAAATGGACCTTTACGGAAAATCGTTCTTCCAGCAATGTCTGTATGATTTCCTTTTGGGTCAAACCATATAACGAGATTTCCAATTCATCACTATATGAGTTTATGGAAAAGGACAAAGACGGGTCTTCAATCCACAATGTATTCAGAGCGGATATCACCTTGCTTCTCTCTTCGGGCTTATTTGGCCGGACGGAGGATTTGAGAGCGGGATGCTGATGAGATAATCCTTGAATCAAACAAGGTTTAGCACCTAAATAATCTCCGATTCGAAAATCTTCTATATCTTCTACAATCGCGATATCATTGGCACCCACTTCATCAACATTTATCTCTCTGCCCTGATAAATAGTCTTTAGATTTTTAATCTTGATGAATTTTTCCGAATCGTTGATTCTTACAACGTCTCGAAGTCTCAGACTTCCGTCAATTATTTTAAGAAAACTTCTTTTATGCCCTTTGGGGTCATGCTCTATCTTATAGAGATAAGCTGAAAGTCTGTTTGAGACTGATGCCGGAGGAAGTATAAAAGAAGAAATGGCGTCCAACAACTCATTGATACCGATATTGAACATTGCTGATCCATGTAGCACCGGATAGACTTTGGCTTTTGCCACAAGAGCGATTATCGTATTCCAATAATCAGCCGGTGAAATTTCGCTATCCGCCAAATATCGTTCTAATATATCGTCGTCATGGTTGCATACAAATTCTTTGTATTCTTCCTTTATATATGTTTGGGAGCAAACCGGATAAACCGATCCATCGACAACAGTTTGCATAAACAGGACATCTTGCGACAGATTTGTTTTTATATCCATATACAAACGCTCCAAATTCACACCGGCACGGTCAATCTTATTGATAAATATAATTGTCGGGATTTGCAGCTTTTGTAAAGTACTGAACAGCAACTTTGTCTGCGCTTGTATGCCTTCCTTTGCGGATAAGATGAGGACTGCTCCATCAAGCATTTTGAATGTCCGCTCCACTTCCGCAATAAAATCCATGTGTCCCGGAGTGTCAATGATATTGCATTTCACTCCATTCCAGATAATAGATGTCGTAGAAGCCCGGACAGTAATTCCTCTACGTTTCTCTATATCCATAGAGTCCGTTATGGTGTCACCATTATCCACACGGCCGCACTTTTCCGTTGCTCCACTGGCAAACAGCAGATTCTCGGTTACGGAAGTTTTTCCTGCATCAATGTGAGCAAGAATTCCTAAATTTATAATATTCATTTGGATTAAGCAATAATATACTACAGTAGATGCATTGTCGAAACGCACCTTTTAATACCTCCTCGTAGCATATGAGAACTACAGGATTACTAACTCGTATTAATATGTATATTATTACTGCCGCATAACGATTACAAAATTACACAAAAAAATATATCTAACAAAAGTGGGAGGATTTTTTAACTTTTTACCATAGACATTTTATTAGGGAAGCGTAGGTTCAACTGGCAAGTACAAATAAGTAGAAATGTTTGAACAACACCGTTTTAGGAAGTTGAAAAATCAAGTTTCTCTCTCGGTATAGCGTTTATTTTGGCCAATATCTTCTTTAGTTTAGCATTTGTGTATTTCCCATTCGTGTTCTATTTAGCTCCTTATTATGAGTATGTAGCAAGTTACTTATCAAATTCAGCCTCTTTGAGGGTCAAATATGGTTTTGCAAATGGTGACTGACAAGACATAAACAAGGTCAGCAGGAATTTTTTACATAAATGGACATGAATGTATATAACCTAAAATAAGAATAAATTTTAATAAGGGCTGCCCAAAAAGAAAAAAATGCAGTTGCCATCCTATAGATACTTGCAGAAAGGATAAAATTTACTTTTAGACCTTTTGGGATAGCCCTTATTAATACTTCAGATAAAATTCCTTAGGTTATATTTTCAATCCTTTGGACCGGGTTTCCTCCTTGGCATACAGTCCCGGACGCCCGATTATGACATGGTTGGCAACGATACTATCCGCCGGACTGCGTATCTGCGGCGGTGCATTTTCGGGATATTGCGCCTGCCTGTTCCTCACATCTTCCGCTTCCGGCTTGAGCTGTTGCCCTTCATTCTCCTTTTCTGCGACTTCGGGCGTGGGTGGCGCAAGCTCCAGCTGAATTTTTCGGTCAAGGGCGGCAAGTTCGGACTTCAACTGCTTCAGCTCGTCCTCCTTCTTCCACACCTTACCCGCTATCTCCTGTAACTGCGGTATCTCCATCTCCAGCACCTCGTTCTTCGCCTTGTACTGGTCGATGATGGAGGGTATCCTCTCCATCGCGTTGAGGAAGTTGCGGGCGGCGGCCAACGGGTCAGCCATCGCCAGATGCCCGTTGTTGTAGGTGTACTTGTAGTTCCCCTCGACCACGAAGCGGTTGTCGGTGAACTCCAATCCCTCTTTGAGTATCCTTTCGCTCACCACCTTTATCGGAAAACCGTAAAGTTCACCGACCTGCGTGTACAACCCTCCGGTCGTGGCATTCTTGGCTATCTCCTGCAAACGCTTTCCGATGACCTTCTCATCGGCGGAATCCACTCCGTCCACCTTTATTATATTAAGGCGGTTGCCCTCCTTGTCGGTCTGCACCACCGACAGGAAGCGGTTCCAGTCCTCCGTCATGGCATCTATGAAAGCCGTGTTGTTGCGCAACTCGCCGGTCTTTGACTCCAGCTTGAACTCCGAATCACGCTTGCCCTTGTTGAACGACTTGCGTTCCCCTTCGAGCGATGCGATCCGCTTTTCCAGTTTCGCCTTGTCCAACAGGTCGGTATTGCCGGAGAGCAACGCCATGTATTCCGAGAAATTCATGCCCGATTTTTCGTCCATTGCCCCCTCGTCGATGGTACGCGCACCCATCGCACCGCTTTTGAGCTGGCTTATGAAAGTCTGCTTGCAGTGCAGGAGGTTGAACTTGTAGCTGTCCAGTGACTTCTCCACCGCGTAGATGATTACATCCACGTTGTTCCCGGCGAAATGTTTGGCAATCTCATTACCTGCCCTAACTCCGCGTCCGTCACGCTGTTGCAAGTCGGACGGTCGCCACGGCGTATCGAGATGATGGATAGCCACACACCGTTTCTGGGCGTTCACACCCGTTCCGAGCATAGAGGTAGAGCCGAACAGCACACGCACCGTCCCGGCGTTCATGGCGTCTATCACCGCCTTCCGCGCCTTGTCGGTCTTGCACTCCTGAATGAAGCGCACCTCGCTTGGCGGTATACCGTAGTCCTCCGTCAGTTTGCGCTTGATTTCCGAATAGACGTTCCACCCGTCGCCCGGCTGGTATGTCCCCAAATCAGAGAAAACGAACTGCGTGCCTTTCTGGGCGTCGTATTTTTGATAATACTCCGCGATCATCTTGGCACAGTGACTCGCTTTGTTGTCGGGATGATCTTCGTAATTCGGGTCTATCATGCGCATGTCGAGTGCCATTTTCCGGGCATAGTCCGTGGCGATGAGCATCTTCGCCTTTTCTTCCGTTTCCGAAAGCGGCAGCCTGCCCAACAAGGTGGCATCGCCCGTCTTGGCGAACTGCATCAGTTTCTGTATGAAGTCCTCCTGTTCCGGCGTGGGCGGTATATGGTGCAGTATCTCGTTCTTGGCAGGACGGTCAACGCCCACATCCTCCGCCGTGCGGTAGTCCGTGATTTCATTATAGAAGGCGGCAAGCTCCGGCACTTTGATGAAGTAGCGGAAACGCTCCTTCTGGACCACATTGTTCGTCACGTTAAATTCAAAATCCGTCGTCTTCTTGGCAAATATCGCCGCCCAAGCGTCGAAACACCTTATGTCCTGCCGTTCCAGCTCCTTCGGGCGCAGGTACTTGAACAGCAGGTACAATTCAGTCAGTGAGTTGCTGATAGTCGTGCCGGAGAGGAAGGTCGCACCCAAGTCTTTTCCTGTGCGCTCCTGTATGGTGCGTATGGCAAAGAGCATGTTAAGTGCCTTCTGGCTTCCCTCGCTGTTTCCCAATCCCGCCACACGGTCGTGGCGCGTGTTGAAAGTCAGATTCTTGAACTGGTGGCTCTCATCTATGAAGATGTGGTCGATGCCCATCTGCTTGAAATCCACCACGTCGTCCGTGCGTGACTTTATGGCGTGTTCCACCTTCTCCAGCTTCGCTTCAAGGTTGTGCTTGCGCTTCTCCAATCCTTTCAGCATCGCCCGCGACACGTTCTTTCCCTGCTGCCGTAGCACTTCGAGGTTTTCCTCCACCGTGTCAAGCTCTGCTTGCAGGATGCGCTGCTGCAATTCCGGCGACTGCGGTATCTTGCCGAACTGGTCGTGCGACATGATGACGCAATCGTAGTCGTTGTTCTTTATATTATTGAAGAAGCGCACACGGTTGGCGGTCGAAAAGTCCTTCTCCGAAGCGTACAGAATACGTGCGTTGGGATATGCCGCCTGATAGGTGGCTGCAATCTCCGCAACGTTGGCTTTCAGCCCGATAATCATCGGCTTGTGTGCCAAATTCAGACGCTTCATCTCATGCGCGGCGATGCACATTATCAGCGTCTTACCGGTTCCCACCTCGTGGTCGCAAATTCCGCCGCCGTTCTGTTTCAACATCCAGACGCAATCCATCTGTGAGGGATAGACGCTCTTGATACCCCGGCTTGCCAGCCCTTTCAGGTTGAGGTCGGGAAAGGTCTGATGGGAGCCGTCGTAGCGCGGGCGCACGAAACAGTTGAACTTGCGGTTATACATCGTCACAAGCCGCTCCTTGAACTGCGGCGACTGCTCTTCGAGCCATTCGGAGAAGCCGTTTCGTATCTCGTCAATCTTGGCGTTGGCGAGTTGTATTCCCTCGCTGTCGCGCATCTTGATGTCGTTGCCATGCTCGTCCTTGCCGATGGACTTCATCATGTCAGGGCAGGTGTTGTGCAGGGCGTGTTTTAGGAGGTGCATACCGTCATAGTTCCGGTAATACCCCTTCACCAGAAACTCGTCCGTGATTTTCATGGTGCGGTAGCCGCACACCACCGAAAACTCGTCCATGCTTGCGGAATAGGCGATTTTCACCTCCGTGTCGAACAGCCGGCTCATGTAGGCGGCATAGACACCCGTCGGAATCCAGCGTTCCCCGAAATTGAAGTCCAGATCCTCGAAGGCGATGCGCTGCGGCTCGGCATCTTTCAGAGCCTCCAACGCCTGCTTCACCTCCGGCATACGCTCATTTTCGGGATTGTCACCCATCCATGCCTCTATGCGTTCCGCTTTCTCTATGACATTTCCGGCGATGAAACGGTCTTTGATTTCGTAACCGGTCACGAGCGGATTGTAGTAGATGCGCCCTTGCAGGGCAGTGAGCAAATCCTCCGCCGTGCTGTCGGTTATCTCCCGCATATAGTCGAGATTGACCGTACCATATTTGTTGAGCGACGCAGACAGGGCTTCTTCGGGAGAGCCTACGTTGGCATGGCTCTCCACCGCGAAGGAAACAGGATGCTCGAAGATGTCCGCCTTGACGAACTTTCCGTTTTCCATCCGTTCCAGCGAAAGGATGTCGCGCCCGCCCGCATCCATCATCACTAACTTCACGTTCTGCTTGGCGTTGAGGTTGCCGTAGCGCATGACAAACTCATCGTAACAGGTATTCAGATGCTCTCGCCACGGAACATTTGCCTCGCGCCGGAGCGATTCATAACGGTACAGACGCTCGTAGGCGTCACGCAGCGACACATACAACAACGCCTTTTCCTTCTGGTATCCTTTCAGGTCGAGCGGCTGGAATGTCGCCCCGTATGGCGTGATGTCTTTCAGGTAGCCGATGTTATGACGCCCCCGGTCAGCCACCAGCGACCCTTCGCGCAGGTGCATCTCCGGCGTGCGGTGGTAGGCACGCGGAGAAAGATCCACGACTTCCTCCTTCGGCTTTTCCGCTTCGATGTCGGGGAAAAGGAAAGTCCCCACCGCTTCCGATGGGGTATCTGTAACGGCAGGTGCGGCGACTGCCTCCGGCTGTGTTTCCTCCTGTCGTGGCTGCTCACGGGAAGTTTCCGGCACGGCTTTCACTTCCGTCTTTTCCGCCACTTGTTTCTCGTTATGCTGCCTTGCCAGTTCCCGAAGTTCTTTCCTACGCTCCGGCGTCAAACCCATCATCATTTCATAGAAACCGTTGATGGGAGGATTGGTATCCCAGTCCAGTGTGGCATAGATGTCGTCCGGGTCGGCAGGCTTGGCGGTGTTCTCCGCTTTCACCTCCTTATTCTCCATTGCGGGTTTTGCAGTTGGAGCTGTCGGTGTAACCGTGACTTTCGGTTTGGGCGGAGTGGACTTTGCCGTAACTGCCTTTTTCACCGTCTTTTTCTTTTTGGAGGTTTTCGGTTGGCTGACCTCTTCCGTCATCCCCCAGAGGTCAAGCAGGGTGAGCTGCACGCCTGCGGAATATTGCGGGCGCGGTTCTATCTCCGGCTTTTCATCTGCGGGTTGCGGCTTTTCTGTCGGAGTTTCCACCGTCTGCGCCGAGGATACTGTTTCCAATTTTATGGCAGGACGCTCTACTTTATTTTGAACGGCAACTTTTTCTTCCGTTCCTGCCTGCCGGATTGAACCCGAATACAAGCGCATGGCAAGCCTGTAATGGAAATCCTCGTCGAGCATACGGCGCAAATCCCCGGCGATGCCTGCTGCCTTGCCCTCGTGCAGATAAACCATAGCGGGCTTCCCGTAGGGGTCTGTGTCAAGTTTCGCCATCGTATGCACGATGCGTTCCGGGTGGTGGATGAAATAGGCGTTGTCGGTCAGGGCGGTTTTCGTGTCCGTCTGTATCACGGTCATCAGCCGCTCGTCCTGCGACATTTCCTTCTTGCTGAGGTTCTTTTGCAGGACAATCAGGTCACTGCCCACCTCCGTGCCCGCGTTGTCCGTGAACAGGTTGTTGGGCAGGCGTATCGCGGATACCAGATTGGCCTGACTGAACAGCTCGTTACGCACGGAGGTCTTGGTGCTATTCAATACCCCTTGCGAGGTGATGAACGCCACGATACCGCCGTCACGCACGGCATCCAGTCCTTTGAGAAAGAAATAGTTGTGGATGGTTTTCTGGGCGGAGCGTCTGCCGAAAGAGTCGCTCCGCTGAAACTCCGCGTCGAACACGGCAATGTCACCGAACGGAATGTTGGACACCGCCAAGTCGAAATAATTGTTGAACGGTCTTTCGATTTTCTCAAAACCGCAGGTGCGCATTTTCTGGTCGGGATAGAGATGCCTCAAGATTGTACCCGTGAGCAGATCCTTCTCGAAAGCCATCACATCCGCATTGGGGCTGTGCCGCAGCATGGAATCCACGAACACGCCGACACCTGCCGACGGTTCGAGCATACGGGCGGGGCGGACGCTGTAATCTGCCAGCACGTCCGCGATGGTGTCGGTTATCTCTTTGGGGGTGTAGAAAGCGGTCAGCACGGACGCTTTCAGCGAATCCACAAACCGCTTGTACTCTGTTTCGTCCTTGCTGTTCTCACGGATAAGCCTGTGCAGCTCCACCGTCGGGGCGAACAGTTCGAGGTCGGATTTCGCCCACCGGACGGCATCCGTCAGTTCCTTTGCAGGGTTGAGGATACATTTCAGACCGCCGAAACCGCAGTACCTTTGAAGTATGGCACGCTCTTCGGTTGTCGCTGTCCTATTTTCCCTGTCAAGGATGAATGCCGTCCGTATCGCCTCGATGTTGTCCCGCAGTTTCTGTTTGCGGTTAAACGCCATATTCGTCTAAGTAAAGGACGGTTGCTCCCGTCAGCTCCGTGTAGAGCAGGTCGTAATCGGAAGACAGGGCGAAATTGTCATCCGAGAGGTCATAGACGGAGAACACGTTGCCGACAAGCGGCAGCAGTTTCAGGACAAAGGCTTCACGCTTCTCTTCCGGCACTTCATCGGCAAACTCGTTTTCCACGACTTCGCGGAGGATGGCGTAACGGGAATAATGCAGCCCGCGCAGCAGCGTGTCCATCGCCAGTTCCTGCGCACCATCGGCGGGATAGCCTTCAAGCCGTGCCCTCTCATACGTTTCGGCGGCACGGTCGGCCCGTTCCCGTATGAAAGCGGTGTCGTCAGCCTGTTCAAACTTGTTCGTGCGGAGATAGTCCAGCAGGTACAGACCGTAATAGGAAAAGTCGGTCTGACCCTCGTTTTTCTTCTTGTTGTTCATTACTTTGGATTTAGCGGATTGATAATTAACGGGATAATCGGTTGGAAAAAGGAAGAAAAAGGCACTCGGTATCCCTCCGAGTGCCACCACTAAATCCAAAGTATGAGTGTAATCCGGTATCGAAGAACAATTCATTACTCTGAACAAGTGGCAAAGTTAATACTATTTCTTCCGTCCTGAAAATTTCTTGTCCTTTTTAGCCTCCGGGAACACAAAAGTCGTGTTATATTCCCCGTCAAAGGCGACAACAGCATCGAAACTCTTGCCCTGTTTGCTCTTGAACCCTTTGAGCAGCTTGGTATGCCCTTCGGTGAGCAGGTCTTTGATTTCATCGTCGGACAGGGTGCGTCCCGCTTTCAGCCGGAACACGGGCAGTCCGCACTCCGTGTTGTCGCAGCGTACCACCTTGCCGTAGAACCGCATCCTGCCCGTGCCACACTTGGGACACGCGCAGCCGGAGTCACGGCTGCCGAAGAGCTTGTCGCACGAGATCAGTTCGGAGGTTATCTCACGTGTGTACGCCTCTATCTCCTTGCGGAAGGTGTCGTCGGACAGTTCCCCGCGCTCGATACGCGCCAGCTCCTTTTCCCATTCGCCCGTCATGGCAACATCGGCGATGCGCATCGTCTTGACGACGGAATTGAGGGCAAGTCCTTTTTCGGTGGGAACAAGCGACTTCTTGCAGCGTTCCATGTAACCGCGCCTGTAAAGCGTTTCGATGATGGAGGCGCGTGTGGCGGGAGTACCGATGCCACAGTCCTTCATCGCCTGCCGCAGTGCGTCGTCCTCAATTTCCTTGCCCGCCGTTTCCATTGCCGAGAGCAGGGTGGCTTCGGTATGCAGCGGCTTGGGTTTGGTCTTTCCTTCGGTAATGGACGAGCCTTTCGGTGTCAGCGTGTCGCCTTCCTGCCAGCCGGGGATGGTAATTTCCTCTTTTTCCTCGCCATAGACGGCACGCCATCCGGTTTGCTTCACGACGCTGCCTTTTACGGTAAACTCCACTCCGGCACATTCCGCCGTGACAGTGGTCACATCCTTGACGCATTTCTCAGAGAATGCCTCGACCATGCGCCCGGCAATCATCTGATAGATGGTATTGTCCTCTTTGGAGAGGAAGAGCGGTTTCTCACCCGTGACGAGCAGGGCATGGTGGTCTGTCACCTTGCCGTCGTCCACGCTGCGGCGTGTCGGGGCGGCTTTTGCCCGCACCTTGTCTTTCCATTCGGGCTGTGTGCCGATGAAAGCGAGCAGTTTGGGAATTTCGGCAAACACGTCTTCGGGGATGTAGCGGCTTCCCGTTCTCGGATAGGTTATCAACTTCTTTTCGTAGAGTTTCTGCGCGATTTCAAGCGTCTGTTCCGCCGTGAAGCCGTGCTTGGCGTTGGCTTCTTTCTGGAGCGTGGTCAGGTCGTAGAGCAAGGGAGTTTCCTCCGTCTTCTCCTTGCGCTCGGCTTTCGTGACAGTGGCGCAACCTGCCGCCTTTACCTTATTATATAGTTCCATCGCCGGTTCTTTCTCTTTCCATTTCTCGGAGGATGAGAATTTCACGACTTCGCCGTCGCAACCGTCCGTTGCGATATGGAGCTGCCAGAATGCTTCGGACGTAAAGCGGCGGTTCTCCCAGTAGCGTTCACATACCATAGCCAACGTTGGTGTCTGCACCCGCCCCACGGAATACGTGCCGTGTCCGGCGGCGATGGATAACGCCTGTGTGCCGTTGATGCCCACGAGCCAGTCGGATTCGCTCCGCGCTTTGGCGGCGAGGTAGAGGTTGTCGTATTTGCTGCCGTCTTCGAGTTTCCGCAGTCCCTCGCGGATAGCTTTGTCGGTGAGAGAGCTGATCCACAGGCGCACGAAAGGAGTGGTGCAACCCGTATAGTGGTAGAGGTAGCGGAAGATAAGCTCTCCCTCGCGTCCGGCATCGGTCGCCACGATGATATGTTCGCTTGTGTCGAACAGTCTTTTGATGACTTTTATCTGCGACACCACGCCGCTGTCGGGCTTGTAACCTTTCTCCGTCCTGACCTGACGGGGGACGAGCGTGAATGTGTCGGGAATAATCGGGAGGTTGTCACGGACAAATCCGCGCACGCCGTAGCCGTCGGGCATGGCAAGCTGAACGAGGTGTCCGAATGCCCATGTCACGGCATAACCGCCTCCCTCGAAATATCCTTCCTCTCTCTTTGTCGCGCCCACGATGCGGGCGATTTCACGTGCCACGGAGGGCTTTTCTGCAATGATTGTCTTCATGTCTTCTTCTTTTTTGTTGATACTTTGGATTTTATTTTGGATTCAGTGGCGGACACGGGATTACATTTTCATGCCCTTGCCCGTTTTCTTCTGCGGCTTCTCCTGCTGCTGTTGCTGGCGGGCGTCCTTCGGGTTGGTCTGACCTTTCTGCAACGGCTCTCTCAGATTCTTTGTAGCCTCGTTGGTCTTGCCATCGTTGTTCACCGCCACCTGCGTGCGGCTCTCGTTGGACGGAGCAACCTGCTGTGCATTGTCAGGGTTCGTGTCGTAGCGGTACGGGCGTCCCTTCTCCGGGTTGAACTTGATATACATCGTGGCATGGAAGCCCTGCTTGTCGGTCACGTTCTCCAGCTTCACGGCTTTACCCGCCACATAGTCGGCTTTCTGCTGGTCGGTGAAGCTCACGCCGCTCCATTTGCTGATGGGGCGGATGCTGCCGTCCTCGTTCGTCCACGTGTTGCGGCGTTGCTCCTTCTTGGTCTGTGCGGCATTTTCCCCGCCCTGCGCCTGACTTTTCGATGTGTCGCCTTTGGTTTCCTGTGTCTGTGCGGTACGGGGCGACTTGCCGGTTCCCGGCACGAACTCCACGCCGCGCTGCTCCACGTTCACTTGCAGGGTGGTGACGAACTTTCTGCCGTCGTTGCGCTCGATGAGCTTGTCGCGTACGGGCAGTCCGGCGCGGAGCATGTCCCGCTCCTGCGTGGTGATTTCCGTCTTGCCGATGCGCTCCGGGATGCGCACCCTGCTTGCCGGAATGTCCGTGATTTCATTCGTCTTGCGGTCGATGCTGATGTAGGAGGGGATGATCTCGCCCGTTTCCCTGTCCACAATGTCCACGACCCTACCGAGATTGCCCGTTTCGCGGAGGTTCTTCCGGTCATTGTCGGAGAATTTGTGTTCCTTGTACTCATCCAGCTTCTGCTCCTTGCGGATGAAGTGCGGCACGAGGCTGATGTTTCCCTCACCGTCCTTCTTGAAGGAGAGGCGGGCGTCCAGCTCGAATGATTCGCCGCCGAAGGTCGGTTTGACCTTTACCAAGTCGGACTTGCCATAGTTGAGCATCTTCGTAAGGTCGCCGGACTTTTCAAGGTTGTCCCGCTTTACGCCCCATCTGTCCTCCAGCTCCTGCCAGTTGATTTTACTCTCGTCGATGGGCTGGTAGCCACGTTTGCCCTGCATCTGTTCGGATTTGTCCTGTTGCTGTTCTTTCCGTTGTTCCATGTTCTCCTGTTTTTGAGGTTCTTGTTTCTCTGTCTGTTGTGCTGCCATCTCTTCCTGCACCTTCTTCTCATAGTCGGAGGTGTCCACCTTGTGAGGGGCGAGCAGCTCCTTGTTCGCTTCGGGGTCTTTCAGCAGTTGCTTCATCACCTCTAAGAGATTTTCAGCTTGGTCTGCCGCAATGCGGTAGAAACCGAAGCGGCTGGGTTCCTTGCACTGCCGGAAGAAGTTCTTGAAGAAGTTGTCCAGCACGTCGCCATGTCGGTCGAATTGCAGGAAACTCTGCGCGTTCTCCGCTTTTGCGGGGGTGCGCTTGGGTGTGCCGTCCGCGTTCAGCCCGGCTACCACGCTGATCTCGCCTGTCTTCTCGTCACGGACTACCAGCACGTCCTTTTCGTCTTTTTTCTTTGCCATCTGAAAAATGTTTTAATGGGTTATTTATGAAAGAAATTATGGATACGAGCCTTGTAGAAGGCTATATCTTCCTTTTTGAAGTCCTTGATATGGTTGGAAAGGAATGTCAGCACGTCCTCCTCGCTGTAATAGGTCTTCTTGCCCAGCGTCTTGTAGGGCAATGCGCCTACGCTGCGGTAGCGTTGGAGGGTGCGTTTGCTTATCTGGAGCAACATGCACAAATCCTGATTGTCGAAAAGGCGGATGCTTTCCGTGATAGTGGGCTGTTTCCCCTCAGCCTTCATCGCCAGCAGCAGTTCGTCCTGACGGTCGAGCCGTTCCATCAGCTTCTGCATCCAGCCCTCGAAGTTGTTTCGTGTGAGCAGTTCCATGACCTATGTCCTCCTTCCTTTTGGTTTGCCGCCCGTGCGCAGCGTGTGGTTGTGGAACAGGGTGTCTATTGTCCCTTCCTCGTTCCTTACTGTGTTGTCCTCCAATAGCCGCAGTATCTCGGAAAGGCGGTAGCGGCAGCTTCCGCGTACCACCACATACTCGATACGGTGGTCGGTGCGCATACGCTGCATGGTGCGCTTGCTCACGTTGAGCATCTTCGCCGCCTGTGCCGTGTCAAGCAGCTTGTCTTCGGTTTCCCGCTTCCGTTTCTTCTCGTCCCTTGCCTCGCGGATGTACCCTGCGATGTTCGCAATCTGCGCCATCATCTCCTTGTAGGCGGAACTTTCCATTGTTATCACTTTCATGTTCAGTCCTTTCTTTTTGTTTCTGCGACAAAATTCGGCAATAAACAAAAGGGGCTTTAACAACTCACTACGTGACTCACGTAAGATTTTTGCGGAAGATGGCTCCGTAACCCGGTCAAACGGCGCAACAGGCAGCCTTTCAGCGGAAAACGATACGTCTTGTATGCCGTTTCGTTACCTTTGCGGCAAACTCTAAATGACATGAATATGGAAATAGTATCTATCGAGAAAAAGACTTTCGAGATGATGGTGGCGGCATTCGGCGCACTCTCGGAGAAGGTCGCCGCCCTGAGGCGCAAAAGCGACACGGGGCGCATGGAAAGATGGCTCACGGGCGAGGAGGTCTGCGGGCAGTTGAGAATAAGCCCGCGCACGTTGCAGACGCTGCGTGACAGGCGGCTTATCGGCTACTCGCAGATAAACCGCAGGTTCTATTACAAGCCAGAGGAGGTGAAGCGGCTGATACCGCTTGTCGGCACGCTCTATCCGCACGGCAGATGATTTGATTTATTCACCCACTGAATCCGAAGTTATGATGAACGAGAACAACGATGTTTTTACGATGGAAGACGAGCCGATAGCCTCTGTGGTGCAGGATATGCGCAAAGGCTCGAAATGGCTGTCCGCATTTCTGGAAAGCTACCGTCCTCCGCTGGACGGGGAACGTTACCTGACGGACGGCGAGGTGTCGGAACTGCTCCGTGTGAGCCGGCGCACCTTGCAGGAATACCGCAACAACCGCGTGTTGCCCTTCATACTTTTGGGAGGGAAGGTGCTTTACCCGGAAACGGGGCTGCGCGGGGTACTGGAAGCGAACTACCGCAAGCCGCTGGAGTGAGGCGGTTTCATGAAAAAGTAAACGGGTGACACCTTTTGTGGTGCTACCCGTTTACTTGTCTTATGGGGTATGTGCAATCAGCAATACCCGGCTTTTCCGTTCTGTATGAACATCACGTATGTCTGCCGTTTCTCTTGTGAGAGTGCCTTTCCCACCAGCCATGTGCGGAACAGGTGGGTGTTGTAGGTATTCACCCTGAAAGCGACCGGGATGATGATTTCAAGGGCGTACACGTCCGCGTGCAGCCCGTTTTCAAGCTGCATGTAGCGGCACACCTCGTAGTCGTTCAGCACGTCCGACTTGCGGACGGCTCTGATGGCGGCGTTCACTGCCGGGACGGTCGTATGGAACAATCCGGCTATTTCGGTGGCGGTCATCCACACGTCGTTACCGGTTACGCTGACTGCCTTG
Organism: Phocaeicola barnesiae DSM 18169 = JCM 13652; assembly: GCF_000374585.1. Lineage (GTDB taxonomy): Bacteria > Bacteroidota > Bacteroidia > Bacteroidales > Bacteroidaceae > Phocaeicola > Phocaeicola barnesiae. The sequence continues at coordinate 52,021 of NZ_KB894656.1, forward strand.
TCCTCGATGATGATTGTGTCACGTTTCATGGCTTTTCTTTTTAGATGGTGCAACCTGCAAATTCCTCGACGCCGTTCAATCTTGCGGCAAGGTTCTCCATGTCCTGATTGAGCTTCTCTTTGGTTATCTTTGCGTAAATCTGCGTCGTCTTTATGCTCTTGTGTCCGAGCATGGAGCTGACCGTTTCGATGGGAACACCGTTGGAGAGGAATATCGTCGTGGCTGCCGTGTGGCGGCTCTGATGCCACGTGATATGCTTGGTGATGCCGCAACGCTTGGCGACGGCACGGATACCGGCAAGGCACGTGTTATAATGCGGAACGGGAAATATCCTGCCGTCCCCGCACAGTCCCCGGTATTTGCCGATTATGCGGTTGGCGATGTCGAGCAGGCGGATGTTGGACACCACGCCCGTTTTCTGGCGGTTGATGTTTATCCACTCGTGTTCGTCGAAGTAGGTGCGGATATTCTCTTCCGTAAGGTTGCGCATATCCGCGAACGACAGCCCCGTGAAGGCGCAGAACAGGTAGAGGTCGCGGTACAATTCCTGTTTGGCGTTTTTCAGTTTCCCCTCCATCAGCAGGCGGATCTCATCTTTGGTCAGGAAACTGCGTGTTGTTTCCTCCTTCTTGATTTCATACTCGCGGAACGGGTCGCGCGTCAGCCACTCGTTGTTGATGGCGATGAATACCATCGTCCGTAACGGGCAGACGTACAGCCACACGGTATTGGTGCAGCAGTGCTTGTCCGTGCGCAGGAACATCTCGAAGTCGGAGATGAAAGCCGGGGTAAGCTCTTTTAGGGCGATGTCCTTCACATGGTAGCGGATGTCGAGGAACTCTTGCATGTGCTTGTAAACGGTGCGGTACTTCAGCAGCGTGCCTTTGGCTTTCATGCCTGCCTCCACCTGCTTCTCGTAGTCCTCGTTGTGCTGGCGGAACACCTGCATCAGCGTGTGGTAGCGGTGTTCCAGTCCGAGAAAGGCGTTCTTCACCTTCTCCGCCGTGACGAAGTTGTCACGCTCCATGATTTCCTGATAATGCCTGTTGATGCGTACCCGCATCTTGTCAAGCATACGGTTCGTTTCGAGTGCCGCCGTGCTTCTGCCCGTGACACGTCCACCTTTGGTGTCCCACAGTTTCGGATCGACAGTCAGTTTGCAGCTGAACTGTGTCTGGCTGCCGTCCACCGTGATGCGTCCCATGACGGGAACTGTCCCGTCCTTTTTCACTACCTGACGCTTGAGGTAGTAGATTACTGAAAATGTACTCTTCATTGTCCTTAATTTTTGGGTTTCAAAATTAGTTGGTGAAGAGTCCGGTGTTGGTACGCAAAACGGGGAGGAACGGCGCAATCTTTTTCCGTAACCTGATTTTTCGCATGAGTTATGGATAACTCACTATTCCTTAGAGCCTTGTTTCGCTATTCGTACCCGTTTGTCGCATTTTCGGGCATGGTTACGAACAAGTAACGTAGCGGCGTCAGGATTTGGCTTCGGCAGGGATTGTAATGGCTTCACGGATTATCGCCACTTCAACCAAAACCCTTGTAACTCAATTCTATCACTATATCTTTCCGCATTTCACTTTTTTGTAGTAACTTTGCGCCGCAAAAAGAAAGAAACGTTTTTTGAGAAAAAATTATGGAATTACCTAAAGACCCGATGATGCTGTACAGCCTCATCAACATGAAACTGCGTGACTTCTATCCATCGCTCGATGCCCTTTGTTCTGACCTGAATGTCAGCAAAGAAGAAATTGTAAACAACCTGAAAGCTGCCGGCTTTGAATATAATCAGGAGTTGAACAAGTTCTGGTAATCAACGGAAACTTCTGAAACCATAGCGGGCTTTGCAAGAATCTATTCCTGCAAAGCCCGCTATTCTTATATTTGAGGTATATATCAGTCTTCCTTGATACGGATCAGCAGATTCGAAATGATGGCTGTCAATCCACCGGTCGTGATACCGGATGAAAAGATATTCCGGACAGTCTCAGGCAACTGACACAGAATTTCAGGTACCAGTTCTACACTCAATCCGAAAGAGAAGCTCAATGCCATCACCAACGTAGCCTTACGGTTGATGTTCTGCGCAGCAATAATACGGATACCTGCCGCCGCTACGGTTCCGAACATCAGCAAGGTAGCCCCTCCCAATACAGGTTCAGGCATCAGCGAGAAAACCAAACCTACTGCCGGGAACAAGCCCAACAGAATCAGAAAACCGGCAATGAAATAACCGACATAACGACTGGCCACCCCAGTCAACTGTATCATTCCATTATTCTGGGCAAAGATGGAATTCGGGAAAGAATTGAAAATACCGGCCAACATGGAATTGAATCCATCGGCCAGAATTCCTCCGGAAGCACGCTTCACAAAAACCTCTCCTTCTACCGGCTCGCCCGAAATCAAAGAATTGGCTGTAATGTCACCATAAGCCTCGATGGCTGTAATCAGATACACCAGTCCTAATCCGATGATGGCCGAAAGGTCGAACGAAATGCCGTAACGGAAAGGAACAGGGATATTGAAGCCACCGTAATTCTGAACTGCCGATAAATCAACCATCCCCAATATCCACGCCAGTACATACCCGACCATCAGTCCGATAACAATAGAACTCATGCGCAGATAGCGGTTGGAACTGCGGTTAAAGAAAATAATCAAGATCAGCACCAAAGCAGCCAGCCCGACATGATGAAAAGAGCCGAAACTACCGTCGGCCTGAGCGGACGCGCCACCGCCACAAGCGGAAATTCCAACTTTAATCAGGCTCATACCTATCAGTGTCACCACAATTCCTGAAACCAGTGGCGTAATTACCTTACGGGTATATTTCAACACCCGACTGATAAGCATCTCCACCGAGGATGCCATGATGGTTGCCCCGAAAACGGCACTCAATCCTCCCGTCAAACCAGCCGAAATAATGGGACCGATGAACGAAAAGCTGGTTCCCTGGATACACAACAGCCCGCAACCTACAGGTCCTATCCGACGACATTGGATGAATGTAGAGACTCCCGATGCGAACAAGGACATGGAAACCAAGAAACCGGTAGACTCCAAATCGAGTTTCAAGGCACCAGCAATAATCAACGGAGGTGTAATAATGGCCACAAAGATAGCCAACAAATGCTGGAGTGCTGCAAAGACAGTCTCCTTCAACGGTGGGCGGTCATTCAGCCCATAAATCAGTCCGGCTCCCCGGACTATTGTATCTTCTTTTCCCATCCTTTATTCCTTGATACGAATCTCACAGTTATCCAAACTTTCAATGATAGCCAAAGACTCTACATGAATACCTTGCTCACGCAAGTAATCGCCTCCGTGCTGGAATGACTTTTCAATCAGGAAACCCATTCCTACCAGTTCCGCTCCAGCTTGTTTTACCAAATCAATCACTCCCTTGGCAGCATTACCGTTGGCCAGGAAGTCATCGATAAACAACACCTTATCACCCGGACAAAGGTAATCACGGCTGACACACACATCATAGGTACGGTCTTTGGTAAAGGAATACACCTTTGTAGTCAACATGTTCTCCATGGTACTGGGAACCTTTTTCTTGGCAAAGACTACCGGTAATTCCAACAGATAGCCCACCATGATAGCCGGAGCTATCCCGCTCGCCTCGATTGTCATCACCTTATTAATCCTGGTACTGGCAAAACGGCGGACAAATTCTACAGCCATTGATTTCATCAGAATCGGGTCCATCTGATGATTGATAAAATTGTCGACTTTGAGGATTCCTCCCTCAAAGCATTTTCCATCGCGTAGGATACGCTCCTTCAATGCTTTCATTGCTTTTCGATATTTAGGTAATTGATATGTTCCTTAAAATTCTGCAAAGTTATAGGTTTTTCCGGAAATCATCGGTATTTTTCCGGACAACCCGACAAGCATAGACAAAAAAAGGATGCAGCGGTATCCCCATCTGCATCCTTTATCATATATCCGGATATGGAATCAATCCATTTCCTCGGGAGTATGGTTCTCATCTATCCAGATATCATCTCCCACCTGACTTTCCCAGTTACCGATACTATTGCCTTCTATCAGAATATTTTCTTTTTTCAGCCGTATCGTATAGGTATAAAGTTTACCGCCCGCATACTCTGATACCAAATTCTCGGTAGAAGCCGTGTAACGAATACCGTTTCGGGTATAATCAAAACTCAATTTCAAGGAAGACGATAAAGTGACCGGATTAATCAACACCACAAATGTATAACTCTCTCCACTGACTACTGCCTCCGGAGTCAATGTCAGCACGGACGTAGACGGAGAACCTGATATCAAACGGTCTTCCGCAAAACTGCTTCCAAAACTATAAGTCTGGCTAGTTACAATGTCCTGTCCTTCATAACTCACCTTATGGATAGTCAGCTCATCTTCCGCACTGCTCTTGTTCACCACAATTTTCAGCATAGCATATACATGGTGGAAGGCATTGTCTTCTGTAAAAGAGACCACTCCGGCAGCATCGGCATAAGACATCGTACAGTGCCCTGCCAGGAAATCAAACGTACCGATACGCTCCAGTTCACCGGTCTGTGCTGTCAAATCCGGCATAGGCACTGACGAACGGGTAGCCGTTTCCTCATAAGGATAGAAAGCACAGAAATGAAAATCTTCCACTTTATTTTCCCAATTCATTGCCGTTTCTGTAGTCCATCCGCTTTCTTCAAACTCCCAACAGGAAGCTTCATCTTCATCCGGTTGGAAAAGACCAATCCGGTCTGTCAATTCAAAGTTGGATACCCCTTGTTCGGAAGTGGTGGTTCGACTCGTTACTCCCCCTGAAGCGATGGATGCCTCCAAAAACATCGGTGCATTACTTTCTGGATTTACCTCTTGCAATTCCTCCTTACTCTGACAGGCTGCCAACAGACAGCAGACTCCTGCCAATAACATCATTTTTTTCATGTATTAGAAATTTTAAAATTAATGAATCTGTAATAAGGGAAACGCCACCTCATCAAGAAACTTCCACTTAAACATGTTTTTTTTCGAAGTTCGCATCACTAGAAAATAACTTTTCCCTATTTTTGCGTCAAAACATTTAACTTTTTACTGATTCATCCATGAAGAAAGTTTCATTTTTATTCGTATTCATTCTGCTGGCCACTTATTATTCATTTGCCCAGCAGGCCAAGTATGTCTTCTATTTCATCGGAGACGGTATGGGTGTTAACCAAGTACAAGGGACAGAACTCTACCGGGGAGAACTGAACGGAAAAATCGGAATCATCCCGTTGCAGTTCACACAGTTCCCTTATGCTACAGTATCGACCACTTTCTCAGCCACAAACGGCGTAACCGATTCTGCAGCAGCCGGTACTGCACTGGCGACCGGCAACAAGACCAAAAACGGAGCCATCGGTGTACTGAAAGATTTGGAAACTCCGGTTAACAGCGTAGCTGTATGGGCGAAAGAAGCCGGACACAAGGTAGGTATCGCTACCAGTGTAAGTGTAGACCACGCTACCCCAGCCGCCTTCTATGCACATGTTGCCGGCCGTAGCAGCTATTACAGCATCGGTAAAGACCTTTACCGGACAGGTTTCGACTTTTACGCCGGTTCTGATTTCCTGGAACCGGTAGACAAATCGGGCAAAGACACCGAGAACCTGTATGATTTAGCCGCCAAGAACGGATACGCCATTGCCCGTGGCTACAAAGACTATCAGAAAAAGAGCAAAAAAGCCGATAAACTCATCCTGTTCCAGTCGGAAGCAGCTTCTGAAAAGGACCGCTATTCCATCCCGTATGCCATTGACCGTCAGAAAAACGACCTGACACTACAGGATATTACCCGTTCTGCCTTGAACTTCCTTTCAAAAGACATGTCCAAAGGATTTTTCCTGATGGTAGAAGGTGGAAAGATTGACTGGGCCTGCCACAGTAACGATGCAGCAACCGCATTCCACGAAGTAGAAGATTTCGACAATGCCATCAAAGTAGCTTACGAATTTTACATGCAGCACCCGGATGAAACCCTGATAGTCATCACTGCCGACCATGAAACTGGTGGTATCGTACTGGGTACAGGTCCTTACGAACTGAATCTGCAAGTGCTGAAAAACCAGAAAGTCAGTGAACAAGGATTTACACGGATTGTCAACAACCTGCGTATGGAAACAAAGAATCAGGTATCCTGGGAAAGCATCCAGAAAGCTTTGAAAGAAAATTTCGGATTCTGGGACACTGTCAAACTGAACGAAAAACAAGAAGCCCGTTTGAAAGCTGTTTATGAAAAGAGCTTCCAGAATCAGGAAGTCAAACTGGAAAAGAGTGAATATGCTCAGGACGAACCCATCGCTTCGGAAGCTAAGCGTATCCTGAACGAAATCGCTTTGGTAGGTTGGACCAGCGGCGGACATTCAGCCGGTTATGTTCCGGTGTTCGCCATCGGTGCAGGAGCAGATTTGTTCCAAGGCCGTATCGACAATACAGAAATCCCGTTCAAGATAGCCGAAGCTGCCGGATATAGCCATCCGTAATGCATTCGCTATTCGAACGACAGATAAGGAGACAAACGTTCAAGGTCTTTCTCAGTAAACTCCTGAAACAAGGAAAGCTGGGAAAGACCTTTTATTTTCCCCCGCTTCCGTCGGTACTCCAGAATAGCTTTAGCCTTATAGAAATCCATGTAAGGATGATTACGCAAACGGTCCAGTCCGGCCCGATTCACCGGAATCTGTTCAATAAACGAAACATCACACCGGAACCAACGATTCAATGAATCCGGCCAATGCGACAGTTCATTCAACTGCTCGGTCCGGACAAAGCCACCTAACTGCCGACGATAAGCCACAATCATCCGTGCCCTACCGCTTCCGATGCCTGGAACCTGTTTCAATAAAGTCGTATCAGCCGTATTCAGTTCTACAACACTTCCTACCGGCAATTTCATGGGAACAAGCGTATCTCTTTGAGCAAATGAGTCTACGGCCTTGCGGGCTGTTTCGGGTTGAGGGAGGAGTAAATAAGACCTCAACTGTTGAAAAAGTTCCGAATCCAATCCATAAATCCGGGCAAAAGACTCCTCGGAACGAAATACCCCCCCTTTGGCTCGATAACGGAGGATATTCCGGACGACATTACCGGGTATTCCCAGCGAACGCAACTGGAGTGAATCGGCTGTATTCGGGTCGAAAGGCTGTAAGACAACTGTTACAGCCGATTCTTTCCGATAAGAAGGTTTTGCCCGGTAAACACGTTTTTCTTCGTAATCCTGGACCTGTTGCAAAAAAGAATCGATGGCCATTTCGTGACATACAGGCATTTCAGACTGGCCGTTCCTCCAGAAAAGAAAAGTACCTATACCTCCTAAAAGTACGAATAAAAACAGAAGCAGGCAGATAATCCTCCGTTCCGAACGGGTATAATAGAAAAAATCATTCCACATCGATTCTTTGTTTTTCTATCCCAACAAGCCCAATTCATTCAAGAAAATCACGGCTATTCCAATAGGAGCGACAAAACGCAACACATTGATATAAACCGGATAATAACTTCCTCTCAATTGGCCGTAGTTGGTCACTTCATCCCGCACCAGCTTACGGTCGAGTACCCATCCCACAAAGATAGCCGACAGCATGGCTCCTGTAGGAAGCATAATCTTGGCCGTCAGAAAATCCAAAGCACTGAATATCTCCAGTCCGCCGATAGTGAAATGCTTCCAGACACCCAAAGACAATGAAGAGACGACACCGACTATCACACAGCCGGATGTTACCAGTGTAGCCGCACGTCCACGTGTAAACCCGAACTTCTCACACAGAAAAGCCGTAGACACTTCGTGCAGAGAAATGGTAGAAGTCAAAGCTGCCAAAGCCAACAGTACGTAGAAAGCAACCGAGCACAGCACAGCCATTACCGGAATTCCCGCAAACGCCTGTTGGAAAACATTCGGCAGGGTAATGAATATCAGAGAGGGACCTGCATCAGGATTGATACCTACCGCAAAAGCAGCCGGAAAAATTATCAGGCCAGACAAGATAGCCACAAACGTATCAATCAATCCCACACTCATGGCAGTTGCTCCCAGACGTGTATTCGGGCCGAAATAAGACGCATAGGTAGAAAGGCAACCCATGCCCAGGCTCAATGAAAAGAAAGCCTGCCCCATCGCACCTAAGAATACATCGGCCGTCACCTTACTGAAATCCGGCTTCAACAAGAAGCTGATTCCCTTTTCTGCCCCCGGCAAAGAAACCGAACAGCAGGCTAAAATGACTACCAGTACAAACAAGGCCGGCATCAGAATCTTGGCAGAACGTTCAATACCGTCCTTCACCCCTTTCGCCACAACATAATGAGTGATGAACAGGAAAACAGCCAGCCACAACAACGGGCGGAACGAACCGGCCGAAAAATCATCGAACATCTGGATGTATCCGGCAGGCGTTTTATCGGCCAATCCACCGGTCAGAGCCTGATAAATGTATTCCAACGTCCACCCGGAAACGACCGAATAATATCCCAAAATCAAGAAACCTGTCAGCACTCCTAAATAACCGACCCATTTCCATTGGGTTCCAGGTGCCAACACCCTATACGCCTCACCGGTACTGGCCTTCGCACGCCTTCCTATAGTAAATTCCGCTATCATGATGGGAAGTCCGAACAGAAAAACCAACCCGACATATATCAGAATGAAAGCAGCACCTCCGTGATTTCCGGTCTCATACGGGAAACGCCACACGTTGCCCAATCCTACTGCCGACCCGGCAGCAGCCAAAATCGCGCCCAGTCTACTTCCAAAATTCACACGTCCTTCACTATTCTTCATAAATTACCTCGTTTTAGTTACAATTTTACTCTTTACAGCCCACAAAAATACAATCTTTTTATATCTTTGCCCATCAGAAACAACATAAAATATGCTATATTATATCAAACATTATCCGATATCGCTCATTATCCTAGCAATTATCTGCTATTTGTCCTTTTTCACGCCACCGAAGACAGATTTGAACGAAATTCCTAATCTCGACAAACTTGTACACTTCTGCATGTACTTCGGATTCAGCAGCATGATTTGGATAGAATATCTATGGTCGCATTCTTCCATCCGCTGGAAACGGATAATACCTGGAGCCGTGCTACTCCCTATTCTAATTAGCGGGCTTATAGAAATCCTACAAGAAAACTGCACGGACATGCGTAGCGGTGACTGGCTGGACTTCCTGGCCAACTCTGTAGGTGCATTGGCATCTATTCCGGCGTGTCATTACATCTACCGTTTCCTGGTATGGAGATACCTCAAACGGAAGTCTACAGATAAATAAACGCAAAGACACCGGATACTTCACAGCATCCGGTGCCCCCAAACTATAATTTTAAAAATAGAGAGTTATATCATTTTATTAACAGAAGTCCTTTTGTTAGCGGAAGTCCTTCAAATCTTGTTGCAGTTTCTGACGTGTAATGTAGATACGGCTCTTTACTGTACCCAACGGCAAGCCTAAGCGGTCAGCAATCTCACGGTATTTGAACCCTGACACATACATGGCAAATGGTACACGGTATTCTTTTGAGAGTCCATTTACAATGTGGCGGATTTCCTTCAAATCGTATGCCACTTCTGTAGAATCCACTTCGATGTCGATTCCTTGATTCAGGAAGTACTGGTTATCGGTTGTATCTACATAAGTCTGGTCACGTAAAGTTTTCCGGTAGTTGTTGATGAAAATATTCCGCATGATGGTATAAATCCATCCTTTGAAATTGGTTTCATCTGTATATCTATCTTCATTGTCCAAAGCCTTCAGTGAAGTCTCTTGAAGAAGGTCGTTTGCCTCCTCGTGGTCTGCTGTAAGCTTGTACGCAAAGTTCAGCAGTTCGGGCTGCAAACTAAGCAGGTTCTGAGCAAAATTAGCTGTTCTCATAATGGTCTGTTTTCGAGATTAAAATTCTTTTTTGTTTAGTCTCTGCAATATTACAGACAAAAGCATGAGAGCACCGCCCAAAACCCGTTATCCTATGGGGGTGAAACTATCAATGATAGATTTTACCCCTTAAAATAACAGTTGAAAGGGGGTCAAAAACCCGTTTTAACCGATTTCAGGGTCATTTTTCCAGCGGTTGTAGGGAACTTTCATCAAAAAAGAGTTGTAATACTTCACCTGTCCGGTCACCTCTTCTCCCAAAAAATCCGGACGTTCGAAAGCCTCATCCTCCGATTTGAGTTCCACTTCCGCCACTACCAGCCCTTCATTGTCGCCATAGAATTCATCTACTTCAAAGGTGTGGTTTCCTACCTTCACCAGATAACGGGTCTTATCAATCATACCCGGTTCGCACAACCGCATCAGTTCTTCTGCTTCATCCAAGGGCAACTCGTGTTCCCATTCATACCGGCTGGTTCCGGATGCATTGGATGGGCCTTTTATGGTGAGATAACCTTTCGCATCACGTATTCTCACACGGACTGTCCGTCCACGTATACTGCAGATATAGCCCTGGCGAATACGACTGCTGCTATCTGCCATCTTCCGGTAAGAATCATCCTTTACCAGAAATTTCCGTTCTATTTCCTGCGCCATAATTAAACCTTATTCCACAAAAAAAGCATTGCCACACCGAAGGAACAACAAGCAGGTACAAACTCCTCTCTTGCATCCGCGGATGGCAATGCCTCGACTTAACATTCTTTTCTACTCAGGAAGCTAACGCATACCCTACAATAATCAGAGCAGCCAACAACAGCAAAGCAATACAAATCGATTTGAACAGGCGGTTCGCCTTTTCTTCTTCCCGTTTGCTGTAATTTTGCCTCTTGAGATTATTACTCTTTCCCATAGTTTCTTATATTTAAGATTGAAGATCGTCCAAAAATACAATAAATCTGAGAGAAAGCAAATAAAAAAACTTTTTTTAGTCTTCGCTGTCTGAAAATTCCATCAGATACGCCTTAATGAAACCGTCAATCTTACCGTCCATCACTCCGTTCACATCGGATGTCTGGAAGTTGGTACGATGGTCCTTCACCCGGCGGTCATCGAACACGTAGCTACGGATCTGTGAGCCCCATTCGATTTTCTTCTTTCCGGCTTCTACCTTTGCCTGTTCCTCCATACGGTGCTTCAGTTCCTTGTCGTACAAGATAGAACGCAACTGACGCATGGCATTTTCCTTGTTCTTCGGCTGGTCACGTGTCTCGGTATTTTCAATCAGGATTTCTTCTTCTTCTCCCGTATACGGGTCCTTGTACTGATAACGCAAACGAACTCCTGATTCTACTTTATTTACGTTCTGACCACCGGCACCCCCGCTTCGGAAAGTATCCCAAGACAAGCGGGCTGGTTCTACAGTCACCTCAATAGAATCGTCTACCAACGGAGTAACGAATACAGAAGCAAATGAAGTCATACGTTTTCCTTGTGCATTGTAAGGAGAGACACGTACCAGACGGTGCACACCGTTTTCCCCCTTCAGGTAACCATAAGCGTATGCTCCTTCGATATTCATCGTTACAGTCTTGATTCCGGCTTCATCGCCTTCCTGCAGGTTGGCTACAGACAGCTTATAACCGTTGCTTTCTGCCCAACGCATATACATACGCATCAACATGGAAGACCAGTCCTGACTTTCCGTACCTCCGGCTCCAGAGTTGATTTTCAATACACAGTCCATCTGGTCGGCCTCGGAGCGCAGCATGTTCTTCAGTTCGAGTGCCTCCACAGCCTGGATAGCCTTGGCGTAGGCTTCATCCACTTCAGCCTCTGTCACCAGTTCATCTTTATAGAAGTCGAATGCCAGTTCCAGTTCATCCGCCAATGTCTTCACTTCATTGTATCCTTCAATCCAGCTCTGCAAGCCCTTCACCTTCTTCATCTGAGCTTCTGCTTTCTTCGCATCGTCCCAAAAACCGGGAGCCTGCGTACGGAGCTGCTCTTCTTCTACCTGAACCTTCTTGTTCTCGATGTCCAGGTAACGATAAAGTGCCGCAGTACGTTCTTTTACGTCCTTGAGTTGTTCTATTGTAATCATGTTGAAAACTTAAATTCGTTTGAGGTGGCAAAATTAACAAAAAAGCGGGTATTCAGGAAGAAACAGGTCCGATTTTCTGTCTCTCACTTCCTCGATAAGTGATGATTTTCAGAGAATCGGACCCGTTTTTTATTCTTCGTACATTTTTTCAATTTCTTTTGCATAATTCTTGAGCAATACCGAGCGCTTAATCTTCAGGGTATTGGTCAATTCTCCCCGCTCCATGCTGAACGGCTCCTGCAACAGCGTAAACCGTTTGATTTGTTCATAATGGGCAAACTGTTGCTGCAACGTATCGATACGGGCTTGGAACAACCGGATAATTTCCGGATTTTCCAACAATTCCTTCCGGTCCTTAAATGAAATACCGTGATTGCGGGCATATTTCTCTACCTGAGAATATTCAGGCACAATCAAGGCCGAAACATATTTCCGCTGGTCGGCTATGATAGAAATCTGGTCAATGTAGCGATCTACTACCATTTTGGTCTCAATAGCCTGCGGAGCGATATACTTTCCGTTGGATGTCTTGAACAAGTCCTTGATACGGTCCGTCAGATACAGGAAACCGTCCTTGAAATATCCGGCATCACCGGTACGGAACCATCCGTCCTCTGTAAATGCCTGCTTAGTGATGGCTTCCTTTTTATAATACCCTTTGGTGATGGTTCCGCCACGAAGCAGAATCTCATTGTTCTCACCGATCTTCACCTCTACTCCCGGCAATACCCGTCCTACCGAACCGATACAGAAATCTTCCTTCCATTCGCAAGATACCGTAGCCGTACTTTCCGTCAGTCCGTAGCCACCTATCATGTCGATGCCCACCGAATGCACAAATTCCTCTACTTTTTCCGGAATAGCCGCACCGGCTGTAGGGAAGAAGTTACCGTTTTCAATACCGATGGTCTTCTTCAACAAGCTGTAAATGGTCTTTTCATAAAACCTGTATTTCATATGCAGGAACGGAGGCGGAGTCTTACCATTCATCAGGTAGTCCACATTATGTTCCTTACCCACTTTCAAGGCATCCAGCATCAAAGCCTTTTTCAGCCCGTTACTCGTATGGATCTTTTCCATCGCGCCGGCATAGACCTTTTCCCAGAAACGCGGGACACTACACATTGCTGTAGGACGTATTTCTTTGATTGTCATCTGTATATCCTGAGGACGCAGATTAATACACAAGGTACAACCTTTATTCAGACAATAGAAAGACCACGCCCGCTCAAAAATATGGGTAAATGGCAGGAAATTCATGATGACATCATCCTCTGTCAATGTCTTCAAGCGTAAATCATGTCCTTTGAAAGCAGCTTCGTAACACGAGTGATGCAACATCACCCCTTTGGCCTCACCGGTTGTACCCGATGTATACAGGATATTCGCCAAATCGTCGGATGAGGAGTCAGCAGTACGCTTGTCAATGGCCTCTTGATGCATTCTATCCTTACCTGATTCCAAAAACTCCGAGAAATAAATGGAATTCTGGTCGTTCGGCGAACGTTGTACCGCTGAATCGAAGATAATAATCTGTTTCAGTGTATTGCACAGATTCTGCACCCGATAAGCGACATCGTACTGATATTGTTCACCCACGAACAGATAATGTATCGAAGCATCCTCCAGAATATAATGCACCTGTGCTTCTGAACTCGTCGCATACAGAGGCACCGTCACGCCGCGTATGGCAAAAGCGCCGAAATCCACATACAGACATTCCGGCTTGTTCTGCGAGAACACACCGATATTCTCCTGCACTTCAACCCCTAATGCCATCAATGCATTCGATACAGCATTCACATTTTCTGCAAATTGGTTCCACGTCACCGGAATCCAAAGAGACTGTGTATAGTCACGGTATTTTAAGGCAACTTTATCCCCGTATTTATCTGCTTGAAGCGGAATAAGCCGGGACAAACAAGAATTGTTCATTATCAATCGTTTTAATCTGATTGCAAATATATCATTTTATTTAGAATTACGTCGAAAAACCCTCCCTTAATTTCACAGGCCCCCATAGGCCATCCGCCAGTCACTCCCAAATTCTTTACAGAAACATTTACATTCTAACAGCCAAAAGCAGGAATTTATTCGAAAATAAATTATCTTTGTGCAAATAAAAGGACAATATTATATGGTGGATTTAGGTTACTATACTTCAGAGGCGCTGACATTACTCCAGGCACTTATCGGAATACCTTCTATCAGCCGGGAAGAAGAAGCAGCTGCCGATTTCCTTCAGAACTATATCGAGGAATCAGGAATCATGACCGGACGTTCCGGAAACAACATCTGGTGCATCAGTCCCATGTTCGACACCAACAAGCCGACTATCTTGCTCAATTCGCACATTGACACCGTAAAACCGGTAAACGGATGGCGCAAGCATCCGTTCACCCCGAAGCAGGACAACGGAAAACTGTACGGATTGGGCAGTAACGATGCAGGGGCCAGTGTCGTTTCATTGTTTCAGGCATACCGCTACCTGAGTACGACCGAACAGGCATACAACCTGATTTTTCTGGCTTCCTGTGAAGAGGAGGTATCGGGGAAGAACGGTATTGAGAGTGTATTGCCGCAACTCCCTCCCATTGCCTTAGGAATTGTAGGTGAACCTACCGAAATGCATCCGGCCGTAGCCGAAAAAGGACTGATGGTGCTGGATGTGACAGCACACGGCAAATCGGGTCATGCCGCCCGCAACGAAGGAGAGAATGCCATCTACAAAATTCTGCCGGATATCCAATGGTTCCAAAGCCACCAGTTCCCCAACGTATCTCCCCTGCTGGGACCAGTCAAGATGACCGTGACGCAAATCAATGCCGGTACACAGCACAATGTCATTCCAGACACTTGTACTGCCGTAGTAGACATCCGGAGCAATGAATGCTATTCCAACCAAGAACTGTTTGAAGAAATAAGCCGCCACATAAACTGCGAAGTCAAGGCCCGTTCATTCCGGTTGAACTCTTCCAGCATACCTCTGGACCATCCTTTTATCCAGCGTACCGTTTCTTTAGGAAGAGTGGCGTTCGGTTCGCCTACCCTGTCGGACCAGGCACTAATGAACTTCCCGTCAGTTAAAATAGGACCGGGAAAATCATCCCGTTCACATACAGCCGACGAATACGTAATGATTCAGGAAATTACTGAAGCGATAGACCTCTATATCCAGATACTGGACGGACTGGTTATCTGATTCAGTCCGCTTTCAGACACAAAACAGCCGCAAGATGTCATTCTCAGAGCATCCTGCGGCTGTTCCTGTTTTTTCTTTAACGCCGAATCCAGACTTCCGGATTCAGCTTGGCCGTTTCTTTCCGCAACTGGAAGTGCAGAATAGTATTTCCTTCGGCGTTCGTATGAATCTTTCCGATGATATCCCGGGTATGTATCTTACTTCCTTTCTGTACCTGTACAGACTGCAGGTTACAATATACTGAAATATAATTCCCGTGACGGACCAATACATTAGTCAATCCGTTATACTGGAAAATAGCCGATACTTCACCGTCGAAAATGGCACGCGCATTGGCTCCTGCCTGTCCCTTGATATCAATACCTTTATTATCCAACCGTACATTCCGAAGACCTGGCACATCGTACTGTCCATAATGCCCTACGATGACATAAGGTCCTGTAATAGGCACCGGCAAGGCTCCACGGTTTTTTTCGAAAGAGGAAACCAGTGTACGGTCATCCGAATCCACCTTATAGGCATCCATTTTCGGAGTCGCAGGAGTAATAACTGCATCTTCTTCCTTGCTTCCCGATGTTTCTGTACGAGCCGCTTCTTTACGTCTGGCTTCGGCTGCACGAGCTTCGGCAAGTCTTTTCTCCTCTGCCAAGCGTCTGGCTTCGGCTGCTTTCCGTTCCTCCTCACGTTTCCGGGCTTTTTCTATTTCAATTTCTATCAGTCTGTCAATCTGAGCATTCAGTTTGTTTGCCGATTTACGTTGCTTGTTCAACTCACTCTGAAGGCTGCGCTGTTTTTTCTGCAATGAAGCCACCAGTGTCTTCCGCTGCTGTTCCTGCTCCTGCAATTTCTGTTTTTCAGCCTCTCCTTGTGCCAACAACTCCTCTTTTGCTTTCCGACTGGCCACCAGGGTACGCTGCTTGGCCGTCACCTGCTGCTGTTTCCGTTGGACCTGAATTCCCTGCAGACGCTGAAAATCGGCATATTCACGTACATAGCGCATCCGTCGGTACATCTGAGTCAAATTTTCGGCCGAGAAGATGAACATCAGCTTCTCCTGGATAGACTTGTTACGGTACATGTATTTCACCGACCGCTCATACTTCGCTTTCTTGTCAGCCAATTCTGTTTCCAAGTGCGAGAGTTCCACCTGCAGACGGTCCACTTCCTGCTGAATGGTCTGCACATCGCTCTCAATCGTATTCAGATACTTCTGCCGTTCGTCTATCTGCCCGGTAATCAATGCCAAGTCGGCCAACTGGCTCTTCACGTCTTTCTTGGTAGACTGCAACAACGTCTCGGAAGCAGCAATCTGCTCTTTCAGCTCGTTCCGTTGTTGCTCCAACTGACGGATAGCACGGGTAGTCTGTGCCCGAAGCGGCATCAGCCCTACACCTAACACAACCAGCAAACCGACAATCCGTTTCATAATTTCAACAACATTTTCAACAGTTCTGCCAATTCAATACGCTGATAACGGGAAGACAGTTCCGTACGGGTCTCCCAATCACTGTTGACCGACAACCGGGAAAATTTCATATCCAGCGATATCGGTTTATCGGTCCCCAATACATTCACCAGCATGTGCTGCGGAAAATTCTTCCCGTCCAATGCGCCGAAATCACTGTATGCCCAGTCCAGTCCATAAGCTGAGCCCTTCACACCGATACGGGTCTTCTCCAGCAAACCCTGGTCTGCCGTCGTCCAAAAGCGACAGGACAATATCCTTCCCGATTTCGGCTCCAGACAAGCCAGCGTACCGTCCTGAATCACTGTGAAATCCGAAGCATCAGCCACCGACAGCTGCGTCTTGCGGGGTAAAAACAGTTCGTTCAGGAACAACGACTGCAACATGTTGAAATTCAAATCCACATGAGCCAGTTCACTGATGGCGCCGAACGACTCACGTACATACCGTTTGTTCATCCGGTCTACCACCAGAATCCCCTCCGGTGTAATCTCCATCCGGGCCACTTCGATACCCAGCAATGGCGCTACCGAAAGCTGGATAACATCCCCCCGTTTGATACGCAGAGTAGCACTTACCTTGTTCGCACTCTTTCCCGTATTCAGGTTCAAGGCTACTTTCCCCGTCACACACTGCCAACGGGGAGCCCACTCGATGACCTTCTCCATATAATCCGTACCTGTCAGTCCTCCTATCATGGGAGTCTTCTGCATACGTCGGGTAGAAGAGCAAGAAGCGACCAGCAAGGCAACAAAGCCTGCCAAAAGATAAAAGAATAGGTTCCGTTTCATTCTGCGATGTATTTCTTTAATGCGATTTTCCGTTTCAAGCGTTTCAATTCTTCCGGAGTGCGGGGAGTAGAACCGTCTTCAGGGGTACTACCCATGGCATCGGCCTTCTTCCAGTATTCCAACGCCTTGTCACGGTCGCCCACCATATAATAGATGTCTCCACCGTGTTCCACAATCACCTGGCTGCTGTCTCCACCGTTCTTCAAAGCCTGGTCTATATAGATACGCGCCTCAGTATACTTTCCTTTTTCAAACAGAATCCAGGCATACGTATCCAGATAAGTAGCATTCTCCGGTTCAGCCTTGACCGTCCGATAGCTCATTTCTTCCGCTTTGTCCAGATGCTTCCGGTCTACAGACAGGAAATAGGCATAATTATTCAGGGTTCCGATATTGTCCGGATTGTAGACCAAGGACGAATCGTAAGCGGCATAAGCCTTGTCAGACAATTCTTTACTGCTGTAAATATCTCCGATAATGGCATACAGGTCGGACACCAGCTGCTTGTCTGTCTTTTCGTTCACCTGCCCTATCCCTTTGATGAAAACATCCAGTGCCTTGTCGCTCTCTTCCTTCTGATAATAAGCGATTCCCAGGTAATAATAGAATTCCATGGCTTCGGGCGAATACTGAAGCGCCGGCAGAGCAACCCGAATCACTTCATCCAAATCATTGTCACGGATGGCATAGCTCAACAACTGCAGACGAGCCGGCTTGTTTTCCGGATCCAAGGCAAGCACTTGGTTCAGTACCGGTACCGATTCCTTTTCCATATTCTTGGTAATCAGGTACTGCGCGCACAGCATGGCCAAATCGGCATTCTGTTGCGGACGTTCCAGAATCTGACGGAAAAGTGATACAATCTGTGTGCTGTCCTTCGTGGTCTGTTCCGACTGAAGGATAAGCTGACGCATGATACTCATCTTCGTATCCGATTCCACATCGTCATTCAGCAGAATGGTGTCCAGCTGCAGGCGATACAGACTGTCCTGCCCCATCTTCTGATAATAGGAAGCCATCGACAGCAAAGCCGGTGCATAACCCGGTTCTTCCTTCAGGATATGCTGATACGTATCGTATGCCTCCTGCAGCTTGTCATTGTTCAGGTACACATCGCCCAGAATGGTCTGATACCGCATATCGTAAGGATATTCGTTCGACAGGCTCTTGATTTCGTTGAAAGCCTCCTCCTGATTGTCCATCAGCAGATACATACGGAACTTCTCCATACTGATTTGCTCTGACTTTCCGTCCAGTTCCTCCAGGCGGTTCAGGGTATTCACTACTTCCGGATAACTCTTTGTCTGGTTGTACAAGTCTATCAGTGAAATCAACGGGTCCAGCCGTGAAGGAAACAAAGTCGCCATGTCTTCGTACACGGCAATCGCTTTCGGCAAATCCCGTTTGCGCTGGTAATATGCAGCCAATGTCTGCTTGTACCAGAAATTCGAGTCGTTTGCCCGCACGGCGCGCTTCAAGGCATCCTCTCCCTTGTCTTCCTGCCCCAGGAACATGTAGAACTGCGAAATCTCATACAGTGCCGGTGCCGAATTAGGGTTGATGTCCAGACAGTGCTTATACAGTTCGAAGGCCGCATCGTATTCTCCTTTCTGCTTCATACGGACAGCTTCCAGAAAATAATAATCGTATTTCCGCCGTTGTTCGTATGTCAGCGTGTCTTTTTTCTCCATGACTGCAGCCACCGACTTGGAACGTCCGGTCTGTCTGCCGGAAGTACCGCAGGCAGCCAGCAATGCCAACATACAGGCTACATATACATAAACCAGTTTCTTCATAATTTTCCGTTTATCAGACCGTACCGGTATGGCCGAAGCCTCCGGCCCCACGCTCGGTCTCATCCAACACATCCACTACCTCCCATTCGGCCTGTTCATGACGTGCAATAACCATCTGGGCTATCCGCTCCCCGTCTTCGATGACGAACTCTTCGGACGAAAGGTTGACCAGAATCACCCGGATTTCCCCCCGGTAATCGGCATCGATGGTACCCGGCGAATTCAGTACTGTCACTCCCTTCTTCAACGCCAGTCCGCTCCGGGGGCGCACCTGCGCTTCATATCCGGCAGGCAGAGCTATGTAAAGTCCTGTCGGCACCAAGCAACGCTGCAAAGGTTTCAGAATAACCGGTTCATCCAGGTTTGCCCGCAAGTCCATTCCGGCAGAAAGCGGAGTGGCATACTGGGGTAGCGGGTGTTTCGATTGATTGATAATCTGTATTTTCATGCTCATTTAATCCTTTTCCATTTTCAAATTTGCGAATTTACACATTTCGCGTGATTTACATGCGTGTTTATCATTTTTTATAAAAAGAGACGCTGAAATTCCGGCTTCAGGCCCAAGAAAAGTCGGATTAAAAACATGCTCACGTTTACTTCCAAACGAACGGACGTTCCAGATAAAACAAACGGACGAATGGATTCAAACGAACGGATGTTTTTGGAACACTCATTCACTTCAATTACGACACGGCTCATTCTCTGATATTCAGAAATAATTTCGACCGGCTTCTTTTAATTATTTGGCAAATCTTTCCTACTTTTGCATCTATATAACCGATAACAACCGAAGCCATGAACTGGGAACAACTGATTTCGAACAAGCGATTTGGGCTGGAAGCCTACCACCATACCCGAAAGGACGACCGTACCGAGTTTCAGCGCGACTATGACCGGCTGATATTCTCGGCCCCGTTCCGCCGCCTGCAGAACAAGACCCAGGTTTTTCCGCTTCCGGGTAGCATCTTCGTCCATAACCGGCTGACACACAGCCTGGAGGTATCCTGTGTAGGACGTTCGCTCGGCAACGAGGTAGCCCTCCGGCTTCTCCAGTTACATCCGGAACTGGCCGATACCCACCTGAGCGAAATCGGTTCCATCGTGTCGGCAGCGTGCCTGGCGCACGATTTGGGAAATCCGCCCTTCGG
This sequence comes from Phocaeicola barnesiae DSM 18169 = JCM 13652, assembly GCF_000374585.1. GTDB lineage: Bacteria > Bacteroidota > Bacteroidia > Bacteroidales > Bacteroidaceae > Phocaeicola > Phocaeicola barnesiae. Next base: position 72,432 of record NZ_KB894656.1, read on the forward strand.
ACATTCAGGCGAACAGGCCATCGGCACCTATTTCTCCGAAGGGAAAGGACAGAGCCTGCGCCCGCTGGTTTCGGAAGAAGAATGGGAAGACCTGATTCATTTCGAAGGAAACGCCAATGCCTTCCGGCTGCTGACCCACCAGTTCTGCGGACGCAGACCCGGCGGTTTCGTTCTGACCTACTCCACGCTGGCCTCCATCGTGAAATACCCCTACTCAGCCAGTCTGGCCGGAAACAAACAGAAATTCGGCTTCTTCACTACCGAAACAAACGATTACCGGAAAATAGCAGAAGAACTGGGTATCATATGCCTCAGCCGGGAAGGCGAACCGTTGCGCTACGCCCGCCATCCGCTGGTTTACCTGGTGGAAGCCGCCGACGACATCTGCTACCAGATGATGGACCTGGAAGACGCCCACAAGCTGAAGATTCTTACCACCGACGAAACCAAAGCCCTTTATGCCGCTTTCTTCAGCGAAGATCGGCTGAAACACATTCAGGATACATGCCGGCTGGTAAGCGACACGAACGAACAGATAGCTTACCTGCGTTCGTCGGCCATCGGTGTGCTGGTGAAGGAATGTACCCGTATCTTCGTAGAAAACGAACGGCAAATACTGGAAGGGACATTCGAAGGTCCGCTCATCAGACAAATGGCTTCTCCCGTCAAGGAGGCCTACGAAGCCTGTTCACGCACGGCCTTCGCCAAGATTTACTGTTCCAAGGATGTGGTCGATATTGAACTGGCCGGTTACAGGGTCATCACTACCCTGATAGACCTCATGATTGACGCAGTCCGTTTTCCGGAAAAAGCCTACTCCCAACTGCTCATCAACCGCATTTCCACCCAGTACGACATCCATGCGCCCAGCCTGTTCGGAAAAATACAGGCCGTACTCGACTATATTTCCGGCATGACCGATGTATATGCCCTCGACCTCTACCGGAAAATAAACGGAAACAGCCTGCCGGCGGTATAAATATCGTAATTCTAAATTGGTAATCCGGGACTACAGATATAAAAAGTTACCAAAATAAGAAGAAACTACTGAGAGTAATCCTTCCTATTTATCGCTACAGACCGCCTTCCACTCGCCGATGGTACCCGTCTCGGAAGAAAAGACGGCACCTATCCTGTACAACTTGCGGCTATCGGAAGCGTATTCGCGGGCATAACCCTTCTCCTCTATCTGGCGCAACGCATCGGAGGCTGTACCGTCCAGCTTGAACTCGAAAATGTAGACATACTCCGGAGTCTCTACGATACAGTCCACACGGCCCTGGCTCTGAACCTTCTCCACATACACCGTATAGACGCTCACCAGACGCATGATCAGATAAAAAGTATACTGGAAATAACGCTCACGCTCGGCCTCATCCTCCTTGCGGCGCATCGTATAGGGTATACCTGCCAGGAACGATGTGAACAACGTACAGAGCTTTTCCGGATTGCCGGCCCTCAACGTACGGACTACCTCACGGATCCAGCCACCCGTCTCTTCCGAAGGCTTCAGGTACGACGTTGCCAGAACAGTCAGGAATCCGTTCTTCACTTCATTGTTCGGAAAATCCAACAGGAAGGTATTAAAATCCATGTCATAGTCCTTGATGGTCAGGTAACCGCTCTGATAAATCATCGGCAGGGGCTGTTCCATGTCGGCCTTGTAGTCGATAAACTCCTCGGGACGGTAATATTTGCCCGTCAGTTCGTTCATGTTCTCACTGAAATGGGTAAGCAGCCGTACCAGATAGGTCGGTGTGCCCGAACTGAACCAGTAATCGTAGATGCGGCGCTTGCTGAAAGCATTGAGCAGACTGAACGGATTGTATATATCCGTCAGCCGGTCGCTGAAATGATACCCGTCATACTGCAGTTTCAACCGCTGACGCATCTCCTCTGCCGTACAACGGTAATCCGTAGCCATGCGTGCTACAGGCTCCGCAAAATAACGGTCCAACTCCTCCTGGGTTATGCCGCAAAGAGACTCGTAGTCCATGCTCATGCTGATGTCATCGGGCTGGTTGAAACCGCTGAAAACACTCACCTGAGAGAACTTGGTCACACCCGTCAGAAGCACGAACTGAAGGTGACGGTCGGCAGCCTTGAATACCGAATAGAAGCCCTTCAGTACGTTCCGGTGACGGTCTTCCAGCGCGGCGTTTACATCGAGCACATCCAGTATCGGCTTGTCGTACTCATCAATCAGCACTACGGCACGGCGCCCCGTCTGTTCGTGGGCGGTACGGAGCACCTTCAGGAAACGTCCACCCAGATCATGCTTATCATCTCCGGAAGAAAGGCCATAGCCCGATTCCCATCCAGAGACATAATCGGCCAGGCGCTCCTCCAATATCCCTTCACGTGTAAAATCAGACCCGTTGAAGTCCACATGAAATACCGGATAGACATACCAGTCCTTCTCCAGACGCTCCATGGCCAGACCGCGGAACAGCTCCTTACGGCCCTGATAATAGTTCTCCAGCGTAGAGACCAACAGGCTCTTCCCGAAACGGCGGGGACGGCTCAGGAAACAGATACTGCTCTCGTGGGTCAGCCTGTAGATTAATTCAGTCTTGTCGACATAGACGTAACCGCCTTCGATGATGCGTTCGAAACTCTGTATGCCAATGGGATATTTCATGTAACTATGAATATTTAATGGATAACGGAAAAACGTTTGAAATTCAAAGATACAAAAAAGTTAAGGAGAATCAAACTTGAAAAACAAAGTTTTTACTCATCAAAAAAATGCTATCTTTGTACCGTTCAACGAGTAGCCGCATGAAATACATCTACGTTCCCCTCCTGTTTCTGTCTGTCCTGTTCGCAGGTCTGTCGTGCCAGCGTGCTGAAAAATCCTATCCTTCAGCCATGCAGCGTGCCATCAGTCTGCTGTCTACCCGTCCCGACAGTGCCCTTTACTACCTCTCGCAACTGGACTCACAGATGGCCGACGAGCCGGAAGAGACACGCGTGTATCATGCGCTTTTGACCCTGCGTGCCGAAGACAAACTGTACGTGCGGCAAACTTCAGACTCCCTCATCAAATCCATCGTGATTTATTATAACAAACAAGGGGACGCTACCAAGCGACTGGAGGCTTATTATATGCTAGGAAGGATATATCGAGATTTGGATGAACCGTTGGAGGCTTTAAAAGCTTTTCAAGAAGCCGCAGATTTGGGAGAAAAGACTCAACAATATGATTTATTAGGACGAGTCTATGAACAAAAAATGTACGTTTTTTCTTATCAAAACCTTTTGGCAGAGGCTTCTGAAATGGCGAATAAATCCTATGATTATTATTGTATGCAAAAAGATACAATTGGCATTACTTATGCGTTACGTAATAAAGCCCGTCTATATAGTAAAATAAATCAAAAAGACAGCATGGAAATTTGTTATCAAAAAGCTGTCCGGATTGCTTTTAATGCAAAGGATACACTTACGGCATATTCCATACTGAGGGAACTGGCAGCCATACTAGCAGATTTACACCGATACGATGACTCTGAAAAAGCATTGGCTTACATACCCGAAAAAAGCAAAAAGGAAAATGCTACTACCCTATATAATATAGCCCGTATTTATTTATACCGGCAACAAGAAGATTCGGCCAAATACTATCTTCTAAAGGCTCTTCAAGCCAAGTATAACAAAAACATATACTTGCAGAAAAGCATATACCGACAATTGGCGGATTTGAATTCTTCACAAAATAATTCTTCTGCGTTTCAATATGAACGACTGGCCGCTCTCTGTTCCGATAGTATCCAAAAAATCAATCAAGCAGAAAGCTTAAAAAAATATAATTATCAAAAAGCTAAAAATGAAAACCAAAAGTTGCAATTAGAAAATACGCGAAAATGGCGATTAATACTTGCCTTAACTACAGGCGGTATAATTTTAATGCTCTTACTTATAATCTCTTGCCAATACATCAAAAAGATAAAACGAGACTTTTCGAGACAAAAAGAACAGGAATCCCGTATCCATCAATTGATGCAGAACAAACAAACGCTATTAGCTGAAAAACAGGAAAAATTGATGTTGCTACAACAACAGTTAAAGCAAGCAGAATCATCCAATAAAGAGTTAGTACTAGAAATACAACAACAAAAAGATGCTTTAGAGTTACAGGAACAAAAAATCAGGCAAACCATCAACAACAGGGAAATTCAAATCTCGGAACTTCAACAATTGGTAGAAAATGGGAAAAATACATTAGCCGAGAATCGAGAAAAAATCAACGAATTACAGCATTTACTGCAACAAGCGAATTTATCAAAGCAGCAATTGATACAAACGCTGAAGCAACAAAAAGAAATCGCAGAGTTGCAGAAATATAAAATACAGCAGGAAATTACAGAACGAGAAATTCAAATGGCAGACTTGATACAATCTTCCATTGTACATTTTTTTGCTAATCCCGGATATGATTTCAATAAAAGAGTGACCGAAGATAAATGGGAAGAGCTGCGAATAGCTATCAATAAAGTTTCATACAACTTCGATGGGCGGTTGCGTCAAATGTATCCGAAAATCTCAAAAGACGACCTTCGGCTTTGTTATTTGGTCAAAACCAACATCTCTCCGAAGGCAATTGCCGTTATTTTCAATTGTAGCCCACAATCGGTCACATCCAAACGCACCCGTTTATATGAAAAAATCTTCAAAAAGAAGGGGAATACTAAGGATTTTGACGGATTTATAGCTGATTTATAAGCAGATAAAAAGCGGCATATTTACTTAAGTTTCGCAAGTAAAGTGTAGCTCCTCAGGCGGCTGGTGTCAGTCTGTCGAAAGCCTGCTTTACTGCTTTGATTTGTTTATCGTTTGATATTACTTGTTCTGTCAGAACCATTGCATCACAGTTAAGTACCTCGGCAATGACGTTTATAACTTCTACGATCAGCAGCCAAATTTTTTCGGCTACTGAAAGTTCAACAGAGTTCTTTGAAATTTCAGCAAAGAGTCCTCCGATAGTTTCGTATGACTCATTGCGTTTGACATAACTGAGTATATTGTACTG
>NZ_KB894657.1 GCF_000374585.1 Phocaeicola barnesiae DSM 18169 = JCM 13652
CAATGCAAGGTATCAGAAGGCGGTTTTTTGCAACACTTGCGGTTCTACCATCAGCCTTTGCTGAAGGAGAAGAAGGAAACCCGCCGGCAGGCCAAGCTGGCCGGCAAGAAGAAGCGGGGAGCGTTGTTGGGAAATGGCCGGAAGTATGAACCTTTACCTGCTACAGTACAGAAATATGCTGAAGCGTTGGCCATGTTCCGTGATACAGCTCTTACGATGAAGGAAATCGTACGGCGGACGGGGGTACCGGCAGAAGGATTCCGGTTCTATTTGCACAAATGGCACCGTGCGCTGGTCCTGGAGCGTTCGGGTATCGTTGCAGCCGAGGATGCGGAACTGAACATTGCCCGTTCGCGTCAGCGTATGAAGACAGTGGCGGCCAAATATGCTGAGGCTATCGAGAGTCTGCGGCAGCACCCGCGTCCGGTTTCGTATGTGGCTAGAGAATTCGGTCATCATCCGGAGGTGTTCCGGAGTTATTTACGCAAGCATGAACCGGAACTGGCCGCCAGTTTGGGGTTGAGGCCTGTTGCCTGGAAGCAGAAAGAGAGAATTGCATCTGGTACTAAAAAATAGTTTCATGCCTTTATGTGGCAAATGTATCTTTACTTTATAAAAATCATATCCGTTTCCACCGGTGATGGCTCCTATTTTGTACCTTTGCAGCATGAAGTGTTATGTAGATGTCATCGTACCTTTACCCATTGCCGGACAATATACTTATTCATTGCCGGATGAGATGGTCGGCCGGGTCCTAGTCGGATGCCGGGTGGTCGTTCCGTTCGGTCGGAAGAAATATTATACGGGATTGGTGACACGGATACATGAGGACGCTCCGGAAGGTTATGAAACCAAAGAAGTCGCTGAACTGCTGGATGAACATCCGATTCTGTTCGAACGACAGTACCGGTTCTGGAAGTGGCTGTCGGAGTACTACTTGTGTACATTGGGTGATGTCTATAAAGCGGCATTGCCTTCGGGGATGAAACTGGAGAGTGAAACGCTGGTGGTGTATAATCCGGAGTTTGTGGCCACCGGGCCGTTACCGGAAAAAGAGCAGCGGATATTGGATGTGTTGAGTCTTGACACGGAACAGTGTATTACCCAACTGGAAAAGAATAGTGGTATCCGTCAGTTGCTGCCAGTCATCCAGTCCTTGCTGGAGAAAGGAGCCATTTGCGTAAAAGAGGAACTGAAACGCAGCTATAAGCCTAAAGTGGAGACCCGTATCCGGTTGACAGAAGGGATGCGTTCTGAAGAAATGCTCCGGAAGCAGTTGGACCTGTTGGCACGGGCACCGAAACAGTTGGCCGTGCTGATGAAATACCTGGAGCTTTCGGCCTGGTCTGCTCCCGGTAATCTGCCGAAAGAAGTTACGCGTAAGCAGTTGTTGGAGACGGCCGGCGTCTCGGCTGCGGTAGTGAATGGACTGGTAGAGAAGCGGGTGCTTGAAACCTATACGGCCGAAGTAGGACGTTTGATTCGCGAGGACCGGGACTTGCAGGCGCTACATACGCTGAGTGAAGCACAGGAAGTTGCTTTCCGACAAATTCTTACAACTTTTCATACGAAAAATGTCTGTCTGTTGCACGGGGTGACTGCCAGTGGAAAGACGGAAATTTATATTCATTTGATTCAGCAGGTCCTGAGCGTAGGTAAACAGGTGCTTTATCTGCTGCCTGAAATCGCTCTGACAACTCAGATTACCGAACGGCTGAAACGGGTCTTCGGGGATAATTTAGGTATCTATCATTCCAAGTTCCCGGATGCGGAACGGGTGGAAATCTGGCGGAAACAGTTGTCCGAACATGATTATGATGTAATTCTCGGTGTCCGTTCATCTGTATTCCTGCCTTTCCGGCGATTAGGGCTGGTCATCGTGGATGAGGAACACGAACAAACCTATAAACAACAGGATCCTGCTCCGCGCTATCATGCGCGGAATGCCGCCATCGTACTGGCCTCCCTGTTCGGGGCGAAAACCCTGTTGGGAACGGCCACTCCAAGTATTGAAACTTATTATAATGCCCTTCAAGGGAAATACGGGTTGGTGGAGCTGACAGAGCGCCACCGTCAGATATGTCTGCCCCGTATCGAAGTGGTGGACATTAAGGAACTGGCCCGTAAAAAGCGGATGACGGGTCCTTTCTCGCCGATGCTGTTGCAGCAGATGCGGGAGGCTTTGGAACGGAAAGAGCAGGTCATCCTTTTTCAGAACCGACGGGGATTTGCTCCGATGATAGAATGCCATACCTGCGGTTGGGTGCCTCGTTGCAAGAACTGTGATGTGAGCCTGACTTACCATAAGGGGTTGAACCAACTGACTTGCCATTATTGTGGATACACTTATCAGGTACCGCGGTCGTGTCCGGCTTGTGGAGGAGTGGAGTTGAAGGACAGGGGGTTCGGAACAGAAAAGGTGGAAGATGATGTGAAGCGTATTTTCCCAGAAGTCCGGGTAGCCCGGATGGATTTGGATACGACCCGTACGCGGACAGCTTATGAGACCATTATCGCGGATTTTCAGGCAGGCAGGACCGATGTGCTGATAGGTACGCAGATGGTGTCGAAAGGACTGGATTTCGACCGTGTGAGTGTAGTGGGTATCCTGAATGCCGATTCGCTGTTGAATTATCCGGACTTCCGCTCATACGAACGGGCATTTCAGCTGATGGCGCAAGTGGCCGGGCGTGCCGGACGGAAGAACCGGCAGGGACTGGTCATTCTCCAGACAAAGTCGCCTGACCTGCCGTTGATTCATCAGGTCGTGACCAACGATTACCGACAGATGTATACCGAACAGTTGGAGGAACGCCGGTTGTTCAACTATCCACCGTTCGACCGGCTGGTGTATGTCTACTTGAAACACCGGAAAGAAGAGGTGGTGGACCAGGCTGCTTCGGTACTGGCCGGCTGGCTGCGCAGCGGAATGGGAGAGTGGATATTAGGCCCAGATAAACCTCCTGTAGGGCGAATACAGCAGTTGTTCATCAAAAAAATAGTGGTGAAGATAGCCCAAGGAACTTCCATGACTAAAGTGCGTAGCTATCTGTTGCAGCTACAGCATGCACTGGTGGAAGACGAACGGTTCCGCTCGTTGGTGGTATATTATGATGTCGATCCGATGTGATAAACCGATAAACTGACTATAAAAATAGCAAAATTATGAAGATAGCCTTGGATGTGCATACCCATACGTTAGCTAGCGGGCATGCATTCAGTACGTTACAGGAGATGGCCCGGGCTGCTGCCGACAAAGGGCTTGAATTATTGGGAATTACGGAACATTCACCGGGAATTCCGGGAAGCTGTGACCTGATTTATTTCCGTAACCTGCATGTGGTTCCCCGCCGGATGTACGGTATCGAACTGCTGCTGGGAGCTGAAATCAATATTTTGGACGGAGAAGGAAATCTGGATTTGGATGAGTATTATCTGCAGCGGCTGGACCTGCGCATTGCCGGTATCCATTCGCTCTGCTATCACTGGGGCACGATGGAGGAGAATACGCACGGAATGGTGCAGGCCATTTCCAATCCATACATCCACATCATCAGTCATCCCGGTGACGGGACGGCCGAACTGAATTTCGAACCGATAGTCCTGGCTGCAAAAGAACATCATACACTGTTGGAAATCAATAACAGTTCCTTGAATCCGGTCCGTAACAAACCGACGGCACGACCCAATAATCTGGAGATTCTGCGGTTGTGTAAACAATACGAAGTCCCCGTCATTCTGGGAAGTGATGCGCATATCTCTTTTGATATCGCCGTATATGACCGGGCTTTGGAGTTGGTGGGTGAAACGGAATTCCCGGAGGCGCTGATTATGAATACGGATGTGAGACAGTTCAAACAATACCTGGGTATTCCGATGAATGATAAGGAATGAATCCGGTATAGCCGGACAATTTATAACAAAACAAGACGCGGGAGGGAGAATGATACATGCCTAAAGTCATTTCTTCAGTTCCGGATAACTGATGCGGGTGTGATACATCGTCTTCAGTTTTTCCTTGAATACTGATTTGACGGTCGCGATGTCCTTGAAAGTTATCGGGCATTCCTTGAAGCATCCGTCCTGTACCTGTGAATCGATAATCCGGTCTACCAGGTTGGAAATGCTTTCTTCCGTGTATTCCGGTAAACTTCGGGAGGCTGCTTCTACTGCATCTGCCATCATCAGAATGGCTTGTTCTTTGGTGAACGGATTCGGACCCGGGTACTGGAAGAAGCTCTTGTCTACTTCTTCATCCGGGTGCTCGTTCTGATAGGAGATATAGAAATATTTGGTTACACCGGCTCCGTGATGAGTGCGGATAAAATCTTTGATAACTTGTGGCAAATCATATTTGTCAGCCAGTCGGAGACCGTCGGTGATGTGGCTGATAACTACCTGGGCACTTTGTTTGTAACTCAGTTGGTCGTGAGGGTTCACTCCAGTCTGGTTCTCGGTAAAGAAAGCCGGATTCAGCATCTTGCCGATGTCATGATACATGGCCCCGGTACGTACCAGCTGGCTGTTGGCGCCGATACGGTTGGCGGCAGCGGCTGTCAGGTTAGCCAGCTGTAGTGAATGCTGGAAGGTCCCCGGAGCAATTTCAGACATTTCACGCATCAGTTTGGTATTGATGTTGGATAACTCTACAAGGGTTACATTGGACGTGAATCCGAAAGTCTTTTCCAGGATGAACAGCAACGGATAGGTGAACAGCAGCAGGATGCCGTTGATGATGAAATTGATATAGATGTGCGTGCTTAGCTGACTGACGTCATTGGCGTGCATCAGATCGAGCGACAAGTACAGGATGGCATACGTACACGTGACTAGCAAAGCGCTCCGCAGCAATTGGGAGCGTTGTGAAAGTTCTCTCAGACTATAGATTCCTACCATGCCTGCCATGGACTGCAACAGAATGAATTCATGCGGTGTGCGCAGGGAGATGGAGCATAGCAGAACCAGGATGATGTGTGCCATGAAGGCCGTTCGTGAATCGAGAAAAATACGTATGATGATAGGTCCCATGGCAAAGGGAATGACATAGACACTGGTCAGAAGATGTTCCACTGTAATGGAGCTTATCACGCTGAAAAAGATGATGAGGCTGAACAGCAGGTACCAGCTTCTGCGGTTTTGGTAGTAATCACTGCGGAACAGTTCCAGATAGATGAAGAATGTGGCGATGAGCAGGGAGACGAACAGTACCTGTCCGACCAATGCCAATCTTTTTTCGGTAGTGGTTTCACTCCGTTTGTCCCATTCCTGCTGAAGGGAGTTCAGAATGATGAATGTCCGTTTGTCGATGATTTCTCCACGGTCGACAATCTTTTGTCCGTTCATGACAAAGCCGTTGGCCCAGGAGATGTCTTCCAGCAGGTCGTTCCGTAGGGCTTCCGAACGTTTGGCGTCGTAAGTAAGGTTCGGTGTCAGATAATTGTTCAGATTGCACTGCTGTAACAAGTTCTTCTGAAAATGGAGCGTATCTGAGCAGATGAGGCTTTCGTAGGCCTGTTTGGTCGTGTATATGGATTGTACGGCCAACTCGTGGGAAGTGTTCTGGTCGATTTCCTGAATGTATGCCAGACTATCTTTGTGCAGTTGTGACAGGTCGGAGGACGAGATGATTCCTTTCTTATAAAAGTCTTTCAACTGTTTCTCGATATAATAGTAATAGGAAACGGAGGGCAGGATTTTCCGGAGTGAGACATTGTAGTCGTTCTGGAACTTGTGTATCATCTGTTCTCCGATATCCTTGTTACGGATGTAATACGGGCGGTAACTGGCCAGAATACTGTCCTGTTCTTTTTTGATCTGGCTTTCGTCTTTGTAAATAGGAAAATCGAATGAAGCCTGCAGAAGCCCGTATTTCCAGGGTTTGTTGATTTCAAACTGATAGTTGAACTGTCCTTCCTTCGGCAAAAAATAGACGATAATCGTCACCGTTGCGACGAAAAGAATGAGCTTATAAAACAGATCCCGGTAAGAGAACTTTCTTTCTGTCTGGAAACTTTTCATGTGATACTGTGATTTTGGGCGCAAAATAAGAAAAAAACGGGAAATTTAGCTTATTTTTGCAGCGTATTTTTAGATAGAAACCACTATGTCAGAAAGAAAAGTAAGAGTTCGTTTTGCACCGAGTCCGACAGGTGCATTGCATATCGGTGGTGTGCGCACTGCCTTATATAACTATCTGTTTGCCCGTCAGCATGGGGGAGATCTGATTTTCCGTATCGAGGATACGGATTCAAACCGTTTCGTTCCCGGAGCGGAGGAATACATTATCGAATCGTTCAACTGGTTAGGTATCAAGTTTGACGAAGGTGTCAGCTTCGGTGGTAATTACGGGCCGTACCGTCAGTCGGAACGTCGTGATATCTATAAAAAATATGTACAGGTTCTGTTGAATAACGAAAAAGCTTACATCGCTTTCGATACTCCGGAGGAACTGGATGCTAAGCGGAAAGAGATTCCGAATTTCCAGTACGACGCTACTACCCGTCTGTCTATGCGTAATTCGCTGACACTTCCGAAAGAGGAGGTAGACCGTCTGATAGCAGAAGGACAGCAGTATGTAGTCCGTTTCAAGATTGAACCGAACGAAGATGTGCATGTACATGACATTATCCGTGGAGAAGTAGTCATCAACTCTTCTATTCTGGATGATAAAGTCCTGTATAAATCGGCTGACGAACTGCCTACTTATCACCTGGCAAATATTGTGGATGACCATTTGATGGAAGTTTCGCATGTTATCCGTGGTGAAGAATGGTTGCCTTCTGCTCCGCTGCATGTCCTGCTGTACCGTGCATTCGGTTGGGAAGACACCATGCCGGAATTCGCTCACCTGCCTTTGCTGTTGAAACCGGACGGAAACGGTAAGTTGAGCAAACGTGACGGAGATCGTCTGGGTTTCCCGGTATTCCCGCTGGAGTGGCATGACCCGAAGACTGGTGAAGTTTCTTCCGGTTACCGTGAATCCGGATATTTGCCTGAGGCTGTCATCAACTTCCTGGCATTGTTGGGCTGGAATCCGGGGAATGACCAGGAATTGATGTCGATGGACGAACTGATCAAGCTTTTTGACCTGCATCGCTGCAGCAAGGCGGGTGCCAAGTTCGATTACGAAAAAGGAAAATGGTTCAATCATGAATATATCATCCACATGGATGACCGGAAACTGGCTGAATTGTTCATGCCTATCTTGAAGGAGCATGGAATTGAAGCTCCGATGGATACGGTAGCTACAGTGATGGGACTGATGAAAGGCCGTGTAAGCTTCATCAAGGAATTGTGGGATACCTGCAAGTTCTTCTTCGTAGCCCCGACTGAATATGATGAAAAGACAGTGAAGAAGCGCTGGAAAGAAGATTCGGCTGTCTGTATGGCTGAATTGGCAGACCTGTTGGAATCATTGGATGACTTCTCACTGGAACATCAGGAACAGGTGGTAATGAAGTGGATTGAAGACAAGGGTTACCATATGGGTAACATCATGAACGCTTTCCGCTTGACATTGGTGGGTGAAGGCAAAGGACCGCACATGTTTGATATTACTGCTGTATTGGGAAAAGAAGAAACAGTACGTCGTATGCGTCGGGCTATCGAAGTGTTAAAATAAGGATAGAGATGATTTATAATCTGATTATATATCTTTATGTGGGTGCAGTCAAATTGGCTGCACTTTTCAGTAAGAAGGTATCGGTCATGGTGAAAGGTGAGAAAGACGCCTTCACTGTGTTACAGCAGCGTATTGACCGGCAGGCGAAATACATCTGGTTTCACGCGGCATCCCTGGGAGAATTCGAACAGGGCAGGCCGTTGATTGAAGAAATCCGGAAACGTTATCCGGACTATAAGATTCTGCAGACTTTTTTCTCTCCTTCGGGATACGAGGTGCGGAAGGATTATAAGGGGGCCGATGTGGTATGTTACCTGCCTTTGGATACACCGTCCAATGCCCGTCGCTTTGTGGAACTGGCCCGTCCGTGTATGGCTTTCTTTGTAAAATACGAGTTCTGGAAAAACTACCTGACGGAACTGAACCGTCGGGACGTACCAGTTTATAGTGTTTCTTCCATCTTCCGTCCGGGGCAACTGTTCTTCCGTTGGTACGGAGGAGAATATCGGTCTATCCTGAAATGCTTTGCTCATCTTTTTGTGCAGAATCAGGAATCGGTGGAACTTCTGAAAAAAATAGGAATAACCAACACGACCGTGGTGGGGGATACCCGTTTCGACCGGGTTCTGGAAATCTGCCGGCAGGCAAAAGAACTGCCGATGGTAGAACTGTTCCGGGGAGAGACTTTGACCTTGGTGGCCGGAAGCTCCTGGGCGCCGGATGAGGATATCTTCATTCCTTATTTCAATGCTCACCGGGACATGAAACTGATTATCGCTCCTCATGTCATCAATGAAAGCCATATTGTAGAAATCATCCGGAAGCTGGAAAGACCGGTAGTGCGTTATTCGCAGATTACCGAAGAAAAAGCCCGTCAGGCTGACTGCCTGATTATCGATTGCTTCGGCCTGCTTTCTTCCATTTACCGCTACGGTGAGATTGCTTACATCGGAGGTGGTTTCGGAGTTGGCATACACAATACGCTGGAAGCGGCCGTATACGGTATGCCAGTCTTCTTTGGGCCGAATAATCAGAAATTTATGGAAGCTCAAGGACTTAAGGAAGCAAAAGGTGGGTTTGAAATCCATGGAGCAGCTGATTTCAACGGACTGATGGACAAGTTCCGTACCGATTACGGATTCCTGGACAAAGCAGGGAAGAAGGCCGGAAATTATGTCCGGAATAATGCCGGAGCTTTGGATAAAATCATGAAAGAAGTAAAACTTTGAATGTCCGGAAGACGATTCAAGTATTAATTTAAAATGTCTATGCAGTATTTTTTGAGTGATTACATGGAAGGCGCTCATCCGTTAATCCTGGAACGCCTGACGCAGACAAACATGGAGAAAACTCCTGGGTATGGAACTGATCATTATTGTGCGGATGCGCGTGAAAAAATCCGACAGGCTTGCGGTTGTCCGGAAGCTTCGGTACACTTCCTGGTAGGTGGTACGCAGACCAATGCGACGGTCATCACTTCTGTCCTTCGTCCTTATGAAGGAGTGATAGCTGCCGAAAGCGGTCATATCAACCAGCACGAGGCCGGTGCGGTTGAGGCCGGAGGACATAAGGTGCTAGGACTGCCTCACTGTAACGGTAAATTGGCGGCGAAAGATGTAGACAGATACATTACTGAATTTTATGCCGGTCCCAGTTGGGACCACATGGTGGCACCGGCCATGGTTTATATCTCTCATCCTACTGAATACGGGACACTCTATACACTGGAGGAACTGAAGGCTTTATCGGCAGTCTGCCGTAAACATCAGATTCCGTTGTTCCTGGATGGTGCACGTCTGGGGTATGGACTGGCTGCTCATGGAACTGATGTGACATTGAAGGATATTGCCGCTTTGTGTGACATCTTTTATATTGGAGGTACTAAGGTCGGTGCTTTGTTCGGTGAAGCAGTCGTCTTTACTCACCCTGGACTGGTGAAACAGTTTGATACCATCGTAAAGCAGCGCGGCGTTCTGTTGGCTAAAGGCCGGTTGCTCGGGTTACAGTTCGATACCTTGTTCACTGATGACCTGTATGTCCGGATAGCCCGTCATGCCATTGATATGGCCGACCGCATTGTCTCTGCTTTACGTGAGAAAGGCTATCGGTTCCTGATAGAGCCGGAAACCAACCAGTTGTTTGTTATTATGGAGAACAGACGTCTGGAAGAACTCTCCAAGACAGTTGGTGTGGAAGTTTGGGAGAAGGTGGATGAAGATCATACTGCCGTACGTATTGCTACCAGTTGGGCGACCCGCGAAGAAGATGTAGCCGTGTTAATCGGACAATTATAAAGTACGGTCCTTTATAGGAATAACGGGAGGCTTGGAACATCGGGTTTCAAGCCTCCCGTTTATAATATCGGTATCTTTCCTGTAAGAGTCCGGTTAGTCTTCATTCTTGAACCAGGATGCATACATCAGGTATCCATTAGCTATCTTCTGGTTCAATTCTTTGCTTTGTTTCGGGTCGACATGCTTGATGAATTTAGCCGGAACGCCTCCCCATAAGGTATGGGGCTCGATGACAGTGTTGGCCAGTACCAGGGCTCCGGCTGCAACGATGGCGCCTTCACCGACCACTGCATGGTCGAGTAGGGTAGAGCCCATACCAATCAGCGCATTGTCTTTCACAGTTGCTCCATGTAGGGTGACATTGTGTCCTATCGATACGTCGTTGCCGATTTCGACGGTCGATTTTTCATACAGCGTGTGCAGAACGCTACCGTCCTGGATGTTTACCCGGTCGCCGATGCGGATGGAATTGACATCGCCCCGCAATACGGTATTGAACCAGATACTGCAGTCGTGTCCCATGATTACATCGCCTATGATGGTGGCGTTGTCGGCCAGGTAGCAGTTTTCCCCGATGACAGGAGTAAAGCCGCGGACAGATTTGATGAGTGCCATATTTTATCGATTTTTTATTGTACGGATAAGGTTTGAAAATCGTTTTGTTGAGTGCTCCATGTAAATCAGGAGGGGACTATTTGTTGCGGTTAAAAGCAATTCTTGAAATCAGAGGGCAGCGGTAGCTTCGGCCAGCCATGCTTTTTCATCTTCGTTCAACGATGGGCTTAACTCACGGTAGACCCATGCATGATAATCGTTCAGCCAGGCTGTTTCTTCCGGACTCAACATCTCTGTGAGAATTGCCTCTTTATCAATCGGGCAGCAGGTGAGTGCCTCGAATTTATAGAAAGAACCGAATTCTGTCTGCTTACTGTTCACTATCAGCATGGTATTTTCGATCCGTACGCCATGGCGGCCTTCTTTGTAGATACCCGGTTCGTTGGTGACAGTCATTCCTGGTAGCAGTAAAGCCGGCATGTGGTTCATTCGGAACTGATGGGGGCCTTCGTGTACATTGAGAAAATGACCGACTCCGTGTCCTGTACCGTGTCCGTAATTGATACCGGCTTTCCACATGAACTGACGGGCCAGTACATCCAGTTGTGTGCCACAGGTACCGTGAGGAAATTCGGCCATGGAAAGTTGGATCATTCCTTTCAGAACCAATGTGTAGTCACGCTTCTCTTCTTCGGTGACAGGTCCCAGTACGATGGTACGGGTAATGTCGGTAGTCCCGTCCAAATATTGGGCACCACTGTCTAGCAGTAACATTCCTTTCGGATGGAGGGTGGCGGCTGTTTCCGGTGTCGCTTCATAATGGACAATGGCTCCGTGGGCGGCATATCCGGCAATGGTGTCGAAACTGATACCTCTGAAATTTTCCTGTGCAGCCCGGAAGCGGTAGAGCGCTTCATCGAGTGTCACTTCGGTGACCGGTAGTTGCTTGACGGTTTCCTTCAGCCATTTCAGGAAGTGTACCATTGCAACTCCATCGCGCTTCATCGCGGCATGAAAGCCAGCAATCTCTGTATCGTTCTTGATGGCCTTCAGGTAAAGTACCGGTGAGGGGGCTGTGACGACTGTCGTTGCTGAGGCGGCAGCCTGGTAGAGGCTGTAGTTGGTGCTTGGGGGAAGCAGAATAGCCTTTCCGGCATATTCCCGTAATCCTTTTTCCACATTCCGGTAGTCTTGGATTTCCACCTGTAGCTTGTTCAAATATTCTTGGATTTCCAGAGTCAGTTTTTCCGGTAAGATGTAGAGGACGGTACGTTGTTCGGTGATGAGCAGGTAACTGACAAATACCGGATTGCAATGTACGTCATTTCCCCGCATATTTAATGTCCAGGCAATCTCATCGAGCGCAGAAACCAGCATGCCATCTGCTTGGTTGGCCCGGATTTGTTGACGAATTTTTTCAATCTTGGTTGTACTGTCTGTTCCACAATAGGTCAATGGCAAAATGAACGGAGCATTCATCGGTAGGGCAGGGCGGTCTTTCCACAAACTTTCGTAAGGATCTTCAACTGAAATCAGTTCAAGGCCGTTCTGGGCCAATGCTGTCTTTAATGATTGTGCCTCGGCTGTAGTGGTTACCCATCCGTCGATTCCCACTTTATCTCCTGGGGTCAGTACTTGTCCTAACCACGACGGTATATCTGGAGTCTCGGGCAATCTGTCTTTGAATAGGGTCAGTCCGCTTCCTTGCAGTTGCTCGGCAGCCTGAAGGAAATAACGGGAGTCGGTCCATAATCCTCCTTGGCTGGTCGTGATGACTACGGTCCCGGCTGAACCGGTGAATCCTGAAATCCACTTGCGCGATTCCCAATGTGCCGGTACATATTCTCCGGAATGCGGATCAGTACTGGGAGTGATGAAAGCTGCTATTCCTTTTTGTTTCATAAAGGCGCGGAGAGCTTCTATTCTGTCTGTAATCTGCTTCATGGTAGGTTGATTGATTTGGTGTTAACTTGATTTTCTGAAGTCACAAAGTTATAAATTCTAGGAAATTCCAAAGAAAATATGTCGGAAAGTTTTGTGAATAAAGAAAGTATGTGTAATTTTGCGCCGCAAATAAAATGCATAAATATTTTAGTAACAACATACATTTAATTTAAAAAACATGATTGTAGTTCCAGTAAAAGAAGGCGAAAACATTGAAAAAGCGCTGAAGAAGTTCAAAAGAAAATTTGAAAAAACAGGTGTTGTAAAAGAACTGAGAAGCAGACAGCAGTATGACAAACCGTCTGTACTGAAGAGACTTAAGATGGAACGTGCTATTTACGTTCAGAAAATGCAGCAGACAGAAGAATAATAAATTCTGCAGGATTTCTTGAATTATTGAATTCTTTTTCATAAATTCGTCGTTGAATCAATAAGGCGATGTTTCTTATGCTGAAAGAATCTTTTTTGGGGTATCTTTCTTTGGAGCGTAACTATTCGTCTAAGACTGTTCGCAGTTACGGAATCGATCTTACGCAGTTTGAAAGTTACTTTAGAGGGGTGGGCCAAGATTTAGATTATACGGATATAGATGCCGATCTGATTCGTGGGTGGGTAATCTCACTGATGGATGAAGGGTATACAGCTACATCTGTAAATCGGAAGCTTAGTTCGCTCCGGTCGTTTTATCACTTCCTGCTTCGGAAGCAACTGGTGTCAGTGGATCCGATGGCAAAGATTAACGGTCCGAAGAAAAAGAAGCCCTTGCCGGTGTTCGTGAAAGAAGCTGATATGAATTGTCTGCTTGATGATACGGATTTCGGAAAAGGTTTTGAAAGCGTACGGGATCGTACGGTGCTGGAAGTCTTTTATACAACAGGTATTCGTCTTTCCGAGTTAATCGGTCTGGATGATGCTGATGTGGACTTCTCTGCACGGGTGATTAAAGTGACTGGAAAAAGAAACAAGCAGCGTCTGGTTCCGTTCGGTGATGAACTGGAGGCGGATATGCAGGCTTATCTTTCAGAACGAAATGAAAATTGCCCCCGGGTGTGTCCCGCATTTTTTGTCCGAAAGGATGGAGAACGGTTATATCCGGAGTTGGTTTATCGAATCGTGAAGCGCAATTTGTCGAAAGTCGTGACGCTGAAGAAGAAGAGTCCTCATGTGTTGAGGCATTCGTTTGCGACTTCTATGCTTAACCATCAGGCGGAGCTGGAAGCTGTGAAGGAGTTGCTGGGGCATGAGAGTCTGACGACGACGCAGGTATATACCCATACGACTTTTGAGGAACTAAAAAAAGTTTATGAACAAGCTCACCCCAGAGCGTAAAAAAAAGGAGGTATTTATGGAAGTAAGAATTCAATCCATTCATTTCGACGCATCCGAAAAATTGGAAGCTTTCATTCAGAAGAAAGCAGAGAAGCTCGAGAAGTTTTGCGATAATATAAAGAAAGTAGAGGTGTCTTTAAAAGTAGTAAAACCTGAAACGGCAATGAATAAGGAAGCGGGTGTCCGTGTCTTGGCGTTGAATACAGAGTTTTACGCAGAAAAAGTAAGCGATACGTTTGAGGAGTCTATCGATGTTTGTATGGAAGCACTCTCCAAACAGTTGCTGAAAACAAAGGAAAAACAACAAAGCAAGTAAAAAAATCACGAAAAAGTTTTGTGATTAAAAAATAATAGCTAAATTTGCAGCCGCTAAGCCGTAAGAAACATAGCGGCTGCAAATTTCTGAATGATGGAAATGCCTCTTTAGCTCAGTTGGCCAGAGCACGTGATTTGTAATCTCGGGGTCGTTGGTTCGAATCCGACAAGAGGCTCAAGAAGAAAGGCGCTAGCGTTAATCTTCTGATCTTTGAAAAAAGAAAGTTGGGCAAATACCAGAGTGGCCAAATGGGGCAGACTGTAAATCTGCTGGCTTACGCCTTCGGTGGTTCGAATCCATCTTTGCCCACTTCAAACAAGCGGAAGTAGCTCAGTTGATAGAGCATTAGCCTTCCAAGCTGAGGGTCGCGGGTTTGAGTCCCGTCTTCCGCTCTCTTTTTTCTTCTTTTGCTGTTATAGCTCAGCGGTAGAGCACTTCCTTGGTAAGGAAGAGGTCCCGGGTTCAAGTCCCGGTAACAGCTCGTGAATGTGTAAAAGCTGATTATTAATCAAATAAATAAAATAAAGCTATGGCTAAAGAGAAATTTGAACGTTCGAAACCGCACGTTAACATTGGTACTATCGGTCACGTTGACCACGGTAAAACCACTTTGACTGCTGCTATCACTACAGTATTGGCAAAGAAAGGTCTGTCAGAAATGCGTTCTTTCGATTCTATCGATAACGCTCCTGAAGAAAAGGAAAGAGGTATTACTATCAATACTTCTCACGTAGAATATCAGACTGCAAATCGTCACTATGCTCACGTAGACTGTCCGGGACACGCCGACTACGTTAAGAACATGGTAACTGGTGCTGCTCAGATGGATGGTGCTATCATCGTAGTTGCTGCTACTGATGGTCCGATGCCTCAGACTCGTGAACACATTCTGTTGGCTCGTCAGGTAAACGTTCCTCGTCTGGTTGTATTCTTGAACAAGTGCGACATGGTTGACGACGAAGAAATGTTGGAATTGGTAGAAATGGAAATGCGTGAATTGCTGTCATTCTACAACTTCGACGGTGACAATACTCCGATTATCCGTGGTTCTGCTCTGGGCGCATTGAACGGTGTTCCTCAGTGGGAAGATAAGATTATGGAGTTGATGGATGCTGTTGATACTTGGATTCCGCTGCCTCCGCGTGATGTTGATAAACCATTCTTGATGCCGGTTGAAGACGTATTCTCAATCACTGGTCGTGGTACAGTTGCTACTGGTCGTATCGAAGCTGGTGTTATCAAAGTTGGTGATGAAGTAGAAATCCTGGGTCTTGGTGAAGACAAGAAATCAGTTGTAACTGGTGTAGAAATGTTCCGTAAGTTGCTGGATCAGGGTGAAGCTGGTGATAACGTAGGTTTGTTGCTTCGTGGTATCGACAAGAACGAAATCAAACGTGGTATGATTCTGTGTCACCCGGGTCAGGTTAAGGCTCACTCTAAGTTCAAAGCTGAGGTTTATATCCTGAAGAAAGAAGAAGGTGGTCGTCACACTCCGTTCCACAACAAATATCGTCCTCAGTTCTATCTGCGTACTATGGACTGTACAGGTGAAATCACTTTGCCGGAAGGAACAGACATGGTAATGCCGGGTGATAACGTAACTATCAACGTTGAGTTGATTTATCCGGTTGCATTGAACGTAGGTCTGCGCTTCGCTATCCGTGAAGGTGGTCGTACAGTAGGTGCTGGTCAGATTACTGAAATCCTTGACTAATCCAAAGTTAAAGATAAATGATTATAGTTCCCGAAAACTTCTTCGGGAACTATTTTTACGGGAATAGCTCAGTTGGTAGAGCATCGGTCTCCAAAACCGAGTGTCGGGAGTTCGAGCCTCTCTTCCCGTGCAAAATTGAATAGAATATGTTTAAAAAGATAACGAATTATTGTAAGGAATCTTATGACGAACTAGTCCATAAAGTGACATGGCCTAATCGTTCAGAACTTTCAGGTAGTGCAGTGGCTGTTTTAACTGCTTCCCTGCTCATTGCACTCGTTGTTTTTCTTATGGATTCTGCCTTCCAGTTTATCATGGAAGATGTTATCTATCCGCACTAATTAAGTAATATAAAATGTCTGAGATTGAAAAGAAATGGTACGTACTGCGTGCCGTAAGTGGAAAAGAAAGCAAGGTGAAGGAGTATCTTGATGCTGACATCAGACACGGAAACCTTGGTGACTATGTATCTCAGGTGTTGATTCCTACCGAAAAAGTTTACCAGGTTCGCAATGGAAAAAAGATTGTGAAGGAGAGAACTTATCTCCCTGGGTATGTCTTGGTAGAGGCCGCGCTGGTAGGTGAGGTTGCTCATCATTTGAGAAACACGCCGAATGTGATTGGCTTTTTGGGTGGACAGGATCATCCGGTCCCTTTGAGACAATCGGAAGTGAATCGTATTCTGGGTACGGTAGACGAACTTCAGGAGGTAGGTGAGGAATTGAATGTTCCTTATACCGTTGGAGAAACAGTGAAAGTTAGCGTTGGTCCATTTACCGGTTTCAGTGGTTTGATTGAAGAAGTGAATGGCGAAAAGCGTAAACTGAAAGTAATGGTCAAGATATTCGGTCGGAAAACTCCGCTCGAGTTAGGCTTTACGGATGTGGAAAAGGAATAACGCATTTTGTTACGTGTCGTTGTTTTATTCGTTAAATGTTTATATAAAAATTACAATCAAAAATGGCTAAAGAAGTTGCTGGACTAATCAAATTACAGATTAAAGGAGGCGCTGCAAATCCATCACCTCCCGTTGGACCTGCTTTGGGTTCTAAGGGTATCAATATCATGGAATTTTGCAAGCAATTCAACGCCAGAACCCAGGACAAGGCAGGTAAGGTATTACCTGTAATCATTACCTACTACACAGACAAGTCTTTCGATTTCGTAATCAAGACTCCTCCTGTAGCTATTCAGTTGCTCGAGGCTGCTAAGATTAAAGGTGGTTCTGCTGAACCGAACCGTAAGAAAGTTGCTGAACTTACTTGGGATCAGATTCGCACCATCGCTCAGGACAAATTGGTTGACTTGAACTGCTTTACTATCGAGGCTGCTATGACAATGGTAGCAGGAACAGCTAGAAGTATGGGTATCGCTGTAAAAGGTGACTTCCCGGGTAATAACTAATTAACTTCAATTGATAATGGGTAAACTGACAAAAAATCAAAAGTTGGCTGCAGAAAAAATTGAAGCAGGGAAAGCATACTCACTGAAAGAAGCTGCACAGCTGGTAAAGGATATCACCTTCACTAAGTTTGATGCTTCATTAGATATTGATGTACGTTTAGGTGTAGACCCTCGTAAGGCTAACCAGATGGTAAGAGGTGTTGTATCTCTGCCTCATGGTACAGGTAAGCAGGTTCGCGTGCTTGTTCTGTGTACACCGGATGCTGAAGCTGCTGCAAAAGAAGCTGGCGCTGACTATGTTGGTCTTGATGAATATATCGAAAAGATCAAAGGTGGATGGACTGATATTGATGTGATCATCACTATGCCGTCTATCATGGGTAAGATCGGTGCTCTGGGTCGTGTACTCGGTCCGCGTGGATTGATGCCGAACCCGAAGAGTGGTACTGTGACTATGGATGTAGCTAAAGCTGTTAAGGAAGTTAAGCAAGGTAAGATTGACTTTAAGGTTGACAAGAGCGGTATCGTTCACACTTCAATCGGTAAAGTATCTTTCACTGCTGACCAGATCCGCGAAAATGCGAAAGAATTTATCGCTACTATCATTAAACTGAAACCGAGCACAGCTAAAGGTACCTATATTAAGAGTATTTATCTTTCAAGTACTATGAGTAAGGGTATTAAAATCGACCCGAAATCTGTAGAAGAAATCTAATAACAAGGAGGAATCATGAGAAAGGAAGATAAAGGCGTTATCATAGGTCAGCTGGCTGACACCGTTAAAGAATACGGTCATTTCTATATCATTGATACAACAGCTATGGATGCTGCTGCTACAAGTGATCTTCGTAGAAAGTGTTTCAAAGCTGGTATCAAGTTGGTAGTTGTGAAGAATTCTTTGCTTCACAAGGCTCTCATGAGCTTGGATGTTGATTACTCACCGTTGTTTGATTCTTTGAAAGGTACTACTGCCGTAATGTTTAGCGAAGTTGCTAACGCTCCGGCTAAATTGCTGAAAGAATACAAAGAAGGTGTTCCTACTCTGAAAGCTGCTTATGCAGAAGAAGGATTCTATGTAGGAGCAGATCAGCTCGAAGCTCTTGCAACAATCAAGAGCAAGAACGAAGTTATCGCAGACATCATTGCATTGCTGCAATCTCCTGCGAAGAACGTTATCTCAGCTCTGCAGTCTGGTGGCAACACCATTCACGGAGTTCTTCAGACATTGGCAGAACGTGGAGAATAATCCGCACGGCTGTCTGAATGAAAACCAAACAACTTTAATATTATTCAATTAGTAACAAACAATTAAAATCATACAAAAATGGCAGATTTGAAAGCTTTTGCAGAACAATTAGTTAACTTGACAGTAAAAGAAGTTAATGAACTTGCAACTATCCTTAAAGAAGAATACGGTATTGAACCTGCTGCTGCAGCTGTAGCTGTTGCTGCTGGTCCTGCTGCTGCTGGTGCAGCTGCTGCTGAAGAAAAAACTTCATTCGATGTAGTTTTGAAGAGCGCAGGTGCTGCTAAATTGCAGGTTGTTAAGGCCGTTAAAGAAGCTTGTGGTCTTGGCTTGAAAGAAGCAAAAGACTTGGTTGACGGTGCTCCTAGCACAGTAAAAGAAGGTTTGGCTAAAGACGAAGCTGAATCTTTGAAGAAAACTTTGGAAGAAGCTGGAGCTGAAGTTGAACTTAAATAAGATTATCCTGTAAATCAGGAAGTTCGGTTAAGAGTCCTCATTATCGAGGATTCTTAACCTTTTTGCGTCTATAGTAAATTGACTCTTTACTGACGCCATTCGCTGTCGACTATCAACTTTCAACTAATATATCATACAGATGTCTTCAAATACAGAAAATCAACGAATTAGCTTTGCTTCCGTAAAGAATCCGATGAAGTATCCGGATTTCTTGGAAGTGCAATTGAAGTCATTCCAAGACTTTTTACAGTTAGATACCCCACCCGAAAAACGAAAGAACGACGGATTGTATAAGGTGTTTGCCGAGAATTTCCCGATTGCAGATACCCGCAACAACTTCGTGCTCGAGTTCCTTGACTACTATATCGATCCGCCTCACTATACGATTGACGACTGTCTGGAGCGCGGCTTGACCTATAGTGTTCCCTTGAAAGCCAAACTGAAGCTTTATTGTACCGACCCCGATCACGAAGACTTTGATACAGTGATTCAGGATGTGTTCTTGGGTCCTATCCCTTACATGACTCCGAAAGGTACTTTCGTCATCAACGGTGCTGAACGCGTTGTCGTTTCTCAGTTGCACCGTTCCCCGGGTGTATTCTTCGGTCAGAGCATCCATGCCAATGGTACTAAGCTGTAT
This sequence comes from Phocaeicola barnesiae DSM 18169 = JCM 13652, assembly GCF_000374585.1. Lineage (GTDB taxonomy): Bacteria > Bacteroidota > Bacteroidia > Bacteroidales > Bacteroidaceae > Phocaeicola > Phocaeicola barnesiae. The sequence continues at coordinate 19,520 of NZ_KB894657.1, forward strand.
TCTGCACGTATCATCCCATTTAAAGGTTCATGGATTGAGTTCGCTACGGATATCAACAATGTGATGTATGCTTACATCGACCGTAAGAAGAAACTCCCTGTAACTACTTTGTTGAGAGCTGTAGGATTTGAGAATGATAAGGATATTCTCGAAATCTTCAATCTGGCAGAGGACGTGAAGGTCAATAAGGCTAATCTGAAAAAGATTATCGGTCGGAAATTGGCAGCACGTGTGCTGAAGACCTGGACTGAAGACTTTGTTGATGAAGATACCGGTGAAGTTGTATCTATCGAACGTAACGAGGTAATCATCGACCGTGAAACTGTCATCGAGCCTGAACATATCGATATGATTATCGAATCAGGTGTACAGAACATCCTCGTTCATAATGAAGAAGCGAATAGTTCTGATTTTTCTATCATCTTCAATACTTTGCAGAAAGACCCGAGTAACTCGGAAAAGGAAGCTGTACTGTATATCTACCGTCAGCTGCGTAATGCAGACCCTGCCGATGATGTAAGTGCCCGTGAGGTTATCAATAACCTGTTCTTCTCTGAGAAACGTTATGATTTGGGTGATGTTGGCCGTTATCGTATCAACAAGAAGTTGAATCTTGATACGCCGATGGATGTCAGAGTATTGACGAAACAAGATATTATCGAAATCATCAAGTATCTGATTGAGCTGATTAACTCGAAGGCAGATGTGGATGATATCGACCACTTGAGTAACCGTCGTGTGCGTACTGTAGGAGAACAGTTGTCAAACCAGTTTGCCATCGGTCTGGCCCGTATGTCACGTACTATCCGTGAACGTATGAATGTACGCGACAACGAAGTGTTTACTCCGATTGATTTGATTAATGCGAAGACTATCTCTTCAGTCATCAATTCATTCTTCGGAACAAACGCCCTGTCACAGTTCATGGACCAGACTAACCCGCTGGCTGAAATCACACACAAGCGTCGTTTGTCTGCGTTGGGTCCCGGTGGTTTGTCTCGTGACCGTGCCGGATTCGAGGTACGTGACGTTCACTATACTCACTACGGTCGTTTGTGTCCGATTGAAACTCCTGAAGGTCCGAACATCGGTTTGATTTCTTCTCTGTGTGTTTATGCAAAGATCAATGACCTCGGATTCATTGTTACTCCGTACCGTAAGGTGAAGGACAGCGTAGTCGATTTGTCACCGGAAGGTATCGAATACTTGTCGGCCGAAGAGGAAGAAGACAAGATCATCGCACAGGGTAATGCACCGTTGAACGATGACGGTACTTTCGTACGTGATAAAGTAAAGGCCCGTCGTGATGCTGATTATCCGGTAGTGACTCCGGATCAGGTTGAACTGATGGATGTGGCTCCGCAGCAGATTGCTTCTATCGCTGCTTCTTTGATTCCGTTCCTGGAACATGATGACGCTAACCGTGCATTGATGGGATCAAACATGATGCGCCAGGCAGTTCCATTGTTACGTACTGAAGCTCCGATTGTTGGTACTGGTATTGAAAAGCAGTTGTGTGAGGATTCCCGTACACAGATTGCTGCAGAAGGTGACGGTGTCATCGAATTTGTAGACGCTACTACCATTCGAATCTTATATGACCGTACTGAAGACGAGGAATTCGTAAGCTTTGAACCGGCTTTGAAGGAATATCGTATTCCGAAATTCCGTAAGACGAACCAGAGCATGACCATCGACTTGCGCCCGATCTGTAATAAAGGACAGCGTGTGAAGAAGGGTGATATCCTGACTGAAGGTTATTCTACTGCAAACGGTGAGTTGGCTTTGGGTAAGAACCTGTTGGTGGCATACATGCCTTGGAAGGGATATAACTATGAGGATGCTATCGTGTTGAACGAACGTGTAGTCCGTGAAGACTTGCTGACTTCTGTACACGTAGACGAATATATCCTGGAGGTTCGTGAAACGAAGCGCGGTATGGAGGAATTGACTTCCGATATCCCGAACGTAAGCGAGGAAGCAACCAAGGATTTGGATGAAAACGGTATCGTACGTGTCGGTGCCCGCATCGAACCGGGTGATATCCTGATCGGTAAGATTACTCCGAAGGGAGAGTCAGATCCGTCGCCAGAAGAAAAACTGTTGCGTGCTATCTTTGGTGACAAGGCCGGCGATGTGAAGGACGCTTCGTTGAAGGCTTCTCCTTCTTTGCGTGGTGTAGTTATCGATAAGAAGCTGTATTCACGTGTCATCAAGACCCGTAGCGAAAAGAATGCCGATAAGGCAATCCTGCCGAAACTGAATGAGGAATTCGAAGAAAAGGCAGCTGCGTTGAAGGAAATCATGCTTGATAAGTTGATGGTATTGACTGCCGACAAGGTTTCTCAGGGCGTGAAGGACTACTTGGGAACTGAAGTAGTTCCGAAGGGTGCTAAATTTAACCGTCATGACCTGTCTTCATTGGATTATACCATTATCCAGTTGAGCAAATGGACTGCTGATGCCCATAAGAATGAAATGATTCGTGACCTGATCATGAATTATCTGAAGAAGTATAAGGAACTTGATGCTGAACTGAAACGTAAGAAGTTTGCGTTGACCATCGGTGATGAACTTCCTTCAGGTATCATCCAGATGGCGAAGGTTTATGTTGCCAAGAAACGTAAGATCGGTGTCGGTGATAAGATGGCCGGTCGTCACGGTAACAAGGGTATCGTTTCACGTATCGTACGTCAGGAAGATATGCCGTTCTTGGCCGATGGTACTCCGGTAGATATCGTATTGAATCCGTTGGGTGTGCCTTCTCGTATGAACATCGGTCAGATTTTCGAAGCCGTATTGGGTCGTGCCGGTAAGGAACTGGGCGTGAAGTTTGCAACACCGATCTTTGATGGTGCTACCATGGACGATTTGGATAAGTGGACTGATAAGGCCGGTCTGCCGCGTTATTGTAAGACTGTAGTTTACGATGGTGGTACCGGTGAACAGTTCGACCAGCCTGCTACGGTAGGTGTGACTTACATGTTGAAACTGGGTCACATGGTAGAAGACAAGATGCATGCACGTTCTATCGGTCCGTACTCACTGATTACCCAGCAGCCGCTTGGTGGTAAGGCACAGTTCGGTGGTCAGCGTTTCGGAGAAATGGAGGTTTGGGCTATCGAAGCTTTCGGTGCCGCTCATGTCCTTCAGGAAATCCTGACCATCAAGTCTGATGATGTAGTCGGACGTTCTAAGGCTTATGAAGCCATTGTGAAGGGCGAGCCGATGCCGACACCGGGTATTCCGGAATCTCTGAATGTATTGCTGCATGAGTTGAGAGGTCTCTGCTTGAGCATTACACTGGAATAACATAATTTTAGGTACAGGCGGGCTGGTACCGCCTGTTACCGACAGTCAACATCAACTATTACATATCAATATAAAGTATGGCTTTTAGAAAAGATACTAAGATAAAGAGTAATTTCTCGAAGATTACGATCGGTCTGGCATCGCCTGAAGAGATTCTGGAGAACTCCTACGGTGAAGTGTTGAAACCGGAAACCATCAACTACCGTACTTATAAACCGGAACGTGACGGTTTGTTCTGTGAACGTATCTTCGGACCGGTAAAAGACTACGAGTGCCACTGCGGTAAGTACAAACGTATCCGTTACAAAGGTATCGTCTGCGACCGATGCGGTGTGGAAGTGACTGAAAAGAAAGTACGTCGTGAACGTAGCGGTCATATCCAGCTGGTAGTGCCGGTAGCGCATATCTGGTATTTCCGTTCTTTGCCGAACAAGATCGGTTATCTGCTGGGCTTGCCGACAAAGAAACTTGATGCAATTATCTATTATGAACGTTATGTAGTCATCCAGCCGGGTGTAAAGGCTGAAGATGGCTTGAAGAAATACGATTTGTTGTCGGAAGAAGAATACCTCGATGCATTGGAGTCATTGCCGAAAGACAATCAGTTCCTGGAGGATTCTGATCCGAACAAGTTTATTGCCAAGATGGGAGCAGAAGCTATCTATGACCTGCTGGTAGGTCTGGATCTGGATGCCCTGTCTTATGAACTCCGTCACAAGGCAAACAACGATTCTTCTCAGCAGCGTAAGAATGAAGCGCTGAAGCGTCTGCAGGTAGTGGAATCTTTCCGTGCTTCACGTGGACGTAATAAACCGGAGTGGATGATTGTGCGTATTGTACCGGTTATTCCGCCTGAACTTCGTCCGTTGGTTCCGCTGGATGGTGGCCGTTTCGCGACTTCCGACTTGAATGACCTTTACCGTCGTGTGATTATCCGTAACAACCGTCTGAAACGACTGATTGAAATCAAGGCTCCGGAAGTGATTCTGCGTAACGAAAAGCGTATGCTTCAGGAAGCAGTCGATTCACTGTTCGATAACTCACGTAAGTCAAGCGCAGTGAAGACTGATGCCAATCGTCCGTTGAAATCTCTTTCAGACAGTTTGAAAGGTAAGCAAGGACGTTTCCGTCAGAACCTGTTGGGTAAGCGTGTCGACTATTCTGCACGTTCGGTTATCGTCGTTGGTCCGGAACTGAAGATGGGCGAATGCGGTATTCCGAAACTCATGGCTGCCGAACTTTACAAACCGTTCATCATCCGTAAGCTGATTGAACGTGGTATCGTGAAGACCGTTAAGTCAGCCAAGAAGATTGTAGACCGTAAGGAAGCTGTTATCTGGGATATCCTGGAACACGTGATGAAAGGTCATCCGGTATTGTTGAACCGTGCTCCGACACTGCACCGTCTGGGTATCCAGGCTTTCCAGCCGAAGATGATTGAAGGTAAGGCTATCCAGCTGCACCCGTTGGCATGTACGGCGTTCAATGCCGACTTCGACGGTGACCAGATGGCGGTTCACTTGCCTTTGAGTAATGAAGCTGTTCTTGAAGCTCAGATGCTGATGCTTCAGTCACATAATATTTTGAACCCTGCCAACGGTGCTCCTATTACAGTGCCTGCACAGGATATGGTATTGGGATTGTATTACATCACCAAACTCCGTAAGGGTGCCAAAGGTGAAGGCTTGATTTTCTACGGACCGGAAGAAGCGCTGATTGCCTACAACGAAGGTAAGGTAGATATCCATGCCATCATCAGTGTCTTGACAAACGATCTGGATGAAAACGGTAACATCGTCAAGAAGATGATTAAAGAGACTTCTGTAGGTCGTATCATCGTGAACGAGCTGGTTCCGGATGAATGCGGTTATCTGAATACCATTATTTCTAAGAAATCTCTGCGCGATATCATCAGCGACGTTATCAAGACAGTCGGTGTGGCTCGTGCTTGCGAGTTCCTGGATGGTATCAAGAACTTGGGTTACAAGAAAGCATTCGAAGGTGGTCTGTCATTCAACTTGGGCGATATCATCATCCCGAAGGAAAAGGAAGAACTGGTAAAACGTGGTAACGAGGAAATCGAACAGATTATGATGAACTATAACATGGGTTTCATCACCGACAACGAACGTTACAACCAGGTTATTGATACATGGACACACGTCAACAGTGACTTGTCTGATATTCTGTATAAGACCATCAAGAATGACGACCAGGGATTCAACTCAGTATTCATGATGCTGGATTCCGGAGCCCGTGGTTCTAAGGAACAGATCCGTCAGTTGTCTGGTATGCGTGGTTTGATGGCGAAGCCGCAGAAAGCCGGTGCCGAAGGTGCACAGATCATTGAAAACCCGATTCTTTCTAACTTTAAGGAAGGTCTGTCTGTGTTGGAGTACTTTATCTCTACCCACGGTGCCCGTAAAGGTTTGGCCGATACCGCGTTGAAGACTGCCGATGCCGGATACTTGACTCGTCGATTGGTAGACGTTTCACACGATGTCATCATCAACGAAGAAGACTGCGGTACATTGCGTGGTCTGGTTTGTACAGCTCTGAAGAATAACGATGAAGTCATTGCTACACTGTACGAACGTATTTTGGGACGTGTATCCGTACATGATATTATTCATCCGACTACAGGCAAGCTGATTGTTGCAGCCGGTGAAGAAATTACTGAAAGCATTGCCGAGGAAATCGAAAAATCTCCGATTGAAAGCGTAGAAATCCGTTCGGTATTGACTTGTGAATCGAAGAAGGGTGTATGTGCCAAGTGTTACGGACGTAACCTGGCTACCAGCCGGATGGTTCAGAAAGGTGAGGCTGTCGGCGTAATCGCTGCCCAGTCTATCGGTGAACCGGGTACTCAGTTGACACTGCGTACATTCCACGCCGGTGGTATCGCGGGTAACATGGCTGCCAATGCCAGCATTGTTGCCAAGAACGATGCCCGTCTGGAATTTGAAGAACTCCGTACCGTTGATGCCATCGAAGAAACAGGCGAACCGGTTAAGGTTGTGGTAGGTCGTTTGGCCGAAGTCCGTTTCGTTGATGTGAATACAGGTATCATCCTTTCTACACACAACGTACCTTACGGTTCTAAGTTGTATGCCTCAGACGGTGAAGTGGTAGAAAAGGGTAAGCTGATTGCTAAATGGGACCCGTTCAATGCCGTTATCGTTACTGAAGCATCTGGTAAGATTGATTTCGAATCGGTAATCGAGAACGTTACCTATAAGGTAGAATCCGATGAAGCAACCGGTCTGCGTGAAATCATCATCACTGAATCGAAGGATAAGAACAAGATTCCGTCACTGCACATCCTCGACGAGAACGGCGGTATCATCCGTACGTATAACTTGCCGGTAGGTGGTCACGTAGTGGTAGAAGACAAGCAGACAGTGAAGGCCGGTGACATCCTGGTGAAGATTCCGCGTGCCGTAGGTAAGGCGGGCGATATCACCGGTGGTCTTCCGCGTGTAACCGAGCTGTTCGAAGCCCGTAACCCGTCTAACCCGGCAGTGGTTTCCGAAATCGATGGTGAAGTCATCATGGGTAAGATTAAACGCGGTAACCGTGAAATCATCGTTACTTCGAAGACCGGTGAGGTGCGTAAGTATCTGGTAGCGTTGTCTAAGCAGATCCTGGTTCAGGAGAACGACTATGTACGTGCCGGTACTCCGTTGTCCGACGGTGCCATCACTCCGGCCGATATCCTGGCCATCAAGGGTCCTACTGCCGTACAGGAATACATCGTGAACGAAATTCAGGACGTATACCGTCTGCAGGGTGTGAAGATCAACGACAAGCACTTTGAAATCATCGTACGTCAGATGATGCGTAAAGTTCAGATTGATGAACCGGGTGATACTCGCTTCCTGGAACAGCAGGTAGTAGACCGTCTGGAATTCAACGAAGAGAACGACCGTATCTGGGGTAAGAAGGTGGTAGTCGATGCCGGTGATTCACAGAATCTGCAGCCGGGTCAGATTGTTACTGCCCGTAAGCTGCGCGACGAAAACAGTATGTTGAAACGTCGTGACATGAAACTGGTAGAGGTACGTGACGCCGTTCCGGCTACTTCTACTCAGATTCTGCAAGGTATTACCCGTGCCGCATTGCAGACATCCAGCTTCATGTCGGCTGCATCCTTCCAGGAAACTACCAAGGTATTGAACGAAGCCGCTATCAACGGTAAGGTCGATAAGTTGGAAGGTATGAAGGAAAATGTGATCTGTGGTCACTTGATTCCTGCCGGTACCGGACAGCGTGAATACGAAAAGATTGTGGTAGGTTCGAAAGAAGAATACGACCGCATTCTGGCCAATAAGAAGAATGTATTAGACTATAGTGAAGTAGAATAATCCGTCTGCTTCGGGTCTCCCGATAAGATTGCCTTCATCCGTCTTTCTTCCGGTTCTCCGGTGGAGGAGGGGATGGAGGCAATTTTTTTGTCCGATGCCGAAAAAGAATTTGTGGACACTTTTTCAGGATTCTGTTCGGTAGATTCATTTTTTTCTTTACTTTTGCTTCCACAAACAATAATGTATTCATTTAAATAATTAAACTTATCATGGAAAACGAAAACAACAATAACCAGCTTCAGATTGAGCTGAAGGATGAGGTAGCACAGGGTACTTATGCTAACTTGGCAATCATCACTCATTCTACATCAGAATTCATTATCGATTTTGTACGTATCATGCCGGGATTACCGAAGGCAGGTGTACAGTCTCGTATCGTCATGACTCCGGAGCACGCAAAACGCTTGATGTATGCGTTGCAGGATAATGTAAACCGTTACGAACAGGCAATGGGTACTATCCGTATGCCGGAAGAAATGCAGCAGCAGAACGGCAGCAAGACTTTTGTTCCGCCGTTGAGCGATTTCAAAGGTGAAGCTTAATTGATGATTGAAGATAAACGGAACAGGCGTCCCGGCAGATGTATTCTGTCGGGACGTTTCTGTTATTGCTGGCTGGCCATCAAAAACGAACGGATGTCTGATGCCAAACGACCGGACGTATGGATGAAAACGAACGTTCGTTCATGGAAAGACGTCCGTTCGTTTTTTTAAATGTGAGTTTCTTCGGCAGAGGTCACGAAAGTTGTCAGCGAGGCCGAAGAATGGGCTGTAACCGGCAGCCGGAAGTCGGTTTTGTAATATCCCATGAGACAGAAGAGGCTATGTGAATGTCTTTTCTACAAAAAAACTGAAAGCCGAAATTTTTTATTGTATAAACAATTTGTTTATTAAAAAGTTATTTGTAATTTTGCAGCCCGAAAAGTGTAGTTTTCAGCTAGGATTGGAAAAACAATAAACAATATATATAATAATTAAAAATCAAACAAAATGCCTACTATTCAACAATTAGTAAGAAAAGGAAGAACGGTTTTGGTTGAGAAGAGTAAATCTCCGGCGCTGGATTCATGTCCTCAGAGACGTGGCGTTTGCGTACGTGTTTACACTACAACTCCGAAGAAACCGAACTCAGCAATGCGTAAAGTTGCTCGTGTGCGTCTGACAAACTCTAAGGAAGTGAACTCATACATCCCGGGAGAAGGCCACAACTTGCAGGAACACTCAATCGTATTGGTACGTGGTGGTCGTGTGAAAGACCTTCCGGGTGTACGTTATCACATCGTACGCGGTACATTGGATACAGCCGGTGTAGCAGGTCGTACACAGAGACGTTCTAAATACGGTGCTAAGCGCCCGAAACCAGGACAGGCAGCTCCTGCAGCAAAAGGTAAAGGAAAGAAATAAATCCTAGCTGAGTACAATCCTTAAGACAAAGACTTTTATTAATTCGTTTTGGTTTGTTGGAAAAAGCTTAAAGGTTGAGTAAATACCTCAGAGGAGGTGTTGAAGAAAACAGAAATGCAGCCCCAAACTAAACATTATTATCAAACAAAATGAGAAAAGCAAAACCAAAAAAACGTGTGATCCTTCCGGATCCAGTATTCAACGATCAGAAGGTTTCTAAATTCGTTAACCATCTGATGTATGATGGAAAGAAGAACACTTCTTACGAAATCTTCTACAACGCGCTGAAAACAGTTGAAACCAAGTTGCCGGCTGAAGAAAAATCAGCTTTGGAAGTTTGGAAAAAAGCCTTAGATAACGTAACTCCGCAGCTGGAAGTAAAATCTCGCCGTATCGGTGGTGCTACTTTCCAGGTTCCTACTGAAATTCGTCCGGACCGTAAAGAGTCAATTTCAATGAAGAACTTGATCGCTTTCGCCCGCAAACGTGGCGGCAAGTCAATGGCTGACAAGCTGGCTGCTGAAATCCTTGATGCATACAACGAACAGGGTGGTGCTTTCAAACGTAAGGAAGATATGCACCGTATGGCTGAAGCTAACCGTGCTTTCGCTCACTTCAGATTCTAATCAAGTATTAATTTTAACTAGGAAATAAAATGGCTAAACATGATTTGCATTTGACCCGTAACATCGGTATCATGGCGCACATCGATGCTGGTAAGACAACTACTTCTGAACGTATCTTGTTTTACACCGGTCTGACTCACAAAATCGGTGAGGTACACGATGGTGCTGCTACTATGGACTGGATGGAACAGGAGCAGGAACGTGGTATCACTATTACTTCAGCTGCTACCACTACTTACTGGAACTATGCGGGTAACAAGTATAAAATTAACTTGATTGACACTCCGGGACACGTTGACTTTACCGCTGAGGTAGAACGTTCACTGCGTGTATTGGACGGTGCTGTCGCTACTTACTGTGCAGTAGGTGGTGTAGAACCGCAGTCAGAAACTGTATGGCGTCAGGCTGACAAGTACAATGTACCTCGTATCGGTTACGTAAACAAAATGGACCGTTCAGGTGCTGACTTCTTCGAAGTAGTACGTCAGATGAAAGACGTTCTGGGCGCTAACCCATGTCCGGTTGTTATTCCTATCGGTGCTGAAGAAAACTTCAAGGGTGTAGTTGACCTGATCAAGATGAAAGCTATCCTGTGGCACGATGAAACCATGGGTGCTGACTACGATGTTGAAGAAATCCCGGCTAATCTGGTAGACGAAGCCAACGAATGGAGAGACAAGATGCTGGAAAAGGTAGCTGAGTTCGACGAAGCTCTGATGGAGAAATACTTCGACGATCCTTCTACTATCACTGAAGAAGAAGTGATGCGTGCATTGCGTGCCGGTACACTGAAGATGGAAATCGTTCCGATGTTGTGCGGTTCTTCATTCAAGAACAAAGGTGTACAGACTCTGTTGGACTATGTATGTGCTTTCTTGCCTTCTCCGCTGGATACTCCGAACATCATCGGTACCAACCCGACAACAGGTGCTGAAGAAGACCGTAAACCGGATGAAGACGAAAAGACTTCTGCTTTGGCGTTCAAGATTGCTACTGACCCGTATGTAGGCCGTCTGACTTTCTTCCGTGTTTACTCTGGTAAGGTAGAAGCCGGTTCATATATCTACAACTCTCGTTCTGGTAAGAAAGAACGTGTATCTCGTTTGTTCCAGATGCATTCTAACAAACAGAACCCGGTTGAAGTAATCAGTGCAGGTGATATCGGTGCAGGTGTTGGTTTCAAGGATATCCGTACAGGTGATACACTGTGTGACGAAACAGCTCCGATCGTATTGGAATCTATGGACTTCCCGGAACCGGTTATCGGTATCGCAGTAGAGCCGAAGACTCAGAAAGACTTGGACAAGCTGTCTAACGGTTTGGCTAAGCTGGCTGAAGAAGACCCGACATTTACTGTGAAGACTGACGAACAGACTGGTCAGACAGTCATCTCTGGTATGGGTGAGCTTCACTTGGATATCATCATCGACCGTCTGAAACGTGAGTTCAAGGTTGAATGTAACCAGGGTCGTCCGCAGGTTAACTACAAGGAAGCTATCACGAAGACCGTTGAATTGCGTGAAGTTTACAAGAAACAGTCTGGTGGTCGCGGTAAGTTCGCCGACATCATCGTAACCATCGGCCCGGTTGACGATGACTTCAAGCAGGGTGGTCTGCAGTTCATTGACGAAGTGAAGGGTGGTAACGTACCTAAGGAATTCATTCCTTCTGTACAGAAAGGTTTCCAGACAGCTATGAAGAACGGTGTATTGGCCGGCTTCCCGCTCGATTCACTGAAGGTTGTGTTGAAGGATGGTTCATTCCACCCGGTAGACTCTGACCAGTTGTCATTCGAAATCTGTGCTATCCAGGCTTACAAGAACGCTTGTGCCAAGGCAGGACCTGTTTTGATGGAACCTATCATGAAGCTGGAAGTTGTTACTCCGGAAGAAAACATGGGTGACGTTATCGGTGACTTGAACAAGCGTCGTGGTCAGGTTGAAGGTATGGAATCAAGCCGTTCAGGTGCCCGCATCGTGAAGGCAATGGTTCCGCTGGCAGAAATGTTCGGTTACGTAACTGCATTGCGTACCATCACTTCTGGTCGTGCTACTTCTTCTATGACATACGATCACCACGCTCAGGTATCTTCTTCTATCGCCAAGACTGTGCTTGAAGAAGTGAAGGGACGTGTAGACTTGGTCTAACCCACTTTTAAAACATACAGGCAGAAGCTGATGAGGGCTAGCGAATGACTCTTAGCCCTCATGCTTCTTCCTCTTCTATATTTAATCATCAATATAAATAAAAACAAAGAATGAGTCAGAAAATCAGAATTAAACTGAAATCTTACGATCACAACTTGGTAGACAAGTCAGCAGAAAAGATTGTAAGAACCGTGAAGGCTACAGGTGCTATCGTGAGCGGCCCGATTCCATTGCCAACTCACAAGCGTATTTTCACAGTGAACCGTTCAACTTTCGTAAACAAGAAGTCTCGTGAACAGTTCGAATTGTCTTCTTACAAGCGTCTGATTGACATCTATAGCTCAACTGCCAAGACAGTAGATGCTTTGATGAAATTGGAATTGCCGAGTGGAGTAGAAGTAGAAATTAAAGTTTAATGAATTTAAAAATTAACTGAAATGCCAGGATTATTAGGAAAGAAAATCGGAATGACATCCGTTTTCAGTGCTGATGGTAAGAATGTACCATGCACTGTTATCGAAGCTGGTCCTTGTGTAGTTACTCAGATCAAGAGTGTAGAAAAGGATGGTTATGCTGCAGTTCAGGTAGGTTTCCAGGACAAGAAGGAAAAGCATACTACCAAACCGTTGATGGGACACTTTAAGAAAGCCGGAGTAACTCCAAAGAGACACTTGGCCGAGTTCAAAGATTTCTCAGAAGAATTGAATTTAGGTGATACCATCACTGTAGAACTGTTCAACGATGCTGCTTATGTAGACGTTATCGGAACTTCTAAGGGTAAAGGTTTCCAGGGTGTTGTAAAACGCCATGGTTTCGGTGGTGTAGGTCAGACTACTCACGGTCAGCACAACCGTGCCCGTAAGCCGGGTTCTATCGGTGCTTGTTCTTATCCGGCCAAAGTATTCAAGGGAATGCGCATGGGCGGCCAGATGGGTGGTGACAGAGTGACTACTCATAACTTACAGGTATTAAAAGTAATTCCTGAACACAACCTGCTGTTGATCAAGGGTTCTGTTCCGGGTTGCAAAGGTTCAATCGTAATAATTGAGAAATAATGGAAGTTAACGTATTAAATATCAAAGGTGAGGATACTGGAAGAAAGGTTTCTTTGAATGAAGCTATCTTCGGAATCGAACCGAATGACCACGCTATCTATCTGGCTGTAAAGCAGTTTATGGCTAATCAGCGCCAGGGAACTCACAAGTCAAAGGAAAGAAGCGAAATCAGTGGTTCTACTCGTAAATTAGGCCGCCAGAAAGGTGGAGGTGGTGCACGTCGTGGTGACATCAACTCACCGGTATTGGTAGGTGGTGCCCGTGTTTTCGGTCCTAAACCACGTGACTATTGGTTCAAATTGAACAAGAAGGTAAAAGCGTTGGCACGTAAGTCTGCTTTGTCTTACAAAGCTCAGGCAAACAGCATCGTAGTAGTAGAAGACTTCACTTTCGAAGCTCCTAAGACTAAAGATTTCGTAAATGTTGTGAATAATCTTAAAGTAGCTGGTAAAAAGCTGCTTATGGTTTTGCCGGAAGCTAATAAAAACGTATATTTGTCTGCTCGTAACTTAGAGCGTACAAATGTTACCATTGCTTCTGCGCTGAATACATATGCTGTATTGAACGCAGAAACTCTTGTTGTTACAGAGAACGCATTGAAAGCTATCGAGGAAACCTTAGTTAAATGATTAAAGGAGGCGAAGTAATATGGGAATCATAATCAAACCGTTAGTTACCGAAAAGATGACAGGAATCTCTGAAAAATCAAACCGTTTCGGATTCGTTGTTCGTCCTAACGCTAACAAATTAGAAATTAAGAGTGAAATCGAAGCTTTGTATAACGTGACAGTTCTTGAAGTGAACACCATGCGTTACGCTGGCAAGAACAAGAGCCGTTATACTAAATCTGGCCTGATCAATGGTCGTACAAACGCTTACAAGAAAGCAATCGTAACATTGAAGGAAGGCGATACTATTGATTTTTATAGCAATATTTAAATAGAAGATGGCAGTACGTAAATTTAAGCCCACAACACCGGGGCAGAGACACAAAATTATTGGTACTTTTGAAGAAATTACTGCATCGGTACCAGAAAAATCTCTTGTATATGGAAAGCGTTCTACAGGTGGTCGTAACCATGTAGGTAAGATGACAATGCGCTATATCGGCGGTGGTCACAAGAGAAAATTCCGTATGATCGATTTCAAGAGAAATAAAGACGGTGTTCCAGCAGTGGTTAAGACAATCGAATACGATCCGAACCGTTCGGCTCGTATCGCTCTGTTGTTCTACGCTGATGGTGAAAAGAGATATATCATTGCTCCTAATGGACTGCAGGTAGGCAGCACATTGATGTCTGGAGCGAATGCGGCGCCTGAGATTGGTAACGCACTTCCGCTTGAAAACATTCCGGTCGGTACTGTAATTCACAACATCGAATTGCGTCCGGGCCAGGGTGCTGCTTTGGTTAGATCGGCTGGTAACTTTGCTCAGTTGACCTCTCGCGAAGGTAAGTATTGTGTCATCAAATTGCCTTCAGGTGAAGTAAGACAGATTTTAAGTGCTTGTAAAGCTACAATCGGTAGCGTAGGTAACTCAGACCACGCTCTGGAAGCATCAGGTAAAGCAGGTCGCTCTCGCTGGTTAGGACGTCGTCCTCACAACCGTGGTGTCGTAATGAACCCAGTTGATCACCCGATGGGTGGTGGTGAAGGTCGTCAGTCTGGAGGACACCCGAGATCACGTACAGGTTTGTATGCTAAGGGCTTGAAGACAAGAGCACCTAAGAAACAGTCTTCTAAATATATTATCGAGAGAAGAAAGTAATAACTGATTAATTGAGTAAATTATGAGTCGTTCATTAAAAAAAGGTCCATATATTAATGTAAAACTGGAAAATAAGGTGCTGGCTATGAATGAAAGCGGCAAGAAATCAGTTGTTAAGACTTGGGCTCGAGCTTCAATGATTTCGCCTGACTTCGTAGGGCATACAATTGCAGTTCACAACGGTAACAAATTTATTCCTGTTTATGTTACAGAAAACATGGTAGGACACAAGTTGGGTGAATTTGCCCCGACCCGTACATTCCGCGGCCATGCAGGTAACAAGAAAAAATAATGACAGGAAACCTATTTGAAATAATAAAGTAATAAATAATGGGAGCAAGAAAAAAAATATCGGCTGAAAAGAGAAAAGAAGCCCTTAAAACCATGTATTTTGCAAAATTGCAAAATGTGCCTACTTCTCCGCGTAAGATGCGTCTCGTGGCTGACATGATTCGCGGTATGGAAGTGAACAGAGCACTTGGTGTACTGAAGTTTTCTTCTAAGGAAGCTTCTGCAAGAGTGGAAAAACTGTTACGCTCTGCTATTGCTAACTGGGAACAGAAGAACGAACGCAAAGCTGAAGACGGCGAACTGTTTGTAACAAAGATTTATGTTGACGGGGGAGCAACCTTGAAAAGAATGAGACCGGCTCCACAGGGTAGAGGTTACAGAATTCGCAAGCGCTCAAACCATGTGACTTTGTTCGTAGATTCTAAGAATACTAATGATAAAATTTAAGACTAGATGGGACAGAAAGTTAATCCGATAAGCAACCGTTTAGGAATTATCAGAGGATGGGATTCTAACTGGTACGGTGGCAAGAACTATGGTGATGCTTTGGTAGAAGACAGCAAAATCCGTAAATATCTGAATGCCAGACTTGCAAAAGCCAGCGTTTCACGAATTGTAATTGAACGTACTCTGAAATTGGTGACCATTACAGTATGTACTGCTCGCCCGGGTATTATCATTGGTAAAGGTGGTCAGGAAGTTGACAAGTTGAAGGAAGAGTTGAAGAAGATCACCGACAAAGACATCCAGATCAACATCTTCGAAGTGAAGAGACCGGAACTTGATGCTGTCATCGTAGCGAACAACATCGCTCGCCAGGTAGAAGGCAAGATTGCTTACCGCCGTGCTATCAAGATGGCCATCGCAAACACGATGCGTATGGGTGCTGAAGGTATCAAGGTGCTGATTTCAGGCCGTCTGAACGGTGCTGAAATGGCTCGCTCTGAAATGTATAAGGAAGGACGTACTCCGCTGCACACATTCCGTGCTGATATCGACTACTGTCATACCGAAGCGCTGACTAAGGTTGGTCTGCTGGGTATCAAGGTATGGATCTGCCGCGGTGAAGTTTACGGCAAACGTGAACTGGCTCCGAACTTCGTTCAGACGAAGGAAAGCGGCCGCAACGGCAATAACAACAACGGTGGAAAGAATTTCCGCAGAAAGAAAAACAACAATCGCTAACGAATTTGAATTTTAGGAATTATGTTACAACCGAAAAAGACAAAATTCAGAAGACAGCAGAAAGGTAGCGCTAAAGGAAACGCCCAGAGAGGTCATCAGTTGGCCTTCGGTTCATTCGGTATCAAGTCTTTACAGACTAAATGGATCACCGGTCGTCAGATTGAGGCAGCTCGTATTGCTGTAACAAGATATATGCAGCGTCAGGGACAGATTTGGATTCGCATTTTCCCGGATAAACCGATTACTCGCAAGCCTGCTGATGTACGTATGGGTAAAGGTAAAGGTAGTCCGGAAGGTTTCGTAGCTCCTGTAACTCCGGGTCGTATTCTGATCGAAGTTGAAGGTGTATCTTTCGATATTGCAAAGGAAGCTTTGCGCTTGGCCGCACAGAAACTTCCTGTTACAACTAAGTTTATTGTTAGACGTGATTACGACGCAAGTCAAAACGCTTGATTGAGATATGAAGATTGCAGAAATTAGAGAAATAGCTACCAACGAATTGGCTGAAAGAATCCAGACTGAGGAAGCCAATTACAATCAGATGGTGTTGAATCATTCGATTTCTCCGCTGGAGAATCCTGCTCAGATTAAGAACCTGCGCAGAACTATTGCACGAATGAAGACTGAATTGCGTCAGAGAGAACTTAACAAATAATAATGGTCCTGATGGAAGCTAGAAATTTAAGAAAAGAAAGAACAGGTGTTGTAGTAAGCAACAAGATGGATAAGACCATTACTGTTGCTGCTAAGTTCAAGGAAAAACACCCTATTTATGGTAAGTTCGTTTCTAAAACGAAAAAGTACCATGCTCATGACGAAAAGAACGAATGCCAGGTCGGCGATACTGTACGTATCATGGAAACTCGTCCTTTGAGCAAAACCAAGAGATGGAGATTGATTGAAATTGTTGAAAGAGCTAAGTAATTATGATACAAGCAGAATCCAGACTTACAGTATGTGACAACAGTGGTGCAAAAGAGGCTCTTTGTATTCGCGTTTTAGGCGGTACAAAGAGACGCTATGCCTCTGTTGGGGATGTTATTGTAGTTTCAATAAAGAGTGTTATCCCCTCAAGTGATATTAAAAAAGGTGCAGTATCAAAGGCCTTGATTGTACGTACTAAGAAAGAAATCCGTCGTGCTGACGGCTCTTACATTCGTTTTGATGACAATGCTTGCGTGTTGCTGAACAATGCAGGTGAAATTAGAGGAAGTCGTATCTTTGGCCCGGTTGCTCGTGAATTGCGTAACGCTAACATGAAGGTCGTTTCACTGGCACCTGAAGTACTTTAATTTTGTAAAAGATTTAAGTAATGAGTAAATTACATATTAAGAAAGGCGATACAGTTTACGTAAACTCAGGCGAGGACAAAGGTAAGACTGGCCGCGTATTGAAAGTTCTTGTTAAAGAAGGACGTGCATTGGTAGAAGG
Organism: Phocaeicola barnesiae DSM 18169 = JCM 13652; assembly: GCF_000374585.1. Taxonomy (GTDB): domain Bacteria; phylum Bacteroidota; class Bacteroidia; order Bacteroidales; family Bacteroidaceae; genus Phocaeicola; species Phocaeicola barnesiae. The sequence continues at coordinate 37,102 of NZ_KB894657.1, forward strand.
TATCAACATGGTATCTAAGAGTACCAAACCGAGCGCTAAGAACCCTCAGGGTGGTATCGTGAAGCAGGAAGCTCCGATTCACATTTCAAACCTGAATCCGGTAGACCCGAAGACAGGAAAACCGACCCGTGTAGGTAGAAGAGAAAGTGCTGATGGAAGAACATTTGTTCGTTATGCTAAAAAATCAGGAGAGGAGATTAAATAATGAGTAATACTGCAAGCCTTAAGAAAGAATATGCAGAGCGCATTGCTCCTGCGTTGAAGAATCAGTTCCAGTACTCTTCATCTATGCAGATTCCAGTACTCAAGAAGATTGTTATCAATCAGGGCTTGGGTATGGCTGTAGCTGATAAGAAAATCATCGATGTAGCCATCAACGAGTTGACAGCTATCACAGGTCAGAAGGCCGTTGCTACTGTATCTCGCAAAGATATCGCTAACTTCAAGTTGCGTAAGAAAATGCCGATCGGTGTAATGGTGACTTTGCGTCGTGAAAGAATGTACGAATTCCTGGAAAAACTGGTACGTGTGGCTCTGCCTCGTATCCGTGACTTCAAGGGTATCGAAAGCAAGTTCGATGGTAGAGGTAACTATACCTTGGGTATCCAGGAACAGATCATCTTCCCTGAAATCAACATCGATTCTATCACAAAGATTCTGGGTATGAACATCACTTTCGTGACTACTGCTCAGACTGACGAAGAAGGTTACGCCCTGTTGAAGGAATTCGGTTTACCGTTTAAAAACGCTAAAAAAGATTGATAAGTTATGGCAAAAGAATCAATGAAGGCTCGTGAAGTTAGAAGAGCCAAACTCGTTGCTAAATATGCTGAGAAGCGTGCTGCATTGAAGAAGATTGTAAATACCGGTGACCCTGCTGAAGCTTTCGAAGCTGCTCAGAAACTGCAGGACCTGCCGAAGAATTCAAATCCGATTCGTTTGCATAACCGTTGCAAGCTGACTGGCCGTCCAAAAGGTTATATGCGTCAGTTCGGTATCTCACGTATCCAGTTCCGTGAAATGGCTTCTAACGGTTTGATTCCGGGCGTTAAGAAAGCAAGCTGGTAAATTCTTTTATTATTAAATATTGTCAGGGTAGTCCTGATTAATTTAACAATTCATTTATATGACAGATCCAATCGCAGATTTTCTCACAAGATTGAGAAATGCAATTAGTGCTAAGCACAGAGTGGTGGAAGTACCTGCTTCAAACTTGAAAAAGGAAATTACAAAAATCCTGTTTGACAAAGGTTACATCCTGAACTACAAGTTCGTTGAAGATGGTCCTCAGGGTACTATCAAGGTAGCTTTGAAGTACGATGCCGTAAATAAGGTAAACGCTATCAAGAAGCTTATCAGAGTATCAACTCCGGGTATGCGTAAGTATACCGGCTACAAAGACATGCCGAGAGTAATTAACGGATTAGGTATTGCTATCATATCTACATCCAAGGGTGTGATGACAGACAAAGAAGCTGCCGCTTTGAAGATCGGTGGTGAAGTTCTTTGCTATGTATATTAATGTAGGAGGATAAACTATGTCAAGAATAGGTAAATTGCCCGTTAGTATCCCTGCTGGAGTAACAGTTACTCACAAGGATAACGTAGTAAACGTAAAAGGCCCGAAAGGTGAGTTGAGTCAGTATGTAAATCCTGCTATCGATGTAGAGATTGCAGACGGACACGTGGTGTTGAAGGAAAATGAGAATGCTATGCTTGATAACCTGAAACAGCGTCATGCATTCCATGGTTTGTATCGTGCTTTGATCCACAACATGGTTGTAGGTGTTTCTGAAGGTTACAAGAAAGAGTTGGAACTTGTCGGTGTTGGTTACCGTGCTTCTAACAATGGTAACATCATTGATTTCGCATTGGGTTATACGCATAATATCTTTATGCAGTTGCCTCCTGAAATCAAGGTTGAAACTAAATCAGAAAGAAATAAGAACCCTCTTATCATATTGGAATCTTGTGACAAACAGCTGCTCGGTCAGGTTTGTTCAAAAATACGTTCTTTCCGTAAGCCTGAACCTTACAAAGGAAAAGGTATTAAGTTTGTTGGTGAAGAAATTCGTAGAAAGTCTGGTAAATCAGCTGGCGCTAAGTAATTCACATAAAATCGTACAATTATGACAACAAAAATTGAAAGACGAATTAAGATCAAATATAGAGTACGCAACAAGATTTCAGGTACCGCTGAACGTCCGCGTATGAGTGTGTTTAGAAGTAACAAGCAGATTTATGTTCAGGTTATCGACGATTTGAGCGGTAGAACATTGGCTGCTGCTTCTTCACTGGGTATGGAAACTATGCCTAAGAAAGAACAGGCTGCTAAGGTTGGTGAACTGATCGCTAAGAAAGCTCAGGAAGCTGGTATTACGACTGTCGTATTCGACCGTAATGGTTACTTGTATCATGGGAGAGTAAAAGAAGTGGCTGATGCTGCTCGTAACGGTGGACTTAAATTTTAATGAATTATGGCAGTTAATAATAGAGTTAAGATCACTAACGATATAGAATTAAAAGATAGACTGGTTGCAATCAACCGCGTTACTAAAGTTACCAAAGGTGGTAGAACTTTCAGCTTCGCTGCAATCGTTGTTGTTGGTAACGAAGATGGTATCATCGGTTGGGGACTGGGTAAAGCAGGTGAAGTGACTGCAGCAATCGCCAAAGGTGTAGAAGCTGCTAAGAAGAACCTGACCCGCGTTCCTGTATTGAAAGGTACTGTTCCTCACGAACAGTCTGCTAAATTCGGTGGCGCTGAAGTATTCATCAAACCGGCTTCAACCGGTACCGGAGTAGTAGCCGGTGGTGCAATGCGTGCCGTATTGGAAAGTGTTGGTATTACTGACGTTCTGGCTAAGTCTAAGGGTTCATCTAACCCTCACAACCTGGTTAAGGCTACAATCCTGGCTCTGAGCGAAATGAGAGATGCTCGCATGGTGGCTCAGAATAGAGGTGTAAGTTTGGAAAAAGTATTTAGAGGATAAGGAGGAATCAATATGTCAACTATTAAGATCAAACAAGTAAAGAGTAGAATCGGCGCTCCGGCTGACCAGAAGAGAACGTTGGACGCACTGGGCCTTCGCAAATTGAATCGTGTGGTTGAACACGAAGAAACTCCTTCGATTCTGGGTATGATCAGCAAGGTAAAACACCTGGTTGAGATTGTTAAGTAATTTGTTGGTTAATACTAAAGATTTTTTACAATATGAATTTGAATAATTTGCGTCCTGCAGAAGGTTCTGTCAAAACTAGAAAAAGAGTTGGTCGTGGTGCCGGTTCAGGTTTAGGTGGTACTTCAACAAGAGGACATAAAGGAGCAAAGCAGAGATCTGGTTACTCTAAGAAGATCGGTTTCGAAGGTGGTCAGATGCCTCTCCAGCGTCGTGTTCCGAAATTTGGTTTCAAGAATATCAACCGTGTAGAATATAAAGCTATTAACTTGGATACTATCCAGAAGTTGGCTGAAGCCAAGAGTCTGTCTAAGGTAGGTGTTAATGACTTGATTGAAGCTGGTTTCATCTCTTCTAACCAATTAGTGAAAGTTCTAGGCAACGGTGGTTTGACTATCAAACTCGACGTAGAAGCAAATGCTTTCTCTAAGAGTGCGGTAGCTGCAATCGAAGCCGTTGGTGGTAATGCAGTAAAACTCTGATTCAATGATTAAATCTATTGAAACATTAAAGAATATATGGAATATTGAGGATCTGAGAAAACGGATCCTCATTACTATATTGTTTGTTGCAATTTATCGCTTCGGATCATACGTGGTGTTGCCAGGTATCAATCCGGATATGCTGTCTAAATTGCATGAACAGACTAGTGAAGGTCTTCTTGCGTTGTTGAACATGTTCTCTGGTGGTGCCTTCTCCAATGCTTCAATCTTCGCATTGGGTATCATGCCATACATCTCTGCATCCATCGTGATTCAGCTGTTGGCAATTGCGGTACCATATTTCCAGAAACTTCAACGGGAAGGGGAGAGCGGACGTAGAAAGATCAATCAGTATACACGTATATTGACTATCATCATTTTGGTGTTCCAGGCTCCTTCTTACCTGATTAACCTGAAAATGCAGGCAGGCCCGGCCCTTAATGCTTCATTAGATTGGACTTTCTTTATTATTACTTCTACCATTATTTTGGCTGCGGGTAGTATGTTTGTCCTGTGGCTGGGTGAAAGAATCACGGATAAAGGTATCGGTAACGGTATTTCGCTCATCATCATGGTGGGTATCATTGCCCGTCTTCCGCAGGCTTTCTCCGGTGAGTTCGTATCTCGACTCGCTTCACCTGGAGCAGGAGGTATCATCATGTTCCTCATCGAGCTGGTGTGCCTGTTGGCTGTCATTGCAGCAGCAATCATGCTGGTGCAGGGCGTCCGCAAGATACCTGTACAATATGCCAAACGTATTGTGGGGAACAAACAGTATGGTGGTGCCAGACAGTATATCCCGTTGAAGGTGAATGCTGCCAACGTGATGCCTATCATCTTTGCGCAGGCAATCATGTTTATTCCTATTACTATTGTAGGATTCTCCAATGCCGAAGAGGCGGGGGGAATTACACGTGCTTTGATTGATCACACCAGTTTCCTGTATAACGTAATATTTGCAATCCTGATTCTTTTATTTACGTATTTCTATACAGCGATAACGATCAATCCGAATCAGATGGCGGAAGATATGAAGAGAAACAACGGTTTTATTCCGGGTATCAAGCCGGGTAAACCGACAGCAGATTATATCGATACAGTTATGTCTCGTATTACTCTGCCTGGTTCAATCTTCTTGGCAATTATTGCTATCTTACCGGCTTTTGCCGGCATATTCGGTGTTCAGGATGCGTTTGCTCAATTCTTTGGCGGTACTTCACTGCTGATTTTGGTAGGTGTCGTGCTCGACACGCTGCAGCAGATTGAAAGTCACTTGCTGATGCGCCATTACGATGGCTTGTTGAGTACCGGACGCATCAAGGGACGTTCCGCAAATGTAGCTGCTTATTAAAATGTCTCGAATGATATTTCTTAAGACAGATGATGAAATAGAGCTGCTTCGTCAGAGTAATCTCCTGGTGGGGATGACTCTGGCTGAAGTCGCTAAACTGATAAAACCTGGAGTTACAACCCGCCAGCTGGATAGGGTGGCCGAAGAGTTTATCCGGGATCATGGCGCTACACCGACCTTCAAAGGATTTCCGAATCCGTACGGTGGACCGTTCCCCGCTACACTCTGTACTTCGGTCAACGAACAGGTGGTACACGGAATCCCTAATGATATCCCGTTGAAGGAAGGCGATATCGTTTCTGTGGATTGCGGAACATACATGAATGGTTTTTGTGGCGATTCCGCATATACTTTTTGTGTAGGCGAGGTCGATGAAGAAGTAAAGAAACTTTTGCGAACAACGAAAGAGGCACTTTACAAAGGTATAGAACAAGCTGTTCATGGTAAACGTTTGGGTGATATCGGCTATGCTATTCAGGAGCATTGTGAAGCCCAGTCTTATGGCGTGGTTCGGGAATTTGTCGGTCATGGTATCGGTAAAGAGATGCATGAAGAACCGGCGGTACCCAATTACGGTCGAAGAGGTTCGGGTGTACAGCTGAAGAAAGGTATGTGCATAGCTATAGAGCCTATGATAACCCAAGGTGATCGCAATATTGTGATGGAAGCTGACCGTTGGACGGTACGTACACGCGACCGGAAGATGGCGGCACATTTCGAACATACCGTTGCGGTAGGTTTAGGTAAAGCTGATATATTATCATCATTTGAATTTATAGAACAAGTATTAGGAGATAAAGCAATTTGATATGGCAAAGCAATCTGCAATAGAACAAGATGGAGTAATCGTTGAAGCATTGTCAAATGCAATGTTTCGCGTGGAATTGGAAAACGGGCATGAAATTACAGCCCATATTTCCGGAAAGATGAGAATGCATTACATCAAAATACTTCCCGGCGATAAAGTAAGGGTTGAGATGTCACCCTACGACTTGTCCAAAGGTAGAATCGTTTTTAGATATAAATAAAAAGATATATAAGAGATATGAAAGTAAGAGCATCATTAAAGAAACGTACGCCGGATTGCAAAATCGTTAGACGTAATGGCCGTTTGTATGTTATTAACAAGAAAAATCCTAAGTATAAACAACGTCAAGGATAATTTATTATTTTTGCAAAAAAAATAATTAGTATATGGCTATAAGAATAGTTGGTGTAGATTTGCCTCAGAATAAGAGAGGTGAGATTGCGTTGACATACGTATATGGTATCGGACGCAGCAGTTCAGCAAAAATTTTGGATAAAGCAGGTGTTGATCGTGACTTGAAAGTTAAGGATTGGACTGATGATCAGGCTGCTAAGATTCGTGAAATCATTGGTGCTGAATATAAAGTAGAAGGTGATCTTCGTTCTGAAATCCAGTTGAACATTAAGCGATTAATGGATATTGGTTGCTACCGTGGTGTTCGTCACCGTCTGGGTCTGCCGGTTAGAGGTCAGAGCACTAAGAACAACGCCCGTACACGTAAGGGTAGAAAGAAAACAGTTGCAAATAAGAAAAAAGCTACTAAATAATAATTGTTGATATGGCAAAAAAAACAGTCGCAGCTAAAAAAAGAAATGTGAAAGTTGATGCTAATGGACAGTTGCACGTTCATTCTTCATTCAACAACATTATCGTTTCTTTGGCAAATAGCGAAGGCCAGATTATTTCTTGGTCTTCTGCAGGTAAGATGGGATTTAGAGGTTCTAAGAAGAACACTCCTTATGCAGCACAGATGGCTGCACAGGATTGCGCTAAAGTAGCGTATGACCTGGGCCTGAGAAAGGTGAAAGCTTACGTGAAGGGTCCTGGAAACGGACGTGAATCTGCTATCAGAACAGTACACGGAGCTGGAATCGAAGTTACTGAAATCATCGACGTAACTCCATTGCCGCACAACGGTTGTCGTCCTCCGAAAAGAAGAAGAGTATAATACAGATAACCTATTTCGATGTCACTTGAATTTGTTAAATAATTGGATTGCAATTCCTTTCTGTAATCGCGGCTGCAACAAATTGAGTACATTATAACAATTAAATCAGAAAATAAAATGGCTAGATATACTGGACCAAAAACTAGAATTGCACGTAAATTCGGTGAAGCAATCTTCGGAGCAGATAAAGTTTTGTCTAAGAAAAACTATCCTCCCGGACAGCATGGTAACAACCGTCGCAGAAAAACTTCTGAATACGGTGTCATGTTGGCTGAAAAGCAGAAAGCTAAATATACTTACGGGGTACTGGAAAAACAGTTCCGTAACCTGTTTGAGAAAGCTGCAAGTATGAACGGTATTACCGGTGAAATCTTGCTGCAGAGTCTTGAATGTCGTCTGGACAACGTAGTGTTCCGTTTGGGTATTGCTCCTACACGCGCAGCTGCTCGTCAGTTGGTAGGTCACAAGCACATTACAGTTGATGGCAAGGTCGTAAATATCCCTTCATTCGCTGTAAAACCGGGTCAGTTGATCGGTGTTCGTGAAAGATCTAAATCATTGGAAGTTATCGCTAACTCATTGGCTGGATTCAATCACAGCAAATATCCTTGGTTGGAATGGGATGAAAACTCTAAGACTGGAAAATTGTTGCATAAACCGGAAAGAGCTGACATTCCTGAAAACATTAAAGAACACTTGATCGTTGAATTGTACTCTAAATAATAATTGATTTCATGGCGATATTAGCATTTCAAAAACCTGATAAAGTATTAATGTTGGAAGCGGATTCCAAATTCGGAAAATTCGAATTCCGTCCGCTTGAACCCGGTTTCGGTATTACCGTAGGTAATGCTTTACGCCGTATTCTTCTCTCCTCACTGGAAGGCTATGCGATCAATACTATTCATATTGAAGGTGTTGAACACGAATTTGCAACTGTACCAGGTGTCAAAGAAGATGTTACTAACATTATCTTGAATCTGAAACAAGTTCGATTCAAGCAAATAGTTGAGGAATTCGATAGTGAAAAGGTAAGCATTACCGTTGAGAATTCTACTGAATTTAAGGCAGGTGATATTGGTAAGTATTTGACCGGATTTGAAGTGTTAAATCCTGAATTAGTTATTTGCCATTTAGATTCAAAAGCAACTATGCAGATAGACATTACAATCAACAAAGGTCGTGGTTATGTTCCGGCTGACGAAAACCGCGAATTCTGCACCGATGTGAATGTAATTCCTATCGATTCTATTTACACTCCGATTCGTAATGTAAAATATGCGGTTGAAAACTACCGTGTAGAACAGAAGACTGACTATGAAAAGTTGGTGCTCGAGATTACGACGGACGGTTCCATTCACCCGAAGGAAGCCCTGAAAGAAGCTGCAAAGATTCTGATTTATCATTTCATGCTCTTCTCTGATGAAAAGATTACACTTGAAACATCAGATGTTGATGGCAACGAAGAATTTGATGAAGAAGTTCTGCACATGCGTCAGTTACTTAAAACTAAGTTGGTGGATATGGACCTGTCAGTACGCGCCTTGAACTGTTTGAAGGCTGCCGATGTAGAAACATTGGGTGACTTGGTTCAATTCAACAAGACTGACCTGCTGAAGTTCAGAAACTTCGGTAAGAAATCGCTCACTGAGCTTGATGATTTGCTCGAGAGTCTGAATCTGTCGTTTGGAACGGATATTTCTAAGTATAAATTAGATAAAGAATAAAAAATGAGACATAATAAAAAATTCAACCATTTAGGTCGTACTGCTTCTCACAGAAGTGCAATGTTGTCAAACATGGCATGTTCTTTGATCAAGCACAAAAGAATCACTACGACTGTTGCGAAGGCTAAAGCTTTGAAGAAGTTCGTTGAACCGCTGATTACTAGATCTAAAGAAGATACTACTAATTCACGACGCGTTGTATTCAGCAACTTGCAGGATAAGTTCGCTGTTACTGAACTGTTCAAAGAAATCTCTGTAAAGGTGGCTGACCGTCCGGGTGGATATACTCGTATCATCAAGACTGGTCACCGTTTGGGTGATAACGCAGAAATGTGTTTCATCGAATTGGTTGACTACAACGAGAATATGGCCAAGACTGTTGCTAAGAAAGCTACTCGTACTCGTCGTTCTAAGAAGTCTGCTGCAACTGCCGAAGAACCTGTTGCAGAAGCTACTGAAACTGTTGCAGAGGAAGCCCCTAAAGCTGAATAATTCTGTATACACCATATACTTTGAAGAGGGTGTGTCAAAACTAAAATGACTACTCCTCAAAGTTACAGATTGTAACTATAATATTTAAAAGGGTCGTATCAAACTCTGTATAGAGTAATGATACGGCCCTTTCTTTAGTCTTTTAGGATGCTCAAATTTCAAATTATAAGTTCACATTTTCAAAAAATGAGTTTTGACACACCCTCTTTGTTGTTTTCATACCCTTACGTACTCCTGTTAAAATGTTATCTATTTATTTTGTTTCCTTCTTTTTTTCTGTTATCTTGCAGTTGTTTTAAAATGAATGACAGGTTATGCGTATGAAAAATGCTTTCTTTTTTACACAACGGGTGGCCGAAGAGATTTGTTTCTCCTGGTTTCTGTTGGCTTTGCGTTTGCTGTTCGGTGGTTTGCTCCTGATGCACGGCATCATGAAAATCATCGATTTCTATGTATTGTCTGTCTCGTTTCCGGACCCGTTGGGTATCGGTAGCACCTATTCGCTGGCATTGGCTATTTTTGCCGAAGCAGCCTGTTCGTGTGCCTTTATTCTAGGTCTGTTGTTCCGTTTGTCTTTGCTTCCGATGATTACTACCATGGCAGTGGCTTTTTGGGGGGTACATGGTGGAAGTATCTCAGGCGGAGAACTGGCATTTGTCTTTCTGGTTGTTTTTATTTTGTTGTGGATAAGCGGCCCAGGATTGTTTTCTATCGATAAATTGTTGTTCGGACAAAAGGAAAGGCCGCGTTACTCCCGTTATCTTCATTAATGTGTTGCATGGAGAATACACTGTTTGTGCTTATCCTTTTGACGCTTGATTGAAATTTTACATCGTTTAACACATCTCTTCTGAACCTTTTCTACTGTTGGTTGTTATTTATGCAAAGGGGATGAGAAAGCGAGAAGCTATTTTCGAAAACTGACTTTTCCTGACTTTCTCATGAATGACAATAAGTAGAATAAGTGAATTAAACAATCTTTTTCCTATGAAGTGGATGTTCAACATAACGATGGTCTTCCTGTTCCTGTTTATAGGATTGACAGAAGCTCATGCTACCGGCAATGATTGCCCGGAAGCTTTGCCGTCGTATTCGGTTGCTGACGTTCCTTCATCTTCCCCTGAATCCGCCAAGAAACATTTCCATGCCGCTCCAGAGCGGGTAAAGGACATGTTATGCGAAACCGTTTCGCGTACATTTGTTCGTTGTAATTTAGCCGAACGTTATGCTCGATATCTGAATGAATTGAATGACCATTTTCTCCGCAATTTCATTGCTTCCTATGCGATGCGTGAAAGAACATTGCTGTGTGAGAAAGAGAGGTTGTTTCCATCCGTCAGTTTTCATTGTGTGGAGCCTTCCTGCGAATACTTCGTGTTCGCCTTGAGAAAAATAATCATTTAATTAAATCGTTTTTAAATTTAGTTGTTTTCCGTACTCCGGCACAAGTGATTGGGCCGGAGTAAAGAAGAAATACTTGTACGACAACAGGTGTTTCCGGCATCCTGTATGCCCATTTGATACTATTCATTAACAAACAAATATTTTTAAAAACGATTGATTCTATGAAAACGAATAATAATGTAACCAAGAAATCTTTTAAAGGAATTGAAGCTGCCGGTTTAGTAATTATCGGATGTTTTGTTGTGGCCATCTGTATCTACCATTTTGTGTTCGGTAATCCGGCTAATTTCATGAACAATGATCCGAATAATCATCCGCTTCCCGGTAATCTTTTAGGTACCATTTATAAAGGCGGTATCATTGTGCCGGTTATCCAGACTCTTTTGCTTACCGTACTGGCTTTAAGTGTAGAACGATTCTTTACCATCCGTGCGGCTTTCGGACGTGGCAAACTGGTGAAATTCGTGGCGCAGATTAAGGAAGCCTTAACTCGCGGTGATTTGGATGCTGCGCAAGCTTTGTGTGACAAGCAGCGCGGTTCTGTTGCCAATGTAGTGGGTTCTACCTTGCGCAAATACCGTGAGATGGAACAGGCTACTGATCTGACCAAGGACCAGAAAATCCTGGCTATCCAGAAAGAACTGGAAGAGGCTACCGCTTTGGAACTTCCGATGATGCAGCAGAATCTGCCGATTATCGCTACTATCACTACTTTAGGTACGTTGATGGGATTGCTCGGAACCGTAATCGGTATGATCAAGTCGTTTGCTGCTTTGTCTGCCGGAGGTGGAACAGATTCAGTAGCCCTTTCTACCGGTATCTCTGAAGCGTTGATTAATACTGCTTTCGGTATCTTGACCGGTGCATTGGCTGTCATCGCTTATAACTACTATACCAACAAGATTGACAAACTGACTTATAGCCTGGATGAAGTAGGTTTCTCTATCGTACAGACTTATGCGTCTACTCATTGATTTTTCCCGGAAATCGGGGGAGTTACATTCTGTGGAATCCAATAAACGAAACAACTATGAGTAGGGCAAAAATACAGAAAAAGGCTACGTTCATCGATATGACAGCCATGAGTGATGTAACTGTATTGTTGCTTACGTTCTTTATGTTGACGGCAAGCTTCGTCAAGAAAGAGCCGGTACAGGTGGTTACTCCATCGTCTGTCTCCGAAATCAAGATACCGGAGACCAACCTGCTGTCCATTCTGGTGGATACGAACGGAAAGATTTTCATGAGCCTTGACAAACAAGACGATATGGCGACTACATTGGAGGCGATGGGTGAGGAATATGGTGTCACCTTCACTCCGCAGGAAGTCAAGAAGTTTTCACTGTTCCAGACTTTTGGAGTTCCGATGAAGAATCTGAAGTCGTTCCTGGCGCTTTCGGGCGAAGAGCAGGACAAGGTTCTGAAGAATCAGGGAATTCCGTGCGACAGCATCGATAACCAGTTTAAGGCGTGGGTGCGTCATGCACGGATTGCGAATCCTGACTTGCGTATAGCTATCAAGGCTGACCAGCAGACTCCATACATGGTAATCAAAAAAGTGATGAATTCGCTTCAGGACCTGAAAGAGAACAGATACAATCTGATTACTTCTCTGAAGACCAGTGCTGAAGATTAAAAACCGAAAAGACTATGGCAGAAATTCAAGAAAGTGGAGATAAGAAGGGGAAGGGCAGCAAGCAGAAAAAGATGTCTATCCGGGTGGACTTTACACCGATGGTGGATATGAACATGCTGCTGATTACGTTCTTCATGCTGTGTACTTCGCTCAGCAAGCCTCAGACTATGGAAATCAGTATGCCTTCCAACGATAAGAACATTACCGAGGAACAGCAGAACAAGGTGAAGGCTTCGCAGGCACTGACCCTGCTGTTGGATGCTGATAACAAGTTGTACTATTATGAAGGGGAACCGGATTACGATAATTATGCTTCGTTGAAGGAAACGACTTACGAAGCCGACGGTCTGCGGAAAATCCTGCTCCGTAAAAATGCGGACGCGGTGAAGAAGGTGCGTGAACTGAAAGAGAAGAAGGCACGTCTCGAAATCACCGAAGAGGAATGTAAGAAGCAGATAGCCGAGGTAAAATCCGGGAAGAATACACCGACTGTCATCATTAAGGCAACCGACCGGTCAACTTATAAGAATCTGGTGGATGCGCTCGATGAGATGCAGATTTGCAGCATCGGCAAGTATGTGATAGTCGATGTGGCGGAAGGTGACCAGGTATTGTTGGATCATTATCACCAGGGTAGTGATGCGGCTCATGTCTAACCCTTCAAAACAGGAATAACGTATGTCAAGAATAGATTTAACGTCCTTGGAATGGTGTGAGCTGATTTTCAAGGACAAGAACAAGAACTATGGCGCATACAAGATGCGTCAGGACCTGGGCCGGCGTCAACTGGCAGCTTTGGTAATCGTCACTTGTGCGGCAGTTGCCGCACTGACGTTGCCGAGACTCATCCGGATGGCGATGCCGGAACAGAAGGAAGAAATGGTGGAGGTGACCCAGTTGTCCATGTTGGAGGAACCGGAAGTGAAGGACGAGAATATTGTCCGTAAGGTAGAGCCGATAGCTCCTCCTCCGGCGCTAAAGAGTACCATCAAGTTTACCGCTCCGGTGGTGAAGAAGGACGAAGAGGTATCCGATGAGGACGAACTGAAAAGTCAGCAGGAACTGACAGAAACCAAGGTACAGATATCCATTGCCGATGTGAAAGGAAACGATGAACTGAACGGTAAGGATATTGCAGATTTGAAGGAAGTCATTACACAGGCTCCGGAGGAAGTGAAGGAACAGCCCTATACCATGGTGGAGCAGATGCCTCAGTACCCGGGTGGAATTACGGAACTGTTGAAATACATTGCCAAGAACCTGCGTTATCCGGTCATTGCCCAGGAGAACGGTATTCAGGGACGTGTCATTGTCCGTTTCGTCGTGACGGCTACAGGTACAGTAGAGCAGGTACAGGTCATGCGTTCGCTCGATCCGAACTGCGATAAGGAAGCTGTCCGTGTGGTACAGTCGTTGCCCAAGTGGATACCCGGTAAACAGAACGGAAGAAATGTACCGGTGTATTATACGGTACCTATTACATTCAAATTACAATAATTTACGGAAATCAAAAGCATTGCATACGTGTATGAAGAGAGTTATGTTCGTTGGTTTATGGATAAGTTTGTGTGTGTTGGCAGCCTGCTCTTCGCATAAAAGCGAGGATGACGCCCAGACGCTTTACTCAGGAAACATCCGGATAGCGGTAGACGAATCGTTACGCCCTATCATGGAAGAAGAACTTCAGGTGTATACGGCGCTGAATCCGGAGGCCGTAGTGACACCGGTTTATTGCAGTGAAGTGGAAGCGGTGAATCTGCTGATGAAGGACAGTGTCCGTCTGGCAGTGACTAACCGTGCGTTGACAGAGCGGGAACTGCAGTCTTTTCATACGCGTAAGTTTTTTCCGGAGTCGGTCCGGATGGCGGTAAGCGGCCTGGCCCTTATCGTCAACCGGCAGAATCCGGACTCTCTGCTGACCGTCGACCAGTTCCGTCGGGTGTTGCTTGGGGAAGTGACGCGTTGGGAACAGTTGAATCCGGATTCACGGTTAGGAGAACTGCAGCTGGTTTTTGATAATCCGAATTCGGGAACTGTCCGTTTTGCGATAGATTCCATCTGTAAGGGACAACCGATAGCTTCTGCTGTCAAGGCGCAGCGCACCAACGAGGCGGTCATCCGTTATGTATCCGAAACTCCGGGAGCCATCGGAGTGATTGGGGTCAACTGGATAGGCAATGATGCGGATTCTACCCGTCTGTCTTTCAACCAGTCGGTCCGTGTGATGGCTGTCAGTGCGGACACAGCGGAGACCACCGGTGATGCCTGCCGTCCTTATCAGGCCTATCTGGCCTTGCGGAAGTATCCATTGACACACGATGTGTATATTCTGATTAATGACCCAAGGGGAGCTTTGCCTACAGGGTTGATGACGTTTCTGACAGGCGACAGGGGACAGCGTATCATTCTTAAGTCGGGGCTTGTACCTGCTACCCAACCGGTCCGCCTGGTGGATGTAAAAGATGATTTTTAACCGCGTAAAATGATGGAAGAATGATGAATAAACGTATATATTTTTTAGGAATACCGTTCTTTGCGCTTTCTTTATGGGCACAGGAGCCCTTGGAAGCCGGATTGACAGAACAGGTGGAGGCTATTGCCGCTTCAATCAAGGAACATCCGCAGACAGCTGCCGAGGGGTTCGATAACCTGTTGAAGGGGAAGAACAAGAAGAATGTCTCGCTGCTGGTGGCTATCGGCGATGCTTACCTCACTGCCGGAAATATACAGGAAGCCGGACGTTATGCCCAACGGGCTGCCGATGTGGACAATAAAGCTCCACAGGTCTACCTGCTTCAGGGAGATATTGCTTTGGCAGAGAACGATCCGGGTACAGCCTGCGGTAATTACGAACAGGCCATCCTCTTCGATGAAGATTGTAAGGAAGCCTATTACAAATATGCCCATGCTTATGCAGGGGTCAATCCTCAGCTTTCGGTAGATATGTTGCTGAAACTGAAGGCCAGATTTCCAGAGGAGTTGCAGACGGACCGCGAATTGGCCAATGTCTATTATCAGATGGGCGACTACAGCCGTGCCAAGACTGCTTTCGATACATTCATGCAGGCCGGCAAACCGGAAGTACAGGATTATGGTCGCTATGCCATGCTGCTTTATTTGAACAAGGATTACCGGGAGTCAATGGATATGGTAGAAAAAGGCCTGTCGATGGATGCCCAGTACCACCTGCTGAAACGTCTGAAGATGTACGACCTGTATGAACTGAAGGCGTATGAGGAGGCCTTGAAGGCTTCGCAGGAATTCTTGGATCAGAAAGAGGGGAGTTTCGTATACCTGGATTATGTGTATCAGGGAAGAATCTGCGAAGCACTGAAACAGACCGAACCGGCTGTCGCGGCGTTCAAGCAGGCTTTGGCGGCCGATACTCAGGGGGAACATCCTGAAATCTGGAAGGAAATGTCCGGGGCCTATGAGTCGGCACAAAACTATCCGCAGGCTGTAGAAGCTTTTCAACATTATGCGGATTGCCTGAACGGCAAGATGGAGGTCTCTGATTTGTTCCTGCTGGGCAGGTTGTATTATCTGTCAGCATCGGCTACCGAGGATATGGCACAGAAGACTGCCGCTTTAACCAAGGCCGATGAGATTTTTGCTCAGGTAGCCCAGCGGGTTCCAACCAACTATCTGGGGAATTTCTGGCGGGCGCGTGTCAATTCTCTGCTGGACCCCGAAACGTCACAAGGGTTGGCGAAACCGTATTATGAAGCGGCACTGGCTCTGCTTAGCCAACAGCCGCAAGCTTCACAGTCACTGATGATTGAATGCGAAAGTTATCTGGGGTATTATTATTTCCTGCAGAAAGATTACGAACAGTCGAAAGAACACTGGCGTAACATTCTGAAACTTGACCCTGAACATGCTGCGGCCAAGCAGGCTTTGGAAGGAATGAAATGATAGTCAGGAATCAGTAGGGCTGGATGGCTCTACTGATTTTGTTATTGTATCATGCCATTTGCAGGCAGATGAAAACGAACTCATGTTTTGATGAAAACGAACGTTTGTTTGGGTTTAAACGAACGGACATCTTGAATGGAACGAACGTTCGTTTTTTGAAGTACTTCTCCTGAACTCTTGATGCTTTGTAATATACTTACAATGAGCGGTTTATGATTAACTGCTGGAGGTGAGGCTTAAAAAACTTTGCACAGAGACGGCAAGGCTGTTGGTTTTCTGACCGGAAAGATGGATTTGGCTACGCGTGCGCAGTCAGGACAAACCCTGGTACTGAAGCGTGGAGTAGCACGTTTTGATTTGACTTTGTCCGGAAATATTGCGGTAAACAGCCTGACGTTGAAAAATGCGGCACAATCCGTCTATTTGTTTCCTCAGGCTGAGGGGGTCAAGTCGCCAGCCGGAGTTGTCCGCAAAGATGTGACAGTTCATTTTGATGAGGTACTGACAACCTCTACTCCAGGTGTCCTTTATGTCTATGAGCAAGAGAATGAAGGATTGGAAGTCAGTGTAGAAGCGATGGTAGACGGTCAGTCAAAAGTATTGACCAAAACGCTGGAGGAAAAAGTTCTGAAGCGGAACTCCATCTATACCTTGACGCTCCGGAAGGATACTTTATCGAGTGAAGTCAGTCTGGATGTACTTGCTTGGGAAGATGGAGGAAATACACAGCTACAACCCGACTTGGATAGTCAGATAACAATTGATAAGAATTTGTCTTCACTCCCAGACGGGGTACAGATGACGGCAAATAATACTGTAACGGTTCCCAGCCGTGCGTTGGATTTCACATTGGCGTTGGATTGTGACGATGAACTGGAGTTTGTGTCTTCAGAGAATCCTTGTGTTACCGTTGAAGCCGTTTCATCGGGAGTCGTTGGTGAAAATAAGTTTGTGGTCCATAAAGCTTTGTTCCCTCCCGGATATCCGGAAGAGGAAGTGAAGGTATTCTTCCGTCGGAAAGGGTTGAATGAATCGTATGAAGAAGATTGTGTCAAACTGATTCTGCAGGAAAATCCGATTCGTCTGGAGGGCTTTACATTCGATTTACAGGATTATACCTGCGATTTCGGCCGATACATTGATAATGAGATGGGACGTTTCACCTTGCCTGAAGGTTTGGAACTCGTCGCTGAATTTCCCGAAGAGGATAAATGGGTGAAAGTGGAACAGGTAGCCGATGCAGCGAATACGTATCGTGTACTTGCTGGATGGAAACCGAACGATCCGAAAGCGGATGGCCGTAAACAGTCTGCCAAACTGGTGGTCCGTCGCACAGCCGACCAGCAGGAAATGGAAACTACTGACAGAAACCTGATATACCCCGGTGGAAAAGATGCATTCCTTTCTGCCGGGGTATGTTGTTTGGGAGCGTTTGCTGAATAAAGAACTCCCTGCCCGCTACCGTCACCGGCGGTCGGACAGGGAGTGATGAAAAAAATGATGGAATTTAGAGAATGTTGTCGGTTGTAGGAGGTTCTTCTCCCCAGTGAACTTTGCTTTCACGTTCTTCCCGGTCTTTCACCTCTTTGGCTTTCCGGGCATAGACTATCATACGTAGTGACTGGTCGTAGGTGAAGTAGCTCCATATCCAGTTGAGCAGGACGTTGATTTTGTTGCGGACACCCAGGATAGAGCGTAAGTGGACCACCAACCACAATATCCAGGCCAGCCAGCCTTGTGTCTTGACGGTTTTGAACTCGGCAACAGCCTTGTTCCGTCCTACCGTCGCCATGGTACCTAGGTTTTTATATCGGAAAGGGCGCATGGCTTTGCCCTGATTCAGTCTTTTCAGGTTCTTGGCCAGTAACCGTCCTTGCTGGATAGCCACCTGGGCCAGTTGCGGATGTCCGTTCGGATAGTTCTTGTCTTCGGTCATCAGGCATTGGTCGCCGATGCAGAAGATGTCCTCGACTCCTGTTACTTGGTTATAGGCATCCACTCGGATACGTCCGCCTCGACCTATGACTTCTTCAGGCAGGTTACCGATGGCGTTTGCACGGACACCGCTTACCCAGATGAACGAGCGGGTAGGTATCTCCATGCCGTCTTCCAGTATCACTTTGTGGTCCTGATAGTCGGTCACTTTCTTGTTGAGGTAAATGTTTACACCCATATTTCGGAGAAACTTCTCTGATTTTGCGGAAGCTTCGGTGGACATACCTGCCAACAAGCGGTTTCCGGCTTCTATCAGGAAGATATGCAGGTTGCTCGGGTCCATTTCCGGATAGTCCTTCGGAATGACATAGCGTTTCATTTCGGCGATGGCACCGGCTATCTCAACTCCTGTAGCTCCGCCGCCTACAATGACGATGTTCAGCAGTTCCCGCCGTTCCTGGTCGGTAGCGCAGGTGACGCTCCGCTCCAGGTTGCTCAGCAGCGCGTTCCGTAATCCCATGGCTTCCGACAGGGTCTTCATGGGCATGGCTTCCGTTTCAATCCGCCGGTTGCCGAAAAAATTGGAGGTTGTACCTGCCGCCAGTATCAGGTAATCGTAGTCTATTTTCCCTATGGAAGTCTGCAGGATATGTTTTTCGGGATATACCTGTCTGGCTTCGGCCATGCGGAAATGGATATCCTTGTAGCCGTTGAAAAGTTTGCGGAAAGGGAAGGAGATGGAACTTGGTTCCAGTCCCGATGAGGCTACCTGATAGATGAGCGGTGGAAACTGGTGATAGTTGTTCTTGTCAATCAGGATAATCTGGAATCCCGATTTGTGCAGTTCGTTGGCCAGTTTCAGCCCTCCGAATCCTCCACCTACGATGACGACTCTTTTCTTGTCTGTTCTAGCGATATTGAAACTCATAAGCGTTGATAGTTAGTGAAATGGGTTAATTGTGGGCGAAGGCCTCTACAAATGCTTTGGCCTGTTCGTCTTTTAAATAACAAATTTCAGAGGCAGGTGTATAAAGGTAAGAGGTATATTCGAATAACTGGAAACTGGCGAACGACTTGTCTTTGGTATAGAGGAAGTCCAATTTCATCGGCTTCTTCTCATCATTGGCCGGAAATTTTTCCGTTTGGAGATAAGCTTCCAGCCGTTTGGAAAGTTCGGCCTGTTGATAGGGATTGTAGCAGACTGACTTCTTGCGGATGCTGCTACCTGTGGGCAGGTATACCCAATGGAGACTGCGGAATCCGAGTTGATAGAGGGCTGCCAGAATACAAAAACTTCCTGAGCAGATACGGAAAATATCCAGGTTGGAACCTTTTTCAGTCGTTGAGGTTGCCATCAGTAGAAAAACTCCTATGCCTATTAGGATGCAGGCTATTCCGATTGTGGTGAAGTTGATGCGTTTCTGGATGTCTTGATGTGTATAGTTATGTAAAGAATGATATTGTTTCATAAGAATTTGAATTTGATTGTTAGACATGAAGTGTTGGTACAGAGTCGATAAGGGCTGTACGTTAGATAAATCGGACAATGAAATTCAAGATTCTAAATCAGGATGTGCCGGATGGCATACGTATACAGGCATTCTTTACCCGTACGCCCGATGGTGTAAGCCTGTCTGTGTGATATTGCCGATACAGCCACCAGAGTCTGTGTTGAACGGCTCATTTCTCTGAGCAGGTTCCAGCTGTTCTGGCGGATAGTGTACTGAAGGTGTCGCAGGTAGCGCTGGCTGGACAGGTTAAAATGTTCGTTGACGGAGTGTAGGTTATCGATAGGAAGAACCTGTGCCATGGAGAAAGGGTGTGAGGCCAGTCGTTGGCTGTCGGTATCTCCAGTGCATGCATGTGCTTCCGGAACCGGACAGGCCGTTTCCGTACACACTTCCCGGCACTGCCAGTGGATGGCAATCCCAACGAGTATGAACAGCATCAGTGCAATGAATCTTTTCATCTTTCTGTTTCCCCTTTTAGAAAGAAAACAAACCGGATGCAGAAATTGTTCATGGCTGAGGGAAAAAACAGCGCCACAGTCCTACAGCGGAACGGTTTTGCAAGCTGTATTCCTGTGGCGGCTGTCCTTTCTAACCTATGTGCTAACTATGATAAAACCCCTATATATTAAGGAAGACTACATCGTTATTGGTGTACAATCAGTGCCGAGCGTGGAGCAGCAGTCAGTTTGTTGCCGGTCATACTGCCCAGTCCTTTTTCCGGATTGATTTTTCCATCCTTGCAGACTATCTGATAGGTACCTTGCGGTACGTCGATACTTGCAGGTTCATTCTTGGAGTTCAGGATAACGGTGATGTTCTTCCAGGTGTCGCCGTTGGGGGCTCCGTTAATCCGGAAGGCTACTACGTTATTGTCCTCCATATCCAGAAATTCCAGATGCTTGTATATCAGTTCTGCATCGCCCAAATGGAAGGCCGGATGAGCCTTACGCATGGCTATCAGTCCTTTCAGGTAGTCGAAGGCTTCCCGATGGATGGCTTTGCCGGCCCAGTTGATGGCATTGATGGAATCCGGACTGTTGTAGGAATTGCGTACGCCTTTCTTGTCGCGCATGATTTCATCGCCTGTGAAGATGAACGGAACACCTTGCGAAGTGAATACGGCCGTATGTGCCAGCTTGTGGTAGGCAGTCAGTTCCTTGTCCGTTGCCTTTGGCGCGGTAATCTTCAGACGGTCGGTAATGCAATGGTCGTCATGGCAACTGGTGTAGCTCAGCATCTGTGTCGGTTGGGCGGTCCAGGATGCCGGTGTGTTCAGGGTAGAATCCTTCAGTTGCGGATGAGGCAGTGCGGCAGTGATACCGAACATCACCTGTGTATCGTGTCCCGTACGACCGATGACGAAGGCACCTTCCAGGTCGTTGTTCCAGCTTCCCCGCAACCCGTCACGGAATTCGTCACTGAAAGCGGCTACTCCCGGCATCCGGTAGGTGTTGGCTTTCATGGCCAGACTGTCGGCCGGATAAGCCGGACTGCTGGCTGCCCATCCTTCTCCGTAGATGTAGATGGTCGGGTCAATCTTGTCCAGTGCGCTCCGGATGGCTTCCATGGTCGTGATGTCGTGGATGCCCATCAGGTCGAAACGGAAACCGTCGATGTGGTATTCGTTGGCCCAGTAGCAGACTGATTCCACCATGTATTTCCGCATCATTTCCCGTTCGCTGGCTGTCTCGTTACCGCAGGCGGAACCGTTGGCAAAGCTGCCGTCCGGATTCTGGCGGTAGAAATAACCCGGTACGGTACGTTCGAAGTTACTTCCTTCGGTATTGAAGGTATGGTTGTATACTACGTCCATGATGACACGGATACCTGCCTGGTGCAGGGCCATCACCATCTGTTTGAATTCCCGGATACGTGTTTCCGGTGTATACGGGTCGGTAGCGTAGGAACCTTCCGGTGCGTTGTAGTTCAGCGGGTCATATCCCCAGTTGTACTGGGGTTTGTCCAGTTGTGTTTCGTCTACCGAGGCGTAATCGTATGAAGGCAACAGATGTACATGAGTAATTCCCAGTTCTTTCAGATGGTCGATTCCTGTCTTCTGTCCTTCTTTGCTTGTTGTACCGGTTTCGGTCAGGGCAAGATATTTTCCCCGGTTCTTGATGCCGGACAGGCTGTCGATGGAGAAGTCGCGGTGGTGCATTTCGTAGATGATGATATCGTCGAATCCTTTCAAAGTTGGCCGAACATCCTGGCTCCAGCCTTCCGGGTCGGTCGTGTCGAGGTTCAGAATGGCTCCTCTTTTTCCGTTTACTCCCACGGCTTTAGCCATGACTCCCGGTGTTTCGTCCAGCCATTTCCCGTTTATCTTGACTTGGAACGTATAGAATTTCCCTTTCAGGTCTTCGGTTACAGAAGCTTTCCAGATACCGTTTCCGGCTTCTTTCATGGGGACGGTCTGGATGGCATTTCCGGTCAGTCCGTCTGTATAGAGTTTTACATTTACTTCTTCGGCAGTCGGTGCCCAAAGCATGAAGTCTGTTCCCGTTTCCGAGTAGGTCATTTCGTCCCACGGTTGGGAAAAGGTAGGATAATCTTCAAACGATTCGTATTCTTTGGGGGCTGTTCCGCACCCGAAGAGGGTGGTTGTCAACAGGGTAAATAAGAGTAGTTTTTTTGTTTTCATGGCATTCGATTAGAAGTGTTTATAAAGAGATTTCTTTCATCCGAATGCAAATATCGAAGAATTGTTCTTTCATACTTTCGCTTTGAAAGAAATTATAAATCAGATTATAAATATATCTGTTGATAATCAGTAATATATGTAAATAATTATTCCTCTAATTTATAAATAGTTTGAAAGCATTTTCTTTTTGTTTATAGGGGAAGAAAGTACAGAAGTCGGTGGTTTCTTTGGAAGATTCTTAGGAGGAAATGAAAAAACAGGCTGTTTCGGCTTTGTGCCGGAACAGCCTGTTGAAGAGACTATTTTAAGAAATATCTGTCAATAGCGATAACATCAGTTCAGGATAACTCCTGCGTCGCTGGTCGGATTCTGGGTCAGTGTACATCCGCTTGGATAGGCATTGATGGCACTCTGTGGTATAAAGAAAGGAACTCTATAGTCTGTGGCAGGTACTTCCAGCGTGGCTTGTTGGTATCCCGGGAAGCGACGCACTAAAGTGTTGCCGTTGCGATAGATGTCGTATGTACGTTCTGCTTGATAGGCTAATTCAAGCTGACGTTCCTTGTCTATATGTTCTGCCGCATTAGTCGCGTCGAGCGAAGCATATCCGGCACCCGGAATGGAACGTTCACGGATGGTATTCAGGTCTGTTAAAGCCAAGGCATAGCTACCCAGTTTGGCGTATGCTTCTGCACGGTTCAGATAAATTTCGCCCAGGCGGGAGATTATCGGAGAGTGCAGGTGAGAATCTTCGCCTTCACCAGAACATTTGGTAATGTAGAACATTGGGAATGCATTATTTAGACCTATTTGGTAATCAATGACACCGGTATAGACTTCTCCGTCTGAGTATTTGATGGAATAGATTTGCTGGTCAGCGTCTATGGCAGTCATGGTGTAGGTCGTTTCTTTGCCATCAATTGTTTCTGTACAAGTGTAGTTGCCTCCATTTTGCTTCAACGTGGCCTGTACATAGTTGAAACCACTCAGATTACCGCTGGCATCGTATACGTTTTTGATGAAGCGGAATACCGGGGTGTAGTTGCCGTTATCGTCCTGTACATACTGTGGGTCGATGAAATTGGCACGGGCATCTACAATCTTCTTGCTGTCCGGACGCCAGTCGTTCCGTCCGGTTTCGTTCAGCAAGTCAAGGTATTTGGCGCTGGCATACATTTCGCCCCAGCCCATACCGCCTACTACGGCATACATACCACCGATGCCGTAGTAATGGTCATAGCCTGAAAATTCGGTAGCAACCCGTTTTACCACAAAGATGGATTCTTTGTTGTTTTCCGGCGTGAACGTATTGTAGTTCATAAAGTCGCTTCTTCCCAGCAAGGTGTATTGTCCGGAATTGATGACTTTGGTGGCATAGTCTACGGCCAGTTGGGCATATTCGCGGTTCGGGTTGTCGTAAGTACCGCTCATGTACAGGTATATGCGTGAGAGCATGGCCTGTGCAGCTTCTTTGGAAGCGTATGCGGGGCCTTTGTTTTCTGTTATCAAGGTTTCTGCCTTTTTCAAGTCGTTGATGGCCTGTTCATACACTTCTTTCACGGTAGAACGGTCGGGCAACTGCAGATTGTCCATATTTTCGGGTGTTCCATTGACAATGGGAACGCCCAGGTTCTTATCTGGGGCCTGGTAATACGGGCGGCCGAACGCACGGCACAGGTAGAAGTACATCATGCCACGGATGTAATAGCATTCACCGAGCTTGCTGTCGATTTCTGTATCCTGGCCTTCTTCTATCATGTTGATGACATTCGAAGCCTGGGCAATGGCCTTGTAACCGTAATCCCAAAAAGCCTGGAGGCGGTAGTTGTTTGGGGTACGGGAATAAGTGATGAATTCAATAAAGGCATCGGTAGAAGAACCGCGGATCATCATATTATCACCGGCATATTCTCCCATACGGTGCATGTGGTCCGACCAATCCTTCAACTGGGCGTAGGCACCGTCTACCAGACCGTCGAGCGAAGTCAGCGGGTCACCGGTAATCTGTTCTGCGGACATGCTGCCGTTGGGCAAGCGTTCTATGTCACATGACGTCAGTGTGCCGCACAAACAGGCGGTCACCAACAAGGAAGTTGTTACTATCTTTTTCATACGGATGGGCTAATTAAAAGGTTAAGTTGATACCAAACATGTATTTGCGGGTAGAGGGGTAGACACTCGGACCGGCTGAACCGATTGCGCTACCGTTGCTTGCCGGGATTTCCGGGTCAACACCTGAATAGCCGGTGATGCAGAACAGATTCTCGCCCGTAAAGAAGATACGCATGTTCTGGATGTAGTATTTCGGTAATCTTAAATTGTAGCCGATGGTGAGTGAACGCAACTTCAGGAAGTTGCCGTCTTCCAGGTAACGGGTAGAAGCCTTGTTGGAGTTAGACTTGTTACCATAAGAAGCAACAGGGTGTGTAGCGATATCGCCCGGTTTTTCCCAGCGGGTCCATCCGTCCATCAGTTTCATCTGGTTACGGTCGGTGTAGGCACCGTCGGAGTCATATTCCTGGCGGGAATAGTTGTAGATTTTACCGCCTACCGAATAACCGAATACGGCATTCAGGTCGATGTTTTTCCAGGTCAGTGTGGTGTTGAATCCGCCGAAGAAATCTGGCGTAGAAGCATCACAGATTACCTGGTCTGCTTCAGCATAGTTTTCGGTAATTTCACGGCTGAGAACGTTGCCATTTTCGTCTTTGGTATGCTTGTACCATTGCGGCGCACCGGTTTCCGGGTTGACACCTGCCCATTCTCTCATGTAGAAGCTGTTGCTGTCATAGCCTTTCTTCAGAATCTTGTCGGCTTCACCGGCAATACCGGCATCACCGCCACGGATGATTTCTGTGTTGTTACCGTAGAGTTCTTTAATCTTGTTGGTATTGTGTCCGAAATTCAGTTCCACTCCCCAGGTCCAGTCTTTGGTACGGATGATGTCGCCACCGATGGTCAGTTCGATACCCTGGTTTTCCATCTCACCTACATTCTGCCAGCGGGAAGTCACGCCGGTGATACCGGATACGGGTACCTGAAACAAGATGTTTGAGGTGTATTTGTAGTAATAGTCGAACGAGAAGCGGAAACGTTCGCCGAACATGGAAGCATCCAGACCGACACCGGTAGTATAGGTCTTTTCCCACGTCAGGTCTTTATTACCGATTTGGCTAATCAGTGCAGAAGGTATTCCGTTGTAGCTGGTTGAGATGGAATAGAGGTCGTATTGAGGGTACAAACTTGTCGGACGGTTACCTACTGTACCGTAGGAAGCACGTAGTTTCAGGTTGTCTACCCAGTCTGCCTTGAACCATTTTTCACGGTTGATGTTCCATCCGGCACTGATGGAGAAGAAATTACCGTATTTGTTGTCGTCACCGAAGTTGGATGCACCATCCCGGCGGAACGATAACTGAGCCAGGTAACGGTTGTCGTATGCATAGTTACCGTTGAAAAGGTAAGACTGTACGGCCCATTCGCTCAAGCTACCGCCTACAGCTTCGGGGATAGCGGTTACATCCAGCACTTCAAATCCCGGTACAAACCCGGTTCCGGTAGCCGAAATGGCTTTTCCTTGATAGTCATTGAATTCGTAAGCGGCCAGGGCATTGACAGAATGTTTTCCCCATACCTTGTTGAAGCGGAGAATCTGGTTGGTGTAACGGCGCACGGTATTGCTCTGATATTCCGACAAACGTCCGTTTACACCGGAAGCTCCCTCACAGCGTGGGTCTGAATAGGAATTGTAGTAGTAGCCTATCCAGCGGAAGTTGTTGACAGAAGAGAAGGTCAGCCAGTCGGTGATACGGATGTCGAAGTCAAAATTACCGTTGAACTCGTACGTCTTGTAATCGGTATGGTTTCCATAACTCAGGTCGTTCAGGTAGTTTGAATCCGAGTTGTCTACCCATCCGCTGTAACGGTCCGGCACCAGATTGCCGTTTTCATCGTACGGGCTATCCCACGGGAACATGGAGTACATGGCTGTCACGGAATATTGGGCATCGTGAGTGTCGCGCATCGCGCCGGATACAGAAGGTTTGATAGTCAACCAATCAAACGGCTTGTAGTTGCTGCGGTAACGGAAATTGTAACGCTGCAGGTCATAGCCTTTCACTGCACCTTCTTCCGAGTAGTAACCCATGGAGAAATAAGAATTGATTTTTTCTCCACCGCCCGACAGAGATACATTGTATTCCTGGGTTACACCGCTTTGGGTAGCCAGATCCCACCAATCGAAGTTGGAGTTGCGCAGGTCTTCATTCCAGCGCGGAAAAGTGATACTCTCAGGATTATTGAATGACTTGTAGTAATCATACAGTTCGGCACCGTCCATCATTTCCAGCTTACCGTTGTTCAGTGTACTTACACCGGCTTTGGCAGATACGTTGATGGTCATCTTGCCGCTTTTACCGTTTTTGGTTGTTACCAGGATTACACCGTTGGCACCCTGCGAACCGTAGATGGCAGTAGATGCCGCGTCTTTCAGGATGGTCATGGTTTCGATATCGGCAGGATTCAACTGTCCGGCTCCGTCACCGACAATTACACCGTCGATTACCCACAACGGAGCTGAGCTACCGTTGATAGAGGCCTTACCACGGATTACAACGGCACCGCTTGAACCCGGCTGTCCGGAACCTGGAGCAACGAATACACCGGAAACCTTACCGTTCAGCATGTTTTCTACGTTGGCTGTGGTTACATCTTTCAGTTTATTTTCCTTGACAGTCTGCAACGAACCGGTCAGACTTTCCCGACGCTGTGTACCGTAACCTACTACTACTACTTCGTCCAGCGTTTCGGTATCTTCTTTCAATGTTAAGTTTAATGATTGGCCATTCCAAACGATACTTTGAGTAACATAACCTACAAACGAAACTTCAATGGTGGCTCCTTTCTTGACCCCACTGATGGAGAATTTACCGTCTATGTCAGTAATTGCACCGTTGGTGGTCCCTTTTACTACGACGGATGCACCGATAACCGGTTCACCGGCGCCATCTTTTACGATACCTTTACAGGCATCGTTCTGTTGCTGTACAGAAACTGATTCGCTGGAAGCATATGCAGGAAGCCCTCCTGCGACTCCCATGCCGAGGCATAAGAGTATGCTGACAAGTCTCACTTGTTT
Source organism: Phocaeicola barnesiae DSM 18169 = JCM 13652 (assembly GCF_000374585.1). Lineage (GTDB taxonomy): Bacteria > Bacteroidota > Bacteroidia > Bacteroidales > Bacteroidaceae > Phocaeicola > Phocaeicola barnesiae. The sequence goes on from NZ_KB894657.1 coordinate 64,488, forward strand.
TTGCATAAAAAAATTAGGTTTAGGTTTAACTATTATGATTATTTTCTTACAAAGAGAAGTATCATTGTGCAAATATATGAAATAAATCAAATTACTTGCAAAAAAAATAAGAAAATCCCCTTTTGGAGACTCTTTTGTTTCTTTTTGTTGCCATTCGGTGTGCTTTATATTTTATATAAACAGCTGGAAATCAAAAGTTAGATTCTCTTTGTAAGAAAAAGATGATTAGAATTGGTTTTGATATACAGCAGTATTGGTACAAAAAAGAGACTAGATATATGTCAAGCCCTTCTTGAGTTTTATTATCTGAAGCTTTTCTGGTATTGTTAGGATATGATGATGAAGAGGCTGTCTCGTGTTAAAGCGGGACAGCCTCTTTTATTGATTCCTTGAATCTTGTTTAATAGCTCTTTCTGATAATTGCCTTCACGCTTTCACCTTGTTGCATTAGATTGATAAACAGTCGTTTCTGGTGAAAGATGATGTTTCACGGTGAAATCATGTTACTTCCGGTAAATTTATTTCTTGGGGGTAATACGTGCTGTCCATCCACCTCCGGGAGCCATTTCAATATTCAATTTGTCGTTGGCTTTCACCGTACGTATTTCTTTGCGGTAATCGGTGGCTTCCCGATCCGCATTGATGCCGTCGGCAAAGATTTCGGCTTCGTATTCACCTTCACTCAAAAAGGACAGGTCGATGGTGCATTGACGAGGTGTCCAGTCCGTCATGGCTCCTACATACCAGATACCATCTTTGCAACGTGCCAGGCTGATGTATTCGCCTACTTTACCGTCTAAGGCCACGGTTTCATCAAATACGGTGGGAACTTTGGCTATGAAGTCTGTACATTCCTGTTCTTTCCGGTATTTGTTCGGACTGTCTGCCAGCATCTGTAACGGAGATTCAAAAAGTGTATACATGGCCATCTGATGAACACGGGTACCTTGACTCATAGGACGGTCATAGACGGCACGGAAGGCACTGCGTGTAGCGTTGATCATTGCTCCGGGAGTATAGTCCATCGGGCCTGCCAGCATACGCAGGAATGGAGCACTGACGTCGTAACGGGGAAAATCGTGAAGCGGTTGACCGTTGACGATAGGTTCCCATTTGGCATTTTCCAGTCCTTTGACACCTTCAAAATTAAGAATATTGGGATAAGCGCGTTGTATACCGCCCGGCTTGATACCGTGATAGTCAAGTACCAGGTGGTTGTCGGCTGCTTTCTGTGCCAATTCGTACATGGAGCGGATGACGGGCTGGTCGTCGCGGTCGAAGAAGTCTATCTTGAAGCCTTTGATACCTAGTTTGCTGTAGTGCTTGAAGGTATTGTCGGTGTCCTTGATGGCATTTCTCCAACTGGACCAGAGGATGATTCCTACATTTTTCTGATTCCCATAAGCAATCAGTGCTTCAAGATCTATCTCCGGATTTACATCCAGTAGGTTCTCCGGACTGCTCCAACCCTCATCGATAATGATGTATTCCAAGTGATTTTCAGCCGCAAAATCGATGTATGCTTTGTAAGTGGGCGTGTTTATCCCTGCCTTGAAGTCTACTCCGGTCAAATTGCAGGCATTCCACCAGTCCCAGGCCACTTTACCGGGTATTATCCACGAGGTATCGGTCAGGCGGCAGGCAGGAGCCAGACGTTGTGCCATGTCGTTGTCCGCCAGTTGGGTATCCTTTTCACTGACGATGACCACTCTCCAGGGGAGTGTCTGCCGGGCATCGGTATGTGCCAGGTAGTCTGCCCGTCGGGTAGGTACAAAGTTCAAGCGGTTATGTCCGCCCACTGTCTCTTCCAAAGGGTAGGGAGCAAAAGTGGCTGTCAATGCGTGAGGTTTGTCATTGTTCCGAAGCAGGAACATGCCCGGATAATTTTCTACTCCCGCATCCATGATGACAGCTTTGTGCCCATTCCCCAAGTCTACCATTAACGGAGTAATGGCCAGTGAATCGGGTATCATTTCAGACAGTTTGCATTCATCGTAATAGGATTCGAAAGGGTAGCAATAGCGTTCACCGCCACGGTTGTCATTTACGTAGGGGATGAAAGCCTGATGGTCTGCTGTAAAATTGAATTCGGCTGTTTCCTGTTCAATGAGCATTGGTTTCCGCTGTTCCAGAATGAAGCGATAGGCTGCTCCATCGTCATAAGCCCTGAATTCGATGCTGTATCCGCCTTTGCATTTCAGCAGGAGCTGATTATATTGGTCTTTTACCACGGTACGTTTGTAGAAAGGCGTGGAGAACGAGGTCCGGATTTCTTTTTCTGAGGCTTTACTCACTTTGACAGGATTCCCCCATGTAGTTTCCGTACCGTTTGGGCGATCCTCTCTTATCTTCAAGGCAATGGCAGAGGGAAGTATGACCGTATCTCCCTGTTGTTCGATGCTCCAGGTCAAAGCCTTTTCCGTACAGATGTTGATGTTCAGTTTGCCGTCGGGTGATGTCAGCCGGTAGTCTTGTGCCCATACACTTCCTGTCAGTAGATAAAACAGGAGACCGGCAATGGATGTTTTTCTTAGTAATGAATGTTTCATGATGAATTTATGTTAGTTTTGTAGGTAAGGTTACCACTTTTTTACTGCAGGTTTTCCTCCTTCTGATTTTTGCAAGATTTATGTATCTTGTGTGATTCTTTACGTGCATAGTAAATACAGGTATCCCTGTTAGTTACAAAGATATACTTCTGTGAACAATATACCATAAAATTTGTGGCTTTATTGTTGTTCGTTCGGAGTTTGAGGAATGATGCTAACTTTGCAGTGGTGGGAGATAATGATTGAATCTTTTAATCGAGACCGGTCTTTTCAGGCCTTTCCATCATTTGGGCTTCGCCTCATTATAGTTTGTAGAGAGGTGGTATGGTTGGATAATTCTAAATAAAAAATCCCGATTTCGCATGGAAATCAGGATTTTAAGTGGTGCCACCAGGAATCGAACCGGGGACACAAGGATTTTCAGTCCTTTGCTCTACCAACTGAGCTATGGCACCAATTTGTTGTTTTCTGCAACCGTTGTTTCTCGTTTGCGGTTGCAAAGGTACGCAAAGTTTTGGAACCTGCAAATTTTTTGGCAGAAAAAGAAAGAAAAAGTTATTAACAGGTTCATGAACCCTGTTCAAAACTCTCAGAAAACCTTTCCTTAAGAGCTTTGAACGAGTTCATATTCAGTGTATTATTCCTTTTCCTGGTTTTTCAACGGGTTCCATCCCTGAGCTTTCAGCTCCAATTCGTTGCCGTCGCGGGTAACGAGGGCGCATCCCAATTCCGGCTTGGTGATATGGCCGATAATCTTGACATCCTTCAGCTTCGATACCGCTTCGTGGGCAGTCAGCGGTACGGTGAACAATAGCTCGTAGTCTTCGCCACCGTTCAGCGCACAGGTACTCAGGTTCATGTTGAACTCTTCGGCCATGACAGCGGTCTGATAGTCGATAGGAATACGTTCCTCATAGACGCGGCAGCCGGTATGGCTCTGTGAACAGATGTGCATCAGTTCAGAAGAAAGGCCGTCGGAGATATCCATCATAGCTGTCGGTTGGATACCGGCCTCGGCCAGTTCGGCAATGATGTCCTTGCGTGCTTCAGGTTTCAGGAAGCGTTCCAACAGGTATTCCTTTCCTGCGAAATCCGGTTGAACCTCCTTTTCTCCCTGGAATACGGCTTTCTCGCGTTCCATGAGTTGCAAGCCCATGTAGGCAGCCCCCAAGTCGCCTGTTACACAAATCAGGTCTGTATCTTTGGCACCGTTCCGATAGACGACCTTGTCTTTGTCCGCTTCACCGATGCAGGTGATGGAAATGGCCAGACCGGTGACAGAAGACGTGGTATCACCGCCTACGATGTCTACCTGATGCAGTTCGCAGGCCAGTTTCAGGCCGTCGTAGAACTCTTCCAGGTCTTCGATACAGAACCGTTTCGATACGGCAAGTGAGACAGTAATCTGTTTCGGAGTACCGTTCATGGCGTAGATGTCGGAGAAGTTCACCATGGCCGATTTATATCCCAGGTGTTTCAGTGGCGTGTATACGAGGTCGAAATGAACCCCTTCCATCAGCAGGTCGGTAGTGACCAGTACCTGTTTGCCGGGGTATTCCAATACGGCAGCGTCATCGCCGACTCCGTAGCGGGTTTCCGCATTTTTCAGCTGGATGTCCTGGGTGAGGTGCTTGATGAGGCCGAACTCACCCAGTGTTGATATTTCTGTTCTGTTTCCTTCGTGCATGGTCTTATGCTCTATTAATCAATTCTCTCATGATGGTTGTCATGCGGGGCTGTGCTTCGTCGGCAGCTTTCTGAACTTCCTCGTGAGATACTTCTACGATTTTTCCTTCTACACCCAAGTCTGTGATGACAGAGATGCCGAATACTTTGATGCCGCAGTGGTTGGCTACGATGACTTCGGGTACGGTAGACATGCCTACAGCATCAGCTCCCAGAATACGGAACATCTTGTATTCTGCCGGAGTTTCGAAAGTAGGACCTTGTGTGCCGATGTATACACCTTGCTGTACCTTGATACCTTTTTCCTTGGCGATTTCCAGTGCCTTTGCTATCAGTTCTTTGGAGTATGCCTCGCTCATATCCGGGAAACGTGGTCCGTAGTCGATGTTTTTGCCGCGCAGCGGATGTTCCGGGAAGAAGTTGATATGGTCTGTGATAATCATCAGGTCGCCGATTTCAAATTCCGGGCTTGTGCCTCCTGCCGCATTCGAAACGAAAAGGGTCTTGATACCCAGTTCACGCATGACACGTACCGGGAAGGTCACTTCTTTCATGGAATAGCCCTCGTAGAAATGGAAACGTCCCTGCATAGCCATGATGTCCTTGTTGCCCAGTTTCCCGAAAATCAGCTTACCGCTGTGTCCTTCTACGGTTGATACCGGGAAATTGGGAATGTCTGCGTAATTTATTTCGTATTTATCGGTAATCTCGTGTACCAGACTGCCCAGTCCTGTACCCAGAATGATGGCTGTTTCAGGATGGGTGTGCATTTTAGCCTTCAGAAAGGCAGCTGTTTCTTGAATTTTTTCTAACATACGCGATAATTTGTTGGTTAAATGATTCTTCTTCGTTATTCAGGAACCTGACTTCGATGGGTAATACATGGAAGTAGGGTTTCAGTTTTTCACTCAGCTTCGGATGAGCGATAAGCCGGGCGGCATCTTTTTCGGTCGTAACGATACTTTTCTGCGGTCCGGGTATTCGGAGGAATGTCTCTTCGATACGGTGCAGATCGGTTTCGGTGAAATTGTGATGGTCGCCGAATGTCAGCGGGTGTACGTGACGGGTATGCCTTGACAGTTCCTCCAGTAAAGGAGCCGGCGAGGCGATACCGGTTACTACCAGCAGGTGCTCTTCCGGAGTTAACGTTTCCAGTGCCCGTTCCGGTTCTTCGGTAAAGAGGGGACGAAGCTTCCCATAGGCCAGTGTCGTGAAGTAGAGTGACTGGTGGGGGAGGGGCTTCAGTTCCTTCCTGAACTGCTGGCAGTTTTCTGCGTCCAGATGGGGCGGACATTTGCTGACAATCAGGATATCTGCCCGTTTCCTGCCCGAAGAAGACTCCCGCAGTCGACCCGCCGGAAGAAGTTTGTCTTGCTGGATGGGACGGTGGTAGTCTACCAGCAGAATGTTCAGCCCAGCTTTGACGTAGCGGTGCTGGAAGGCGTCATCCAACAGGACGGCTTCTACACCAGGGGTGGTTTTCCCGTCTGTCAACTGTTCGATGCCGTGGCACCGGTCCCGGTCTACGGCCACGTAGATATCCGGAAATTTATGGGCCATCTGGAAAGGCTCGTCTCCGATGGCTTCGATGGGAATATCCGGTCTGGCCAATACGAATCCTTCCGATTTCCGCTTGTAGCCCCGGCTTAGTACAGCGATGCGGTAACTTTTCCGGAGCAGGCGGATGAGGTATTCGGTATGGGGAGTCTTACCGGTTCCTCCTACACTGATATTCCCAATGCAGATGACCGGAAGCGGAAAACTTCGGGAAGTCAGTATACCCTTGTCGAACATGCGGTTACGCAGACTGACTCCCAGTCCGTACAGCAGCGCAAACGGGAGTAGTCCCCAATAGATGCTGAAAGGTCGCTGGCTCATGGTCGTTTCTTGTTTTTATTGGATACGCAAGTCAAAAGGCAGTCGCGCCTGGATGCGGTCGGCCTGTTTCAGGTTCTTCAGCAGGGCAAAGCCGTGGTAATATTCGCCGAAAGTAGCTTCCAGTCGGCTGTCGATGTAACTGTCCTTCTGTGTATTCAACAAACTACTCAGGATATTTTCTTTTCCCGGATAGCTTAATAGGGTATAATCTGTGATTCCGGCACGTTTTACGGCTTCGTTCAAGGCTGTCTGCAGGCCGCCCAGTTCGTCTACCAGTTTCAGTTCTTTGGCCATGGTGCCGCTCCATACACGTCCTTCAGCTATCTCCTTCAACTGTTCCAAGGGCATGTTTCGTCCTTCGGCACAGCGTTTGGTGAAGAGTTCGTATCCGTTGTTTACGCTTTGCTGGATGAGGGCTTTTTCCTCCTCATTCATCGGCCGGTCTATCTTTCCCATGTCTGCCAGGCGGTTGGTCTTCACGCCGTCTATGTGGACACCCAATTTGTTGTTGATAAGCTCAGATGCTTCGGGCACCATGCCGAAGATACCGATGGAGCCGGTCAGCGTGGTTGGCTCGGCTACAATCCAGTCGGCTGCGCAAGAGATATAATATCCACCGGAAGCGGCATAGTCTCCCATTGAAACGATGACCGGTTTTTCGGCTTTCAGCAGAGAGACTTCGCGCCAGATTTGTTCAGAGCCGTAGGCACTGCCGCCCGGAGAGTTTACACGCAGTACGACAGCCTTTACGCTTTCGTCCTTGCGGAGGCGTTGCAGGTCTTTGATGACCCGTTCGGAGTTGATGCCTTCTGTCGGGTCCGGGTCGGTTGACGAGTCGATGTCGCCGGTAGCATAGTAGATGGCGATGATGTTGCCGCTCTTGTCCTTGGGTACATTCCGTTTTACGTTGATCATGTCTTCCAAGGTGAGTGTATTCAGTTTGTCATCTTCTTCTACGTCCATCCGTTGCTTCAGGTAGCTCAGCAACTGGTCTCTGTATATCAGTGTGTCTGCCAGCCCGTTGCGCAGGCAGTCATCGGCCTGGCGGAAGTCCATGCAGCTGTCTGCCAGTTCGTTCAGTTGTTCCGGAGTCAGGTCTCTCGATGCGGCTACATCTGTCAGCAGTTGTTGCCAGATGGATTGGATGTATGCCTGGGTCTGTTCCCGGTTGGCCGGACTCATCTCTGTGCCGCTGAAGGTCTCGGTGAATGATTTGTATGTACCTACACGGAAAATCTGCATCTGTACTCCGATTTTGTCGAGCAGGTCTTTCAGGAAGAAGCTCTGTGCCGACAGGCCATGCCAGCTGATGCTTCCCGAAGGATTCAAGGCTACCTTGTCGGCTACGCTGGCCAGGTAGTAGGCACCTTGTGTATAGTTTCCTCCGTATGCCACAATGAATTTTCCGCTGTTTTTGAAATCAATCAGGGCTTCACGGATTTCCTGAAGTGAAGCTGTTCCGCAGGAAAAGAAAGTATCGAAATCCAGATAGATACCTTTGATTTTATCGTTTGCTTTGGCTTTACGGATAGAAGCGAGAATATCTTCCAGTCCGGCAGTAGTATATTCATCACCCAACAGTTGGTCGAGTGGGTTTTCCTGATAGCGTTCTACGACGTTTCCTTTCAGTTCAAGTACAAAGATGGAGTTGTCTTTTACGACGGTTTCCGGTTGGCTGCTCATCAGCATTCCGGAGATGGCTACAATACCTAGAATGGTAAAGACAATTCCGGCAATGAGAATGCCGACAATTGTAGCCAAAGTGGTCTTGAAAAAATCTTTCATGTTGTTTTTTTTTGAGTTTGGTGATTAATTTACAAATTTATTCTTTTTGGATGAAAAGGCCAAACTTGTATTTCGTTTTATGTTTTCTGTCCGGTGTAAATCCGGCAGATTTGAGCGGTTGTTTCGCGGATGTTTTGCCGGGCAGTGTCCAGCTGCATGGCTTGTTCCAAAGGTTGCGGGTAAGGAGTCGTTGAAAAGGCGGCCAGAAATCCTGCTTCGTTCAACGCTTCCCTGTCCTCGATGCCGCCGGAAAGGAGTAGGGTAGGGACTTCTGCTTTTTGGGCTCGTTTCAATACACCCATAGGAACCTTGCCCATTAAGGTCTGCCGGTCGGAATGTCCCTCGCCGGTGATGACGAGGTCGGCATCGGACAGTAGTTTATCCAATTGCAGAATGTCCAGTATCAGTTCGATCCCTGGTCGGAGGGAGGCGTGGAAGAATGCTGCAAGGCTGCCGCCCAATCCTCCGGCGGCTCCTGCGCCCGGTAGGGTATCGACGGCTGTGCCGGTTGCGGCATGAACGATTCCGGCAAAATGTTGCAGGCCGGTATCCAGCATACGTACATCTTCTGTAGAGGCTCCTTTTTGCGGGGCGAAAACATAAGCGGCTCCTTGGGGGCCGTAAAAGGGGTTGGTGACATCGCAGGCAACGGTAAACTGTGCTTCACGGAGTAAAGGTGAAACTTCTGAGGTATCTATGTAGGCTATTTGGGCCAGTTGCGCTCCTCCGCTCTCAAGTAGCCGATGGTCGGTTGTATAGAATCGATATCCTAAGGCTTGCAGCATGCCCATTCCGGCATCGTTTGTAGCGCTCCCGCCAATCCCTATCAGAAATTTCCGATAGCCTTTCCAGAGGGCGTCCAGAATCAGTTCTCCTGTTCCGTATGTGTTGGTTAACAATGGATTGCGCTCCTCTTCGCGTAGTAAGAGGAGGCCGCTGATGCGTGCCATCTCGATGGCAACGGTTTCCCCATCGCCTAAGATGCCATAGCTTGTGGGGCGAATGCGCATCAACGGGTCGTGTGCTTCCAGTTGGATATAGCTTCCTTGGGTGGCTTCCATCAGAATGCTCAAGATTCCTTCACCGCCATCTGCTACAGGAAGGCAGACGGTTTGACAGGAAGGAAATACCTTGTGTATACCTTCTGATGCGGCCTGTTCTGCCTCGATGGAACTTAGGCAGCCCTTGTATGAATCAATAGCTAAGATGATTTTCTGCATGGTGTTTGTTGTTGTAATAATGTAGTCTTGCAAAGATAATCTTTTGTATGGAAATACGTTGGATAATGCCGTTTCTTTGGGGTCTGAAAACGTCCGTTTGTTTCGATAAAGATGTCCGTTCGTTTTCAATAAAACGTGCGTTCGTTTGGATGGAAACGTGCGTTCGTTTTCTGTTTCTCGGAAGTACTCGCGCGTGCGCGAATTATATATGGAGTTCGATTTTGACCTTTTGA
>NZ_KB894658.1 GCF_000374585.1 Phocaeicola barnesiae DSM 18169 = JCM 13652
TCTTCGTATGTCCGCTTGAATTGGTCTAATGTCATATTCTTCATATTTGCACAATATTGGTTATGGACACAAAAATACGAAGAATCAAGGCTGGAATTTGACGGGGTTTACTGAATGCTTACTTTACACAAGTGTAACAGCATGCTCCGATTTTGAAGCGAAAGCCGATATAGGGCATTCCGTAATTTATTGATATCCAATGCAGTATAAAAACAACTGAATGGGTATATCGAACTGATTCTTCAGCTCGTTTGATGTAACAGCATACTCCGATTTTTCCACCGCATCCGTGACGATGATGGACTAATGCTAAAAATCGCTCACGACTATATGAAGCTGATGGGAATTGAGAACACGCAGTTCATCATCGCCCGGCATACCGACCGTGATCATCCGCATTGTCACATCGTTTACAACCGGGTGGATAATGACGGGCGCACCATCAGTGACAAGAACGACCGCTACCGGAACGAAAAGGTCTGCAAGATGCTGACAGCCCGTTACCGTTTGCATTTTGCCGAAGGGAAAGAGCATGTCAATTTCATGCGGTTGCGTCATCACGACAAGGTAAAGTATTTTATCTATCATGCCTTGAAACGAGAGGTTCCGAACGCCCGAAGCTGGAGCGAACTGCGACTGGCCTTGTGGAGATACGGAATTGATACGCAATGGAAGCTAAGTCGCACGACCGGAGAGATGCAAGGTGTAAAGTTCACATGCAACCAACTGACCTTTAGTGGTTCCAAGATTGATCGCCAGTTCAGTTTCCTGAACATCGACCAGGAGCTGAGGTATAACGCTCTTTCTGCTACAATGAACCTGCGTCAGGTACAGGCAGAAACCATACGCGAGGAACCTCGTCATGAATACCAGCAGGAGAATCATTCCGGCATCAGTCTGGGATTGTTCACACCCTCTCCTACGGATTATGATACAGAGGAAGCGATACAGGCCAACCGGCTTAAAAAGAAGAAAAAGAAACCGAAACGCAAGCGAGGTTTCAGTCTATAATCAAATTTTTATTAACCACCAAAATTCAAATTATGAACTATTCCGATTTTATTTACGATTTCAATCTCTATTTGTGCGAGAGATTCGGTTACAGAAACTGTTGTTCCGTTATGCACAACGCCAACGGTATTTGTATTTCTGTCCATGTAGGCGAAATGGATTTATACATCCGTTTCTGGGAATACAGTTGTGGTGTTGGCAGCATCCCCGACTGGAGCATTATCATTGTACGCAGCAACTTCAAACGAAACCAGCAGGAAAACCTGAAAGACCTTGCCCGCTTTTTCAAGGAGTACGCCCCGCGCTATGGTTACAAATATCTCTGCACCGAGGATGATGACTACAAGTATTATCAGACCCTTGGTCTGAAACTTATCCATAAAGGATTTTTCAGACAATATAATTATGGGTTGCCGTTAAAGGAGCTAAAAATATAACTATTAAAAAATATTATTAGGAGAGTTTTTGAATCTCCTAATAATATTTTTTATGCAACAAATAGTATCTAAGCTAGACTATTTATTTCTCTGTAAATCATATAAAAAATCATATAGCGAGTTTGCTACGACCTTCGCTAAAGGAGTAGGAACGCCATTGCTAATAATTTTGAACTTTGCTGAAAGTCGTCCAGGACCAAAACAATATTTATCATCTACACCTTGTATTCTTAATGCTTCACGAACAGATAATCTCCTATTATTATATGGATGAAGAAAGATTTCATTATTACCAAAACATGTTGTTGGACTATAACGATAACGATGTAATCTTTTAAATGATCTGCGTTTTGTATCCCCTTCGTAAATTTCCTTTCTCTTTTCTGAATTTTTAATAAGTTCAAAATATTCTATTCCATTAGGCATATTTACCGCATTATCTAAACAGCTTTGGACACAGAGTTCGTATGGTATGCTTTCTGGCTTTATCACATTTATTGTGCCATAAGGAATCATTGAAGGCCAGTCATATTCTTTTTCTGCATTTGGAAATTTAGCTTTTGGCCAAGGAAAATCTATTGATGTTACATTATCAATAGATGGTGTACGTGTAACCAATGGAGTGAAGCAGTCTTTACGAATTCCAATTATGAACACCCTTTTTCTATATTGAGGTACTCCGTAATAAAGCGCATTCAATATTTGTCTATCAATATAATAATCATCACAAATACTATTTAACAATAAAGTATCTAGTATTCTTTTCTGCTCTTTGCGCATAAGTAATCCTACCACATTTTCCATAACAAAGAACGAAGGTTTCATCTTACGTATTCTATTATAGAAAACTTGCGTCATTTTCCCACGTTCACCATTAAAGCCTTTTCCATTTCCATTCATTGTAAAATCTTGACAAGGAGGTCCTCCAATTATACCCCATAAATTTGGAACACCATTGGGAAAAGCCATATCAATTATAGCTTTAGGAGATAAATCTGTTAAAGATTCAGTTGTACTAATTGGACAGAATCTTTCCTTATGAGCTTTTGCCCATGAAAATAAGCCTTCATCATGCAGTTGTGCAAACACTTTATCATATTCATTTGCAAATACGACATCAAACCCAGCACTTATAAAACCCATATCCATAAATCCCCCACCTGAAAAAAAAGAAATAATAGGTATTCTTTCTTTTTTTATATTTATTGTGTTATAATTCATAAACTAATGTATTTTCAGTTACTTTATAGGTGTAATTATTTGCTAATGAAGAAGTACGGATCACATTAATAAATACCAATTTTTTCCCAATATAACCATAATAATCATCAATTGGATACACACCAATTCCAGAAATATAATATGTGATATCCCCATTTTGTAAAATATACATATTTGAACTAGAGATCCTCTTAACATAACCACATATTGTTCTGTATATCAATTCGTCCGATTGAATCATATAATTACAAATATGCCTGCAAGAGCAATAGCCACACCTATCTTTATCCGGTTTTATTAAATCTTCAAATTGACGTGCATTTATTGCATTGTTTAATTTAACAATTCTTTCTGCAACGTCTTTTACAAGAGCTTTGCTTAATTCCTCATCATAAACTATATCAAAAAGCTGTCCTTCAATATCTATTAGTTTCAATGACCGTATATTTCCTAAGGACAGATGTACACACATAGCAGCATAAAGATGCAATTGAACAATATATTCCAACTTCAGATTACCATCTTCATCTACCACCCGACCAGACTTGTAATCGATAATATCGATATTTCCAGAATCAATTATCATCTTGTCTACAACTCCTGAGAGTCCTATATCCTCACAAACAATTGGCTTTTCCGAAACTATCTTGATATTTGTAGATTCTAATAAAAAATCTGTTTTTTTCTCGTGTATAGTAATTGCATATCTTATAGCTTTATTTCTTTTATCGTAATCATTAATTTTAGGATTTAATAAAGTAGGATAACTTTCAATTAGTTTTTTTTCTGCTCATTAACAAGTTGCTCCCATATTTCCATCATTTCTCTTGGAGTAGATAATGTGCCTTTTGAGGCTAATTCATAAATTTTATGTATGATTGTTCCAAGAATCGTATTTTTGTGAGGAGGCAAAAAATAAGTATTATCACCTAATGTATATAATACCTTTTGAAGAAGAACCTGATATGCACATCCATTACAAATCCATGAGAAAGAGCTTGGAGACAAAGTCTTAATATGAACTTTGTCCCAAGTATCATCAATATGTGGTATCTTGATAAATCTCATATCAGATATTTTGTTGTATTTGAATATATTCGTAACAATTACTTATTCTCCGAAGCAAATTAAATGTGTCAATTGTTATAACATTTGAACTATCCCATTTTGCATTACAAATAAGAGATGCTTCAAAAACTGCATCAGCAAGTATTTGGGTCTCTGCAACACCCTCCCATAGCGGATGCGAAGCAAAAACTGGCTTCCTTTTCCCTTCTGTATCATACATATATGGTATCCCATTATTTGTTTTAGCTATTTGATATGGATTAGTACTATAAAATCCTTCATTTAGCGACTTCAATAATGTCTCTGCCAACTCAGACCAGCCCTTTAATTCTGGTGTATTGAATTTACCATCTGCACCTGCCTTATAATTATTATCACACATTACACGAAACAGAGCAATACCCAAACGCCAATCAAGTAAACCATGATAAGGCATGTTTTTATAAGATTTCAAACATTTATAACATGAAGAATCACATTCTTTAATATGTTCATCGCTTAACATCTGCTTAAAATACAAATCCATTCCATTCAGTATTCTGTCTCTATAATCAAGGAAATTCAAACAGAAATCAGCGACAAAACCTGAACCGTTTATCTTTTCATCAGCAAGACACACTTCACCCAAATTTCCTGTCTTTGAAAGAACCTCAACAACGTCTATTTCGGTTGGGTCTATATCAAGTTTTGATGCTATTGCTCTCTGGATGAGGAATGATAAAGTATAATATGCAGCTCTTACCCCTTGTGTTCTAAAATCCAATCTATTATTAACACAATGGAAAGGTTCAAGAATCAATCCTTCCACCCTATTTGCAGGAGACAATGTTATCACATTCGTTATTTTTTGTGCTGCCAAATGAATCGTTTCCAACCTATTACCCAATGGTGTAATATATGTTTTAACATCTTTGTCATCAGGAGGTAATAGCGTTACATTGTCATTTAATATATTGGGACTATCCGTACCATTATAAATGGGATTTGCAATCCATTGTTTTGCCAAAGACCGAATCCTAGTTCCGTTCAAATTATAGCTTACACTACATTCACGACCTTCAATTTCCTTATCACTTATTCGCCACGTTTTACCGTTTCTAAATAACGAAAGAGAGACATTCATATCATCAAAGACTTTAACTATAGGACGTTCTGAATTCTCCATGCAAATACCATTACGCTTTACTATAATTTCAGAATCATCTTTTTGATCAAAACCTTTCGAAAGACTTGTAATAAATGATGCAGGTGTACAAATCGTTTTGGAAGTCATTGGTGACATGCAGTAATCGCAGACTACACCTTGAGTATTTGGATTACGATTGTCTGTTACAATACACTTGCAGCTAGGATTGCTACATTCCCATAATGTCATCCTTAAAGGAAATATAGGAGCATTTGCATTACCTTTTGTCTTGATACACCCTTGACCATTGATTCCTATTCCATACACTATTGATGATTGAGAAAAACCAATAGATGTAAGAATATGTTTATCCTTTGTGATAGAAGCGCCAGGGGCAAAGGCTGTAATAGCTTGATCTATTGGACGTGAAACTGAAGCAATTTCTTCTTTTACCACATTTCCTTCAGTATATTGCAAACTATGATATAAGAGTCGATCTCGTGTCGGCATTCCATACATTGGCAATACACCACCTTCAGCCAAACATTCCGCAAGCATATCAGCAACAATAGATTGGTCTGTTACAGTTCGATCCATTTGCATTATCAAGCAATTTTTATTAGTAATATCAGATACATATTGAACTAACTTTGAAACAAGATTCTTGTCATTGGTTAACAAAGTGGCTATATGGTACAGCTTATCTAAATTTGTTGTATTACATAACCAACTTTGCACATAATCTTTTATGGCCCCTACATTATCTATCCATCCTTGCCGTGTACCAAATTCGCCATGAGTGTTGCCATCTAAGCGGACATTAGACTCATCGGAATAAGACTTGAACGCATAATACAACACTTCCTTTGCATATAACCTTTGCAGAATCTCTAACTGATTCATCGACAAAAAAGGAGTAGGAGGTTGATCACCAGTTATCTGATGAGGGTTTAGAAAATAATGTTCATCATGACTGCGACCTCGACATAGGGTCAAAATCATAGAGTAAGCCTGTCCTCGACGACCTCCTCGTCCTACTCTTTGTTGATAATTAAATCGCTGAGGAGGCATATTTGTTAACATAACACCCTGTAATGGACCGATATCAACCCCAACCTCCATGGTAGTGGTTACACTCAAGACATCAATAGAACGAACTTTTTCTATGTATTCTGCATGAGCAGAATTTTGATCGATTCTTACAATATCGCGAAATTCCATCTGACGTTCACTTTGATTATCGGTCTGCCCTGAAAGTTCCTCACTATGTAATCTACAAGCAGGACGATGTTTAACAATATTAATCATTAAGTCCGTTTGCCTGCGCAGTTCATCAATAGTAATGGTATGTATTTCATCCAAATGTTGAAAACAACCGGTACAAATTCTTGCCGATCTATTTAGATGTACACGACCACACTTAGGGCAAATATAACCAATTTCATTTGGCAAAACTCCACGAATCAATAATGCATGAGGTTGCAAAAACATTTGTTGATTGCCTGTTAAGGCAAGATAATCCAGAACAGCTTGCCCCAGTATGTTGGGAACCTTTGTTTGCCTTCCATTCTGTCTTACATATGGTATTCGATACTTATCACAACACGAATAAATATACCTTCTAATAGGAGATTTCGCTTTCAAATTTTGAAAATTCGCATCACTGTCTGTAGGAAATATATCATAAGGGTTATTTGTATATCGGTATGAATTACCAATTAATCGAATAACAGAATTGACTATTTCCATAAATACATCCGATGAAATATCAGCTAAACCTGAATTAGTAAGTATACCATGAATCCTATTTTCATCCCTTGGTACAGTAACCCATCCAATACCAGCACTTTCAGCATTATAATGCAAACGTCCGAATAGCACATGCATAACATTTTGAATAATGGCACTTCCAACTTTTCTATTAACATCTTGTTTCAACAATGGAGATGCATTGTTATCTATCTCATACCACATTACCGGACTAGCGGTCGGTGTTTCCTCAAAATGCTGATTCGCAGAGTTGCAACCAGCAGGATTTGTATATAATTCTCTAAAAGCTTTATAAATAGGCGAATCAATGCAATTATTCGTATTTATTAATTGTTCTACAGGAATAGTTTTTTCCAAAATGTTTTTTACCTCGGCAATCTCGTCGTCTATGGTATTAAGTGTACGTTGAGCACTACGTATCTCGCGTGATGTTGCATTAGGATTATCAAGTGTTGTTTTAGCCTCATTCTTATCAGTCAAAAGTTCATCAAGATAATTTCGTTTTGCTTCATAATCTATACTTGGATCAAGTGTACATTCTTCTACAATGATATCGCGCATTAAATCTGTATATTGATTACGCTCAATGCTATTAGCTACAACAGCAGCATCTTGACGACTATCAGCAAATGTCACAAGCTTACGATTATGTGCAGTAGGCAACTGGTAGAACAATTCGCGAGCATATAACTGAGTGACTTTATTGAAACCAGTTCGGAATCCTCTAAGAGGTGAGCGGAATGACCTTCCAAATCTGTCTGTAGCGCAATGTGGACAATGGCAAGGTAATGCAGGAGCTTTGATAGCTGCATCAATATTTTGTTCTCCATCCAAAGCTTCCACAGTATATAAAAAGCCTCTGATGCCGGAATGTTGTTCTCCATCTTGAGCGATAGTAACGTGTCCCGTTTTTTCATCCAAGAAAGCAAGTTGCCAGTGACAACTTAAGTTTTCTCGATTTTCATTAAAACTTATTTTATGTTGTAAACCGACACCGACTTCTTGTAACATTCTATCAACATCACGAATACTTGACGGTACTGGATAGAAAATTGCAAATTCGTGATAATTTCGTTTCTCTACCATAACCTGGCTCTGTCGCTCAGGTAAATCTTCTAGATTAGAACTAGTCGGCAATATATCTGTCTTCCACATACCTTGTTCTCTATAAGCATGTCGTTTGCCTCCATAAAACAATGTACCACATTGTTCGCAGTAAAGCAACTCCAACACACGCTTGTCTCCATCTATCTCATAAGAATGGGCATGAAGCTTACCTACCGGCCTCCCTTTCTCCTCATCATACTTCTCAAGCGTAGCCCATAATCCATCTATGTTTCGATAGAATAAATGGAAACGAAAACGCTGCATAGGTCCACAATCTACCTTATCAAATATATCATATAACCCCCGAATTATTACTAAACCTTCGGCGGCCTTCACAGATTCATCCTTCATATTACCAAAAAGATAGTCTACAAAATACCGTCCTAACGCATTTGCAGATTCTGGTTCACCTTTCCCTTTAGAAAATGGAATGGCCCTGTTATGCCCCAGTTCTTTTAAATCAAAGGTGTCTGACAAACGTTTAGCTATGGACAATTCATCGGATGCAAAGACATGGAGCAACTGTGCCAATCCATCAGTATCAGGTAATTCACAATGTGCATAGGTTGCTAATGATAAAGCTACGTTAGAACAAACCTCATCTACACGATTTTTAATTTCAGCCTTAGTCTGATACTCTTCAAAACACGAGGGGTTCTCGTAAAACAAATCATAAATTCTAACAAATGGCTCTGTTGGAAGAACACTGTTATAACTTTGTACAGTTTGCATATAATGCCCTTCAACAACATTATCTGCAGTAAACTCGGTTCCAAAGAAGTCCTTTAAAAATTTCAAACTTTCATTTCTCTTTGTGCCAGTGACTTCAAGAGATGCTGAAGACGCAAGAATTCTTAACTGAGGGCTATCTGGTGATAGACCGAGTCGATTAAGCAACAAGCGAATAAGATAGGCGGTTTCTGTACCTGAAGTACCACGATTTAAATGCAACTCATCAATAACAAGATGAAAAATATGTGATGAACTTTTTGCCAACCACTGTCGAGTCTTTTCTATAATTGGATTGTCCACCTCTCGCATCAACATCATTGCCAACATAGAATAATTGGTAATCAGAATATCGGGAGGTGTCTGTTGCATGTCGAATCGTGAACGCATTTCTGATGAAGCAATGCCATCCTTGCCACATATCATTTGTGAAATGGTGCGTCTTACCTCATATTTCTTTTTATTTTTTCTTTGTTGTTCTTCAGATAAATTAGAATCAAGAAGTTTTAATGTATCGTCTGTCATTTTGTCTAATGCATTCATAGAAGACAACAAACTTTGATAGATTCGACGATTCCTATCTGTTTCTCCAAACTTTGGATAACCAGGCGTTGGCGTAGCACCATTATAACGTCCAAAAAAGATGCGATTTCCGTGCAAACGCTCTGTCATCCACTTTTGTACTTCATCATTATCCAAAGCATCACGCAGACGAGTCATTTGATCTTCTACCAATGCATTCATAGGATATATTATAAGGGCTCTGACAGCCGCATCTCGTTTTTCATTAGGACGCTGCATAGCAGAAGATGCTAAATATCCGGGAGTTCCTTGTTCTGCTCCTTGCGGGAATTCAAATATATCCTGCATAAGCAACGGATTGCCATCATTCGCATTCCACCATCGGTTTGGAGTATATGCAACAGGCTGTTTCCATTCATTCTCCGCTTCTTGAATAATGCTCGCAAGCATAGGTAGTAAGAACGATTCTGTTTTACCGGAACCGGTACCAGAGGTGATAACACAATTTTTTCCTTCCAATGCTTTACGCAACATTTCTGCTTGATGCTGATATATCGGGTAATCCCCTTTTATTAATCCTTTAAGAATAAATTCCTTAAATATAGAAGATGACTCTTGATTCATCGTTGGGAGATCCTGCTTTCTTAACGATGAAATACGCAGCTTTTCACCATTATCCAATTCAACATTCTTATAAGCAGGTAATGGTTCTATCCAAGGCTCACGAGCCGCAACTTGATCTGTTCGTAATAACTCTTCACGTTCTTCTTCAATACTTTTATATCGTGTTCCAAATGCGGTCTTTACATAAAGGATAAAATTATCCTTTATCTCCTTATACGCATATATTGGATCAATAAGATATTTTGCCATAATACATCATAATTTAAATTTGTCCTAATTTTTTTAAGATTGTATCCGGACTACTTGCACTTGCATCTGTACAAGGATTTACGCCAATATTATAAGCCCGACTACCCAAAGTTGACTCAGGAGTTTGTCCTGTCAACATTGTCAATGCTCTAGCATAAAGTAAAGGTAATCTTAACTGTTGAGGCATACTAATTTGTGCCCGTTCTTTATCATAAATAAGAACTTTCGCATCTGCATACCTCATTCCGATAAAATGTCCCCAGTATTTATCAACTTCTTTCATTTGCCCATCATGAATCAATACAGAAACTTCATCTTTAGTACCCGGAAAGAAAATTACAAAATCCTTATTTTTGTCAAAGTTTCTTTTATCTATCTCCGCATTAGACAGATACCTACCCAATTTCAATTTTTCAGGATACAATTCAGCCATTCTTTTATAATCTATTGCACGAAAGCTTTTAACCATAAACAAATCTCTTTCTACACCATTAGAAGTTATTTCTTCAATATACTCTTCAACTGAGGGCAATGTTTCAAGCAATGCATTAGAATAGATATTATCTTGATACTTAAGATTTAACTTCTCTGCTAACTTTTTAAACGAATCTCTTTCCTCCGCATAAAGATAAATGGTTTGAGGCATCAAACTATTGTCCTCACATTTTATTTCTAATTCATATTGATATTGTAATTGATACCTTTCTATCTCTTTAATAAGGGATATGGTTCTACCACCAGACAACAGGCATTTATATTTCCTTTCAATACATTTGCGACGTACAATATTCCTTCCATCTGCGCCTGGCAAAATCTCTCTCTTATATTCTGGGACAAGTAATATTAAAGTAGGGTGATTTGCCGTTATACACAATCCATTTTCTGTATATGCATAATTTATATATCCCATTCGGAAATAATCTGCAAGCAAATTTTTTAGTGCAAATCTATCAGGTTGAGATTCTTTCCCTTTATCTTCCAATTCTGAAACAATACGGTCCCGAATGGATTTAATCCATTTCATATTCATCAGCCAACTATCTGTTTGATAAGAAGCCGATGTAATTGCATAGAGAAGATAATCTGTTTCTTTATATGTATTATTTACAATAGTCTTTATCGGAGCATCTTCCATTTGCTCCTTTAACAAAGACCAGTTAATCAAATTCTTATTAGCAACTTCATCAGGGAGTGTTAGTCCCAATGAAAATAGTTTTCCATTTGTTTTGCCCCATTTATCCAATTTTACTTCTTTAAAACTTTTCGGAAGAATAAAATCTGAAAATTTATATGTATGTCCATAAGGTATACGACTTTCATTACAATATAGTACAAACTCTGTATTTATACTTACAGATAATATCCAGACACTTTTCTTCTGATCATAAATCAACTCTTGTGAGTACCTATTTTCACTATTCACAGAAACTGCATATATTTTATCTTTTGCTACATCAACACCTGAAATTTCAAAATGTGCAGGGAATAAATTAGATAATAATATAACCTCCTGATTTTCTGCCGTCTTTACTTCGATATTATTCACGGATTTGCATTTCAAATCTGAATTAAAACGCAAATTATTACGCTGTGGCATTTCCATAATAGCGCAATTTATCCTATACAGACAATAGTTACCGCCTAATATACAATCAGAAACAAATTCAGCGGAATTTCCTTTGAGCCATTCCGTAAATAATTCTATTACATCTTTTCTTACAACAATAAAGTAAAACTTACCCTTGATAAATTCATTCGTTGCAATATATTTATTTTGATAGACTCTGAGAAGATAGTAATCAGAAACAACGAATCGACCTTTAATTGTTTCTAAATTCTCTTCATGTATCTCATATACACCATTTCTATCCTTAAAAATTCTATTGACTATATTATTTTCAATATAAAATGGACGATTAGCATATCCATCACTTTTGATATAAATTAAAGGTAAATCTACTTCTGAATTATCCGCAATAAAATGCATATCATCCATATCATCAATATCAGGACAATATAGATGAAATCCAAATTTTACTACTCGAGAATTTACATCAAAATCCATCATTAATAATAGAGGATAATACGTGTTATCTGATTTAATCTTTATTCTTCCCGTATTGGGATCCCTCTCTTTTATTTTCGTTGTACCATCCCAATGATCGTATTCTTTACGTAGAACAGATATAAGATACTCTTTGAACTCTTTACCTACTAGCTGATTATATCTTCCAATTGATAATCCAATGTATTGATAATTCGTACGAAAGGCTGATAACAATCTATCATTTTCAATGTTAACTTTAGGGGCAAGACCTCCTTTTTCAAATATGATACAAAATTTTTGAAGGTGAGACGGTGATAGCAGACTCTCTTTCATCAGGGACCGTACATAATGTCTCCTTCCATTACCCGAAACAACTTGGCTTGATTTAAAAGCTAGAGATTCTGACTCAGCCCACTTATTAATGCAATTCCAAATTTCATCTAAAGCAATATCTTGCAAAAGATTCCCATCATTATTTGCTTTTTTATTTATGAACCCATTACTAAATAGAAATGGTAAAAGATGGCCATAATAATCATTCCCATGCAATTCAAGCGCATCGTTTTCACAAATTGGCATAATTAAAATAGCAATAATAGGAAGAAGATATTTATAATTATGTTCTTCCTTTGCCATATGTTTAAGAGCTAATAGTTTTTCTTTAAAATCCTCTATACTAGGGCACCTATCTTTTATATTAATCCAAAATTTACAAACAAAATCCCTTTTGATAAAATCGTCCTTAAATTCAGAGGCATATCGACCTTTTGCAATCTCCACATTTTCTTCTTTTGCAAAATCAACAAGATCTTGCAAAGTAATATGAAGTACAACTCTAGCATCTGAGTGTCTTTCAAAATAATATTTGTATATAAGTTCACTCCAAGCTGTATAATTCATACTCTCGATATTATTAATACCCTAAATAAAATTTTGAATACTCTTAAAAATATTTTATTTCATTTTTACCTAATTCAACTTTTGCAGCACCAGCTAGCAAAGCCACGAAGGGATTCGTAACTCATCTCTCCAATCAACCTTGGTGCTTTCAGCCAATCAAAATCTGCAAATACATAAACTCTTTTCATACCTTATTCTTTTTTGGATGCTCTTTCTCGTTTCTTAAGACTCAAATCCTGCAAGGCCTTCCCCATTGTATCTTCTTTTGCAAGCAGAAGGATATCATCATCTAGTTGAAGCGCATAAAGCACCCTGAGATAAATACCTATTGCCACTGTCGGTACACCTTTCTCTATACGTGAAACCGTAAGAGGTGAACAGGTGGCACGTTCGGCAACTTGGGCAATACTGAGATTTCTGCGTAATCTGGCCAGCCTGATCTGTTCTCCTACTATCTGCATCTTCTGCTCCAGCTTTCTTGGCAACTTGGTACCCATTGTACTTTTTGTCATAGCTCAATATATCATATAATATGCAAATATAGTAGTTTTACTTTATTTTATGATGTGTTACGGAGATAAATTTTTGAATTTATTCCTGTTGAAATCTGCTTTGGTCATATTATTGGGCGTTGGAGATATTAAATGCTATTATATTATTCATAAGGCTGATATTTTACAGATAACAAACAATATATTATTTATAGAAAGAAAGCAATAATTTGAACAGAAAAAGAAATAATACTTCCTTTTCTGTACAGAATATTACTACTTAGGTAATCTTGAAAAATAGCGACCGCTGTCACATAGGTCTGTTGTTTGTAACAATCACCGAAACACTGACCACACACAGCAATTGAACTATTTCAAAGCTCTTATTGCCGGCGAAAAGGCCATCAGCTCGACCGAAGTGATGCATCGCTATCAAATCTCTTCAACAACCTCAATATTCCGTTCAAAGGCAGTCCTTATCAAGAATGATATATTGGATAATAAAGCCGGTGAAATCTCGTTCCAAGACCCGATTTATGCCTATTGGTCGAAGACTGAGTTCTTTGCAAAATAATAAGACTATGAATAAGTATAACCTTACTTGGATTGACTTCGCCAATAAGAAAAGGTGCAGGCTTACTAAAGCTATAAATACTTTAGTAGTTATTTCTTGGAGAAAGCTTAATGTTGTATTATTCTATTCTTACCATCCCGGCCAACTGCACGAAATAATCATTTGACCAAATATCAAGTTCTTTTGGATTGCGCACGAAAGGCAATACATCTTCTTTCACTTGTTTTATATCAGCTGAAGAGAGACGCTCAATGAGTTTCTCCTTGAATAACTCTGGAGTGATATTCTCATTGTTGAACTGCTTGCATCGTTCTGCCAGATGAGCAAAATCAAGTGGAATATTATGGCGTACATACCATTCAAAGTCGTACCAATCACGACCTTTTACTCTGTTCTTCCACGCACGATATACTAAGGCGTGCATCTTGCCTGCAAACAAGTCGGGAAGTGTAAAACAACGGGTCATAAATGAATATGGCTGAAGCAATAGCTTCTGTTCCGTCTTGAAGTTCAACGGTGGGCAAGTATCTACTTCTATCTTTATCTTTATAGATTTCTCTGTTTGGAAAGTCACATCATACACATCGGTATTATCTTTAAGAAATGCCGATTCGACCTTTCCGAAATTCCTCTTGTCTTTTTTCTTTATTTCAACCTCACGGCCTACCATTGTAAAAGCATTAACGATAGCAGGAAAGTATTTCGTAAAATCGAACTTATCATCTTGCGTAAGCAATGAAAAATCCATATCCTCACTGAAACGCTGTAAGCCATGAAAGATTCTCAAGCAAGTTCCACCATAGAAAGCCGCCGACTCAAAAAAGCCTCCGGCATACAAGCCAGCAAGTATCACTTGTTGGTTCACTTCAAACATAGCGTTTCTCTTCTGTTGCTCTGTTGTTAAATCATAACGGGAGAGCATATTGTCGAATATTTCATTTTTCATCGTCTTAAGAATTTTAAAAGTGTCGAAATTGAATCGGCCTTTTTGCCAACTTTTATGTAGTCTTCGAATATGGTTTTATCCATCTTATTGAACTCATCCATATCCATACGAATATCCTGTTCAAGATATGTTTCCACATCTTTCATATAGCGAAGATTGACCTGCGAGGAATTGGCAATCAAATCACACAAAGCCTTTTCCGGTGATGCAATAAGAAAAGCATAATTATCCTTATACATACTCCTTACTCCTATTGGAAATGCTATTTTTGAGATATGTTTGTAGTCATAACAGCCGACCGGAGTTTGAAAGCTACGCGAATGCTTTACCGTCATTGATTGATGAACATATACAGCCTCGGGGATAAGTCCATAATATCGTAGTGCAGTAGACATTGAAATATACGAAGGTGTATAGAGATGATTGGCTATCAACTCACTCGATAGGGTCTTTCCTGAATATTCGGGGTTGATCACATAAAGTCCTCGCTTCAATCTGATGATAATCCCTTGCTTTTCGAGCCAGGTTACTTTCTTGTCAGCAGACTTAAGTTCTGGATATAACGATTCAATGATTGAAGTCGTTACTGGAATGGTTCCTATTTCATTTAATTGCCTGTCCATACTGCAAATATAGTAATATTTTGAACAATAAAAGAAATAATACTTCTTTTTCTGTTCAAAATATTACTACTCGGACAATCTTAAGAAATAGCGACCGCTGCCACATAAGGCTGTTGTTTGTAACAATCACCGAAACACTGACCACACAGCAACTAAACAATATTAACCTTATAGCCGGAGAAAAGGCCCTCAGTTCAACTGAAGTGATGCATCGCTATCAAATATCTTCAACGACTTCAATATCACGCTCAAAGGCAGCCCTTATCAAGAATGATATATTGGATAATAAAGCCGATGAAATCTCGTTTCAGGACCCGATTTATGCCTATTGGTTGAAGACTGAGTACTTTGCAAAATAATCATAATGTGGCTCTCGGTTTCAGAGCCATTTTTGTACCTTTTCTTATCAAAAAACGGCATTTTTCACAAGTTTTTGTACCGCACATTTTGATATTCAAGAAATTACACTTACTTTTACTTTCCAAAATGGAGGTACAAGCCGAGAATGGTGCTAAAAATCACTAACTTACACATTCTCAGATACTTGCCAACCTACTGGTTGTACCTTTTAGAGCGCTATACTATTGATAATCAAAGATGTACACATACTGCATCGAAAAGCATTTGGACAATGCCCTTAGATGCTCAATGGAGAACTATGGAAGCTTTGAGTATCAAGATGTCAAGGATAATAATGCAGTACGTCACGTACAAATCTGTCCACTCTATGCCATGTCGCAAATGGATAAACTGCTGAGTGCCTTTGTGTGGGAGAATAATCAGTAGAGTAATGTGTCTTTAGATAGCGCATTGAGTATCAGTGAATTAAATTGCATGTAACATGGAGGAGATTGTAGCAAAAGCGTATCAGATAATTATTCGCTTCGCGGACGGAATGACGATGACTTTTGGCAAATTCATTGATGGCAGCAACAATATATGCGCCCAGAAACTTTGTCTACGAAAGCCGAGAAGCAATTGGTCCGAGCTCAACAGGGAAAGATGCCGCGGGATTTTAAGGAGTAGAAATTGTCAACATTAAATCATAAATGTAAGAGAGATATGGCGAACATTACATTCAACAAGCTGGATGAGCAGGAATACGCCCGGTTCCGGGCAGACGTGAAAGGGATTTTCTCTATTGCCGTCATTGAAACATTTGGAAATCAGGTAGGGCAAGAAGAGATTATTCCGGATGATGATATAGGCCATTCCTTATACGACCCTCAATGTGAAACGCTGGCGGTATATGCTGACGGAGAGAAGGTGGGAGGAGTCGTTGTCAAGATTGATTCTCAAACAGGTATCAGTTGGCTGGAGCTGTTTTATGTGTATCCTGACAAACACGGACGTGGACTTGGACTTCGGATCTGGCAGAGTCTGGAGAAGAGATATCCTGATACCAAGGTCTGGCGTCTGATTACGCCTTATTTTGAGAAACGCAACATACATTTCTATGTAAACAAATGCGGTTTCAAGATTGTGGAATTCTTCAATGAGGCGCACAGGGACCCATCCAGACCTTCCGGAGGGAGTGATTTCCATGATGAGTATTTTATATTCGAAAAGGTCATGGAATAACTTCGGAAGCGTATGGGGCTTGCTGGAATGTATGGCTGAATATGCAGAAGTTTCCTGGATGGAATGCGATGGCATCGGGGCCGACCGTCTGGTTCCAGTTGGTAATGATCGTTTCATTCATGTGGGTTACACCGTTGAATTTTTATAACTTGTCATTCACTACCCCAAATTATAGACCAAAATATTTCTCAACCATATCCTTGAGTTGTTCTGGTGGCAGATTTGCGATTCCCATCGATTCTATGAGTGAAAACTCTTCCTTGTTTTTACCTATAACGAACTTTCGTTCATGACCGTCTATTTCGGCCAGTAAATGGAAATTTCCTTTAAAGGCTTGCTCCATACGGATGTTCTTTACGATATGTCCGTTGATGGTTATTTCAGATGTATTTGTGACTTCTTCCAACTCGCCCCAGGACCTCAAATGATTGGCTATGGTGGTTTCAATCCGTCCTGTCCATTGCTCGGCAACACCGTATTTTGTAGCGACTATGCGGAATTGTTTCAGGCTGTTCGCTACTTCACGTATCATTGCATCAGGCCGGCGTATGCCATGGTCTTTAGCGAACTGGATTACATCATCCCGTGTGATGTTCCGGAGTTTGGCCCTAATATACATGCAATGATCTTCATCGGGTAAAAAACCGCCGTTGTCGAAGATATAAGTGATATCGTATGCGGGGGACAGGCGCCAGGAGCCATCTTCACTCATGATAAATGAAAAATTCTTATTGTGGTCGTCCGTATTGTTGGCCAAGATATTGAATACCATCCGGCGGAACACCTCAGAGCAATCGGCTTCGGGCAGATGGAGTTTCCGGCACACGGTCATCAGTTGTTCGTAACTGTCGGCTTCGGGACTGATGGCAGCCAGCGTCTGGGTATGAATCTTCTTTCCATCCTTGCGGTCGAAACGTTGGGGCATGAAATGATTGTTCCCATCTACCTCATAGAGTTCAGAAGGCATCATATTAATTCCAGCCCTAGTGGCCAGTTCGTAATAGGCCATCTCCAACTCTGCCGAACTGTATTGTGAATTGCCGAATTTAATCAGACAGTAATCGAAATCGTCCAAGCCGGAAATCTGCCCGCTATGTATCTCTCCACTCTTTCGGTTGATAGCTACAATGGCTTTGGGCTGACGGCCACCGGCAGAAGTACCGACCGTAAGCAAAGATTGCATGGTAATGGATTCTTCGGGCAGAATCCGTGCATTTTCCCTTTCTGTGAATATGCGTTCTGCCAGACTGGCCAAAGACTTGATGTCTATTTTCTCGGCCTTACGTCCCCGTGAAACCTCCGGTAAAAATTCCAGGGCTCCCATGCCACGCTTCCCTATGAATGAAAGCTTGTCGAGGGGAGTAATGTCCGCATTGGACAGGTGGCTCTGCTGGCGCCACAAATCAAACAACTGATTACCCCAGGCATCAGGTAATGAATCGGCTACAAAGGCCGGTAATTTCTGATAGATTTTGGCATCTTCTCCCCAAACAGGCATAAGTCCTCTTACCCCATCTGCAGGAGCCGTCAATGGAGAAATATTCAGACCTTTCTTCAAAAAGGCGGGGTTATACATGAAGTAGGACAACCTGCGTTTGGCGTCCCAGGCCAAACGGCCTATTTCTTCGCCCCAAAGCATTGCTTTCAACGACTGTACCATGTTCGTATCATTTAGAGTGTCTTACGCGCTGTGCCTTTTTATCGTCTTTACGCATCAGGTATGGAGATTCAGGCAACTCTGGAAGAAGATGGTCTATCATGTTGATCTGTCCGACCACTTTCAGCAACACGATAAATGTGGACAATGAAATATTGCCTGCTGTACCATTCTCGAATTTGTGGATGGTGGTAAGCCCAATGCCCGATTGCTCGGAGACATCTTTCTGAGTAAGATTGCAACGTATTCTGTATTCTTTGAACCGGGCACCTAATAGCCTTACAATCTCGGGAGTAGAGTATTCATAAAAATCTGCCATATTCCTCATACTTATATATCATTATAGTGATGATTATATGTGTATTCGGGTATTAATCTTCATTATAATGAATGTTATAGATGCAAATCTATGCAATTTATGAGAATAAAACTAATTTTTGGAAGAAAACTTGTCATCAAATTGGAATGAGAGGTTGTAGTTGTGGCTTTAGCTTCCGTGTCACTCAGTTCCGGGTGACACGGATGACTTGTAGTTATTATTGAAAAGCGTGTCGGCGGTTCACGGAACAGAAATCCGGTTGATGCTTAATAGCTCTTGTTCCTGAGGTCTAGCGTGATGTCCATGTAGGAGCGCAGGCCCTCGATGTAGTCGGCATAAAGCGTTTCGGGGTCTTTCCCTTTCAGGATACGGCACTTGCCGCAGGACTCGCAATCGTGCAGACATTTCCAGGCTTCGACTACGAAAGCCCGTCGTTCTTCAGGGGTGGATTGTTCGATGGCAGGAGGTGTCATAAACGGTAAATGATGTTTCCAAAATTCGACAAGGCCGGACGTGGCGATACAATGGGTGGCGAAGCTATCGGGCTTCCGGGGGTGCCAGGTCGTAAGCAGCCTGTCTTGTCTGATGCAAATATATGGATTTTACCAGGATTTGCAAACAACCCCGTTTTATTCGGTTGCGGAGGCCCGTTTTCCGGGGGGAAGATGACCTTGCGCGAGGGGATGTCTGGGTATACCGGCAGGTGATTTAATAATAAGAGGTGTATGGAAATGCTCCGGAATGAAAAAATCACGGTCCTTAGGAAACGGGAAAATTCTGATTCCCAATCTTTCATCTGCCTGCAGACGGAGGTTTGTACGGGGGTGGTTTGGGCGATTCCGGCTTCGTCTGGTTGAAGCCTTACAGGCAGGGAAGCGCTTCGTACAGCATCATCATTCTTCCGCAGGCTACCGAGGCTTTCCGCGGAGAGGAAGGGCTGTTGCGGCTGACCAGCGGAGGAAAATCGGTGCCCTATAAGTTCGACAACAGTGCCGAACGATTCAACGAAGGGATGCAGACTACACTCAACCTGACGCTGAAGAAGGAGGAAGGGAGTGAGGCCGATCTGGAGTTCAGCAACCAGACACGCTGGGTGTACGGTATCAAATCGCCGGCTTTCCCCGGAAAGGAGAATGTTCCTTCCATACCGTCGTGGCAGAAAGAGGTGGAGGATGGAATCTGGTTCCGTTACTCGTACGAGAACATGTCTATCCCGTTGCCGTACGAGAACCAATACCTTACGTGGAAGGAAGGGTGCGGATGGTTTGATTGCAACAAGACGTTCAAGTATCAGGGAGACGGGAACATGTGCTGGGCCGCGGCCGCTTCGAACCTGATACACTGGTGGATGGACCAGAACCGGGAGTACATTGCGGCCTACGACAAGAAATACGGTCCTGAATACGGCGACCTGAAACGGCCGGAGAAATATACGCGGATGACGCCCGAAAACCAGCAGCATAGCGAGGTATTCAATTTCTTCAAGTCCTCTTTCGGCAATCAGGGAAGTTGGGATACGGGGGGTGTGAACTGGTTCATCAACGGAAACGACAAGAATCTGATTTATTGCCGCCTGCCGGAATTCCACGGTTTCTTCAGCAGGGTGTTCTCGGAAGATGACACCATCGCAACCGAAACGAGAGACACTTCCAAGGACAATTTCAACCGTTGGATAAAGGACGCTTTCCGGAAGAACCGGGCCATTTGTTTTACGGCCTTTAACTTTGCCGGACCGAATACCAAAAGACACTCCATGGTGATCTGGGGAGCCGAGTTCGATGCGGAAGGAATCGTTTCGAATGTCTACTTCTGCGACAACAATTACGGTGAGGATGAGCCGAACCATGGATCGCTCAGACGCTATAAAGTGGAATACCTCCTGTCGGACGTCCCGGAACACCAGGGTAAGGAGTTCGCTTACCTGGTCCAGCAGGATTATACGGACGGTACCAAGCCTACGGCCAGAGCTGAGTTCACTTCGCTTACACTGGTGGACTTGCGGCGCGATATCTGGCAAAAAGCTTTTCCTGAAGAAACAATGAATAATGAATAATCAATTACATAGACAATGAAGAAGAATTATTTTTACATGCTCTTGGCTGTATCGCTGATGACAACCTCTTGCCGGAATTCGGTTCCGGAAGCTCCGGCTGCTCCGGATGATGCCATCAAGATTGTGGCAAGTATCGCTTCACGGACACGTGCTCCTCAATATACGGATGATGGGAGCGGAAACTTCTCTCAAGGAGACCGGATGTCGCTTTTTATCGCAGACGAGGACGAGAACCGGACATCGGTGAACTATGAATATGGCTCGGGAATCCTGACGTGGGGAAGCCTGGGGCTGGAAGGCAGCTCTGCCAAAGTAGCCTTGGCTGCCTGCTATCCGTCACAGGCAGTGACACGGAGCGGAACTTTCGAATTCAATCCGTTGACCGCTTCGGAAGCGGACCTGTTATTGGCATCTGCCCAGACCGTTACCGCCGGTACTTCGGAAGCGGTGAATCTGGTGTTTAACCACGCCTTGCATCGCCTGGACTTGAATTTTACTCCTGGAAACAGCTATACGGACGAAGACATGAAATCGTTTTCTATCCGTCTCCAGGCAAAGACTACCTGTGTGGTGGATATGATGCAAGGGAAAATCGTCGGTGTAAAGGAGGATACGGGTGAATATGTGTCCAAGGAGACCGCTGCTTCCTTTTATCTGGTGCCGCAGGCTACTACGGGCATTGTGATGAACATTACCGTCGGAGAAAATACGAAATCGCTGACCTTAAGTGAATTGTTGGACCAGCTGAGCGCTTCTCAATCGGATTTGTCAAGCGGTAAATTCAGCAAGCTTACTCTGAAAGTCAGCCAGCAGGGTATCACGGTAGAGGGTGGTTCCATCAATGCCTGGGACAACCAGGTGACGGCCGACGGAGAAGTGGTGATAGGTTGACATTTTTCCGTACGCTCTCCCGCGAAAGCATCGGCCGGGATGTTTGTCTGAATGCATCCCTGTTGTGTCATCAACGGGGGTAAAGCCATAGCCCGAGGAAAATATTCCGGTTTTAGAAGTTGTTTGGATTTTGTTCAAGGAAATTCAAGCAGCTTCTTGTCTTTTGATGGGGTTGATGCCGGCCTTGGGGAGCGGAGGAAAGGGAAGGAGGCATGCCGGAAGGGAATCTTCGTCGCAGGGATTTCCTGATAGTTGATTGCATGTGCGGATAATGTGCGGGAGAGAAGTCCAGGTTTGGTAGATAATGATTAATTTTGCGCCCCGATAGGGCCTGTCCGGCATGGGGAAAGGAAGCCTCTCTGTACCATCCGGACCGCCTCCAGAAATTTTATTTTTATACGACAAAATGAAAAAGCTTAGCAAGAATGCCCTGATCGGTTATCCGGCGGGAATTATCACCGGCATAACTTATGGGTTGAATCCGTTGTTTGCCGTTCCGTTGATGAAGAACGGAGGTGCAATCGAGTCGATATTGTTTTTCCGCTATTTCTTTGCGGTCCTGATGCTGGCCGCGTTTCTGGTAATCCGGAAGCAGCGTTTCAGGATTTCAGGGAAGCAGGCGGGCATCCTGCTTGTTCTGGGATTGCTTTACACCGCAAGCAGCCTGTTCCTTTTCGAAGCGTACCATTACATCGCTTCCGGGCTTGCCACGACCCTCGTCTTCCTGTATCCGGTTCTGGTGGCCATCATCATGGTGTTCCTGAAGGTGGTGCCCTCGTGGCCGGTGTGGCTCGCCATTGCGGCCACTTTCGGCGGGGTACTTATCATGACGCAAGGGGATGGGGCCCAGGCCCTCAATCCTCTCGGTGTCCTCCTTTCGTTAGGCTCGGCCTTGGTCTATGCCCTTTTCATCGTCATCATCAACCGGAGCAAGGCCATTGCCTCCATATCGAATTCGTTGCTGACCTGTTGTACCCTTGTGGTGGGAACCTTCGTCTTCCTGGGTAAAATCCTGTATTCCGGTACGGAGCTTACCTCGTGCATCACGACGGGTACGGACTGGTTTAACCTGTTGGGGCTGGCCCTGTTGCCTACGGTTGTTTCGACCGCTACATTGGCCGTCGCCTCCCGGAACATCGGTGCCACGAAAGCGTCGGTCCTGGGGGTATTCGAGCCTATCACGGCTATCCTGGTCGGCACGCTCATGTTCGGCGAGCCGCTTACGGCCAATATCGTGATCGGGATTGTCATCGCAATCGTTGCCGTCACGTTCATGATAACCGTGACCAAACGCTGACTTATTTCTTGTGAGGCATCAGTAGCCGTTTCTTCAGCCATTCGCGTACCGGCTCGTCGTAGAGCTTGAGGGTAGCGTATGCCATCAGTACGGCGAGTATGAACATCGATACCGCAACCATCACGTGTTGTCCTTGTGGAGCGTCCGGATGACGAGCCGCCCAAGACATCTGCATGTATACCAGCGGATAATGGGTGATGTAGATGGGGTAGGAGATTTCTCCCAGGAACTTACAGATGGCGACGGATTTCTTTCCGCTGATTCGGCTTCCGGCTCCCATGGAAACGACCAGCGGAAAGACTATCAGGATGCATACGGCTTCGTAGATTCCGTTCATCCAGAAGTTGTCCGGGTCCGTACCTCCTACGCGGGGCATGACCAGTACGCAGGCTATCAGGAAGGAGCACCACCAGAAGCCGCGTTTAACCTGTATGTATTTCCCGATTCTGGAAATGAGCAGGCCGCAAAAGAAGGGGTAGAGCAGGCGTGTGAAACCGATGTACAGCTGGTCGGGGGTAATGCCCCATCCTCCGATGACCGTATAGGCCGCATAGTTTCCTTCTGGGAACAGCCCGAACGGGTCCATGTTCATGGTGAGCGTGACGGTGAGTACGGCAAAGCAGCCTACCAGAGCTCCCAAAGCGATTTTCCCCAGCTTACGGATGAAGAGCGCGTAGAAGATGTTCGCGATGTATTCGAGCATTAACGACCAGCATGGACCGTTGAGGGGGTAGGTCTCGGCCCATCCGCGGATATCGAGCCTGGCCGCCGCGGGTATCATGGTACATCCCAGCAGGAACATGAGGATGACCACCCACCAGGGGGTCTGGTCGATGAGTGCGAAACTCGGAGATGCTCCGAAATAGAACAGGAGCATTCCGATGAATCCTCCCATGATTACCATCGGATGTAAACGTACGAGCCGGCGCTTGAAGAACATCCAGGTGGACATCTTGTCCCAACGGTCGTCGTAGGCATAACCGATGACGAAGCCTGAAAGCACGAAGAAGAAATCGACTGCCAGATAGCCGTGGTTGATGATCTGAAAGGCAGGGCCTTTTGAATAGGTTTCAAACAGGTGGAAGGCAACCACCAGCATGGCGGCAACCCCACGAAGTCCGTCAAGAATCTCATACCTGGGTTTGGATGCCAAATAAACATTGTCTACGTTCCCCGGTTTAATCACTTTTTCCATATCGTATAGTAATAGTATTAGTTTTTTGCAAAGATAGTGTTTCTGGCTTGAATATCCCCGGCTTCGGGAGAAGTATTATCTCGTTTCTACCGCTTTATGGTATCGGACAAATGCCGCTGGACGGGTGCTATATCTGCTCCATTTACCCCAACCGGATAGCCGGAGTGTACTGGAAGTATTCGGATAGCTTATCCCAATTGTCCTGCCAGAACCTGATGACGATAGGATACTGTTCGCCTCATTTTTCTTCCGACTTAAGACGTTCATTATCTGCCGATTCTTTATTTACAGCCTGATAAACGCATTTCAAATCCTTCAGGAATTCCTTTTGATTTTTGGAGCCTGCCTATTTGATGGAATCACGAATCTGATGTACGACACAAAGTTGTACATCCATCCAGACTAGTCTATGGCGGTAGCTTTCGGGTATCGCTATTTCTTTATGCGATTATAAATAATAGAATACAATTTTGGAAAATAGAATTTTCTTCTTACTTTTGCAATATGATAATTGAGTGAACCTAATGAGAATATTTACAGAACAAGCTATAAGGGAATATGCAGAAATGTATCCTGATGCAAAGGTCACTTTACAAGAATGGGCTGCCATAGTCAAGAAAAGTGAATGGACTTGCTTTGCAGACGTAAAAAAGACTTTCAATAGTGTTGATAATGTGGGTAACCAACATTATGTATTCAATATTAAAGGAAATAATTACAGGCTGATTGTAGTGATAAAATTCACCATAAAGTTTGTTTATATTCGTTTCATTGGCACTCATGCCGAATATGACAGAATAGCTGATTGTTCAGTTTTATAATTAAACCGAATCGGCGGTTACCGATTACCACATAGCTATGACAAAGATAGAAACAAAAGCTCAATACGACTGGGCTGTAAAAAGGGTTGAAGAGTTACTTCCACTGGTTACAGATGAAACACCTCTCGATGATTCTAATAGCATAGAGTTGGAATTGCTTTCTAACCTTGTTGCTGACTATTCGGAAGAGCATTTTGCGTTAGGAGAACCAACACTTGTTGATGTTCTCAAACTCCGTATGTATGAAATGGGGCTTAACCAAAAGGCACTGGCCAAATTGATTGGTGTTAGCCCTTCACGTTTGAGTGATTATATTTCTGGTAAATGTGAGCCAACATTGAAGGTTGCTCGTGAAATTAGTAAAAAACTGAATATTGACGCTAATATAGTGCTAGGTGTTTGATATGAAAGTTATTGAAGTAATAGTTGAAGATGCTGGGGATAATCTCAGTGCTTACATTGAAGGGGCTCCAGTTATTACGGTCGGTAATGACATAAGAGAAATTGAGGAGAACATGAAGGAGGCCATAGACTTGTATCTGGAGGACAACCCGAACCCTTGCGAGGCCCTCAAGGGAGAGTTCACCTTGAAGTTCAAGATAGATGCGGCTACCTTTACAACTGTTACAGCGTCATATTTACCCAAGCCGCTTTGAGCCGGATAACCGGAAGCAATGAACAACAGGAAGTACACAAATAAAAAGACATCAGTATGGACCTAAAAGAGTCGTCCGAATCAATATAAATCGTGGTCCAGATATTTTTACCTGCAATTTATCTCGATAATCTCCCCAAGGTCAGTCGTATAGTGCTTGGATAGCTGCTCCTGCTTCAATTTCCAGCCAGCTCCGTGACCTTGGATGGCCAACTTGACGGAGTGACCATGCTTATCGTTGATGGAGTCAATGGCGCTCATCAGCCGGTCTCTTTTGTCACGGTCAACGGTGTCGAACAGGTTCCCTTGCACGTTACTGGTGATTTCCGTGATGATAACGCCAGCCTTCTTGTATTGGTATCCCGCTCTAAAGATGTTCCGCAAACCGGACAGGGCATAATGGACAATCTCCAGCGTATCGTCCGTCGGTACCGGCAGATTTACAGATACGCTTTTCCAGTATTGGGGGAGGTCTTCCCGAAAACGGTTGGTCTGAATGAAGACCAGGAGCGATACGGCATATCCTTTCTGTTCCCGTAGTTTCTTAGCGCATGTAGATGCGAAGGTAGACACCGCTTCATCCATCTGTTCGATGTTCTCAATCATCTGACCGAAGCTGCGTGAGGTACATATTTGTTTCCGGGGGGTAATGTTCTCGGTGATGCAGGGGATTCCATGAAGTTCCTTCCAGGTGTGTTCGCCGACCACCGTCATGTATTTGCGTACCCATGAGCCGGGTAGTTGGGTGAAGTCGTAAGCGGTCTTTACACCTTCTTTCTCCAGCTTTGCGGCCTGCCGGCGGCCGATGCCCCACACGTCTCCGATAGCGAACAGACGCAGGGCTTTCTCCCGCTTTTCGTCCGAGTCGATGCAGCAGACACGTTTGTAAGCCGGGTATTTCTTGGCGAATTTGTTGGCCATCTTGGCCAGTGTACGGGTAGGAGCGATGCCTAGGCTGACGGGAATACCGGTACCTTTGTACACCTTGTTGACGATATTAGTTCCCAGACTCTGATAGTCCGCGATTCCATCCAAGTTGACGAATGCTTCGTCTATGGAGTAAACCTCGATATCCGGTGCCAGCGAGGAAAGGATAGACATGACCCGTGATGACATATCTCCGTAAAGGGTGTAGTTCGATGAGAAGACTACTATTCCATACTTTTCCACCTGCTCCCGTATCTGATAGGCAGGTGCGCCCATCGGGATGCCCAGAGCCTTCGCTTCGTTACTACGTGCGATGCAAAGTATCATGCTTATTTAACTATAAAAGACACAGATATTTCATGCGGTTTACCCGTATAGAATAGATAAACATATATTCCGCCGAATACGGCCGGGTGGGGGAATAAAAAAAGTTCTGAAAATCTGTTGATTCTCAGAACTTTTCTGCATTTTGCCTTACAGCGTTGTACACCCTCAGGGAGTCCAATCAAACTCTTTATGATCTGAAAATCAGAAGAATACTTTTCAAGTCACACGGATAAGTCCGTTACCTATTTCACGGTTATGCAATAAATTGCATCTCATCATTTTATGGAATACAAAGTTAACATAATCCTTTGGATGTACAAAATTGAATCTGTTAATCTTAAAGTTTGTTGGATGATTTATGGTTGCTGAGTTCTTCCGGTACCAAATTCAGACATAAAGCATTGGATTACATGTAGTTCTGTTTTCTGAAGATTATGTCTTATTCATATTGTATGAAGAATCAGTCCTTTTCAAGTAGATATTTGTATTCTTTTTTATCAAGTTGTTTTGAAGTTCAAATCCACTGAATTAAACACTACCTTCTTTTATCAGCTTTATTGCTGCTGAGGTATTAATTCTCTTTTGAGCGTCAACAAGTATTTCAAGAATACTTTACTGAAATGCCTTCTGTCTGTTGTTTTCAAGAAATACTTCAATGTCATATTCTCTGTATAATATTTTTCCGCCGATGTGATAATATGGAATGATTCCATTGTTTCGATATTCTTGTAAAGTTCTGCGGGAAATTTTGAGACACTTTGCTAATTCTGCATCAGTTAAATATCTATGACCATTTAATATTGAGAGTTTGTCATTTATTATTAATTCGATATTCTGAGTGGCATTTTGTAACTTGCGGTATAATGCAGTTATTCGTTCATCTTTTTCAGTAATTACGTTATTCATAATTTTGATTATTCTTTTCGAGGTATGTTAGTATATCCTGTTTTTTATAATAGATTTTTCTTCCCATTTGAGCGAAAGGAATTTGTCTAGTATTTCTTAGGTGTTGTAAGGTTCTGGGAGAAATTTTCAGCCAAAGACAAACTTCCTGGTTATCAATCCATTCATTCAATTTTCTAGAAGAATAATCATTTGCAAAATTATTTATTCTATCTAAAAATCTCTCTATTTCCATAAGGCTATTTTCATATGTTGTCTTTTCAATTCCAATGATTTCCATATCCAAAAGAATTTTGAGTTTGTACAAATGTATTTTGAATATGTATATGATACAAAATGTTGTCATCAGATGTCGTCAGGTATCATCAGATGTCATAGATGTCGGCAGTGTTAACCGGTTACCAGATCCGTATTATATGGTTTACACTTTTGGTTTACACTAATATGAAACAGGTAAATTCTATATTATTGATTATCAGCTATTAATAGAATTGTTGGACTTTATCTTGGATTTAGGCATACTCTTTTCACTATTATAAGTATATACTCTTAGAGTGTGCACAACGGGAGTATCGATTTATTCACTTAATAACATTGGAATTATGTCATATATAGATAATGAGATACTCGAAAAACTGATAGGAACAATGGTAGAGGGATTTGCCCGCATTGAAAAGAAACTGGACTAGATGAACCGTCTGAAAGAATGTATGAATGGGGATAAACTGCTTGATAATGTGGGCCTTGCAGAACTCCTTGGGGTCACAAAGGACTTTGGCACGTTACCGGCAGGAAGGCAGGATTAAATATTATTCGATGGAAGAAAATGAAAAACCATTCTATTTAGCCTCGGAGATACAGAGTTTCCTGCTCCAGCGAGGCAAGAATACAAATAACAAGAAATAGTTGATGGAGCAAGTGACCGTATTCATCCCGATTCATCATACATTTCTATGGCAGTCGCCAGGCTTTCCTATACCCTTCCTGCAACATTCGCTCAACGTCACTTTCCCTGTATAGGAAGGACCTTTCCTCCCAACTGTACATAAGGAATCCTGCCTTCATTCCGGTATGTCTGCAAGGTTCTGCGGCTTACTTTCAACCTTTCCGACAGTTCCTGATCGTCAGATAACACTCCCCGTTCAATACCGGCTTGCGATTCAACGATAATGACCTGACATTTTCCTCTATATCGTCAAGCCTTTGAAAGAAAGACACTACGTGTGCGTTTTCCTCTGTCAGCAGTTCGTTCATGGCTGTTCCTCCTTCCTTTTTAATAACAGTGATAATGTTTTCTGTATGTCTTCCGGTATGTAATAGATTTTATGGCAAATCTGGCTGTAAGCCAGCATACCGTTTTCACGTAAACTCTGTAGAGTGCGTGGTGTGATGTTAAGCAGTATGCAGGCTTCCTGATTATCCAGCCATTCTCCCATTTTCTTTTCGCGGAATCTTCTGTGGACATCTTCTGCCATCCGTGCTGCGGTTTCCAGCCTTTTCAACATCCTGTCAAAAGTTCGGTCTTCAATACTGATGATTTCCATATCGTACTTTTTTGAGTTCGAAGCAAAGATATACGGCAGAAAGGGACTGATGCAAACCATTGTCTTCAGATGTCATCAAATATCATTAAATATCACAAACAGAATAGGATGCAAGCTCAAGAAAATGAAATAATACTTGAAATGTACCATATGGCGAAGCCACCGGGACTATGCAGATCGGAGGGAGCTGAAATCCCTGTCTTGTTTCGGGATTTGATAAGCAGGCTATGTCTTATTATTGAGGAAGGTGGATTTTCACGGTATCCGTGAGGTCATATATGGAATATAAGGATAGCGCCTTTGATTTACGGCTATGCGTCACGTCGGTCGCAGTTAATCCCTGTAATCTTTCCTTTAATGCCAATCCGTTTGCCGCCGCATTCTTTTTCAGGTGAATTTTCATGGCGTCAGCCATAAAGAAAATTCTCCAGAAAAAAGGAATAAATGCGGCTGGCAAATCAGGATTGGGATTTATCTTTGATGGAAGGGATAACTGATTATTATTGGAATTTGGAGTATAATTTGAATCTAAAATATCATAAATATTTCCATTACATGTGGATATAAATCATGCCCCTTGAATCCTGAATTCATTCGGAGTGATTCCTACTATACGTTTGAACATACGGCTCATGTGTTGTGGATATTGGAATCCGAGACTGTAAGCTATCTCGCTCATAGGTTTAGATGTAGAGAGCAGCAACTCCTTTGCTCGACCTATTAGCTTGTCCTGAATATATTCTGTGACAGTCTTTCCCGTCTGCTTGCTGATCATATCTCCAAAATAATTGGGTGAAAGAAAGACCTTGTCTGCAAAGTATTTTACGCTTGGCAGACCATTCTCTTGAGGAGCCTTACCATCAAAATATTCATCAAGCAGACGTTCAAACCGAA
The DNA here is from genome assembly GCF_000374585.1 of Phocaeicola barnesiae DSM 18169 = JCM 13652. GTDB lineage: Bacteria > Bacteroidota > Bacteroidia > Bacteroidales > Bacteroidaceae > Phocaeicola > Phocaeicola barnesiae. Next base: position 30,510 of record NZ_KB894658.1, read on the forward strand.
CAACCACATCCTTATTGGATGCCTCACGAGTAGTAAATTGACGTTCATAGAAGCGCATACAATAATCGAGCAATAATCCGATATTGGCCGTTATCAATCTACGGCTGTGTTTGTCGATATTATGCTCCAGTTCGGCTTCAATCTTATGGAAACAATCCATAATAGTCTCGCGTTCTGTTTCAGACAAATGGAGGGCTTCACGTGTCTCGTATGAGAAGAAAGAATATTTCTTGATTTCTTGTCCCAACATTGTTCCGCAAATAAAATCAGGATGAAATAACACACCATGAGCCGTTGGTCTGATACCTTTTAACATTTCTGTCGCAGCAACCTGTCCCGGAGCGAAACAGACAATGGTTCCTTCCTTATAATCGTAAGGCTGACGGCCATAGGTAATATCTCCGCATTTTGTATCTTTCAGGAACAGGGCATATACTCCATAATTGATTTTAAAATGTTCCGGCCATACGGTTGCTTTTGACAAATCGACGACTGCAACCATAGGATGCAATGTTTCCAACCCGAACAACTTGTTATACTTATCGACGCTATCCAGTTTAATTAATTCTTCCATATCGCAAGGTATTATCGTTGTTGCAAATATAATGTTTCTATTTTGAATATATACTTTCTCTATTACAGTATCCATGATTAGGGTATAAATATCGGGAAATTGTATACAACCCTCCTATGTGAATCAGGCTACTTTTGCATAAGTCATTAAAATGCAGTTTTATGGATACAGAAAAGGATATGTCTCGTAGGGCCTTTTTGAAGGATTCGATACTGGCTGGAGGGTCATTAATGTTATCTGGAATTCTCCCCTTAAAGGCCGGTAATTATATAATGCAGGAACGCAAGACGGATTACGAACTAAATGAATCCGACAGTATACTGAAAGGAATATGTGATATTCATATTCATGCTGCTCCGGACAGTCGAATGCGGTCGGTTGACGAATGGCATTTCGCCCAAGAAGCCCAAAAAGCCGGATACCGGGCAATTATGTATAAATCCAACGATTTCAGTTGCCATGACCGAGCTTATCTGATACGTCAGGGAATTTCGGACATTGAAGTGTTTGGAAGTTTATGCATGAACCGTGTTCACGGCGATCGTGTAAATGCGTATGCTGCCGAAAAAGCTGTTGCTACTTCTGGAGGCCTGTGTCGTTGCATTTGGATGCCAACACTGGATGCGGAGTATCATTATCGATGTGAAGGAAGAAAAGAAAAAGGCATTCCTGTTCTGGACCGTTCAGGACAAGTCCTACCTGAAGTTATACGGGTCATGGAAATATGTGCCGAGGCAGATATTATTTTTGCCACCGGTCACTGTTCGCCGCAGGAAAGTATCATTCTGGCACGAAAAGCGTCAGAGATTGGTGTGAAACGATTCGTAGTAACACATGCCAATTCCCATTTCTGGATGATGACTTCCAATCAGATACGTCAGTGTGTTGATTTGGGAGCATACATCGAATATTGCTATCTGCCATGCCTATGGGGAGAAAATAGCGGAATGCCTCAATATGAACGTCAGTCTACCGGGACATTCGCAGATCTTGTTCGTGTATCTTCTGATAGAGGTTTTATTTCTACAGATTTAGGCCAGTCAGTTATGCCTCACCCAATAGCAGGAATGAAACAATGTATTAAAGATTTGGATAAAGCCGGTTTTACAACAAGGGAAATCAATAGGTTGGTACGGGATAATCCCGCTATGTTAATCGGTTTGAATGATTAAAATGAATATATTATGGATAGAAGAGATTTTTTCAAGCGGACAGGTCTGACATTAGCGGCCGGTGCTCTGTTAGGGCCAAGAGTATTGGCTGATGAGGCAGAAAAGAGGGTTGTTCAAGAAGAATTGTCAGGCAAAATTTTGAATTATAATCCAAGGATGCAGTATCGTCCAATGGGACGTACCGGAGTTGATGTTTCCGCATTGGGGTTTGGTATGCTCCGATTGCCGATGCAAGCAAACGGAAGTGTGGATTTTGACCAAAGTGTGGCCATGGTACGTCGGGCAATTGAAGGTGGTGTAAACTATATTGATACTGGGCGTGTCTACCTGAACGGACAGAGTGAACAGGCTGTCGGAAAGGCACTCGCGGGAGGATGGCGTGACCGTGTCTATGTCACCTCCAAATCTCCGTGGTGGGCCATGGAACGGCCGGAGGATTTTGAGAAGTTCTTTGATGAGTCGCGCCGTGCCATCGGAACGGATGTCATTGACTTCTACCACATCCACATGATCATGCATCGAGGCTGGAACGAGAAGGTGGTTCCTTATAAACTGATTGAGAAAATGGAGAAACTAAAGGCTGACGGAAAAATCCGTTTCATGGGATTCTCGTTCCATGACCGCCTCCAGCTTTTTAAAAAGGTGGTCGAGGCATCATCAGCTTGGGATTTCTGCCTGATTCAACATAACTATCTCGATTATGAATACGAAGCTGGCGTATTAGGTCCGAAGTACGCGGCAGCGAACGGTATGGGTGTTGCCGTAATGAAGCCTGTACGTACCGGATTTTTGGCCAATCTTCCCCAGTCAATGCGTGATGCACTTCGTTCTACCGGAGTAGAAAAGCCGGATGTGGAATGGGCTCTCGACTACCTGTGGGATATTCCAGAAGTGAGTGTAGCGGTCAGCGGGATGAATTCCATGGCCGATGTGGAGGCCAACTTGAAATATGCTTCCAAAGCACGGCCCAACATGTTGACACCCGATGAACGGGAGGCTTTGGGTGCGACCATCCGTGCATTTCGAGAGACCCCGGGACATATTGACTGTACAGGATGTTATCAGTGTATTCCTTGTCCACATAATGTAGCCATCGGATACATTTTCGCGTATGTGTACAATAATTATCTGGTACATAAGGATATGAAACGAGCTATGTCGGACTATACGATTGCCATGTCTCCCATTCAAAGAGGAGCACCGGCTTCGGCCTGTGTCAACTGTGGGGTCTGTCTGGAGAAATGTCCGCAAGGGTTGGATATTCCCAACCTGCTGGCTCGTGTTAAAGAAACTATGGGAAAATAATTACAAATAATTCACATTAAAACTACATTTCAATGAAAAAGCTAATATCATTTTTAGTTATAATGTCCTGTGTTTGTACTTTACAGGCAAAAACACTGATTGTTTATTACAGTTACACAAACAATGTTCATTGGATAGTCAGTGACTTACAGACACAAATACAGGCTGATGTTTTGCGTATAGAACCTGCAGAAGAAGGGTTGGATTATGCTGCAAACAATTATGCTCTTGGCAGTGCGTTGATTGCTGCCATTAGAAATGATCCTGCCAATCCGGATTCATATCCGGCAATTAAGACCTCAATCAACAATCTTGATGAATATGATACCATAATTATAGGTGCTCCTTTATGGTGGAGCAATATGGCTGCACCTTTGCAGACATTTTTGTTTACTTACGGTTCTCAGATGGCAGGCAAACGTATTGGTCTTATTGTATCCAGCGCCAGTAGCGGCATCAGCGGTGTAGAAGCTGATGCAAAACGCCTTATTCCTGACGGGAATTTCATGACTCCAAGCCTGTGGATACGTTCTTCACAGACTGAAAATTGTCATTCTATGCTTTCAGAATGGCTTAAGGAAATTGATTATGAGAATACCTCAACTGGAATTGTCAGTATGAATATGGGCAATAGTCCCAGCTTGCAATATCGTTCCGGTCAACTCTTTGTTTCAGGGAACATAGATTATGTTTCTATATTCAACGTAAATGGTAGTAAAGTAATGCAAACCGACGAAAAAGTTATTAATAACATTCCTGCTGGAATTTACATTGTGCAGTTGGTTACAAACAATGCTTCTAAAACATACAAGTTCCGTGCTGATGACTGATGATAATTCACATGGTTATTTATTGATATTGAAACGAAGACTCTTTATCATATTGATGAGGGTCTTCGTTTTATTTTATGAATTGTCCGTTATCTGTAATTCAGGTATATATGTCAAAGAATTGTCTACCATTCAATTTTTCTCATACATTTAACTTTGTTGCAGTTAAAAAAGATTCCAATGAATATTTATAAGAAGTGATATATATGAAGAGTAAACTTGTTTTAGCTATTATTTTATCCGTTCAGATTCAGATAGCATGGGCACAGGCGAGAATTCGTTATGATAAGAAAGGTCAGGCTACTCCCTCTGCTGTACAACCATTTGGGGAAGAGGCATTCAATGTTCAAAATGAAACAGTCATCCGCTGGTTGGGTAATGCGGGATTTTTTATTAATAGTCGCGGAACTTGTATTATGATTGATCCCATGTTGAAAGGGTTTGATATGCCTGTTTTATTTCAAGCACCAATTACTCCGGAGCAAGTTCCACATCTGGATGCGGTACTCATTACTCATTGTGATAACGACCATTACAGCATACCTTCATGTACAGGACTATCAAGTGCTTGTTTTCAATATCATAGTACACATTATGTAGATACTTTGATGCGACAACAAGGTTTGCCATCTTTTGGACATGGTATCGGTGATGAATTCCGTATAGGTCCTGTAAGTGTAAAGCTGACTCCGGCTTATCATCTATGGCAAAATGAGATGGAAGAATTTCGAAGGTTAAGGGAATATAAGATGGAAGATTATTGTGGTTTCCTTATTAATACCCCCGATGGGTTAATATGGGCTCCGGGTGATTCCCGGTTTTTACCAGAGTTCCTTGAGTTGCCGTCTCCTGACGTCATTTTCTTTGATTTTTCTGATGATTCCTGGCATATAAGATTGGAAGGAGCCATAAAGATTGCTAATACTTATCCTGATGCGAATTTGATTCTTTCCCATTGGGGAACTGTAGATTCGCCTGATATGAAACCATTTAATGCTGATCCACGTAGTCTTGAAGGTAGAATTATCAATCCTGAACGTATTCATATTCTAAATCCCGGGGAACCATTTATCCTGAAAAAGAGTTATAAAGAGTCTTATACAGAAAAGGATACGGGTAATATGGTCTTTAAATGTGGAGAGCAAGTTATGTCAGAATATTATACCGGGAAAGTCTATATTTCAGATGTAGCCCATCAGACAAAGTTTGATATAAACCATCTGGTTTTCGCCCCCAATAGTAGGAATACATGGCATATACATCCGGATGCCGAACAAGTATTGTTGATATTGGATGGTGAAGGTTACTATCAGGAAGAAGGACAGGAAATTATTCTAATTAAAAAAGGAGATGTTATAAGGACTCCGGCTAACGTAAAACATTGGCACGGATCAACTTCTGAAAGCGAGCTGGTTCATTTATCCGTAACTGAGAGAACGGATAAAGGGCATATTAAATGGATAAAATAGAAGTGATTGCAGATGATACCAGAATAGTATAAAGCATAAATGCTATTATATCCAATGTTCGGGTAGAAATATCGGTAAATTATATACCGGCTACAGTCCTATATTCAGATAATTTTGCAGTAGAGAAAAGAACTAAAAACAATGAATTATAATTCATATGAAAGTAAAGATAATCATAGCGCTTGTTGCGCTGGCAATTAATGGAACAACAATTATGGCACAGGAAAAAATCAAGCAGACGGCTGGCCGCGACCAGCTTGGGGAGTTTGCCCCGAAATTTGCGGAACTGAATGACGATGTACTTTTCGGAGAAGTGTGGAACCGTACGGACAAGCTTGGACTGCGCGACCGAAGTCTGGTGACCATCACTTCGCTCATCAGTCAGGGAATCACCGATTCATCGCTGACCTATCATCTCCAGTCGGCAAAAAACAATGGAATCACACGCATTGAAATTGCCGAGATTCTTACTCACATTGGCTTTTATGCAGGATGGCCCAAGGCATGGGCGGCTTTCCGTCTGGCCAAGGATGTGTGGGCGGATGATGCGGCTGCGGCAGATGCCAAGTCCGCTTTCCAACGCGAGATGATTTTCCCCATTGGCGAACCAAATACGGCCTACGCCCAGTATTTTATCGGCAACAGCTATCTGGCCCCCATTTCGCGTGAGCAGGTAAACATATCTAATGTGACTTTTGAACCCGGATGCCGCAACAACTGGCATATACATCGGGCTAAGAGTGGCGGTGGTCAGATGCTTATCGGGATAGCTGGCCGCGGTTGGTATCAGGAAGAGGGGAAACCTGCCGTTGAGATTCTTCCGGGAACAGTCATTCATATTCCTGCAAACGTAAAGCACTGGCACGGTGCGGCGGCTGACGGCTGGTTTGCTCACCTAGCCTTCGAGATTCCAGGTGATGAGACTTCGAACGAATGGCTGGAGCCTGTTACAGACGAAGAATACAATAAACTGAAATAATAATATTCAAAAGAGACAAATCATGGAAACGAATCTGAATTATGACATGTATGTTCCTACCCGTGTCATGTTTGGCGCAGGTATGCTGAACAAACTGGGTGAACAGCCCATGCCGGGTAAAAAGGCACTCATTATCATTTCCAACGGTAAATCCACCCGCGCGAACGGGTATCTGGCTCGAACCGAAGAGCAACTAAAAAAGGCCGGTGTGGAGAACGTCGTGTTTGACGGCGTTTCGCCCAATCCGACGGTTGCCAATGTGAATGCCGGGGCCGAGGCTGCGCGTGCGGCCGGATGCGATTTCCTGGTGGCGCTGGGTGGCGGCAGCGTCATGGATTGCGCCAAGGCCATCGCTGTCATGGCGACTAATGACGGCGTTTTGTGGGACTATGTGGCCGTGGGATCTGGTAAGGGACTTCCTATTCCCAATACGCCGCTGCCAATTGTCGCTATTACGACAACGGCTGGTACAGGTTCAGAAACTGACAGTGCCGGAGTTATAACGAAGGAGGATACCTATGAAAAGGCTTTTATCGGTGCCCCGAGTCTTTATCCCTGCATTGCGGTAGTCGATCCCGAACTGATGCTCAGTGTCCCGGCCAGTTTTACGGCATTCCAGGGATTCGACGCCTTGTTCCACAGTATCGAGGGTTACATCGCCAACGGCGCTAACCTGATGAGCGATATGTATGCGCTGACCGCTATCGAAAATCTGGCCAAATACCTGCCACGTGCCGTCCAAGACGGCAACAATCTTGAAGCTCGTACACATGTCGCTTTCGGCAATACACTTTCGGGCGTAGTCATGTGCCTTACGCTAATCACCAGTGAACACGGTATGGAACATGCTCTTTCAGCTTACCATCCCAACCTGCCTCATGGAGCGGGTCTGATTATGATTAGTCGTGCCTATTTCTCCTATTTTGTGCGCAATCATGCCTGCGATGAGCGTTTTATCCGCATGGCTCAGGTTATGGGTATGCCTGACGCAGATAAGCCAGAAGATTTCATTACGGCACTTACCCACCTGCAGGAAGCGTGCGGCGTAGCTGACTTAAAGATGTCCGATTACGGCATTGCCTTTGATGAAGCGGAAAAGTTCATGCGCAATGCGCGTGAAGTCATGGGTGTGATGTTTACCAGTGACCGCGTTCAGATGACTGATGCCGATATTGTCCGTATCTATGAAGAGTCATGGCGATAAAGGATATTGGATATTCAACTTTGATAAACAGCAACCGTCATCAGCCCCCACTAAAAATGGGGGCTGATTTATTTCGGGTATGATTGAATCCGTAACAGGGGTATATTGTCCGAGGATTTATATACCATTCTGCATACTGTCCTTCATTATCTTTGTATCAGACAATTAATAAAAAATAGATATGATTAGAAAGGAAAACATAATGAAAAAGATCTTCCTGATTCCGTTGATGTTTTTAACATTCTTGTCCTTGACAGCGTGTAGCCCTACGGATGACGACTTAATTGTTCCTGAAACACCGGAACAACCCGAAAATCCCGGGAATGGAAATTCCGATGACAATGACCCGGAAGAGCCAACAGACCCGATACCCGGAGGTAACGGGCGATATCTTGTATTGTTCACTTCACGCAGTGGTAATACCGAACGTGTAGCCAATGAAATTCGTGACCAACTGGATTGCGACATTCTCGAAGTAGAACCGGAAACCGCATTTGAGACAGACTACAATGCCATGCTTGAACGCGCCAGAGATGAATTGAATGCCATTCAGCAGGGAAATTTTCCTGCAGTCAAGACTTCGATGGAGGATTTCGACAGTTACGATCTCGTGTTTGTCGGTTACCCTATCTGGTATGGTTCGGATCCTGAGTTGGAACTTGAAGGGGTCACACGAGGCTGTGCGCCTGTACCGGGGGATATTACCATCTATGTGCCTTGGGGAAACTTAGCTATTTTCTGCAAGAACTGGTCTTCAAGCAATGATTTGGTAAGGATCGGACATATTGATGGAAACGGCATTGAGGCATTGAATGTACCTGGCGACATTTCTGTCAGGTTGGAAAAGAGATAGATATGACTGTGGAAGAATTCAAAGCATACGCCGGCACAGGCAATCCGTTGAACACGGAAGAGATATTGGCTCTGATGGATAGAGATAGATTGTATAACCGATAAAACACACAAGTATGAGACGAGCATTTATTTTTTCATTGGTTTTTGCTATGGTATCCATTACAGCATGTGGAGAAAATGACCATCCGGTCCTGTCTGAACAGCACGAACAAGCAAATGGAGAAGAGAATAATGAAAATCAAGAAACTGATATGGAAAATAGCATTATCAAACTGACAGTGGGTGGCCGCTCGTTTACAGCGACCTTAGTAAACAATTCATCAACGGATGCACTGAAAGAGCATCTTGCGCAAGGAGATCTCAGCATCCGAATGAACGATTATGGAGATATGGAGAAAGTCGGTTCACTGGGATTCTCCCTGCCCCGGAACGACAGGCAGACGACAACCGGCCCCGGTGATTTGATTCTTTATCAGGGTAGCTCCCTGGTTATCTATTATGATACGAACTCCTGGAATTTCACCCGACTGGGACATGTGGACGGTGTCTCCACCCGAGAGGAGATGCTCGGCTTATTGGGAGGAACGGGAGAAATAATCCTAACTCTTTCATTAAATAAGAATCAAAATGAAGAATAACATGAAAAAGATAACATACATCCTGACTGCAGGTTTGCTGATGCTTTCAGCGTGCAGTGAAGCGCACATAGATAAAGAACCTGAACAACCGCCTGTAACGCCTTCCGACCCGCCTGTGGAGCAAGGTGATTTTGTACAAATCAACGGAGGTTCCTTTACAGTGGGTAGTCCTGAAGATGAGCGGTGGCGGGAAAATGATGAAGTACAACACCAGGTTACAGTTGGACCATATCTGATAGCCAAATATGAGGTGTCGCAGGCCGATTATCGTTCTGTCACAGGAGTAAATCCCAGTTATTTTCAAGGGGACAATCGTCCGGTAGAAATGGTTTCATGGTACGACGCCGTACGTTTCTGCAATGCGTTGAGCCTGTCCGAAGGGCTTGAACCGGCGTATTCCATTGACGGGACAGAGGTAACATGGAACCGTGAGGCCAATGGATATCGCCTGCCTACGGAAGCCGAATGGGAATATGCTTGCCGGGCCGGGACTGATTCCCCATTCAGCACGGGACGCAACATTACCGTAGAGCAGTCCAACTGGTATAGCAGTTACCCATATATTGAGGGTGAAGGCGGAGGTACTTACCGAAGACAGACAGTGGATGTTGATGAGTTTGAGCCGAATCCATGGGGCTTGTATAACATGCACGGCAATGTCAGCGAATGGTGCTGGGATTATTACGGTGCTTATACCAATGCTGCTGGTCCCAATCCTTCAGGTCCTGAAACCGGCCGTAATAGAGTAGCGCGTGGCGGTGGCTGGTATGATTATGCCAAACATGTCCGCAGTGCCTACCGTTCGGCTGTGCCGGCTGATTATACGGACTACAAGCGCGGCTTCCGTCTTGCCCGAAATGTCGAATAATAAATCATACGAAAATGAAACAGTTTATATTGATTATGTCCGTTTTGCTTGGGTGGGCATTCCAATCGGAGAACATATACGCACAGACTGGCGGTAGGACATTGATAGTCTATTTCTCCGAAGGCGGAAATACACGCGGCATAGCGGAAGAAATCCAGTCCCAGATCGGAGCAGACCTGGTGGAGATTGAGATGGAAGAACCCTATTCCGACAGTTATAGTGTTTTGCTGGAGCAGGCAGAACAGGATCTTTTGGCTAACGCTCGTCCGGCTTTACGCACACGTATTGAGAACATGGAGGCGTATGACACGATACTGCTTGGTTATCCGAACTGGTATGCTATCCTGCCGATGCCTGTTTATACATTTCTCGAGTCATACGATTTCGATGGCAAGCGGATCATCCCGTTTTGCAGCCACGGAAACGGGATGATGGGAGAAACCGTTTCAAATATCTGCAAGACATGTCCGTATGCAGATGTTCGCGAAGCTCTGTCTGTGACCTATAGCGGTGGACCTTCTCTTTCTGAGGAAATACACACATGGCTTGCCAGGCATGGACTTGTTGAATAAAACGAATTGGAGTTATTATAAATAAAAAGCATGACAGTCAAGACTATTACAGGGTGTAACCGACTTTTTTCGGCAAAAACTCCCAATCCATTGGTGAGCATGATTCGCCTGTCCGATACGACCGAAATTTCGCAGGTTCTCCAGTTCGGGTTCTTTACCGTATGGCTGAGAGCGTGGAATACTCCATGTCAGCCTCTTTTCGGACACAAGAAATGCGACTTCAGCGACGGAACACTGACCTTCCTGCAACCGGGAAGAACCGCTACACCGGAGATATGGAAGCCTGAGACCGGACAATCCGAAGGATGGCTGCTCTGCTTTCATGACTCGGTGTATAACCCGCTGAAAACAGGAAAATCTTCCCGGGAATATTCTTTTTTCAGATATGCTACACGGGAAAGCCTTCATCTGTCACAACGTGAGATGGCCGTGCTGGAGAGGGAGATGGATGAGATAGGTGAAGAGCTGCATTGGGGTGTAGATGAATACTGCTATACGATTCTTGCCGGGAGAATCCGGCTGTTGCTGGACTATGCGTCGCGTTTCTACCGGCGCCAATTTATTCTCCGACATAATGAGAATCAGGAAATGCTGGAACGGACAGACCGCGAATTGGAGATTTTTTTCCAGACCGGAAAGGCACAGTACGAACGATTCCCGTCATCGGAAGATTTCGCCAGATTGTTCGGTTGTTCGCCGGATTATTTCAACGACATGCTGAAGCATGAGACTGGGAAAGATACTGAAGATTATGTGAAATTCAAACAGATTGCCTGTGCCGAGTATCTGCTGAAAAGGGGAACGGAAAGCGTCGAGGAGGTGGCAGCCCGGCTCGGATTCCCCACTGACCGGGAGTTCTGTACACTGTTCAAGAGACTGAAGGGAAAAACTCCCTCAGATTTCATTTCCGGGGCTGGCATCAAACACCTGAATTAATTGACATGAGACATGGATAAAAGAAGAAAGAGAAGAATGGCTTTTGTGATTATTTTGTCACTCCTTCTGCTGTGCTGTTTGGGCGTCTGTTGTTTCCTTGCGCAGCCGTCATTTGGTCGGAACCCTTCAGGAGATCGGCTGGAACGAATTCGCAGGTCTCCGAACTATCGGGACGGGATGTTCCGCAACCAGATGTCCACTCCAGTGATGACCAACAAGAAGAGCCGCTGGCAGGCATTGTGGGAGTTTGTTTTTGCTGACCGAAAAGGTCTCCGTCCTGAAACAGCCCTTCCCGTTGTACAGACTGATTGCCGCCAATTACCCGATACGGGGAATCTGATGGTCTGGTTTGGTCACTCGTCGTATCTGCTACAGGTGGACGGGAAACGGATTCTGGTCGATCCCGTATTTCATGCCGCAGCTCCTGTCTCGTTTGTCAACCGCCCGTTTGCCGGGACGGACATTTTCCATACGGAGGATATGCCGGACATAGACCTGATGCTTATTACGCACGACCATTGGGACCATCTCGACTACCAGACTGTTACAGAATTACGTGAAAAGGTTGGTAGGGTCGTTTGTCCGCTCGGTGTTGGAGCACATTTTGAGTATTGGGGTTACCGTACGGAGCAGTTGGTAGAGTTGGATTGGGAAGAGCAGATCCCTTACGACAGTTTGATTATCCACTGTCTCCCGGCCCGTCATTTCTCGGGTCGCGGACTTACGTCAAACAAGACCTTATGGGGCTCTTTTCTGATTGAATCACCTTCGCTGACACTGTATTTGGGCGGTGATGGCGGGTACGGGCCCCATTTCAAGCGAATCGGACGTCGATTCCCGAAGATTGACTGGGCGATTCTTGAAAACGGCCAGTGCAACGAGGACTGGAGGTTTATCCACACCATGCCGGAACAACTTGGACAAGTGGTATCGGACCTGAATGCCCGCCATGTAGTTACGGTGCATCACTCCAAGTATGCGCTTTCGCGGCATTTGTGGGATGCCCCCTGAAAACGGCTCGACGGCTCAAGGAAGAAGTAGAGGCATGTGTTTGCATGCCGGTTATCGGAGAAATATTATCACTTGATATCAACCAACCATAAAATATGTAATCATATGAATATTATTAGAGATACTGAATTTGGGGGCGAACGCCCTTTGTTTGAGTCGCATGATTTGCGTTTGGAGAATGTAATTATCCGCGCCGGAGAATCGGCCATCAAGGAGTGTAGCAATATTGAAGCTTTTGAATGTAGGTTTGAAGGTAACTATCCATTCTGGCACGTTCATGGTTTCAAAATCGAGCGTTGCTATTTTGATGTAGGAGGACGTTCGGCATTATGGTATTCTGATCATCTGCGGATGAAAGATACTGTGATTGATGCCCCAAAAATGTTCCGTGAGATGAGTGAGATTGATATCGAAAATGTTGCAATGAATGATGCAGATGAAGTGTTCTGGCGTTGTAACGGTATTCGTATCAAGAACCTTAAATTGCATGGAGGAACCTATCCCTTCATGTTCAGCAATAACATTTATGTGGATGGATTGGAGAGTGACAGCAAGTATGTTTTCCAATATGTGAAGAATGTGGAAATTCACAATGCCAAAATTACCACCAAGGATGCCTTCTGGGAGGTAGAGAATGTGACCATCTATGATTCAGAGCTTGACGGCGAATACCTTGGCTGGCATTCGAAAAACCTCCGTCTAGTCAACTGCCATATCACCGGTGAACAACCGCTCTGTTATGCCCACGACCTGGTGCTGGAAAACTGCACGTTCGGACCGGACTGTGACCGTGCCTTTGAGTACAGCACATTGAATGCCGATATTCGTGGAGCCATCACGAATATCAAGAACCCCATGTCGGGACGTATCGTGGCAGATGAGTACGGTTCGATAACAATAGATGAGAATATCAAGGCTCCTGCCGACTGTGAGATTCGGCTTAGGGATGAGCGCACCTGTTTCACCGACTAATACAGACGGACTATGAAATATGACTTCGATAAGATTATCCCCCGACGGGGAACGAATTCCTATAAATGGGACTCTTTTCCTGTTGGTAAAGACGTGCTTCCCCTTTGGGTAGCGGACATGGATTTCCGTACGGCACCAGCCATCACCGATGCATTGGCCAAACGGGTGGCACACGGCATATTCGGATATGTCCATGTTCCCGATGAATACTATACTGCGGTTACCCGATGGTTTGAACGGCGTCATAACTGGTCCATCCGGAAAGAATGGATGATTTATACATCCGGCGTTGTCCCTGCCATTTCTGCTGTCATCAAGGCTTTGACAGAACCGGGGGATGGCGTGGTCGTGCAGACTCCCGTGTATAACTGTTTCTTTTCATCCATACGCAACAACGGTTGCCGCATTGTTGCCAATCCCTTGAGATACGTTGGCAACACCTATTATATTGATTTTGAAGATTTGGAGCGAAAGACCGCCGAGCCGGGTGTAAAGCTACTGCTGCTATGCAATCCCCATAATCCGGTAGGCCGCGTATGGAGCCGCGAAGAGTTGCACCGCATCGGGGAAATCTGCTTCAGGAACGGCGTGACGGTCATCGCGGACGAGATACATTGCGAGTTGGTCTTCCCGGGACACACCTACACTCCTTTTGCTTCGATTGGCGAAGAATTCCTGCAAAACTCCGTCACCTGTCTGTCGCCGAGCAAATCTTTCAATATTGCAGGATTGCAGATTGCAAATATCATTTCTTGTGATGAGAGGATACGAAGGAGAATAGACCGCGCCGTCAACATCAACGAGGTATGCGATGTCAACCCCTTCGGCATTGAGGCCACCATCGCCGCCTACAACGAAGGAGAGGAATGGCTTATACAGTTGCTGGACTATCTGAAAGCGAACTATGATTACCTGTGCGGATTCTTCCACACCCACTTTCCGCAAATACCCGTTACGAGGCTCGAAGGCACCTATCTGGTATGGACAGACTGCCGCGCTCTGGGGCTGTCGTCCGAAGTGTTGCAGACACGGTTGCTTGAAGAGACCGGACTGTGGCTTAACAGTGGAACGATGTACGGACCGGAAGGCGAAGGATTCCTGCGCTGGAATATTGCCTGCCCGCGTGCGGTATTGGAAGAGGCATTGGCCCGTTTCCAGAATTTCATCCAATGTCTGATTGCGGGAGGAACTTGACATGGGGCGTATTTCTCTTACCAAACGGAAACTGTTGGTTGTCCTCGCCTATTTTCTTATTTACTTTGTATGGGGGTCAACCTATTACTTCATCGGGGTGGCTCTGCGTGAGATTCCGACTTTTTTACTGGGAGCCCTGCGTTTTTCCGTTGCGGGGATCCTGTTACTGGCAATATGTGTGTGTCGTGGGGAAAAAGTGTTGTATCTGCAGCTTATCCGGCGTTCAGCAGTGAGCGGTATTGTCCTGCTGTTTGTGGATATGGCCGTCATCATGTTGGCCCAACGCTATGTAAGCAGCAGTCTGGTGGCTATTGTCGCCTCGTCCACAGCAATCTGGATCATGCTGCTTGATGTCCCTTCCTGGAAAAAATTTTTTCGGACTCCGACCACCGTCCTTGGCATGCTGGCCGGATTTATCGGCGTAGGGATGCTTTACATGGAACAGTTGAGTCTGGAAACCGGATCGGCCGTTCACAGTGAATACGGTATCCTGATTCTGATAGGTGGTTGTATTTCCTGGGCTTTAGGAACGCTGTATGCAAAATACCGCTCTTCAGGAGCCGAAGAGGTTAATGCTTTTGCCGGATCGGCATGGCAGATGCTCTCTGCCAGCGCATTGTTCTGGATATGTTCTCTGGCCATAGGAGAATGCAAACTCTCCACTGGCTGTATATGAATATCCGGCAGAGACGACACGCGCAGTCATTAACATGATCTCAAGGAATGTCCTGTCCCGTTATTCGGACGTGAAGTTTGTAGTTCCCCACTGTGGCTCTTTTCTGCCACTAGCCATCCCGCGTATGAAAGCTGTCCATCCGGCGATGGTATCAAAAGGATTCATGCAGGAAATCGACTGGGAAGCCAACCTCCGGAATCTTTATTACGACCTGGCAGGTGCTGCAACTCCCGAAGTGGTGCGCACATTGCTGGCCATAACAACCCCTGACCATCTGCTTTACGGGTCAGATTATCCGTATCAACCAGATTGGGTATTGAAGGCCGGATTGGAACGGATGCGTGTATGGATGTCAGAAGATCCGTCTCTCGTATCTCTACTGTCTAGAATTTTATATGGAAATGCAGTAACTCTATTTGTTGATAAATCTTGGTAAAATATGGACAGACGAGTTTTCTTGAAATGTTCAGCCTCAGCGGCAGCAACTGTATTGTTATCCTCAGTAGCAACAGCCGATGAATTGTTTAATGAAAATAAAGATAAAATGAAGATCGTAGTATTGACAGGAAGCCCCCGCCGGAACGACAACACGAATTATCTTGCAGACCGCTTCATTGCAGGGGCACAAGAGAAGGGACATTCTGTGTTCCGTTTTGATTGCGCCGCCCATAAAGTCAATGGCTGTATGGCTTGCAACCGTTGCGGTATGGACGGTGATTGTGTGCTGAAAGATGATTTCAGTATTGTACGTCCTCATCTGCTGGAGGCAGATATGGTAGTATTTGTAACCCCGATGTTTTATTTCGGATTCTCTGCGCAGATCAAGAGTGTCATAGACAGGTTCTACGCCATTAACGGGAGAATAAAAGGAGCTCCCAAGAAGACCGCTTTCCTGATGGCATACGCCAATAGTGCGTATAAGGATGCTGAAGCCATGCGAGTTCATTACTCTACTTTGGCAGATTATCTTGGCTGGAGAGATATGGGGTCTGTCATAGCTCCTGGTGTATGGACTGCCGGTTCCATAAGAAATACAACATATGGAGAAGAAGCCTACCGGCTCGGAAGAAGTTTGTAATAATTAAAAACTATCAGCATGAAACGAATTATAACAGCTTTCGTATTGGGTTGCCTGATTCTTCCCTCTGTGGCGCAGGCACAGAATAATAATCGAATAGATATCTGTAAAGAAAATTACACCACATTGTTTGGAGGGGAAGCATTGACTGGAAAAGGTACAGACCCTGAGTTTATGGACATACTCCAGAAATTTATTTTTGGTGAAGTCTTTACAGTCGGTAATCTTGACAACAAACAACGCGAACTTATAACCTGTACCGTACTTTCTGTAATGCAGACGCTGCCACAGTTGAAATCTCATGCAGCCGCCGCTCTGAATGTCGGTGTGACCCCTGTCGAATTGCGAGAGGCCATCTACCAGTGCGCCCCTTTTATTGGATTCCCGCGTACGCTGAACGCCCTCAGCGTAATCAACGAGGTATTCCGTGAGAAAGGTATCGCTCTACCTCTTGAAGCCCAGGGCACCACTACAGAAGAAAACCGTTACGAAAAGGGATTTGCTATTCAGAATCCACTTTACGGTGATGAGATTGCTACGCGCATGGCTGATGTACCGGGCGGCATGGGGGCCGATGTGGCACGTTTCCTGACCGAATATTGCTTCGGTGATATCTATACTCGCAACGGTCTGGATGTCCAGACGCGAGAATTACTCATCTACTGCATTCTGACGACGCTGGAGGCCGATTCGCAACTTCAATCCCACACGTTGGGAAACATAAAGCTTGGCACTAGCAAGGAAACACTTGTAGCGGCGGTTATCCAGTGTCTTCCATACATCGGATTCCCGCCTGCGATGAAAGCTTTGAATGCTATCAAAAATGCTGGTCGAGAGGCGGTGGATCCAACTAAACAACTTGTACGTCTTTCAAAAATCGAGGTTGATCCTTCACGTCTGATGGAGTACAATGCCTATCTGAAGGAGGAAATCGAGGCTTCGATGCGGCTGGAGCCGGGTGTGTTAACACTCTATGCCACCGCTGAGAAAGAAAACCCGAACAAGGTTACCATTTTGGAGATTTATGCCGATGAAGAAGCATATCGCAAACATATCCAGACTCCACATTTTCAGAAATACAAACAGGGAACGCTCGATATGGTCAAGTCTCTTGAACTGGTGGACTCCACACCGTTGATTCCCGGACTAAAAATAAAGTGATATGAAAAAGAGAATATTAGGAAAAAGCGGACTGGAAGTGTCTGCTATCGGATTAGGCTGTATGGGCTTTACACAGAGTTACCCGCCTTATCCGGAAAAAAACGAGGCCATTGCCACCTTACGCCAGGCTGTTGAAGCCGGTATCACTTTTTTCGATACGGCCGAGGTTTATAGCATGTTTAAAAATGAGGAACTTGTTGGCGAGGCTCTTGAGCCTTTCCGAAATGAGGTGGTCATCGCCACCAAATTCGGATATGATATGGCCAATGTCCATTTTGAAGGGTCGGCACGTCCCGTTGAATTGTCGAGCAAACCGGAAGTCATCCGCCGTGCTGTCGAAGGCTCGTTGCGACGTTTGCGAAGAGACCATATCGATTTGTATTATCAACACCGTGTGGATCCGCATACGCCCATTGAAGAAGTTGCCGATACACTTTCGTCTTTGATCAAAGAGGGTAAGGTTCTCCATTGGGGATTGTCCGAAGCTTCAGCTGCCACAGTCCGTCGGGCACATGCTGTCTGTCCGCTTACAGCAGTACAGAGCGAATATTCGATGTGGTACAGAAAACCTGAAGCGGAATTGCTGCCAACTTTGGAAGAACTGGGTATCGGATTCGTACCTTTCAGCCCGCTGGGCAAGGCCATGCTGACGGGACGGTTCAATCGTCAGACGACCTTCGACAAGTCCGACTACCGGAGTACCATCCCGCGTTTTAGTCCCGAGAACCTGCAACAGAATGTTGCGCTGGCTGAGTATGTAGAGCAGTTGGCCAAAATGAAACAAACTACACCGGCTCGGGTCGCTCTTGCCTGGCTTTTGGCTCAAAAGCCGTGGATTGTCCCGATTCCAGGATCAAAACGGATTGAACGGATTGTGGAAAATGTCGGCGCTGTTGAAGTCTCATTCTCGGAAGAGGAATTGACGGAGATTCGTTCTCATTTGGATTCTATCCATATCATTGGTGGACGTTATTCGGAGGATCAGGAAAAATTGACCGGATTATAAACTTGAATACAGAAGCAAAGTTTGGCTTTTGACAGGTTTTACAAATAAACTTATAAATCAATTCAAATAAGAAATACATATGAAGAAGTTATTTTATATTCTGCTGGCAGCAGGGCTATTTTTCGGGTTTACATCTTGTGAAGATGATGAGCCTGTAACCGACCAGCCTCAGACTGAAACCCCTGAAAATGGAGGAGAAGATGATGAAAACGGGAATAATGATCCCGAGAATCCCAATCCTGTAGAGGGAGACATCCTTGTCGTTTATTACAGCTTCACGAACAACACGCACACGATTGTGACGGATCTGCTGACACAAATAGATGCAGATGTTGTCCGCGTGGAACCGGCAGAGAAAGGATTGGATTACGCTGCGAACAATTATGCCATAGGCAGTGCCCTGATTGCCGCCATCCGTGAAAATCCGAATGACGTCTCTTCCTATCCGGCTATCGATCCAGTGGACGTTGAACTTGAGAACTACGCTACGGTGATTGTAGCGGCACCCCTCTGGTGGAGCAATATGGCGGCTCCGTTGCAGACCTTCCTGTTCAACCACGGAAGCGAGATGGCAGGAAAGAATATCGGGCTGATTGTGTCCAGTGCCAGCAGCGGCATCAGTGGTGTCGAAGCGGATGCCAAACGTCTTATCCCGGAGGGCAATTTCCTGACCCCGAGCCTTTGGATCCGTTCTTCCCAGACGTCCAATTGTCATGCGATGACCGCTGAATGGCTGAAAAATACAGGTTTGATTGAATAAAAGAATTTATAATGAAACCATATGTTATTTGCCACATGGTGGCTTCCATTGACGGCAGGATTGACTGTTCGATGGTAGACAAAATCAGCGGAGAAGAATATTATACCGCATTGGAACAACTGGATTGCCCCTCTTTATTGGAAGGACGGGTAACCATGGAACATTATAACGCCGCCAAAGAACCGTTCGTCCCGACAGAGTATGAACCAGTTGGTCAACCCTCCGTATATATTGCAGAAGAATCGGATGCCTATATGGTATCTGTTGATACGTTAGGACATTTACGATGGAACTCGAACCGTATTGATGATGTACCGTTGGTTTGTATTGTCAGCGAAAGAGTTTCTAAGGAATATCTGGAGATGTTACGTAAACAGGGAATATCATGGATTGCCGTAGGAAATGAAAATATTGATTTGGATACGGCCATGAATATACTGTATGAACAATTTCATGTCAAGCGTTTAGCTCTATTGGGAGGAGGTCATATCAACGGAGGATTCTTGCAGGCCGGACTGATCGATGAGGTCAGTCTGCTGGTAGCACCTGGAATAGATGGCCGAAAAAACGGAACCGCCGTCTTTGATGGAATAGGAGGAGATGACCGCCTGCCGGTGCATCTTCACCTGACCAGCGTGGAAAGATTGGAGAATGATGTAATCTGGCTGCGCTACAGGCTATAATCCCATGATACGGGGAATTTAATCGGTATTTAGGGTAGCTTGCTCCCTTTTCGAATTTACTACTTTTGAGAAAAGAAAATGAAAGCAGGTCGTATGGACGATTTAATACAATTACTGCATGAAGGAAAGCATTCTCTGGTCGTTGCAAATGGTGAAGTTTGCACATTCAATGGTCGTGGTGTCATCGATCTGTATCATTTGTTGCAAGATGATCCGGGCTTCTTGTATGAAGCATCCATCGCAGATAAAGTCGTGGGTAAGGCCGCTGCGGCACTGTTGGCTTTGGCAAAGGTCAAAGAGGTGTATGCGGATGTCATCAGTCGGCCTGCCCTTGACTTGCTTTCAAAAACCGATATAAAGATAAGTTATGGAGTTGTAGCCCCGCATATTATCAATCGGACTGCTACCAGATGGTGTCCGTTGGAAACCCGCTGCTTTGATTGTGCTACGCCTGAGGAGTGTTTTCACCAGATAGAGGCATTCTATAAACAAATAAATGATTAACAAACAGATACATTATAAATGAAGATAAGAAAGTCTTATTTGTCAATTGCTTTGATGGCCCTTACCGTCCAGACGGGAATGGCTCAGGAACAAAAACGGGACTCCCTTGATACAGGGAAGGTATATGAAATCGGAGAAGTTGTGGTTACCGGCACCCGTAATGAAACGGATGTCCGACATCTGTCCCAAACCGTGTCTGTAGTGAACCGCAGCAAAATAGACCAGGCCTTGCAACCCTCGCTACTGCCGGTGCTGACAGAACAGATTCCCGGCCTGTTCGTAACCTCACGCGGAGTGATGGGCTACGGTGTGTCGGGTGGCGCGGCAGGAAGTATTTCACTCCGTGGATTGAGTGGCGGAACAGCCCGGTTGATGGTAATGATTGACGGCCATCCCCAATATGCCGGCATTTTCGGCCATCCGATAGCCGATGCCTATCAGTCATTCCTTGCCGAGCGGGTGGAAGTTCTGCGGGGGCCGGCTTCGGTCCTCTACGGCTCGAACGCCATGGGCGGCGTCATCAACATCGTAACGCGTAAGATGCAGGAGGACGGCGTAAAGACGAACCTTCGCGCCGGGTACGGTTCCTGGAATACACTCGAAACGGAGCTGACCAACCGCATCCGGAAAGGGCGTTTTTCCAGCGTCGTTTCCGGTTCATATAACCGCACGGACGGGCACCGTGCAGACATGGGCTTCGAGCAGTACGGCGGCTATGCAAAACTGGGCTATGAAGTGACGGATAACTGGAATCTGCGGGGCGATGTGAATGTGACCCATTTCAACGCCTCCTATCCCGGCCCGGTTGATGCACCGCTGCTCGACGGCGACCAGCGCATCACACGAGGCATGACCTCGTTTGCCGTGGAGAACCGGTATGAAAAGACCTCGGGAGCCGTCAGCTTCTTCTACAACTGGGGCGACCACTGGATCAACGACGGATATACCCCCTCCGAGGGTGAAACACCGCAGGATGACCGCTTCCTGTCGCATGACGACATGATGGGCGTGTCGCTCTACCAGAGTGCGCGGTTTTTCAAGGGCAACCGCATCACCGTGGGCTTCGACTGGTTCCGTTATGGAGGCCGTGCATGGAACGAATATGTGAGCGGGGAGCAGGCCGGTACGACTTCCGATCTGGTGGACAAGCACGAAGACGAGCTGGCCGGATATATTGACTTCCGCCAAGACATCGGTTCCTGGCTGACCTTCAACGTCGGGCTTCGTGCAGACCATCACTCCCGCA
This sequence comes from Phocaeicola barnesiae DSM 18169 = JCM 13652, assembly GCF_000374585.1. Classification (GTDB taxonomy): domain Bacteria; phylum Bacteroidota; class Bacteroidia; order Bacteroidales; family Bacteroidaceae; genus Phocaeicola; species Phocaeicola barnesiae. The sequence goes on from NZ_KB894658.1 coordinate 52,203, forward strand.
TCGGATTGGAGTGGATGCCGCAGGCCGGACTGGCCTTCCATCTCCCGCACGCCATCGAGCTGAAGGCCTCCGCCTCGAAAGGATTCCGTTATCCGATCCTGCGCGAGATGTACATGTTCCCGCCGCAGAACCCCGATTTGCTGCCGGAGTCGATGTGGAACTACGAGCTGGCCTTTTCGCAGCGTCTGATGGAGGGGCGGCTGACCTACGGCGTGAACCTCTTCTACATAGACGGGAAGAATCTTATTCAGACCCTTCCGAATCCCAACGGCAGCGGTATGTTGAACCAGAACTCGGGAGCAATCAAAAATACCGGCGTGGAGGTGCAGGCGGCGTACCGTATCGACCGCCACTGGTCGGTGGACGGGAACTACAGCTTCCTGCACATGGAAAATCCGGTCATTGCTGCCCCCGAGCATAAACTGTACGCCGGAGCCAATTTCTCACATGGGCGATGGAACGTCTCCACCGGAGTGCAATACATAGCCGATTTGTTTACTGCCGTTGGCGACCAACCCGAGACCGAGGATTTTGTGTTATGGAATCTCCGTGCCTCTTTCCGCGCATGTAAATGGTTGGATATTTGGGCGCGTGGTGAGAACCTGCTGGCTCAGGAATATGAAATCAATGCCGGCTATCCCATGCCGAGAGCAACGGTTATGGCCGGATTTAATTTAAGCTTTTGAAACATTTAATACGTTACCAATATGAAAAGTAGTTTTTTAACCATGATGTTTGCAATCTTGTTTGCCACATCAGGTTGTGCCCAGGCACAAAATGAGCAGGAACCAGCCCGGCCGGAAACACCTGCGACAGAGGAGAACCTTCCGAAAGTATATTTCTACAAAGAGATTTCCTCGGAGAATCTGGTGAAAATCTATGAAGCTCTCGGACGTGAAGCCAAAGGCCGGGTAGCCGTAAAACTCTCGACGGGTGAACCGGGAGGCCACAATTTCCTGCAACCGGCTTTGATCAAGGATCTGGTGCAAAAAGTAAACGGTACCATTGTGGAGTGCAACACAGCCTACGGCGGAGGTCGTGCCAATACGGAAAGCCACCTCAAGGCAGCTGCCGACCATGGGTTTACGGCCATCGCTACGGTTGACATTATGGATGCGGAAGGCGAAACGGAGCTTACAGTAACCGGGGGCAAACACCTTACCCGTGATATTGTGGGCAAGAATTATCTCAACTACGATTTCACGATTATCCTGTCCCACTTCAAGGGCCATGCGATGGGTGGATTCGGCGGAGCTATAAAGAACATGTCCATCGGCATTGCTTCGTCCAATGGCAAACGTCTGATCCACTCCGCAGGAACCAGTACTACAAGTTGGGGAAGTCCAGCTCAGGATGATTTTCTGGAGTCAATGGCAGAAGCCGCCAAAGCGGTTGCAGACCATTGCGGAGGGAATATTTTGTATATCAGCGTAGCTAACAACCTCTCGGTAGATTGTGATTGTGACTCTTCACCGGCAGATCCCGAGATGGGCGATATTGGTATTCTTGCTTCTCTCGACCCGGTTGCGCTTGACAGGGCCTGTACCGATTTGGTACGTTCATCAGAGGATCACGGGAAAATTCATCTGATTGAGCGTATTGATTCACGCCACGGGATGCATACGCTGGATCATGCCGAATCACTCGGAATGGGAAGTCAGAAATATGAATTGGTTGAACTTGATTAAATTATTATTTTATGGAAGCAGTAATTAAACTCTATTCATTAGGGTATAAACAAGCGAAAACGTACTTGGCGGCTGCGCTTTTCACCTTGGGGAATATGATTGTCCCCCAGCTTTGCCATACGGTTCATATGGGAGGTCTGACCTGGCTGCCTATCTATCTTTTCACATTGATAGGTGCCTATAAATATGGCTGGCGCGTTGGTCTGTTGACGGCAATAGCCTCGCCATTGCTCAATTCCGTACTTTTCGGAATGCCTGCATTGTCTTCATTGCCGGCTATTCTGCTTAAATCTGTCTTGCTTGCAGGAATAGCAGGATATACGGCACATAGATTTCAAAAGATATCTGTCTTTCTGATGCTCGTGGTGGTATTGGGTTATCAGCTATTAGGAACATTGGGAGAATGGCTGTTGAAGGGAGATTTTTATATGGCATCACAAGATTTCCGTATCGGCATTCCGGGAATGCTCATACAGATTTTCGGTGGATATTTGTTTGTTAAATACTTAATACATAAATAATGATGTTTGGAATTGGTACACAAGAAATTATTTTTATCATACTGATTGTTCTTCTATTCTTTGGAGGGAAGAAGATTCCGGAACTGATGAAAGGCATAGGTAAAGGTGTCCGCAGTTTTAAGGAAGGTATGAATGGGATTGAAAAAGAATTGGATGTGAAAGAAAACAATTCTTCCACAAAAAATGAATGAAAATGAGGAGAGACCATGCAGAAAACCGACATGACATTTTGGGAGCGTAGCTTCGCATTATTTACATATTGAATTAGAAACAGCGTTTGAATAGTGATTGAATACTATTCAAACGCTGTTTTTATAATATCCATTTTTAGGGCATCTCTTATTTTGCAAATCTCACATTTTGATTTGTACTAATAAATGTAAATTACTCACATTTTGATTTGATTGAATCTCACATTTTGTTTTGAGGTTTGTAAATGCTTCTTTCAATTTAGTGGTCTTTTTTGCCTTCGAAAAAAGTCCCACGAATAAGTCCTGTCTTTATTGCCGTATTCCGTCGAATACGGCCGGGTAGGGGAATAAAAAAAGTTCTGAAAATCTGTTGATTCTCAGAACTTCTCTGCATTTTGCCTTACAACGTTGTACACCCTCAGGGATTCGAACCCTGGACCCACTGATTAAGAGTCAGTTGCTCTACCAACTGAGCTAAGAGTGCATACATTCGAGGTTCCTGGCGGATTCGAACCGCCGTACACGGTTTTGCAGACCGCTGACTAAGCCACTCATCCAAGGAACCGTTTCGCCTATAAATTGTCAAACTTCCCGAATTTGTACACCCTCAGGGATTCGAACCCTGGACCCACTGATTAAGAGTCAGTTGCTCTACCAACTGAGCTAAGAGTGCATACATTCGAGGTTCCTGGCGGATTCGAACCGCCGTACACGGTTTTGCAGACCGCTGACTAAGCCACTCATCCAAGGAACCGTTTCGGTTACATTTGTTTTTGGTGGAGGTTCCTGGCGGATTCGAACCGCCGTACACGGTTTTGCAGACCGCTGACTAAGCCACTCATCCAAGGAACCTTTTTCCTTTTAACAACTGTTTTTCTCAATTGCGATGCAAAGGTACAGCTTTTTTTTGATTCTGCAAGTCTTCAGACGAAAAAAATGCAGCTTTTTTAAACAAAAGTGGAGGATAAAAAAGAATCAGCAAAGCCTGTTTTAACAGTTTTTGCTGATTCTGAATAGGTTATCCATGGGACTCATTTACCTTGAGTGGAACAAACTTTTTTTGCTCCTGCGGCTTTGGGACATCCGGAACAACCGCATCCGCAACCGGAACGGGGCTTATCGCCTTTCCGGAAGAACTGGAGCAGGTTTCTGCCTGCATACAGCAGGCAACCCGTCGTAATCAATGCCACGATGATATCTTGTATTCCTACGTTCATGGTTATCGATGGTTTTAATGAATAAACAAACTTCCTACCTGATGTACTATCAGTGCTACTATCCAAGCCAGCAATGTGGTATAGCCGGCCGCAAAGGCTGCCCATTTCCAGCTACCCGATTCCTGTCTGATAGCGGCCAGGGTCGCGATGCAGGGGAAATATATCAGTACGAACAGCATGTATCCGTAGGCCACCAGCGGGGTAATCGGAATGCGGTCGGCCAGATTGACACTCTCTACTTCTTCCTCATTCGTATAGAGTACTCCCAATGTACTTACCACCAGTTCCTTGGCGCCGATGCCTGAAAGGATACCGATACCCATCTTCCAGTCGAAGCCAAGTGGTTCGATGGCCGGTTCAATGGCTTTTCCTATCTGTCCGATGTAGGAGTTCTCCTGTTGTTCGGCCTTGGTCTCATAGTTTCCGTGGTTCGGATAGTAGCCCAGAAACCAGATGATGATGGAAGCTATCATGATGATTCCTCCCATTTTCTTCAGGTATTGGGCTCCTTTCTCCCAGGTGTGCCGCAGAACAGATTTGGCTGTCGGCATGCGATAGGGGGGAAGTTCCATGACAAAAGGGGTATCATCACCTTTTACGATGAACCGGGCGAAGATACGGGCCATCAGTACTGCCAGCAGGATACCGATGGCATAGATGGACAGCAGTATCAGACTGGCTTTGCCCGGGAAAAAGGCTCCAATCATGACCAGATAGATGGGTAGACGGGCGCTGCATGACATCAACGGGTTTACCAGCATGGTGACTAGCCGTGATTTCCGGCTTTCGATGATACGTGAGGCCATGATGGCCGGTACGTTGCAACCGAAGCCCATAATCAGCGGAATGAAGGATTTTCCGTGGAGTCCCATCTTGTGCATAATCTTGTCCATGATGAAAGCGGCACGGGCCATGTATCCGGAGTCCTCCATGATAGATATAAACAGATACAGCAGCAGAATGTTCGGCAGGAAGACGATGACGCCTCCTACACCACCGATGATGCCGTCTACTACCAGGTCCTTCACCGGTCCGTCGGGCAGGGCGGCTTCTGCCAATACGCCCAGTTTCTCCACCAGCCATTCGATTCCCTGCATCGGGTAGTCACCTATGACGAAGGTTCCTTCGAACATGATGTACAGGAAGATGAAGAAGATGGGGAATCCCCAGAAACGATGGGTGACGATGCTGTCTACGATGCGGGTGAACATTTCCGTGTCCTGATGATTGTCGGTATAAGTTTCCTGTAACGCACCGGAGATAAAGCCGTATTTGGCGTTGGTGATGGCCTGCTCGCTGTCTTCGTTGATGGATTCTTTCAGGCGTTGGGCCTCCTTGTCGCGCAGCTCCAGAATATCGCGGGCATTGGGCAGGGAAGCGATGACCCGCTGTTCGATGTCCTTGTCATTCTCCAGCAGTTTGATGGCCAGGAAACGGGTAGAGTAGGTCTGACGGATGCTGCTGTTCTTGCTGATTTCTTTCTTCACCAGGTCGATGCTGCGTTCCAGTTCCGGTCCGTGATTGATGTGGATGTGGCGGATGAACGCTTGCGAAGCGATATCACCGGCTTCTTCTCCGTGGCTACCGTAGCTGTGGTCTTCTACGTAGGCATCGTGCCATTCCCGTAGTTGCCGCAACGCTTCGTTCTGGATTTCTTCTTTCTGTCCCATGAAGTCGGCTCCTTCATACAGACCGATGATGACGTGGAACAGTTCTTCGATGCCTTTTCCTGTCCGGCTTATGGTCGGTACGATCGGAGTACCCAGCAGGCTGCTCAGTCCCTTGATGTCCAGCTTGTTCCCGCTGTGTTCCAGCGCGTCGTACATGTTCAGGGCGATGACCATCCGCACGTTCATGTCAATCAGCTGGGTCGTCAGGTACAGGTTGCGTTCCAGATTGCCGGCGTCTACGACGTTGATGATGACATCCGGTGTCTGTTCGATGATGTGTTTCCGGACGTACAGTTCTTCCGGGCTGTAGGCGGAAAGCGAGTATGTGCCCGGCAGGTCTACCAGCCGGAAATGATAGCCCTGATAGTCGAAGAAGCCTTCTTTGGCGTCTACGGTCACTCCGCTATAGTTGCCCACATGTTCGTGAGAACCCGAGGCGACATTGAACAATGACGTCTTTCCGCAGTTCGGATTTCCCACCAGCGCTACATTGATGGTCCGTCGTTTCCCTTGTGCGATGATTTTCAGTTGTTCGTCCGAAACCGGAATGGTTTCTGTAATGGGAGTCTGATAGTCTTTTTCATGAATGATGTTACGCGCTTCGTCTTCACTAACCACTTCAATCATCTCTGCCTCTTTCCGGCGCAGGGAGATTTCATATCCCATAATCTGATATTTGATAGGGTCCTTCAACGGGGCATTCAGAATGACTTCTACCGATTTCCCCTTGATGAACCCCATCTCGATGATGCGTCGGCGGAAGCCTCCATGTCCCAATACTTTAATGATGACCCCTTTTTCTCCGGTCTTTAATTCTGATAGTCTCATGATGCTCTCTAAATTTTTGTACAAAGATAGAGGTTTCATCACGGCTATGCAAGCTATTTAGACTGTTTTTAAATAGAAAGCTCTCATAGCCGTGTAGATATGGGTTGGTGAAGAAGGGGTTTTGTCTTATTTCGGTGTGTTTTAGGGTACAGGATGAGTCTGTAAAGCCAGTCCGGTTTTACAGCAACTGCAACTTGATACCGAAAGACAGACTCAGGTAATCCTTCGGCTTGAGGTAGCGGTTGGTAAAAGCGCTGACTACATACAGGTCGCTTGTACTCAACTCGTAGAAAAGGGTAATGGCCCGTGCGGTTACCCGAAAGCGGCTGGGAATGTTGTAGGTAAGGCGCTGACCAGCAAATATGTGGAAGCGTACCTTCGATGAAAATCCGTAGTAGCCTTGCGGATAACGGTCGGGTTCGTGTACCCAGAACTCGTCACCGAACACCGTGTTCAGGTAGAGTCCGCAGGATAGCGGCTCAAAGGAAAAGTCGCTCTGGCGAATCTGCAGGCTCCAGGGAATGTAGTTTTGTTTGATGGTGAATGTCAGCTTGGCCTTGTCGGAATCATACTTGGGCAGGAAGCCGAACAACAGGTCCGTTTCCCATTGGTTCCGTCGGCCATAATCCCACCCCGTACCGATGGAAAGCAGGCCCATGTTTCCGGCGAACTGGAGTTTGGTGTGTGTCGGTATCAAGGCTTCCCAGTGCCGGCGGTAACGGTGTACACGACGGTCGTATCGGCTGGGCTTGACCGGGCTTACCGCTATGCTTTCTGTTTCAGGACTGGGCAGGTAGAGGGTGTCGTGAATCGTAATTACCGTTGTGTCCTGCAAGGCCGGTGTGAAGGCTGTTGCGGTGCCGGTATGGCAGATTGCGATCAGACACAAGGCGATAGCAAAATAGTTTCTGTACTTAATAATAGACCACTTCATGCTGATATCCGTTGGGGGTGATGGTGAATACGTTATAGTTCCGGTTTTTCATGCAGTCGCTCATGTAATAGATGACCCCGTCGTCGAAAATATCGAGCTGGAACACCTGATGTTCATGGGCAGCTGTACAGAACTGGAGTCCGGGAAACTGGGTGATGACATACTCGAATACTTCGGCCACGTTGTTGTTGAATTCGTCTATTAGCGGGCGGATGTGCATGCAGCATACAGTCCGGTCGAATTCTTCCCGGCGGCTTTGCGCTTCATCGGCCATGAATTTGAAGTCAGGAATAGGGCGCGAGTAATCGTATTCGATGGCGTTGGTGTTCAGGCAGACGAACTTGATACGTCCGGCAATGAAGGAGAAGTTCGGGTCGCCGAAGACTGCACGGAAGGTCTCTTCGCCTGTACCCAGACAATCGTGGTTACCGATAAGGGCTACGTAAGGTACTTTCAGACCGTTCAGAATGTCCCGTTGCCAAAGGAATTCGTCGGTCACTCCGAAATCGCTCAGGTCTCCGCCGTGAATGACAAAATCGATGTCATCCCGTTGGTTCAGGTGATTCACGAAATCTACGGTCTCGTCATACCAGCGCTGAGAGTCGCCCATCGTGACAAAGCGGATGGTGTCTTTCCCCAGACAATCGCGTTCTATCTGTTCGATGTGGTGGGCATTTATGTCGGTTTCTCCGTCTATTCTGACATCGTACGGGTGGTAGTCTATCATTTCACAGCCGGACAGAAGCAGGCAGGCCACGCAGATACCGCCTAAAAGGGTTTGTTTCATCTGAAAAATCTTTGGTGTTATCAGTGGACAAAGTTACGCTTTTCCCGGATGTGTCCGGTCTCCGTTTTTTCCTGAATTCTGTTCAGTTTGATGGAAACAGGGGGAACTGAAAACGTCTGGACGTTTTCCTTCAGACGAACGTTTGTTTTGTTCAACATGTCCGTTCGTTTCAAGTGAAACGTCCGTTTGTTTTGCAAACCTGAAAATAACTTGTGGCTGGATTTGATAATCAGCGGGAAATCGTTACCTTTGGAAGCATCCGTATGTTCCGGAACCTTTTCTTCTGAATCAGGGACCTGGACAAGTGAAGACACAGGCAGTCCGGTATCGGGGGAGGGAGACAGGGCTTATGGAGAAGCAGATGAACAACCGTTTAAAACTGATACACAAAATGAAAACAATTCCATTGCTACTTTCGGCCCTGGCATTGACGGTCAATGGCGGGGCACAGAACATCGTAGAGACAAGTACCTATTCTTGGCGGGGAGACACTATTTTTCAGGGGGAATTCCGTGCGTGGGCTCCGAGTGACGATTGCATTCTTTCGACCTACAGTGCCCAACCGGGATATTTCATGCCCGTCGACAAGGAGTGGAAGGTGAAGAACGACCTGAGCCCGTATCCTCGTCTGTCGTCTTCCAACCGCCTGCACAATGCCATTTACAACATGGGGCTGGATGAAATGATTAATAATGTAGAGCCTGATTCTACCTTACGTACCGGCAAGGAGTGGAGTGGGGTATGGACCCGCGACGTGAGCTATTCCATCATCCTCTCCATGGGTTACCTGCAGCCTTTGGCATCGAAGGTATCGCTGATGAAGAAGGTGAATGCCAACGGACGTATCATTCAGGATACCGGGTCGGGAGGAGCCTGGCCCGTCAGTTCCGACCGTATGATTTGGGCGGTAGCCGCTTATGAACTCTACAAGGTGACGGGTGACCGCGATTGGCTGGAATATATTTATCCGGTTATTTCGAACTCCATGGAAGACGACCTGCAGACCTTGTACGGTACGAGCGGACTGGTACGGGGTGAAACATCGTTCATCGACTGGCGGGAACAGAGTTATCCCAAGTGGATGCAGACAGTGGATATCTATCAGAGTGAGTCGCTGAGTACATCGGTGGTACACTATCAGGCTCTGCGGGTATTGGCTGACATTGCTCAGGAATTGGGGAAAAAGCAGGAAGCAGCAAAATATGCAGGTCTGGCCGATAAACTGAAGGAAGTCATTAACCGGGAATTGTGGCTGGATGATAAGGGCTTCTATGCCATGTACCGCTATGGACGAAACCATCTGATTTTGAATCCACGGGTGGAGACATTGGGGGAATCGCTTTCCATTCTCTTCGGAGTAGCTCCGCAAGACAGGGCGGAACGGATTACGCAGAACAATCCCAACACGCCTTACGGAGTAGCCATCTTTTATCCACAGATTAAGGATATGCCTTCTTACCACAACAATGCGTTGTGGCCGTTTGTGGCTTCCTACTGGGCTTTGGCGAATGCCCAGGTTAAGAACGAGGTGGGTGCCCTGCAGGCTATCGGTTCCGTGTTCCGTCCGGCTGCCCTGTTCGCCACCAATAAGGAGAATTTCAACCTGGACAACGGTGATATCGCTACGGAACTCAATTCCTCGAACATGCTCTGGTCGCTGGCCGGTAATCTGGCGTTGACATACCGCATGCTGTTCGGTATCCATTTCGAAACAGACGGATTGCGATTTGAACCTTTCGTCCCGAAAGCTCTGTCCGATACACGTACCCTGACCAATTTCCGTTACCGGAATGCTGTGCTCGATATTACCGTAGAAGGATATGGCGACCGTATCCAGTCGTTTACTGTCAACGGCAAGGCTTCGGAACCTTTCATCGGAGCCAAGGCGAAAGGTAAGCTGGACATCAGGATTGTGATGGCAAACCAGGATATTGCTCCGATGAAGGTGACTTATGCTCCGAACCGGAAAGCACCGCTCACTCCGATTTCCCGCCTGGTTGAAATGAACGGTGAAAGTTATCTGGCCTGGAATCCGATAGAATACATTGCCGGCTACAAGGTAATCCGTAACGGCGAGGTGATAGCGACTACACGGAATACCAGTTATCGGCTGGAGACTCCGGGCGAATATCAGGTATTGGGATTCGATGAAAACGGCATAGAGTCCTTTGCATCGGAACCGGTGCAGTATCATTCCATCCTGATTCAAAGCCTGGGAGGAAAGGCTACCCAGTTGGGGTCTGCACAGGTTTCATACCAGCCTACCGAGCCGGTCTCAGGCTTCTGGGGAGAAGGATTCGTTGAATTGGACCGTCAGACCGGACCGGTTTCCATACCTTTGGAGCTCCCTGCCGACGGAACGTATTACTTGGCTCTGCATTACGCCAACGGAAACGGCCCGGTGAATACAGAAAACAAGGCAGCTATCCGTACTTTGCTGGTAGACGGACAGAAGGTGGGTACGGTGGTGATGCCGCACCGGGGCCAAGGCAACTGGTATGACTGGGGATTGAGCAATTCCATTCCAGTCACTCTGACGAAGGGTAATCATACCCTGACGATTGAGTTCCGTCCTGAAAATGAAAACATGAACCTGAATACGAATCATGCTTTGGTTGATGCCGTCCGGATAGTTTGTCCGTGACGAGAATGATTTTATAAAACGTGTCCTCCTATCCTTTCATTGAAAAGGGTAGGAGGACATTTCTTAACTGTCATGCAAGACAGATGAGGCCTGGAAGACTTTTGACCAATGTATCGGACACTCTTATACGGTCTGATGATTGATGCAGATACCTTTCAGGTACCATGCATACAGGCGGTGGATACCTTCGTCTATCTCCACCTGATGATGCCACCCCAGGTTGTGCAGCTTGCTTACATCTGTCAGCTTCCGCAATGTACCGTCCGGTTTCGAGGCATCCCAACGTAATTCTCCCTTGAAGCCGATTTCCCGGATAATCTTCTCAGCCACTTCGCGGATGCTCAGTTCCTTGCCCGTACCTACGTTGATGTGGCAGTTGCGGATTTCCTTGTCGCCTTCCCGGTAGGTGTCCTTGAAGTCCACGTTCAGCAGCACGTGTACACTGGCGTCCGCCATTTCCTCGCTCCACAGAAACTCACGCAACGGTTTCCCGGTTCCCCAGAGGGTCACGGCATGAGGAGTGATGCCGAACTTCGCCAGTTTTTCCAGAATCTCTTCCTGGCTGTTGCTGCCGTTCACGCCTTCTACCGGGCGTAGATCGATATCCTTGCGCACCGCTTCCCAGTCTCCTTCGTTCAGACACTTGGCCAGGTGGATTTTCCGTATCATGGCCGGCAGTACGTGGCTGTTCTCCAGGTGGAAGTTGTCGTTCGGCCCGTAGAGGTTGGTCGGCATCACGGCGATGTAGTTGGTGCCGTACTGCAGGTTGAAGCTTTCGCACATCTTCAGTCCCGCTATCTTGGCGATGGCGTAGGGCTCGTTGGTATATTCCAGCGGGGAGGTGAGGAGTACCTCCTCCTTCATGGGCTGCGGAGCCTCCCGCGGGTAGATGCAGGTACTGCCTAAGAAAAGCAGCTTCTTCACGCCGTGGCGGAAGCTCTCGCCGATGACGTTCTGCTGGATCTGCAGGTTCTGGTAGATGAAGTCCGCACGGTACTGCAGGTTAGCCATGATGCCGCCTACGTGGGCGGCTGCCAGTACCACGGCTTCCGGCTGTTCTTCGTCGAAGAAGGCCTTTACGGCTGCTGCGTCCAGCAGGTCCAGTTCCCGGTGTGTACGTCCCACCAGGTTGGTGTATCCCCGTTGCAGCAGGTTGTTCCAGATGGCCGAACCCACCAGTCCGTGGTGGCCGGCTACGTATATTTTGGATGATTTGTTTAACACGATGGTAGTTAAAAATTAAAAGTTAAAAGTTAAAAATGAAAAGTTTACTGGTAATTTACTTTTTGATGTCAAAAAGAAAAACCACCGCTTTTCCGCTTTTTCGCTTCAGAACTAAGGCCGGAATTTAAATTTGATAGTTTTGCTACTTGAAGAACCAACTTACAAACTCACTAGTCCAGTTCCGCTTTCAGGTGGAGTTTCTTCACGAACTTCATGTCGTGTTCCACCATGATTCTTACCAGTTCGGCAAACGGGGTCTTGGTCGGGTTCCAGCCCAGCTCGGTACGGGCTTTGGTCGGGTCACCCAGCAGCTGTTCCACTTCGCACGGACGGAAGTATTTCGGGTCCACTTCCACCAGTACCTGTCCGGTAGCCTTGTCGACACCCTTCTCATCCACACCGCTTCCCTGCCATTCCAGCTCGATGCCCAGGTAGTGGAAGGCCAGTGTACAGAACTCACGGACCGTATGCATTTCTCCCGTAGCGATGACGAAATCCTCGGGGGTGTCGTGTTGCAGAATCAGCCACATGCATTCCACGTAGTCCTTCGCATAGCCCCAGTCGCGGCGGGCATCCAGGTTACCCAGGTACAGCTTGTCCTGGTAGCCCTGCTTGATGCGGGCGGCGGCCAGGGTAATCTTGCGGGTCACGAAGTTCTCGCCGCGTCGTTCGCTCTCGTGGTTGAAGAGGATGCCGTTCACGGCGAACATGCCGTAGCTTTCGCGGTAGTTCTTGGTAATCCAGAAGCCGTACTGCTTGGCTACCCCGTACGGAGAACGCGGATAGAACGGGGTGGTCTCCTTCTGGGGGACTTCCTGTACTTTTCCGAAGAGTTCCGAAGTGGAGGCCTGGTAGATGCGGCAGGTCTTGTCCAGTCCGCAGATACGTACCGCTTCCAATAATCTCAATGTACCGATGGCATCCGCTTCGGCCGTATATTCCGGCACGTCGAACGATACCTTCACGTGGCTCTGTGCGGCCAGGTTATAGATTTCCGTCGGATGGATGTCGCTGATGATGCGTATCAGTGAGCTGGAGTCAGTCATGTCGCCCCAGTGCAGGTTCACTAGACGGGTCTTCTTCATGTCGCGCACCCATTCATCCAGGTACAGGTGTTCGATGCGTCCGGTGTTGAACGAAGAGGAACGGCGCAGGATACCGTGTACCTCATAACCTTTTTCTATCAGGAATTCGGCCAGGTAGGAGCCGTCCTGTCCGGTAATACCGGTAATCAGTGCTACTTTTCTCATATTTTTAGTTTGTAAGTTTTTTAGTTTGTGAGTTTTCTAGTTTGTGAGTTTTCTAGTTTGTTGATGTTCCCTGTAGGAGGTCTGCCCGCCCGGGACCATCAGACTAGTCACTAAACTCGTTTTTAACTTTTAATTTTTAACTTTTAATTGAATACCGTAGGGGCGGGGCTTGCCGTCCGAAACCATCTGTCTCCTCGTCCCAAAACTCGTTTTTAATTTTTAATTTTTAATTTTTAATTATTCATTGAACTTCAGCTTCTGCTCACCTCCAGTCCCTTGTCGGAAAGAGCCATCTCCACGAAACGGGCCTTGTCGTTCGGCCGGTTCTCGTTCAGGATTCTACGGATGCGTGCAGCCGCTTCTTCATCCTTGGCCGCCATGTACAGGTATCCTCCGCCGCCGGCTCCCGGCAACTTGTAGCCGTAGCACAGGTCCGCTATGCGGTCTATGATGGCTTGCACGGCAGGCGGATTCGTTCCGCTGTCCAGTGCCTGGTTCTGTCTCCAGCTTACCCCCACCAGTCGGGCCATCTCCTCGTAGCGGTTGCGTTGGATGGCGTCGTGCATGTCCAGGGCATGCTGCTTCATCTGCCGCAGCAGGGTCAGGTGTTCCGTGCTGTTCAGGAACATCCCCTTCACGATTTCCGCCAGGATACCCTTGGCCGTACGGGTCAGCCCCGTGTAGTACAGCAGGTGGCACTTGCGGTATTCGCTGTCCGTGAACAGGTGTTCCGGCAGCCAGCGTACCAGCGGTGTCTGTTTCCAGCCGCTCTCTGTCTGCAGCAGCTTGATGCCCGGCAGGATACCTCCATACTGGTCCTGCCAGCCGCCACCGGTGGTGAGCAACTGTTCCAGCACCAAGGTGCGGTTGCCTATTTCCTGCTTGTCCCAGCCCAGTCCGCAGAAGTCGTTGATAGCCCCCAGCATGGTAGCCGCCAGGATGGAGCTGGTGCCCAGTCCCGAACCGGCCGGTATGGCCGACAGCAGGGTCACTTCCAGTCCCGCTCCGAAAGCTTTCAGTTGTTTCTCCAGCGAAGCGTACCGTTCGCGGCAGAAATCCGGATGGAAACCTGCCAGGGCAAGGGCCGCCTTCGGGATGGAGAACGGCGAGCCTACCACGTTGAAATGGCGCAACTCTTCGTAGGTGGTAACCGTTTCCATGGCTCCCAAATCGATGGAACGTAGGATGATACGGTATTGTTCCTTGTTCGGTTTGATATATACCTGAAGCGGCGGTTGTCCGTTCAGGGTGATGGCCAGGTTGATGACGTTGCCGCCCTCGTTCAGGCAGTAGGGAGGGGTGTCCGTCCATCCGCCGGCCAGGTCGATGCGTACCGGGCTTCGTCCCCAGACTATCTGGTCTGCATATACCGAGAGTCGGGGAGCCTGTCGGTGGTAGGCCTGTTCCAGCAGTCCTTCGCGCATTTTTCCGAACGCCCTTGCCTCCTGTTCCTTGGCTTCGTCCGTCTTTCCGGACAGTTCCAGTGTCCGGGCGCGGAACATGGCGTCGCTCACCTGGGTCATGAGGGGTGCCTGCTGCGACAGTTCTTCCGGTAGCGGCAGATTCCTTCCGGCTAAGTGTTCCGCCGCTTCCTGCAGGTTCAGTTGGTAGAATACGCTGCGTTGCCAGTTGGCGGCCAGCGCCTTCCAGTTCCCGTCACGGAAACTCTCCCGTTGGGCGGTCAGCCGGCGCAGGTTCGCATAGGCCGAAATCTCATCGGCCGAGAGTTTGCGTGCCCATTGCCAGATGGCACGTCCTTCTGCATCTGTGGCATCGTTCACCATCCATTGCAGCACCTTGCCCAGTTCCTCCACCGTGTGGCAGACCGGGAAGATATGGGCCGCCTGCAGGTCGTTTGCCCCTTCTATGTCAGTTGCCTGCAGGTTTCGTTCAGCCAGCCATTCCGTGACGGGACGCCCCAGATAGCTGACTGTATCGTCGGTCAGGCTGCCCTTGAAGGCATCGTTGAAACCGTAGGGGCGGGCCACATAGTCCGTTTCTCCTAACGGTACCACGTCGATGCAGACACCGGCCGGAACCTCTAATTTCCAGTCATTCACCGGCACTCCCGTAATGATGCTTCGGTGGCTCAGCTTCCATCCGTTGCCGATGAAGCTGTTCTCCACCCACAGTTCCGAGTTTCCCGGCTTCAGTTCAATCTTGATATCCGCGTTTTGGGTGAACATGGCCGGATGCGGTTTCACCTTGTGCAGGGTAATTTCCCGTTGGTCCATCACCCGGTTCTGTACGGCCAGGGTCGAGGAAATCATCTCCCGGCTCGTACCATAGTGATAGAATTCGCCTTCAGGCAGAGGTAAGATAGCTACGCTCAGGCGGTTCACCTCCTCGTCGGTACGTTGTGGATGTGCTCCCAGGGCCGGACCGAATTCCGAGTACATGTCATAAAAGACCGTTTCGCCGTTTTGGGTGGAGCGTTTCATGATCAGTTCCACCGCCCGGTCACTCAGCAGCCATACCCCGACATCCATCAGGAAGTAGGAGTGCTGCATCAGTTCACCCAAGGTCTCCACGCTCGGTTTCTGCAGCATGTAGTCCAGTTTCTCCGGAGTCTGCCGGTTCATGACGAACACCCCGTGGTTCTTGGCCAGACTCGGGTCCCCCCAGAGTCCGTAGCATACCACGTCTGCTTCCGGGATGGGTTGCAGCGGTTTTCCCGCCCGTACCAGGATGTCTCCGCTCACAATCATCGTGTGCAGACTTTCCGGTGCCTTCTCCATCATCTGTTGGTAAAGTGGCAATTGTAGAGAAAGCAAGTTCTGAGTAAGTCGTTGTCCGCGTCCCCAGCGGTATACCGGTATCGGAGTCAGGATTTTACCCGAGGGCGCATAACCCGGTAGACGCCGGCTTTGTCCTCCTGCATGCAGGAGAATACGTTTTTCCCGGGCCAGCCATTCCGAGGCATCTGTAGCCCCCTCGTGGGCCATACAAGCCTGTAGCAGCCAGGTTGTTCCTCCTCCCGAGCCCAGTTTGCGCCCGATGGGGTCTGAGGTGCAGAACCATTCATTCCGGTCTGCCCGTTCGATATCGTGAAAACATTCCACCAGGTTCGGTGGCAATGACAATAGTTTTTTCATCTTATTAAAATCGTGGAATGTACTCGTTTTTAGTTATTCACTGTTATTCGTTTTTACAGCATAAAGTTTCGTATCATTTGTTTCTGTTTTTTGAGCGAAGCTTATCCTGGAAAGCTTAATGGAATTTTATCACGGAGCTTCCTGTGTCACCAAGTCGACTAGAGTTGCCAACCATGAAAAGTTCCATACTAGGTCGGAGTAATAATATCTATTAGTTAAAATCATAGACAGGCTCCGTCGAGGTTTAGACAGGCAAAGATAAGATATATTTTTTATCTACTTCAAAACAGTAGAATTCTTTTGCCTTTTATTTATTTCAGATAGAAATTATAAAATGTATAGCAATGTTTGCATATATATTAAATATTGGTGTATATATAACTTGCTTTAAATTTGTTTTGAAATTTTTATTTGTATATATCTTCCTGAATCATAGTATTTTATAATTTATTGACGAAAAAAGTTTGAAAAAAGTTTGGCATGAAGCTTGTGGATTTCAGAAAAGTCTGTACCTTTGCAACGCTTTCGAAAAACGGAAGCAAGTTCTTTGAAAAGCTTTAGATAAACAAACAGAGATGTAGTACAAGAAGTAGTCCATATTAATATGGTATGGATGAAACGAAGAAGCACCGTCAAGATCCTGTCCCATGAAAATGAGGCGGAACAAGAAGAAGATTCGGTTTCCTGAACAGATTAAGACACGCGCCGGAGCAGTCCGGTGCGGAAAAGATATTCTTACAATGAAGAGTTTGATCCTGGCTCAGGATGAACGCTAGCTACAGGCTTAACACATGCAAGTCGAGGGGCAGCGGGAAGTCAGCTTGCTGACTTTGCCGGCGACCGGCGCACGGGTGAGTAACACGTATCCAACCTTCC
>NZ_KB894659.1 GCF_000374585.1 Phocaeicola barnesiae DSM 18169 = JCM 13652
ACAAGCAGCTGCAACACCTGAAGACAGGTGAATTTGCAATTCGGATTCTTAACTGACCCGATGACTTTGCTTTGTATCCTTATGCTGTTCATAATGGTTGATATGCTGTTTATTGCCTTGCTAGAGTCATTCTTTGCAAAAAACTCTTGGAGTTCACCGATAATATATCTATTTTTGTTCATGGCTAAAGGGTGCTATATCGTTTGTTTGGCGACATTAATATAGTGATAATCATCGAATTATCAAACTCTTTAGCCTTTTTTATTACATTATTTGAGTACTTGCGAAACTTGAAATATTTATTGCTTAATACATGCGTAATTTTGCGTAATTTAATTGTTGGTTAAGAAATCGGCAACTTCTATTTTTGCCTCACAAAATAAAAGATTGCCTATGAATACATTAAAATTGTTTTTAACATTGTCGCTTTTGGTGTCAGGTGGAATGGAATCAGCACAAGCATGTAAAGCACGTATTTTACTCTGTATTCTAGCTATATGCTGTTTCCCGTTGAGCATCTATAGCGCGCACAAAATAACAGGACACGTTACGGATTCGTCGCAGAATCCGATACCGATGGCTACCATACGGCTCCTACAGCCTGACTCTTCGTTCGTGAAAGGTACCGTAACCGATAACAACGGCATATTCAATCTTGAAAATATAAAAAATATGAGATTTTTACTTGTTGCATTAATGTTATTTAGCACTACTTTTTTATTAGCTCAAAACATAGATGTTAAAGGGAAAATAGTAGATACGAATCAGCAAATATTGGAGGGTGCATCTATAGCAGTTTACAAACAAGATACAGTGTTGGTGAGTGGAACCATATCCAATGCAAAAGGCATGTTTGAGTTGAAAGATATGCCTTCTGACCATTATAAGATAACCGTTTCATACGTGGGGTATGTTACTGAAAATATTCAACTTTCAGGGTTGAAGGAGGATATAGACTTAGGGGTCATTTCACTGGTTTCAGATACGGAACTTGAAGAAATAGTGGTAACAGGTTCCAGCAAGCGTTATGAAGTGAACCGCCAGATATTGATTCCCACCAAAGCGGTATCTGATATATCAAATAATGCATGGACACTGATTAAAAACATGCAGCTCTCGCGTATCCGAATCAACCCGATAACCAATGAAATTACCACCGATAACGGTGGAGCGGTATTGTTGCAAATCAATGGTGCACCGGCAGAACGGGCAGAAATTATGAATCTGAAAGCGAAAGACATTATCCGGATAGAGTATTTGGACCAGCCGGGAGTACGTTATCAAGCCGCCACCGTAATCAATTATATTGTAAAACAACGGGAACAGGGAGGATATCTGATGGCAAGTGCCAACCAAAATATTGACAAATATGGTATCGGACAATATACATTAGCAGGTAATTACAATTGGTCAAAATCACAACTGGGGGTAGTATTGGATTACAACCGTTCGTATGTACAATGGACTCGAGAAAATGAATATACCTATGCTTTGCCTGAAGGCGATGTAAAACGGGTGGAAACAGGCATTCCAACATTGTATAATGACCAAGCAGTGAAAGCCTCTGTGAAATACACGCTTTCTGAACCAGACAAATATCTGTTTAGTGCGACATTTCGTAATCACTTTAACACTGTACCAAACCAGTTTTCCGACCGCCAAGGCTATGCAACAACATCTAATTCCAAACAAGAAACATTTTTCCAAGATTTCTCTACTTGGAAAGAAAATACCCCATCGTTGGATTTGTATTACCAGCGTAATTTAAAGAATAAGCAATTGTTGATATTCAATGTCGTTGGAACGCTGATTGATTCTAAAAGTACACATGATTATAATGAACTTATAGACGATAACCCCTCGTACACAATTCATTCGGCGATAGACGGAACAAAACGTTCCATCATTGCCGAAGCGGTATATGAAAAAGATTTTGAGAACATGGGGATGTTTAATGCCGGTGTTCGCTACAACCAAAGCCGGACAGAAAATGATTATTCAGGTGATGTAATTTCGAACGTCAATCTGAATTATGCTGAATCCTATTTATTTGCAGATTATACTTATCGCAAGAGTGGTTTTAGCTTGAATACAGGAATCAGTGGAAAATATACTTATTATAAACAAGGCGACAAAGACTACAAGCGTTTCAATCCACAACCTCGCTTATTGGCTCAATATCGATTCAAAAACAATATGTCACTACGTTATCGTTTCAACATGGACGTGTCTTCCCCCTCGTTGTCTGACTTGAACGATGTAGACCAAGAAATAGACAAATGGCAAATCAAACGAGGTAATCCGTTTTTACAGAACAGTACAGAATATAGCCAAAGTTTGATGTATTCATACAACAACAAGTACTTCGATGTAGAATTGATCGGTGCTTATACGTATGCTGACAATCCTATCTATGAAACTGTTTTTGTGGAAAACAACCGAATTGTAAATACAATTGAAAATCAAAAAGACTGGCAACGCATACAGGTGCAGTCTACTTTCAATATCCATCCGATTGGCCAATATATCTCCTTACAACTTCGGCCACGCTTTTCGCGCTACATGATGCATGGAAACAATTATACACATACCTACAACAATTGGGCACTCTATGCAACCTTGGTCGCCAGTTACGGTCGATGGTTTCTGAATGCCCAAGTGGAGACCCGGCACAATACGCTGGAAGGCGAAACAATCACATACGGGCAAAACTTCCACATGATAGGAGCAGGATATAATGCCGATAAATGGAATCTCTCTGCTGGATTATTCCTCCCTTTCTCCAAGGATTATTCTCAGGCAACTCGTAATCTATCAAAAGCTGCTACCAGTTATTCAAATGTTCACTCCAATGATTTCCAAGCCTTAGTGTATGTCGCCGCTTCTATTAATCTGGACTTCGGGAAAAGGAAGAATGCGCAACGGCAACGTATCAATAATCAAGATACCGGATCTGGAGTATTGCAGTCTGGAAAGGCTAGCATGTAATATATAGATATAATATACAATGAATAAATATAGTGCCATTAGTATTCATCCGCTAGCTTCATCAGTACAAAGGGAGCGTATCTTACTTTCATATCAGGGACAATATTACGAAGCGAACCAGTCCATTGTGGAATTGGTAAAAGAATTGCAATTCCACGAGACGGAAGAAGAAGCCATTGCTGCCTACACTAAAAAGAAGGCAGGCAAATACACGCCCGAACAGGTACGGCTGATTATCGACAAGTTCATTACGCCCCTCTTTACGCCCAAGCCACCGAAGCGGTCTTTCCTCTACGAGAAGGAACTGTTCAGCGCGGCGGCGGTTGACAGATTCTCGGATGCGTTCCGCTTCCTGTTCAACCGTGGGTATATGCTGGCGGTGTTCCTTGTGGCTGCAGCCTTGGATGCCTGGTTCTTCCTCCGCACGCCCGACCTCCTGCTGTTCAACAACAAGGTGAACATCTATCTGGTGGTGGGACTGTTCGTCTTCATGCTGGCTTCATCGTTCTTTCACGAACTGGGGCACGCCTCCGCCTGCAAGCACTTCGGCGTACGGCACGGCGGCATCGGCTTCGGGCTGTACCTCAACTTCCCCGTACTCTATACCGATGTGACCGAAGTCTGGAAGCTGGACCGGACGCAACGGTGTGTGGTGAACCTGGCCGGGGTGTATTTCCAGAGCTATTGGCTTATAATCCTGCTGGTGGCCTTTCTGATGACGGGAAACGACATCGTCCGTTACCTGATTCTGGTGATGAACCTCGGTTTCGTGATGACCCTGAATCCCTTCTTCAAGTTCGACGGCTACTGGCTGGCATCCGACCTGCTGGGGGTGCCCAACCTGCGGCAGCGTTCGCTGGAACTGCTGGGCTACGTATGGAAGAAGCTGTGGAAAAGACCGGAAGGCAAACGTCCTTACCTGCTGCAGATCCGTCCGCTGGAGCGGTACGGGCTGCTCGTCTATTCGGTGACGGTCAATCTTTTTATGGGATTCTACTTCGTATATGTCATTCCGACCTTCCTGTACCGGTTTGTACAGACCTTCCCCGACGCGGTGAACGAACTGATTCTTTACCTGTCGAACCGGATGATGCCGCCGTTTGCCTTGCTGCGTAACATCGGCATGCAGCTGGTCTTTCTCGGACTGATAGGCTATCTGGTATACAGGTCTGTTATCCCTCTGGTAAGACGTTATGGAAGAAATAAGATACAGCGGGGGTAAAGAAATCTGTGTGGCGCTTGGGGTGACGATTCTTCTGGCACTGTTCCTGTTCAGGGTGGAAGATTCGTACCGCATCGGCCTGTTGCTGGTGGCTGGGGCACTGCTGCTCCTGCGCCCGCTTCCTTTCCGGAAATGGAGCCGGCTGGACGGATGCGTAGCGGCCCTTGCCCTGTCCGACCTCTTTTCCTGTTTTTATGCAGCCTGTCCGATACCTGCCCTGGACGCGGCTTTTTATTCGGCCTATATGCTGGCAACGTATTTTGTCTGCCGGAGGCTGTTCGCCCACGGGCGTGCCTTGCAGGTTTTACGTGTGGGAAGCTTGTTCCCGATAGGAGCTGCCCTCCTGCTGGCTGTCTGTTCCTTCTTTGTTTTCCGAAGCTCGGTACTGGAAGCCGGGTTCGAAGATACGTATCATTTCCGCTTTTTGTTCCGTCCGTTGGGCTACATCACCAACATCTGGGCAGAAGTGCTGCTGATGGTGTCCGGGTGGATTTGCCTGATGCGCCGTTGGTCGGTACCGCTTCAGTTTTTATGCCTTCTGGCCATCCTGCTTTCCTTTTCGCGCGGTGCCTATGTTGCACTCGGCATTTATCTGCTTTTTGCACTGCTGTTTTTCCCGAAAGCAGAAAAACTGCGGTTGTGGCTGCCGGCTGTGGCCGCCATGCTTCTGGTTGCAGTCCTCTTGCCAAAGGAGATGCACACCACCCTGCAGATGAACCGTACCGCTTCTCAGCAGCAGAGCACCGAGAGCCGGATAAGCGGCACTGCGGCTGCCTGGCAGGCGTTTACGGAACGTCCCTTCATGGGGTATGGAAACGGTAATTATACGTATGCCGTTGATGCCATTACCGGACAGGACAGTACGAAGCCGTTTACTTCCATTGCCCCCAGCTTGCCGGTTCAGCTTCTGGTCGAGAAGGGCATATGCGGAACGTTGGTTTATCTGTTTGCAGGAATAATGATAGTCCGGACCTTGTGGCAGCATCGGAAAAAGCCGGACAGCCGCATCATTGCAGCAACCCTGCTGGCTGTCCTCGTGAAAGATTTCGCTCAGGCCACATGGCTGGGTACGCCTGTTTTGCTGCTGATGTCTTATATCTTGCCGGCTTATCTGCAACGGGATGAAACCCTTTCAGCCGAAACAGACCGTACGGCTTATATGGTTCCGGCATTTGCAGTGGCTTTATGGGTGAGCTGGAACATTCCGTCGTTCCGTTTTCTGACAGATTCCACTCTCGATTATTTGCAGGACAGGAACTATGATGCTGCCTGTGCCTGCCATCCGGAAGATGTCCAGCTGCAATATCTGTATGCCCTGTCCGTAGCAAATGAATATCCCGAAAAATCAGACTCGATTTTGGAATCTCTTGCGTCCCGTTATCCGAGGAACAGCCTGTATCTGTCGGCATACGCCAGACGATGCTATCAGCAAGGCGACAGTGCGGCTGCTTTACAGCTGATGGCGGAAGCCGTACGTTACACACCGCGTATGGCCAATGGCGAACTGATGCAGGCATGGAAGCATCAAGATTCACTGTTCTACAACCGGGTGTGGGAGGCAGCCGTTTCTTTTCGTCCCGCACCGGGCGCGGCACCTGCCGATTATGCCCGTTACGGCTATCTGGCATATACAGCCGGGGATACGCTGCAAGCTGAAAAGTATCTGCGACAGGCTGTCCGTGCATTGCCCAATCTGACGACTCCATGGCTGCTGCTGGGTGATACGATGAAATACCGTCTGCTTATTTATGGTGCCTTCCAGCGGGATTTGTCGCATAAAAAACTGCCGGAACAGCCTGTTCTTACTTCCGACAGCCTTTTCTATATGAATTACGATTTGAAAGTACAGAACTGGTATGGCGGTAGTCTGAATCAATAATTCATAAACAATGAAGGTTATACATCCACCAGAATAAAAGCGACTACCAAGGAACTACCGGCAGCAGTCCAACCTTCCTATTCATCGCTACAGACCGCCTTCCACTCGCCGATGGTCCCCGTCTCGGAAGAAAAGACGGCACCTATCCTGTACAACTTGCGGGGATCGGAAGCGTATTCGCGGGCATAACCCTTCTCCTCTATCTGGCGCAACGCATCGGAAGCCGTACCGTCCAGCTTGAACTCGAAAATGTAGACATACTCCGGAGTCTCTACGATACAGTCCACACGGCCCTGGATCTGAACCTTCTCCACATACACCGTATAGACACTCACCAGACGCATGATCAGATAAAAAGTATACTGGAAATAACGCTCACGCTCGGCCTCATCCTCCTTGCGGCGCATCGTATAGGGTATACCTGCCAGAAAGGAGGTGAACAGCGTACAGAGCTTTTCCGGATTGCCGGCTTCCATGGAATCAACAACATCGTCAATCCAATTGGATACTAGCTGCTTGGGCCTTAAATAGGAAGTTGCCAGAGCTGTCAGAAATCCGTTCTTCACCTCGTTGTTAGGAAAATCCAGCAGGAACTTGTTCCGTCTCATGTCATAATCCTTGATGGTCAGGTAACCGCTCTGGTAGATCATCGGCAGGGGCTGTTCCATGTCGGCCTTGTAGTCGATAAACTCCTCGGGACGGTAATATTTGCCAGTCAGTTCGTTCATGTTCTCACGGAAATGGGACAGCAGCCATACCAAATAGGTAGGAGTTCCCGAACTGAACCAGTAATCGTAGATGCGGCGCTTGCTGAAAGCATTGAGCAGACTGAACGGATTGTATATATCCGTCAGCCGGTCGCTGAAATGATACCCGTCATATTGCAGTTTCAACCGCTGACGCATCTCCTCTGCCGTACAACGGTAATCCGCAGCCATGCGTGCTACAGGCTCCGCAAAATAACGGTCCAACTCCTCCTGGGTTATGCCGCAAAGCGACTCGTAGTCCATGCTCATGCTGATGTCGTCGGGCTGGTTGAAACCGCTGAAAACACTCACCTGAGAGAACTTGGTCACACCCGTCAGAAGCACGAACTGAAGGTGACGGTCGGCAGCCTTGAATACCGAATAGAAACCCTTCAGTACGTTCCGGTGGCGGTCTTCCAGCGCGGTGTCCACATCGAGCACATCCAGTATCGGCTTGTCGTACTCATCAATCAGCACTACGGCACGGCGGCCGCTCTCTTCGTGGGCGGCACGGAGCACTTCTGCAAAGCGATCGCCCAAGCCAAGTTCCTTCTCACGGCCCGAAAGACCATACTGACGCTCCCATTCGGAAATATAGAACCTCAGTTTATTCTCCAGCTCACCGGCATTGGTATAATTCCCTCCGTTGAAATCCACATGAAATACCGGATAGACATACCAGTCCTTCTCCAGGCGCTCCATGGCCAGACCGCGGAACAGCTCCTTACGTCCCTGATAATAGTTCTCCAGCGTAGAGACCAACAGGCTCTTCCCGAAACGGCGGGGACGGCTCAGGAAACAGATACTGCTCTCGTGGGTCAGCCTGTAGATTAATTCAGTCTTGTCGACATAGACGTAACCGCCTTCGATGATGCGTTCGAAACTCTGTATGCCAATGGGATATTTCATGTAGCTATGAATATTAATAATGGATAACGGAAAAACGTTTGAAATTCAAAGATACAAAAAAGTCGGGGAGAGTCAAACGAAAAAACTGTTTTTTCAAGTTTGATTCTCCCCGAATCGCTTCGATATTCGTTTGATACAAATCCAACATAACCCAAAGAATCTGTACCAGCGAAAACGAAAAGCTATCTGAAACAAGTATTCGCTATCCGGTATATTCAACAAAAAACAGCCTGCCTACAGTACAAAACTGTAGACAGGCTGCTTATGATAAAATACATAAATTATACGCGTGAAAGAACCGGATTGGCTCCCGAAGTAAGTTTCAGTGCTTCCGGATGTTCTTTGATAAAGGATTCGATATGACGGATACGTTTCTCTTCCAATATCTCATCAACCGCAATCAGAATACCGGTTTCTTCTACATCGCCGAATCCGTCGTTAATGGCTGTACCGAACATACGCATGGTAGGCGACAAACTCATATAGGCATTCACCAACGGAGGTATGTTATATCCCAGTTTACGGACTTCCGTATTCAGTACCTTATAATCTTCCTTGAAAGTCGCATTACAGAAAAGCTTTTCCAACACAGCCGGGTCTGCTTCTATCTGCAACGGAACCATCGGAGTAATCAGATTATCCTTGTCCGAAAAATGTTTCTTCAGGAAATACAGAATCATATCGCGTCCGAAACGGTTGTAGCTGGGATACATCGTCATCTTTCCGAAGAAATACTTGACATTCGGTTTCACCACCGTCAGAGCGCCAAGACCATCCCACAAGTTATCCAAGGCAAACAAGCCCTTCGAGCCCGCACGGGTAGACTGATATTCCAAGGTAACGAACGAACGTCCCAGTTCGATGGTAGTCGGAAGATATTCTTTCAGGAATTTTTCAGAGAAATTGAACATGTGAGCCGTAGCCAACATCGGTTTCCCCTCTGCATCAAACTGCACTTCATCGCCCAACAGATAACGGTAGCCTCCCAGAATCTCTTCAGCTTCAGGATCCCATACAACCAATTGCTTGTATGGATGCTCCATCACATCGTATTCATCGAGGTCCATCGATTTCCCTGTACCTCCTCCCGCTGCACGGAACGCAATCTCACGCAAACGTCCGATTTCCTTCAGTACGTTCGGAGAATCCTGCCAGGTAACGATATAGATTTCGTTATTACTTTTATTCGTCGACCTCAGCCGCTTGTCTTCTGTCAATTCCGATTTTAGCACTTGTCTATCAATCGGAGCAATTATATCTTCCATACTTATCTTTTAAATCCTCAAAATTAAATCTTATACACCAGTTCGCGTACATAATCGGCCCATTCGGCAGGAGTCTTGGATTTATCGAACGTCTGCCAAGGAATCGGCTTTCCAATGGTTACCTTGAAGGTCTTGTGACGATTCTTATACATCTCATCCGCCAGATAAAGCATCGCAATGTTGAATTTGATACCCAAGAACTTACAAAGGTTAGCCAAATTGTAGAAGAAATTTGAGTTCCGACCCTCAAAATGGATAGGAACCACCATCCGCTGTGTCTCAACACTTTTGGTAACGAAAGTTTTTTTCCACGGCAAATCTTTGATAACCCCCTGTTGTCTGCGTGAACAGAGACCGGCGGGGAACATGATGATATGGTCGTCCGACTTGAATCCGGCCTCTACCATGCGTGGAAAATCGCGTGACTGGGCACCGGTCTTATTGATAGGAATACATAACGGGGCCAGTCCGTGCAGATTCATCAACAAATCATTCACCAGATATTTGATACGCCCGTTATAGTGGGTTCCAAGCACATACCCTAACGCTATTCCATCCTGACCGCCCAACGGGTGATTGGAAACAAAGGTACACAAGCCCTCTTGAGGCAAATTCTCCAGACCGTTTACCTCCAGCTTCACATCAAGATAATCCATACATGCCTTCAGAAAATCGACTCCCGTCTTATCGGAAACGCCCTTCAGAAAACTGTTGATTTCATCCTGATGCACAATACGTTTCAAATATGACACGACGAACCGGGGAATCCGTTTGGCCTTTTTCCCCGCCTTTTCCCGAAGGACCTTGTCTATGTCAATTAAAAAAATCGAATTGTCTGCCATCACTTCATATTAGGTTTTCTTTGCAAAAGTAACTTATCTTTTGAAAAATTACTCATTCACGACTGAAAAATTACTCATTCACGACCAAAAAATACACTTTTCAGACCTAAAAAACTGATAAATGATGACAATTACGGGCATTTCTTGCACACGTCTGTATACTTTTGTGTATTATCACAAGGGGCAAAACCATTCAAATGGAAAAACAGCCGAATAAAGGGTCCGCCAATCAACAACCTGTTGATAACTTCTCGGAAAATAATTGCTTGAACATAGTGGCTGTTTTTACGGAATTGTCTAATTTTACACCTTGATATATTATAAAAAGAAATTTTACAAAAACTGTCAAGAAAAATGAACGAAGCAGAACAGACATACCACGTCCCCGTACTCCTGCATGAAAGCATCGAGGGTATGCACATACAGCCAGGGGGGACTTATGTAGACGTTACATTCGGAGGAGGGGGACACTCAAAAGGAATCTTGAGCGCCATGGACGCCACAGGCAGACTGTTCAGTTTCGACCAGGACCAGGATGCCGAGCGCAACATCGTGGACGACAAACGGTTCACATTCGTCCGGAGCAATTTCCGCTACCTGCATAACTTCCTGCGATATTATGGGGTAGACCAAGTGGATGCCATTCTGGCCGACCTGGGTGTTTCTTCCCACCATTTCGACGACTCGGAGCGGGGCTTTTCTTTCCGGTTCGACGGACAGCTGGACATGCGCATGAACAAACGGGCAGGAATGACGGCCGCAGACATCGTAAACACTTACGACGAAGAACGGTTGGCAGACATTTTCTACCTATACGGAGAGCTGAAGAACAGCCGCAAACTGGCTGCTGTACTAGTAAAAGCCCGTATGCAACAGAAAATAGCTACCATCGGCGACTTCCTGGAAATCATCAAGCCCCTGTTCGGAAAAGAACGGGAAAAGAAAGAACTCGCCAAAGTATTCCAGGCACTCCGCATAGAGGTGAATCAGGAAATGGAAGCGCTGAAAGAAATGTTGTATGCGGCTACCGAAGCTTTGAGACCGGGAGGCAGACTCGTTATCATCACCTATCATTCCCTGGAAGACCGGATGGTAAAGAACGTCATGAAGACCGGAAACGTGGAAGGGAAAGCCGAAAAAGATTTCTTCGGCAACATACAGACACCTTTCAAACTGGTAAACAACAAAGTGATTGTACCTTCTGAAGAAGAGATTACCCGTAACCCACGCTCCAGAAGCGCTAAATTACGTATTGCAGAAAAGAAATAAAAAACACGAAAGGCATGGAACAACCGAACAACAAACAGAAAGAAGCATCGCACATCAGCCTCCGGAGTATACTCGGAGGAGAAATCCTGGTGCACAGTTTCCTGCGGAGACAAGTGTATCTGCTCATCCTGATTGTGATACTGACCATTCTATACATAGACAACCGCTATTCCAGCCAGCAGGAACTGATTGAAATAGACCGGCTGAAGAAGGAACTGACAGACATCAAATATGATGCCTTGACCATTTCATCAGAACTGACGGAAAAAAGCCGGCAGTCACGCATCGAAGAATATATTTCGGCCGAGGGCAGACAACTGCAAACAGCAGCTACCCCACCCTTTTTAATCAAGGAAGAAGAAGAATAAAAGTACAACTATGGCACCGGGACAAAAAGACATATTACCACGTTTTACCATCATTCTGTTCGTAATGGCACTGATGGCTATTGCAGTCATCGCAAAAGCAGGATTCATTATGTTCGCAGAACGAGGGTATTGGGAGGAAGTAGCCGACCGCTTCGTCAAAGAAAACGTAGTGGTACACCCGAACCGGGGGAATATCATTTCCTCGGACGGAAAACTGATGGCCAGCAGTCTTCCGGAATATAAGATTTACATGGACTTCCTGGCTGGAGGGAAAGAAAAAGACAGCCTACTGATGGCACACCTGACTGAAATATGCGAAGGATTACACCAGATTCTTCCGGACAGAAGTGCTGAAGCTTTCCGGAAACATATCCTGCAAGGGCGCCGGGAAAAAAGCCGCAATTACCTGCTCTACCCGAAACGAATCTCTTACATCGAATATAAGCAGGTCAAAGAATTACCCGTATTCAACCTGAGCAAGTATAAGGGAGGCTTCCACGAACTGGCTTTCAACCAGCGCAAAAAACCGTTCGGTTCATTAGCCATGCGAACATTGGGAGACATGTATCCGGATATGGCTCAAGGGGCAAAAAACGGTCTGGAACTGACTTACGATTCCATTCTGCGCGGTACGGACGGTATCACACACCGCCAGAAAGTGATGAACAAGTACCTGAATATCGTAGACAAACCGGCAGTAGACGGTTATGATATCATTACGACCATCGATGTAGGTATCCAGGATATCGCGGAAAAAGCATTGGTGGACCAATTGAAGAACCTGAATGCCGTGTGGGGAGTTGCCATCGTCATGGATGTAGCTACCGGTGATGTGAAAGCCAACGTGAACATGACCCGGGGAGGCGACGGCAATTATTACGAAATGAAGAATCTGGCTGTAAGTAACCTGATGGAACCGGGTTCTACCTTCAAGACAGCTTCTATCATGGTAGCCTTGGAAGACAAATACATCACACCCGATTACGAAGTAGACACCCAGAGCGGTATCGTCAACATGCACGGCAGCTGGATGAGAGACTGGAACTGGCACCGGGGCGGCTATGGGAAAATTGATGTCACCCGGATTCTGGAGGTATCTTCAAATGTAGGTGTATCCAGCATCATCGACAAGTTCTATCGGGACAATCCGCAGAAATTCGTCGACGGTCTACGGCGTATGAGCATCGACAAGCCTCTGAACCTAGGATTCGTAGGAGAAGCCAGTCCACGCATTCTCGGCCCGAAAGAGCGTTATTTTGCCAAGACTACCCTGCCATGGATGAGTATCGGATATGAAACACAGATACCACCCATCTACATTCTGAACTTCTACAACGCCATTGCCAATAATGGGGTCATGGTAAAGCCGAAGTTCGTAAAAGCCATTGCCAAGGACGGGGACATTGTAGAAGAATATCCTACCGAGGTCGTGAATCCGAAAATCTGTTCGGACACCACCCTGACCCAGATACGAACAATCTTGCAGAAAGTGGTATCCGAAGGATTGGCCAAACCTGCAGGAAGCAAACAATTCAATGTATCCGGGAAAACAGGAACCGCACAGATTTCACAAGGAGCCGCCGGCTATAAGAGCGGAGGTGTGAAATATATGGTCAGTTTCTGTGGATATTTCCCTTCGGAAGCTCCGAAATACAGCTGTCTGGTTCAGATTGAAATACCTCACGGTCCTGCATCCGGAGGTCTACAGGCCGGTAGCGTGTTCAGCCGCATCGCCGAACGGGTCTATGCAAAGCACCTGTACCGTGACCTGGCACATGCCAAAGATTCGACGGCCATTCTGGTGCCCGACATCAAGAACGGTGACATCAAAGAAGCGGCCTACGTACTGCAGGCATTGAACGTAAGCAACAACGGAAGTTCCCTGAAAGGCGAAGGCCCCATCTGGGGGAAAGCACAGACTTCTGCCAACTATGCAACCTTCGAAAAGGTAAAGAAAAGCAAAAGTCTGATTCCGAATGTACGAGGAATGGGAGCCAAGGATGCAGTCTACCTGCTGGAAAGTATGGGACTGAAAGTACATCTGACTGGAGTAGGCCGGGTAACTGCCCAAAACATGACTCCGGGCTCTTCATTCAAGAAAGGACAAACCATAACATTGACACTTAACCATTGATATAGATATGAAACTGGAGATTATTCTCAAGAACATCAAGACCTGTTCAATTACAGGTAACCAAGAACTGGAAATAACCGGTATCAACATAGACTCACGCCTCATCGAAAAAGGACACCTTTTCGTTGCGGTAAAAGGGACACAAACCGATGGTCATACCTACATTGGGAAAGCCATTGAGAAAGGTGCAGCAGCGATTGTCTGCGAGACATTGCCGGAAACACTGCATCCGGAAGTAACCTACATCCAGGTTACCGACACTGAAGATGCGGTAGGAAGACTGGCCACCAACTATTATGGAGACCCGACATCCAAATTAGATCTGGTAGGAGTAACCGGTACTAACGGGAAAACGACTGTCGCCACCTTATTATATAATATGTTCCGTCAGTTCGGTTACAAAGTAGGACTGATTTCGACCGTATGCAATTACATCGACGGAGAAGCTATTCCAACCGACCATACGACCCCTGACCCGATCACCCTGAACAAGCTATTGGGAAGAATGGCGGACGAAGGCTGCAAATATGCTTTTATGGAGGTCAGTTCGCATGCGGTGGCACAGAAACGTATCGGCGGATTGAAATTTGCCGGCGGTATCTTCACCAACATCACCCGCGATCATCTGGATTACCACAAGACTTTTGAGAATTATCTCAAGGCAAAGAAAGCATTCTTTGACAATCTGCCCAAAACAGCTTTTGCGCTGACCAACGAGGATGATAAGAACGGTATGGTTATGGTACAAAACACCAAAGCGAAAACAGCAACCTACTCTCTGCGTACCCTGGCCGATTTCAAGGGGAAAGTACTGGAAGACGGATTCGAAGGGATGTTGCTGGATATCAACAACCGCGAAGTGAATGTACAGTTCATCGGCCGGTTCAACGCCTCCAACCTTCTGGCTGTGTATGGAGCCGCTTGTCTGCTGGGTAAACAACCGGAAGAAGTACTGCTGATTCTAAGTACCCTACGCCCGGTATCAGGCCGTTTCGATGCCATCCGCTCTCCGAAAGGCTATACGGCCATCGTAGATTATGCCCACACACCGGACGCATTGGTCAATGTCTTGGAAGCTATCCACGAAGTACTTCGTGGCAGAGGACAGGTAATCACCGTAGTAGGTGCCGGCGGTAACCGGGACAAAGGGAAACGACCGCTGATGGCACAGGAATCTGTCAAACGAAGCGACAAGGTTATCATCACTTCCGATAACCCACGCTTTGAAGAGCCTCAGGATATCATCAACGATATGCTGGCCGGATTGACCGATACAGACATGCAGAAAGTAATCTCCATCGCCGACCGAAAAGAAGCCATCCGCACCGCCTGTATGTTGGCTCAACGGGGGGATGTCATCCTGATAGCCGGAAAAGGCCACGAGAACTACCAGGAAATCAAAGGGGTGAAACACCATTTTGATGACAAGGAAATAGTAAAGGATATTTTTGAAAAGGAACATTAATCTGATAAGACAATGTTATACTATCTGTTCAATTATTTAGAGCAATTTGATTTCCCGGGAGCGCGGATGTTCGGTTATGTATCGTTCCGAGCGCTGATGGCGGTCATCTTGTCCCTGCTGATATCATCGATTTTCGGTGAATACTTCATCAACCTGTTAAAGCGAAAGCAGATTACAGAAACACAGCGGGATGCCTCCATTGACCCTTTCAATGTCAACAAGGTAGGTGTTCCGACGATGGGAGGTATCATCATCATTGTAGCCATTTTGATACCGTGTCTGCTGTTGGGTAAACTGCACAATATCTATATGATTCTGATGCTGATAACGACAGTCTGGCTAGGCACCCTAGGTTTTCTGGACGATTACATCAAAGTATTCCGGAAAGACAAAGAAGGACTGCACGGAAAATTCAAGATTATCGGTCAGGTGGGCTTAGGATTCATCGTCGGTATGACTTTGTACCTGAGTCCGGATGTCGTCATCCGCGAGAACGTCGAAATACAGAAAAACGGTGAGATTGTCAATGTCATCCATAAGACAGACAATCAGAAATCGACAAAGACCACCATACCGTTCTTCAAGAACAACAACCTGGATTATGCCGACATCGTAGGCTTCATGGGAGACCATGCCCAGACAGCCGGATGGATTGTCTTTGTACTGATTACCATCTTTGTCGTTACAGCTGTATCGAACGGAGCCAACCTGAACGACGGAATGGATGGAATGACCGCGGGAAATTCAGCCATCATCGGGGTTACACTCGGTATTCTGGCTTATGTATCCAGCCACATTGAGTATGCAGGTTATCTGAATATCATGTACATCCCCGGAAGCGAGGAACTGGTTATCTTCATCTGTGCCTTCATTGGAGCCCTGATCGGTTTCCTGTGGTACAATGCATTCCCGGCACAGGTATTCATGGGAGATACCGGCAGTCTGACTATCGGTGGTATCATTGCCGTGTTTGCCATCATCATCCACAAGGAACTGCTGATTCCGATTCTCTGTGGAGTATTCCTGGTAGAGAACCTGTCAGTAATCCTGCAAGTGAAATATTTCCAGTCCGGAAAGAAGAAAGGGCTGAAACGGCGCGTATTCAAACGTGCGCCGATTCATGACCACTTCCGGACTACAATGGCCCAACTCGACCCGAGCTGTACGTACTTGTTCACACGCCCTAACAGCGTATTTCATGAATCGAAGATTACCGTCCGCTTTTGGATTGTAACCATCGTATTAGCTGCAATAACTATTATAACGTTAAAGATAAGATAAAAAGCCATGGCAAAAAGAATTGTCATCTTAGGAGCCGGTGAAAGCGGCGCGGGAGCTGCCGTACTGGCACAGAAACAAGGATTCGATACCTTTGTTTCAGACATGTCCCAAATTAAGGACAAATACAAGAACATGCTGAATGAGAGAGGCATCCAGTGGGAAGAAGGGAAACATACCGAAGAGCTGATTCTGAATGCGGACGAAATCATCAAAAGCCCGGGTATCCCCAACGATGCTCCAATGATTCTGAAACTGAAAGCACAAGGTACACCGATTATTTCGGAAATCGAATTTGCCGGACGGTATACCAATGCCAAAATGATTTGTATCACAGGTAGTAACGGTAAGACGACAACTACCTCACTGATTTACCATATCTTCAAGAAAGCCGGTCTGAATGTGGGACTGGCAGGAAACATCGGTCAAAGTCTGGCTTATCAGGTAGCGGAATGCAATTATGACTACTATGTCATTGAGCTGAGCAGTTTCCAACTGGACAACATGTACAAGTTCCATGCAAACATTGCCGTATTGATGAACATCACGCCAGACCATCTGGACCGCTATAATTACGAACTACAGAACTATGTAGATGCAAAGTTCCGTATCATCCAAAACCAGACAAACGAAGATGCCTTCATCTTCTGGAACGATGACCCGGTCATTCAGCGTGAACTCCATAAATACGGTATACACGGACAATATTACCCATTTGCCGAGAAGAAAGAGGAAGGCGCGGCTGCTTTCGTTGAACAGAATAAGGTGTACTTCACCCGCCCCATAGCCTTCAACATGGAGCAGGAAGAACTGGCATTGACCGGGACCCACAACCTGTTCAACTCCATGGCTGCCGGTATTTCTGCCAACATCGCCGGTATCCGGAACGAATGTATCCGGGAAGCTTTGAGCGATTTTAAAGGCGTGGAACATCGTCTGGAAAAAGTAGCCCGCGTACGTGGAGTGGAATACATCAACGATTCCAAAGCTACGAATGTCAACTCCTGCTGGTATGCCTTGCAAAGCATGAAGACAAAAACAGTACTGATTTTGGGAGGAAAAGACAAAGGAAACGATTATAACGAAATCGCCCAACTGGTGAAAGAAAAATGTTCCGGTCTGATATTCCTGGGTCTGCACAACGAAAAGCTTCATGCCTTCTTTGATAGCTTCGGCTTACCGATTGTAGATGTACAGAGCATGCAGGATGCGGTAAATGCAGCCTATCAGATGGCCCAGAAGGGTGAAACAGTCCTGCTGAGTCCTTGCTGTGCCAGCTTCGACCTGTTCAAAAGCTACGAGGACCGTGGTGATCAATTCAAAGCATGTGTAAACAAACTATAAATCAAAATACCCAAAGATGGATTTACTGAAAAACCTGTTTAAAGGTGACAAGGTAGTATGGATCATCTACCTGTTGCTTTGTCTCATCTCAATCATTGAGGTGTTCAGTGCGTCGAGTACCTTGACATACAAGAGCGGCGACCATTGGGGACCTATCACTACCCATATGTTACTACTGATGACAGGTACCGTGGTGGTCATTATCGCACACAACATACCGACACGGTGGTTCAAGGCTTTCAACGCATTGCTCCCCCTCTCGTGGGCCATGTTGATAGCCGTATTCATCATCGGTGCGCTGACCAATGGAGCCAAACGATGGATTGATTTGGGATTCTTCAGGTTTCAGCCATCGGAAGTGGCTAAAATGGCCACCATTATTACGGTAGCATATATTCTTTCTCGACTGCAAGAAGAGAATGGAGCCAATAAACGGGCGTTCAAATATATCCTTTGGGTGACAGGAATTACCTGTGCCTTGATTTTCACAGAGAATCTGTCCACTGCCTTATTGCTGGCAACCACTGTTCTGCTGCTGATGTTCATAGGACGTGTACCGTTTAAACAATTAGGTTCACTGGTAGGAATCGCTGTAGGTTTCGTGCTGATTTGCGTAACAATCATCGAAAAAGTTCCGGCTCAGACTTGGGATGACATCGGGCTACACCGAATGACGACCTGGCAATCACGTCTGGAAAACCATTTCAGCGGAGAAGAAATTCCTGCTGCCAAATTCGATATTGACAAGGATGCCCAGATTGCTCATGCCAACATCGCCATAGCCAGTAGCCACGTATTGGGGAAAGGACCCGGAAACAGTGTACAACGTGACTTCCTTTCTCAAGCATTCTCCGATTTTATCTATGCGATTATCATCGAAGAACTGGGGTTGGTAGGAGGAGCCTGCGTTGCCCTTCTTTATATATTGCTGTTGACCCGTATCGCCAAGATTGTCCGGAAATGTGACAACACCTATTTCAGCCTGATGATTATCGGTTTCGGAACCCTGATTGTACTGCAGGCCATGTTTAACATGCTGGTGGCCGTAGGTATCATTCCCGTAACCGGTCAACCATTACCAATGATCAGTAAAGGAGGAACTTCGACCTTAATCAACAGCGCCTACATCGGACTGATTCTGGCAGTCAGCCGTTATGTAGACAACCAGGAAGAGGCACAGGCAGAAGAGGCAGAAAAACAGAACGAAGTAAAGGCTGCCGCAGTCAGTCTTTTACAGCAGGCTGCCGAAATAGGCAACAAACAAGTTCAAGAAATTACGGATGAAACAACTACCACACCGAAAACTGAAGGAAAAAGTGTATAAAAAAGTCTAAGAATAACTATTTTACGAGTTTATTCCTAACTTTGCAGAGAAATGGAAGAGTTTATGGAAGAAAAGATACGCATAATCATCAGCGGAGGCGGAACCGGAGGACACATTTTCCCGGCCGTTTCCATCGCAAACGCCCTGAAAGCGCAACATCCCGACATTGAAATCTTATTTGTTGGAGCTGAAGGACGTATGGAAATGCATCGTGTTCCAGCCGCTGGCTACCAGATAATAGGTTTACCCGTTGCCGGATTCGACCGCAAACATCTATGGAAGAATATCAGTGTACTGATTAAACTGGTACGGAGCCAACTGAAAGCACGACAAATCATCAAGGATTTCAAGCCCCATGCTGCAGTCGGTGTAGGCGGTTATGCCAGTGGACCAACCTTAAAAATGGCAGGAATGATGGGAATCCCGACATTGATTCAAGAACAGAATTCATACGCCGGTGTCACCAATAAGCTGCTAGCTAAAAAGGCCTGCAAGATTTGTGTAGCCTACGAAGGTATGGAACGCTTCTTTGAAAAAGACAAGATTATCCTGACCGGTAACCCCGTCCGTCAGGGATTATTGAATCATACACTGAGCAGGGAAGCTGCTATCCAATCATTCGGCCTCGACCCTCAGAAGAAAACAATACTGATTGTAGGTGGAAGCCTTGGAGCACGGACTATCAACAATTGTGTCATGCACGGACTGGAGAAAATCAAGATGTCTGGAGTGCAGTTTATCTGGCAGACCGGAAAATTCTATATTGAAGAAGCCAAGGCAACGGTAACCAAGGCCGGAGACTTACCTATGCTGCACACCACAGATTTTATCTCCGACATGGCTGCCGCATACAGCGCCGCAGATTTGGTTATCAGCCGTGCAGGTGCAGGCTCCATTTCAGAATTCTGCCTATTGCAGAAACCGGTAATTTTAGTACCTTCACCCAATGTAGCAGAAGACCATCAGACAAAAAATGCGTTAGCATTGGTCAACAAAGATGCTGCCCTTTACGTAAAGGATATGGAGGCCGAAGAGAAACTGCTTGATTTGGCTATCCAGACGGTACAGCAACCGGAAACACTAACAAAATTAAGTACAAACATTGCGAAGCTGGCTTTCAAAGATTCTGCCAATGTCATTGCCCAAGAAGTCTATAAGCTAGCCGTAAATTACCAGAAGAAAAATGAACGTTAATACCTTGAAAGCTGTCTACTTCATCGGTGCCGGAGGCATCGGAATGAGTGCGTTGGTCCGCTATTTTCTGTCCAAAGGAAAGAAGGTAGCAGGATACGACCGTACTCCCAGTGAACTGACCCAAAAACTGAATGAAGAAGGGGCGGCTATCCATTACGAAGAAAACACTGCACTCATTCCGGACGATTTCAAACAACCGGAAACGACACTCATCATATACACGCCGGCTATTCCAGCAAACCATCAGGAACTGACCTATTTCCGTGAAAACGGTTTTGAAATTCAGAAACGGGCACAGGTTCTAGGAATGTTGACACGCACAGAAAGAGGTATGTGTGTAGCAGGTACCCATGGAAAAACCACAACTTCCACCATGGCCGCCCATCTGTTGCACCAGTCACACGTGACATGTAATGCCTTTTTAGGAGGTATCTCCAAGAATTACGGAACGAACCTGCTTCTTTCTGACAAGAGTGACCTCGTAGTCATTGAAGCAGACGAATTCGACCGTTCTTTCCACTGGCTGACTCCCTATGCCACTGTAATTACCGCTACGGACTCTGACCATCTGGATATCTACGGTACCCACGAAGCTTACGTAGAAAGTTTCCGTAAATACACATCTTTGATTCGGCCAGACGGTTACCTGATTATCAAGAAAGGGATTGACCTCCAGCCGGACGTACAACCTGGAGTAACGGTATATACCTACTCCAACGATGAAGGGGATTTCCACGCAGAAAACATCCGTATAGCCAATGGTGAAATCACTTTCGATTTCATTTCACCTTTGGGCAATATTGCCGATATCCGTTTGGGAGTTCCTGTCTATGTGAATATCGAGAACGGAGTAGCAGCAATGGCTCTGGCCCAGATAGGTGGTGCTACTGCCGAAGAAATCCGTACCGCCATGGCTACTTTCCAAGGTGTAGACCGCCGGTTCGATTTCAAGATAAAGAATGACCGCATCGTACTGCTAAGTGATTATGCGCACCATCCGGCCGAAATCAGACAGAGCGTTACTTCTATCCGCACTTTGTATCCGGATAAAAAGATTACCGCGATTTTCCAGCCTCACTTGTATACACGTACCCGCGATTTCTACAAAGAATTTGCAGACAGCCTTTCGCTGTTGGACGAAGTGATTCTGCTGGATATCTATCCGGCCCGTGAGCAACCTATTCCGGGTATAACCAGTCAGTTGATTTATGACAACCTCCGCCCAGGTATCGAAAAATGCCTGTGCAAGAAAGAAGACCTGTTAGATTTGCTGAAAAACAAGCATCTGGAGGTTCTGATTACTTTGGGAGCTGGAGACATTGACAATTACATACCACAAATTTCTGAATTACTGAAGAATAAATGATAAAACGAATTTTCATACTCTGTTTATCGATATTGGTAATCGGCTATCTGGTCGTAGCGATTACCACCATGAACCGCAAGCCTGACAATGAGGTCTGCAAGGGTATGGAATTGACTGTAA
This sequence comes from Phocaeicola barnesiae DSM 18169 = JCM 13652, assembly GCF_000374585.1. Lineage (GTDB taxonomy): Bacteria > Bacteroidota > Bacteroidia > Bacteroidales > Bacteroidaceae > Phocaeicola > Phocaeicola barnesiae. The sequence continues at coordinate 21,714 of NZ_KB894659.1, forward strand.
AGGATAGTGTTGACTATGGTTATATTACGCCTAACGGGATTAAAAACATCCTGAAGAACAGTAAACTATATCCTGAAGGCAAACGTTTGGGAGACATCAACGTACGTGCTTTGGAAAAAGCGCTTGACAACCATCCTTTCATTTCGGAAGCAGAATGCTATCTTACTTCCGGAGGGAAGGTACACGTAGAAGTCTACCAACGAATTCCTTTGCTACGAATCATGAGCAGTAACGGTGACGACTACTACATAGATCATAAAGGGAAAATTATGCCGGTACAAGGTACATCTGTCCATGTAGCTGTAGCAACCGGCTTTATCGATAGAAAGTTCGCACGCAAAGAGCTGTACGAACTGGCTTTGTACTTACAGACCGACCCTTTCTGGAAGTCCCAGATTGAACAAATCAACGTCACTTCTAAAAAGGAGCTGGAACTTGTTCCCCGGGTAGGAGACCATCTTATCTTCCTAGGGAAAGGCGAGAACTATCAGGAAAAGTTCAGGAGACTGAAGATTTTCTACAACGAAGCCTTGAACCGGGTAGGATGGAACAAGTACGAGCGAATCAGCATAGAATTTAATAACCAGATTATCTGTACCAAAAAAGAGAAGTAAGATATGGCAGCAACAGATTTTATTGTAGCAATTGAACTGGGATCTACAGAGATAACAGGCATTGCAGGAAAGAAGAATGCGGACGGAAGCATCCAGATTCTCGCATATGCCAGCGAGCGTTCGTCCGATTGCATCAAGAAAGGGGCAATCTACAATCTGGATAAGACGACTCAAAGCCTTACCTCTGTCATTAGACGGTTAGAGGAAAAGCTGCAAGCTTCTATCAAAAAAGTGTACGTAGGTATAGGGGGACAATCCGTAAGAAGCCTGTACAATACCGAGACCAAACAACTGGGCGAAGATACCAAGATATCTCAAGCCTTGATTGACTCTATGATGCAAGACAACCGTGAATTTCCACTCATTGACCAGGAGATTCTGGCGGTTGAACCTCAAGAATATAAAGTAGGAAACAATCTTCTGACAGAACCGGTAGGTATTCCTGCCGACAGAATCGAAGGACATTTCCTGAATATTATAGCACGCCATTCACTGAAAGGTAACATCAAGCAGTGTTTCAAGCAAGCCGGATATGAAATAGCCGACTACTTCATATCTCCGCTAATGACCGCCAACACTGTACTGACCAACAGTGAAAAACGATCAGGATGTGCTCTTGTAGATTTCGGTGCAGATACGACAACTGTTTCCGTTTATAAGAGCAATATCCTCCGTCATCTGGCAGTCATTCCGTTGGGTGGCAGCAACATTACCAAAGATATCACCAGCCAACAGATTGAAGAGGAAGACGCCGAACAACTGAAGCTCCGTTTTGCAAGTGCCTTTACCGAGCCTTCAGAAGACGAGACAGAAACCTCCAAGGAATACAACCTGGACGGCAAATGTTCCATTCCTGCTCATCTGCTGGAAGAAATTGTAGAAGCCCGTACCAATGAAATCCTGACCAACGTATGGAACCAGATTATGACTTCACAATACGGTGACAAACTGCTGGCTGGAGTCATACTGACAGGTGGAGCCTCAAACATGCGGAATATCGACCAGGCTTTTACGCGTATCACAAAGATTGATAAGGTACGTATTGCCAAGGCAGGTGATATTACACTGGTGGGCGACATCAAACTTCCGAAAGACGGAAGTCAGAATACGCTGATAGGTATCCTTGCCGCAGGAAAAGACAACTGCTGCAGAATAGACCCAAGAGGCTATCAGACCAATTTCATCGATGAAATCCAAGCCAAAGAGCAGGAGGCCAGACAGAAAGAGGAGGAACGCAAGCGTAAGGAAGAACAGGAAAGACTGGAACGGGAGCGTCAGGCCCGGGAAGAAGCTGCACGCCGCGAAGCCGAAGAAGCCGCACGTAGAAAAGAAGAGAAATGTACCGAACTGATTGCCAAAGCAAAGATGCAGGCCGAGAATAAAAAATACAACGAGGCCATCACGGCTTTGGAAGAAGCCTCAGCCTTGAACATCGAATCGAAGAAAGAAGAGATTTCACGGTTGAAAGACGAGTTCAACAAGCAGAAGGAAGAAAACAAGTGGTTCAACAAATGGAAAAAGAAGTTCAGCCAGATTTCTGAAGATATGTTTGAAGACCCGAAGAATTAAGGAAATACGATTATTCACCACATAATACGATTACATTATGTCTGAAGAAACAACAATGCCTTTCGATTTTCCGAAAGACGCTCCCCACATCATCAAAGTGATCGGTGTAGGAGGTGGCGGTGGCAATGCCGTCAACCACATGTACAGAGAAGGTATCCACGATGTAACGTTCGTGGTCTGCAATACAGATAATCAGGCGCTCGATGAATCGCCTGTTCCTATCAAGCTCCAGCTGGGTAGCGAAGGTCTGGGAGCCGGAAACCGCCCGGAACGTGCCAAGGCAGCTGCCGAAGAAAGCATGGAGGATATCAAACTCATGTTGAACGACGGCTGTAAAATGGCCTTCATCACTGCCGGTATGGGTGGTGGAACAGGTACTGGTGCCGCTCCAATCATCGCCAAGACTGCCAAGGAAATGGGCATTCTGACCGTCGGCATCGTAACCATTCCGTTCCTGTTCGAAGGTAACCGAAAAATCGACCAGGCACTGGACGGTGTAGAGGAAATGAGCAACCATGTAGATGCCCTGCTGGTCATCAACAACGAACGCCTGCGCGATGTCTATTCAGACTTCAGCGTCATGAAAGCATTCGGAAAAGCTGACGATACCCTTTCAACTGCCGCCAAGAGCATTGCCGAAATCATCACATTACGCGGTACCATCAACCTGGACTTCAACGATGTGAAAACGGTATTGAAAGACGGTGGAGTAGCCATCATGAGTACCGGTTTCGGTGAAGGCGAAGGACGTGTCACTCAAGCCATCAACGATGCGCTCCATTCACCGCTGCTGAACAACAACGATATCTTCAACTCGAAGAAAGTATTGTTCGTCATCACCTACAGTCCGAACAGCGAACTGATGATGGGCGAAATGGATGAAATCCATGAGTTCATGAGTAAGTTCGGCAAGGACGTAGAAACCAAATGGGGTCTTTATATCGACGAATCGCTGGAAACGAAAGTGAAGTTCACCATTCTGGCAACCGGATTCGGTATCAAAGACGTACCGGGTATGGACAGCGTACTGAACAAACGCACGCTGGAAGAACAGAAGCGATTGGAGGAGATGGAAGAAGAAGAACAGCGTAAAGATGAACGACGCAGCGACTTCTACGGCCCGAACATCCTGAAGAACAGCAACCGGAAACGCCGTCATAATGTCTACATCTTCACTCAGGAAGACCTTGACAACGATGACATCATCAGTATGGTAGAAACGACACCGACCTATAAACGTACAAAAGCCGAACTGGAAGCTATCCAGTCCAAGGCCAATGCGGAAGAAAAGATTGTGCAGAAACCTACCACTACCGATGCAGGTTCTATGACAATTACATTTTGACAACCATTAAAATAAAATGACTATGGATTTATTCGAACAAATCAGCAACGATATCAAAGAGGCGATGAAAGCCAAAGACAAAGTGAGACTGGAAACACTGCGTAACATCAAGAAAGTATTCCTGGAAGCCAAGACCGCTCCCGGAGCCAACGATACACTGACCGATGACATGGCTGTAAAAATCATGCAGAAACTGGTGAAACAAGGTAAGGATTCAGCAGCCGTTTACGAAGGACAAGGCCGTGCCGACCTGGCAGAAGGAGAAATGGCACAGGTACGCATCATCGAGACTTACCTGCCGAAACAGCTTTCTGCAGAAGAGCTGGAAGCCAAGCTGAAAGAAATCATTGCCCGTGTAGGAGCTACAAGCGGCAAAGACATGGGTAAGGTAATGGGTGTAGCCAGTAAAGAACTGGCCGGTCTGGCAGAAGGCCGTGCCATCTCAGCCAAAGTAAAAGAACTGTTGGGATAAACCGTTTGCCAGCAAGCAGCCGGTTCCACTCACCGTAATAGCAGGCGCTGTAAAATCCCGGATAGGAATTCCGGATTTTACAGCGCTTTTTTCATATTCCAAAACGAACGTACGTACTCATGCAAACAAACGTTCGTTTACATCAAAATGCCCTCATGTTTCCCTTAAAACGTGAGGACATTTTTCACTACCGGTTTTTCAAAAAAGTTCCTGTAAGACCGAAAGAGATTTCAATTCCTGAAAGTCAGGGAGGTGAAGCCGATAGTACTCGTTGATGATATCAAGACAACGGTTTCGTTCCATCCGGTTCATGGCAAAGAGATGCATCGTTTCATAATTCATCCGCATCAGTTGGCAGATGTGGGCAGATTCCTGGGGGCGGACAAACATCCCGTGCAGCGGAGGTGTAGCGGTAAAACAGGCATTCAACAAATCGAAACAATCTCCCTCCACGTAATTGTCCGTATTCGGATAGAGCCCCAAAAACCGTGACAACCGCATCAGAAACACCAGATGGAAATTGGCGAACTTTCCCTCGCACACATCCAGCCACTGGATAGAATGGACCAGATAGGCAAAAAGCGGCGCATTCTCTCCTTCTTCCCGCAAAGCCCGGTAGAGGAATTCTGCCAGAAACAAGGCAATAGCCGATTTGTACGGGTCGTACGGAAGCGTATGGAAAATGTACGAAGCCTTAGCCTCACGAATGGGATGAATCCCCGACTTGGGACGGATATCCGCTTCGAATTCTACCAGCGACAGCGGCTGAAACAAAACAGCACGTACGGTCGACTTTCGCGAGCGTTGAACGGGTACCAGAAAGGACAGCTTCCCGCTCTGTTCCGTAAAGATGTGGACGATATTCGATTTATCATTGTATTTTACCGTATGCAATACGACTCCCGACAATTTCTGTAACATGGCTATTCCGCATTAAGTTATTCACGACAACTTGTGCTGACAAAGATAAGCTTTTAAAAAAAGATTAGGTCGGAAAAGAAAAAAAAGTTGGTTTTCTTTTGGTAGTATCAAAAATCTTCCTACCTTTGCAACCGCAAACGAGAGATACGCTCCTCGCTAAGCAGCCAAGAAGTTCTTTCTGGCCAAAAAGGATGGCCCGTTCGTCTATCGGTTAGGACGCAAGATTTTCATTCTTGAAAGGGGGGTTCGATTCCCCCACGGGCTACATAATAAACAAAAATCACGAACATATTAAAGATTAGTCGAGATGGCAAATCACAAATCATCTATCAAGAGAATCAGACAAGAAGAAAAGAGAAGACTTCACAACAGATATTATGCTAAAACTATGCGTAACGCAGTGAAGAAACTTCGCGCAACAACTGACAAGGCAGAAGCAGTAGCTTTGTATCCTAGCGTACAGAAAATTTTGGATAAGTTGGCTAAGAACAACATCATCCACAAGAACAAAGCTGCAAACTTGAAGTCAAAACTGGCTGCACACATCAGCAAATTGGCTTAAGTAATTGCTTGAACTTCTAAAGATATTAAGGCTGGATTTTTCCAGCCTTTTGTCGTTTATATACCTCCCGATTTTCAACATTTTTAGCCACCGAAAGTTCGTCTCATTCATTGTTTTTTAGTATCTTTGAACAATCAAAAAATCGAAAATAACAACATGAGTGAAGAACTGACACCAAACAGCGGAAACAGCTATTCGGCCAGTAGTATCCAGGTTCTGGAAGGGCTGGAAGCTGTTCGTAAACGTCCCGCCATGTACATCGGCGATATCAGTGAAAAGGGTCTGCACCACCTGGTTTATGAGGTTGTAGACAACTCAATAGATGAGGCCCTCGCCGGTTTCTGTACCCACATAGAAGTAACCATCAACGAAGACAATTCAATTACCGTACAGGATAACGGGCGCGGTATTCCTGTAGACTTTCATGAGAAAGAGAAGAAGTCGGCACTGGAAGTCGTCATGACAGTCCTGCATGCCGGAGGAAAATTCGACAAAGGTTCCTATAAGGTTTCCGGCGGTCTGCACGGTGTAGGTGTTTCCTGCGTGAACGCCCTGTCAACCCACATGACAACAAACGTCTTCCGCAACGGAAAAGTCTACCAGCAGGAATATGCCTGCGGTAAGCCCCTCTACCCGGTCAAAGAAATCGGTACCTGTGACATCACCGGTACAAAACAGACATTCTGGCCGGACGGAAGCATCTTTACGGTAACCGAATATAAATACAGCATCCTGCAGGCACGTATGCGCGAGTTGGCTTACCTGAACAAGGGTATCACCATTACTCTGACCGACAAGCGCGTCAAGGAAGAAGACGGCAACTACAAACAGGAAACTTTCCACTCGGAAGAAGGTGTGAAAGAGTTTGTACGTTTCCTGAATTCCAGCAACACACCGCTCATCGAGGATGTCATCTATCTGAACACCGAAAAGCAAGGAATCCCTATCGAATGTGCCATCATGTACAACACCGGATTCCGTGAAAACCTGCATTCATACGTCAACAACATCAATACCATCGAAGGCGGTACACACGAAACCGGTTTCCGTATGGCATTGACCCGTGTGCTGAAGAAATATGCCGAAGACAGCAAGGCCCTCGAAAAAGCGAAAGTGGAAATTTCCGGAGAGGATTTCCGCGAAGGTCTGATTGCGGTCATCTCGGTAAAAGTGTCTGAACCTCAGTTCGAAGGACAGACCAAGACCAAACTGGGTAACAACGAAGTCAGCGGTGCTGTAAACCAGGCTGTGGGCGAAGCACTGACCAACTACCTGGAAGAACATCCGAAAGAAGCCAAAACAATCGTAGATAAAGTGATTCTGGCCGCTACAGCCCGTGTGGCTGCACGTAAGGCCCGCGAGTCCGTACAACGCAAGAGCCCGATGGGCGGAGGCGGTCTGCCGGGTAAGCTGGCCGACTGTTCCAGCCGTGTACCGGAAGAATGCGAACTGTTCCTCGTCGAGGGTGATTCGGCCGGCGGTTCTGCCAAGCAGGGACGTAGCCGTCAGTTCCAGGCCATCCTTCCACTGCGCGGTAAAATCCTGAACGTAGAGAAAGCCATGTGGCACAAGGCCTTCGAAAGCGATGAAGTGAACAACATCATCCAGGCACTGGGCGTACGTTTCGGAGTAGACGGTGAAGAAGACAGCAAGAAGGCGAACATCGAGAAACTGCGTTACCACAAGGTCATCATCATGACCGATGCCGATGTCGATGGTTCACACATCGACACCCTTATCATGACTCTCTTCTACCGCTACATGCCGGAAGTCATCCAGGGAGGACACCTCTACATCGCCAATCCGCCTCTGTACAAATGTACCAAAGGTAAGATCAGCGAATACTGCTATACCGACGAAGAGCGCCAGAACTTCATGCAACGGTATGGCGACGGTACGGAAAACGGTATTCATACACAGCGCTACAAAGGTTTGGGTGAAATGAATCCGGAACAGCTGTGGGAAACAACCATGAATCCGGAAACCCGTATCCTGAAACAGGTAAACATCGAAAACGCAGCAGAAGCCGACTATATCTTCTCTATGCTGATGGGTGATGATGTAGCGCCACGCCGCGAATTCATCGAAAGACATGCCACTTATGCAAACATCGATGCATAAGGACGCATTTTCAGTACTTAATCTTTTATTAACTTTTCCCTCACATCTTACAAAATGAGGAGAACTCCGGAGCCAATCGGGTTTCCGGAGTTTTTTTATTCCCTTTCTTCGTTTATATTTTCATTCCTGAAAATCGGCCCAGGAAGCCCTGTAGAGGCTTTTTTTAGATAAACAACTTATATTTTCGTCACAGGAAAAAGTTAGTTCCACTTTATTTAGTACATTTGGGAAAAGAACAAATCCAAACTAATACCTCGAAAAATATGAAACTGACATTTCGTATCCAATATCGTACGGTATGGGGAGAAGACATCCGGGTCATCCTGAACGATGACACCGAACATCCTATCGCTCTCTCTACCCGCGACGGTAACAACTGGATAGGCACAACCAACTATGAAGCACCTGTCGCATGTGTACAGGTCACTTATCGGTATGGAGTTTTCTGCAACGGAGTTTGTGTACGTAAGGAGTTCGGAGCCATTCCGCATTCTTTCGATATAGGGAATGCCCAGCAGACCCATTACATCATGGACGATTGTTGGCGTGACCTGCCAGCCGCTTCGTACAAATATAGTTCGGCTTTCAATGAGCCGCATCCGTGCGTCAAGCCCAACCAGCTGAACAACCATGTGGGCAACTGCATCACCTTCCGCGCTCTCTGCCCGGAACTCTACAACAAGAAACAGGAACTGGGTATCATAGGCAGCTGCAACGCTTTAGGCAACTGGGAATACTGCCGCCCGTTACGGATGTACGAGGTACAGCCTAACGTATGGCACATCACTCTGGATGCCTCCTCGCTTACCTTCCCCTTCGAATACAAATTTGCCGCCATCAATGCAAAGACCGGTGCCGTAGAAGAATGGGAAAGCGGTCCGAACCGTACTTTCCACATCCAGCCTCTGCTACGGGGAGAAACCTATCTGCCGATGGAAAGTGAAGTATTCTTCAACTTACCGGCCACCAAGATAGCAGGAACAGCCATTCCGGTATTCTCACTCCGCTCGGAAGGAAGCTTCGGTGTAGGTGACTTCGGAGATTTGCTGACCTTCATCGAATGGGCTGCCCAGACTCACCAGAAAGCTGTACAGATTCTGCCTATCAACGATACGACCATGACAGGTACATGGACAGACTCTTATCCATACAGCAGTATCTCTATCTACGCCTTCCACCCGATGTTTACCGACCTGCGCCAACTTCCGGCTCTGAAGGATAAAGAAGCTGCCGCACGTTTCGAGAAAGAAAGAATCCGTCTGAATGCCCTGCCACAGGTCGACTACGAAGAAGTGAACCTGCATAAGCGTAACTACCTGAAAGCCATATTCAAGCAGGAAAAAGAAGCCATACTAAGCTCAAAAGATTTCCAGCAGTTCTTTGCCGACAACAAAAACTGGCTGTTGCCTTATGCGGCATTCTGCTTCCTGCGTGAAAAATACGGTACCCCCGAGTTCACTACCTGGCCGGAATATGCAGACTATCAGAAAGAAGAAATCGAAGCACTCTGCGATCCGGAAAGTGAAAGCTATGAGGACATAGCCTACCATTACTTCGTACAGTACAGCCTGCATGTACAACTGCTGAAAGCCTGCGACTACGGCCGTAGCAAGGGTGTCATCGTCAAAGGAGATATCCCTATCGGTATCAGCCGCACCAGCGTAGAAGCATGGACAGAACCTTATTACTTCAACATGAACGGTCAGGCAGGTGCTCCACCCGATGCCTTCTCTACCAAGGGACAGAACTGGGGATTGCCTACGTACAACTGGGAAGTCATGGAAAAAGACAATTACCAGTGGTGGCGCCTGCGCTTCTCGAAGATGGCCGAATACTTCACAGCCTACCGTATCGACCATATCTTAGGCTTCTTCCGTATCTGGGAAATCCCGACCCACTCGGTACACGGTCTGTTGGGACAATTCTCTCCGGCCTTACCGATGAGTCCGGAAGAAATCCGCAGCTTCGGTCTGGATTTCAACAAGGAGTTCATGACCCAGCCGTTCATCAACGAATACATGCTGCAGACCATGTTCGGCGACAAGGTCAATTACGTCAAGGAAAACTTCGTGGTACACCGTCACCATGACATCTATGCCATGCGTCCGGAATTCGATACCCAACGGAAAGTAGAAGCTTTCTTTGCCGGCAAGACCGATGTAGACAGCCTCAACCTGAAAGAAGGACTGTATGCGCTCATCAGCAACGTACTGTTCGTTCCAGACCGCAAGAATCCGGATATGTATCATCCACGCATTGCCGTACAGAACGACTATATCTTCAACCGCTTAACCTGGAATGAGAAAGAAGCCTTCAACCGCCTCTACAACCACTATTATTACCAGCGCCACAACGAATTCTGGTACAGTGAAGCCATGAAGAAGCTTCCTATCCTCACCCAGTCTACCCCGATGCTGGTATGCGGCGAAGATTTGGGAATGGTTCCCGACTGTGTGCCTTGGGTAATGGACCAGCTGCAGATTCTGTCACTGGAAATCCAGCGCATGCCGAAAGACCCGAAATGCGAATTCGGCCATGTATACGCTTACCCGCTCCGCTCGGTATGTACCATCGGTACACACGATATGTCTACCCTTCGCGGCTGGTGGGAAGAAGACGCTACCGTAACCGAGCATTTCTACCACTCGGAACTGGGACATTGGGGCGACGTTCCCAAGCAGGCTCCGGGATGGCTCTGCAAGGAAGTCATCGAACACCACCTCAAGTCTCCTTCCATGCTGTGTATACTGACCTGGCAGGACTGGACTGCCATGGACGAAGAGTTGCGTAACCCGAATGTGGACAGCGAACGTATCAACATACCGGCCAATCCACGCCACTACTGGCGCTGGCGCATGCACATCACGTTGGAAAGACTGATGAAACAGACCGAGTTCAACGAAGAAATCATTCGGATGATTGATGAGAGCGGACGTTACTGATAATATCAACCCGCCTACAGACTGAACCACTGAAAGAGGCCCAGCCTCCTTCCCCATAAATCCCCTTCTTTCTGATACCTTCACCGGGATAAAGGAAGAAGGGGATTTCTATTTTCTCCAAACAAATAAGGCCACCCGGACAACATCTGTCAGAGCAGCCTTACTTGAGTTATGCCTCTATGAAAGTTAAGCAACAGCCTTATGTTCTTTAATGATTCCTACACAACAGGCTCCTACTATCAACAAGACACCCGCCAATACCAGCATGTTCACTTCCGGCGGTACACTGCCTTCATGCGTAAAGCTCTTCAGAATCCATCCTCCTGTAATAGCCGCAACAATCTGAGGCACACAGATGGTTCCGTTGAACAAACCTAAGTATGTTCCCATGTGACCTCCAGTCAAAGCGTTGGTCAAGATAGTAAACGGCATGGCCAACATGGCAGCCCACGCACAGCCTATCAGCAGGAAAGGAATGAACATCATGTACTGGTCGTGAGTGAAAGAGATAGAGATGAAACCGATACCGCCCAATACAAGGCTCAGCGCATAGGCAAACTTACGGTTCGGGATAGAAGGCATCACTGCCGCCCAGATAACAGAACCAATAGCCTGTACAGCGAACAAGATACCTACCCAGTCGCCTGCAGTCTGATATTGCGAAGACTGCGTATCCAATACCCAATGAGTGACACCATCTTTCACGACTTCTACAGCAGGGGTACCGAATACATTGGCAGCTACCGTACCGTTTGTATATGTCCACATGAACATGAAGGCCGCCCAACAGAAGAATTGTACCAGTCCTACAGTCCAGAATGCTTTCGGAGCCTTGACCAGCAACTGGAATACATTCACTTTTTCCTGTTTCTCTTCCTTCGAGATTCCATGATATTCAGCATACAGTTCGGGAGGATATTCCTTTACCTTCGCGGTAGTATAGATAACGCAGAGAATCAATATGGCCGCACCGATATAGAAGGAAAAAATAACCGAATCAGGAATTACCCCTTTCGGTGCCACATTGCTGATACCTACAGCAGCAAAGATAAACGGGAACAGGTATCCGGCCAGACTACCGGCATTGCACAAAAAGCTCTGGATAGAATAGGCCAATCCTTTCTGCTTTTCGTTCACCATATCGCCCACCATCATCTTGAACGGTTGCATGGCTATATTGATGGAAGTATCGAGGAGCATCAGGGCAAAAAGTCCGAAAACCATCGCCGCCGATACAGACATACCGAAACTGCCGGCATTCGGAAGCAGGCACATCACCAGTACGGCTATCAAGGCACCCACAAACAAATAAGGAATCCGTCGGCCGAAACGGCACCAGGTCTTGTCACTCAACGCACCGATAATCGGTTGAACGATAATACCCGCCAACGGAGGTAAAATCCAGAAATAACTCAAGCTATGAGGGTCGGCCCCCAATGTCGCGAAAATACGGCTAATATTAGCACTCTGTAAGGCATAGGCTATCTGCACGCCAAAAAATCCGAAGCTGATGTTCCACAACTTCCAGAAACTTAAATCAGGTATTCTTTTCATGGTAATATATAAATGTATATTTGCCTATGTGATGTATGCCTTACAGATTCATCACCTCCTGTTCAAAACGGTCCTTGTCACCAACAGCCTTATTGCGGATCTTGCTCCGATAATTGTAAACAGTAGCTAACGAGTAACCTAAGAAATGTGCTATCCGGGTAGCATCGGTTACCCCTAAACGAATCAGTGCAAATATACGAAGTTCTGTGTTTAGTAGTTCACCTGATTTGGGATAAATTTTGCCGTCATCGACTAATAATTTGTTAAAATCTTCAATGAAGTTAGGGAACAGGTCCAGGAATGACTTGTCGAACTCGGTATAGAACGCTTTCCGTTCGTCACGAAGGAACTGTTCTGAACGGATGGTCTTGAAAAGTTCGTCTATCTTGGAAGCCATCGCCAGTTTCTCGAGCGACCGTCTATATTGTTCCAACTTCTCCAGATAACTCACACAGCGGTCCAGATAACGGGCAATGTATACTTCCTTAATCTTACCGGTCTGTGCCAGTTCCTGATTGGCAGTGACCAGATTCCGGTTAGCCATATACAGGTTTTTCCGCATCAGCGAAAGCTTCTTCATCCAATAATAGAAGTAAAAAGACAAGACAATCAGGATGATCACGAACAGGCTCAGGATAGCAAGCATCCAACGTGTGACAGCCTTTTCCTGCTGGTCTTTTTCCTTATAAGCCTTATCAATGATGGGGTAAATAGCGGCAACCTCCATAAAACGCAGGCGGGCATTACAGTCCACCGCATCTTCCATGGCACAGTTCAGATACAGATAAGCACGGCTAAGTTCCCCACGGTCGTACACCAGGTTCGCCAGACGCTGCAAAGCCGCATATTCGCGGTTGGCCAGTTTCATGTCGCAGATAGCCGACTGAGCCAGATAATAGGCCTGTCTATCCACCTGTTTCTTCATCTCGTACGCCTCAGACAAAGTATAATACAGATAGGCTTTCCGCTGCAAATCGTTCTGTTTCTCCAACAGGGTATTCAACAATGAAATAGCTTCATCCATGTTCCGGTTCTGCAATTCCTTTTCTGCAAGAATGAGTTTCCGGTCAAAGTTCTCCGTGTCCAAAGTCAAGATGGAATCCCGATAAGCTTCCGTCATGTCAATATACTTCTGACGGGCAGACCTATCGGCCGTGTAATCAGCAAGCCAACCGTAATACACCCGGTAACTACGGTAATAATACTCCAAAGCGTCGTTTTCCAGTTCACTGACTTTCACCTTCTTAAGTTCCTCAGAAGCCTCATTATACATTCCCATCAGGCCAAAGACTTCTGCCCGATTAAGATAAATCTGATTATAGAGTTCCGGACGGTTAAGTTGCTGGAGAAGAGAAGCCTTCCGGTTGACATAATACAACGCTGAATCTGCCTGGAAATGCAGATAGATACTCGACAACTCACCATATATATTATACTGCTCCCACGAGTCCGTAGAATGCTGCAGTTTTTTCTTGAGCGACTCAATCTGACTGGCCCGTTGCTGATGATACATCTTTTTCTGTCCAATAGCTTCATCCAATTCCTTCAATACTTCATCCAACGAAGTATCTTGGGCATATATCCCAAACGAACTCAAGATGGAAAGCAATAAAAGAAGTAATATACGTTGCTTTTTCATAGGATTTTTGTCATCGTTAGGTTCCTGCAAACGTACAAAATAACATCTTAAAAAAAAAATAAACCCTTGTTTATCTTTCAAATTATTTATATTATTCGTATCTTAGTCTCCAAGAGAAGTTCTGATTATCAATCAGTTCTCATCTTAAAACCTTTATATTTTTATTTCAAGAGGTGCATTAGGAAAAGAAACCTTATACATTTGCAAAAACCAAAAAATCAATTATCATGAAACGAACACTTCTTATTGTCATGGCACTGTTAAGCTTTCTAGGATTCAAGACTGCCGTACATGCTGCCACCATCCACAAGGTAGCACCTACTTATTGGTGGGCGGGAATGAAAAATCCCGAGTTACAGATTCTATTGTACGGTGACAACATCGGATCATCTGATGTAACTTTATCTAGTAAGGATGTAATGCTGAAGGAAGTTGTCAGACAGGAGAACCCCAATTACCTGCTCCTGTATGTCGACCTGTCGGAAGCCGCTCCACAAGCATTCAACATCCAGTTAAAACAAGGAAAAGATTTGACAACAATCCCGTATGAACTGAGACAACGTACGAGAAAAGGAAGCGACATCCAAGGATTCACATCCAGCGATGTATTATACCTGATTATGCCGGACCGTTTCGCCAACGGTAACCCGGATAACGACGTGGTTCCAGGTATGCTGGAAAACAAAGCCGACCGTAATGAACAATACGGACGTCACGGAGGCGACTTGAAAGGTATCACCGACCATCTGGACTACATCGCCGATTTGGGAGTGACTGCCATCTGGCTGAATCCGACTCAGGAAAATGACATGAAAAACGGCTCTTACCACGGCTACGCCATCACCGATTATTATCAGGCCGACCGCCGTTTCGGAGGAAATGAAGACTTCAAGAATCTGGTAGAACAAGCACATAATAAGAACCTGAAAGTGGTTATGGACATGATCTTCAACCACTGCGGTAGCGAAAACTATTTATTCAAAGACAAACCATCCAAAGATTGGTTCAATTTCAAATCAAGCTACGTACAAACTTCATATAAAACGGCTAGCGTCATGGATATACACGCCAGCCAATACGAAAAGAAAATCGCTACCGACGGCTGGTTCACCCTCGAAATGCCTGACTTCAACCAACGCAACAGACACGTTGCCCGCTACCTGATTCAAAGCAGTATCTGGTGGATTGAATCAACAGGTATCAACGGTATTCGCCAGGATACACATCCGTATGCCGACTACGACTTCATGTCTACCTGGTGTAAAGAAGTTCTGGATGAATATCCGCACTTCAACATTGTAGGCGAGACATGGTTGAACAGCAACGTATTGGTATCTTATTGGCAGAAAGACAGTAAACTGGCCTATCCGAAAAACTCTAACCTTCCGACTGTCATGGACTTTCCGCTTCAGGCATTGATGAATACGGCCTTTGATGAAGAAACTAATGACTGGGCAAACGGACTGTACCGCCTGTATGACTATCAGACTCAAGACCTGGTATATGCCAACCCGATGAACTTGTTAATATTCCTTGATAATCATGACACTTCCCGCTTCTACCAGAAAGAAGAACAGCTGAAGAATCTTACCCGTTACAAACAAGCGCTGGCCTTCCTGCTGACTACCCGTGGTATTCCTCAGATTTATTACGGAACTGAAATTCTGATGTTCGGTGATAAAGGAGATGGAGACGGCACATTGCGTAAAGACTTCCCGGGCGGATGGCCAGGCGATAAAGTAAATGCTTTCACAGCTGCCGGACGTACCGAGTTACAGAACGAAGCCTTCGAATATACCAAGAAACTGCTCAACTGGCGTAAGAATAACGATGTCATCGGTAAAGGAAGTCTGAAACACTACTCCATCGCCAATGGTACTTACGTATACGAACGCAGCTACCAAGGAAAATCTGTTGTAGTGATCATGAACGGAACCGACAAGGCTCAAGAGTTGAATCTGACCCCGTACCGTGAAATCCTGCCCAAAGCAAGCAGTACTGACTTCTTAAGTGGAAAACAGATAAGCTTGGGCGAAAAATTATCCTTAAGCCCACGGGAAACGCTTATACTTACATTCTAGGATTTTTATATTCTCATCAAAGAGTAAAACACATAGTTAATTATTAGACAAGAGATTATCAATAGGTATCCTTTCTATATTTTTATATTTTTGTTCTAATACGGTCAAACTGATTTCTATAGTTTTAAATTTGTGGAACAAATGAGAAATCAGTTAACCTTAATACCAGAAAAACGTATGAATATTAAAAAACATCTCACCTTTGCAGCTTTGTTCTGCATGGCTTTGGTCGCACAGGCACAAAAGCTGACATCACCCGACGGTAACCTGGTGATGAACTTCAGCCTGAATCAGGCAGGTGCTCCCACATACGACCTCTTCTTTAAAGGAAAAGCCGTCATCAAACCGAGTACGCTAGGTCTGGAACTGAAAAAAGAGAATGCCGACAAACAAACCGATTTCGAAGCGACTCCACGTACAGACAGAGACCAATTGAATGAAAAGACCAACCTGATGAGTGGCTTCACCATCCAAGATACAAAAACCAGTACTTTCGATGAGACATGGCATCCGGTATGGGGAGAGGAAAGTTCCATCAGAAATCATTACAACGAGCTTGAGGTTACATTAAACCAGCCATCGAACGACCGCTGCATGGTCATCCGATTCCGCCTGTTTGACGACGGTCTGGGTTTCCGTTATGAATTTCCACAACAGAAGAACCTGAACTATTTCGTCATTAAGGAAGAACACAGCCAGTTCGCCATGAGCGGTGACCATACGGCCTATTGGATTCCGGGCGACTACGATACCCAAGAATACGACTATACCACTTCACGCCTGTCAGAAATCAGAGAACTGATGAAAAAGGCAGTTACTCCGAACTCTTCACAGACAGTCTTCTCTCCTACCGGTGTACAGACTGCTTTGATGATGAAGACCGATGACGGACTTTACATCAACCTGCATGAAGCGGCCCTGGTGAACTATTCTTGTATGCACCTGAATCTGGACGACAAGAATTTAGTCTTCGAATCCTGGCTGACACCCGATGCCAAAGGAGACAAAGGCTACATGCAGACTCCTTGTCACTCTCCATGGCGTACAGTCATTGTAAGTGACGACGCCCGCAACATCCTGGCTTCACGCATTACATTGAACCTGAACGACCCGTGCAAGTACACCGATACATCATGGATTAAACCGGTGAAATACGTCGGCGTATGGTGGGACATGATTACCGGAAAAGGTTCATGGGCTTACACAGACGAACTGGCCAGCGTAAGACTGGGAGAAACAGACTATACCAAGACCAAACCGAACGGCAAACATTCAGCCAATACAGCCAATGTAAAACGCTATATCGATTTTGCCGCTGCCAATGGATTTGACGCCGTACTGGTAGAAGGCTGGAACGAAGGCTGGGAAGACTGGTTCGGTAAGAGCAAGGATTATGTATTCGATTTCGTAACTCCTTATCCAGACTTCGATGTTAAGGAAATACATCGCTATGCTGCAAGTAAGGGCGTCAAGATGATGATGCACCACGAAACTTCAGCGTCTGTCCGCAACTACGAACGTCACATGGACAAAGCATACCAGTTCATGGTAGACAACGGATACAACTCTGTAAAGAGCGGTTACGTAGGTGATATCATTCCACGCGGTGAACACCATTACGGACAATGGATGGTAAACCACTACTTGCATGCAGTGACCAAAGCCGCCGACTACAAACTGATGGTCAACGCACACGAAGCCGTCCGTCCGACAGGTCTGTGCCGTACATACCCGAACCTGATAGGCAACGAATCTGCACGTGGTACAGAATATGAATCATTCGGTGGTAATAATGTAAACCATACCACAATCCTGCCGTTCACACGATTGATTGGTGGCCCGATGGATTATACCCCGGGTATCTTCGAAACCGATTGCAGCAAGATGAACCCAAGCAATCATTCACGTGTCCGTACAACAATAGCACGCCAATTAGCGTTATATGTTACTATGTACAGTCCTTTACAGATGGCAGCCGACATTCCTGAAAACTATGAACGTTTCATGGACGCTTTCCAATTCATCAAAGATGTAGCCATCGACTGGGATGAAAGCAAATATCTGGAAGCAGAACCGGGTGAATACATTACAATTGCCCGCCGTGCCAAAGGAACCAATGACTGGTACGTAGGATGCACAGCCGGTTACAACGGACACGTATCTGATTTGTCACTGGATTTTCTGACTCCGGGGAAGAAATATGAAGCAACCATCTACGCAGACGCTAAAGATGCAAGCTGGGACAAGAATCCTCAGGCATATACGATTACAAAGAAAAAAGTAACGAACAAGGGCAAACTGAAACTGACTGCAGCCGTAGGTGGAGGTTATGCCATATCAATCAAAGAAATCAACAAATAATTTAGGTTCAATAGGGATAATCAAATCGTTAGGTAACAAAGGTTGTGTGTTTTCAATAGGTATTTTTATAAGAAATGAGATTCCCTAACTTTTAATTTAATAATATGAAAATGAAAGTAGTTTTAAAGAAATCCAGCAAATTCCTGCTATTATGGGTGGTAGGAATGCTCATTGCTGTACAGACTTTCGCGCAAAGCCTGACAGTGCAAGGTGTGGTAAAAGACAACACGGGTGAAGCAGTCATCGGTGCCAATGTTGTAGTGAAAGGAACTACTAACGGTACCATCACAGACTTCGACGGTAACTTCCAGCTGCAAGCCCAAAAAGGCGATATCATCGTCGTCTCATTTATCGGCTACCAATCTCAAGAATTACCTGCAGCCGCTAATATGAATGTCATTCTGAAGGACGATTCAGAAATCTTGGATGAAGTGGTAGTCATCGGTTACGGTTCTGTAAAGAAAGACGATGCCACTGGTTCAGTAACAGCTATCAAGCCGGATGAATTGAGTAAAGGTATCACAACCAACGCCCAAGACATGTTGACTGGTAAAGTAGCCGGTGTGAGCGTAATTTCGAATGATGGTACCCCGGGTGGTGGTGCACAGATACGTATCCGTGGTGGTTCTTCTCTGAACGCATCAAACGACCCGTTGATTGTTATTGATGGATTGGCTATCGATAACGAAGGTATCAAAGGTATGTCTAACGGTCTGTCAATGGTTAACCCGGAAGATATTGAAACCTTCACTGTATTGAAAGACGCTTCTGCAACAGCCATCTACGGTTCACGTGCATCAAATGGTGTCATTATCATTACGACAAAGAAAGGTAAGAGCGGACAGGCTCCTAAAATAAGCTATAGCGGTTCCGTTTCTGTTTCTACAACACAGAAAAGATACGACGTATTGGACGGTGACGAATACCGTGCTTATGCACAACAGATTTTCGGCGACAATATGCCGGGTACACTGGGAACAGCCAATACAGACTGGCAGGACCAGATTTTCCGTACAGCGGTAAGTACCGACCACCACGTTTCTATCAACGGAGGATTCAAGAACTTACCGTACCGTGTTTCTTTAGGATACAGTAATAATAACGGTATTATCAAGACCTCTAACTTCCAACGTTTCACTGCTTCTGTGAACTTGGCACCTTCTTTCTTTGACGATCATCTGAAAGTAAATGTTAATGCCAAATACATGAATGGAAAGAACCGTTATGCAGATTCTGGTGCAGCTATCGGAGGAGCCTTGTCAATGGATCCAACCCGTCCCGTATACGGTGACAGCGATATCTTTGATGTATTTGGTGGCTTCTATCAGAACTATCAAGCGACTTCCGGATTCAGTGATCCGAACTGGAACTATACGTCCAATAAGAATACACCGCAGAACCCTTTAGCTGCTCTGGAACAAAAAGATGACCGTTCAAACAGCAACGACTTTGTAGGAAATATCGAAGTAGATTACAAATTCCACTTCTTACCAGACTTACGTTTGCATGCAAGTATCGGTGGTGAATATGCAGAAGGTGTACAGACAACCATTTATTCTCCTTATTCATTCTCAAACAACTATTACGGTGATACCAAACGTGATGTACAATATAAGTACAACCTGTCATACAATGTTTATGCCCAATACATTAAAAATATAAACGACCACATGATTGATATCATGGCCGGTGGTGAGGAACAACACTTCCATAACAATGGCTATTGGACTTCTCAGGGATGGGATAGCTATGCAAATACTGCATACAACATTAAGACTGCTGCCGAAAATGCTTATGCAACACGTAACACTTTGGTATCCTATTTCGGACGTCTGAACTACGCATGGAAAAACCGTTATTTATTTACCTTCACCATGCGTTGGGATGCTTCCTCACGTTTTGCAGAAGACAACCGCTGGGGTACTTTCCCATCATTGGCTTTAGGATGGAAACTGAAGGAAGAAAACTTCCTGAAGGATGTTGATTTCTTGTCTGATTTGAAACTCCGTTTAGGATGGGGTATCACTGGTCAGCAGGATGTTGATACTGACTTCGGCTATATGCCGCTGTATGTAACCAGCGATAACTCCGCATTGTATCCGTTTGGAGACACTTACTATTCAAGTACACGTCCAAGCGCCTACAATACTAAGTTAAAATGGGAACAGACTACGACCTACAATGCTGGATTCGATTTCGGCTTCCTAAATGGACGTATTGCCGGTAGCATTGATGGTTATTTACGTGACACAAACGATTTGTTGAACCAAGTAAAGATTCCGGTAGGAACAAACTTCAACGCACAGATGTTCCAAAACATCGGTTCTTTAAAGAACTATGGTGTAGAATTTTCAATCAATGCCAAACCAATCGTGACTAAGGATTTCATGTGGGATTTGACCTACAATTTCACTTGGAACCACAACGAAATTACAGAACTGACTGGTGGTAACGATGCCGACTATTATGTAGAGACTGGTAATTCCATTGCTGCAGGTAACAATACCAAGGTTCAGGCAAACAAGGTAGGATATCCGGCCAACTCATTCTATGTATATCAGCAGGTATACGATGAAAACGGTAAACCAATTGAAAATACCTATGTAGACCGCAATGGTGACGGTATCATCAACGCTTCTGATAAATACATGTACAAAAAACCGGCAGCTGACTTCTTGATGGGTCTTACCTCAAAAATGACCTACAAAGCTTGGGACTTCAGCTTCTCACTGCGAGCCAGTTTGAACAACTATGTCTACTATGACTTCCTGGTAGGAAAGGCAAACAGCAGTTCTTCCGGATTGTTCTCTAATACTGCTTTCTCAAATATTACACCGGAAAGTATCGAATTAGGTTTCGCTGGACAAGGAGAATACTATATGAGTGACTACTTCGTACGTAATGCTTCCTTCCTGCGTTGTGACAACATCACATTGGGATACTCGTTCAAAGACCTGTTGAAGTCATCTTCTTACAAAGGTATCGGTGGACGTATCTATGCTACTTGCCAGAACCCGTTCATCATTACGAAGTATCCGGGACTTGACCCAGAAGTACAGAGCGGTATCGATTCAAACCCGTATCCACGTGCTTTGACATTCCTGTTGGGTGTAAGCTTACAATTCTAATTCATGATAAAACAGAACAATATGAAAAAGAAATATCTTAAACATATATTTTCAGCCGCTTTCATCATGGCGACTGCATTGGGAAACGTATCTTGTATCAATGATCTTGATATCAGTTCCATCGACCCACAGACATCACCGGCTTTCGATCAGGCCAGTGCATTCGTGAAACAATATGCCATGTTAGGACTGACCGGCCAACAAGGACTGGCTGGTAAACCGGACCTGGACGGACAGGATGAAGGAGAATCCGGATTCTACCGTACAACCTTCAACTGTCAGGAACTTTCAACTGATGAGTGTGTATGGGTATGGCAAGACAATGTGGATATTCCACAGTTCACTGGAATGTCCTGGAACTCTTCCAGCCAACGTACAGAATGGGTTTATGTACGTTTGGGTTACGATGTCACTCAAATGAACTTCTTCCTCGACCAGATAGCTGAAATCAATGATACAGAAACCAACAGACAACGCTCTGAAGTACGTTTCTTGCGTGCTCTGCACTATTGGTATTTCCTGGATCTCTTCGGTAAAGCTCCTTTCAAGGAACATTTTGACACTGAAACTTTACCGGAAGAAAAAAGCGGAAAAGACTTGTATGACTTCATCCAGAAAGAGCTTGAAGAATCAGAAGCCGACATGTACGAACCGGGACAAGCTCCATTCGGACGTGCAGATAAAGCAGCCAACTGGTTACTCCGTGCCCGTCTGTATCTGAATGCCAAAGTATACACCGGCACAGCCGATTACGAAAACGCAAAGATTTATGCTGACAAAGTCATCAATTCCGGTTATTATGAACTGTGTGATGACTATAAGCTGATGTTCATGGCAGACAATGACCAGAACGCAAAAGCAATGAAAGAAATCATCCTTCCTATTCGTCAGGACGGTGTCAAGACAAGAAACTACGGAGGTTCAACCTATCTGATTTGCGGTACCCGTACCGGAGGTATGCCACACATGGGAACAACAAACGGTTGGTCATGTCTGATTGCGCGCAATGCATTGGTCAACAAGTTCTTCCCGAACGGCGATGTTCCGATGATTCCTGACAATGTAGAAGTTCCTACCCAGGAACAGTTTGCCAACGATGCTGAAATCGATGCTTGGGATGCACAGTACGGTGTACGCACCGAAGATATCATTGCAGCAGCAGGTGATGACAGAGCCATGTTCTATTCAGGAGCCGGAGGAGGAAAACGTACCATCGATCCGGACAAGATTTCAAACTTCCAGAGTGGATTGTCCATCGTAAAATGGCAGAACATCCGTTCCGATGGTGCAGCTACCAGCCACACCGAATATCCGGATACAGATATTCCTTTGTTCCGTCTGGCAGAAGCCTATCTGACACATGCGGAAGCATGCTTCCGCCTGAACGACAAGAATACTGCCCTGAAAGATATCCAGACCTTGCGCAGCAAACGTGGATGTACAGCCCAACCTTCTTTGGCAGACTTGACAGAAACTTATATCCTGGATGAATGGGCACGTGAGTTCTATCTGGAAGGACGTCGCCGCAGCGACCTTATCCGATTCGACAGCTTCACTACCAGCAAATATCTATGGGATTGGAAAGGTGGAGTCAAGAACGGACAGGCTGTAAGCGATATCTATAACGTATTCCCTATTCCGGAATCAGACATCAACAACAATCCTAACATGTCACAGAACGAGGGTTACTAATCACAAAAAAGAAAACAAGTATGAAACATCTGAATATAATGGCTTATTGCTTGACAGGCCTTTTTGCACTGACAGCCTGTGAAAGCGACAGAGATGATAATCCTACCATCAAACAGCCGACTACATTTCAACTGAATATTTCATCCAGCGAAGTATATGATCTGGAAGCCAATTCCACCATCCAGTGGGGATGTGTAGCACCCGATTACGGTTACAGTGCACCTCTAACCTACTCTATCCAAATCAACAAAGATGACAACTGGACAGAAGCAGAAGGTGATACTCCGGCATCATACAAGACACTGGAGACCACTTATACCTCAACAACATTCGATGTAAAGACAGAAGAACTGAACAGAAGTCTGATTCTTCTGAACGAATGGTACGATGAGGCTACTTTCCCATCAACAGCAGAAGTATACGTACGTGTACAGTCTACCTTAAGTACAACAGACGCCTACAAATGCTATTCTGAAACAATGAAAGTCAATGTGAAACCTTATTATACCAAGGTTTCAACAGAACCTGCCAAGCTGTATCTGGTAGGTAACCACCAGGATTGGGCAACCGACGGCACCGCTCCGGTCATCATTGCCAGCGATGAAGCCGGTACTACTTTCAGCGGTTATGCACAACTGAATACAGAATTCAAGTTCATGACAACTACCTCTTGGAATGACCCGAACTACGGCGGAGCAAACGGAACCTTGGAACAAGGTGGAGGTAACATAGCCGTGCCTAAACCAGGCTTCTATCAGGTAGACGTTAACCTGAGCAAAATGACGTATAAGCTTCAAGCCTGTACATGGGGTGTTGTAGGTGATGCTACTCCAGGCGGATGGGATTCAGACATCCAACTGACCTATAACGAAGAAAGTAAAGCATTGGAAGCTAAGGCGACCTTGAGCGGTGGAGAAATCAAGTTCCGCCAGGATGGTGCCTGGAGTATTTCGTTAGGAGGCAGTCTGGACGCACTGGTATTGAACGGAGGAAACATTGCTGTCAATGCCGGAACTTATACCATCAGACTGTATCTGTCAGATGGTGCTTATCATGCCGAACTTATTCCTGAAGAATAATTGTTTGACTTAAATCCATAAAGTTTGCATCAAGAGGGTATGCCGTTTTTTCGGCATATCCTCTTTTTTCATTTTCTGGATTGCATTTTTTAACACCCAAAAGAAGAAAAACTACTGAATCCCGACGTTTCTTTCAGAAAAACAAATCAATTTACTATGAAAAAGCAAATTCTTTTCAATTGTATCAGGAGTTGTTGGCTCATAGCCATACTTATACTACCGGCCTGTGGAAGCTATGTTCTGGAAGAAGAAGACGCGGAAGAAGAAAGTTCTTCCAAAGGGTATCAGATGAGTCTGCATGTCAGAAGCGGCGGCATATCACTCGAACAATACTATCCGCTGACCGTCTTACTTTTCAACGAGGAAGGTGAACTGGTAGAAAAAACTGAAATTACAGATACCGAGGAAACCTATTCAAAGATACTGGAAAAAGGAGAGTATACCCTAACCGCATTTTCAGGATTATCGGAAGAGTATTACATTCTCCCTGACCATCCGACAACCAATGATTATATAGAATTCAAGTCAGGGAATAACGCAGAAATTCCTTTATTATCCGGACAAAGCCGAATCTCCCTGACAGAAAACACCCAAGTCAACCTGTCCTTGTCATACGCCATGGCAGCACTCAATTTCAACTTACAGACAATCCCCGAGGATGCCGATGAAGTAGAAATCCAGGTTTCCCCTGTCAGTTCAGGCATGTCCTTCATCGGTAACTACAGCAATGACCAGCAATCCTATTCAATCGACTGCATTCAAACCGAAGAAGGATGGGAGACCGAAACATTCTATGTCTTCCCTTCAGAAAGTGACCGGACCAACTTGAGTATCACCATCAAGCGGCCTGACGGCAATGAGACCTATTCATATACCTATACAAACATGCTACAACCGTCACAGCCCTATCGATTCACCGGTACATTCCAAGACGGCATTTCCATGGGAAGCACTTTCGAAATAGAAGGATGGAAACCGGGCCTCGACATCAGTTTCAACCTCAATGAAGAGACAACAGAAGAAGAAGAGAACAACGATGATACAGAAACCATTCTCCGAGCTCCAGAACTGCCGATAGCCGAGAAAATCTGGGGATATTTCTATGTATGGAAGGTAGAGCCTGTATCAGAGACCGAAGTCATAGCGACCCTCATCAGCCCGGACCAATGGTATGTATTGGCAGCTGATGCACCAGGTATCATTGAAGAATATAGCATTGACCATTTGGACAACTGGCGTGTCTTTACGGCAGAAGAAGCCAAAGAATTTAAAAGCCAATACTTTGAGAAAACCGCTGAGTTGAATAAATACCTTGCAGACAATTACTTTGACCGCTTTTATACGAATGATGGCGCACGGTACTTGTGCGAAAACTACACCAAGACATTCAGCTTCAGCAACAATATAGTGAAAGAAGCAGGAGAAACCGTCAAATACTACCTCCGTGGTGTCAAGATTGTCCGTGTCAAGCTGGCGCAATGAGCTTGTACCCATCCATTGAAAAAGGGCTGCATGGCAACATCATTACTGCCATACAGCCCTTCCTCTATGTTTCCTTCTTTTCTAAATCAGGTGCTGGCTCTTCAACTCTTCTGCCACACTTTCCAGTTCCTTATACCAGTCCTCCCCAAATTTACGAATCAGCGGTTCCTTCAGAAACTTATAGACAGGTACATTCTCTTTCTGGCCCAACAGTACAGCCGCCTTACAGACATCCCAACGATGATAGCTTACTGATTTATAGGGGCCATAATCACCGATACGGATAGGATACAGATGACAGGAAACAGGCTTATAGAAATTACAGCGTCCTTCCCTGTAAGCTTTTTCGATGGCACAATAGCAATAACCTCTTTCATCGTAACAGGTAAAGACACAGTCTTTCCCGTTCACGATTGATGTAACCAAGTCACCATCCTGGTCGGTATACACCACACCCTGTTTATCTATCACCGCACGTGCTTCGGGCGACAGTTCATTCCAGATAACCGGAAGCACTTCCTCCAGTTTCTCTACTTCCTCCAGTTCCACCGGAGCACCTGCGTCGCCTTCTATACAGCATTCACCCTTACAGGCATCCAGGTTACACAGGAACTTCTCACGAAACACATCCAGACTGATGACCACATCATCTATTTGTACCATGCTCATAACTTCATTCTTTGAAAATAAAACCGACTGCAAAGATACGATTTTTCCCTCCATAAAAACACCCCGGCATTCGAATTAAAATTTCATCCGATTCATAAAGACATCGACAGGAGAAGATAATCCGCTAAAATCCAGGAATAAAAAAGAGGAACCCGCAGGCTCCTCTTCCTTATCATAAAAAAATCCTGTTCAGAGATTACTTGATCAAATCCTTACCTGTCATATCAGCCGGCTGAGGCATACCCAGGATGTGCAGGATAGAAGGAGCAACGTCTGCCAACACACCGTTTTCTACTTTTGCAGCCTTGTTCTCGGTTACATAAACAAACGGAACCGGATTCAGTGAGTGAGCAGTGTTCGGAGTACCGTCTTCGTTCAAAGCATGGTCAGCATTTCCGTGGTCGGCAATGATGATAACTTCATAACCGTTAGCTTTGGCAGCTTCAACAGTATCTTTCACACAGTTGTCGATAGCTACAACAGCCTTTTCGATAGCTTCGTAAATACCGGTATGACCAACCATATCGCCGTTGGCATAATTCACAACGATGAAGTCATATTTCTGAGTATTGATGGCTTCCACCAGTTTGTCCTTCACCTCGTAAGCGCTCATTTCCGGCTTCAAGTCGTAAGTTGCTACTTTCGGAGACGGAACCAGGATACGGTCTTCATTATCGTACGGAGTTTCACGACCACCGTTGAAGAAGAAGGTTACGTGTGCATATTTTTCTGTTTCTGCAATGTGCAACTGAGTCTTTCCGTTGTTGGCCAGGTATTCGCCCAGTGTATTCTGAACGTTTTCCTTGTCGAACAAGATGTGTACACCCTTGAACGAAGCATCGTACGGAGTCATACAGTAGTACTGCAAGCCCGGGATAGTCTTCATGCCTTCTTCCGGCATATCCTGCTGAGTCAGTACGATAGTCAACTCTTTAGCACGGTCATTACGGTAGTTGAAGAAGATAACAACATCGCCTTCCTTGATGGTACCGTCGAAGTTAGCGTTGACAATCGGTTTGATGAATTCGTCGGTTACACCTTCATCGTATGATTCCTGCATAGCCTGAACCATATCAGTAGCTTTCTTACCGATACCGCTCACCAACATATCGTAAGCTTCTTTCACACGGTTCCAGCGTTTGTCGCGGTCCATAGCGTAGAAACGTCCGATGATGGAAGCGATCTTACCGGCAGACTTTTCACAGTGTGCAGACAGCTGTTCGATGAAACCCTTACCGCTCTTCGGGTCGGTATCACGACCATCCATGAAACAGTGGATAAAAGTATTTTCCAGACCGTATTCTTTAGAGATGTCACACAGTTTGAACAGATGTTCCAAAGAAGAGTGTACACCACCGTTTGAAGTCAAGCCCATGAAGTGGATATTCTTTCCATGTTCTTTTGCATAAGAGAATGCTGAAACGATTTCCTTGTTCTGCAGGATGCTGCCATCAGCACAAGCACGGTTAATCTTCACCAAGTCCTGATAAACAATGCGTCCGGCACCGATATTCAGGTGACCTACTTCAGAGTTACCCATCTGACCGTCAGGCAAACCTACATTTTCGCCGCTTGCCTGCAGCTCTGAGTGCGGATAGTTAGCCAACAGACTGTCCCAATACGGAGTCGGGGTGTTAAAGATTACATCATCTTTCTGCTGGTCGCCACATCCCCAACCATCCAGAATCATTAAAAGCGCTTTCTTAGCCATAATTCTATGTTATTTAAAAAGTTGATAATTATTCGTTTTACATAAAGGCATACAAAAGTACAAAATATCCGTTGCATGGACGAAACTTTTTATGATTTTTAGTAGACACCGCCTACTCTTTTTGTCCGGATTTATAAAAAATCCCCCGGAAAAGCAGTACCTTTGCACCGGTTTGAAAAACCCTTAGGAACAAGAAGGTTTATTGCTTTATGAAACATTGTATACTTTACTTGACGGTTAGCCTGTTGGCCAACCTGTTTTTCAGCCTACCGGCTCAGGCTCAAGGACCTGACCGCCTCCCAGAACCGGCTATTCCGGAAGAAGAACTGGAGGGTTCGCCTTCCTTTCCGGTCATGAACGATATCGACAGCCTCCTCAGTCCCAATGTCCTGCGCTTCTGCGGACAGGAAGTCAACCTGGACCCGCTATACCGCCAACGGAAACTACGCCGCGAGCTGGCTTCTCTCTCACGCCATTCATCTACCCTGATGCAACGTGCCAACTATTTCTTTCCCATCATTGAGCCGATTCTGGAAAAGAACAACATTCCGGACGACTTCAAGTACCTGATGGTCATAGAAAGCGGACTGAATCCGGAAGCCCGTTCCCCGATGGGAGCTTTGGGACTCTGGCAGTTCATGAAAGGCACTGCCCAGGAATACGGCTTACGGGTAGACCGGAAAATCGACGAACGGCTGGATATCGAAAAATCCACCCAGGCTGCCTGCCGATACCTGCAGACCGCCTATAACAAGTTCAAGGACTGGGTAGCCGTCGCCCAATCCTATAACATCGGGCAAGGACGCATCGGTACGGAACTCGAACGTCAGCAGGTAGACGAATCCATCGACCTGCAACTGGTAGAAGAAACCAACCGCTACATCTACCGCATTCTGGCCTCTAAGATTATCTTTACCAATCCCAGCAACTTCGGTTTGAAGGAAAGTATGCTGTATTACAAGAAGATCCGAAGGAAATAAACAGCTCCCCCAAGATAACAACAAGAAATGAACAGCCTGTTAATAACTTTTCTGCTATTAACAGGCTGTTCATTTCTTCGGTTTATAATTCCTTACGGTTATTTGAAGTCAAGCGACAGCTGTCCGTCGCCCAACAAATTATAACTCATTCGGTGATAAGGAGTTGTTCCATATAACCGGATAGCTTCCCGATGTTTTTTAGTGGGATATCCCTTGTTACTATCCCAGTCGTACTGTGGATATTCTTCAGCCAGCCTGTTCATATAGTCATCCCGATAGGTCTTTGCCAACACCGAAGCGGCAGCAATGGCCATATACTTTCCATCCCCCTTTACGACCGTCGTATGAGGTACATCCTGGTACTTTTTGAACCGGTTACCGTCTATCAGCAAATGTTCAGGACGCAGTTTTAACTGATCGACCGCCCGATGCATTGCCAAAAATGAAGCATTCAGGATGTTGATGCGGTCAATCTCTTCGGGAGTCACTACACCTACTGCCCACGCCAACGCTTCCCGCTCGACAACCTCACGTAGTGCATAGCGCTGCTTCTCTGTCAGTTGCTTGGAATCATTCAGCAATTCGTTGCGGAAATCATGCGGCAGAATGACAGCCGCTGCATATACCGCTCCGGCCAGACATCCACGGCCAGCCTCATCACAGCCAGCTTCCACCAGATTTTCGTGCATATAGGGTAATAACATGCGTTCTCCTCTCCTTTAATTTTTGGGACTGCAAAGGTACGGCTTTCTCCTGGAAAGCGGATATATATTAATAAGGAGTTATGAAAAAGTTATCTACAGGGGCGGTTCATAAGGTAACGGGCAATGCTTTCAGGAGCCTCAGTGCAGACAAGCTCCGAACCTGCGAGTACATTTTATTTACATTTTACAAACATTTCATAAAACAGGGACCCGGAATCCCAATCCATAAAAGCCGACATCAACCTATCTGTGTCATAGTGAGAAGGTTATCAAAGATAGGTTCAAACGGGGATATGCTGTCCACAAGAATATATTAAACACTTATTAATCAAGAGTTTATATTCATTAAACCTTGTAGATTCGTACACAGTTTCTACAGTTTTTTGAGGAATAGTTACACACTTTCAAGATTTGGCATTTTCAATCATTTTTCGTCCATAGCTGAAAACCAGCCGATTATTTCCATCAAAAAAGTTTGGCATCGCATTTGGACTATAGTCAGTGTAACACTTGAATACTTAAAAACTCATAGATTAATGTCTAACCATTTAAATTAAAAGCAACATGAAAAAGTTATTTGTAGCAGTAGCACTTGTAATGGGAGTAGGAACTTCAGTAGCCTTCGCAGGAAACATGAGTACAAACGTATGTGCTGTAGCCAGCATCAACGAGTTCAAACCGGTTGACGTAAAAGACCTTCCTCAAGTCGTTCAAGAAGCCATCAAGAAAGATTATGCAGACCTTCTCGTAAAAGAAGCAGCTGTAGAAGAAGATGAAGAAGGCGGAAAGACTTATAAAGTTGTTTTGGTTAACCAGGACAATGAAGAGTCTACCGTATATTACAACGAAAACGGTGAAGAACTGAAGTAATCCGTTTCAGCCATTACCTGCAAGCCCGAAGGACAATGCTCAAATGTCCTTCGGGCTATTATGCTTTCAGCCTGCCGAACGAATCCGCTTTCATAATATGTACCTTTATCATCGGAATCGGAAAGGAAGTTATTTTCAGGAGAATTCGGGGAATTATACATCCTGCCCATGAAAGACGTACATTCTTCGGATGAAGACCGTACATCTCCCGAAAGAAGAACATAGAGTCCCGCTACGGAGGACATAAAAACTTACTTTATCCTTTCATCAAGCCCCTGAAGGCCTTTATTTCCTCCTCCTTGGTCTGTCTCTCGATTTATTATCCTATCTTTGTCCGGAAATCAGAAAAAACGACGGATATGTTTATTGTCATCGGAATCATGTTTGCCGGTATCGGTACCGGCTTTCTGTTACGTAACCGGAAACTTCCCGGACTTTCCCAACTGACCATGGTGCTCATCTGGTTACTGCTTTTTCTGCTGGGATTGGAAGTAGGACACAACGAAGCCTTGATACGTAACCTGCACGCCCTGGGGCTGGAAGCATTCGTGTTGGCCATAGCCGGAGTCCTGGGAAGCGTCATAGCCGCCCGCCTGTTATGGGTTTATCTCTACCGGAGGAAAGGAGCCAAGCGATGAAAGGGAGCCTGATTATCGTTTCGTTTTTTCTGCTGGGAACCCTTTGTGGCATCTCCGACCTGATACCGGAAAGCCTGACCTCCGGCCAACTGAGCTTCTATGCCCTCTGCGCACTGATGTTCAGTGTGGGAATCAGTATCGGACACTCACCGGACACGCTGAAAAGTTTCCGCGCCTTGAACCCACGTCTGGGCCTGCTACCGGTACTGACCATTGTAGGGACATTGGCCGGAGTAGCCGCCGCCTGGCTGGTATTACCCGGACGCAGCCTGACCGACTGCCTGGCCATCGGCTCCGGATTCGGCTATTATTCACTCTCCAGTATCTTCATCACCACGTATAAAGGAGCGGAACTGGGGACCGTTGCCCTTTTGTCCAACATCTTCCGGGAACTGATTACTCTTATCGGAGCGCCACTGCTGGTACGCTGGTTCGGCAGCCTTGCCCCGATTTCCGCCGGCGGAGCTACTACCATGGATACGACTCTCCCCATCATTACCCGTTACTCGGGACATGAGTTTGTCATCGTCTCGCTGTTTCATGGCTTTGTCGTGGATTTCAGCGTACCGTTTCTGGTGACATTCTTCTGTTCACTCGGATAAAAAAATCCCGGCTCCACAATCAGGGAACCGGGATTCTTTGATAAGATAAAACGTCGTTTAGGCAAACATCCGGCTTACCCGGCTGACACCCGCTACCAACGTATCGATTTCTTCTTTCGTCGTATACAGTCCGAACGAGGCACGTACCGTTCCTTCGATGCCCAAACGATGCATCAACGGCTCGGCACAATGATGTCCGGTACGCACGGCAATACCCAGACGATCCAGCAACGTTCCCATATCGAAATGGTGAATGTTGCCTACCAGGAAGGAGATTACCCCACCTTTATGTTCAGCCTCTCCGAAAATACGCATCTCCGGAATTTCTTTCAGCCGCTGCATGGCGTACACAGTCAACTCATGTTCATGAGCCGCAATGTTCTCCATACCGATAGCAGACACATAGTCCAAAGCCTTTGCCAAAGCTGTAGTCCCGATATAATCAGGAGTACCGGCTTCGAACTTGAACGGCAGCTCATTGAAAGTAGTCTTCTCGAAACTGACGTTCTGAATCATCTCTCCTCCCCCCTGATACGGAGGCAGTTTGTCCAACCATGCTTCCTTTCCGTACAATACACCCACTCCCGTAGGACCATACACCTTGTGACCGCTGAAAACATAAAAATCGGCATCCAGGTCCTGAACGTCCACTTTCATGTGAGGGATTCCCTGTGCCCCATCTATCAGAATAGGCACGTTGTGGGCATGCGCCATCTCAATCATCTTCTTCACCGGATTGATGGTACCCAGTACATTCGATACATGAGTGACCGAAACCAGTCTGGTGCGTGGCGAGAACAGTTTCTCGTATTCGTCGAGCAAGAGTTCACCTTTATCGTTCATCGGAATCACTTTCAGCACAATCCCTTTACGGGCGGCCTGAAGCTGCCAGGAAACGATGTTGCTATGGTGTTCCATGACAGAAACTATCACCTCGTCGCCTTCCTTCATCTGACTGTCTGCAAATGTTGCGGCCACCAGGTTGATACTTTCGGTAGTTCCGCGCGTAAAGACAATTTCGGAAGTACTGCGTGCGTTGATGAAACGACGGACAGTTTCACGCGAAGCCTCATGCAGGTTGGTAGCCTGCTGCGAAAGGAAATGTACACCCCGGTGTACATTCGCATTCACTGAATAATATTCATCCACCATCGCATCCACTACGCAACGCGGCTTCTGAGTGGTAGCTCCATTATCCAGGTAAATCAACGGCTTGTCATACACGGTCCGTGACAGTATCGGGAAATCTTCCCGTATTTTCTGTATATCGTACATAATCCTTCCTTCTTTTCTACAAAACAAATTACTTACAAATCGCACATCCCTGACACTTGTTCAATTCGCCACGGAAACGTTTCTCTACCAGCAGATGCAGACGGTCTTTCAACGCGTCCATCCGGATGTGGTCGATAACTTCGTTCACGAAAGCGAACATCAGAAGCAGACGAGCTTCCTTCAGGCTGATACCACGCTGCTGCATATAGAACAAGGCCCCTTCGTCCAACTGGCCTACTGTCGCTCCATGCGAACATTTCACATCGTCCGCATAGATTTCCAGCTGAGGCTGGGTATACATGCGTGCCTCGCGGGTAGCACAGATGTTCCGGTTGGTCTGCTGAGAAGAAGTACGCTGAGCCCCTTCACGCACCAGAACCTTTCCGGCAAAAGCGCCGACCGCCTGGTCATCGAGCACATACTTGAACAGCTCGTTGCTGGTACAGTCGGATGCCTTGTGGTCAATGAATGTACTGTTGTCCACCTGTTCGTTCTTGTCGGCAATAGCCATTCCGCACAAGTTTACTTCTGCGCCCGGTCCTGCCAACGTCACATCTGCCGAATTGCAGGTAGTACCGTTGTGCAGCGTCATACCATTCAATAGGACATTGCTGCCGGCCTCCTGGTTCACATACAGCTTACTGAAACGTACCGTACTGTTGTGTGTCTCTTCCAATTCATAAAGGTCGAATACAGCATTCTCGCCTACATAAGCTTCAATCACCTGAGTAGACAGGAAGTTTACATCGTCCATGGCATGGTCGCAGATTAACAGACGGGCCTGTGCACCGCTTTCTACGATAATCAGGATACGGCGGTTCACCAGGAAATTCACATCGGCACGCAGGATATTGACCAGCTGAATCGGTTTTTCCAGTACCATATTCTTGGGGATGTACATCAGTACCCCGTCCTGCGCAAACATGGTATTGAAAGCGACCACTCCGTCTTTCGAAGTATCGGCCAGCTTGCCGTAGTACTTCTTCACCAGTTCCGGATGAGTTTCCGCTACCTCCTTCAGACTGCCGAAAATCACTCCTTTCGGCAATTGGGCCGTAGGATGGTCGTGCTTGTCGAACGCATCATTGACCACGAAATACAGTGATGTACTCATATTCGGAACATCACATTTGAATACTTCATACGGATTCACCGGAATCTGCAGTCTGTTCAGATTCAACCCGTAATCTGGAGCAAAATACTTGCTCACCTCCGTATATCTGTACCTTTCCTGCTTACGGGTCGGAAATCCCAGCGCTTCGAAATCGGCAAAAGCTTTAGCACGGGGTGCATTCAACGCTTCTGCGCTATGCTGGCAAATCATCGCCTCATACTGCGTAAAAAGGTCTATATATTGCTGTTCTGCTTTCATGCTTATTCTCCTAGTTCTTTCTTAATCCAGTCGTAACCCTTTTCTTCCAGTTCGAGTGCCAGTTCCGGACCCGCTGTCTTAACAATGCGTCCTTTATACAATACGTGTACAATGTCCGGTTTGATATAATCCAACAAACGCTGGTAATGTGTAATCACAATACAACTGGTTTCCGGAGTCTTCAGCTTGTTCACACCTTCGGCCACGATACGCAAAGCATCGATATCCAGTCCGGAGTCTGTTTCATCCAGGATACTCAGTTTCGGTTCCAGCATAGCCATCTGGAAAATCTCGTTGCGTTTCTTTTCACCTCCCGAGAAGCCTTCGTTCACAGAACGGTTGGCCAGCTTGCTGTCCAGTTCCACGATTTCCCGTTTCTGGCGCATCAGCTTGAGGAATTCACTGGCAGTCAATGCCGGAAGTCCTTTGTACTTACGCTGTTCATTGACAGCCGCACGCATGAAATTCACCATACTTACCCCCGGAATCTCTACTGGATACTGGAAAGAAAGGAACAGTCCTTCGTGACTGCGGTCTTCCGGGCTCAAAGCCAGCAAGTCCTTACCATCGAATGTCACAGAACCTTTTGTCACTTCATAAGCCGGATGACCGACCAGTACGTTACTCAACGTACTTTTACCGGAACCGTTCGGTCCCATGATGGCATGTACCTCACCTGACTTGACTGTCAGATTAATGCCTTTCAATATCTCTTTGCCGTTGATGTTGGCATGTAAATCCTTTATTTCTAACATAGTTCTTTTTCCGTTAATCGTTGATGTAATCAAATACGCTTATCCCACACTTCCTTCCAGAGAGATAGACAACAGTTTCTGGGCTTCCACAGCAAACTCCATCGGCAGCTTGTTGATGACTTCCTTGGCATACCCGTTCACAATCAAGCCGATGGCATCTTCCGTATTGATACCACGCTGGTTGCAATAGAACAACTGGTCTTCCGAAATCTTAGAGGTAGTAGCCTCATGTTCCACCACTGCCGTCTCGTTGTGGATATCCATATACGGGAAGGTATGGGCCCCACACTGGCTTCCCAACAGCAAGGAATCGCACTGGCTGTAGTTACGGGCATTCTCGGCACGTTCGGCCACCCGCACCAGTCCCCGGTAGGAATTCTGGCTCTTTCCGGCACTGATACCTTTACTTACAATGGTAGAACGAGTGTTTTTACCCAGATGAATCATCTTCGTACCCGTATCAGCCTGCTGATAATTATTGGTCACGGCTACTGAATAAAATTCTGCCACCGCATTGTCGCCGGTCAGGATACAACTGGGATATTTCCAGGTAATGGCCGAACCGGTTTCCACCTGAGTCCATGACAGTTTACTGTCTACACCCTTACAGTTACCGCGTTTCGTCACGAAGTTATAGACACCTCCCTTACCTTCGGCATCGCCCGGATACCAGTTCTGTACAGTAGAATACTTCACCTCGGCCCGGTCGAGCACCACAATCTCTACGATGGCGGCATGCAACTGGTTTTCATCACGCATCGGGGCTGTACATCCTTCCAGATAAGACACATAGCTGTCATCATCGGCAATAATCAATGTACGCTCGAACTGTCCGGTATTCGCTGCATTGATACGGAAATACGTTGACAGTTCCATCGGACAACGGACACCTTTCGGGATATAGACGAACGAACCGTCACTGAATACAGCCGAGTTCAAGGCTGCAAAAAAGTTATCACGGTAACCCACTACGGAGCCCAGGTATTTCTTTACCAGGTCCGGGTGTTCACGTACCGCCTCGCTGATAGAACAGAAGATGATACCTTTCTCCATCAAGGTTTCCTT
Organism: Phocaeicola barnesiae DSM 18169 = JCM 13652; assembly: GCF_000374585.1. GTDB lineage: Bacteria > Bacteroidota > Bacteroidia > Bacteroidales > Bacteroidaceae > Phocaeicola > Phocaeicola barnesiae. Next base: position 57,917 of record NZ_KB894659.1, read on the forward strand.
GAAAGTCGTCTTGACCGATACCGAGTCCATGACGGCGTCTACCGCCATCCCGCTCAGTGCCATCTGCTCTTCCAACGGAATTCCTAATTTATTGAATGTCTTGATCAGTTCAGGGTCTACCTCATCCATGCTCTTCGGGCCTTCCTTCTTCTTGGTCGGATCGGCATAATAAGAGATAGCCTGGTAATCGATTTCAGGGATGGTGAGGTGTGCCCAGGTAGGCATTTCCAACGTCAACCAGTAGCGATAAGCCTTCAGACGGAAGTCCAGCAACCATTCCGGTTCTCCTTTCTTCTCCGAAATGAGCCGTACCACATCTTCGTTCAATCCCTTTTCGATAATATCTGTATGAACATCCGTAGTGAAGCCATATTTATACTTCTCCTGAGTCAGTTCCTTCACATATTTATTGGGTTCTAGCTGCATATCTATTTTAAGTTAATAACTGAATTATCTATATCTAATCACTTGAATATTTTTCAGAGTAAATCCATATCATTGTAAGTAGGAGCATCCATCAGCTGTTCGGCTACCGACTTGAAGGCCGGATAGAACACGCTCGAGAAACGTTCCATCGGATAATACAACACAGATTCCTGCTTGGTGGTTGACTGCATCAGTGTATTATCCGCATCGATGAACTGAATCAGACGGATAGCCATGCTTACCAGCAAAGCATATTTGATAAGCCCCACTCCGGAGCCCAACCACCGGTTGATACATCCCAGACTGATGACATTCAATACCTTTGTAAGCAGAGAGGCCGCGATGGACAATCCCAAGGGAACAATGATACCAATCAGGATAAAGGCCAGAATCTGACCCACCGTCACAGAGGTACCGATTTCAGTAGCCAACCGCTCTCCCACTACGCCGAACAAAGCACGGGCCACCAACAGACCGGCAATCAATCCTACGATGGAAATAACCTGAGAGACAAATCCTTTCATAAATCCCTGGACAGCTCCCAATCCCAATACGATGACAATTATCCAATCGAGTGTAGTCATTTGTTTCGTTCGTTCATAAAGAATAGACGCAGACCACACAGACTACACGGACTTCCTTTTATAAAAATAAGAAAGCGTGGAATCAGCGTAACCTGCGTCTACCTATCTTATAAATTATATTCAATTACAATGTCTGCTTCACTTCTACTTCTTCGTAAGTTTCAATGATATCGCCTACCTTCAGGTCATTACAGTTGGTCAGGCTGATACCGCACTCGAAGTTGGTACCTACCTCCTTCACATCGTCCTTGAAACGCTTCAAGGCATTGATGTTACCTGTAAAGATAACGATACCGTCACGAATCAGACGAGCCTTGTCGGAACGTTTCACCTTACCGGTCTTCACCATTGCTCCGGCTACCATACCCACCTTGCTGATGTTGAATACCTCACGCACTTCGATGGTAGCGGTCACCTGTTCCTTCAATGTCGGTGCCAACATACCTTCCATCGCAGCCTTGACTTCTTCGATGGCATCGTAGATGATAGAATACTTGCGGATATCTACACCTTCCTGTTCGGCCAGTTTCGCAGCATTGCTTGACGGACGAACCTGGAAACCTACGATAATGGCATCGGAAGCAGCCGCCAATGAAACATCGGATTCGGAAATCTGTCCTACACCCTTATGGATGACATTGACCTGAATCTGTTCGGTAGACAACTTGATGAGTGAATCGCTCAACGCTTCTACAGAACCGTCCACGTCACCCTTCACGATGATGTTCAGTTCGTGGAAGTCACCCAAAGCCAAACGGCGTCCTACTTCATCGAGTGTCAACATCTTCTGAGTACGCAAGCCCTGTTCACGAGCCAACTGTTCACGCTTGTTGGCGATTTCACGTGCTTCCTGGTCTGTATCGAATACATGGAAAGTATCACCTGCAGCCGGAGCGCCGTTCAATCCCAGAATCAATACCGGTTCAGAAGGACCGGCTTCTTTCAGACGCTGGTTACGTTCGTTGAACATAGCTTTCACCTTACCGTAAGAAGTTCCGGCCAACACGATATCACCGACATGCAATGTACCGTTGGAAACCAGTACAGTCGCTACATAACCACGTCCCTTATCCAATGAAGATTCGATGATGGAACCGGTAGCCTTACGGTTCGGATTTGCTTTCAAATCCAGCATTTCGGCTTCGAGCAACACTTTTTCGAGCAGTTCCTTCACACCGATACCCTTCTTGGCCGAGATATCCTGAGACTGGTACTTGCCGCCCCATTCTTCTACCAGGAAGTTCATGGCAGCCAGTTCCTCCTTAATCTTGTCCGGATTGGCATTCGGTTTATCAATCTTGTTGATGGCAAATACGATAGGTACACCGGCAGCCATCGCATGGTTGATAGCTTCCTTGGTCTGTGGCATGACATTATCATCGGCAGCCACAATGACGATTACCACGTCGGTAACCTTCGCACCACGGGCACGCATCGCGGTAAATGCCTCGTGACCCGGAGTATCAAGGAAGGTGATGCGTCGGCCGTCTTCCAGCTTCACGTTATAGGCACCGATGTGCTGTGTGATACCTCCGGCTTCACCGGCAATCACATTGGCCTTACGGATATAGTCAAGCAACGAAGTCTTACCGTGGTCTACGTGTCCCATGACTGTAACAATCGGCGCACGTGCCTGCAGGTCTTCTTCAGCATCGGCTTCTTCTTCGATGGCCTGTGCAACTTCTGCACTTACATATTCTGTCTTGTATCCAAATTCTTCTGCTACCAGGTTGATGGTTTCAGCATCCAGACGCTGGTTGATAGATACCATCAGTCCAACGCTCATACAGGTAGAAATAACCTGAGTCACTGAAATATCCATCATGTTTGCCAATTCGTTGGCAGTAACGAACTCTGTCAGTTTCAACACCTTGCTTTCTTCCTGTTCGAGTTCTTCCTGCTCCATCTGGCGGTTCTGCAACTGTTCACGTTTTTCCTTACGGTACTTGGCTGCCTTATTCTTTCCCTTATTTGTCAGGCGGGCCAGCGTTTCCTTCACCTGTTTAGCTACATCTTCATCGCTGACTTCCTGTTTTACCACCGGTTTCTTGAAACGGTCCTTGTTGTGCTTTCCTCCACCTTGACTGGAAGCATTGTTCTTACCGGATTTTTCATTACGTGCAGCACCTGCGTTCACACTGGCGCTGACAGCACCGGGGTTATTGATGTCAACCCGTTCCTTGTTGATACGGTTGCGTTTCTTCTTCTTCGCAGCATCGTCCAGTCCAGCCTTATCCCCTTTCTCATCAGTTTTTCTGATTTCCTTGATAATAGCGTCTTTCATCTGTTTGCGCTGTTCCTGGCGTTGCTTATCCTTTTCCTCCCGCTCTTTACGTTTTTCTTCTTTCGATTTCTTTTTCGGGCGGGTAGATTGATTCAATGCAGCCAAGTCAATCTGACCTACCACATTGATTTTCGATTTGAATTCGGTAGGACGGATTTTGAATACCTCGTCCTCTTTCTTTTGGGCGGACTGTACATCCGGGTTTTCTTGTTTCTTTTCTTCCATCGGCTCTGGTTTGATATCTTCTGCCTTTATCTCCGGCTGTTTAAGTTCTTCTTTCACTTCTTGTGGTTCCGGTTTCTTCACTTCCTCGACAACCGGTTCAGGACGGGTCGCCTTTTCTGCTTCTACCTCTATCTTGACAGGTTCTGGCTGCGCAGGCGTTTCCTGAGCTGCCGGTTCTGCGGCAGGCTCCACAACAGCCGGTTTTACCTTTTTCTTCTTATTCAGACTGTCCAAATCAATCTTACCTACCGGTTTGAATTTCGGACGTACATCTTCGGGAACTACTGTCTCGATGGTATCCGAAACCGAAGCTTTGGCTTCCGGTTTCAAATCTTCAATCGAGACAGAAGCCTTATTACGGTCTTTGTTCTGTCTTTCCTGAATGATTTTTTCCGACTCCATCTTCAGATGTTTATCCTTGCTGAACTCCTTTACCAGCGCGGCATATTGTTCATCGGTGATTTTGGCATTGGGATTAGCATCTATGGTATAGCCTTTTTTCTGCAAAAAATCTACTACCGTCGCTATTCCTACATTCAAGTCTCTTGTTACTTTATTCAATCTAATCGTCATAATTTTCTTCAGTTTTTAATAGAGTTCGGGAAAAAGTTCATGCACACAAAAGACCAGGCAACAAAATACTGAATCGCCACAGATCCTTAACCGTTCAGGGGACAGAACGTAACATTTATTCTTCTTCGAACTCCGCTTTCAAAATTCTCAACACATCGTCTACTGTGTTCTCCTCCAAGTCTGCCTTCTCAATCAGCATTTCACGCGGAGCGTTCAATACTCCTTTGGCTGTATCAATACCGATACCCTTGATAGCATTGATAACCCAATCATCGATTTCATCCTTGAATTCATCCAGATAGATGTCTTCGTCGGTTGCGTTCTCATCCAGTTCGCGGTATACATCGATGGTATATTCGGTCAGCATACTTGCCAGCTTGATGTTCATACCACCCTTACCGATAGCCAACGACACTTCTTCAGGCTTCAGGTAAACTTCTGCCCGCTTTTCTTCCTCGTGCATGACGATGGAAGAAATCTTGGCCGGACTCAACGCACGCTGGATGAAGAGCTGGATATTCGATGTGTAATTGATGACATCGATGTTCTCGTTGCGCAACTCACGTACGATACCATGGATTCGCGAACCTTTCACACCGACACAGGCTCCAACCGGATCGATACGATCATCATAAGATTCTACTGCAATCTTGGCGCGTTCACCCGGGATACGGGCAATCTTCTTGATGGTAATCAGTCCGTCATTGATTTCCGGAACTTCCTGTTCGAACAGACGCTGCAGGAACATCGGAGATGTACGGCTCAGGATAATCTTCGGATTGTTGTTCTTGTTGTCCACACGGGCTACCACAGCACGGGCAGTTTCTCCCTTCCGGTAGAAATCACTCGGAATCTGTTCTGTCTTCGGGAGCAGAAGTTCATTGCCCTCATCGTCGAGCAACAGGATTTCCTTCTTCCAAATCTGGTAAACCTCTGCGCTGATAATGGTACCTACCTTGTCGATATATTTGTTATACAGACTATCCTTCTCCAGTTCAAGAATCTTGGAAGCCAATGTCTGCCGCAAGTTCAGGATAGCACGACGACCAAACTTTTCAAAGAATACCTGATCGGTTACTTCCTCACCCGCTTCGTATGAAGCATCAATCTTACGAGCCTCTGTCAGAGAAATCTGCATATTAGGGTTCGTCAGTTCGTCATCGGCTACGACTGTACGGTTTCGGTAGATTTCAAAATCACCCTTATCCGGATTCACAATCACATCGTAGTTCTCGTCCGTACCGAACATTTTCGCAATCACACTACGGAAAGATTCTTCCAATACACTCACCATCGTGGTGCGGTCTATATTCTTCAGTTCCTTGAATTCCGAGAATGTGTCAATCAGACTGACAGTTTCTTCTTTTTTAGCCATAATCTTATTTAAAGCTGATTAAGTATTTGGTATATTTTATTTCGTCGTACGTGAAAGTAACACTTTGTTCCACCATTTTCGGTCGTTTAGCCCCTTCTTCCTTGACCTTTACCTGTATTACAATGGTAAAATTGTCACTAGTGACCTCTGTCAGTACACCGGTCCATTTCTTACCATCCTTGGTCTGTACTTCCACATCTTTTCCGATATGGATTTCATACTGCTTCAGCACCTTGAACGGCTGACCGATACCTGCTGAACCGACTTCCAGTTCATAATCCTCTTCTTCACGGTTCAGCTTCGACTCGATGTAACGGCTCAGTTCCACACAATCATCAATCCACACCCCTTCGGCATGGTCGATTTCAACTACAATTTTGTCATCCGGACTCACTGTAACATCTACCAAAAAGTAATCTTTACCCTCCAGCCATTCGTCTACTATCCGGGTTACAACGTTTTTATCTATCATGTATTAACTATTAAGAACAAAAAAAGGAGCTTTAATGCCCCTCCACCTTTCATCCATCTCGGCGCAAAGATACAAATAATATCCTGTACCGCAAAATTATAGTGTATTTATTTCATTTTTATAAATTATTAATAAAAAGCCTGAGTAACTCTTCACGAGTGCCTCAGGCTTAACCACCAAATTATGTATCCCTAACAATGCATGGACAACTGCCGGATTCAAAATCAGGATTGTTCCGGAATGCGTTCCGGTTTTTCCGTATCAGTTGCCTTACCTATAACTATGTAAAACGTTCAATAATCTCCATACACATCCGCCCATTGTGGTACGGACATTTCCAGAAACCGGCCTTGTCGTCCCTGGTATTGACCGTACCGTCTTCATAACAACTCCAATACCACTCACCTTCTTGACGGTCTATAAGATGTTCACGAATGAAATTCCAGGTTCTTCCGGCTACCTTCAATGCCTTTTCATCCTGAAAATACTGATACAGATTGGCATGTCCTACGACATTTTCAGCCTGTACCCACCAATGCAATTCCCGGTCTACATGATGCTTGTCGAGAAAATTCTCATAAATCATGCTTCCGTCAGGATTCAACCCCTCGTCAGCCGCCCACGCAATCCGAATAACCAAAGGTTCCACCTCTTTCAGCAGTTCCGTATCGCCTATCACCAATGCCGCTTCATGCAACAGCCAGGAAGCCTCAATATCATGACCATACGAATAAATATGATACTTATTCAGCCAATCTTCCTCAAAGAAAAGATTCAGATGGCCTGTTTCACGGTCCAGAATCTTATCAAGAAAAATACGTATCAGATTACGCAACTGTTTCTCCAACCGTTCGTTTTTCCATACACGATACAAGTTGGTATACGGTTCCAGAATATGCAGGTGTGTATTCATGGTCTTTTTCTCGTTCTCATCCTTATCACTCAACCGCATATCCTCTATCGGTTTCCAGTCGCGGGTCAAGGCTTCCAGATAACCGTTCCGTACCGGATCGAAACTATATTTCTCAATCACCTCGAACAGGCGTATGGCATAATCCAGCGCTTCTTTGTCTCCCGTAGCCCTAGCATATTCACTCAATCCGTAAATAGCAAACCCGATGGCATATATCTGTTTTTTCTTATCCGAAGGATTCCCATCGCAGTCCAGTTCCCAATAGATGCCACCGAATTCTGTGTCATAGAAACAATCTATCAGATAGCGTTTGGCGCGTGTAGCAGTTTCCAGATATTCCTCTTTCTTCAGAATCCGATAAGCTGATGAAAATGTCCATAAGATGCGGGCATTCAAGATAGCCCCTTTCGGAGCCTCTGCATACAGATTTCCTTCTCCGTCTATCCGACCATAAAAACCACCTCTCACTTTATCTACCATCCTGCCCATCCAGAACGGTAGGATATTTGTTTCCAGCTCTTCCTGCATTTCTGCACGGAGCCGTTTCACCAGTTCATTCATTTGTTTTAGCTATACGTTTAAGGTTCAACTTTTCCATTATCTCCTTACATCTCTTCTCACTCAACGGATATACAAGAATAAAGACCATCGAAATGAGAGCTGCAGCAGCCGGTAGCCAGCTCAGAAACATCTTGATGCCTTGAATCGTTTCCGGGCTCTGTTCCGCATTGGGTTGGAATCCGAAATAGCTCAACAGCCATCCGGTTACAGCCGTACCGATAGCCCATCCGAATTTCTGGCTCATCGACGAAGCGCTGAATATCAATCCTGTGGCACGATTCCCGGTTCTCAACTCCGAATAATCGGCACAATCGGCATACATCGACCACAACAACGGGAAAATACAACCGGCACAGATACTGATAAGGCATTGGAATACAAATATCAACACCAAATCATCCTTCTCGAACCAGAAGAAGATGATACTCAACACAACTGCCAGCAGCATGGAAAGCGCAAACGTACGCCTCTTTCCGATGTGGTTACTAAGGGGAGCCGCCATAATGACGCCGATAATATTCGCCATCTGCCCCACAGCCAGATACAGACCGCTCAATACGAAAGTAATACCGAACAAGGAAACCGACTGATGCTGTTCCTCCAATATATAATATTTGAAATAGTAGACTGTCGCGCCGTCACGCACGGAATTGAATACCAGAGTGGCAACACCTGCACCGAACAGAATCCACCAGGGTTTGTTGTGAAACAAGTCTCTGACATCTTCCTTCAATGATGTCTTCCGGTCATTGATTGGCTTTACCCTCTCCTTTGTCCAAGCAAAACATCCTAAAAACAATACTGCACACATTACCGCAATCACCACTACCGCCATAGTCCACGCAAACTGTTGGTCGGCAATATCAGAACTGCCCCCACTGAAACAGTTTACCATAGGCATAAACAGCAACAGTGCAATAAAGCTACCCAAATAAGCAAACATCATACGGTAAGTAGACAAGGTATTCCGTTCTTTCGGGTCCGGACTCATGACACCCAACAGCGAAGCATAGGGTACGTTGATGCCCGAGTACACCATCATCATCAAAGAATAGGTAAGATAAGCATAAACCAGCTTACCTACATCTCCGAAGGGAGGTGTATAAAAAGTAAGTACTCCTATCAATGCGAAAGGAATAGCCAGATACAACAAATACGGACGGAACTTACCCCACCGACTGGAAGTCCGGTCGGCAATTACACCGACAATCGGGTCGAACACGGAATCCCATATACGGGTTACCAGAAACATGGTCCCTACCATAGCCGCCGGCAATCCAAAGATATCGGTGTAAAAAATCATCAGATAGGCACCGAACAACTTCCAGAACATGGAAGATGCCATATCGCCGAATCCATAACCTATCTTTTCTGTGAGTTTTATCATAGCGGTACTTACTTTTTTATCATTTCTAAGGAATCAGTTCGGACCCACTATACAGAGTCCGAACTCATCCGTCGTATAATCCATTCTTAACTATCAGATATGATGCTTACACTCTACGAATATAAAGAATTGTATCAATTCTCAGCTGGACAAATCAGAACTATTTTTGTAACAGTCATATTCTGACCATTCAAATACGGCCAACTATTTTCTGTAAGTGCAGCTACCAATTCCGCTGTCACCTCCATATCCACATAACCTGCATCATCAGTCACATCAATGGTAGCTGTACCAGCGAACTGCAACTGTGCGCCATCGGTCTTGTCTGTATAATAAAAGCGCAAGGTACAGCCTTCAGTGGTCTTAGCAAGTATCTCCGGTTTATATTCTATACTTGT
>NZ_KB894660.1 GCF_000374585.1 Phocaeicola barnesiae DSM 18169 = JCM 13652
TATTCAGGTGACTATAGCACGAAGGTTCCACCTCTTCCCATTCCGAACAGAGAAGTTAAGCTTCGTCACGCCGATGGTACTGCGCAAGTGGGAGAGTAGGTAGTCGCCGTCTTGAGGCCCCGGATTCCGCAAGGAGGTCCGGGGCTTTTTTTGTGTCCCGTCGTGCCGTCGGTCCGCCGGACGCCCCGCACGGCCTTCCGCCGTGAATCCTCCCTCGCGGGACATATCCTTCACGGTGAAACATCCCCTTTCACCGGAAACGCCCTGTATACCAGGCTGCTGCCTGGCTTGTGAAGGCGTGAAGCCATTAAACGGGGAAATGAAATTGTATCGTAATCTGCTTCTTATTCTGTCATTGATTCTCGCCAGAAGCTCCGTAACTTTTTATTCTGCTTAATCTCAACATAATCTTTTGTTCTTTTGTTAGAAAATTCGTTATATTTGCGTGATTAAGAATTTAAATAGATTGAATGAAAGAATTTGTAATTTCTGAAGCACAGACTGAGAAAGCTGTGCTGGTGGGTCTGATAACCCAAACCCAGGATGAACGTAAAACGAACGAGTATCTGGATGAACTGGCTTTTCTGGCAGAAACAGCTGGGGCGGAAGTCGTAAAACGGTTTACGCAGAAGCTGGATACACCTAATTCGGTTACGTATGTAGGTAAAGGGAAGTTGCAGGAAATCAAGGAATACTTGGAATTGCAGAATGAATCGGAAGAGACTGAAATAGGTATGGTCATTTTCGATGATGAACTTTCTGCCAAACAGATACGAAATATTGAAGGCGAACTGAAGGTGAAGATATTGGACCGTACTTCGTTGATTCTGGATATTTTCGCCATGCGTGCGCAGACTGCCAATGCCAAGACACAGGTGGAACTGGCTCAATACAAATACATGCTGCCTCGCCTGCAACGTTTGTGGACACACTTGGAACGACAAGGAGGTGGTTCCGGTGCCGGTGGTGGAAAAGGTTCCGTAGGATTGCGTGGTCCGGGTGAAACCCAGCTGGAGATGGACCGTCGTATCATTTTGAACCGGATGGCATTGCTGAAACAGCGTCTGGCTGAAATTGATACGCAGAAATCTACCCAGCGGAAGAACCGTGGACGCCTGATTCGTGTAGCTCTGGTCGGTTATACCAATGTGGGTAAATCTACTTTAATGAATCTTTTGGCTAAGAGTGAAGTTTTTGCGGAGAATAAGCTGTTTGCTACTTTGGATACCACTGTCCGTAAAGTGATTATCGAGAATCTGCCTTTCCTGTTGTCTGATACAGTAGGATTTATCCGTAAACTTCCTACAGACTTGGTGGAATCCTTTAAATCTACGTTGGATGAAGTGCGTGAAGCGGACTTGTTGGTGCATGTGGTAGATATATCTCATCCGGATTTTGAGGAACAGATTCAGATTGTGGACAAGACCATCGCCGATTTGGGCGCAGCCGGAAAACCGACCATGATTATTTTCAACAAGATTGATGCCTATACTTACGTAGAAAAGGCGGAAGATGATCTGACTCCCAAAACCAAGGAAAATATCACATTGGAAGAACTGATGAATACCTGGATGGCCAAACTGAACGACAACTGTATCTTCATTTCGGCCAAGAACAAGGTGAATATCGAAGAATTAAGAGAACGTTTATATAAGAAGGTAAAGGAACTTCATGTACAGAAATATCCGTACAATGATTTCCTGTACCAATCTTACGAAGAAGAACAATAGCACTATGGCAACAAATTATCGTTTACTGACTCCGGCTGAGATTGCTCAGCTGGAGAAACAGCTTTGTGTAGCTGATTCATGGGAGAATATACAGGTCGCTGAGAATTTCACACCTACTCATATACACTATACCCGTTTTTCCGGTACCATCCGTTTGGGAGTATTTGAAAAAGAGTTCCAGTTACCGGGGGGAATGAGCAAACATGCCGGCTTGTGCCGCGTAACCTTACACAATGTGACAGTAGGCGATAACTGCTGTATAGAGAACGTTAAGAACTACATTGCCAATTATACGATCGGGCATGATACATTTATAGAGAATGTGGATATCATTCTGGTGGATAGAGAAACCAGTTTCGGTAACGGGGTAGAAGTTTCTGTGTTGAATGAGACAGGAGGGCGTGAAGTGATGATTCATGACCGGTTGTCGGCACACGAAGCTTATATCATGGCTTTGTATAGACATCGTCCGCAGTTGATTGAACGGATGAAGGAGATTGTACAGGCTTATGTGAAGGAACGTACTTCGGATAGCGGACAGATTGGTAATCATGTTACCATCGTAGATGCCGGTTATATCAAGAATGTTTTTGTCGGAGATTATTGCCAGATAGAAGGTACTAGCCGTCTGAAGAACGGAAGTATCAACAGTAACGAGCATGATCCGATACATGTGGGTTCCGGTGTCATTTGCGATGACTTCATTATTTCCAGCGGTTCGAATGTGGAAGACGGTACGATGCTGTCCCGTTGTTTTGTGGGGCAGGCTTGTCACATGGGACACAACTATTCGGCTTCCGATTCCTTGTTCTTCAGCAACTGCCAGGAAGAGAACGGCGAGGCCTGTGCTATCTTTGCCGGGCCTTTTACGGTCACTCACCACAAGTCTACGTTGCTGATAGCGGGAATGTTTTCGTTCATGAATGCCGGTTCCGGTTCAAACCAGAGTAATCACATGTATAAGTTAGGGCCGATTCATCAGGGTGCTTTGGAGCGTGGAGCCAAGACTACTTCTGATTCCTATATTCTGTGGCCGGCACGTATCGGTGCATTCTCTCTGGTGATGGGCCGACATGTGAAACATCCGGATACGTCTAATCTGCCTTTTTCTTATCTGATAGAGGAAAAGAATACCACTTATCTGGCACCGGGTGTGAATCTGCGTAGTGTAGGTACAATCCGTGACGCGCAGAAATGGCCGAAGCGTGACAAGCGTAAGGACCCGGACAGATTGGACCAGATTAACTACAACCTGCTGAGTCCTTATACCATCCAGAAGATGATGACCGGACGGATGATTCTGAAAGATTTGTCGAAGGTGTCAGGTGAGACTTCCGAAATTTACTCTTATCAGAGCGCAAAGATACGGAACTCGGCTTTGAATAAAGGTATCAAGTTCTATGAGATGGCAATCCATAAGTTCTTGGGGAATTCGGTCATCAAACGATTGGAAAACCTTCATTTTGCCAGTGACGAGGAAATCCGTGCCCGTCTGCAGCCGGATACACCGGTAGGAGGCGGAGAATGGGTGGATGTTTCCGGACTGATAGCTCCGAAGAGTGAGGTGGAACGTCTGATGCAGGAAATAGAGACCGGTAGTCTGACTACAGTGGCAGAGATGCATGCTCAGTTTGCCGAAATGCACCGGAACTATTATACGTACGAATGGACATGGGCATACGAGAAGATGCTGGAATTCTATCAGCTGGATGCAACCCGGATTACCGCAAAAGACATTGTCGCGATTGTCAAGCAATGGCAGCAGTCGGTTGTCGAACTGGACAAGATGGTATACGAAGATGCCCGTAAAGAGTTCTCATTGAGCTCGATGACCGGATTTGGAGCCGACGGAACCCGCAGGGAACAGGAACTCGATTTTGAACAGGTTCGTGGAGCCTTCGAGAGCAATCCGTTCGTAACGGCGGTATTGGAACATATCCGGGTAAAGACCGAACTGGGAAATGAACTGATAGCCCGACTGGATAATCTGTTATAAAGATAAAAGGAGGAGGAAGGTATGAGAGGTTTGTGGATGTTTTGTTTCGTTTGGTTACTGTGCATAAGTGTAGAAGCAGCTGTGTCTGAGCGGAGAGAAGTGGAGCATCCGTGCTTTATCGCAACGAATACATCGAAGATTGAAATCCGAAAAATAATCTTGACCGATGCACATACGCAGGTAGATGCCGTGATGTATGGAAACCCCGGTGAACCGTTGGTGCTTTCTTCGAATACATTCCTGACAGCCGGAAAAGCATCGTTCCGGTTACGGGAAACGGATAAGGTTTCTATTGATGGATTGACGGAACCTGATGTGATTCCGGAGTCCGGACATAGTTATGTGACCCTGTCCTTTGAACCCGTACCTCGTGATACTCATGAAATCAATTTTGTAGAGAAGGATTTCAACTGGAAAATCTGGGGCATCCAGTTGGTAGACAAAGAACCCTACGTATATCTGCCGAGTTTCCTCGAGAGTCAGTCTTTCGGTACAGATACGGAGCTTCCGACACCGGTACTGAAGGTAGGTAGAAACATCATTAATGGCTATGTGTTAGGATATGAACCGTCTATGGAGATTGAAATGACCCTTCATCTTGCTGATTGGATGTTTCCGGAAGCCTGGTCGAAGCAGGTTAAGATTCTGCCGGATGGAGCCTTTCATATCGAAACAAACCTGTTGACTGGTACTCCTGCCCGTTTACAGGTGAATGGAGCTTCGCTGAATCTTCTCATGATGCCGGGAGAGGAGATGATGGTATACATTCACTTGCCTCGTCTCAGCATGTCTGGTTCGGAGGTACTGAAGAAAACGTTCCGTAACCGTCAGAAAGCTTGGTATACGGGGAGTTGTGAGGCCTTGAATACTGAACTGGCCACACGAGGATATCCGTTGGAGCTGGAAGCGTTCCTAACTTCGGATGAAAAGGCGGAAATGAAGGAGATGTCTGCCGAAGACTATCAGGCATCGCTCGTTTCGCTGATGGACAAGAAGAAAAATGCACTGACACACGATAAGAAAGTGAGTCGGACATTCCGGAATTATGTGATGGCCAATTGGAATGTCGACCTGTGCCGCTTGTTGGCCCAACGGGGAATAGTGCCCGATGCGTCTGACGATTTCTATAGCTGGTATGGCTATCGGTATGCGGATTATCAGGATGCTGTATGTAAGTTACGTGAGCCTTCTGTGTTGTGGAAGGATATAACCGGAGCCCGTGCAGTGATTCAGGATTGTATGAAGAAGAAAGGATTGACATCGCCTGATAAAAAGAAGTTGGAGGAGATACAGACAACTGAAGTACGGAATTTTACCTCTGAAAGGATTAAGCAGGTAGAGGTTTTGGTAGCCCGTGAAAAGGCTGTCAAAGGACATGTCGTGGAACATTTGGATACCTTGGTACAAGGTGCTGATATTTTGCCTGCTATCCTTGCAGCTCACCGTGGACAGGCTGTTCTGTTGGATTTTTGGGCGACCTGGTGTGGCCCGTGTAAGAAGAGTTTTACCGCTATGCGTCCATTGAAGGAAAGCCTGTCTGGAAAAGATATTGTTTATATTTATTTGACAGGACCTACTTCACCGGAACTGGTTTGGCGAGGTGCTGTTTCCGGTATGAACGGTGTTCATTACCGGTTGTCGAAACCGCAATGGGACTATTTGTGTAAATCTTATGGCATTACCGGAATTCCGGGGTATCTGGTTATCGGTTATGACGGTAAGCTGTTGGCCCGTTATGTCGGTTTCCCGGGAGTGGATGTACTTCAAAAAGATTTGTTGCGTGCTATGGGGCAGTGAGCCGAGCCGATAAAGAAAAAGATTTTTACGCTAATTAAGGAAAAAATTCAATATTACTTTGTACCTTTGCTTTCAAACGAATAACTAACATTTTAAAAACATTCAATTATGGCAACACCTGAATTCAAGTATCAGCCGATGTTCGAACACGGAAAAGATACTACTGAATACTATCTGCTTACCAAAGATTATGTCTCTGTAAGCGAGTTTGAAGGAAAACCTATCTTGAAAATCGAAAAAGAAGGTCTGACAGCAATGGCCAATGCGGCTTTCCGTGATGTTTCATTCATGCTGCGCCGTTCTCACAACGAGCAGGTTGCTAAGATTCTGAGCGACCCCGAAGCCAGTGACAACGATAAATATGTAGCCTTGACTTTCTTGCGTAATGCAGAAGTCGCTGCTAAGGGTGTACTTCCTTTCTGCCAAGATACAGGTACTGCTATTATCCACGGTGAAAAAGGTCAGCAGGTATGGACCGGATATTGCGACGAAGAAGCTTTGTCACTGGGTGTTTTCAAGACATATACTGAAGAGAACCTGCGTTACTCACAGAATGCTCCGTTGACCATGTACGAAGAAGTCAACACCCGTTGCAATCTGCCTGCTCAGATTGATATCGAAGCTACTCAGGGTATGGAATATGAGTTCCTTTGCGTAACAAAGGGTGGTGGCTCTGCCAACAAAACTTATCTGTATCAGGAAACCAAGGCTATCTTGAATCCGGCTACACTGGTTCCGTTCCTGGTAGAAAAGATGAAGACACTGGGTACTGCTGCTTGTCCTCCTTATCATATTGCTTTCGTAATCGGTGGTACTTCAGCTGAGAAGAACCTGTTGACCGTGAAGCTGGCTTCTACTCGTTTCTATGACAATCTGCCGACTACCGGTAACGAATACGGTCGTGCATTCCGCGATATAGAACTGGAGAAACAGGTTCTTGAAGAAGCTCACCGCATCGGTTTGGGAGCTCAGTTCGGTGGTAAGTATTATGCTCACGATGTACGTATTATCCGTCTGCCTCGTCACGGCGCTTCTTGTCCGGTAGGTTTGGGTGTTTCTTGCTCTGCCGACCGTAACATCCGTTGTAAAATCAATAAAGACGGTATCTGGATTGAAAAACTGGACTCAAATCCGGGTGAACTGATTCCGGAAGAACTGCGTCAGGCTGGTGAAGGTAATGCTGTGAAGATTGATCTGAACCGTCCGATGCCGGAAATTCTGGCTGAACTGGATAAATATCCGGTAGCAACCCGTCTGTCTTTGAACGGAACTATCATTGTTGGCCGTGATATCGCTCACGCTAAGCTGAAAGAACGTCTGGACCGTGGTGAAGACCTGCCTCAGTATATCAAGGATCATCCGATTTATTACGCTGGTCCGGCCAAGACTCCGAAGGGAATGGCTTGCGGTTCTATGGGCCCGACTACTGCCGGCCGTATGGATCCGTATGTAGATTTGTTCCAGAGCCACGGAGGTTCTATGATTATGTTGGCTAAAGGTAACCGTAGCCAGGCTGTAACTGACGCTTGTAAGAAGCATGGAGGTTTCTACCTGGGTTCTATCGGTGGTCCGGCTGCTATCCTGGCACAGAACAACATCAAGAGCATCGAATGTGTAGAATATCCGGAATTGGGTATGGAAGCTATTTGGAAGATCGAAGTGGAAGACTTCCCGGCATTCATCCTGGTAGACAACAAGGGTAATGATTTCTTCAAGCAGATCAAACCGCGTTGCACTGGAAACTGCAAGTAACCCTTTTTGTCTGAAGTTGCGTTAGGGTAACTTCAGACAGATATATAAAAGGAAAGCGTCTATCTTGAAATTATGGGAGATAGACGCTTTTTTATTTAAATAAACCTTTAAATTAAAGTCGTTTAAGCAGGATAAATACCTTAAATAAAAGTCTAAATGAAGTTATCAAATAAAGTATTATTGGTGACTTCTTACCGTAGTTTGTTGATAACTCTATTGTTTGATATAATATCGATGCTGCTATTGATTAAAAAATTTCTTCTCTGAAGGTAGAAGCCGGAAGACCTTCTGCATTCATCAGATTTGCTCTAGTGAAGGGTTGCCAGCCATATCGGATAAAGTGTGGTGTCTTCACTTGCGGGCTGTGCAGTATGATGCGTTCTCCCTGGATGGTCGCTTTTGCCGGATAATACAGTCCGTCGGTTTCCGCTATTTCGAATCCGATTATTTCTTTTCCATTGGAAGGTTGTAGCCCTTTTCCGTATAGGAAATCTATCACGACCTGTTTCCCCTCAACCTGAGCCGATTTAAACAGTGGACCGGACGGAAGAAGGTTCGAGAAGCCATATTCCTTGTGTAGAGCCCAACGTGCCAGTCTTTCTCCGATTGGTCGTTTGTCTCGGGGATGTACATCCAGTGAGTCACCCTTGTCTGATGAAACGGCCATTCCTGTATGGGGAATCTGTTGCATCAGCTGTCTTTGACTGTCCCGAAACCACGGCCAAGACGGTCGGTTGAGACTTGACAGCTGAACAAAATAGAAAGGAAGTTCGGGTGATTGCCAGTTCCTGCGCCAACTTTGTACCAGTAGACTGAACAGTTTCTCGTGGGCTTCCATGTTATGTGCGTTCGATTCTCCCTGATACCAGATGACTCCTTTGATAGGGTATTGTTCCAACGTTTGGATTCCTGTTTCGTACAGGTAGCAAGGTTCGTATGGATGACGTTGCAGTTTGTCTGTTTTCTTTTGAAGATTGGTTAAGGCACGTTCGCGTACCCAGTCTTGGATGAAGTCGTTTTGTGTCCAGTCTCTCAGAATAGCAGAAAATTGGAATTCCAGTGTACTTCGGTCTATCCATGCTTCTGTGGGTGAACCACCTACAGCGTTACAGATTAATCCGACTGATACGTTCAGACTATCTTGAATCATTTTCCCGAAGTAATAGGCTACAGCTGAAAATCCGGCAACTTGTTGTGGGGTACAAGGCTTCCATTGTGTAGGTTGATAATACAGCAAATGATTGACGGAATCCAATGCAGATACTTCCCATGCACGGTTATCGGTAGCCCATTTCCCTTTCAGGTGATATAGTCGGATATCTATATTGTCTGCTTTGGGAATATCTTTATCCGCTGTGATAGCTTGCGACAGTTGGAACTCCATGTTTGACTGTCCTGAACAAAGCCAGACTTCACCTGCCGCAACATGATGGAATGTCTGTTTTTGTTTATGAGTGGAAACAGTCAGTTCATAGTTGTTCCCGGCTTTGATAGGATGAAGTGTTACGCTCCACTTTCCGTCGTATCCTGTGGTAGCAGTGTGTTGTTGCCCATCAATGCAGACTGTGACTTTTTCACCGGCGTTGGCTGTCCCTTCTATAGTGAGAGGGCGATTGCGTTGTAGTACCATATAGTCGGTGAAGGTTTGAGGCAAATGTAGGCCTCCGAAATCTCCGGTAATGGCTGAATAGACGGTGTGCGCCAGTATACCGGCACCCTCCGGATTGGGATGAAGTCCGTCTGGGAAAAAGAGCGGATAGGCATACAAGGCTTGATGGAGGTCGATTAGTTGTACATCGGTTACACGGGAGATTGTTTCAATAGCCTGTTGGATGTCACGATGCCAGTCACGTGTACCGGATTCGAATCTCGGATGCCGGTGTGAAATAGGTGTCAGCCGGCATATCAGGATGCGACAGTGTGGATTGGCTTTCCTGCAGGAATCAATCAAGGCTAGATAATCTCTGACGAATTCATCCCGGTAGTTGGGCCAATTTCTGGGGTCTGTATCATTAATGCCCAGATGTATCACGGCAATGTCTCCGGCAAATTCCATGGCTTTCTGGAATTCCGGCTGTTTCATGTAGGGACGGTGTCCGTGATTGAGTAATGTCGCTCCTGGCTTGCCAAAATTTCCTACAAGGTAATCACAACCCAATAATTGCTGCAGTTGTGCCGGATATGATTCGACTTGTGGATTCTCGGTACCTATACCGTAAGTTATACTATTTCCTATGCAAGCTACTTTTGTTGGTGAGTCAGCATGTGATAAGGAAGCTGTTAATAAGAGGAAAAACAGGATAAAGAAAGATTTCCGGTTCATAGTGTCAGTTTATTTCGGTTATAAATAGGGGGTGATGATTTCTTTCCATAACAGATAGCCTTTGCCCAACAAATGGAGTCCATCGTTGGTGTATTGTTTTTGCATCTGTCCTTCGGCATCGACGAAGTGTGAGAACAAATCGATGTATTGCACTTGTTCTTTTTCTGTCACGGTCTTGATTTTCTGGTTTATTTCCGGAATTTCTTTCCAGTGGCAAGTATGTTCATAAAATTTATTATAATAAGTGGTGACTGGTAACAGGCTTTGTACATAGATTTGTGTTTCAGGTGACACTTGCTTGATTTTCTGTACAATGAGTCGGATGCCAGCTGCAATGGTATCTGCTGGTTCGTTTTGTGGTACATTGTTGATACCAATCATCAGGAAAATTTTGGCTGGTTGCCCGTTTACAATAGCATCCAGTCGGTCGAATACACCTTGTGTCGTATCGCCACTAATGCCTCGATTCTTGACATGCGGATTATTGAATAATTCGTGCCATTCTCCTCCATCGGTGATGCTGTTTCCTATAAAGATGATATCTTCGGATGTAACAGGAAGACTCTCGAAAAGTGACGCACGCTGGTAATAGTAAGTGGAATACTTAGGAGATTTGTCCTGTTGTGCATAGAGTGTGACGGCTGTCAGCCAGGTAAAGAGCAATAAAAATGTTTTTTTCGTCATGTCCTTATTGTTTTTTAGGGTTAGTGGGTGAATAGATTAGATTTTCTAAAGATTCGGTACCATCAGGGGTAACAAATACAGCTGTAAACATCCATTTGACCAGTCTTACTTGTGGAGTTTGGAATTTACCAATGGGAAGTTTCAGCATGAGTTTGTTCCATCCTTTATGTAATTGTACTTGTAAGGGTGGCCTTGATACACAGTTTTCGTTGGTTAAAGGTATTTCGTTAGACCGTTTTTTGTGTGTATTTTGCCATTGGGGAGGTAACAGTTCATGTCCGTTTAGCCAAGCGCGACTTTCTTTGTAATCCCATTTTCCCGATTCAGGAGGAAGATCACTTTCTGATCGGCTATAATTCTGGAATTCCAATAGGAGTCCGGCAGACTGCTGTTCTGGAGAATATACCCAAGTAGTGGCATAGGCTGTATGGTTTTCCTGTGGGTTTTTGTAAAAGCCTGGTACCAAGTTCCCCCATACATGCCTCAGATAGATGCCTGCACCATTAACCGTATGAGTCTGATAGCGTTTTCCCTCATACTCATAGGTCTCTGCTTCTGTATCTTCCGGTGGAAATTTTTTTCTTAAGTCTCCCTGGTTGGGAAAGGCGTCAGTAATATTCCATTTTACGTGACTCTGCCTGACATATGGAAACGGTTCTCCTGCAAATGTATGGTGTTTATGCCATAGCATCCGTTGTTCGAAGTCGGCAAATTTCTGATTGGTTTCCGGAGTTTCTGTCCGTAGTAAAGTTTCTGGACCGTCAAAATAACACGTGCCTCCGCCTAGCCATGCCCGTTCTGCCAATGCCAGCATGTTGGCATACAAGTTATTTTCTGCTACGATTTGTTTCTCATCGGTGATATAACGGTCATTCCATATGGCAAGGATGCTGCCTGCAATATCTTCACTTCCCTGACCACAATTGTAGATACGGCTATTGTATAAAGCTACCAGGTCTGCATATGTATCAAAGTGGTTCAGATAATGGAACCGACAGTCTATTGCCGGGATTCCCGGTTGTGCTTTTCCTCTATAGCTCCATAGTTGGGTCATATCTATTTCACCGGGCTGATAATTCCATCCCGGATTCCAGGAAATGACTTTTTTACCTTTAGACCGTACGTAGCGGACCATTTCCGGAA
This sequence comes from Phocaeicola barnesiae DSM 18169 = JCM 13652, assembly GCF_000374585.1. Taxonomy (GTDB): domain Bacteria; phylum Bacteroidota; class Bacteroidia; order Bacteroidales; family Bacteroidaceae; genus Phocaeicola; species Phocaeicola barnesiae. The sequence goes on from NZ_KB894660.1 coordinate 11,426, forward strand.
CAAATTCCGGATTGGTGAATTTCACTTCATCTGTTCCTATATGTATATAGGGTACATCAAAAGTTTCACAGACTTCATCCATCAGTTTCTTTAGGATTTCCATGCCCTTTTGGCTTTGCATGTCTGCATGAAAAGCTCGATTGAAAGCTTCGCTATGTCCCGGCATATCTATCTCGGGTATTAACATTACATGATGTTCTTTACAGAATTTGACTAGTTCTTTGGCCTCTTGGAGTGTATAGTATTTTCCTGGCATCCGTGTCATATTTTGAGGAGAATTAAGCTCCGGATAGAGCTTGCTTTCCAGTCTCCATGCCTGATTCTCTGTCAGATGCCAATGGAAAACATTGATTTTGAATCGACTTAAGAGTTCTATTTCTTTTTTGAGTTCTTTCAAAGAAATATAGGTACGTCCTACATCGTGCATGAATCCACGGATGCGGAAAGCAGGCCAGTCTGTGATTTCACATCCTCTGATTATCACTTGACCGCTGTCACAATCCATTAACTGACGTAAAGTCTGTAAAGCCATATAAACCCCATGCGGGGAGGTCGCTTCAATGTCAATCCGTTCTGTAGCTACCTTCAGCCGATAAGCTTCATCTGAATTAACGGGAACTTGAAGCAGCGAATCACATAATGTTACCACAATAGAAGAAGAGGCTGTTGTCTTAATTGTTCCTCCCTGTTCGATAACAAAAGCTTCCAGTTCCTCCTGAAGAACCGAAGAAACAAGCTTTACTTTGTCCACTCGAAAAGAATCGGGACAAAAAAGGCATTGCTGAGGCTTAGGAAGCAAACAATCCCTATCATTGCCCCATAGCGACAATGTACAAAAGATTCCAAGCAACCAACAAATGTTTATTTTCCTACACATAATCAATCACAATTTTTCAATTCCAATTGTATATATTCATAGAATTGCCACTTTGCACCACTTCTTGCTTCTCCTGAAATGTCAGGACAATAGACAACAAGAATTTGTACTAAAAAAGAATTGGAAGAACAGATTGTTGCGAATCTCATTCTTCCAATTCTGTAAAGTATTACATCCTACAGATTCAATATTGTTAAACGAAGCTTATGCAAATTATTCTTCGCTCATTTCGTAACCCGGAGTCTGTTCCAACAATGGGTCATTACTCAAGTCCGAAGTACTAAGCGGCCAAAGTACGCGGTAAGCCAAGTCTTCCGAAAGGATGGGTTCCACCACAATTTCGGGCGGTGTTGATTCTTCCCACTTGTTGGGGCTGAGCTCTTTCATGTTCTCTGTGATTTCCAGACCGTAAGCTATGTGGCCTTCTTTGTGGAATACCAGATGATCCAATTCGCCACAAGCAGCACTTACCGACATGCGGCGTACATCGTACCAACGTTGGCCTTCCTGAACAAATTCCTTGTCTTTCTCGTGAAGAATAGCCACTTCGTTTTCTACAAACGAACCTGCCGTATAGCCGTAAATGCTCGGATCCCAGTTGTCACCGTAAGCACGTTCACGAATCAGATTGACATATTTTTCCACATTCGCACCATCGCCTTCCATATTGGCGATTTCCGCCAAAGAGAGATACGCCAGCGGCAAACGATACAAAGGCTGGTCACCGTTGTAGCAGCGATAACCGGTACTTTCACGGATAGAACCTAGATTCTTGCAGACAAAAGTTCCGCGCAACTGCGTAGCGGCCTGGTCGTGCCAAGAAGCAATAAACGTAGCATCACGACGGGTATCTTCCGCATCGTACTGATACCACAAGGCGTTGGTAAACTGATAGCGCTGTACGGCCGATGCGACATCCAACGGGTTATCCCATAGGTTTCCATTACTTTCATAAGCAGCTCCAATGGTATATCCGGTCACGATACCATATACATAACTGGAAGGAATGTCGTTTGTCACTTCTGTCTCGTCCGCATCGAAAGCAAAAATAATCTCTGAATTCTGCTCATTATTTACGCTGAACACGTCGGCAAAATTATTCTGTAATGACAAACCATAATTGTTGACTACATTCTGGAAATACGTTTTAGCTGTTGCCAAATCACTCGGAATGATAGCTTGGTCACCGGTAGCCACCTTGGCACTCCATAAGTAAACCTCACCGGCCAACATCTCGGTAGCTGCCTTCGACCAATAATATTTGGCATTCTTGCTGTCACCGTTGAAGTTGAAAGATGTCTGGTTGCCGAAGTATTCCAACGACTTGGCTATATCCGCCTTAATCTGAGCCAAAGTTTCCGAAGCTTTGGCACGTCCCATATAGAGAGTAGACTGATCATAGTTACCGTTCTCTACATCAGGTGTCAAACGCAAAGGCACACCGCCGTAAGCGCGGTACATCAGGAAATAATAATAGGCACGCATACCATAAACCATACCCAAACAATAATTCTTGGTGTCCTCGCTGTCAAAATAGGTAGCGTTTTCTACATTATAGATGAAGAGATTGGCAGCAGAAATCAGTCCCCAATATCCTCCGAAGTTGGAAACGCCATAGTTTGTTTGTGACAGGTTCTGGTCACGAAGATATTGGGAATTAAGACTGGCACCATCACTACCACCAGCCTGTTGGGTATAAGCACCGCCACGGATTTCACCGTAGGTGATGTTAATCTGGAAATTAAAGTTGCGTAATTGTGACATCTGCGCATGCAGGTTACCGATAGCCTGTGATTCTGTCTGCCAAAAGTTTCCGGCTCCATAATAATCTATTGGAGCAAGGTCAAGCCAATCTGAGCATGATGTCATCCCCATACTTGCAGCCACAACGGCAGCAGATACAAAGGTATATAGTTTATTCTTTTTCATAATTTTCTGTCATTTTGAATAAAAAATAATTAGAATGTAATATCAAGTCCGAAAAGAACTGTACGGGGCATTGCATAAGTACCTCCCCAACCGCTGGTATTTCCATCTGTATATTGGGTATAGTCAGGAATGGCAGAAGCACTACTAGTCCAGTAACCCAGGTTCTGTCCTGTAACCGATAATCTCAAACTCTGGCAACGGAATTTACTACAGATCGTTTTCGGAAAATCGTAGGACAGCTGTAATTCACGGAACGCCAAATAATTACCTTTGGTAGCCCAGAACTCGGATGTACGGACATAGTTGTTCTTACCCAACTGATCGGCCCACACATAGCGCGGATATTTAGCATCCGGATTTTCCGGAGTCCAGGAATCCCAAATATCAGTTGTCATGTTATAGGCACCTTGTGCACAGCCGTCAATCCATTGTTTCAAACCATCATAAGTAGTGAAACCTAAACCAAAGTCTGTACGTAAATAGAGAGACAACCCTTTCCAGGTAAGCGTGGTGTTCAAACCACCATTCCATTTCGGAGTATAAGTACCCAGCACTTTCCGGTCGTATGAATCGATGATACCGTCACCATTGATATCCTCAAACATCAGGTCGCCACATTCCAGTTCATACGCCTTTCCTGTCCAACCCGCATCCTGCAGTTTCTGGTAGCCCTTGTCGCCATAGTAGACTGCGATGCTCTGAGACATATCGCAATAACCGTCTACCAGATCGCTTTCCGTACGGACCATCTTGTCCACCCCGTAACCGACAATCACATCGTATGGAGTTTTACCTTCCTGCAAACCACCTACATAATAGGTTTCATTACCGTTTCCGGTATAGATTTCTGTACCGCCCTGACGATTCTTGTCCAAACCGTTATAAGGAAGTTCCACTACTGTGTTTTTATTGTAAGAGATATTGGCACCCAGTGTCCAGCTGAAATCTTTCGTTCTGAGCAGATTTGCATTGATATCAATTTCAATACCACGGTTACGGAACTTACCGTTGTTGTTCGTAATGGAGCTCCATCCGGTCGTTGAAGGTAGCGAAAGTGACGCATACTTATCCGATGTCAGACGGTCATAGAACGTAAGGCCGAGCGTAAAGCGGTTGTTCAGGAAACCAAGATCAAGACCAACTTCTGCTGTACGTGTCTTTTCCCAACGAAGATCCGGGTTAGGCAGAGTTGTCAGACGGAAACCGGTATTTCCGTTATAGGTAGATGAACTATAAGCGCCATGCAACGTATAAATACCAATATAATCGGTATCGATGCTACCGTTCACACCGTAGCTGGCACGCAACTTACCATAATTCATAATCCCTTTCAGTGGAGAATAGAAATCTTCCTCAGAGAATACCCAACCGGCTGACACACCAGGGAAGAATCCCCAACGATTGTTGATCAGGCGGGAATAACCATCTTCACGGAAAGTAAAGGACAGGATATAACGTTCCAGATAGTCGTATTGTACACGGCCGAAGAAAGACATGATACGTTCACGGCTATGCGATGTATCAACCGAACGCTTGCCTTCCTCACTAGAAGTATAAGCCAAATCACCGAAATCATCGGTAGGAGCACCATATCCGTACGCATACATATATTTGTACTGTTTGTCCCAAAATTCTGTACCGGCCATGGCATTGACAGAATGATCGCCAAACTTACCGTCATAATTAGCCACCAAATTATAGGTCTGGTTGAAATAGCGATAGAAGGTCGCCCATGACTCACGGTTTGTATTCATGGCAGTGCCCGCCTGATTGGTGTGGTAATCCTTGTTGAAGCCTTCGTCAAGGTACTCACTGTAACTCCATGCCATGGTTCCTCGGAGAGTGAAACCTTTGAAAAGCTTGGCTTCCAACGTTTGTGTCATATTGAATTTATCTGTTTGGTAGTCACGCTTAAACTTATCCAGTTCGTACAGATAGTTACCGTCCGAGCGGGATGAGCCCAACAGATAGTTACCTTCTTCATCTTCCAGACGGATGGTAGAAGGTAGAGTCAAGACACGTCCGAAATAGTAACTATCACTCGTTTGGAAAGCAGGACCATCCTCCCAGTTGGCTCGGTTGTAGTTGAAAATGGAGCTTGCTTCCAACCAGTCGGTAATTTTATAAGAGCTGGTAAACGAGAACGAGTAGCGCTTGTAGAAGTTATTGACTTTCATACCGTCTGCATCATAATAACCTAAGCCGGCATAATACTTTCCGCGATCGTTACCACCGGAGAAGCTGAGGTTATATTCTTGGGAAACAGCAGGACTGTTAATGTTATATTTACTGACATCCGTATCCTTAAACAATATCTGTCCATCACCTACAGGGTCATCCATCACCTGCCAACCATGATTTTTTATCAGGTTCTGCTGATATTCCGAACCGGTATACCCCAGTACATTATATACACTGCTGGAAGTAAGTTCTGTCGCACCGGTTCCTACACTACTGGAACTTGAGGTCAAGTTACCGGTTGCTGTACACCACGGAGTATTGGCATAAGCCGTACGTAACCAATAGATATAACCTTCCGCATCCATCATGTCGTAAGTCGGTACATAATATTGTGCACCTACCTTCATGTTAAAGTTTACTTGGGCTTTACCCTGCTTTCCTTGCTTGGTCGTTACAAGGATAACACCGTTTGCGGCACGTGCACCATAAATAGCCGTCGCACCGGCATCCTTCATGACTTCCATTGATTCAATATCGTTCGAGTTGAGGTCACTCAATCCATCTGTACGAATCTGACCGTCCACTACAACCAGCGGTTCGCCGGTACCGTCATAACTGGTACCACCACGCAGAGTAATGGTAGGAGTAGAACCGGCAAAACCGGAAGTCTGTTTTACTTTAACACCCGAAATGGCACCCACCAAGGCTTGAGCAGGATCACCGTAAGAACCTACAGTCAGTGTTTCCTCGTTTACTTTTGAGACAGAGTTGGTAAGCTTTCCTCGCTTTTGTTTGACACCATATCCCATTACCACCACTTCATCCAAAGTCTGTGTATCATCTTTCAATACAATATTAAGCGGTTGACCGTTCCATTTCACTTCTTGTGTAGCATAACCTACAAAGGAGATTTCGATGATTGCTCCTTTCTGTACATTAGGGATAGAGAAATCTCCGTCCAGACCTGTGATGGTTCCATTGGTAGTTCCTTTTACAACTACGGACGCTCCGATAACTGTTTCACCCGATGCGTCTTTTACAACACCTTTACATACACTTCCCTGTTGTATTTCTCTTGTAGAATTAACAGAAAGAGAGGATGCTGCATTTACCCCCCCCCCCCCCATAGCGGTAATCCGCTGATAAACAGCATCATACTAGCTGATTTAAGTGCTTTTTTCATTGTTTTAATTTTAAGTTAATAATTAGGGTTTCAGTTGGTTGCTCTTAAAAACGTTTAAAAAAGGACACTGGGTTAGCAATGAAAAACACGTACAAGATATTCTCAATTGGGCGTTGGTCTAATCTAAAACATTAAAAAATGTGTATTGATTTGCAGAACAAGAAGTCCTAATTATGAGTTTGAATTCTTTATTTGTGATATGTTTTATAATATATTCATTGTTAACCTTTGCAAATATATAAGTTCTTTTCTTAATGTCAAAGAATATAAAGAATTATTTTTATTAACTAGGCAATAAAATATCTATGTGCTTTTTAAATTAGCCAAAGTTCATTGTAGCTACTTTATGATTTATAAAACAATTATATTATAGAGTATGTAGATAAAAATGAGTCTATCTGCTTAAAATGTAAAACAGATAGACTCTGATGTTGATCTCTAATAGATAAAATAATAATTAACTATGTAGCATCACTGCTTTTTATTCTTTCACAATATCTTTCAGCTTAATGCTTTGGAAAGTCATGTGTGCCACACTGCTTTCATAAAGGATACCGATGGTTTCCTTGTCAATCATGGTAAGACAAGAATATCCCCAGTTATAGCCCTCATCCAGTAACAGTTGGTGTTCGGGTAACCAAGTGTTTCCACCGTCCATGCTGATTTTGATGGTAATGTCCTTTCTTTCGGATGTACTGTTCGGATTCGAGAAAATCAGTAAGTCCTTACCTAAAACATTGTCTTTTGCCAGAACACTGATGAGGCTGGCCATACATACCGGTTCTCTCAGAGCTGTGCGTGAAGATTCATGTTCTTTCCATGTTTTGCCCAAATCGGTTGTCGTATAGACTGCACGGCTTCCACCGCGGTTATCGCGCATATTCAACATCAAGACACCCGGAGAAACTTCGGCTACTTGTGCTTCGGTGGTGTTGGTACGGGCATGGTTATGGATGTGCCAGGTCTTTCCGCCGTCTTTGCTGTACATGATACCGGCATTCGGAATGCGGGTCTTGTCGATGAACTGGATAGGGAATACCAGAGTTCCGTCACTCATGGTGATGCCTCGTCCCGGTCCCTGCAGCAAGAAATACCATTCCGGCTTTTTCACCTGTTCAGTGATATTGATAGGTTCCGACCAAGTTTTCCCATCATCGGTGCTCTTAGCCAAGACTAACTGTGCGGTGATATTTCTGTCCATTCCCTGATGGGAACTCCACCAGGCACGTTGGTTGCCCATACCGTGAGTCCATGCTGCCACTATCCATACAGTATTGGTCTTAGTGTCCACTAAGATAGAAGGGTCACCGACACCGTTCTGTGCTGAAGGTAGTCCGTCGTGTTCTCCGAAAGAGAGTGGAATACGCATCTTTTCCCAAGTCTGCCCTCCGTTTGTACTGCGGCTGAGGCCTATGTCGATGTGTTCCTGTAGGTCTACACTGCTGTTGTAGCGTACATCGTATACGCCCAACAACGTTCCTTTATTGGTGGTTACCAGTCCAGGAATACGGAATGCGGCTGAGCCGTCATCGCCAGCATGGCGTACACCTACACCCAAGCGGCGGGTTACAGGGCTTTCTGAGGCATCTTTTACAGGATTAATTTTTCCGTCGGTAACTGCTTGGGTAATTTCAGCGGTAATCGGGGTATTCAGATTCGCATTGGGTTGCATTTCCAGACTGACCCAGAAGAAATTGATACCCGGGAAAAGATTCTGGTTACCTTTCAGAGTCAAGGTGTGACTGGTCGGTTGGCATTCGTCTTTCTTGATGGAATAAGACGGGTTGGCAGCCAAGGTTTTTCCCGGTGTGTGGCTGGAAATGTATTCTACGGGAGCATAGCGCTTTTTACCCCGGTCTTGGGGAGCTTCTGTACCGCTATAATAGAGTTTTACGGATTTGATGGCCGACAGAGGAACATTCTTGTCGAATGTAACGGTTACTTCGTCCAGTTTCTTGGTGTCTTTAGCATCCATCCGCATGTAGAAAAGCACGTTATCGTTCCGTTCCAGCAGGATAGGAATCTGCGGAGCCTTCGTATAAATGGTGTCGGCCGCCTGGCTGGCCATAGCTGCCAGCAAGCCTAGTGTAAGAGAAAAGATTCGCTTCATAATCGTGTGTTGTGATAGGGTTATAATTTGACTTTTCCGATAAGTTTTCTGATTTTTCCTTCACCGATGACCGGGGCATGCGGGTCTTCGGGAAAGACAATGGCGAACTGACCCGGCAACAGATTGATATACGTAGTAGGTTTGTCGGTATACAGCGCACAGTCGCCTTCTGCTTGATAAGGTTGTTTTTCTTCTGTCAGGTCTTCGATGGCTTTCCATCCGATAGTTTCGTTTCCTTCCAATAGGATATGTACATCGATGTATTCACGGTGCAGTTCCAGAACTTGCTTGTCGGCAGTTACACAGGTCGGGTTCACATTGTTGATAAACAGATTGTTCCCTTCCAGTTCGATACGTCCGCAAGGCGTATGCAACAGGTCGTGAGTCTTTACATAGTCGAAAAGCTTCTTGAATAGCGGATGAAGAGATTCTACTCTTCCGCTATTTTGTAAGTTGGATATTATCATAGTCTTTTTTCTTTGGTTATTCTACATTGTCAGTTTTAGGACGCAGGAAATACAACTGGGCACAGAGTGCAACTGCTACCACGATGGCCAGCATAGCGAATCCCAGTCCTAGATTACCTCCGTCGCCCCATTGGCCCAGTAGGTCAGTGATGGCTGCTCCGGCAAATACTCCCGTCATGTTCATTACGCCATAAGCGGTAGCTCGTTGTTTGGCTGAAACGAATTGGCAAAGAATTGGCATGTTGTTGGCATCGAAAATACCGTAACCGATACCGAACAGCAAACCTGCACCTACTACGGCTACCAAGCTGTGTCCGAATCCCAGCAGAAGCAAGGAAGGGATGGTCAGTCCCAGTCCGATAGCACCTGTATAGATACGTCCGCGTAGGTTGCGTTGTACCCATTTGTCGGATAGAAGGCCACCGGTCAGTACTCCGATGAATGAAGAAACGGCAATGGTGATGGTAGAAAGCGGACCTGCCTGAGACATTGGAAGATTCAGGTTTTCGGCAAACAGAGTCGGCAGCCAGTTCTTGGTGGCCCATCCCGGCAGACTCGGTGCGGCAAAATACAGCAGGATGACCCAAAAAGCGATGTTGCTGAACAGCATCCGCAGGCTCTGGAAAATGTTGACTTTCTGTTCGTCTGTATCGGCGGTCTGTACAGGAGTTACAGGTTCGCTCTTCTTGTCACGTAGGAAAAGCATCAGGATAATAGCGTATGCGATACCGATGATTCCGAACCAATGGAAAGTGGTATGCCAGGAGAAAGCAGCAGCTACAGTGGCGCCGAAGCCTCCGATGGCTTGTCCGGTATATAGACCGGTCATGTGGATACCTACAGCCAGTGAGCGGGAACGTCCGGTGTGATAGTCGGCTATCAAGGAGAGGCCTGCGGGAATATAGAGTGCTTCACTGATTCCCATCAGTGCACGTAACCAGAATACCTGGTTGAAAGTGTCAGCTATCCCCATCAGGTATGTAACTGCTGACCATACAAACAGGCTACATACAATCAACCATTTTCGGTTCAGTCTGTCAGCTATTAATCCTGCTACAGGACTCATCAGTCCGTAAATCCAGAGGAAAACAGCCATGAGCCGACCAAAATTTGCTGCAGACTGCAATTCTACAATGTCAATCTGCATCGAATCTTTCATGGTACTGAGCATCTGTCTGTCCATATAGTTTAAAAGTGCGACACCCCATAATAAAGCGACGACAATCCAAGGGTAAACGTTCGATTTTTTCATAAGGAAGATAGGTTTGGATACTGGAATCAGATAGTTTTCTATATTCCAAGTGGTTATTTTTTCAGGTAGTAGAATTCAATTGGTCAATAAGTAATGAAGTCTTGGATTTAAAGATTTAAAGAGACCTTCAGGCAGTTTGTTTCCGAACGAGCCTGAAGGTAGAGTATAAAATACAAGAATGAGAAGTTTATAGTTCTGTCAGGATTTCCTTGCACAAGGTGTATCCTTTCGTCATCATTCTAGGAATGTGGAACGGACCTTTGAATAAGTTCCCCTTGGCCGGTTGAGCTACACTGCCATCCCGATGCAAATACCCGAACCATTCACCATATTTAGGATCCGGGAAATGTGCATAGGTCCAGTCACTAATCTGACGGTGTTTCTGTAGATAAGCGGGGTCTTTGGTGATTTTATAGGCATAAAGTGAGGCAATGATTGCTTCTGTTTGCGGCCACCAGAATTTCATGTCTTGCGAGTAATCCTGCGGAGGCAAGTTCTTGCAATCTCTAAAATTGATGATTCCGCCGTATTTAGGATCCCATCCCCATTCCCAAGACCAGTCAAAGATGGTCAGTGCCAGATCAATGATTTCTTTATCCTGATTCCGGTCCATGGCTACATCCAGCAGGAACCAGGCTGTTTCGATACAGTGGCCTGGGTTGATGGTACGTCCGTTGATGGTATCGATGAATTCTCCTTTCGGACCGACTGTTTCCAACAATGCCTTGAATTCCGGATGAATGAAATAACTTTTCAGTGCATGCAGTGACGTGTCAATCTGTTCATCCAGTTCCGGGTCATTGATGACTTTTTTGATGCGTGAAGCTACATTGATGAGAATCATGGTGATGGAGTGTCCCTGTGCCTGAACGGTTGGCAGGTACTTCGGCTCCAGAATTCCCGGAGTCTGCAGGAAACGGCGCATATCCTTGAAAATCTTCAATGCTTTTTCTGCATAGCTCTTGTCGCCAGTGGCGAGAGCATATTCAGCCATAGCAATGGCTGCGAAACTTTCACTGAATACGTATCTTCTCATGCGTAACGGGGTACCGTCGGCAGCGACTTCGAAATACATGCGTCCGTTGCGGTCGAAACAGTGTTCCTCGATGAAGTCGAGGGTAGATTTGGCTGCTTCAAGCCATTCCGGACGTGCCTCGATGTTGTTGTAGGCGTAGCAGCAGGTAAATGCGAAACGTCCTTGGAACCAGACAGATTTAGTACTGTCCATCAATTCTCCGTTCCGGGCAACACATGTGTAGATACCTCCATGCTCTTTATCGACTCCGTAGCGGAGCCAGAACGGCATGATGTTGGTCAGCATGTCTGTCTTGTACAGTTCTGCCCAGTAGTTTAAATAGGTACGGGTATCCATCATATCAGAATTTGTTGCAACGTTCAAAGAAATTGATGGCTTCCAGTTCTGCCTTCATGCGAGCTTCTTCTTCGTCGGTCATGTTCTGGAACGGAGTACGGTTCTTGCCCAAGTCCAGTCCTATCAGTTTCATGATACGTTTACCGCCTACGATGTTTCCGCGATAGTGGCAGATGACGTTGATGACTTCCTGTGAGAAGTTCTGAAGTTCACGTGCCTTTTCGATATCGCCGGCTTTCCATGCATCGATAATTCCTACCAGGTTGATACCGTTGTAGTTGGTTGTACCGCCGATACCACCTTGTGCGCCACCCATAGCCAATGAAGGAAGGATAGTTTCGTCCTGACCATGCAACATATCGAATTTACCGTTCTTGTAAAGACGGCACTGATTGTATTCATAGATACTTTCGTATGTATATTTGATTCCCGCAAAATTCGGAATGCGTCCGTCCACTGCTTTCAGCAATTCGGTCATCGGCAGGAATGCGCCGTTGAATGCCGGAATGTGGTAGTAATAGAACGGAAGGTTCGGAGCGCCGGCAGCGATTTCTTCGCAATATTTCACCAGTTCTTCGATACGTCCTACTTTCGGGAACGGAGGAGCCATGGCACCGATACCCCATGCACCGATTTTCTGGGCATGTTCAGCCAGCATCTTGCTTGCCTTTACGCAGCAGCTTCCTACGTGTACGATTACTTTGAACCCTTCAGGTGCTACTTCCATCCATCGTTCGGCCAGTTTCATGCGTTCTTCTTCAGTCAGCATGTAGCCTTCACCGGATGAACCGTTGATAAATACACCTTTCAAGCCGTTTTTTGCCAGCATTTTGGCATAGGCTTCAATCGGTTCATAATTTACTTCTCCATTTTCATAAAACGGAGTAAAAGGGGCATCGATTAATCCAATGATCTTTTCCATAGTCTTCGTTTATAAAGTCATTTATTAAGTAATGGCAAAAGTAGTGATTTACTTTTTAAAATACAATGATATTATGGGTTAATTTTTAAAAACAGATTTATTTTTATGTAGTCTGATAAGAAAATTCGCTATTTTAGTATATCGGATAGAGAAATTACTGGAACCTCTGAAGTACGGATTCCCGGTTTGATTTCTCCACACACCATGTACAATGTATTCCCTTTACATAGCAATACGCCTCCGGCTTTAGCCATTCCGGGTACATGCGGAATAATTCTCCATGACTTGTCTACGGTATGGTAAACAAGCAAGTCATCATGAAACCGATACCATTTCGGCTCATGTTTCAGGTATTGGTCGTCTTGTCGGCCTTCCATCGCTTCTTTAAATAAAGGTGCGTATACCCCACCGGTGAATATCAGGTAATCACCGTATGCAATCCCTGATGAACCTACCAGACAGCGAGGGGTGTTGTCCGGATAAGGAGGAATGGAAGTCTCTACACTCCATTTTTGGGTGGATGGGTCATACCGTAGAATGTCTGTGGCCAGTGTACATGTCTTGTCTGTAGCATTGAAGGCGAATCCGCCTGCCAGATACAAGGAACTGTCTGTTCCTATCAGGGTGGGTTGTACCCGTAGCTGTCCGGGATAATCGGTCTGTCTGTCCCAGGAGTCCGGTTGCTCGGTGGATAACGCATAAAGCGCTTTCTCCTGTTGAGGCTGGTTTCCTCCAGTAATATAAAGGATATTACCTACACGCGCGGCAGCTGCATTGTCTATACCGGTAGGAAGGGAAGGTAAGGGTGTAATCTGAGAAGCTTCGGAAGCCGTTTGCGGGAATCCGATGCGATATACTGCAGTCGAGGTAGAGTCGTTGTTCATTCCTCCGATACAGACTAGTCCTTCTTCTGTTTCTACCGATGCTCCGTATGCTATAGGAATAGGAAGGGGTGTCTGTTCCTGCCATTGTGTGGAGGAAGTGCCGGGTGTCAGGCTGTATACTTGCGCATAATAGACTTTCTTCCCTCCTTCCGCTGCCGGTTTGTCCGGGAAATTACAGCCGCCGGCCACTATCAGTGTGGAACCTGCAAATCCGGCGAAGGGAGCGGAAACTCCTTTCCGGATGGGGTAATCGGGAATGTGGGTATCGGATTTCTGGGCAATCAATAATGTCGGAAAATAGATGCTTAAAAGAGCCAGGAAACAGAGTCGGAAAATGATTTTCATGCTTAATAGTGATTTAATTTGTTCCGAATATAATAAGAATCAGGGAATTTTCAAAACAATGATGTACCTTTGCTGTCGAATTAAAATCTATTATTATGCCGCAACATCATTTATTGCTCGAAATAGCCCGAGGTGCAAAGAGCGCAGTCACCAAGAAACGCATCATTACATATTATATGTATAACCGTTCCTCTACGATTCCGGATTTGGCGAAGGAACTGAATTTGAGTGTACCTACGGTGACAAAGTTCATCACAGAAATGTGCGAGGATGGTTTTATCGTCAACTATGGGAAATTGGAGACCGGGGAGGGGAGACCGCCGACACTGTATGGGCTGAATGCTGATTCCGGTTATTTCGTGGGTGTAGATGTCAGAAAAACAGATATTAATATCGGTCTGATGAATTTTACGGGTGATATCATCGATGAATGGCTGAATGTTCCTTTCCGTCTGGTCAATACACCCGAGGCTTTGAATATGCTTTGTGGACAGATTCAAGCTTTTATAGACGACAACGCAACTTTGCGGGACAAGATACTGCAGGTAGGAGTCAATATATCGGGACGTGTCAACCCTGATTTGGGATATAGTTTCAGTCTGTTTAATTTTGAGGAGCGCTCTTTGAATGAAGTGCTGACTGAAAAGATAGGAATCCCGGTAAGTATAGATAATGATACCCGTGTCATGACATACGGTGAATGTATGAAAGGTGTGGTAAAAGGTGAAAAGAACATTGTTTTTGTCAATCTGAGCTGGGGCTTGGGAGTCGGTCTGGTTATTAACGGACAGCTTTATGCCGGTAAATCCGGATTTTCCGGTGAGTTAGGCCATTTCAGTGTGTTCGATAATGAAATACTTTGTCATTGTGGAAAGAAAGGGTGCCTGGAGACCGAGGTCTCGGGGATGGCTTTGTACCGGAAGCTGTGTGAACAGGTAGCTGAGGGGAAGAGTTCTATTTTGTCGGAGCGGATTCTGGCAGCTAAGGAATCTGTGACTTTGGAGGACATTATCAAGGCTACCAACAAAGAAGACCTGCTCTGCATCGAACTGGTAGAAGAAATAGGAATGTTACTGGGACGCTATTTGGCAGGAGTCATTAATCTGCTTAATCCGGAACTGGTGATTATCGGTGGGGCACTTTCGGCTACAGAGGATTATATTCTGTTGCCCGTAAAGGGAGCTATCCGGAAATATACATTGAATCTGGTCAACAAGGATTCTTCAGTCGTCTTGTCCAAGTTGAAGGACAAGGCTGGAATGATAGGTGCCTGTCTGTTGGTGCGTAGTAAACTGTTTGAGGATTAAATTTATGAAAATCATTCAATTTATAAAGGACTGGACACTCCCGATAGCTATGTCGTTGGGAGTCATCCTTTATTTTGTGTATGTCAATCTGCCTTTTCTGGCAGGTACAAAACCATTCGTCAATCATGCGGTTGCGATTATACAACCAGTCTTGATTTTTCTGATGTTATTCCTGACCTTCTGTAAGGTCGATTTGTCGGAGTTACGTCCGTGTAAATGGCATGTCTGGCTGTTGCTGGTGCAGGCCGGAAGTTTTTCATTGTTGGGAGGAATCCTGTTGCTGTTCCGCGATATGGCAGGCGGAGTTTGGATGGAAGGGGCGATGCTGTGTCTGATTTGTCCTACAGCCACTGCTGCGGCTGTGGTTACCCGTAAACTGGGTGGTGATGCCGGTCATCTGACCTCTTATACCATTTTAAGTAACTTGTTGGCGGCATTTCTGGTGCCTTTGCTAGTTCCGTTGGTACATCCTAATCCGGATATGACTTTCTGGGGAGCTTTTATTCTGATATTGGGTAAAGTATTCCCGTTGCTGCTGTTGCCTTTTGTTGCGGCAGTGCTGTTGCGGTATCTGTGGCCTGCCATGCATCATCGGTTGGGCGAGTTCCATAACCTGACTTTTTACTTGTGGGCAGTGGCTTTGATGTTGGCTATTGCGGTAACGGTACGCAGTATTATGCATAGCGATTATTCATTCGGTTATCAAGCCGGACTGGCCATTGTTTCTTTGATTTGTTGCGGGCTTCAGTTCTGGATAGGAAAGCGTATCGGCCGTGTCTATCACGATTCCATCAGTGCCGGACAGGCATTGGGGCAGAAGAATACGGTGGTAGCCATCTGGATGGGATATACTTTTCTGACTCCCGTTACAGCCGTGGCTGCCGGTTTCTACAGTGTATGGCATAATGTAGTCAATTCTTATCAGCTTTATCAGCAGCGGAAGCGGGAAATGGTTCATTTCTGAAAAAGTGGTTTTTAATCGGATAATAACATAAACAGGTGGAAGAGGTCGGTCGCGCTTCTTCCACCTGTTCCGTTTTTGTTTGTTTCTTTTTTAGATTTTCCGTGTCAGGAACGTATGTCTTTTACATGTGGAATGTAGGTCCTGCGGTCTGAAAACATACGTTTTGTGGAAGTAGAACGAACACAAGATGGGTACGTCTGAGAGAATGAATGAAGGAATATGTGTGATCTCAAGTGGCTGGATGATGTCTGTCGGCTGCAGGTGATAGGATGTATCTGTTCGTTGTGTTATAAAAAAGCGGAGATGCACCGCATTCGGTACATCCCCGCAAGAATTGAGAAAGAGTGTGTGTTTGTCAGATTGTATGTTCTGTCAGCATTTCCGGGTGCCCCTCTTGAGGAACGTAATCTCCCTGGAAGAAACGGCTGGCACGTAGCAGGTGACGCCAGATGCTTACTAATTCCTGGGTTTCCTGTAAGATGTTCAGATAAACCATGGATACTTTCAGGCGGTTGCTGTCACTTTCCTGCATCCGGTTCATCTGCTGTTTACGTAAGGCAGAGATGGTATTCTTCAGCTCATCGCCTTTCTTCAGGATATCGTCGGCATCGTCGTATGTATTGTTTTCGATGGCAGACTGGGTACGTTCCATCAGTTTGCACAGTTCCTGACGGACACCCTGCAGTTCGGCAATGCGTTCCGGAGTCAGCGGATTGAAGTTGTTGTCCACATGTTCCTTGCATGGTTCACCGATACGTTTCAGGCAGTATAGCATCTGTTCGCAACTGTTACTGCCCAGGTGGAACCAGGTATTCTTTTCGATAGCGGTTGTGATAGGTATTCTGCGCAGACCCAGAATCTCTTTCCGGCGGCGTTTCTTCAACATCTTCCGCTGGTCATCGGTAGCATTAACAGCTTTACGCAGACTCTTCAGGTCTTCGTTGATGAATCCATCGGTTATCTGGATATAGGCTTTTTCAGTGAATCCGATGTAGCTGGTGAGTGTTTCCTTTACGTGCTGGCGCAGGAGTGAAAGCACTTCGTTCTTGTCCTTGCTGCTCATCATGCGCTTGAAAATGTCATCTTGACCTTCAGCCTGTTCTTTCTGTTTGTATTTGATGTTGCTGCGAATCAGCAGGAATACGGCTACTCCGATGAAGATGACCATACCGACAAAGCTGGTGTAGAACATGATGAACGTTACGAGGGCACATACGATGAAGGCTACGAAAGCGGTGATGAACCATCCGCCGATGACTGAAAGCATACCGGTGATACGGTATACGGCGCTTTCACGTGTCCAGGCACGGTCGGCCAATGAACTACCCATGGCAACGATGAAGGTTACGTAAGTGGTGGAAAGCGGCAGCTTCATGGTGGTACCGATAATAATCAGCAGGCCGGAGAGTACCAGGTTGACGGAAGCACGTACCAGGTCGAAGGCAGCTCCGTTCTCCAGGATGATTTCGTCTTTATTGAAGCGGCTGTCAATCCATCGGCGTACACCGGCCGGAATGACCTTGACCAGAAATTCGTTGATGGAAGTGGCTCTACGTACGATGGTACGGGCCAGTGCGGATGAACCGAACATTTCGTCGCCTTCTTCCTGGCGGGCCAGGTCGACAGAAGTCTTGATAACGTTCTTGGCCTTTTTCGATGTAGCCAGTGCGTATACCATGATGATACCCGAAAGGAAGAGGAAGATGGCCGGTGTCTTGGCCGATGACATCAGTGAACTCATCATGAAGTGATGGATGTCTGTTCCATTGGAGTTGGCCACGTAGTCGGTATAGGCAGAGAAGCCGGCCAAAGGGACACCGATGAAGTTCACCAGGTCGTTACCGGCAAATGCCAGGGCCAGTGAGAAGGTTCCCAGCAGGACAATAATCTTGAATACATTGATTTTACACCAGTGGAGAATCTGCATCAGTACAGTGAACCCGATGAAGCAGGCGGTCATCAGTAGGGTTGTGTTCTCTTCAATCCAACCTTTGGAAGCGTCGGTCATGAACGGAGCGCTTTTCAGACCTTTAATCAGAATAAAGTATAGTAGCGAGGTAACGGCGATTCCTCCGAAGATACCGATGGTCCATGACAGGTGTTTCTTGTAGTTGAATCCGAAGATGATACGGGAGATGTATTGCACGAACGTGCCGACAATGAACGCAATGGCGACAGAAAGGAAGATACCCATGATGACGGAGAGCGCTTTTTCCGTATTCATCATATCGCCCAACGTGAGAAGACCGGTCTCGTCGCCCATGATTTTCAGCAAAGCCAGGATAAATGTTCCTCCTAACAGCTCGAATACCATGGATACGGTGGTTGAAGTCGGTAGCCCTAATGTATTGAAGACATCGAGCAGGACGACGTCGGTCACCATGACAGCCAGTAAGATACACATGATTTCATAAAAACTGAAATTGACCGGTTGGAAGATGCCGTGACGGGCGATATCCATCATACCGTTACTTAGGATGGCTCCGGCAAAGACCCCGATGGCAGCCACGATGGTAATGGTCTTGAAGTTGGCTACCTTGGCTCCGACAGCGGAGTTCATGAAGTTCACTGCGTCGTTACTGACGCCCACCAGCAGGTCGAACACTGCCAGCATAAACAGGAATATGACAATCCCCAGATAAATTGTTTCCATACTTGTACTCTCTGATTTTTGCCGCAAAAATAGGAGTCTCATGTTATAGGAAAAAGACATATATGTTACATTTCTGTTACAAAACGGGGCCGGAAGGAAAAGGGGGTGTCCGGTGGCAAGGTAAAATTTATGTGAGAAACTGGTTTTCCAAAATTGCAAGATATTTTCACGTAAATATCACCTATTTATCAACTGAAAATTTGTAAATTTGCACCCAAATCTAAAATCTATAGTAATGTCAGAGTCAAAGAGAATCAAAACCGCGTTGATTTCGGTTTATCACAAGGATGGTTTGGATGCAATACTTGCCAAACTGCACACAGAAGGAGTTGAATTCCTGTCTACAGGTGGAACCCGTCATTTCATCGAATCGTTGGGTTATCCGTGTAAAGCAGTAGAAGATCTTACTACTTATCCTTCCATTTTAGGGGGACGTGTAAAGACATTACATCCGAAAATCTTTGGAGGTATTCTGTGCCGTCGCGAACTGGAAGAAGACCAGAAGCAGATTGCCCAGTACGAGATTCCGGAAATCGACCTGGTTATCGTTGACCTTTATCCGTTTGAAGATACTGTTGCTTCGGGTGCCGAAGAACAAGCTATTATAGAAAAAATCGATATCGGTGGTATCTCACTGATTCGTGCCGCTGCCAAGAACTTTAACGATGTGGTGATTGTGGCCAGCAAACACCAGTACAAACCGTTCTTGGACATCCTGAATGAAAAGGGTGCCGTAACTACCCGTGACGAAAGACGCTGGTTCGCACGCGAAGCTTTCGCTGTTTCTTCTCACTACGATTCAGCCATCTGGGGCTATTTCGACGGAGGAGAAGGTACTGCTTTCCGCTGTGCAGTAGAAGACGGACACCCGTTGCGCTATGGTGAAAATCCTCATCAGAAAGGTACTTTCTACGGTAAGCTGGAAGAAATGTTCGAACAGGTACATGGAAAGGAGATTTCTTACAACAACCTGCTGGACATTAATGCAGCTGTCGATTTGATTGAGGAATTTGATGAAACTACCTTCGCTATCCTGAAGCACAACAATGCCTGTGGATTGGCTTCACGTGCCACTGTACTCGAAGCCTGGAAAGACGCTTTGGCCGGCGACCCGGTTTCTGCGTTCGGCGGTGTGCTGGTTACCAATGCGACTGTCGACCGGGCTACAGCCGAAGAAATCAACAAGATTTTCTTCGAAGTCATCATCGCTCCGGCATACGATGCCGATGCGTTGGAATTCCTGTCACAGAAGAAGAACCGCATCATCCTTATCCGTAAGGAAGGTAAGGGTAGCACTGTACAGTTCCGCTCGTTGCTGAATGGGGTATTGGTACAGGATAAGGATACTCGTATCGAAACTCGTAATGACCTGAAGCAGGTTTCAGAGAAAGCTGCTACAGATGCTGAAATAGAAGATTTGCTGTTTGCCAACAAGATTGTGAAGAACAGCAAGAGCAACGCTATCGTGCTGGCTAAAGGCAAGCAGCTGCTGGCTAGCGGTGTGGGACAGACTTCCCGCGTAGACGCGTTGAAACAAGCCATCGAGAAAGCTAAATCGTTTGGCTTCGACCTGCATGGAGCCGTTATGGCCAGTGACGCTTTCTTCCCGTTCCCTGATTGTGTGGAAATTGCCGACAAGGAAGGTGTGAAGGCCGTTATCCAGCCGGGTGGTTCTGTAAAGGATGAGCTTACCTTCCAGTATTGCAACGAACATGGGGTGGCTATGGTTGTTACGGGAATCCGTCACTTTAAACATTGATTCATTTTGCCGATAGCCGGAAGACGGCTGTCGGCGCTACTAAATTAGACAAAAAAGGAATAGGAAATGGGATTATTCTCTTTTACGCAAGAAATAGCGATGGACCTTGGCACAGCCAATACCATTATTATAAGTAACGGCAAGATTGTGGTGGATGAGCCTTCTGTCGTTGCTCTCGACCGTCGGACCGACAAGATGATTGCCGTAGGCGAACGTGCCAAACTGATGTATGAAAAGGAAAACCCGAATATCCGTACGGTACGTCCGTTACGTGATGGGGTGATTGCGGACTTCAATGCCTGCGAACAGATGATGCGTGGACTGATTAAGAAGGTGAACACCGGACGTCGTTTGTTCACTCCGTCATTGCGAATGGTTATCGGTGTACCTTCCGGTTCAACTGAAGTGGAATTGCGTGCTGTACGTGACAGTGCGGAACATGCCAACGGACGTGATGTCTATTTGATTTTCGAACCGATGGCTGCCGCTATCGGTATCGGTCTGGATGTAGAGGCTCCGGAAGGAAATATGATTGTAGATATAGGTGGAGGTTCTACCGAAATCGCCGTTATCTCTTTGGGAGGTATCGTTTCGAACAATTCTATCCGTATCGCCGGTGACGATCTGACAGCTGATATTCAGGAATACATGAGCCGCCAGCACAATGTGAAGGTGAGTGAACGTATGGCTGAACGTATTAAAATACATGTAGGTGCCGCTTTGACTGATCTGGGTGACCAGGCTCCGGAAGATTACGTGGTGCGTGGTCCTAACCGTATTACGGCTCTGCCGATGGAAGTCCCTGTCTGCTATCAGGAAATTGCCCACTGTCTGGAGAAGAGTATCGCCAAGATTGAAACAGCTATCTTGAGCGCATTGGAAAATACGCCGCCTGAACTGTATGCCGATATCGTGACCAACGGTATCTATCTGACGGGTGGTGGTGCTTTGCTCCGTGGCCTGGACAAACGTCTGACTGACAAGATGAACATTCCGTTCCATGTTGCTGACGAACCACTGTTGAGCGTAGCGAAGGGAACAGGTATCGCCTTGAAGAATGTAGACCGTTTTTCATTCTTGATGCGTTGAAGTTAGTAGAGACCTTCTACTTGTATGAAATAACACATGAGGTTGAGACTGTATGGGTATCACACAGTTTCATCCTCACTGTTTGTTTATGGAGGTAATAGAAATCCGGGGAGCACAGACAGGAACTGTTTAACGCTCATTCCCGAAAACCAGTGTATTGACGTGCGTAATCTCATTAATTTTATAATAAAATACGATTATTGGTTTCTGTTCGTTTTGTTGGAAATCGCTAGTTTCGTATTGTTGTTCCGTTTCAACAATTATCAGGGAAGCGTCTTCTTTTCTTCGGCCAATTATGTGTCCGGAGTGATTTATGAGACTTCTCACCAGGTAACCCAGTATTTCGGTTTGCGTGGTGTGAACGAAAGGCTGACTGCCCGTAATGTACAGTTGGAACTGGAAGTGGAGAATCTGTCGCGTCAGTTGGCTGAGTATGGAAAAGATACTATGGCCATTACCCGCTTGCGGAAGGAGGCACTTCAGAATTACCGGATTGTAGATGCACATGTGGTGAACAACAGCGTGACACAGGCCAATAATTTCATTACCCTCGATAAAGGGAGTGCTGACAGTATACAGCCTGAAATGGGGGTTGTCTGCGGGAACGGAATCGTGGGTATCGTGTATCTGACAGCTTCTCATCATTCCATTGTATTGCCTGTGCTTAATGCCAAGAGTAATATCAGCTGCAAAATCAAGCGGACTTCTTATTTCGGTATCTTGAAGTGGGACGGTAACTCCTCGCAGTATGCTTATCTTGAGGACTTGCCACGACATTCGGAGTTTGCTTTGGGTGATACAGTGGTGACCAGTGGACACAGTTCTGTCTTTCCGGTCGGGATTCCGGTCGGTACGGTCGATGATATGAGCGACAGTCATGACGGACTTTCTTATCTGTTGAAGATTCGTCTGTTTACAGATTTTGCCCGTTTGAATGATGTGCAGGTCATCGCACCTCTTAATTACGGAGAACAAGCGGTGCTGGAGGATAGTGTGAAAGTTCTATTAAACAACTGATGAGATTATGATTTTCTTACAACGGATCAAATGGTTTGTCATTCTGCTCCTGGTGCAGGTGCTGGTGCTGAATCATGTACATATATATCAATATGCTACTCCCTTGCTTTATATCTATTTCATCTTGAAGCTTAATTCACAGGTGAACCGTAAAGTGCTGATGGGATGGGCTTTTGCCTTGGGACTAAGTATCGATATTTTCAGTAATACACCGGGTCTGAATGCGGCTGCTGCCACTTTCCTGGCATTTGTACGACCGCCATTGCTGTTTGCACAGACCCAACGTGACCCGACCGAGAATTTTGAACCGGGAATTGCCGTCATGGGCTTTTCGTCCTTTTTCAGGTATGCCTTGGTTTGTACGTTGCTGTTTTCCATCGTCCTGAATCTGCTGGATGCCTTTTCGTTTTTCAACGTGAAGACTTTGTTGATAAAAATGAGTACAGATGCGCTGGTTACCTTGGTGTGCATTCTGTGTCTGGATGCTATGAGGAGGAAGAAATAGTGGAGCATAATTACGACCTTGAGAAACGGAAATATGTGATTGCCGGTGCGGTGGTGTGTATCGTACTGGTCTATTTGTTGCGTCTGCTTTCTTTACAAATCATGAGTGAAGACTACAAGAAGAATGCTGACAGTAACGCTTTCCTGAAGAAAATCCAGTATCCGAGTCGTGGAATCATCTATGACCGGAACGGAGAGCTGCTGGTTTATAACCAGCCTGCTTATGACATTACCATTGTCATGAAAGAAGTGACGCAGCTCGATACGATGGACTTGTGCCGGACATTGAAGATTACTCCTGACTATTTGCGCAGACGTTTGGCCGAAATCAAGGACCGTCGGCTGAATCCTGGATATTCTCCGTATACCAATCAGATTTTCCTGTCACAACTGTCCAGTGAGGATTGCGGGGTCTTTCAGGAAAAACTGTTCAAGTTCCCTGGCTTTTATATCCAACGTCGTACGGTCCGGCAGTATAACCATTCGTCGGGTGCTCATATCTTGGGCGATGTGGCCGAAGTGTCGAAATCCGATATCGAGAATGATGATTACTACATAGCCGGCGACTTTATCGGGAAGTTGGGAGTGGAGCGTTCGTACGAGAAGCAGCTCCGTGGTGAGAAGGGAGTAGAGATTCTGCTGCGTGATGCCCGTGGACGTATTCAGGGGAAATACATGAACGGTAAGTTTGATAAGGCTTCTGTTCCTGGCAAAGACTTGAAATTGAGTCTGGATATCAACCTGCAACAGTTGGGCGAACGTCTGCTGGAAGGAAAAATCGGCAGCATCGTGGCCATAGAGCCTTCTACGGGAGAGGTGCTTTGTCTGGTTTCTTCGCCTACTTATGACCCGCATCTGATGATAGGGCGTGACCGTGGTAAGAATCATCTGGCATTGGCTCGTGACCCGTGGAAACCCTTGCTGAACCGTGCTATCATGGGTGCCTACCCCCCGGGCTCTACTTTTAAGACTACTCAAGCGCTTACTTTCCTGCAGGAAGGAGTCATTACTACGAGTACCCCTTTCCCTTGTTCTCATGGATTCGTTTTCCGTGGTTTGCGTGTAGGATGTCACGCACACGGTTCTCCGTTACCGTTGATTCCTGCTATAGCTACCTCGTGTAACGGTTATTTCTGTTGGGGATTGTATTATATGATCGGATCTCGTCAGAAATACGGTACAGTACAGAAGGCGATGGATACCTGGAGGGACTATATGGTTTCCATGGGTTTCGGTTATCCGTTGGGTATCGATCTTCCGGGTGAGAAACGCGGAATGATTCCGAACTCCAAATATTATGATAAGGCTTATCGGGGTTCATGGAACGGACTGACCATCATCAGTATCGCTATCGGTCAGGGAGAAGTAACTGCTACTCCTTTGCAGATTGCCAATCTGGGAGCCACCATCGCTAACCGGGGATATTACGTAACACCGCACGTGGTAAAGGAAGTATCCGGTGAGCCTCTAGATACTGTTTATTCGCAGCGGCATTATACGATGGTAGACAAGGTCCATTACGAAGAAGTGGTACAAGGAATGCGTTCGGCCGTATTGGGAGGAACTTGCCGTATGGCCAATCTGCCGGACATTGAGGTATGCGGTAAAACAGGTACGGCGCAGAACCGTGGAAAAGACCATTCGGCCTTCATGGGATTCGCTCCGATGAATGACCCGAAAATTGCCATAGCCGTATACGTAGAGAACGGTGGATGGGGAGCTACGTATGGAGTACCTATCGGCCGGTTGATGATTGAGCAATACCTGAAAGGAAAATTGTCGCCTGAAGATGAAGAGATGGCGACGGAAATACAAAACCGTAGAATTGATTATGGGTTACAGGAAAGATAGTATTTGGAAGGCAGTCGACTGGTGGACCATCGG
Organism: Phocaeicola barnesiae DSM 18169 = JCM 13652; assembly: GCF_000374585.1. Taxonomy (GTDB): domain Bacteria; phylum Bacteroidota; class Bacteroidia; order Bacteroidales; family Bacteroidaceae; genus Phocaeicola; species Phocaeicola barnesiae. The sequence goes on from NZ_KB894660.1 coordinate 36,125, forward strand.
TCTGTATCTGATATTGCTGGTCTGTGGATGGTTCAGTGTGTGTGGAGCCAGCTATGATTATGGGGAACCTAATTTTCTGGACTTCGGGACCCGTGCCGGAAAGCAGCTGATGTGGATGGGCTGTTCCTTGTGCTTGGGATTTGTCTTGCTGATGCTGGAAGATAAATTCTACGATACGTATGCTTACCTGATTTACGGTATCTTGTTATTGTTACTGTTTGGTACCATTTTTAATCCGCACGAAATCAAGGGTTCCCGATCCTGGATTGTTCTCGGTCCAGTCAGCTTGCAGCCGGCTGAATTTGCCAAGTTCGCTACGGCTTTGGCTTTGGCCAAGTTTATGGGGGAGTATACGTTCTCGATGAAACGGAAGAAGCACATGTTGGCAGCCTTGGGGATTATTCTCTTGCCGATGGTGTTGATTGTTCTTCAGAAGGAGACCGGTTCCGCATTGGTTTATCTGTCATTCTTTTTGGTACTTTACCGGGAAGGAATGACCGGTTCCATTTTGTTCGCGGGGATTTGTGCGGTTGTGTATTTCATCGTAGGCGTGCGTTTCAGTGCAGATTTGATGCCGGATGAGACGACCCCTTGGGGAGCTTTTTCTGTATGGGGATTGATTGTATTGCTGTCTGGCTTACTGTTCTATTCTTATGCTAAGTTGCATCGTCGTTTTGCCTGTTACATCCTGGGAGTCAGTGGCGGAGTTATTCTGCTGGCGGTCTTGTTTTCATGCTATGTCATTCCTTTTAATGTCGTAATTGTGGAAATGGTACTGGCGGCAGCCATTGTACTTTACCTGCTTTATCTGTATTACAGGGAACGTTTGGCCAATTATATGTATATTTTGGTCTTTACGGTTGGTTCTGCTGTATTTTTTTATTCGATAGACTATGTATTCAATAACGTCCTGGAGGCTCATCAGAAAATCCGTATTGAGGTTTTGTTGGGGATAACAGACGACCCTGCGGGTGCCGGTTATAATGTGAATCAAAGTAAGATTGCCATTGGCTCCGGTGGATTTTGGGGTAAAGGTTTCCTGAACGGTACTCAAACAAAGTTGAAATATGTACCGGAGCAGGATACAGACTTCATCTTCTGTACAGTGGGTGAAGAGCAGGGATTTTTCGGCTCTGCGCTTGTTTTGCTGTTATTTACTGCTTTTATTTTACGTTTGATGGTATTGTCGGAGCGGCAGACTTCCCGTTTCGGCCGAGTCTATGGGTATTGTGTATTGAGTATTTTCTTTTTCCACCTGTTCATCAATATCGGTATGGTGTTGGGGGTAACTCCGGTTATCGGTATACCCTTACCGTTCTTCAGTTACGGCGGTTCGTCTCTGTGGGGATTTACAATCTTGTTGTTTGTTTTCCTGAGGATCGATGCCGGTCGTGACCGTTGATGGAATTATTCTGTTTGGGAGGATGGTTGAAACAGTCGGATTCCAATATCGTGTATGCCCTGCAACGGATTGTCTTTCATGATATGGATGATTCGGAAAGTTTTTCCGTCTTTATCATTCAGACAGAAAGGTCTGGCCGGTGCACTGAACTGGTAAAGACTACCTATGGTACCTCCTTTCAGCCATCTTCCTTGTTCATCGGCCAAATAGAAATGAAGGGTATCTCTTACCCACATCATGGAATCGGTGGGTATATCCGGTTCATTCATATCCAGTGAATCTTCCAGTTCGGAGGTTACGGCAAGTTGCTGTTGAGGCTTTCTACGTTCGAATGCCAGTTCCAACCAGATATCCCGGTAAGGATAGGCTTCCGTATGGCGTATATCTACTTCCAATTGGTAACATCCTGTTTTCAAGCTGTCTGAAAGGGTATAGGTCAGTGTATCTTGCTTGCTCCATCCGTTCTCAGAAACCGGATGATAGACGTGATAGACTGTATCCGTATGGCATGCTGCCAATCCTCCAAGCAGAAGAACTGACAGCATGTATGTACTATATTGTTTAAAGAATGACGGTAGATTAGGCATGGATTTCACCCTCCTGTTTCCGAGGTTCGGTATTTCCACCTTCAGGGGCGTTCCCGTCATTGGGTCGGCGGTTGTTTCCGTTCGGTCGGCGGTTATTCCGATTCCGGTTGTTGTTCTGTTCACCCGGTTGTCCGTTTTCGCGGGCGGTTGGGCCTTCCGGTGCCTCTGTTCTTTCACGTCGTTTGGGTTGGTTGTTCCGTTCTTCCTGCCGTCTGTTTTCATTAGGCTTGTTTTCCGGAGCTTTCATTTCCGGTGTTTCCGAAGTACCCTGTTCCTTGTTCTTGTTCGGCTTAGGCTGACGGTTCTTGTCTCTTGGCGGACGGCTTTCACGTGGCTGTCTGTCACCACGGTTCCGGTTTTCTTTCGGTACCGTATTTTCGGCCGTAACGGTTGTATCGTTGTTTTTGGCAGCTGCCGCCATCGGTTCTTGTGGAGTTACCGGACGTTTGTTTTCGGCCGGTTGTTCTCCGTTCCCTGACGGTTTGTTCGGATTCTGTCGTCCGTTGTTTTTCGGTCCGTTATTTTCGTTGCGTGTTTCGCTTTTGTTCTTTTTCTTTTTGTTCTTGGCGTTCTTGCTCTTGTCGAAGCGGGTAACACTTTCCTGTTCCAGCAGGTCTTTCGGTTTATCCGGTTCGCGGGCTGTTGTATCTTCGTTCAGTTTCAGTGGCTTTTCTCCCCGTTTGTTCATGTTCAGAACTTCGAAGGCCCGACGGGCAGGGATAGTGACCTCATTGGCCAGGAAACTCTTGTCGGTACTGTACGTAATGGTACCTCCCAGAATGTCTGCCTTGAAGTAGTAGTATGTAGCATCTTGGGTTTCCAGTACGATTTCTTTGCTTGGTAACCGCTTTTGGCATTCCACATAGGCATCCACTTCGTAGTTCAGACAGCATTTCAGTTTAGCACACTGTCCGGCTAATTTCTGTGGATTCAGTGAGATGTCCTGGAAACGGGCTGCGCTGGTAGAGACAGAAACGAAACTGGTCATCCATGTAGCACAGCAGAGTTCGCGTCCGCATGGACCGATACCACCGATACGTCCAGCTTCTTGTCTGGCTCCGATCTGTTTCATTTCGATGCGTACGCGGAAAGCTTCAGCCAATACTTTGATGAGTTGGCGGAAGTCTACTCGTTCGTCGGCGATGTAGTAGAAGATGGCTTTGTTTCCGTCGCCCTGGTATTCTACGTCACCGATTTTCATCTGAAGTTCTAAATCTTCGGCGATTTTCCGTGACTTGATCATGGTGGCATGTTCACGCGACTTGGCTTCTTCATACTTTTCCATGTCAATGGGTTTTACCTTGCGGTAGATACGTTTGATTTCCGTATCCGGTTTCATTCCGGATTTCCGCATCTGGAGCGGAACGAGTCTGCCGGTCAAGGTTACTGTTCCGATATCATGTCCGGGACTGGCTTCTACAGCGACCACATCACCTTTTTCCAGTTTCAGCCGGTTGCTGTTTTTGAAATATCCCTTGCGTGTATTTTTGAACTGTACTTCCACGATTTCCTGCTCATCGCCGTTTCCGGGGATGTCGGCCAGCCAGTCGTAGGTGTTCAGCTTGTTATTCTGACGTCCGCAGCCTTTGCAGCAAAGGCCTCCGCTTCCGTTCTTGAGGATAAATTCGTTATTCATTGTTTCGTTTGTTAGCTATATATTATTTCTTCAGCAGTAGCACAATCATGCGTAGGGCTACATCGAAGAATACCATTTTTGCATTAACGTTCTGCTCGATGTGCTGTTGGGCTTCGCTGAGCAGATCCATGATTTCCATGACGTTCTTTTCGTTGATGAACGGCGAGAAGCGGACGGCGAACTGCCGCTCTGTACTGCTCATGTAGTTCATTTCCGGACGATGGAAATTGTAGATGAAATTTTCCCGGAGCATGTGTTGGCTATAGACCAGGAAATTCTTCTGGCGTTCCCGTCCCAGTGAGGCAATCTGTTCACTCCATTGTTTCAGTGAACGGATGTCTCGTCGGTAGGCTTGCCGCATCAGGTTGACGAAACTTTCGAAACAGATGCGTTGCTCTTCACTGAGGTGGATGTTTTCGACAGCTTTCAGCAGGCTTCCTTCCGAACGGTGAGCGATTTCATCGGCATCTTCGGCGGAAAGCATGTATTTTTTACGTAGCCAGTCGGCCAGCAGTTCTTCCTCGATGGGAGAAAGGTGAATGCGCTGTGTACGGCTTACCAAGGTAGGGAGCAATGCAGCCGGTTCCTCACTTACCAACAGGAAAAGGGTAAAGGCTGGAGGCTCTTCCAGCAGCTTCAGCAGTTTGTTGGCGCATTCTATGTTCATCTTTTCAGGCAACCAGATAATCATCACCTTGTAGCCACCCTGGCTGGCTTTCAGCGAGAGTTTCCGTTGGATTTCATCGCTTTCCTTGACGTAAATCTGCGGTTGCTGGTTTTCTACGCCAATGGCTTCCATCCAGCGGTGCAGATCCATGTAAGGGTCTTTCAGTATGGTTTCACGCCATTCGTTGATGAAATCGTCGCAGACCCATTCTTTGCCGGCTTTCTTCTTGACTATCGGAAAAGCGAAATGGATGTCCGGGTGTATCAGTTTCTTGACCTTCACACAAGAGGGGCATGTACCGCATGCGTCCGTATCCGAAGGGTGGTCGCAGCATACATAGCTGGCCAGTGCCAGCGCCAAAGGCAGTTTGCCGCTTCCTGCCGGCCCGGTAATCAACAGGGCATGAGGAAGCTTTCCTTGCTGGACACTTTGCAGCAGATGCTGCTTTACAGCGCTTTGTCCGATGACATCTTTGAAGAACATGACTGCAGCGAATATGGGTTAATAGATGGCCTGGGCTACATCGTGTACAGCACGGGCAGCACCTACTGTATAGAAATGGATACTGGGTACATTGTGACTCATCAGTTCCTTACATTGCTGGATGCACCATTCCGTTCCGAGGGCACGTGCTTCCTCGTCGTTCTTGCATTTCAAGGCTTCGGAAGCCAGTTCCTGAGGCAGGTCAATCTTGAATGTCTTCGGAATGACACTCAGTTGGGAAAGCTTTCCGAACGGCTTGATTCCCGGTATAATCGGGATTGTGATACCTGCTTCGCGGGCACGGTCTACAAAGTTGAAGTAATGGCGGTTGTCGAAGAACATCTGGGTTACAGCATATTCTGCGCCAGCTTCTACTTTCTGTTTCAACCAGAAAAGGTCCTGCTCCATGTTCGGGGCCTCTTCGTGCTTTTCCGGATAACAGGCCACTCCATAGCTGAAAGTGTGTACCGGTGCCTTGATGGGAGAACCGTCCAGAAATACACCTTGATTGAATTCATGGATTTGTTTTTCCAGGTCGATGGCGTGTGTATGACCGCCCGGTTCGGGGATGAAGGAGGATTCATGTTTGGCTTTGTCGCCACGCAATACCAACAGGTCGGTGATGCCCAGAAACTGCAGGTCAAGCAGCATGTATTCAGTATCCTCTTGCGTGAATCCGCTGCAGAGCATGTGCGGAACCACGGTGATATTGTATTTGTTCTGGATAGCTGCGGCTACGGCGACAGTTCCCGGCCGGCGGCGGATACGTTTACGCTGGAAAAGTCCGTTTCCCAGTTCCTGATACACATATTCGCTGCGGTGGGTGGTGATATTGATGTATTTCGGGTCGAATTCTCTCAGCATGTCGATGTCGGCATATACTTTTTCGATGCCGGTACCTTTCAGCGGAGGGAGAATTTCGAATGAAAAGGCTGTTTTTGGGGTCGATTTGATTAAATCAATTACTCTCATTGTTTTTTGTCTACGTATTTATCCAAATTTACATATTTGGCAAAAATAAGAAAAATATCAAACTTTCCGAGAGTGTTTCCCTATAAATTTTCTTATCGTAATCTGTCGTCGGGATTTTAAATGAATGCTGTGAACAGATGGGCAAACCAACCTGCGAAGCGTTTCCAGGCTCCACGTTTGTGGTATTCTTCTTTGGTCAGGACGGTACTGTCCAGTTTGTCGTTGTTGAAAAGCTGGGTCAGTTCATCGGTTATCGGCAGGTCCATGATGAACGCGTTGATTTCATAATCGTAGCGGATGCTCCGACTGTTCATGTTCATGCTGCCCACGGTACAGAAACGGTCGTCTACCATCATGATTTTTGAATGATGGAATCCTCCGTTGTACACATAGATATGGGCTCCCTTTTTGCGTAACTGGTTGGCGATGTAGAAGCCTGCATCGGGAGTAAACGGAATATCCGATTTTGCTGGAATCATGATTTCTACCCGAACTCCCCGTTTGATGGCCCGTTTGATGGCTTTCTTGATGCTGGCTGTCGGGGTAAAATAGGGACTGATTAACTGAATCTTATGTTCGGCTGCATCGATGGCGGCAATGTAGGCTTCACGCAAGGCTTTCGGCGCTTCGTGCGGAATACGTTGTACGATGGCCACCTGATTGCCCCGGTGGTAAGGAAGGCGGGCCAGTGAATCGTGGTTTATGCTGAAAAGGCAGGAGTCTTGGACATGCTGTTTGGTCTCTTTATTCCAGGTACGCAGAAAGGCTTTCTGCAATTCTTCGGCAGCCGGTCCTTCTATCCGGATGTGCATATCCCGCCAAGGCCCGATTCCCGGTAGTCCGTTGATGTAGTAATCGGCGATGTTCATACCTCCGGTAAATCCTATCTGCCCATCAATGACAATGATTTTCTGATGGTCGCGACTGAATACATGGTTGACGTACGGGAAGCGGATAGGGTCGAATTTGACGATTTCAACACCTCGGTCGTTCAGCATCTGCAGGTGTTGTTTGCGTAACGGACGGTTGTTGGAAAGATTTCCGAATGCATCGAACATGGCACGTACCTTCACTCCTTCTTTGGCTTTTTCTGCCAATAATGTGAACATTTCTTTGGCAATGGAATCGCTGCGGAAATTGAAATATTCCAAGTGTACATGGTGTTTGGCTCTTCGTATATCTTCGAAAAGACATTTGAATTTTTCTCTGCCGCTGGTCAGAAGTTTCAGTTGATTGTGTGATGTAACAGGAATTCCCTGTTCCTCCAGGTAATGGACGAATACGGAATCCGAAGGTTCCCATGTATCGGTGGAATCTGTCTTGACCGGAACTTCTGCATACGTTTCCGCAACGTTCAGAAGTGAAAGGAATGTCAATAATAATATAGCGATGCAAGAGGTTTTCTGACTGACTTTCATATCATGAATTTATATAGGGCGACAAAATTACAGATTATTCACCGAATTACCAATTGTTGTCAGTAAATCAGTGAATTCTTCCATAAAAACAGCATTTTGTGCTTTTTGTTGAGGTGAAAGAAGTTGAAAAATGTGAATTGGTTGTTGCGGTAGGCTGTTTGGGCGTCGATTCTGTAAAGAAACTCTATTGGAAATGTCGGAAATTGTTTACCTTCGTATGTACTGACCAATCTTTTGCTGATGATATGAAGGAAGAACAGACGCGCATAGCGAATACAGGTACTTTCAGTGTTGTAGAATCATTTCTGAAAGGGAAACATTCGGAGGCGGATAATGAAGACGCTCTTTTTGTCGGTCCGGCTTTTGCGACTGTCATTGACGGGGCTACTTCCAAATCCGATTTCCGGAAGGATGGAATGACTACCGGACAATGGGCTGTACAGTGTGTGATGGAAGCACTGCAGGTATTGCCGGCAGACGCAACGTGTGCGGAGGCCGTTGCCGCAGTGACAGAACGTATCCATACTTTTTACGAGACGAACCAGTTGTTGGAACAGGTTATCTCAATTCCTGCATGCCGGTGTACGGCCAGTGCCGTTATCTACAGTGTTTGTCGGAAAGAAGTCTGGCAAGTAGGGGACTGCCGTTGCCTGACTCATTCATTTTATTCAGCGAATGAAAAGGAAGTGGACCGTGTCATGGCCGAAGCGCGGGTTGCCTGTAACGAAGCGGCATTGGCATCCGGTATGACCATCGATGAACTGGCTGCCTGCGATCCTGGCAGGGCTTTCATTCTTCCTTTTCTGAAACAGCAGGCCTGGTTGCAGAACCGGACGGATGCTCGTTATGCCTATGCAGTATTCGATGGTTTTCAGGTTCCCATGCAACAGGTAAAATGCTTTTCCGTTGCAGATGAGACAGAAATCGTCTTGGCATCCGACGGGTATCCGAAACTGTTCTTTACGTTGGATGAAACAGAGGCTTATCTTCGGCGGATGCTGGCCGGAGACCCTTTGTGCATGCATCGGAATGTAGGGACGAAGGGCGTTCGTCCAGGTAACTGTTCCTACGACGACCGGGCATATTTACGGTTGCGTATCGGATGAAATTTCTATTCGGGAAAATTCAGTCGGTTTCCCGATTAAATCATTACTTTTGTACGATTGAACGGTTCATTAAACACAACAATAGAACGATATGGAAAATTATGATTTTGATAAAGTGATAGACCGGACCGGAACAAATGCCGTAAAGCTGGAAGCACTACAGCGGTTATACGGACGGACCGACTTGCTGCCGTTGTGGGTGGCCGATATGGATTTTGAAACACCTGCTTTTATAACGGAGGCTTTGCGCAAAAGATTGGAACATTCTCTGTTTGGATATACAGAGGAACCCAAAGAATATTGGCCTGTAGTAACGGACTGGATAGCTTCACATCACGGTTGGAAGGTGGAGCAGGAGTGGATGACTTACATTCCGGGTATTGTAAAAGGTATTGGTATGGTGGTCAATTTCTTCGTAAAAGAAGATGAAAAAGTGATTATCCAACCTCCTGTGTATCATCCGTTCCGGCTGACTCCGCAAGGAAACGGCCGGCAGGTAGTATATAATCCGTTGCGCGAAGAAGCCGATGGAACTTATTCGATGGATTTTGATAACCTGGAAGCTGTGACCGATGAAAAATGCCGTGTGCTGTTGCTGTCTAACCCGCATAACCCCGGAGGCATTGTGTGGAACCGTGAAACCTTGGTACGTCTGGCAGATTTCTGCTACAAACATCATATATTGGTGGTTTCCGATGAAATCCATTGCGATATGGCCTTGTGGGGAAATAAGCATATTCCGTTTGCTTCGGTATCTGCTGAGGCGGCTGCGTGTAGCATAACTTTCGGAGCTCCTTCCAAAACATTCAATATTGCCGGTGTTGTAAGTTCATATGCCATTGTTCCGAATGAAGAAATCCGTCGTCCTTTCTATCGTTGGTTGGAAGCGAACGAACTGAATGAGCCGACTCTTTTTGCGCCGATAGCTACGTTGGCTGCTTTTTCGCAGGGGGAAGCGTGGCGACAGGAAATGTTGCATTACATCGAGGGCAATATCCGGTTGGTGATGGAGTTCTGTATGGTTCATGTTCCACAAATCAAACCTTTGTGTCCGCAGGCTTCTTTCCTGGTATGGTTAGACTGTCGGAAATTAGGGTTGAATCATGAACAGTTGGTAAATCTTTTTGTAGATCGGGCTCACTTGGCTTTGAACGATGGAGAAATGTTTGGACCAGGTGGAGAAGGGTTTATGCGGATGAATGTCGCTTCGCCACGTTCGGTTATCCGGCAGGCTTTGGAACAGCTGTCCGAAGCTGTCCGTACTCTGCAGGTATAAATCTTGTTTTTGAATCTTTATATAGGAAGTAACATAACAATTGGAAACCAAAGACTATGAAGAAATCTATTGTATATATGGCCTTGGCATCTGCTGGTTTATGGATGTCATGCAGCACAACAGAAAAAGTGACAGAAAAGGATTTGACCGGAAATTGGATAGAAGTGATGCCTGTCAATCAGCATATTGTACAGGGAGTCAGTCTGTATGAAAAAGGTGAGGCGTCTTCTATCGGGATGGCTACGCTGCAATATCAGCACTGGGGGCTGACAGGAGATTCACGGCTAGTGCTGGAAGGGAAAAGTATCGGCAACGGACAGACCATTGAATTTGCAGATACTTTGGATATTGTTTCCTTCAGTGGAGATACACTGACATTGGGAAAGGGTGATATGTATCGCATTCAGTATGTACGTCGACAGGATGATAAAGGATTGATTGGAGGCAGCGATGTTGCCATGGGGTATACTTGGTCGGAAATGCTTCAGAAGAAAATCCGTGTATTTGAAGAAGGTAGTCGTGTGCATTCCGTAGTCAACCCGCAGTCTTCCTCTGCAGGTTATCTGGTGTTTAATGCTGATTCTACCCAACTGGAGTTTTTCGATCCGGAAACGGATGTCGTACTTGACCGCAGAATGCGTCCGGATGGTACGCCGGTATGGAATGTAGAAGATGATGATACTTATCTGGTGGAAAAATCCGAATCGGAATGGCTGGTTTCCAGACGGGGGCAGTTACTGTATGCTACCAGCGGGATAGAAGACTTGGTAAAGGCTGTCTTTGTGACCGATGACGGAGAGGACATTGAGGTGGCTTTCTTTGGAAAGGCCGGTGTGGCGCAGATGAGCCGGAAAGGAATCTATAGCCTGTTGTATCAGTATCGTACAGCCTCCGGATATGGTTATAAGAATCCGGTGTTCGATCTTCGTGGGAAAGGACAGGAGGCTGTTCTGACTACGTTGGCGGATGGAAGTCATATTTCGCTGAAAGAAAAATAGACATGTTGTAATCATGAAAAGACTATGTTGGATTTTCATTAAAATGAATGGATGATGAAGTATCTGGCTTTATTTGTAGTGGCGGGCCTTTGTGCCTGCGGAGGAAACGGGAAGACAGAAACAACAGTGGAAACTGTTCAGAAGGCAGTGACTGATGTCCCTTCCCGTGAGGCGTACGAAGGATTTGAGTGGGAACGGGTGACAGGAGCCGGGTTGAGTTTCTGGGCGCAGTGTAATCCGGAAATCAGAGTGATGGCGGATGCCTCTCTTCCAGGGGCTGTTGTGGTCCGTAACGGAGATGCGGCTCCCCATAAAGTGATGCAGGTGTTTCCGCTGAAGAACCGTTCCATAGAGGATGTGATTCCTTTGCTGCGGATGCAGGATGGTTGGAACGACAGTCAGACTTGTCAGTTTAAGGAGGTGGAATCCGGACGTGAAGGTTTCAAGCGGTATTTGCTGGTACCAGCAGGCTCTTATGCAACTGAGGTGGAGAAGCAGATGAAAGAAGAGCCTGTACCTTCGACTTGTAGCGGATGGGGGGTAGGCAATAGCGGTATGCGATATTTCGAAGTACAGCTTTCCTGTCCCGACCGGGCTGTATTTGTGGAAATAGGTCAGGATGCTCCCTTATTCGATGAAAACAGCATCTGTCTGACAGGAGCTGATGTAAAATCGGATTCAACACAGGTGTTGTATGTCCAGTCGGGTGAAGTCCGTATCGGTCATGAGGTCCGGTCTTTCCGTCCGGATAATGACGGTCGGGAGTTCTGGCTGGTTGATAAGACAGGAACTTTAACAACTGTCTATGACCGGAAAACGGGTGGTCAAAAGAACGGAAAGTCGCTTCGGATGACGTTAAAACTGGAGTATAATGGAAAATGGAATGATGGTTTTGCCGCAGAATATGATGGAGTTTACTTCGTACGTGAAGTGATTGAGTAAATATTATATGGAATTCCAGATGGAATAACCGTTTTTATCTGTTATTTGTAGAATTGAGCTGAGCCGATCCGGTTTGGCTCAATTTTGAGGTAAGATAAAAAGAAAACCGCCGATAATTGAATCTTATCAGCGGTTTTCTATTAAACTTTTTGGTGATCCGCTTGGGGCTTGTCCCAAAGCAACCTATTTCTTTAATATTCAAGCTCTTTAATCCTTATAAAAATCGTACCGTAACGAATTAGTAACGATTTTGGAGAACGCCTATTGTCTGCCATCGGCAGCCGTTTGTCATCCGTTTTTGGATACCGCAAAGGTAAGAAATCACTTTTGAATTTCCAAACATTTGATTATTAAATTATTGAACTTCCTCATTCAGTACAAGGTGCGAGCCTATATATATAGGATAGGCTTGCACCTTGCACTTGAAAAATGGTTGCATCCTGCCAAACCTTGTGGTTTACATATCATCCATAGTGAACAATCTGCTCTCAATCTCATAGTTGAACAAAACCTTCTTGCGGAGAGCTTCCACCTTTTGCGCGAACAATTCCGGTTCAAGTTGGCATTTTTGCGGTTTCAATTGACTTTCATCCCAAATCACCAAAACCTCATAAACCATTAGCTTTCAATCATATTTCCGTAATTTGTTCAGTATCTCACTTTTTTGTATTATCTTTGCGCACATAGAAGCAAGTATTGATAAAATGGAACTTTATATATCTACAATCAAAGAATTTCTGCAAAAAGGAGAAATTGTCAAAACCATTATTGACAATCTGCATTTAATACATGACAACTCCGACAGCAGGGAATACGTTTTCAACAGAATAGCTAATTTCCTTGGCACATTACATGAAGATTTAACCATATTGGTAGAGACAGAATATGTAGATAAGGTATATCGAGATAGCTATTATACTCTCTACTCAACAAAATTGAGAGAATATCATCGTAACTGTGTACGTGTCTCGTTCTTCACACCAAATTTTAATGAGGATACGAAGATGAGCGCGGAGAATGTTGATATGATAAAAGAAGCGTATTTGGGCTTTCTTGTCATACGTCCATTGGCTGAATGTTGCATCGGTCGCAATGTAATATCTCCATCTGCTAAGAAAGCCATCCACCCGAATATGCGTATCTGCAAAGCTCGTATTCCATCTACTTGTATGGGTATAAAGATGCAAGCGTCAGGCTTTCCCCATTCATCCCAAGATGGCGAAATGATGAGTTGCGCAGAAACAACTGTATGGGCTATATTGGAATACTTTGGAAACAAATATTCCGACTATCGTCCTGTTTTGCCTTCGGATATTCTTACTGCTTTGAAGCCTTTTGCCTATGAACGGCAACTACCATCAGGAGGATTGTCGTTTGAACAAATTTCAATCGCCTTGAAAAATCAAGGTTTCGGCTGCAAGGTTTATGAGCATAGTAATCCTATGTTCCAAGAACTTTTCACCTGCTATATAGAAAGCGGTATACCTTTGGCTGTATGCATTGAAACTCAAGATTTTGGTCATGCTGTAGTCTGTGTGGGGCGTAACGAAATTAGCCGTGATGTTATAAACCAGACAGGCACCTGTGACATTGAGGGACACAATTATTATGTTTGGAATAAATGCGTTGAGCATTTTATCTTCAATGATGACAACTATCCTTGTTACCAACCTACAACATTCAGCAGACCCACCGCTTATTACAATTGCCCGGAATGGAACAACGGAATAATCACCCATTTCATAGTTCCCCTGCACCCCAAAGTTTATGTAGATGCAGAACTGGCCATCAAAGCTTCCGACTACCTTGCCATTAATAAACTACAAGTACCAGAAAAGTCTGTCATCAGAACCTTTTTGGCATCAAACCGTACTTATAGAGAATATATTATGAAGAATGCAGATATGACAGAAGAAGAAAAACTTATCTATTTACAAATAGATATGCCCAAATTCGTATGGGTGACTGAAATCTCAAACAAAGTTTCTTTTGAGGCAAATAAAGTTAACAGTTTGATTTTATTGGATGCAACTGGCAGTAACATCGACAATGAAGGGTATTCATCCCTACTTTTTTACCAAACTAACGGTATTGGTACATTTTTTGATAAAGAAATTAGGTGGTTTAAGAATATTCCTATATCTTTGCCATCTCACTTTGAAGCATTTAACGATAATCTAAAATAATTCAGCAATGAAAAAGTTTGTATCTTTCAATGAACTGGCAGCAAAAAAGAATGTGCAAGTCACGCCTATGGATTCTTCCGATGTTAAAGCGTTCAACCTCTTTATGAAACAAGCTGCTCGTGAAAGTGCTAAAAACAGCCAAAAGGCAAATAGCAGCGCATCGAAGGCATATCTTACACGATAAATCATACGTGAGACGTTGATTTTGTTGTTGGAACAAGGACTTTTCAACAATACTTGTATATTAAGCGGTCGGAGAAAATCATCTGACCGCTTTTCTTATATTGCATCCGCTTTCCCAAATCCATCAGGAAGCGGAACATTTCGCTGAAACTCGTGAAGTCCGGCACATAAACATCCAATGACTGACGCACTTCAGCGGTGAAGCGCATACAAAGGTCGGCTTCATTGCTCCGGCTGACAAACAGATAAACGGTTGGTGTATCTTCTTCATTTTTCCTATCTGTTATTACTTTTATATTGTTCATCCGTAAAGTTTACGGGTGTAACATTTACAGCGGTAAACTTTACTGCGATTACAAAAATAGCAATTCTATTTGAACAACAGACTATGAAAGCATTAAAAATATGATTTTTCAACTATTTCAAATTTATGGTCATGCCCGAAAATTCGACTTCTGAGTGTTTACAAATTTAGGTTATAACCATAAAAACTTAAATTCCAATACAGCTTATATGGCATACAAAATGGTTATTAGAGTTCCATTTGCTGGCGGAAAGCAAAAAAATTATGGTGTAGTACACGTATAGTATACCATGCCCCGCTTTTTATTCCCATTCTTTTGCAGCAAACTAATCAAAAAGAGTTCGCAATGGAAGTAATCACAATGGAAAGCGATGCCTATAAGAGGCTCGTTAGCAAAATCGAGCAGATTGCCGATTTTGTGGCGGAGGCAAAACTGCCTTCCGAAGAAAAGAAAGAAGCGTGGCTGGACAGCAACCAGCTTGCCGATGCGCTGGGTATCAGCACCCGGACGCTGCAACGGCTCAGGGACGATAACCTTATCAGCTACTCGATGCTTCGTGGACGGTGCATGTACAAGCTCTCGGAAGTGGAGCGTTGTCTGGAAGAACGCATGATACGCTGCAAGCCGAAAAATCTGGAAGAATTTCGCAGGAATTACCTAAACAGGACCGGCCATGATAAGAAAGGATGATATATTGAGGGTAACGGACAAGGGCATACATGTATTCCGGCACTATCTCGGCATGGATTTCAAAGTAGGCAGGAACTTCCTGAATCCTTTCTACCAAGACACGAAAGCCTCCTGCAACATTTACTATGACCGGAAAGCCGGTGTATTCAAGATGAAGGACTTTGGCAATGAGGAATATTCGGGCGACTGTTTTGAACTGGTGGGAAGGCTGAACGGGCTGGACTGCCGCAATCCGAAAGATTTCATTGAAATTATGCGGACTATCGACCGGGACTTGTGTTTGGGACTGTCAAGGAATGACGGAAGCGAAACAGTTTGCCATACCCTGCGACCAATGGGCACGAAGGAACAGCCTAAAGAACATTGCAAACGGCCTTATACCACCGTGCAGAAGCCTTTCTCCGCTTTGGAACTTGCCTTCTGGAAAAAGTCCGGCATCGGGGAAACCACGCTGAAACAATACCGGGTGTTTTCCTTGAAGAAATTCAACAGTGAAAATGCGGAAGGGAAACCTTATACCCTGACATCAACGGAACAGGAACCCATGTTCGGTTATCAAGGCAGGCAACATATGAAAATCTATCGGCCATACTCGAATATCCGTTTCCTTTATGGCGGCGATATTGGAGAAAACTATTGCTTCGGGTTGGAACAGCTTCCAGCTAAAGGCGACCTGCTGTTCATTACCGGCGGAGAGAAAGACGTGATGAGCCTTGCGGCACATGGATTGAACGCCATCTGCTTCAATTCGGAAACAGCGGCTATCCCGATGGCTGTCATCCAACGGCTCACATTCCGGTTCAAGCACATTATTCTTTTGTACGATACGGATGCTACCGGGTTGGACAGCTCAGCCAAGCGCGAAGAAGAACTGAAACAATTAGGAGTGAAAAGACTGGTGTTGCCACTTTCAGGCATAAAGGGTGAAAAGGACATCAGCGATTATTTCGCGCTGGGGAACAGCCGCGAGGATTTGGTCAAATTATTTTTGGAATATCTTGAAACATTATACAGTGAAGCCATGTCAGCATTAAAATCATGCGAGTTGGATTTCAACAACCCGCCACCTGTGGCACAGATGATAGTATCGGTGAACGGCGTGCCGCTCGGAACACAAGGGAACCTGCTCTGCATCACCGGCGGGGAAGGTACGGGGAAAAGCAACTATGTGGCAGCCCTGATTGCCGGGGCTGTAAAACCGGAAAACGCGGAAGGCATCGACACGCTGGGCATTTCCATCGAAGGGAACCCGAAAGGAAAAGCGGTGCTGTTTTACGATACCGAACAGAGCGAGGTGCAGCTATACAAGAACGTAAGTACCCTGCTGCGCCGCTGCAGGCGCGATACGATGCCGGAATGGTTCAAGGCATATTGCCTGACGGGGATGAGCCGCAAGGAGCGGCTGAAGTCCATCGTGCTCAGCATGGACAGGTTCCATTACCAGTACGGGGGCATCCATCTGGTGGTGATTGACGGCATCGCCGACCTGATACGCTGCGCCAATGACGAGGCGGAGAGCATTGCCGTCGTGGAGGAACTCTACCGGCTGGCGGGCATCTACAACACGTGCATCGTCACGGTGCTGCACTTCATCCCCAACGGGCTGAAGCTGCGGGGGCATCTGGGCAGCGAGCTGCAACGCAAGGCTGCCGCCATCCTCTCCATCGAAAAGGACAGCAATCCTGCCGTGTCGGTGGTGAAAGCCCTGAAAGTGCGTGACGGCAGCCCGCTGGATGTGCCGCTCATGCAGTTCGCATGGGACAAAGGCAAGGCGATGCACGCCTATCTGGGCGAGAAGCCGAAAGAGGAAAAGGACAGGCGCAAGGAGGAGGAACTCGTGGCGGTGGCGCGCGAACTGTTCAGTCGGAAACGCTTCATCGGCTACATGGAGCTGTCGGAAGAACTTCAGGCGGCGTTCGACGTGAAGGAACGCACGGCCAAGAGCTACATCCGCTTCATGCGGGAGAAGGAAATCATTGTGAAATCACCCGACACACCGAACAGCTACATGCTGGGCGAGGTGTAAAATCATAGGAGGAACGGCCATGTTAGTGGACAAGACAGAATTTGAGGCATGGATGGAGCGCATCATGGGCGAATTGTACCGCATATCACGCAAGCTGGACAAGGCGGAGAACCGGCAGAAACACCTGAACTACCTGAACGGGGAACGGCTGTACGACAATCAGGAGGTGTGCCAACTGCTGCGCATCAGCAAGCGCACGCTCCAACGCTACCGGAACAACGGGGCGTTGAAGTTCCATTCGATATACCACAAGACCTATTACAAGGAATCAGACCTGCACGAGTTCATCCGCAACAATTTCGATGAGAACGAAATCAAGCGTCAGGCACGGAAGGACAAATTGTCGGAAACCTATCCGATGCCCAAAGAACCGGATGAAAACGGCAGGGAGAAAGAAACAGGAGATAAAGAACTCTCAGATGATTGTGGATAATGCATCTTGGATTTGCATCGTTCAGGGATATTGCCTACCGCTGTGAAGCAGGAAGTTCCCTTTGGGTTAAACAACCGGCTTCATTCTGTCGGGAGGACAGGGTGGAGCCTTTTTCTATCGAAAGTTCCAGTTTTGTGCCGTAAAAACCGGAATTCTTATTTATTCTATGAAACTAAATAGTTGGATGAAAACCTCATAATCAAAGAAACATATCATACAATTTGATTTTCAGCAATATTATCCGTACCTTTGTGGTGAATTAAAACTAAAGATTATGGCTCGACCTATTAAAGAAACACCGGTAGTTACCGGTAAGGACGCTAAACGCTTTGCAGAGAAAATGGCTCATCTGAAGCCGGAAAGCAAGGAAGAGAAAGAGGCTGCGAAGAAGGTTTATGAGAAGTTCAAGGCCATAGCCGCATTTACATTCTGATACGAACATGGCTCTTGAAGATTATTATTTCATACCGCTGAAAGCGGACTACGAGATAAAGCCGTTTAAGTGCAAGGATGATGACTTAAACGGCTTTTTATTTGAGGATGCCCGAAAATATCTGACCGACTTGATGGCTGTCACTTATCTATGGGAGGATTTGTCCAATGCCAAAACTGTAGCCTATTTCAGCCTTCTAAATGACAAAATTACTTTTGACCCGGAACAACGCAGTATTTGGAACCGGCTGAGCCGTCGTGTGGCTAATCCTAAGCGGCGCAAAGATTATCCGGCCGTAAAGATTGGCAGACTGGCCGTATCGGAAGAATATGCCGGACAAGGCATTGGCAGAGATATTATCCGTCTTATCAAATATACTTTTACTCATGGTAACAGAACCGGTTGCCGTTTCATTACAGTGGATGCTTATCAGGATGCCGTCGGTTTTTATCAACAATGCGGCTTTGATTTCTTGTCCGCCAAAGACGAGAAAGACAAGACACGTTCTATGTACTATGACTTGAAACGCTTCTTAGATAATGAAGAATAGATAGAATTTTCTGTACAAAATAAAAAGGCTTGGCAACTATCCGGCATGTACCGGTTGTTGCCAAGCCTTTTTGTTGAATCCCGCTCAGAGCTTCATCCTCCATTTCGGTTTGTCCTGCGGTTTCTCCGTGTCGGCTTCCGGTCGGGGGATGCCGCCGATTACTACCTTTTCCTTGCCCGCGCTCATGAGTTCCTTGATGCTGATGGTCTTGGGCATGGCTGGCAGCACCGGCGGTTTGCGCTCCGCCGCATGTGCCATGTAGTCGGGCATACGGTGGACGTATGGCTCGGATGCTGCCGGGACGGCAGGGCTGTCGGGCATTGAGGGGGCGGATTGTGCCAGCGGTGCGTCCTGTTGCTCCGGCTTGATTTCCGTTATCCCTTCGGTATTGGCTTCCTGCGCATCGACGGACTTCAGGGAGAGCAATATCTTGCGGTCAAGCGTGGCAAGCTCGGCCTTGAGCAGCTTCAATTCATCCTCTTTCTTCCATGTTTCATCCACGACCTGCTTCAATACGGGGATTTCCTTTTCAATGTCGGCATTGTCCTTCGTGTATTTCTCTATCAGGCGGGGGATGCTGTCGAAGGCGTTGATGAAGTTCCGGCAGGCGGTCTGCGGGTCGGCTGCCAAGCGTCCGTTGTTGTAATTGTACAGGAGCTTGCCCGCACCGCTCACGAAGAAGTGGTTCTCGCAGAAGTCCAGCCCCTCCTTGACGGTGGTTTTGGTCTTGACCACAATGTCGAAGCCGTAAAGGGAGCCGATGGGCTTGGGCTGGCCGTGCGTGCGTTCCTTGTCCTCTATCTCGTGCAGCTTGGCGGCAATGACTTTGGGGTCACCACTCGTTACCCCGTCAATCTTCAACGGGTTGAGCTTCTTGCCCTCCTTGTCGTACTGCACGCGGCTCTCGAAGTCCGCCATGTCCTGCCGTGCCCTCGCGATGATGTCGCTGTTGGAGGCTTGGTTGGCCAGTAAGGTTTCCAACCGGATGCGCGAATCGCCCTTGCTGCGCTGGAACGCCTTGCGCTCGCCCTCCAAAGAGGCAATCTTCTTTTCCAGACGCGCCTTGTCCAACAGGTCGGTATTGCCGGAGAGGATGGCCACGTACTCGGAGTAGTTCATGCCCCCTTTCTCGTCCATGCTGCCCTCGTCGATGGTGCGGCTGCCCATGCGGTTCTGCTTGAGCTGGGTGATGAAAAGCTGCTTGTTGTGGAGCAGGTTGAACTTGTAACTGTCCAATGACTTCTCCACCGCATAGATGATGACATCGACCTTGTTGTCGGCATAGAGCTTCGCCACTTCGTTGCCCTTGCGGATGCCGCGCCCGTCGCGCTGCTGGAGGTCGCTGGGGCGCCACGGTGCGTCCAGATGATGAATCGCCACGCACCTTTTCTGCGCATTGACACCCGTGCCCAGCATCTCGGTGGAGCCGAACAGCACGCGGATGCGCCCCTCGTTCATCGCCTCAATCATCGCCTTGCGCTTCTTCTCGGTCTTCGCTTCCTGAATGAAGCGTATCTGGTCTTCGGGGATGCCGTGGTCTTCGACCAGCTTGCGCTTGATTTCACTGTACGGGTTCCACTGGTCGGGCTTGTAAGTGCCCAAGTCGCTGAACACGAACTGTGTCCCCTTGTGTTCGGCATAGCGGTTATAATACTGCGCAATCATGTCGGCGCAATGGGTTGCCTTGTTGTCGCGGTCGTCGTCATATTTCAGCGGGTCGATGAGCCGCATGTCAAGCGACATCTTGCGGGCATAGTCGGTGGCGATGAGCATCTTGGCCTTTTCCTCCTTTTCCGTCAGCGGCAGACGGCCCAATACGGTAGCGTTGCCGGTCTTGGCGAACTCCATGAGCTTGGCGATAAACTCCTGCTGGTCGGGCGTGGGCGCGATGTTGTGCAGTATCTCGTTCTTCTTCGGGCGGTCGATGCCGATGTCCTCCGCCGTGCGGAAGTCGGTGATTTCGGAATAGAACGAGGCGAGTTCGGGCACCTTGATGAAATAGCGGAAGCGTTCCTTCTGCACAATCTCGTTGGTCACGGAAAACTCATAGTCGATGGACTTGCGCGCGAACACCGCCGCCCATGCGTCGAAGGAGCGGATGCCCTGCCGCTCCAGTTCGTTGGGGCGCAGGTATTTGAACAGGAGGTACAGCTCGGTCAGCGAGTTGCTGATGGTCGTACCGGAAAGGAAGGTGGCTCCCAAGTCCTTGCCGGTGCGCTGCTGGATGGTACGGATGGCGAAGAGCATGTTGAGCGCGCGCTGGCTGCCCTCCGAGTTGCCCAGCCCCGCCACACGGTCGTGGCGCGTGGTGAACATGAGGTTCTTGAAGCGGTGCGATTCATCGACAAAGATATGGTCGATGCCCATGCGCTTGAAGTCCGCCACATCGTCCTTGCGGTTCTCTATCTCGTGCGTCAGCTCCTTGAGCTTGACTTCGAGGTTCATCTTGCGTTTCTCTGCGCCCTTGAGTTGGGCATTGGTCACCTCGCTGCCCAACTGGTGCAACACCTCCAAGTTTTCCTCCACGCTGTCCAGCTCCTGCTGCAAGATGTCGCGCTGGATTTCGGGCGACTGCGGTATCATGCCGAACTGCTCGTGCGAGAGGATGATGGCATCCCAGTCGTTGTTCTTCATCTGGTTGAAGATTTCCACGCGGCGGTCGGGCGTGAAGTCCTCCTTGCCCGGATAGAGTATCTTGGCGTGGGGATAGGCGGTGCGGAAGGTCTGTGCAATCTCGTGGATGTTCGCCTTCAGGCCGGTAATGAGCGGCTTGTGCGCCAGTCCGAGCCGCTTCATCTCGTAGGCGGCGACGCACATTATCAGCGTCTTGCCGCCACCCACCTCGTGGTCGGCGATGCCACCGCCGTTCATCTTCAGCATCCAGATACAGTCTTTCTGCGAGGGATACAAATCCTTGATGCCCAGTCCTTTCAAATCAAGGTCAGGAAAGGTCTGGTGGCTGCCGTCGAACTTGGGGCGCACGAAGCAGTTGAACTTGCGGTTGTACATGTCCTCCAGTTTCTTCTTGAACTCCGGCGACTGTTCCATGAGCCAGTCGGAGAAGCCTCCCCGTATCTCGTCAATCTTGCTGTTGGCAAGCTGCGTGGCTTCGGGGTCGCGCACCTTGATGTCCTTTCCGTCCTTGTCCGTGACGGTCTTGGTGATGTTGGGCGTGGTGTTGTGGATGGCGTGGCGCATGAGGGCGACCCCGTTGAACAGGCGCGTTTCGGAACGGACTGCGTACTGGTTATAGATACGCGGGCTGAGTTCGGAGGCGCGGATGCTGTACTCGTCCGCACTGGCGTTGTAGCGGACAGACACGTCGGTGTCGAACAGCCATGAGGCATAGCGGCTGTACACGCCAGCCGGTATCCAGCGTTCGCCGAAATTGAAATCCAGTTCCTCGAACGGGATGGGTGCCGGTGCCGCCTTACGCAACGCTTCGAGCGAGATGCGTGATTCGGCATCGTCGGGATGCGTCTGCAAGTATTCTTCGATATACTCTGCCTTTGCCACGACATTGCCCGAAATGAAGCGGTCGGCAATCTCGAAACGCTTGGCCAGCGGGTTGTAGAACACCCTGCCGCGCAGTTCCTCCAGAAGCTCGGCCTGCGGCCTGTCGGTGAGCGACTCCATATACTCCATGTTTGCCTCGCCGTACTTGTTGAGCGAGGCCGCCAACGCCTCGTGCACATCGTCGGTGTGGGTAATCTCGTTCACGTTGTACGACACGGGATGGTCGAAGATGTCGGCCTTGACCGCCTTGCCGTCGGTGTAACGCTCCAATGCGAGGATTTCCCGGTTATCGGCATCCATGCGGAACAGGTCGATGTTCTTCTTGTCGTTCAGGTTGCCGAACTGACGGACAAAACCGTCGTACAACCCGTTCAGCCTTGCGCGCAGTTCCCCGTTCTCCTGCCGGTGTTCCGCCTCGTCGTTGTACAGGCGGTGGTAGGTGTCACGAAGTTCCATGTAGGATTCGGCACGCTGCCGCTGGCGGGCGGGCAGCTCCAGCGGATGGAACACGGGGATTCCCTTTTCCATGCCGGAGAGGTAGCCGGTCTGCCCGTCCATACCCACCAATGAGCCGTTCCGGTAGTGCTCCAGCCTTTCGCCGGTGAAAGGGCGCGGCTTCATGCGCTCCTGCCGGGCGTCCTCTTCCTCCGCACGGCGGCGTTCCCGCTCCCGGAGTTCTTCTTCCGACGGGGCTTTGGTTTCGGAAGCCGTATCCGTTTGGGCTGCCGTATTTTCGGGTACGGACTGCCCGCTGACCGGTTCCACGATGTCGAACAGGGAGAGCTGCGGGGCAGCCTGCTTCTTCTTCCGCTTGGGCTTCCGCCCGGTGCTGAAAGCCTGCCGTTCCTCCTGCGTGAAGCCGAAAAGGTCATACAGGGACATGACCGGCTCCTGCGTGACGGGCTTCTCCGGTTCAGGCCGGCCTATGGCCGGTTCTTCTGCGGCTGCTTCCGGTGTTCCCGTTACGGTATGTCCCTGCCCCGGCATGGAAACCGCCCGCACCTGTGCGATGCGTTCCTGAAGGCTTTCCGCCCGTACATCTATCAGTTCGCGCAACTCGCGCACCGGCGAGAAGCGGAGATAAAGGTCAAGGTCGAGGTTTTCCGACAGGTTCTTGTCCAGCATCCATTTCAGGTCTGCGGCGATGGCATCCATGCCCCCGTCATGCAGGAAGACGCGTGCCGGTTTGCCGTAGGGGTCGGTTCCCACATGGCCGCGCGTATGGACAATGGCGGCGGTACGCTCGAAGTATTCGTTCTGTGTCGTGCCGTCCTCCTGCGTACTGACCTCGACGAAGGCTTTTTCAAGGCCGGTATATTCCCTTTCGGATGCCGTGTCTTTCTGCAACACAATGAGGTCGCTGCCCACCTCCGTACCGGCATAGTCGGCAAACAGGTTGTTGGGCAGGCGGATGGCGGACAGGAGCCGCGCCCTTTCCATCAGGTACTGGCGCACGGGAGTGCCCATCGCGGAGTTCATCACCCCCTGTGAGGTGATGAAAGCCACGATGCCTCCCTCGCGCACGGCATCCAGTCCCTTGACGAAGAAATAATTGTGCAGGGAGTTCATTGCGAAGCGCCGTGCCGTGCCGCCCGCCATCGAGGGGTCAAATACCCGGATGTCGCCGAAAGGGATGTTACTCGCCGCCACGTCGAACCGGCCGTTATCTTGCGGGGGAAGCTCCTCGAAGCCCTGCACACGGACATCCGTGCCGGGCTGTAGCTGCCGGAGGATGCGCCCGGTCAGCAAGTCCTTCTCGTATGCCGCCACTTCGGGCGTGGCGGTGGCTGTGAAAAGATGCGGTTGGAAAGCGGTGAGGAAGTTACCCGTGCCCGATGACGGGTCAAGAAAGCTGTGCGGCGACACGCCGTGCTCACTTAATGAGGATGCCAGCGCGCCGATGATTTCCGGCGGTGTATAGAACGCGGTAAAGGTGGATGCCTTCACGCTGTCCACCAGCCGTTTGTATTCACGTTCATCCGTCGCCCCCTCGCGGAGCACGCCGTGCAGTTCCGATACGAGGGGGAACAGTTCGCGGTCGCTCTGCGTCCAGCGCAGGATGTCGGTGAGCTTGCCAAATGGCGACAACACCGCCTTGATGCCCCCGAAGCCGGAGTAGGCGGCAAGCGCCGCCAGTTCTTCCGGGGTGGCGGCACGCCTCTCCTTCTCCAGCCGGAACATCAGCCGGATAGCCTCGATGTTGTCCCTAAGATGTGCCTTCCTGTTATATGCCATTTTCTTCGAGCCAGATTGAGATGGTACCGGTCAGTTCCTCACACAGCCGGTCGAAGCCGGGTGTGGCGGCGAAATCGTCGGTCAGGTCGTAACCGCTGAACACCCTGCCGCATTCGGGCAGAAGCTGGAGAGCCACCTCGCGGGCGCGGCCTGCGGGCACCTCGTCGGCGAACTCGTTCCACAGCACGGTGATGAGCGTGTCGAGCCGGGAAAAGTGCAGGTCTTGGAATAGCACCTCGTCCGCCTGCCGGACGGCTTCGTCATAATCCATGCCCGATTTGACAGCTTCGCTGAACGCTTCGGCTGCAAGGTCGGCACGCGCGCGGACAAAAGCGTCGTCGGCAGCCCGTTCGGGATGCGATTCGCGGAGGTAGGACAACAGGGTAAGGCGGTAATAGGACAGTTCGTCCGGCTCTACCGCCGGAGCCGGCATGTTCGGTTTGTTCGGATTCATGATTCTTCTTTTTATTCGTGTTACAAAATACATTTTATGCCTGTATAGGATGAAGTCGGTGCCGGGAGGGTCATTTCTTTTTGGCGGGTTTGCCTTTGGGCGGCTTCCTGTCGGCGAACTCGTAACCCACCGAGAAGTCGGGACGAAGCACCAGCGAAGCGTCGAAAGCCTTGCCCTCCTTGCTCTTGAAGCCCTTGATAACCCCGGTTCTGCCTTTGGTCAGTAGTTCGGCAAGCTGCTTGTCCGACAGTTCCTTGCCGCCCTTGTTGCGGAAGAGGGTAAAGCCGCAGTCCACATCGGCGCACTTGACGACCTTCGGGAAGAACAGCACCCGGCTGTTCCGGCATTTGGGACACGGGTATTCGCTCTCCGAAGGCGCTACGGACACTTTGGTTTCCAACAGTTCGGTCACAATCTGTGCGGTATATGCCTCGATGTCGCGCCGGAAGGCGGCAGCGTCGGCCTCGCCCGATTCGATGCGTGCCAGTGTGTCCTCCCATGCGGCGGTCATTTCCACGTTGGCAATCTTCTTGTCCTTCACCGTTTCATAGACCGCCATGCCTTTGTCGGTGGGCACGAGGCTTTTCTTCTCCCTCTGGATATAACCGCGTGCGAACAGGGTCTCGATAACGGCGGCACGGGTGGCGGGGGTGCCTATACCTGTCTCGCGGATGCTCGCCCGTAGTTGTTCGTCGTCAATCTCCCGACCGCAATGTTCCATCGCCGAGAGCAGCGAGCTTTCAGTATGCAGCGGCTTGGGCTTGGTCTGCCGCTCCACCGCTTCGAGTGCCTTTACCGGGAGCGTCTCGTCCTGTTCCAAATTGGGGAGTGCCATATCCCCGCCGTCGTCCTCTTCCTTTTCGCCGCGCACGGCACGCCAGCCGGCGGACTTGACCACCGTGCCTTTGGCCTGCGCTTCGCTGCTGCCCACCGCCGCATGGATTTCCGTCACCTCCTTGATGCAGGGGGCGGAAAAGGCTTCGAGCAGGCGGGCTGCCACCATGTCGTAAACGGCCTGTTCGTCTTTGGAAAGGCCGGAGGGCAGGTTTTCGGTTACAATCAGCGCATGGTGGTCGGTCACTTTCCTGTCGTCCACGCTGCGGCGGTTGAGCGGTGCACCGGAGAGCGATGCGGCATACTGCCCGAAACACGGATGCTGCCGCAAGAGGGCGATGCGTGAGGGGATTTCATCGAACACGTCTTCGGAAATATACCGGCTGCCGGTGCGCGGATAGCTCAGCACCTTTTTCTCGTACAGGCTCTGCGCAAGGGAGAGCGTGCGGTCGGCGGAGAAGTCCAGCCGGGTGTTGGCATCCCGCTGAAGGGCGGTCAGGTCATAGAGCAGCGGAGGTTCTTCCTTGACCTCCCGCCGGGCAAGAGCCGTGACGCGGAGCGTGCCGCACGCTTTCATGTCGCCCAACGCATCGTCTGCGGCGGCCTTGTCCTCGTAACGCTGTTCAGTAGTGGCATGGAACGTGATGCCGTCCTTTTCCACCGTGATGCGTATCTGCATGTACTTCTTCGGGGTAAAGGACTTGTTCTCCAGATAACGGGAGCAAATCATGGCCAACGTGGGTGTCTGTACCCGTCCGAGCGAGAACACGCCCCGCCCGGCGGCAAGGCTGAGCGCCTGCGAGCCGTTGATGCCGATGAGCCAGTCCGCCTCGCTGCGTGCCTTGGCGGAAAGATAGAGGTTGTCGTAGTCACTGCCCGGCTGCAACCTTTCCATCCCCTCACGGATGGCCTTGTCGGTCAGGCTGCTTATCCACAGGCGGACAAACGGTCTGGTGCAGCCCAAATAGTGGTAGATGTAGCGGTATATCAGTTCCCCTTCGCGCCCGGCGTCGGTCGCCACGATGATGCGGTCGCACCCCTCGAACAGCCCTTTGATGATGTTCAGTTGGCGCACCACGCCGGGGTCGTCCCTGTATTCCTTGCCCTCGCGTACCTGACGGGGAACAAGCGTGAACTTGGCGGGCAGTATGGGCAAGTGCTCCCTGCGGAAGCCGGTGAAGCCGTAGGTTTCGGGCATGGCCAGTCCGACCAGATGCCCGAACGCCCATGTGACGGCATAGCCGTTGCCTTCCAGATAGCCGTCCTTCCGCTGTCCGGCTCCTACAATCGCCGCGATGCTCTGCGCCACCGACGGCTTTTCTGCGATGATGACATTCTTCATATACATTATCTATTACAGGTGAATACTCAAAGTGATACGCCGGCACCTTTCTTCTCGGACTTCCGGACACGGCGGTTCTGTGTGACGGCCTGTGCAGGCTGTTGTGCCTGTGTTTCCGCCTGACCTTGCGACTGCTTCCTGCTCTTGTCGGGATTCCAGCGGAAGAAGTCGAACTTCATCTTCTCGTAATTGGGGCGCACGTAGGCATTGAACGTGCCCCCGCCACCGTCGGACATGCCCGTGATATAGGCGGCCTTGCCCATTTTCAATGTATTCACCTGTTCATCGGTCAAGTCCACCCCTTTCAGTTTCTTCGGGATGATGATTTCGCGCCGTTCGCTCTGGCTCTGCTCCACCTTGCGGTTCAGCCCCCGGAAGTCGTAGTCGAAGCCGCCCTTGCAGACGTTGTACTGGAGGCGTGCGTCGTAATGCTTCTGCTTGCGTTCCGACCACATGCCTTCCACCAGTACGGATTCGCCGTTCATCAGCCGGAGTCCTTGGTCTTCGGTCAGCGCGACCCCGTTGATTTCACGCACCTGCTTTATTTCCTGAACGGGAAGATGGTGCAGGCGGTTGGTCTTGGGGTTGAAGGAAAGGAGGCAGGCCTCAATCATGCCGTCGGGCTGGCGGATGTAGATGGGACGTCCGGCATTGTGTGTCTTGAGCAGGTTGTCCTGCACCTCCTGAGAAAGTTCCGTGCCCATGTACTCGCCCAGTTCGGGGCGTTGCTTGCAGCACTCGATGTTGAGCACGGGCTTCCCGTCGGATGATTCCACCAGCCGGATGCAGGCGGGCGTTTCGAGGCTGATGCCCTCGAAACTGGTCTTGATGTCCAGTACGGCGGATTCATGCCCGTTCAGCAACCGTGCCGTACCGATTTCGCCCAGCGATTCGGGCGTGATGCCCATGCGTGCAAGCTGCTGCCAGTCCACCTGCTCCATGCTCCACTTCGTGGATTGCTGCGGGGCGGATTCTTCGGCGGCGGGAGCCTGCTGCAAGTCCTGTTTCTGTATGTGCTGCTCCGGGTCTAACCTGTACCCGTCAATCATGGCCGCGTTCTCTTCCGGCTTGCGGAACAAGTCCGCCATATCCTTGGCGGCGGCAAGCAGTTCCGCCGGGATGTGGTAGAAACGGAAGTCGGACGGGTTGTCATACTGCCGTTTGAAATTGGAGAAAAAGGCTTCGAGGATGGATTCGCTGCGGTCGATTTTCAGGAAATCGCCGTCGGGTTTGGCCTTTGCCAGCGGCTGGGTCTTCAATGAGCCGTCCTGTTCGACGCGCTCCACCACATGGGGCTTGTTGCCGTCGGAAGCGTTGGTTACTACCAGCACTTCGTCTTTCATGTCCTTGAGGTTGTCCATATACAAATGAATTAATCGTGAAACAATAAGTTAATTGCGGCACGAAAGTAAACGGGCAGCCTTGCCGGGCAATGGGAAATAAGCGGACGGGAGGCAAGTGGCTATGTGGTGGCGCGAAGTGTCCGCCCGCTTCTTTTGAAAAAAATATCCAACCGTTCGGTTTGTTTCTCCGATTCTTTTCGTACCTTTGGGCAGTGAGATTAGATATGTGCCTGACGGTTTGCTGAATACCGGAGGGTAATTTACCATTAACAGCAAGAGACGACCATGAACATTAAAAGCAATATTTTTGGATGCCTTTCCTACATCGGAATAGCCATAGAGTTTCTGTTGATAATTCAAACCTATATATTCTTGGACATGGGGAAATACGGCTATATGTTGGTGACCGGAAGCCTTGCAGTGATTCCGTTTGCCATTATGTACTGGAATATGCGGAGAAGCCAAAGGCGGGAAGAGGACAACAAAAAGAAACACAAGGAATGGCTTCGTTCCAAAGGCGTTGCGTTGGATGTGGATTTGAACAGTTGCAAAATTTCCGAAAACAAACGAACCGTCCATTATACCCGGATGGACATTCCCGCTTATTCATTAAAAACACGTTTACATGCGCCTGCTTCACTGGATGAACCGGATTTGCCCTACCAATCATGGCGCAGTCAGGAAATGAATGCCAGCGAAGCACTTATGAATCCAGACCGGATGCATGAACCGCTTTCTTATGAACGCTGCTATTGCATCGTAAAAGCAACTTTGGATTACAAGGGGAAACGGACGCAGTTTTTCAGCGACCCCATCCTGATGGACAAGTGCAGTTTGGGCGTTTTTCTTGCCTTGCATAAAAGCGGAATCATTTATGTCAATCCCCAAAATAAAAAGGACTATTTTTTCGACCTTGATTTCCTGAAACAAGAATGATTGATGGCAGATAAGATGATGAAACTCGAAGCCTTTGTAATAAGGAAAATCAAAAATTTCGGAACAATATGGACTATGTAAGCAGTATATGGAATGAATTTTCAAAAAAACGATAATAATGATTGATATTGTAGGACTGGAAAGTATAGGCAAATATATTATTTGGCTATGGAGTAAATATGTAAAACGAAAACATATACCTTATATGGACCTTGAGTTTCATTATCCCAACTATCTCTTTATAGCATTGGGGAGTATTGTTGTTGTCATCTTTTTAGTTATAGCAATAACCTATTTTTCAATTGACTAACGTGAGTCCGATATAATTCAGAACATCGTAAGTTGCCCGTCTTTGAGAAAATTGAGGTCATTGGCTGCACTTCATCTAATCGTTTTGTGCCAAATGCTTGCCGCGAACGCAAGTTTTCCCTACCTTCGTGGGCTAAAAACATAAACCCCTTACGCTTATGATAACAAACCGGGAAGAAGTGCTGGAGAACGCCTTGCGGGTGTTCGCCAAGATGAACTACGAGAAGGCAAGTCTGGTGACTATCGCCAAAGCCTGCGGGCTGTCCAAGCCGGGGCTGATTTATTACTACTCCTTCAAGCAAGACCTGTTCGTGGCGGTGGTGGACAAGTACATCTTCGCCACGCAAGACCCCGCCAACAAGTTCAGCTTCCGGGGCGGCACGTTGCTGGAGTTCATCGACCACCACGTGGAGAGCGTGGAAAAGACCATGCGCCGCATCGTGGGCTTGCTCGACGACGGGAACAACCCGCAGGGATGCAGCTACAACTTCTACTACTTCCACCTGCTGATGCAAGTGCGGCAGTATTACCCCGATGCCGGGGCGAAGTTCGCCGCCCTGTTCGAGAAAGACCGGAAGCTGTGGCGCGACATCATCGAGCGGGCAAAGTCGGCGGGCGAAATCCGCGCGGAGGTGGACACGGAGGAAACCGTCGCCATGTTCCGCGAGGTGTTCTACGGCTTGTCTTTCGAGCAGGCTTTCCTCTCCGGGCTGGACACGGGTGAACTCTCCCGCAAGCTCCGCTTCATTTATTCACTGATTAAAGCCTGACCCGTTCAGGCTTTTTTTATGCCCTCCGGCATCCTTTCTCT
>NZ_KB894661.1:0-11825 GCF_000374585.1 Phocaeicola barnesiae DSM 18169 = JCM 13652
CACCTGAAGACAGGTGAATTTGCAATTCGGATTCTTAACTGACCCGATGACTTTGCTTTGTATCCTTATGCTGTTCATAATGGTTGATATGCTGTTTATTGCCTTGCTAGAGTCATTCTTTGCAAAAAACTCTTGGAGTTCACCGATAATATATCTATTTTTGTTCATGGCTAAAGGGTGCTATATCGTTTGTTTGGCGACATTAATATAGTGATAATCATCGAATTATCAAACTCTTTAGCCTTTTTTATTACATTATTTGAGTACTTGCGAAACTTGAATTATCTTTGTATACGGTAAACCGTTTGAATTTGTTACACGATGAAAAAGATGTGGCTCATATTGACAGCACTGGTGGGGATGCTGACTGTCGCTTCCTGCCAACGGACAGCTGGTGATGTGTCTTCTTCGGACACGGAGGCGGTATTGCAGAATATCCTGCAGCGTAAAAGTGTCCGCAGTTACCGGTCGGATATGCCGGTTGAGAAAGAAAAGGTGGAGAATCTGTTGCGGGCGGGAATGGCCGCTCCCAGCGGGAAAGACAAGCGGCCGTGGGAATTTATTGTGGTCGATGAACGTGAACTGCTGGATTCTTTGGCTGCTCATCTTCCGTATGCCAAGATGTTGACTTCAGCCCCGATGGCTATTGTTGTCTGTGCCGATGAAACCAAGTCGGACTACTGGTATCTGGATTGTTCGGCCGTTGCTGAGAATATTCTGTTGGCAGCCGAGGCACAAGGACTTGGAGCAGTATGGACGGCTACTTATCCGTATCGGGAACGTATGGAAGTGGTGTCACGTTTTCTACACACCCCGTCGCAGGTGAAGTCGCTCTGTGTCATACCGGTAGGATATCCTATGGGAGGGCAGGAACCGAAGGATAAGTGGGACGAATCACGCATTCACTACAATAAATGGAAATAATTGTAAAATAATTACTAAAGTTTTCGGTGTGAGGCCTGTTAACTCAGGAAAAAGCATTACTTTTGCGCACTCAATAATGATCATTATAAGAATCAAAAAACATTTACGACAATGATGGAGCTTGATTTACTCACAGCCGTATCGCCTATTGACGGTCGATATAGAAGCAAAGCGGGAGCTTTGGCTGCCTATTTTTCTGAATACGCACTGATGAAATACCGGGTGCGTGTAGAGATTGAATATTTCATCACTTTGTGTGAGTTGCCTTTACCTCAGCTGAAAAGCCTGGATGCAACCCGTTTTGAATCATTGCGCGACATTTACCGTAATTTCTCTGAAGCTGACGCTCAGCGTATCAAAGAAATCGAAAGTGTGACCAATCACGATGTGAAGGCTGTAGAGTACTTCATCAAAGAACAGTTCGATAAACTGGGAGGTCTGGAACCTTACAAGGAGTTCATCCATTTCGGACTGACTTCGCAGGATATCAACAACACTTCTGTGCCTTTGTCTATCAAGGATGCGCTGGAAGAAGTGTATTATCCGCAGATTCAGAAACTGATTGACCAGCTGACAACGTATGCGGAGGAATGGAAAGACATCCCAATGTTGGCCAAGACTCACGGACAGCCTGCTTCTCCTACCCGTTTGGGAAAAGAAATCATGGTGTTCGCTTACCGTCTGAACCGTCAGTTGGCCGTATTGAAGGCTTGTCCGATTACAGCTAAGTTCGGTGGTGCAACCGGTAACTACAACGCCCATCATGTAGCTTATCCGGAATTTGACTGGAAAGCTTTCGGTAACAAGTTTGTAGCCGAAAAACTGGGGCTGGAACGTGAAGAGTATACTACACAGATTTCCAACTACGATAATTTGGGCGCTATCTTTGACGCCATGAAGCGTATCAATACTATCATGATTGATATGAACCGTGACTTCTGGCAGTATATTTCGATGGAATACTTCAAGCAGAAGATTAAAGCCGGTGAAGTAGGTTCAAGCGCTATGCCACACAAAGTGAATCCGATTGATTTTGAGAATGCGGAAGGTAATCTGGGAATGGCTAATGCCGTGTTCGAACATCTGTCATCCAAATTGCCTGTATCACGTCTGCAGCGTGATTTGACAGATTCTACTGTTTTGCGTAACATCGGTGTACCGTTCGGACATACGTTGATTGCCATCCAAAGCTCACTGAAAGGATTGGGTAAACTTTTGCTGAACGAACATAAGATTTACGAAGACCTGGATAACTGCTGGAGCGTGGTGGCCGAGGCTATCCAGACTATCCTGCGCCGGGAAGCTTATCCACATCCGTATGAAGCGTTGAAGGCTTTGACACGTACTAATCAGGCCATCAACGAAGCGTCTATCAAGGATTTCATCGAAACTCTGAATATAAGCGAAGAAATCAAGAAGGAACTCCGTGCGATAACTCCGCACAACTATACTGGAATGTAATTTAAAACCATTAATTCAATAACACCAATAAATCTGAAGAAAAATTGCCCGAGAGGGTAGAGTATTAATTTTTAAACAGCTAGCATTTATGACAGAAAGAGAAAACAGACACGAAGGCGAAAACAGCCAGTCTGGCCGCGATGGTTACAAGTCTTATAACAGAGAAGGATATAACAGATACAACCGTAACGAAGGTGGAAACAGCTATGGCCGACGTCCGTACAACAGCAACCGTGAAGGTGGCGAACGTCCGTACCGCTCTTCTTATAATCCGCGTTTCAACAGCGGCAACGGTGAGGACCGTCCGCAGCGTGGTTACGGAAACCGTCAGCAGGGAGCACGTCCGTATGGTAACCGCCCGGCTTACGGAAACGCAGAGGGAGGCGAACGCTCTTCTTACACTCCTCGTTACAACAATAATAATCAGGGAGGTCGTCCGCAGCGTCCTGCTTACAACAGCCGTTTCAATAAGGATGAAAATGGCGAACAGCGTCCATATCGTCCGCGTTTCAACAATGCCCAGCAGGGTGAAGGCGGTTATCGCCCTCAGCAGCGTCCACATTTCAATAATGGAGGGCAGCAAGGCGGTTATAATCGTCCGCAGGGTGGAGGTTACCGTCCGCGTACTGCCGATTATAATCCGAATGCGAAATACAGCATGAAGAAGCAGATTGAGTACAAGGATGTACTGACTGATCCGAACGAACCGATTCGTCTGAACAAGTTTTTGGCCAATGCCGGTATCTGTTCACGTCGGGAAGCTGATGAATTCATTACCGCCGGTGTCATCTCTGTAAACGGTGAGGTAGTAACCGAACTGGGTACAAAGATCAAGCGTACGGATGAAGTGAAGTTCCACGACCAACCGGTTAGCATCGAGCGGAAAGTATATGTACTGCTGAACAAGCCGAAAGATTGTGTGACTACTTCGGATGACCCTCAGGAACGCAAGACAGTCATGGATTTCGTGAAGGATGCCTGCAAGGAGCGTATTTATCCGGTAGGACGTCTGGACCGTAATACAACCGGTGTCCTGCTGTTGACCAATGACGGTGACCTGGCTTCAAAGCTGACTCATCCGAAATATCTGAAGAAGAAAATCTATCATGTATATTGTGACAAGAATGTAACGAAGGCTGATTTGGATCAGATCGTTTCAGGTATTACTTTGGATGACGGAGAAATCCACGCAGATGCTGTAAGTTATGCTTCAGAAACTGACAAGTCGCAGGTAGGTATCGAAATCCATTCAGGTAAGAACCGTATCGTACGTCGTATTTTTGAATCATTGGGATATCGTGTCATTAAGCTGGACCGTGTATACTTTGCCGGTCTGACTAAGAAAGGTCTGCGTCGGGGTGACTGGCGCTACCTGACTGAAAAGGAAGTCAACATGCTTCGCATGGGATCTTTTGAATAAGTAACTCATTTCATGGATACGGGCAGGCTCTTACAAGTCTGCCCTCATGCATATAAAACATAAATACAAATATCATAATGGAAACAATTCGTAGAACAAAAGTGGTTGACCTGCTTAAACGTGACGATTTCGGAGCTATGGTCAACGTGAAAGGATGGGTACGTACCCGTCGTGGTAGCAAACAGGTGAACTTTATTGCCTTGAATGACGGTTCTACTATAAATAATGTACAGATTGTAGTCGATTTGGCTAATTTCGACGAAGAAATGCTGAAACAGATTACTACCGGTGCATGTCTGAGTGTGAATGGAGAACTGGTAAAGTCAGTAGGTGCCGGACAGGCTGCGGAAATTCAGGCTCGTGAAATTGCCGTATTGGGTACTTGTGACAATACTTATCCGTTACAGAAGAAAGGGCATTCAATGGAGTTCTTGCGTGAGATAGCTCATTTGCGTCCACGTACCAATACTTTCGGTGCCGTATTCCGTATTCGTCATAACATGGCCATCGCCATTCATAAATTCTTCCACGAACGTGGATTCTTCTATTTCCATACTCCGTTGATTACAGCTTCAGACTGTGAGGGAGCCGGACAGATGTTTCAGGTAACTACCATGAACCTGTATGACCTGAAGAAAGATGAGAATGGTTCCATCATTTACGACAATGATTTCTTCGGCAAGCAGGCCAGTCTGACAGTTTCCGGTCAGTTGGAAGGTGAATTGGCAGCAACGGCTCTGGGAGCTATCTATACTTTCGGACCGACTTTCCGTGCAGAAAACTCGAATACACCGCGTCACTTGGCCGAGTTCTGGATGATTGAACCGGAAGTGGCTTTCAATGACATCAATGATAACATGGATTTGGCCGAAGAGTTCATCAAATACTGTGTACAGTGGGCTCTGGATAACTGCTATGACGATGTGAAGTTCTTGAACGATATGTTCGACAAGGGCTTGATAGAACGTCTGCAGGGCGTGTTGAAGGAATCGTTTGTCCGCCTGCCGTATACCGAAGGTATCAAGATCCTGGAAGAGGCGGTAGCCAACGGCCATAAGTTTGAATTCCCGGTATATTGGGGTGTTGACCTGGCTTCTGAACACGAACGCTACTTGGTTGAAGAACACTTCAAACGCCCGGTTATCCTGACAGACTATCCGAAGGAAATCAAGGCTTTCTACATGAAGCAGAATGAAGACGGTAAGACTGTTCGCGCCATGGATGTACTGTTCCCGAAAATCGGTGAAATCATCGGTGGCTCTGAACGTGAAGAGAATTACGATAAGCTGCTTGCCCGTATCCAGGAGCTGGGAATCCCGATGAAGGATATGTGGTGGTATCTGGATACCCGTAAGTACGGTTCATGTCCGCACTCAGGTTTCGGACTCGGTTTCGAACGTCTGTTGCTGTTCGTAACAGGTATGGCGAATATCCGTGACGTGATTCCGTTCCCTCGTACACCGCGTAACGCAGAGTTCTGATCCTGTCGTTTCCAGTCTACAGAAGAAAAGGTACATAAGGCTTCTACCCGCACAGGTGGAAGCCTTTTTCTGTTTGATGACACATCTATCTGCTGATAAGTAAAATTTTTGCTTTCATTTGAAATAAAAATATTAAATTATCGGACTTTATACGAAATTTTTATATATTTGTTGGAAAATAACCTTTTAATTTTGCTATTATGAAAATCCGGTATTTCTTTTTATTGGCAATGATGCTCATCCTTTCTTGGGGGACATCGGCAGCTCAGGATGCTGTAGGAGAAAAGACTCCGTCTACTCTTGCGGGAGTTTGGCAGATGTGTTTCTATCGCTCGGCCTCACCAGACGTTCCTGGTGAATTGAAAACCAGTAATTCTTTGAAGATCCTATCGGATGATGGCCATTTTACAAACATTGTCATGATGCAGACAGGAGCCATCACCATCGGTTATGGAGATTATTATCTGAAATCCCCGGGAGTATATACGGAAGTGATTGAAAAGAACATTCACTTGCCGCAGCTGAATGGTGCGAAGAATGATTTGCACTTTGAACTGAAGGAAAATGGGAGCCTGATGTATCTGAAGTATTATCTGGCTACGGATATTGATGGAAACCAGCTCAATACATGGTGCCATGAAATATGGAAGAGAGTAGAGATGCCGGCCGAATATCCGCATGATATCGTACGGTAAAATAATAATAGTCATTTCACGTAATGCCCGTAGTTCTTGCGAAAGAATTTACGGGTTTTTTTGTCTTTTGCCGTATATGGAGCCTTGATGGGATATGCAGGTAGCCGATAGCAAGAAAAAAAAACTTAAAAGTTTTGTCAGTTGAAAGAAAAGCCGTACTTTTGCAAGCCGATTATTATCAATTAGAAATAAGAATTTAATTCTGAGCGTTTTGCTCTTCTTTGTCCGGGAAGGACAAATCGTGAGGAAATTGTTTTTTAGTAGTTAACATTTTAAAAAGATTTAAGAGTGGATACTTTAAGTTACAAGACCATTTCTGCAAACAAGGAAACTGCGACAAAAGAATGGGTCGTAGTTGATGCTACCGACCAGGTTGTAGGCCGTCTCGGTGCGAAAGTTGCAAAGTTGTTGAGAGGTAAGTACAAACCGAACTTCACCCCTCACGTAGACTGCGGTGATAACGTAATTATCATCAATGCAGACAAAGTGAAATTTACAGGTAACAAGTGGAATGACAAGATTTACCTGAGCTATACCGGTTATCCGGGTGGTCAGCGCGAAATCACTCCGGCTCGTTTGATGGCTAAGCCTAACGGTGCTGAAAAGCTGATGAAAAGAGTGGTAAAAGGCATGCTTCCTAAGAACCGTCTGGGAGCTAAGTTGCTGGGTAACCTGTATGTGTATGAAGGTTCAGAACACAAACACGAAGCTCAGACTCCGAAAGTAATTGATATTAACACACTTAAATAATAAAGAATGGAAGTAGTAAATGCATTGGGAAGACGTAAAAGCGCTGTTGCTCGCGTTTTCGTAACCGAAGGTACAGGAAAGATTACTATTAACAAGAGAGACCTTGCAGAGTACTTTCCATCAACTATTCTGCAGTATGTAGTTAAGCAGCCTCTGAACAAACTGGAAGTTGCTGAAAAATATGATATCAAAGTAAACTTGTGCGGTGGTGGTTTCACTGGTCAGTCTCAGGCTTTGCGTCTGGCTATCGCTCGTGCACTGGTTAAAATCAATCCGGAAGACAAGAAGAGTCTCCGTGCAGAAGGCTTCATGACTCGTGACTCACGTTCTGTTGAACGTAAGAAACCGGGACGTCCGAAAGCACGTCGTAGATTCCAGTTCAGTAAACGTTAAGAGTTTGAGTTTGTTAGTTTTTAAGTTTGTAAGTTTGTTGCAAGTAATCGGTTTGCGGAACTTTCATACTGACTCAAGAACTTAGAAACTCAAAGACTTAAAGGAAAAAGCGTTTAGTATCTAAACTGTCAGGATTCTCCCTACAATCGGTTGCGGAGAGACTACCGGGCAGTTGGTTCAATTAACAAAAAAGAAAGTAAACGATTAAAAATTAAGACAATGTCAAGAGTAAATTTTGATACATTATTGGAAGCCGGTTGCCACTTCGGACACCTGAAAAGAAAGTGGAACCCTGCAATGGCTCCTTATATCTTCATGGAACGTAACGGTATCCATATCATTGATTTGAACAAAACCGTTGCAAAAGTAGACGAAGCTGCTGAAGCTTTGAAGCAGATCGCTAAATCAGGAAAGAAGGTCCTGTTTGTTGCTACTAAGAAACAAGCTAAGCAGGTAGTAGCTGAGAAAGCTGCTTCTGTAAACATGCCTTATGTTATCGAACGTTGGCCGGGTGGTATGTTGACCAACTTCCCGACAATCCGTAAGGCTGTGAAGAAAATGGCTACTATCGATAAGTTGACTAACGATGGTACTTATTCAAACCTTTCTAAGAGAGAAATCCTGCAGATTTCTCGTCAGCGTGCCAAACTGGAAAAGAACTTGGGTTCTATCGCTGACCTGACTCGTCTGCCGTCTGCATTGTTCGTAATCGACGTGTTGAAAGAAAATATCGCTGTACGCGAAGCTAACCGTCTGGGTATTCCTGTATTCGCTATCGTTGATACAAACTCAGATCCTTCAAACGTAGATTTCGTAATCCCGGCTAACGATGACGCAACTAAGTCTATCGAAGTTATCCTGGATGCTTGCTGCGGTGCAATGGCTGAAGGTCTGGAAGAAAGAAAAGCTGAAAAAATAGATATGGAAGCTGCCGGTGAAAACGCTCCGAAGGCTGCCAAGAAGAAAACTACTAAGGCTCGCATGGACAAAGCTGAAGAAGATGCCATCAACGCATCAAAAGCTGCAGCTTTCATGGGTAAAGACGAAGAAGCTTAATATACTTTAAAGTGAGAGTTGAGAGTTGAAAGTTGAGAGTTACTATTAAAGGCAATTCTCAACTCTCCGTTCTCAGCTCTCATTTGTTTTATAATAGATTTATTTATTAACTCAATAAAAAAGAAATTACTATGGCTGTAAGTATGGCTGATATCACCAAGCTTCGTAAAATGACTGGAGCTGGTATGATGGACTGTAAAAACGCTTTGACAGAATCTGAAGGCGATTTCGACAAGGCAGTGGAAATTATCCGTAAGAAAGGACAGGCAGTTGCTGCAAAACGTTCTGACCGCGAAACTTCTGAAGGCTGCGTTTTGGCTAAGTCTACAGGTGACTATGCTGCAATGATCGCTTTGAAGTGTGAAACAGACTTCGTGGCTAAGAATGCTGATTTTGTCGCTTTGACTCAGGCTATTTTGGATGCTGCTATTGCTAACAAGTGCCAGACTTTGGATGAAGTGAAAGCTTT
This sequence comes from Phocaeicola barnesiae DSM 18169 = JCM 13652, assembly GCF_000374585.1. GTDB lineage: Bacteria > Bacteroidota > Bacteroidia > Bacteroidales > Bacteroidaceae > Phocaeicola > Phocaeicola barnesiae. The sequence goes on from NZ_KB894661.1 coordinate 8,650, forward strand.
GCCGATGGGTAACGGTACTGTTCAGGATGCTATCGTTGAACGTAGCGGTGTTACTGGTGAAAAGACTGAATTGGATGGTTATAACTTCGTTTCAGGTGCATGCACTGCTGTTTACAACCACATGAACAAGAATCAGCTTTGTACTATCGTAGCCTTCAATAAGGCTTGCAGCGAACAGATTGCTCATGAAATCTGTATGCAGATTGCTGCTATGAACCCGATTGCTATCGACGAAGCTGGTGTTCCTGAATCTGTTAAGCAGGAAGAAATCAATGTAGCTATTGAAAAGACAAAAGCTGAACAGGTACAGAAGGCTGTAGAAGCAGCTTTGAAGAAAGCTGGTATCAATCCTGCTCACGTTGACAGCGAAGAACACATGGAAAGCAACATGGCTAAGGGCTGGATTACAGCTGAAGACGTTGCTAAGGCTAAAGAAATCAAGACAACAGTTGCTGCTGAAAAGGCTGCCAACCTGCCTCAGGCTATGATTGAGAACATTGCTAAGGGTCGTCTGGGCAAATTCTTGAAGGAAGTTTGTCTGTTGAACCAGGAAAGCATCATGGATCCGAAGAAGACAGTTGCTGATACTTTGAAGGCTGCTGATGCCGAATTGGCAATCGTTGATTTCAAACGCTTTACTTTGCGTGCTGAATAATACGTTCTGAACGGATTATAATATTTGTGACGTGGATTATCGGTTACAGAAATGAGCCGATAGTCCACGTTTTTTTAGTTGGTGGTTATAAGCCTCGATGTTCCGTTGGTTGGCTTATTTGGTCTGAGTATATCCTTCTGCTTTCAGAAGTTCGATGATGCGTTGCTTGAATTCTCCTTGAATCAGAATCTCTCCGTCCTTGGTAGAGCCGCCTACGCCACATTTCGTTTTCAACAGTTTGCCCAGTTCTTTCAGATCGTCTTCCCGGCCGATGAATCCGGTAATGACGGTGACAGTCTTTCCTCCTCTTCCTTTCTTTTCGATAGAGACACGCAGTTTCTGTTGTTTCTTCTCCAGGGTATCTGTTTCTTCCTCTTCTTCGGTGATATACTTGAAATCAGGGTTTGTAGAATACACTACATTCAGGCGGTCTTTCCAGTCGTTATTTTTCATGTGAATTAATTTTAATGTAGTTCAAAGATACATACATTTTACGGCAACCTTGTAATCAGTTAGAAATAATTGGTTAATTTTGCATGAATTTGAACAGAATGACAGTAAATGGCAGGTAAAAACATAGATAAAATTCCTGAGCCTACGTTACGTAGGCTTCCTTGGTATCTCTCGAACGTGAAATTGATGCGTGAAAGAGGGGAAACCTATGTCTCTTCTACGCAGATTTCCAAGGAGATCAATATAGATGCTTCTCAGATAGCGAAGGATTTGTCGTATGTGGCTATTACCGGCCGTACACGTGTAGGGTATAATATTGATCTGTTGATTCAGGTTCTGGAGGATTTTCTTGGTTTTACCTGTATTCACCGGGCTTATCTGTTTGGTGTCGGAAGTTTAGGAGGCGCTCTGCTTCGTGATACCGGTTTGAAGCAGTTCGGTCTGGAGATTGTCGGAGCTTTTGATGTCAATCCGGAACTGGTGGGTACGGAAATTAACGGAATTCCTATTTTCCATACCGACGAAGCGGAACAGCGGGTGAAAGAGAGCGGAGTAAATATCGGAGTATTGACTGTACCGATTAATATCGCTCAGGAAGTGACGGACCGGATGGTTGAAGCCGGGATGAAGGCTATCTGGAACTTTACCCCCTTCCGAATCAGGGTACCTGAAAAGATTGTGGTGCAGAACACTTCGTTGTATGCTCATCTGGCTGTCATGTTCAACCGATTGAATGAAACGATAAAGTAACCTTTTATGAAGATTATAGCGATAGGCATGAACTATCAGTTGCATTGTCATGAACTGCATGCCGGCGAGGCCTTGCCTCAGGAACCTGTTATTTTTATGAAACCTGATTCGGCTTTGCTGAAGGATGGAAAACCTTTCTTTATCCCTGATTTTTCTGAACAGGTAGATTATGAAACCGAACTGGTAGTGCGTATCAATCGTTTGGGGAAGAATATTGCCGAGCGGTTTGCCCACCGTTACTATGACGCGGTGACGGTCGGCATTGATTTTACCGCGAGAGATTTGCAGCGTAAATACCGTGCCGAAGGCAAGCCTTGGGAATTGTGCAAGGGATTCGATAATTCGGCGGCTATTGGCGATTGGATACCGGTAGAGCGGTTTAAAGATATTCAGCAGTTGAATTTTCACCTGGATATAGATGGAAAAACCGTGCAACGCGGATATGCTGGCGATATGCTTTTTAAGATCGATCAGATTATCGCCTATGTGAGCCGGTTCTGTACTTTGAAGATAGGTGATTTGCTGTTCACGGGTACGCCGGTAGGAGTGGGTCCGGTGCAGGTAAATAATCACCTGGAAGGGTATCTGGAAGATGAAAAGGTTTTAGATTTCTATATACGATGAAGATAAGAGTAGGTTTTGGATACGATGTGCACCAGTTGGTCCCCAATCGGGAATTGTGGCTGGGAGGAATCAAGTTCGAGCATGAACTGGGCTTGTTGGGGCATTCGGATGCCGATGTCTTGATTCATGCCATTTGCGATGCTTTGTTGGGAGCCGCCAACATGCGTGATATTGGCTATCATTTTCCGGATACGGCAAGTGAGTTTAAGAACGTGGACAGTAAGATTCTGCTGGCGAAGACCGTTGAACTGATAGGGACTAAAGGCTATTCTGTCGGAAATATTGATGCGACAGTCTGTGCGGAACGTCCGAAACTGAAGGCCCGTATCCCGGAAATGCAGCAGGTGCTGGCGGAAGTCATGCATGTAGATGTGGATGATATCTCTATTAAGGCTACAACTACCGAGAAACTCGGATTTACCGGTCGTGAGGAAGGTATTTCGGCCTATGCAACTGTACTGATAGAAAAGAAATAGGAGCTTTTCTAGGGGAGAAATCCTTATGTAAATGAACGGGAATAGACTTATTTGCTATAATTTTTGAAAAAAATCACGCAAAAGTTTGTGACTCTCAAAATAAACACATACCTTTGCACCCGCAAACAAGAACAAGATGAGGGCGTTTAGCTCAGCTGGTTCAGAGCATCTGCCTTACAAGCAGAGGGTCGGCGGTTCGAATCCGTCAACGCCCACTC
>NZ_KB894661.1:12065-50496 GCF_000374585.1 Phocaeicola barnesiae DSM 18169 = JCM 13652
GGGGCGTTTAGCTCAGCTGGTTCAGAGCATCTGCCTTACAAGCAGAGGGTCGGCGGTTCGAATCCGTCAACGCCCACTTGAAGCTTCGCTTTTGCGAGGCTTTTTTTATGCCCGGAATTTTCCGGCGGATGTGCAGTGAGCATCCACCGGAACTGGAGTGTATTACAGTGGGTATTCTTCGAATGCGTATAATACGGTGGAAAGATACCTTTCTCCTGTGTCAGGTAGTAATACTACTATGTTTTTGCCTTTATAGGCTGGGTCTTTGGCTAGCTGCAGGGCTGCATAGGTGGCTGCTCCGGCAGAGATGCCTACCAGTAATCCTTCTTTGAAGGACAGCTCGCGTCCTGTGCGGATTGCGTTGTCGTCGGTTACTCGTATGATGCGGTCCACTACTTCGGGATGATAGCTTTTGGGGATGAATCCGGCGCCTATTCCTTGTATTTTGTGGGGACCTGGTTTGTCGCCTGACAAGACTGCCGACGAATCCGGTTCAACTCCGATGATTTCTATGTTCGGATTGTGCTTTTTCAGGCCCATTCCTACGCCGCTAAGTGTTCCTCCGGTACCTACTCCTGCTACAAATACATCGACTGTACCGTCCGTGTCTTTCCAGATTTCCTCGGCGGTAGTGCGTAAGTGCGCGTCCGGGTTGGCGGGATTCTCAAATTGCTGCAGGATTACCGAGTCTTTGATTTCGGCCTTCAGTTCGTCTGCTTTTTGGATGGCTCCTTTCATGCCTAAGGCTCCAGGGGTCAGTACCAGTTTGGCTCCACGGGCTTTCAGCAGATTCTGCCGTTCGATGCTCATGGTTTCGGGCATGGTCAGGATGGTTTTATAGCCTTTTACAAGGGCTACCCACGCCAGTCCTACCCCAGTGTTACCACTGGTCGGTTCGATGATGACGGAACCGGGTTTCAGGATTCCTTTCTTTTCGGCGTCTTCTATCATTGCGAGGGCGACTCTGTCTTTTACACTTCCTCCCGGATTGAAATATTCCAGTTTGGCGATAAGGTGTGCTTGGGCTTGGTGTGCTTCTCCTAATTTCTCTAATGCCAGTAAAGGCGTGTTGCCTATCAGTTCGGTCAGGCTTTTCTTGATATTTGCCATGGTTGTATTTTATTGATTTTCGTTGATGCAAAAATAGGAGGAAAGGTAAGAGGAGGCAATACCTCTTTTGGGGTATATTGATAAAACAAAAAAGAGAAGCGTCTTTTGAACGTTTCTCTTCTGGTTGCGGAGGCCTGACTCGAACAGACGACCTTTGGGTTATGAGCCCAACGAGCTACCAACTGCTCCACTCCGCGATGTAGCGTTTTTGAGAGTTGCGGAGGCCTGACTCGAACAGACGACCTTTGGGTTATGAGCCCAACGAGCTACCAACTGCTCCACTCCGCGATGTTGTTTTCTTAATTCGAGTGCAAAGGTACGGCTTTTATTTTTTGTATGCAAATTTTTCTGTATTTTTTTGTTCGTAAAATGTTCCTGGAAGATGTTTGGTGGCCGTATCGGCTTTTTCAAGTGGATATTTATCGCTTTGACTGGCGTTTGGAAGCTCTTTTTCATCGTAGCTTGTACCCGATGGGCATAGTCGCCTTTTCGGAGGAATGATGCATCTTAGGTGCTGAAAGAATCTACTTCTCCGATAAACATCCTTTACATTTTGCTGTTTGAAACAGAGAAAGGTTTCAGGTGTGAGGATTGAGTCTTTCTTCTGGGATTTCAGCTGATTTTGAGGGAAGAGCGCAATTTGTACAGCCTCGGATTTGTATAGTCGGAATAAAAGCAGTACTTTTGCTCAGTTTTAGTATGTGATGTGCAACTCGTGAACGTATGACAGTCTTAAAAACAAGAGCCCAATTAGTTGATGTAGCCCGGCAGTTGTTTGCCAAAAAGGGGGTAGAAGATACTACAATGAATGATATTGCAGTAGCTTCCAAGAAAGGGCGTCGTACGTTGTACACCTATTTCAAGAGCAAAGAGCAGATTTATCAGGCTGTGGTAGAATCGGAACTGGAAATGCTTTCGGACCACATGGAAATCACAGCGGCCAAGAATCTGAGTCCTGATGCCAAGATAATGGAACTGATTATCAACCATCTGGATTCCATCAAAATGGTAGTCTATCGAAACGGTACGCTGAAGGCCAATTTTTTCCGTGACATCTGGCGGGTAGAAACGAAACGTAAGTATTTTGATGCCAAAGAAATAGAACTTTTCCGCAAGGTGCTGCAGGAAGGAAAGGACGAAGGGATTTTTCAGATAGACGATGTTGAGATTACTGCTGATATTCTTCATTACTGTATAAAAGGGATTGAAGTTCCTTACATCCGGGGACAAATTGGAGAGAATCTGGACGATGAAACCGGATGGCGTTATGTGAAGAATATCGTATACGGTGCACTGGGATGTACACGATGAGTGGAATTTCTTAATTAAAACGTAATATTATGGGATTATTAACAGGTAAGACAGCGATTGTAACAGGTGCCGCTCGTGGTATCGGTAAGGCAATTGCTTTGAAATTTGCTTCAGAAGGTGCAAATATCGCATTTACAGATTTGATGATTGACGAAAACGGTCAGAATACAGAAAAAGAAATTGCTGCTTTGGGTGTGAAGGTAAAAGGTTACGCTTCGAATGCTGCCAGTTTCGAAGATACTGCCAAGGTAGTAGAACAGATTAAGGAAGATTTCGGTTCCATCGATATCCTGGTAAACAATGCCGGTATCACCAAGGATGGTCTGATGATGCGTATGTCTGAGGCACAGTGGGATGCTGTTATCGGTGTCAACCTGAAGTCAGCTTTTAACTTCATTCATGCTTGTACTCCGATTATGATGCGTCAGAAGAGTGGTAACATCATTAATATGGCTTCTGTAGTAGGTGTTCACGGAAATGCCGGACAGTGTAATTATTCAGCTTCCAAGGCCGGTATGATTGGTCTGGCTAAGTCAATTGCCCAGGAATTGGGTTCTCGTGGAATCCGTGCCAATGCGATTGCTCCGGGCTTCATCATCACTGAAATGACTGCTAAATTGTCTGATGAAGTGAAGGCTGAATGGAACAAGCGTATTCCTTTGCGTCGTGGTGGTACACCGGAAGATGTAGCGAACATCGCTCTGTTCCTGGCTTCTGATATGTCTTCATACGTATCAGGACAGGTAATCCAGGTGGATGGTGGTATGAACATGTAATTTATGCTGCATAACTCTGCAGGCACGGATTTCGCGGGTGTAGTACACACGAAGGTCGGAGTCCGTGCCTGTTTTTTATTTGAATACGTTGAATCATGACTGTAGTTTACGAAGACAATCATATTATTGTAGTCAACAAGACTGCCTCTGAAATTGTACAGGGAGATAAGACGGGCGATGTGCCTTTGTCGGAACTTGTGAAACAATATCTGAAGGAGAAGTACGCAAAACCCGGTAATGTCTTTTTGGGAGTGATGCATCGCCTGGACCGTCCGGTAAGTGGGCTGGTGGTTTTCGCCAAGACCAGTAAGGCTTTGGCCCGGTTGAATGAAATGTTCCGTAACAGCGAAGTGAAGAAGACCTATTGGGCGATAGTGAAACAGGCTCCGAAGGAACCGGAAGGCGAGCTGGTGAATTATCTGGTACGCAATGAAAGGCAGAACAAGTCGTATGCATACGATAAGGAAGTACCTAATTCCAAGAAAGCGGTGCTGCATTACCGGCTGATTGGCCATTCGCAGAATTATTTTCTGTTGGAAGTGGATTTGAAGACGGGGCGTCATCACCAGATCCGTTGTCAGTTGGCGAAGATGGGATGTCCTATCAAAGGCGATTTGAAGTATGGATTTCCTCGTTCCAATCCGGATGGAAGCATTTGCCTGCATGCCCGTAGGGTACGTTTCATCCATCCGGTGTCAAAGGAAGAAATCGATTTGACGGCACCTGTTCCGGAAGGGAACCTGTGGAACGGTTTCGATATGCTTTGATGATGGATACCGGTGGGTATAAAAAGTGAGTGGGAGCGCTTCACAGCGTTCCCACTCATTAACACATAGGCATCTTCTTTATAAAAAGAGGTTGAGTCCTCTTTATATATGGGGTTGGGTTTTAAAAAAAGCCTGTTAGTTTTTGTGTATGCAATTTGTACCGTAAATAGTATTGCAAGATACGTGCCAAACTTTATTGATTTATTTAAACACTTCTCAATGAGTTTGTTATGTATTTTCTCTACATGCATCCAGTTTCCTTTTTTGTGGAAATGTGTGTGGATGGTGTGGAAAAAGTCTACACTTTATTGTGGAATGTTATAAAGTTTCAGTTTGTTGTAGAGTGTTTTTCGGTCTATACCAAGAAGTTGTGCAGCACGTGTCTTGTTATTTTTTGTTTGCTGCAGAGCCTGCAGAATCCGTTGTTTTTCATCGTCTTCGTTTCTTAATGTCAGATTAACGGTTTCCTGGTTTGTTTCTGTAGCGTGTAATTCTTCTCCTAATTCCTTACAGGTGATAAAATCTCCCGTAGCCAGTAGAGTGGCCCGTTTGACCACATTTTTCAGTTGACGCAGATTCCCCGGCCAGTCATAGCGTTGCAGGGCATCGCATGCTTCTGCATCGAATCCTACCAGATTACGTTCCAACTCCTTGTTGGCCTGGTCAAGGAAGAAATTGGCAAAAAGCAGGATATCTTCCGTCCGGTCTTTCAGCGAAGGCATGTAAAGCGTGAATTCATTGATTCGGTGATACAAATCTTCGCGGAAATTTCCTTTTGCAATGGCTTCCTTCAGGTTCTCGTTTGTAGCGGTAACCAGACGTACATCCACTTCGATTTCCTTGACCGAACCAATCCGCCGTACCCGGCGTTCCTGCAGTGCACGAAGCAATTGTACCTGTACTTCGTAACTCAGGTTCCCTATTTCATCCAGAAAAAGTGTTCCGCCGTTAGCTTCTTCGAAAGCGCCGACTTTATCGCTTAAGGCTCCGGTAAAGGACCCTTTGATGTGGCCGAAGAATTCGGATGCCGCTAGGTCTTTAGGGATGGAGCCACAATCGATGGCGACGAACGATTTGTCGGCCCGTTTGCTCAACTGGTGGATGCGGTGTGCCACATATTCTTTTCCGGTACCACTGGCACCGTTGATCAGTACGGACATTTGGGTCGGTGCTACCAGACGTACGTAGTTGAACAGCTGTTGTGCAGCTTCACTTTCTCCTTCCAGAAAATTTGAGGCAGTAGGCAACAGGATATTTTCTGTTTCTTTGGTTTCTTTATGGGGGAGTGCGATGGCTTCGTTGATTTTTTTGAGCAGTTCATCCGGCTGTATGGGTTTGGATATGTAGTCTGTGGCCCCTAGTTTCATACATTGCACGGCACTTTGGATTTCAGCATAACCGGTCATGATGATGAAAGGGATGTTTTTCTTCTGTTCTCTGAGCCAAGAGAGCAGGTTGATCCCGTCCTGATCAGGCAAGCGCAAATCAGAAATTACCAGATCGAATTCTTTTGAAAGCAGAATTTTCCGGGCACGTGCACTGGTGCTGGCTGTTTCTACATCGAATCCCTTTTTCCCCAACCACGTCTTCAGCATGGTAGAAAATGTCAAATCATCTTCAACGATCAGTACTGTTGAAACCATAGCTATTTATTTAATTATACAAATATAATCTTTTTATGGCATTATTCCATCTCTTTCGGATACTTTTTACATAAAACTTGTATGAAAATAGAAAATCCCTATCAAATATAACTCATTTAGCCAAAACATGAGGACGTTTTGATTCAAATATCCTCATGTTTCGATTCAAATGTCTAGACGAATTGTTCAAAACGTCTAGGCGTTTTTGGATGCTTGTTGCTGTAAGGTCAGGCAGTAGTTTTCGGCATGTGCGATTACCTTTTCTGCACATCTGATGATGGAGGCTGTGTATGTCTCGCTTTCATCGTCTGTAAGTCCGCTGGTACGCCGATGGTCCATGTCCTGCAGGGTCGCGATGATTTCCTTGGCTTCTATCATGGTGAAGGTAGGCAGCATCTTGTGGGCTATGGCACAGAGCTGTTGCGAATTGTTCGTTTCCTTGGCTTCCTGAAGTGCCTGTATGTTCCGTTGGGTTTCCTGAATAAAGGTTTGCATGATTTCCACTGCAGCTTTCGGGTCGTCTTCCGAGAAAGCGGTCAAAGGGGTAAACCGGTATGGAGACGTTTCCGTTTCAGCGGGTGTCGATGGTTCCGGTTCTGGTTTCCTGGGGAGACTCGATTGGGGAACCTGAAACAGGCGGGTGAATATCTGTAGGATATCCGATTGGTTGAACGGTTTCTGCAACATGCCGGAGAAGCCTTTCGATAGAAAGTCTTTTTCACTCAAGTCACCACGGGCCGTGATAGCAATGACCGGTAGGGTATCTGCGTGAGGAATGGCCAGTTCCCGGATGTGTTGGAGCAGTTCGAATCCGTTCATCGCCGGCATCTGTATGTCAGTGAAGACGATGTCTATCCGTTGTGTCTTCAGGATTTGCAGAACTTCTTCCGGTTGCTGGCAACAGTGGATGATGGGCTTTTCCTCGGCCGGGGTTTCGCCGTCTACCAGTGTGTGCAGAATGATGGCTTGTGTAAGGTGTAGCTGGATGCTGTCGTCGTCTACCAGCAGGATATGCAGGCGGGTGGTAGGCAACAGTTTCCCGGCTTTGTTGGTACCGGTCTTGTTGGCCGATATGCGGGGTAGGGGCAACGAAACCGTGAAAGTACTGCCTTTTTGGGGAATACTGTCGATATGGATTTTTCCATTGGCCAATTCAATCAGTTTCTTGGATATAGAGAGTCCTAACCCGAAACCTTCCTGTCCTTGCGCACTTTGAAGGCGGGTAAATTCCTGGAAGATGCGTGTCTGTTCTTCGGGAGTCATGCCGCATCCGGTATCTTGGATGCTGAATGTAAACTGATTACCCTGGTAGCCTACCCGTAGTTTGATACTGCCTTCGTGGGTGAATTTCAGGGCGTTCGAAAGCAGGTTCTCCGCTATTTGCCGGATACGGAACGGGTCTCCCTCCAGCACCAGTTCATCGGCGACCTGCTCTTCGTAGGTCAGACTGATACCTTTTTTCTCTGCCAGCGGAAGGAAACTGTGGAATATGTGGTTGAAAAGTTCATTCGGATGAAAGGCTATTTGCTGCAGGTCCATTTTACCTGCTTCCAGCCGGTGATAGTCCAGCAGAGAGGCTATCAGGTCCAGCAGGTGGCGGGCCGAACTCTTCATGTTATTCAGATAAAGTAGCTGGCGGCGGTCTTTGGTCAGTCGGAGCAGCAGGTCTAAATAACCGATGATGGAACCGGCAGGAGCCTTGATATCATGGGTGATGGTCAGCATCAGCTTTTCGCGTGCTACCAGCAGGTCTTCGGCATAGAGCTTGGATTTCTCCAATTCTTTACGGTAATGGGCACTACGCGTCAGGTCCCGCCAGATGACGATAAAGAAGATGAGTGACAGTACTACAGCCACCGTTGCAATGATTTCGATGGTCTGTGCGGCCTGGTTACGGATTTCCTGTTCCTGATGTATCTTGCTGAAAGCCGCATTCTGTTCGTCTGTCTCAATACTTTCCAGTAACTGGGTGACACGTTGGCTCAGTTCACTTCCGGCTATACGCAGACGGTTGATTCGCTCCAGCAGTACGCGCTGCTGATGTTGTTGGGTGTTGAATACTTTTCCGCGGATATCCGAAATCAGGTTGGCTATTGTATCAATCGGGCTATATTCTTCGCTGATGGTGTCTGTGTATTCTTCCTGAATGACATTGTTCACCTGGGTGGAGTCGTTTTTTCCGGGTGAGAATACCTCGGCCAAGCGTTTGAAGAATCCTTTTTTCTTGTGGTGGATGGTATACGTATTGCGGTGGGTGACAATCTTTTTCTGCACGCGGGGGGCTCTGAGCAGTGAGTCCTGTTTGTTGAGCAGACTGTCCAGTTCGGCCTGATACAGTTCTTCCGTCGGGCTGTCTGCCATGGCTTCCAGGACGGCAATCATGTTTCTTTCTTTTTCCCGGAGTAGTCCGCGTACAGTGTCCAGACGGGTTTGCTGTAAGGTATCTGTCAGATAAGTCTGTAGTGTATCGATGCTTTCTTCAGCTTCCCGCATGGCCAGCAGATACGGCTGAAACTCATCGATTTTCCCGGAGCGGAGGGTCTGTCCGATGATTTCCACATCATACAGTTGGCTGATAATCTGGTTGGTGATTTTCCGCCGTTTGTTGATATTGGCTTCGAGCTCTGATGGCTCGGTCAGCAAGTTCATTTCCTGGTAGATGTAGCCGATGGCTCCCAGTAATAGCGAAATGAGGAGAATGAATCCGAAGGCGATTTTGGATGAAGTCGATATCATGATACGGTAGATTTTGTACAAGTCTTATGTTTGAACCGGAGGTAATACATGACGCCCGCACTGGTCAGTCCGAAAGGGAATGCCATCCAGATACCTGTAATGCCTCCATTCAGGACAAAGCCGAAGAAGTAACCGGCAGGCAAGGAGATGATGAAGTAAGCGATGAACGAATACAGCAGCATGGGGCGTACATCGGCTATACCTCGTAGCGAGTTGGCAAAGTTTATCTGTAATCCATCACCGAACTGGTAGATGACCAATGGAATGATGAGTTGGGCCACCATGAGGCTGACCGGCTGGCTGTCGGTGAACAAGCCTCCTAGCTGATGCCGGAGCAGGAAGATGGGGATAGAGGTTGCAACTATCATGACCAGAATCAGGTGGAATCCGGCGGTAGCTGTCCGTCGCACATTTTCGACGTCGTGTTGCCCGTAATAGTTGCTGATGCGTACCGATACGGCAGCTCCCATGCCGTAATACATCATGAAGCAGACCTGTGAGATGGTCAGCATAATCTGGTGGGAGGCCAAAGCCGTACTTCCTAACCAGCCCACCATGATGGTACTGAGGCTGAAGGAAGCGGTTTCCATTCCCATTTGTCCGGCAATGGGCCATCCCAGCCGGTTGAGGAGCGAGAAATCGGTACGGTTGATGCTTCCACCGAGAAATCCTTTGTGGAACAGGCGGTAACGGGCAGTACCGAAAAACAGGTAAAGGTAGGCTATCACCATCAGGATACGGGCTATCAGAGTGGATAGCCCTGCTCCGTTCAGCCCCAGTGCGGGCAAACCGCATTTACCGTAAATCAGCAGGTAGTTGCCGATGATGTTCAGGATATTTCCACCAAGCAGAATCCACATGGAAACGCGGGTATCGGTAATACCGTCGGTAAACTGCTTGAAGGCATTGAACCAAAGTACGAATGGCATGGATGCCAAAAGGATGAGAAAGTAGGGACGCATCAGGGGGATAAGCTCTTCCGGTTGTCCCAACCGGTGCATATTCAGGTAAAGCAGGTACATGACGGCGCATACCATAACCGCCAATACCGTATTGGCGGCTATGCTGTTCTTCAGGGACTGTCCGGCAGCTTCGTATTTGTGTTGTCCGAACAGGCTGCCCACTATCGGAGTCAGTCCATAGGAAAAACCGGTACTGAAGATAATGGCCAGTCCGAACATGTTGTTGACGAAGCTGGCGGCAGCCAGTTCCGGTGTACTGTGGTGTCCTATCATCAGGGTATCCGCAAATCCCAGGATGATGACGCCTATCTGTCCGATGACGATAGGAATCCCCAGTTTCAATAATGCGTGGTAATGTGTCTGTAGTTTCATTGGGCGGCCCGATAATAGAGTACGCTGCAGTTTTCCGGTACCAGGTACGTTTGTGCGGTCTGACAAATCTGCTCTGCTGTTACTGCCCGGTATTTTCCGACCTCCTCGTTGATGTCTTCCGCCTTTCCGAGCAGTTCGAAGTAAGCCAGATTGGTCGCTACGTTCAGGTAGTTGATGTTGTTGAAAATCTGTTCACTTTCGTAGCGGTTCTTTACTTTTTCCAGTTCTTTCTCATCAACCGGAATGTGCTTCAGTTTCTCCAGTTCCTGCCATACAGCCTGTTCGGCTTCTTCCAGCGAAACGCCTGCTGCAGGTTTACCGGTAATCTGTAACAAACCTTCATCCAGGCTGCCTGAAATGTAGGCATCAATGGAGGTAAAGACCTTCTGGGTGATGACCAGTGATTGAATCAGGCGTGAAGAACGTCCGTTGGCCAGCAGGTCGGTCAGCATATCGAATACCTGATAGTCCGGATGCAGACGGTTACACATGTGAAAAGCCATGTAGAGCGTATCTACCGGTACATTCCGTGTAACGGTTTTCCGGCGGATGGCAGTCTGTGTTTTTTCTGACGGAAGGTTCCGGCAAGAGACTTCGCGGGCAGGAATCGGTCCGAACCATTTTTCTGCCAACCGGACGGTCTCTTCGAACGAGATGTGTCCCGATACGGCCAGAATCGCATTGTTGGGCGCATAGAAACGGTAGAAGAAGGCTTTCACTTCTTCCAGCGTAGCATTGGCGATGTGGCTGATTTCCTTTCCGATGGTCGGCCATCGGTATGGATGGTCCTGATAGGCCATTTCCCGTATCAGATGCGAGGCATCACCGTACGGTTGGTTCAGGTTGCGCTGTTTGAACTCTTCGATGACTACCTGACGCTGTACTTCCAGGCTGTGCGGGCTGAAATCCAGACTCAGCATGCGGTCGCTTTCCAACCAGAATCCGGTTTCTACGTTCTGATAAGGAAGGGTAATGTAATAATTGGTGATATCGTTGTTCGTCCATGCATTGTTCTCTCCCCCCGCATTCTGAACCGGCGTATCGTAATCGGGTATATGGATGGAACCTCCGAACATCAAGTGTTCGAACAGGTGGGCGAATCCGGTATGTTCCGGGTCTTCATCACGGGCTCCTACTTTATATAACAGGTTGAGGGCGACCATTTGGGTAGAGTCGTCCTCATGATGTACAATCCGTAACCCGTTCGGCAGGCTGTGTCGGTTTACACTTATCATCTTATTCTGCAATTACAGCTTTCAGGATACGGACGTCTGTCACCGGTCTGTCGGCACGGTTGGTCTTGACACTTTCTATTTTATCCACGATGTCCATACCGTCTACTACTTCACCGAATACAGTGTAGTTTCCATCCAGATGGGGGGCACCTCCCAATGTGGTATAGGCATCAATCTGTTGTTTGGAGAATTTGAACCGTGGTTCTTTGGCTACTTCGGCACGGGCTTGCGCTTCCAGAGAATCCTGCAATTCCAGCAGACCTTCGTTGTCGCCGGCTTTACGCATCTTGAAGATTTCTTTCATGTGTTTGCGGGCCAGGATATTGAAGGCAGTATCCAGACGGGCTTCGTTTATCTGGTTTTCCATGTTGATAAGCTGTGCCTGTGAGAATTTCTTTCCGGTAACGATGTAGAACTGGCAACCGGATGAGGCTTTTTCGGGATTGACATCATCTCCTTGACGGGCAGCAGCCAAAGCACCTTTCTTATGGAAAAGAGTCGGGTTGAATTCTGCCGGGAGTGTATAGCCTACGTCACCGTTGCCCAGTGTAGCGGTGTCACTGGCATGTTTACTTTCCGGGTCACCGGCCTGTACCATGAAACTTCTGATGACACGGTGGAATAGGGTGCTGTCATAAGCTCCTTCTTTTACCAGTTTGATGAAGTTATCGCGATGTCCCGGAGTCTCGTTATAGAGTTTGACTGTGATGTTTCCCAGGGTTGTTTCCAGTCTTACAAGTGTTGCATTGTCTTTTTCCATGTGGGTTTTCTTTTGCTGGTTACCGGTACATGCCATGATACAACTGGCAACCAAGGTTAATAATAGGATTGCTTTTTTCATAGAGAACTGTATTGGTGTGCAAAAATACAAAACATTTCCCAATTAGAACGGATAACCGATGGCGAAATGTATTCCCAATCCGTCCTTGAATCTCGGAATGTTGTAATAACCGCCTTTACCTGTTTCGTACGGTACGTGCAGGGCAATACCCATATCCAGACGGAGTACGATGAAACTCATGTCGTAACGTATACCTACACCGGTTCCTAAGGCGATGTGGTCAAAGAACTTGTCGAGTGTAAACTGGGCTCCCGGTCGGGCAGGGTCATCGCGCAACAGCCATACGTTTCCGGCATCCAGAAAAACCGCTCCGTTCAGATTTCCGCCGGCCAGGTTGGAAAGCAGGCGGAAACGGTATTCCGCATTCGCTTCCAGTTTCAGGTCACCTGTTTCGTCTACGTAGGAGTAGGCGGCACTCTCTTTGGGGTGGAAACTTCCCGGACCGATGGACCGTATGGTGAAAGCACGGATACTGTTGGCTCCTCCTACATAAAACTGTTCGCTATAAGGGGCGATGGTCTTGTTTCCGTAGGAATAGATGATACCTCCCATAAGGCGGGTTGCCAGTTGGTGCTTTTCGTTGAAGTTATGCAGCAGACGGATGTCTGATGTAAATTTCATGAACTGTGCGAAAGGAGTACCTAGCAGTTTCTTGTCCTTCTGGCTGAATTTCTGTCCGAATGCGGCATAAATCAGTGACGTGATGTTACCGGCCGAGGTGACGGAACCTTCCCACCAGAGTTGGTTCTTCTTTTTCAGAAAGGCATTGTCGTACGTATAGGTGTACGAAATGGACGGGATGAACTGGTCATCCAGACTGTGGAACAACATCGGATTGGCTGTTGCGATAGAATCGAAAGCGGCTGTCCGGTGCTGAAGTGTATTGAATACCAGCTGGAAGGGTGTAACCGTATGTTTGGACATCGGTGAAGAACGGAAGTCATACGATACAGTTCCTCCGAAAGAAAGCATCTTGAAATAACGGGCACGGTTTACCTGCTCGCCGTAGATGCGGAAATAGGTGTTCGACGGGAACTTGAACGGATTGATACGTTTCTTGATGAACGGAAGGATAATTCGTGGAAATTCCAATGAAAGTTCCGCACCCAGTTCGTAAGAGTTCATGACCGAACTTTCGCCGTCTACCGTCGAGCTGGTTTGCCATTCGTATGAGCCTCTCAGCTTCAGGTTCAGCGAGGCGCCCATTCCTCTGAAGTTTCTGCGTGAGAGGTTGAAGATGGCTCCAGGCCCGGTCTGCTTGGTACTTTTGGTCGTGACGTTGAATTCCAGTTCACTGTCATAAGGCAGGTCGAACATGGCGTTGACCCGTATGTCCAGTGTGTCGTTCAGCAAGGAGTCTCCCCGCGGAATGTAGTTCATCTCTGTAAACTTGAAGGCTCCCAGCCTAGCCAGGGCTTCCTGGGTATAATCCTGACGCTTCTGTGAGTATAATTCTCCTTTACGATACAGGAAACGGCCACGTAATACGCCGAAACGTATGCCGGGTTTTTCTCCGGGATAATGTACTGTGAAAGTCCGGGTCTTTAATGAATCGGTAGGTCGTTCACCGTTATAGCCGGTCAGGTATACGGAGGTGTTCCCCAGATAATATTGCTTCAGGCCTTCTTGGGGAATACTCTTTTTGGCCACTACTTTCAGGTTGACATATCCCGGGCGTATCAGAGTATCGGCCAGGAAAGTAATGAAATCTGAGCGGAAATAATAATAGCCGTTATCACGCATTAGGCTTACTAATCTTTGTCTTTCGGCTTCCAGTTGGTTGACGTTGAAGTTGTCTCCCTTGTGGATGAGCTGTTCGGAAGCGTGACTGCGGATGAGGCTGTCGGCGCGTGGCATGAAACCTTCGTACATGATGGAGTCCAGGAAATAAGGTCTCCCCATATCTACATCGTAAGAAAGCTTGACTGCCCGCGGATTCTTGGTACTGTCTACCTGATAGGTTACCTGTCCGTTGAAATAGCCGTAGTTGCGTAACAGGTTAGTGGCTACTTTTACACGGGTTTCCGGGTTGACGGTAGAAAGTAATACCGGTTCGGAGGCCAGTTTATCGAAAATCCATTTGCCGACTCCCTTCTCATAGCGTTCGAAACGGTTATATACCCATAATCCGAAGGGGAAAGGTATCCGGTATTTGGCACTGCCCAGGAACGAATTGTTCGGAGCGATACTGATGGCTCCTTCCACTTCTTCGAGGGCCGTGTTCCCGGTACTTGTCGGGTCCGGATTCTGGACAGTAATGTCTTTGATTCCGGTGTATAGGGTTTCTCCCTCCGGCAGATGTTTGGTTGTCGAGCAGGCAGTTGCCAACCAGACAGTCACTATCCATAGCAGGAGGTTATTTCTCTTTGTCAGTCTCTTCATTTTTCTCTTTCTCTTTTTCTTGGTCCTTGTCTTTGTCTTCTTCGGTTGTAGCTTTTTTCTTTTTTCTGAAAATGAACAGGTCGCCCAACTTGCTTACTTTCTTGCGTAAAACGATACCGACACCAGTTTCAATCACCTCTCCTTCCAGTACACTTTCATAGTTCTTGTCGTGGAAGATTTTGATGTAACGTGTTCCGCTGTTGTCGAGACGGTATTCCAACGACACATTGTCGATGAACGATTCACTTTCATTGACATTGTTGCCGGTAGAGATTTTACCTCCAATCACGACCTGGAAACGGTTGTTCCAGAATCGTTTGGCAAACTGGAAGTTGTAGTCGGTGCTGGTTCCTCCGGCTTCGTTGTTGTTGGTTTCCATACCGAAGTTGACATCGACCGTTTTCAGAGCGCTTCCGGCAATGTTGCTGATTTCACTTTGCAGGAATGAGTTCAACGCACTGTTGGCATCGAATTTACTGTTGGAACTGCTGGTACCCATATACATACCGGTTACGAGCATGGTTACCGCCAGTTTATTCCTTTCTTCGGCCGACATGGCTGCCAGTTCATTCTGGAGTGTGCCGTCGTCCGGTGCTTCGAGGGTAAAGGTAAATCCCAGATTTTCCAGCCGGTTGGTGATGTTTACTCCTACGTCGAAGTTGACGTTGCGCGAACTTTCTCCGTTGTCGCTGACAGCTGCACGTACCCGTTCGGATGCTTGGATGTTCAGATTCGGGTTCATGATGTTTCCGGTCCATTCAATGTAGCTTCCGTTTCGGATATAGAAGGTCTTGAGTGGAATGACTGGTAATTCGTATTTCATCTCTCCGCTCATGAGGGAGTAGCGTCCGTTCAGCAGCATTGAACCTTCCGGAGTGTATTGGAAGGATAAGTCGCCTCCACCTTCCAGCAGCATGTAGTTGCTCCCGTTGGGGGTCAGGTCAATTCTGGCTTGCACGGCTTCGTCTATGTGCATGGTCATGAGCATGTTCAGTCCTCCCAGGCTGAGCTCCTGTAACGGCGGTTTCTTGGCTGTGGTTGTATCATTGAAATTGACGAATGTGACAGTCTCAGCCAGTTTGTCTTCTACAGTCAGCGGCGAGTCTTTCAGGATATAAGTGAAATCACTGCTACCCAATACGTTCATGTTGCCACGCATGGTCAGTTCTTCCATATTCCCTTTCAATACGGAGGAGAAGTCCACATAAAGCTTACCATAAATAAGTGACTCTTTGGTCCGTTTGCTGTTTATCAGTTCGAAATTCCGGGCGTTCATCCTCAAATCGAGTGTCGGGTCGGACAGGTTGACCATGTCTACGGTTCCATCAATCGTGAACGGTGATTTCCCTTGGGTGAATATACTGAAGTTATCAAACGTCAGTTTGCTGTCCTTCACTTCTACCGGACGGTTGTCGAACCGTAATTTCAGGGACGCCTGTGGTATTTCGATGCCTACATCGTCCAGGTTGACGGAACCGTTCATCAGGAAATTGTCAGTCTGACCGCTTACTCCCATTGAGCCGTCAATGTCGCCACTCAACTTGGCGGTCTGGTCCGGTATGAATGGATTGGCAATATCAAGTGGAAAATGGTGCAAGGCCATTTTAGCGGAAATAGTTCCGGGGCTTGAATCGTCTGTACCTGAAAAGAAGGAACCGTTCAGACTGGCAATTTCTTCATCGTTGAGTGTGACGAAACCGTCTATCCGGTGCTCGCCGGTCTCTTTCGGTAGATATACACCACTGAAAGCCCAGTCACCCAAAGCAATCTGGTTGAAATTCAATTGCTCAATCTGTGTTTCCAACGACACATGGGCTATTTTGTCCTGTTGTATGTAATGGGCTTCAGCGCTGATCAGTCCGGCGATATCCGGCATATAGGGGATAATCCGGCGGAATTCGGCGATGTTGATTCGGTTCAGTTCCAATGTCAGGTCCTGCTGGGCTGTGGAATCTGGGGTCGAATAAAACTGAAGACCTGTATAGTGGTCGTCATACAGTTTCAGGTTGGCGTGTATACGTCCGTTGTCTCCCAGATAAATGTAGTTGCCCGGATTGACATGGAATGTCCGGTATACCAGTGTCGGATTGGTCGGAGAGACTTGGAGGCTGATTCCGTTCTTATGCAAGGCTGCTACCAGTCCGAGATAAGCCCCTTGCTGTTTCTTGTCGTTCAGGTATTCAATGGTCAGGTGGGCATCTTCGGAACCGACATCACCATTCAATGAGATGTCAAAGGCATCCTGGTACGGAGTCTTGTTGGCCTTTACTCCACTGGTGAATACGAATTTCTCCGGATTCTGTGAACTGTTGAAGTACAGGGTATCCAGTTGGAGGCTGTCTGTTCTCAGTCCGTATACATAGGCTTCTCCGTTCAGGCCGTTGGCCGGAGAGGTTGTCAGATTGACGTACAGGCGGTTGAAGCGAATCTGGTCCATGGCCAGCATGTTGGCCAGCGGATTGTCGTTTCTGGCGAAAATCCGGAAACGGGCTTCCGGAAGCAGCTTCCGGATAGCATTCTGGTCGATGTTCTTGGCTTCCCATTGCTCGCTCAGGTGTTTGCTTACTTGTTCGAGCGAACGGCTCAAGTAATCCACATCGCCTTTAGCTCCCAACAGGAAAGTCAAGTCGCCGGCATTGGCATAACAGCGTAAAGAATCTTTAGCTGTGGTGAAGCCTGCCAGGATATCTTTGGTCTTGAAGGTCTGTTTGGGCGCTATAATCTGTATATTATTCAAGGAGCCCTGCATCTGATGTGATTTCTTCATGTCGGTAGCAAAACGCACATCGATGTTCTGACTGACTTTGATGGACTTGTCTGTCAGTTGCAGTTCCTGCAGGTTCAGGTTCTGTACGCTGGCTGTCAGGTTGCCTTTGATTTTGTTAGGGTGTAGAGAGGCTTCCAGTTGTGAAGTGACGTTTGCCAGGTTATCTCTGATGTTCAATTGCGCCAATGCATGCGAATCTTTGAGGTCGGCATTCAGTGTAAGGCCTGAGAAGGTACGGCTGCCATATTGCAGGTGGCTGATGTCTGCTTTAGCATCCAAAGATGTTTTCGGTGAGAAGAAATCGGTTCCTTGTCCTTTCAGTTGCATGGCTGCAGAAAGGTGGAATAATGAATCTTCAGGCATGAACGGATGCAGATTCAGCTCATTGATGGTGACTTCAGCGCCGTATTGTTCGTTGCCTAAATGATAATCGGCTTTTGCCAGCATTTCTCCTTCCGGAGGCGTCAGTTGGAAACTGGTCTGGAGCTGTTCTCCCTCCATGGTGAACAGACCTTTCAGCAGTGTATGCGTCGGTATGATGACTCCACCGGTCAATGGAGCCAGGAAACGGGTATCAGTGAAACGGGTATCCATGTGGATAGTCGCTTTCCGGTGCAGACTGTCCATGACGTTTATAATATCTCCTTTGGCAGTCATGCGTACATAACCTTCCAGTCCGACTGTCATTCCGGAGAGTGTCAGGTGGTCGATGGTTCCGTCTATACCGGCTCTTATCTGTAACGGTGTGGAAGGATATTTCTTTATGAACTCTTCCGGCATGTCTGGTACCAGTTTGAAGAGGTCGCTTTTTCCAAGTTCGACAAACAGACGTCCACTCAAACGGCTGTCTTTGCTTGTCTGGGTGATGCTCCAGTCGGCCATGGCATCAAAGCTGAGGTAGGAATCTTGGGTCTTCAGTTCCAAGGAAGGTATCCGGATGATGTTTTTGTCGGCAATCAGGCGGCCCTGGGTAGAAAGTATTTCCAGTCCGGAACGTTCCTT
Source organism: Phocaeicola barnesiae DSM 18169 = JCM 13652 (assembly GCF_000374585.1). Classification (GTDB taxonomy): domain Bacteria; phylum Bacteroidota; class Bacteroidia; order Bacteroidales; family Bacteroidaceae; genus Phocaeicola; species Phocaeicola barnesiae. Next base: position 29,970 of record NZ_KB894661.1, read on the forward strand.
CAAGCCAAAGTTATGAATATTCGCCCGGATATCATTCCCTGCATAGTACACAGAGTCTACAGACAGATTGATGTCTGATACTTCTATGTGCGACGGGTCCAGGCCGGCTTGAGCCGGTGCGTTTCCCAGGTGATAGGCCGCGTTTCCCTGACTGATTTTCAAGTGTCCCACGGTATAGGCAGACTGATGTAAATCCACCGTTCCGTTTTTCAGTAAAGCTTCCCCTATACTTATATTCATCCGGGTAGTGTCCAGCGGCATGTTCAGGTTGAACGAGACATTTTCCATATCGGCCTGTACTAACTTGATTTTCCAGTAAAGAGGAGCACTGGAAGTCGTGTCGGCTTCGGTCGTGTCTGCCAGACAGAGGTCAAGGTGTGTATCTTTCAGGTGTACATTGTTGATGATGGCTGTCTCCGGGTCGAGTTCAACACCGTGTGATTCAATATAGAATTCACCCAGGTATCCTTGAAGTTGCATCCCCTCAATCAGTTGGGTCGTGTTTACGGAGGCTCCTTTCAGTTCCAGTCCGTCCAGTTCTACTTCCTTCTTGAGTAAAGGCAATAATTGTACTTTGGCTGTCAATTTATCAACAGCCAGAATGGTATCTTGCTTATCAATGACCTTTGTTTCGCTGACTACCAGGTCAAGCGGGAAAGAGAGGGACAGGCGTCCTATATGGATTTGCATGCCTGTCGCTTCGGTTGCGTATCGGGTGACCTGAGAAACCAGAAAATGCTGGACAGGTGGCAAATAAATCAGAATCGATAGCAAAACAAACAGGATGACAGGTGATAGAAAGACTATCCCGGTCCATTTTACATATTTCTTCATGTATAGCTCGTTTATCGTGCGAATATAGATAAAATAACCGATATCTTCGATATTTTGTTTTGCTTCTCTTTGGTAAGAATCATAATATTTTTTTTAACTTTGTGCAGTACTTAAATTTATTTAGAACTTATGAAACCTACATTATTTGTATTAGCTGCTGGTATGGGTAGCCGTTACGGCGGTTTGAAACAGTTGGATGGACTGGGACCTAACGGTGAAACTATCATGGATTATTCAATTTTTGATGCTATCCGCGGTGGATTCGGTAAACTCGTATTTGTTATCCGTAAGGATTTCGAACAGGATTTCCGTGAAAAGATAGTCAGCAAATATGAGAACCATATTCCGGTAGAAGTTGTATTCCAGGATATTCATGACCTGCCTGCAGGCTTTACATGTCCGGAAGAACGTAAGAAACCTTGGGGTACCAATCATGCTGTCCTGATGGGTAAGGATGTTATCAAAGAACCGTTTGCCGTAATTAATGCAGACGACTTCTATGGTCGTGACAGCTTTGCTGTTTTGGGCAAATATTTGTCAGAACTTCCCGAAGGTGCTACAAACGATTACTGTATGGTTGGTTTCCGCGTAGGTAATACGTTGTCTGAAAGCGGTACCGTAGCCCGCGGTATCTGTTCTACCGATGAAAACGATCACCTGACTACAGTAGTAGAACGTACTGAAATCATGCGTGTAAACGGTCCGGTATGCTACAAGGACGAAAAAGGTGAATGGGTGGCTGTAGACGACAACACACCGGTCTCAATGAACATGTGGGGTTTCACTCCGGATTACTTCAAGTATTCAGAAGATTATTTCGTAGACTTCCTGAAGGATAATATCGGAAACCCGAAGGCTGAATATTTCATTCCGTTGATGGTGAACAAGCTGGTGAATGAAGGTACAGCTACTGTAAAGGTGCTGGATACTACATCCATGTGGTTTGGCGTAACTTATGCAGCCGACCGTCAGAGTGTAGTTGACAAGATTCAGGCATTGGTTGATGCCGGAGAATATCCGAACAAACTGTTCTGATTGTCAGTATACGATTCATGATAAAGAAAAGCCGGGATGCTCACGCACTCCGGCTTTTGTGATTCTTGAAAGAGGTTATTTGATGTTGAGGGTTGTTATCGGTTGTTGTTTGACGTTGTCCAGCGGGACTGCCCGGTAAGCTACCTTTCTGAAATCGATACTGTTCAGGTCAAAGCAACGGATTTCACTGTTGTACATGGTCCGGTAATAGAGTTTCCGGTGTTTCGGGTCGGTAGCGGTTGTCCATTGAGTTGCACTGGGGATATCTGTCGGGGTCTGATCTGTAGTGAACTCGATACCGATAGGAATATCGAAGTTATTCAATATTTGGAATCCGGTCAATACTGCAGCTTGTGCGTCTGCCGGTTGTGGTGCGGTCGACTGGTAGAAAGCGGCACGGACAAACCGTGATGGAGGAGTGACGTCACCCGGTAGTCCCCACATGCCGTTTCCCATGCCGAAGGGAGCCAGTTTCAGATTGTCCAAAGTCTGAGCAGTGACAGGACCTGGACTCAGGTGAACATAATTGTTCAGATTAGTCCATTGCCATGATAAATCCGGTGAATTGGTTAATACTCCCAGGTGGTCATCATAAAACTTGTATTCACCATCGATGATTTCCAGAACAATTTGTTTACCAGATGTATCTGTGAATCTCCAATGTACGGTAGAAGCTCTTGGGTCAATCGCTATGACACGCACATCTGTCAATGCTTTCTTCACGTCGTCTACGGTAGCGCAGTTACCCAGTATCCAAGAAACCAGTTGAAGATCGGCAATACTTTTGTCCTTCAGTGCGGGGTCATATTCCGGATATTGCCCATATCCAGGAAAATAGAAAAGTCCGGCTGATAATCCAGCTTCGTTTAGGCCTTCAGCAACGAATTCCTTTTGTTCTACTGCCAGTCCTACATATCCATAGCGAGTTGTAAATGTCATTCCATCTGTATTCCCTCCGGGAAGGTAGCTTTGAATCGTATATCCACGAGGAACAATTACATATTGGCTGTTTAAGTTGGTGCCACCCCATTCGATAGTACGTGCCACTACTTTCGACTGGTCTTTGACGGTCAATGTGATACCCGTGCAGGCATCAGCTGGTTGGGTGGAAGTTACGATAGCCGCTGCAAATAGCACGGCAAGTGAAAAGTAATGTTTCATAATCTGTTTGAAGTATTTTATTTATAAACAATCGAGTATGGATTTTGGTTTATGGTTATTCAGATATAATATTCCATCATTTCTACCAGACCAGCACGCAGAGCGTATCGGGTAGCTTCGTATACATTGTTTACTCCCAGTTTTCGGAAAATATTTTTCTTGTGTGTCATGATGGTATGTACGCTGGAAAACCGGATAGCCGCTATTTCTTTGACGCTTTTTCCTTTGGCGATAAGTTTGAGAATCTCTGTTTCGGAGGGTGTGAGCGGTGTCTGTGTTTCCGGACGTCTGATATCTCCCTGCAGCAGGTTGGATACCTGGGCGCAGAGGTAGCGCCGTCCTTCGGCTGCTTCTTGCAGGGCCTTGCGTATTTCTTCTCCCGGACATTCTTTCAGCAGTATGCCGATGGTGGGTTCAGCTCCCACCCGGCGGATGATGTTTTCGCTCAGTTCGGACGAAAAGAGTATCCATATTGTCGAAGGGAAACGTTTGACGATGACCAGCAGCTCTTCCACATCCTTTAAATCGAACAAAGGATAATCCAGAATGACAACCATACGGCTGTATGGAAGCGTCAATGTGGTCAGCAGTTCTTTTTTACCGGTAACATTGCGTGTCGGTGACATCGGATAGAGGCGGGACAGATAGGCGTGTACCCCTTCCCGTGTAATGTCCTGGTTGTCTGCAAGAATAAATAAAGTGTGCATGCGGTGTGGAATCAGTTGTTTTGTCCTACAAAAATAGTTTTCTTCGGAGGTTTTTCAAAGATATAAACAAAGAAACCACACAGATAGTTCACGAAGAGCCGGATAGATGAGGAGACTGGTGTGTTATCCGTTTCCCATGAGCCAATCCTTCAGGTCGCCCACCCGGTTCTTGCTGATGACAATCTTCTCAGGGGTAGCCGTATGCAGATTGACTATCAATCGGTTGTTGAACCATAAGGTGATGTCTTTTACCGCCTCGCGGGCTATCAGGTATTGGCGGTTTGCCCGGAAGAACGATTGCGGATTCAGGCATTCCGTCAGCTCGTCGAGGGTCTGGTTGATGACATATTCTTTTCCTTGTGTCGTAACCGCCTTGACGATACCGTCGGCAATGTAGAAATAGGAGACGGAGTTGACCGCCAGCGGCAGCAGTTTGTCTCCTTTGACAGGTACCAGAAAATGTGTCTTGTAATTCTCTGCCCGTTGGAGATTCTGCATCAGTTTCAGAAAATCAGGCTCTGCAGGGCGGACGGGATGCAGCCGTTCCAGTTTGGTAAGGGCGGCCTGCATTTCCTCCTTGTCGATGGGTTTCAGCAGGTAGTCGATGCTGTTCACTTTGAAAGCCCTAAGGGCGTATTCGTCATAGGCAGTAGTGAAGATGATGGGGCAGGTGATATCCGTATGCTCGAATATCTCGAAGGCAGAGCCGTCTGCCAGATGGATATCCATGAAAACCAGTTCGGGCATGGCGTGGCAACCGAACCAGTCGATGGTATCGGCTACGCTGTCCAATACATCGATAAGTTCCATGTCCGGTGCCAGTTGTTCCAGCATCGCTTTCAGGTTACGTGCGGCTGCTTTCTCGTCTTCGATAATCAGGTATTTCATACAGTTATGCGATGTCTTGAGGTTTCACCAGCGGAATGTTGACGCGGAATTTCCCTTCCGCTTCTGTAATCTTGATTTCCTTGTCCAGTAGCAGGGCATACCGTTTGGAAAGGTTTGCCAGTCCTACTCCGGTTCCGGCAGCGGTTGTCCGTCGGGGCTGCAGGTTGTTGTCTACCTGTAGTGAAATTTCTCCGTTGTCGGGTTGGCGGACGATTCTGATGCCGATGGTCAGCGGTTTCCGGTTGCTGATTTCATTGTGCTTGATGGCGTTTTCCACCAGGGTCTGTACCGAAAGTGGAGGCAGGCAGTAATCCATCCAGCTGGAGTCCACGTCCAGTACGAAATGCAGGTTGTCTTCGTAGCGCATCTTCATCAGGAAAATATAGGCCTCTACGAAATCCATCTCTTCGCGAAGGGTGACGATGTGCATGTCGTTTTCCTGAAGGGTGTACCGCAGTACCCTGGACAGTTCCCGGATATAATTCTGGGCTTTCTCCGGATTCTCACGGACCAGCGATTGGAGGGTATTGAGCGAATTGAACAGCATGTGCGGGTTCAATTGGTTTTTCAGAGCCTGGTATTGGTTACGCACATTCTCTGCCATCAGCTGCCCGTTCTGCAACAGGATTTCCTGATGTTGCCGGATGAGGTAGCTGATGTAGCAGCTTCCGGTTACAATCAGGCTCAATATGAAATCGCGGACCGGATGCAGGTAATGGTGTACCATCGCGTCGATGGCCGGAATATCGAAATGGCGGTGCAGGAAGACAAATATCTCGCCGGATATCTTGCTCAATATCCAGGTCAGGATGAAGGAAAGTCCTATCTTCCACCAAGGCATGCGTACCACAGGCCTGTTAAATCCGAACAGGACAGTGTTCAGGGCGAAAAGGGCCAGCAGGGTAAGGAAGGTATAACCCGCTTCAAACAGTACGTCGGCAGTCGACATGTCAGGAAACAGGGTCTGCTGTTCCCGTGAATCGGTGAGTGATACCAATTCAGGGAAATGTATCAGAAATCCGACGGTCAGTGAGATGATGACCGTCAGATAGATGTATTTTCGGTTTGTTATCAGCATGTCTGTTTCCATCGGGTACGGTTTTGCAAAGATACTCATTCCTGTTTCATTTCTTTCCCATTCGGGCAGAAACATACATGCCCGGTCGGAAAAGCGGGTTGTTTTCTGTCACTTCGGCATAGAGCTCGATGGACCGGTTGGTGTCATCCACTTCCTGTCCGATTGCAATCAGTTTGCCGTGGAAGGTCGTGTTTCCCAATCCGTTGATGTGGAACAGCAACGGACACCCTACTTCCAGGTTCTCCAGGTCTTTTTCGTAGGCTACCAGGCGTACCATCATCCGGCTTTTGTCGATGATTTCGCAAAGCGGTTCGCCCGCATCGAGGAATTTGCCCAGATTAGCCTGCAGGTTGCTGACATATCCGCTGATGGGAGCTTTGATTTCCAGCGAAGGCGAGATGCCGTGGCCGACGAGTTTCTCCGGTTGTATACCCAACAGCTGCAGTTGGGCAACGGCAGCCTGCATCCGGCTTTTCATGGACAGGTAGTCCGCTTTGCTCTGTTGGAGTTTCTTCTGCGAGGCGGCTTCTTCCTGTGAGAGGGTCTGCTGTCTGTGATATTCGGCTTCCAGGTATTCCAGTTGTGCACGGCTGTCCAGATATTCCTGTTGCAGGGTAATGAATTCCGGGTTCTCCAGGGTAGCCAGTACTTTCCCCTTCTGTACGTAAGTGCCGGGTAGCAGCGACAGGTTTTTCACGATGCCTCCCATCGGTAGGGTGATGGCTGCGAAATGTTGGGGTGGAATAACCAGCGTACCGTTGAAGGTGGAGGCGTTGGCTACGTTGGTAGCACCGGTGATTCCGTCTACTTGCAAGGAATCTGCCGATGGAGCTGTTTCTGTCGTTGCTGTTTCCGTCTGCGTCTCGGCAGTCTGTTGGGTGGTTTGTTTATCGGAAGGGTTGCAGGAGGCCAGAAGCACAGCTACAACCGGAAAAATCATCTTTTTCATGCGATATTAAGTATTATTGGTGATACAATTCATATTCCAAGGCTGCCAGGTTATACTGATAGACCGCTTCGATGTATCCTTTCTTGATTTCGAGAGCGGCGTTCAGGCTCTGTACGTATTGGGTGATGTCCGATTCGCTTTCACGGAACTGGGCATCGGCTGTTTTCATGAGATTGTCTGCTTCGGTCAGTGCGCTTGTCGTGTAGAACCGGATACTTTCTGTATAGCGGCGGATGGAAGCACGCAATTCCGAAACTTTCAGGTTCAGTTCACGGGCTTGGGCTTCTGCCTGTGTCTGGGCCTTGTTCATTTCGAATCTGGCCTGACGGATTTTGCTGCGTTGAGGCAGGAACCAGATGGGGAAGGATACTCCTATCATCCAGGAGTTCAATCCTTTGTCCGGAAGAATGTTCTGCCGGACATATCCGACTGAAAGCTCCGGGAAGAAGCGGCTCCGTTCGATGTTCAGCAGGGCCCGCTTTTCGTGGACTTGACTTTGGAGATAATCCAGATGGATTTCCGAGAGCGATACCGTGTCGATACTGACCGGATAAAGCTGGATGGAGTTGTCGTCCGGAGCAATGGGAAAGTCGGCATAGCATATCCATTGAAGACGCGATGCGGCCAGTTTCAGTTCTTCGTCTGCCTGATAGAGTTTGTGCCGCATGTCGGAGGCTACGGTGGTAATCATGCTTTTCTCCAGAAGGGAGATGTCTCCTTGCTTATAGCGTACTTCGCCGGCCTTTTGCATCTTGTCGGCCAGTGTACTCTGCTGTTTGTACATGTCTTTCAGGTTCCAGGCATACAGATAATAGGCCCAGGCTCGTTTCACTTCGGCTTTTACCTCTTTTTCTACCAGTTGTTTGTAGAGGTTTCCGGTCTGCACTTGTTTGTTGACCAGTGCATTCTTATAGAAAGGAGTCAGCAGGGAGCCTACCGATTGGGTGACTGCCAGTTCTTTGTCTTTTCGCTGGACACCGTTCAGTTGTCCCCAGGAATAGGAGAATTCCGTAGGGGTTGCTTCGAATACTTCTCCGCGGGTAGCACGGATGCGTGCAAGGTCTGTATCGGCCATCTGCAGGCGGGGACTGTGTTGTACGGCCATTTCCAGAGCCTGGTTCAGGCTGATGGATTGTGGCGCTTCCTGCGCATGGACTCCGGACGGGATTCCGGCTGCCAGGCAGGCAAGAAGGCCGAGGCCAAACCATTTTTTCAATTTACCGGTTCGTAACATGACAGTTGAATTAACAATGTGATAGAATACAGGGATAATCAGTAGGGTCAGTACGGTAGAAACTATCAGTCCACCGATGACTACGGTAGCCAACGGGCGCTGTACTTCTGCTCCTGCCGATGTGGCTATCGCCATCGGTACAAAACCGAGGGAGGCTACAAGTCCTGTCAGAAAGACCGGACGGAGCAGGTGCGGGCAGCTGATACGGATGATTCGGGAGGTACACATCGGGTATTCCCGGCTTTTCCGTACTTCGTTGAAATGGTTAATCATCAGAATACCGTTGAGGACCGCCACACCGAAAAGGGCGATGAAGCCTACACCGGCCGAGATGCTGAACGGTAGTCCGCGCAGCCACAAGGCCAGGATGCCGCCAATCAGTGAGAGAGGCACTGTGCTGAATACCACCAGAGTATAAGTGACCGACTTGAAGGCAAAGAACAGCAGGAGCAGAATCAGCATCAGGGCTACCGGTATGACTATCAGCAGGGTGTCGATGGCATTCTGCAGGTTTTCGAATTGTCCGCCGTACGAGAAATAATATCCCGGTTTCAGTTGGATATGCTGTTCCAGTGTCTGTTGGATATCGTTGACCACCTGTTGGATGTCGGCGTCGCGTACATTTACACCGATGACGATACGTCGTTTGGTGGCGTCACGGTTTATCTGTAACGGACCGTTCACCAAGTCGATGGTGGCTACTTCGCTTACCGGAATCTGGATGCCGTCGGTGGTACGTACAAACAGTTTGTCCAGGTTGAGGTCTTTCACTTTCTCATAGTCCAAGCGGAGAACCAGGTCGAAACGCCGTTCGTTTTCAAAGACGACTCCGGCCGCTTCGCCGGCATAGGCTGTGCGGACAATGGTGTTCAGCTCTTCGATGTTGATGCCGTAGCGGGCTATCTTGGCACGGTTGTATTGCACGACCAGTTGTGGAAGACCCATAGCCTGTTCCACAATCACGTCGGAAGCGCCCGGTATCTTTTCGATGTAGCCGGCTGCTTCTTTGGCTTTCGCATACAGTTCGGCCATATCCTCACCATATAGCTTGACGGCGATGTCCGCTTTGGCTCCTGTCATCAACTCGTTGAAGCGCAATTGAATAGGTTGTGAGAAATTGAACTCCGCCCGGTCGGACAACGGTTCCAGTGCCTTTTTCATTTTCTCTACCATTTCGGCCCGGCTGGAAGCGCTGGTCCATTCTTTGAAAGGTTTCATGACAATCATCACGTCGGCATCTTCCACCGCCATCGGGTCGGTAGGTACTTCTGCCGTTCCGATTTTGGCTACCACATGCTTGATTTCGGGGAACTGTTCCTTCAGAATCTTTTCGGCCAGTCGAGATACTTCGATACTTTCCGTCAGTGAACTTCCCGCAGGCAGGGTCATCTGCATGGCGAAGTCTCCTTCATCCAGTGTCGGGATGAATTCTGCTCCCAGGCGGGTGAACAGCCACAGGCTGGCTGCCAGTGCCAGGAAAGCGACCGATACGGTGAGTCGGACATGATGCAGGCAAGAAGACAAGACTTTCTTGTATATCCGTCCCAGTTTTTCGAAAAAGTGATCGGCGAGTACTTTCTTTTCCTTGATTTCCCGCTTCAGGAAGCAGGAAGCCATCATCGGGACATAAGTCAAAGACAGAATCAGGGCGCCGATGATACAGAATACCAGTGTCTTGGCCATCGGTGTAAAATATTTGCCTTCGATACCGGTCAGTGTCAGTATCGGGAAGAAGACAATCAGGATAATCAGTACGGCAAAGGTAGCCGAACGTGCCACACGGGCAGCTCCCTTTTCCACCTCTGCATTCATTTCTTCTTTCGTCAGCGTACGTCCACGGAACTGGCGGCTATAGATATGGGCCAGTATCCCCTCCAGGATAACGATGGATCCGTCTACCACAATACCGAAGTCGATGGCTCCTAAGCTCATCAGGTTGGCCGATACTCCGAAAACCCGCATCAGGATGAAAGCGAACAGCATGGCCAGCGGGATGACAGAGGCTACAATCAGTCCGGCCCGTACATTCCCCAAGAAGATGATGAGCACAAGGAATACGATGATGGCTCCTTCTATCAGGTTACGGATAACGGTTGAGATGTTCCGGTCTACCAGTTCCGAGCGGTTCAGGTACGGCTCGATGCGGATACCTTCCGGCAACATCTTCTGTACCTGTGCCACCCGTTTTTCCAGTTCAGTGGTTACGACGTTGGCATTGGCTCCTTTCAGCATCATGGCGATACCGCCTACGCATTCTCCTTTCCCGTCTATGGTCATGGCACCGAAGCGTTTGGCGCTTCCGTAGCGTACCTTGGCCACATCGCTTACATGTACAGGAATTCCGTTGCGGTTGGTTACTACAATCCGTTCAATATCCTCCAGACTGTCTATCATACCTTCCGAACGGATGTAGTAAGCCCGGTTCACCTTTTCTATATAACTACCTCCGGTATTCTGGTTGTTCCGGTTCAGGGCTTCGAACACTTCGCCGATGGTGATGTTGAGTGAATACAGCGCGTCCGGATCTACCGCCACCTCATATTGTTTCAGGTAACCGCCGAAGCTGTTGATTTCCACGATACCGGGAATACCGGACAATTGGCGTTTCACAATCCAGTCCTGAATGGTACGCAGTTCCATGGCGTCATACTTGTCTTCGTATCCGGGAGCTACTTCCAGGGTGTACTGATAGATTTCTCCCAGTCCCGTGGTAACAGGCATCAGTTCCGGAGTTCCCAGTTCCGGAGGTATTTCTCCGGCAACGGCCTGTATCTGCTCGCCGATGAGTTGCCGGGCCTGTAAGGTAGGGACGCTTTCCTTGAACACGACTGTTACCAGTGACAGCCCGAAACGGCTGACTGAACGGATTTCTTCCACATTCATGATGTTGCTCATGGCAATCTCGATGGGGAAGGTAATGAGTTGTTCTACCTCCTGAGGGGCCAGGGTAGGCGACACGGTGACTATCTGCACCTGATTGTTGGTGATGTCCGGTACCGCGTCGATGGGTAGCGTCATCATCGCATAGATTCCTCCGATGAGGAGAAATAAGGTAGTCAGGCCCACGAATAGCTTCTTCCTGACTGAGAAACGTACGATTGCATCAAACATGGTTATCTTTTTTATTGACAAAAATAGGTGTGTCAGCTATCGTTTGTTCAGAAAAAGGAAGTGAATGGGAAGAGATTCGGGGTGAAACGGTAGAATTGAGAGGTGAGTTGAATGATTTCACCTGTCTATGGTGGATGGTTTGTCCTTTTGTATGTAGGTATTTCCTTTATCCTGTATGGAGTGTTCCGTATCATCCTTTCTTTCAAATGGAAGAAATTCAATGATAGAATCCGGAAAGAGGAAGAAGAGGAGATTATTGAGCCGGAAGTAGTGGAATAGCCGTTTAATTCTGAAATATAGGTAATCAGTGTAAAGTGCTCAAAAGGTGGACTTCGGCTTTTTCGGAAGCTGGTAAGTCTGCCTTTTCTGTTATTCGGGTAAGATGTAGGTGAAAAAGAAAACCGCTGATAAGGATAAGTTATCAGCGGTTTCTGTCGATTTGCATTTGGATTTGGTGATCCGCTTGGGGCTCGAACCCAAGACCCCAACATTAAAAGTGTTGTGCTCTACCTGCTGAGCTAGCGAATCAAACCTGTGTTGCAGTCATTTCCTGATTGCGAGTGCAAAGGTATGCCTTTTTTCTATATCAGCCAAATTTTAGGCTAACTTTTTTTATCTATTTTCTTTGATTCTTCTTTATTCTGTTGATATTCAGCGGAATTATCTTGTAAGAGAAAATCCCGGTCTTTCCTGTGTATGTAGCGTTGATAGTAGGAAAGTAGCAGGGTTGTCAGAGGAAGTGCGATAATCATTCCCAGCATTCCCATCAGTGATCCCCAAATGGATAGGGAAAGCAGGATAATGGCCGGATTCAGCCCGGTTATTCTTCCCATGATTTTAGGTACCAGGAAACCGTCCTGAATCATCTGTACGATGGCGAATACCAGTAGCGCCATGCAGAAAATCCACCAGAAACTTTCGCCGGTATCGGCGGCTTTCAGGATAGCCAGCAGGATGGTAGGAATAAAGCCCACTATCTGAAGATAAGGAACCATGTTCAGCAGTCCAATGAATAGTCCTAGTGGAATTGCCAACGGAAAGTCAATAATCAGAAAGCCGATGCAGAACAGGATTCCTACACAGAAAGCTACCAGTGACTGGCCACGGAAATATTGGTTCATACTCACTTTTACATCGTTCATGAGACGGACTGTACTTTTGCGGTAACGTACAGGAACCAGTGTGACCCACCCTTCGGCTATCTGTTCATAATCAAGCAGGATGAAGAAGATATACAGAATCATGATGAAGAAGGTGAAAATACCTACTACGACATTGTATGAAGTGGAAATGAGCGTCCACACTTTTGGCACAAGTCCTTGTACAGCCTTGATGATGTTTTCTGTATTCAGATTTTTTTCCAGCCAGTCCGTATTGATATGCTGCTGTAGGAAATTATTGATAACCTGAGGAATGGCGGAATGTCCGCTTCCTTCGGTGAAATAGGTTTCTATCAGAACCCTGAGTCGGCTGCATTCCTCTATTATGGGGGGAACGAACACCAGACAGGCACCTGTGATAATGATGGCCAGTGTAAGCATGACGGCCAGGATGGAAACTACCCGGCTTTTCATACGTAGTTTGTTCTGGTAGAAGATTACCATCGGATACATCAGGTAAGCTATCAGCCAGGAGATGAAGAATGGCAGCAGTACCCCGCTGAGGCGGTCCAGCAGGAACAGCACAGCGATAATGATAATAACGCTGATGATTCCCCGGATGAGGCTGTCGAATGTAATTTTCTTTTGTGTGAACATGTCTGTATTATTTTTTTTCGTCTTTCAGCGCTTTTTGGTAGCAGCAGCGGCAGAGGGGTTCGTATTCCTGTTTTTCCCCTAAAAGTACTTGTTTTTCTCCGGGGACTGTCCGATGGGAGATGTAGGCCAGGTCGCCACATTTCACGCAGACGGCATGTACCTTGGTTACTTCGTCGGCTATGGCGCATAAGGCAGGCATCGGTCCGAAGGGTAGTCCCTTGAAGTCCATGTCCAGTCCGGCTATGATGACCCGTATCCCGTTGTTGGCCAGTTTGTTGCAGACCTGTATCAGTCCTTCATCGAAGAATTGGGCTTCATCGATGCCTACAACATCGATTTCGGTTATCAGTTGCAGGATTTCTTGTGACGTAGCTACAGGGGTAGACGGGATGGAATTGTTGTCGTGCGATACGACTTCTTCTTCGGAGTATCGGGTATCTACAGTGGGTTTGAAAATCTCTACCTGTTGCTTGGCAAATGTAGCCCGTTTCAACCGGCGGATCAGTTCTTCGGTTTTTCCGGAGAACATCGAACCGCAGATGACTTCAATTCTTCCTCTTCGGCAGGTTTCTGCCTTGTGGTCTTCTGAGAAAACAACCATAGGTGTATTCGTTTTGCTATAATGAGTGTGGTTAGTTATTATTGGCTGCAAAATTACAACATGTGTTTCAATTGTCACCATCTTGACTGCTTGATTTTCTATCAGATGAGAAAAAGAGATAGAAAGGTGAAACATCTGTTAAATATTAACGCTATTTCATGGACGGATGCAAAATCTTTCTACCTTTGCTTGTAAAGACAATAAAAAGCCATGGGAAAACTATATGTAGTGCCTACTCCGGTAGGAAATTTGGAAGACATGACATTCCGTGCCATCCGTATCCTGAAAGAAGCCGACCTGATTCTGGCGGAGGATACACGTACTTCCGGTATTCTGCTGAAACATTTTGAAATCAAGAACGCCATGCAGTCCCACCACAAGTTCAATGAGCATCAGACGGTGGAGAAGGTAGTGGAGCGCATCAAGGCCGGCGAAACCGTAGCCTTGATTTCGGATGCAGGCACACCGGGTATTTCCGATCCGGGTTTTCTGGTGGTACGCGAGTGTGTGAGAAACGGTATCGAAGTACAGTGTCTGCCTGGGGCTACGGCATTTGTCCCGGCATTGGTCGCTTCCGGGTTACCCGATGAACGTTTCTGTTTCGAGGGATTCCTGCCCCAGAAGAAAGGCCGGATGACCCGCCTGAACGCATTGAAAGAGGAAACACGTACCATGATTTTCTATGAATCTCCTTATCGGCTGGTCAAGACCTTGACGCAGTTCATCGAATATTTCGGACCTGACCGTCAGGTGTCCGTATGTCGGGAAATCTCAAAAGTACATGAGGAAAGTGTGCGGGGAACGCTACAGGAAGTTGTGGCCCATTTTACCGAAACCGAACCGCGTGGAGAAATTGTCATTGTATTAGGTGGAATAGAAAACTAAATTATAAATCTAAACTGTAAATGTTATGAAGAAAGTTGTGTTATTTTCATTATGTGCCGCTGCATTCATGGCGTCATGTAACCAAACCTCTCAGACTAACAAAGATGCCTTGCAGGCTCAGAATGATTCATTAATGCTGGAACTTTCTAACCGCGATGCAGAACTGGATGAAATCATGGGCTCGTTCAATGAAATTCAGGAAGGCTTCCGCGAAATCAACGAAGCAGAAAACCGTGTTGACTTGCAGGGAGGAGCGATTGAGAGTCAGTCTGTATCGGATAAGATAAAGGAAGATATCCGTTTCATCAGCGAAAAACTGAAATCGAACCGTGAACAGATTGCCAAACTGGAGAAGCAGTTGAAGAACAGCAGTTATCAGTCGGCTCAGCTGAAGAAGGCTATCAAGAACCTGACAGATGAATTGGCTGCCAAACAGCAGCAGATTGAAACCTTGCAGGCTGAATTGGCTGCAAAGAATATCCGTATTGCCGAATTGGATGAAGCTGTAGTAGACTTGAATAAGAATGTGGATGAACTGAGCGCTGAGAATGAAGCCAAGACCAAAACTGTAGAAGCACAGGATCAGGCTTTGAATACGGCATGGTATGTGTTCGGTACGAAGTCGGAACTGAAAGATCAGAAGATTCTGGAAAAAGGCGATGTGCTGAAAAATCAGGATTTTAACAAGGACTACTTTACTAAAATCGATATTCGTGTAGACAAGGAAATCAAGCTCTATTCCAAGCGTGCGGAACTGTTGACCAATCATCCGAGCGGGTCGTATGAACTGGTTAAAGATGATAAAGGACAGTTGACGCTGAAGATTACCAATCCGAAAGAATTCTGGAGTGTATCTCGCTATCTGGTTATCCAGGTACGTTAAGAAACGATGTCTGATTACATAAATGATAATAGAACGAGGCGTGCTTGGTTTCCAGGCGCGCCTTTTTTGAGTACCGATGAAGTATAAGAGCATTTTTATCGATCTGGACGACACGCTGTGGGCGTTTACGGAGAACGCACGTGATACCTTCGAGGATATGTATCACCAATATCGGTTTGAGCGTTATTTTCAGTCGTTCGATCATTTCATGAAACTTTACACGCCGAAGAATCTGGAATTATGGGAATTGTACGGACGTCATGAAATCAGTAAGGATGAATTGAATGCACGTAGGTTTGCGTATCCTTTGCTTCAGGTTGGGGTAGACGATCCGTTACTGGTGAAGACATATTCGGACAACTTTTTTGCTGAAATTCCTTACAAGCAGAAGCTTATGCCTCATGCTATGGAAGCATTGGAGTATCTTTCCGGTAAATACCGGCTTTACATCCTTTCCAACGGATTCCGTGAATTGCAGGAACAGAAGATGCGTTCGGCAGGCATCTTGCGTTATTTCCGCAAGATTGTATTGTCCGAAGATATCGGTGTACATAAGCCTTTTCCGGCTATTTTCAATTTTGCCATGTCGGCTACACAATCGGAGTTCCGTACTTCACTCATGATTGGTGATAACTGGAAGAATGACATTGTCGGTGCCCGGGAAGTAGGAATGGGTCAGGGATATTACTGTCCGGATGCTGAACCGTCTGTACTTGAATTTCAGCCTACCTTCTTGTTGAGGGATTGGGAGGAGATAGAGAAGGTATTGTGATGTTTATTGTGGACAAAAAGAAAGCCCACGTTGCGATGAGCAATGTGGGCTTAATGTTATTATTCTTTGTTTAATTATACAGTAGGTTGTGGAGCAGCAGGATTGTTGTCTTCTTCCTTAATACCTTTGTTAGTCTCCATTTCACACTGCGGAATACGGTAAATCATAATTTGTGATTCCGGATCAATGTTGAACTGAACTATGGCTTCATAGTTTGTCCCTTTACGAATGATAGGCTTCTTCAGACGCAGGATATCAAACAATGCAAAACCTTCGCCCCAAAGTTCCATACGGCGTTGCAACCAGATTTCATCCTGCATAGCTTCTGCAGATGAAGCGTTACATACGTAAGATGGGTTACGATAAGTCTTTACAAAGTTCTCCAATGTCTGTTTAGCTGTCGGTAAATTTCCAGACATGGCTTCACCTTCAGCTTTAATCAGATACATTTCTTCTACACGCATTAACGGCCAATCCTGTGAATTGGTAGTATTACCCATTACATCCTGATAAGCACCGAATTTCACATTTGTATAAGGAGCCAAGCCGAAGTATTCGATGACTGGTGTTCCGTCTACAGTTGCATTATCGACCAGTGTAGAGGTTCCTTCTGGAGAAATGAACCATTGTTTACGGATATCAGTGTCAGGAATCTGATCATACAGAGCAGAACTTACGTAACGGAAAGTTCCTGTCAGTGTTGTGTAACCATTACCAGTCAATGAACACAGATGAGACGGCCAGTTGATGATACCAGTTGTTACTACATCGTTGTCAGGAGTAATGAGGACACCCCACAGCCATGAACTGGCAGAAGCCGAGTTGAAAGTTGGAGTAGATACCTGTTGCAAAGTTTGTGGAGTACCACCTGCAATTGCTTTCTCAGCATCTTTTGCGGCATCTGCCCATTTCTGCATCAGCAGGTTTGCACGAGCACGTAGGCCATAAACTACAGCTTCATCAATCTGATCCTTGTTTGTGCCATTATCGAATCCGGTTAGCAATTCAATAGCCTGATTCAAGTCACTCATAATCTGATCATATACCTCTTGAACAGTTGCACGTGGGTTAGTCTGCATTTCTTCTTCTGTCATTGTCTCAGTGATAATTGGAACGCAGAGCGCACTTTCATGGCCGGCATAAGTAAACTGATAAATCTGAGCCAGATTCAGGTAATCGTATGCTCGTGCAGCAAAGGCTTGTCCACGATAGCGTTTCATGGCTTCATCTTCACTTCCTTCTGTCAAGGTCAATACATTGTTGGCAGCTTTCAGATGATTGTAGAATGTTTTCCAGATCAATTCGTCACCAGTACTTGTGTACAGACGGTCTGAGTAATTCTGTGCTGTAGCAAACCAGTTGTAACCGGAGGTGGAACATGGCATATCTTGTCCGCCCTGTTCTAGGAACTGGCTGACTGCAGCTACACCAAAGTCGTTATGATACGTATTTGCATCATCCGAGATGGTTCCGAACACATTCAATTTAGCAGCCATAGCATTTACTTCGGCTGTAATCAGATTTGGACGCTGTTCGATGATGTCCTCCTTTTGGTCTCCGCTTACATATTGACCTTCAGGAAATTTGTCCAGATCACAAGAGGCCAGCATCAAGGTGGCACTTGCGAATATTAAATATTTATTTGTTATTTTCATATACTCAAAATAGAATTAACGGTTAGAAATTCAGTGAGATACCGCCTGAGATTGTGCGAATCGGTGAATATACGTTATCAGCGGCTACATAACCCTGACGTGGGTCCAGACCTTTGCGGGCTGTCCACAAGGCTACATTGTCTGCAACGAAGTACAAACGTACACCCTCAATCTGCAATTTACGTGTCCATGACTTCGGTAATGTATAACCGAAAGTGATGTTCTGTAAGCTCAGGTAGTCAGAACTTGTCAACCAACGGTCTGATAAGTTGCTTGTGTACAGGTCTTTCACGTTCATGCGCGGAACATCTGTGTTGGTATTTTCAGGTGTCCATGCGTTCAGCATGTCTACATGCCATGCAGATCCTTGTGCATCTGTACTCATCAATGACTGATAGGTATAATCCAGGATACGTCCGCCCAACTGATAAGCAAAAGCGATTGAGAAATCGAATCCATGGAATGTCAGGCTGGTTCCGAAACCGCCATATACTTTCGGCAGGATGTCACCGGTAGCAAAACGGTTGGATGAAGCTTCTGAGTAAGAGGTGGTAATAGTTTCACCGGCTTCGTTCGGTTGGGTCAGTGCCCACTGGCTTTCACCTGTTTCTGGATTAACACCTACATATTTCGGTAAATATAACTGATACATAGATTCACCTTCACGATAGATACGGCCACCGTCAATCAACTGACCGTTCAATTCAGGAGCCAGTTCCAATACTTCGTTCTTAAAATGAGTCAAGTTGAAATTGATATCCCAAGTAAAGTCTTTGGTATTGACGATGTTTGAGTTCAAATCCAATTCAACACCACGATTAATCATAGAACCTACATTTTCCGGGAAGCGTGAATAACCCATAGACGGGGCAACAGGCTTAAAGTAAAGCATGTCAGTAGTCTTACGAGAGAAGTATTCAACACTACCACTCAACTTACCACCCCAGAAGGCGAAGTCAAAACCGGTATTGAAACTATGCGAAGTTTCCCATGTAATATCCGGATTCCCTTTATAGTACAATGAAGTAGAGAAGTCACCGTTACTGTTGGCCAATGTGTATTGGTCCATATATGGATAGTAGTTGCGATACAATCCTCCTTCGTACATCAGATTATCGTTACCTTGTAAACCGTAGCTGATTTTGAACTTCAACATATCAATCCAGTTCTGGTTCTCCAGAAAGGCTTCCTTATTCATTAACCAACCTGCACCAACAGACCAGAAGTTACCCCAACGGTTGTCCGGATGGAAAGCAGAGGAAGCATCCCGGCGATAAGATGCAGAACCGAAATATTTACCATCGTAATCGTATTGTACACGGAACAGCCATCCTTCTGTCGCATAATTCTGCGAATAAGAAGCGTTGTTCTGGTTCAGAATACCATTATTTAATTCTGGAACATCCGGATTATAAATTTTTTCGCGTGAACCATATAAATACTGGTATTTATAGTTGTAGTTTTCATGTCCGGCTAATACATCCAGATTATGTACATCATTGAATGTCTTGTTGTATGTCAACAAATACTGCTGGTTAATACTGAATGTACGTTCGGATGATACACTGACGATACCTCCCACACCGCTTGTTTCCGAATACTGTCCATAGAATGGGTTAACCATATTGGTAGAACGGACATTGTTTGCATCCACACCGATATTGATTTTAGCTTTAATACCACCCCAGATGTCGATATCAGCAGACCATTTACCACTGATTACATCGCCTGCATATCTCATCATATCCAACATATAGCTGGCCAGTGGGTTAGCGTTCGGAATTACATTGTTACGGGAGAAATTCGTATCAGATCCGTAGTCATAACGTAAGAAACCTCTGTTGTCGGTCATGATGTTACCTGAAGCATCACGGATGTACATCGGGTAGATAGCACCCATGATATTGGCAGCGTAGAAGGCATTTGCATTTGAAGTACCTCCTTCTGTATCCTGCTCACGACTATCGTAGTGAGTGAAAGATACATTTCCGCTCAAATTCAACCAAGGCTTAGCTTGATAATCTGCTTTTAAGCGGGCTGAGTAGCGTTGGAAACCAGAGTTAGGAACGATACCCTGGTCGTCCAGGTAACCGGCAGACATATAGTAGTTGATCTTATCGTTTGCACCGCTCACGCTGAAATTGTATTCCTGTCGTGTGTTGTTTTCAAACAGTTCATCACTCCAATTGTCTGGAGTATAGTAATAGGTACCGTCTGAATAACCCAAGGTAGCATTCGGGTTTAACTTACCATTCATACCAATCAGTTGCTCTCCATTAGGTACAGTGAATACCTGATAACCCAAATATGAAGAAGACAGCATTGCCTGGTTTGCATACGCATTGGCATTTACCAAGTCGCCAGCTGCTGTATAACCTTTCAAATCGGCATTGTAGATGGCAGAATAAGCCATTTCGTAGAATTTTCCTGGGTCAGTAACCGTTTCGTAAGAAGGAACCCCACGTTTATTTACACCCCATTTTGCGTCAAATGTTACACGGGCATCGCCTGCCTTACCACGTTTGGTAGTAATCAAGATAACACCGTTTGCGCCACGGGCACCATACAGAGCATTTGAAGCCGCGTCTTTCAATACGGTCATTGATTCGATATCCGATGTGCTGATGGCTGAAATCTCTCCATCATAAGGTACACCGTCTACTACGTATAATGGCTTGTTGCTGGCTGAAATTGAACCGATGCCTCGGATGCGGACTTCAGCATCTTTTCCTGGTTGTCCGGTATTGCTTGTGGTCTGTACACCGGCTACCTGACCAGCCAGAGCATTGGTTACGTTAGAAGTTTGGCGGCTAGTGATTTTTTCATTTTTAATAGTTGCGGCAGAACCTGTGAATGCAGACTTTTTAGCAGTACCGTAAGCTACGACCATTACTTCATCCAACACTTCAGCGTCACTTTTCAAAACAACATTTACATTTGATTTGACATCCACTTTCTGAGTCTGGAAGCCGATGAA
>NZ_KB894662.1:0-47782 GCF_000374585.1 Phocaeicola barnesiae DSM 18169 = JCM 13652
CAATGCAAGGTATCAGAAGGCGGTTTTTTGCAACACTTGCGGTTCTACCATCAGCCTTTGCTGAAGGAGAAGAAGGAAACCCGCCGGCAGGCCAAGCTGGCCGGCAAGAAGAAGCGGGGAGCGTTGTTGGGAAATGGCCGGAAGTATGAACCTTTACCTGCTACAGTACAGAAATATGCTGAAGCGTTGGCCATGTTCCGTGATACAGCTCTTACGATGAAGGAAATCGTACGGCGGACGGGGGTACCGGCAGAAGGATTCCGGTTCTATTTGCACAAATGGCACCGTGCGCTGGTCCTGGAGCGTTCGGGTATCGTTGCAGCCGAGGATGCGGAACTGAACATTGCCCGTTCGCGTCAGCGTATGAAGACAGTGGCGGCCAAATATGCTGAGGCTATCGAGAGTCTGCGGCAGCACCCGCGTCCGGTTTCGTATGTGGCTAGAGAATTCGGTCATCATCCGGAGGTGTTCCGGAGTTATTTACGCAAGCATGAACCGGAACTGGCGGCGAAGCTGGGGCTGAAACCTGCAATCCGGAAAAAGTAGCTTTTCTCCATTTTACCCAAAGAATTTGTTCAGGGCGTGCCCTTTGTTAGCTTCCGTCAAACTTCGTTTTTTTTGACGGATATTCCATTCTTTTTCCTATCTTCGCAAAAACATAGGCGTATACCTATACTTTATCAAAATCAAATACATACTTTAAAATTGCTATGAAAAAATTAGTTTTGTCATTGGGGGCGTTGTCCTTTTTGGCCGCTTGCACCCCTACGGAGAAACAGCCGGAAATCCGTTCCTTGTCAGTAGACGAGCTGGCAGTAGCGGTCACTCCGCAAGAAAATCGGGAATATTCGTATACGGATAAAAAGGCAGGCTTCTGGTACGGACGGACGCATCAGGATGAACCGACAGACTGGTATGCCGGATGGAACCTGGCCAAGAAACGTATTTTTTCGGATTATATCTTATCAGTTGATGGGAAGCGTCTGGTACGTCAGGAAGCTGAGGTTACGGTGTTACCTGATTGTCTGACCCGTTGTTGGAAAAATGCCAAGGAACAGCTGCAACTGGTAGATAATTACGAATTGTTGTGTATCCGTCTGTCCGATATACAAGGTGACAGTATCTCTTTTGCATTGAATGAAACCTTGTTGAAGAATCCCACCAAACAAATTGAAGCACTTTGTTATACTCCGATAGAAGCGGAAGAAAGGGTATTGAAGATAGTTCCTCTGGTAGCTCAGAGGGTGACATTTGATGGGAATACAATGAAAGTTCCTAAATCGGCGGAAGGTTTCCTGGTTACTTGTGGTACGGAAGCTCATTGTGATTCGTTGGTCACTCTTTTCCGGAATCAGGGAAATGAATTACTGGCGGCACGTAAAGCGCGGATGAACAGTTTGATTCAGGTGAACAATCCGCTACATACTAATCTGCCTGAACTGGACAAGGCATTGGCTTGGATTACTTTGACAATGGATGAACTGATAACGGAACAGCAGGGAAAAGGTATTTATGCTGGTTTGCCTTGGTTCAACGAATATTGGGGACGGGATATGTTTATCGCCATGCCGGGAGCTACGTTGGTGACAGGACAGTTTGATTATACTAAAGAGATATTGAAGGATTTTGCCAAACTGCAGGATACGGATACTACATCGGTTACATGTGGGCGTGTACCGAATCGGGCTAATTTGGAAGGGATTCTGTATAACACAACCGATGGTACTCCGCGTTATGTAATGGAAGCTGAAGAGTTGTTGAAATATTCCGGTGACCAGAGTTTTTTGAAAGATATTTATCCTTCTGTGGTACTCAGTATTGACCAAAGTATCCGTCACCACATTGATGATAAAGGGTATCTGTTGCACGAAGATGCAGATACCTGGATGGATGTGAAACGGAACGGTATACCGGGGTCTCCACGTGGCAATCGGGCAAATGATATTCAGTTTCTGTGGTATAGTCAGCTGGTATCAGGTGTACATCTGGCTGAACTGATGGGCGACAAGGTACATGCGGAAGCCTGGCAGGCAGTAGCAGATAAATTGGCCCAGAATTTTGAACAGGATTATTGTAACAAAGATAGTATTCTGATATATGACCATTTGAATTCCGATGGCACTCCTGATTGGCAATATAGGCCCAATCAGCTTTATTGTTTTGAACTGATAAAGGATGATGCTTTTAAACAAAAGGTGACTCGTCGGGTATGGGAAGAACTGGTTTATCCATGGGGAGTCTCTTCATTGGCCCAGTGGGACCTGCAATTCCATCCGCAACACGAGAACTGGCATTATTACCATAAGGATGATGCCTATCACAACGGAACGGTATGGTTGTGGAACAATGGTATCGCTATGCAGCGCATGATCGAATACGGACAGCAGGAAACGGCCTGGAAACTTTTCTGTAACATGAACCGACAGGCTTTGCATGAAGGGGCTGTAGGTAGCTTGAGCGAGAATGCCGATGCTCATCCGCGTGAAGGAGCCAAATGGGCAGGACGTTCGGGTACGTTCCTGCAGGCATGGAGCAACTCAGAACAACTCCGTGTGTGGTACCAGTATTTTCTGGGCATCCGTCCGGACATGATGAAGCGGGTCATTACCGTAGAACCGAAACTGCCGGCTGAAATTACGGAACTGGAAACTTCGGTCAAAATCGGAAAAGGTACCCTCTATTATACGTACAAGGACGGTAAGTTCGATGTGAAGCTGGTAGGCGATGAGGCGGAAATCAACCTGATTCTGCCGGAGAGACCGGTAGCAATGAATCCGGTATTCGATGGTGTGGATTTCTGTCAGCCGCGTCCGTTGGCACATTATCCATGCTTCGACACCTATCACAAAGAAGCATTGACATATTGATCATTAATAGAAAGACATCTCCGATAGGATATATAAAGATTCCGGCTCTTTTAGCTATGGGGATTGCATCAGAATCATTACATCTCGATAGGATATATAAAGATTCCGGCTCTTTTAGCTATGAGGATTGTATCAGAATCATTACATCTCGATAGGATATATAAAGATTCCGGCCTTAGTTTTGAGGCGAAAAAGCGGAGAAGCGGATTCCGACGAACAGAAACGCAGGCTGTCTGAGCGAAGCGAGTTCCTGCGTTTCCGTCGGGATACGTTTCGCAGCCGCCTCAAAACGGAAGCCGGCGGTTTTTCTTTTTGTTATCTTTTTCTTTTGGCCGCCCAAAAGAAAAAGTAAAAGACCATCCAAAAACAAAAAAAGGTGATTGTCCCGTTCCGGAAACAACCACCTTTTTCTCTATGTATGTGTGTAATACCTTTATCCGATATTCTTCACTTTAATCAGGTATTCAGCAATCTGAACGGCATTCAGTGCGGCACCCTTCTTGATCTGGTCGCCTACAATCCAGAATGTCAGTCCGTTTTCATTAGCCAAGTCTTTGCGGATACGTCCTACGTATACCGGGTCTTTGCCGGCCAGGAACAACGGCATCGGATATTCTTTCTTTTCCGGGTTGTCCATCAGTACCAGACCTTCACCGTGAGCGAATGCTTCGCGGGCTTCCTCTACTGATACCGGACGTTCGGTCTCAATCCAGATACTTTCAGAGTGAGAACGGAGAGCCGGAACACGTACGCAGGTAGCACTTACCTTTACATCAGAGTGCATGATTTTGCGTGTTTCGTTGTACATCTTCATCTCTTCCTTGGTATAACCGTTGTCAGTAAATACATCAATCTGTGGAATCAGGTTGAAGGCCAACTGATAAGCGAATTTTTCAACGGTTACAGGTTCACCGGCCAATACCTGACGGTACTGTTCGTACAGTTCGTCCATGGCTGCTGCACCGGCGCCGCTGGCTGCCTGGTAAGTAGATACATGTACACGTTTGATATGAGTCAGGTTCTCGATTGCTTTCAAAGCTACTACCATCTGGATGGTTGTACAGTTCGGATTGGCGATGATACTGCGTGGACGGTTCAAGGCGTCGTCCGGATTCACTTCTGGAACTACCAGAGGAATATCTGCGTCCATACGGAATGCACTGGAGTTGTCAATCATCACGGCTCCATACTTCGTGATGGTTTCAGCAAATTCCTTGGAAGTGCCTGCACCCGCTGAAGTAAAGGCGATATCTACACCTTTAAAGTCATCATTGTGCTGCAGAAGTTTGACTTCAATTTCCTTACCACGGAAAGTGTACTTTCGGCCTGCACTGCGTGAAGAGCCAAACAACACCAGTTCGTCAATCGGGAAATTTCTTTCGTCGAGCACACGTAAGAACTCTTGTCCTACTGCTCCGCTCGCACCAACAATTGCTACTTTCATTTTCTTCTTACTTTTATACGTGTTATTAATGATTGATCAGATCGCGTTTCATTCCTTTTGTCCGTCTTTTCAATTGGCTGCAAAAATAAAACATTCTTGGATAATAATCAGTAAAACTGAAAGATTTTTCATAATTTTGTCTTAGAAACGAATAGAGACTGCCCTTTATGAAAGAAATGCTTGACTGGATAGACGTGAATATCCATTTTCCCATTACGGATCCTACGTGGATTTTTTTTCTGGTACTGGTTATCATCCTGTTCGCACCCATTGTGTTGGAACGTCTGCGCATACCGCATATCATCGGCATGATTCTGGCCGGTGTGGTGATTGGTGAGCATGGACTGAACATCCTGGCACGTGACAGCAGTTTCGAACTTTTCGGGAAAGTAGGATTGTATTATATCATGTTTCTGGCCGGTCTGGAAATGAACATGGAAGATTTCAAGAGTATCCGGGTAAAGGCTACCGTATTGGGATTACTGGCTTTTATCTTCCCGTTGGGCATAGGTATCTGGACCAATCTGCATATTCTGGGCTACGGTCTCATTACTTCGGTATTGCTGGCCAGTATGTATGCCTCGCATACCCTGATCGCTTATCCCATTGTCATCCGTTACGGCATCAACCGGCAGCGTGCTGTAGGCATCGCTGTGGGAGGTACGGCGGTGACGGATACCCTGACCCTGTTGGTTCTGGCCGTGGTAGGAGGTATGTTCAAGGGAGATACCTCGGGCATGTTCTGGGTGTGGCTGGTGTTGAAGGTCATTGTGCTGAGTATGGTCATCATGTATACGTTCCCGCGTATCGGACGCTGGTTTTTCCGTCGCTACAGTGATAATGTTGTGCAGTACATTTTTGTCATGGCGATGGTCTTTCTCGGAGCGGGACTGATGGAAGTGGTGGGCATGGAAGGGATTCTGGGCGCTTTCCTTGCCGGATTGGTGTTGAACCGGCTTATCCCTCATGTCTCTCCGCTGATGAGTCACCTGGAATTTGTCGGTAACGCGCTGTTTATTCCTTATTTCCTTATCGGAGTAGGAATGCTTATCAATGTGAATGTACTTTTCGGGCACATCGATTCGTTGAAAGTGGCCGGAGTCATGATTGTTGTAGCGCTGGTGGGCAAATGGATTGCCTCGTGGCTGACACAGAAGATATACCGCATGAAGGCCGTGGAAAGAGAGCTGATGTTCGGTCTGAGCAACGCCCAGGCGGCAGCTACATTGGCGGCGGTTTTGGTGGGGTATAACATTATCCTGCCCGACGGCCAACGGTTGCTGAATGAAGATGTGCTGAACGGTACCATTCTACTCATTTTGGTGACTTGTGTAGTCAGCTCATTTATCACAGAGCACGCGGCCAAGCAGATTGTGACTGACGAGGCGGAACTGGATGAAGGAAAGGCGAACGAGAAGGAACGTTTCCTGATTCCGCTTTCCAATCCGGATACTTTGGAAGACCTGATTTCGTTGGGACTGGTGGTACGTAACCCGAAACAGTTGGACAACCTGGTAGCACTGAATGTGATAAACGACAGCAACGACTCGGTGCGTCTGGAGATGCGGGGACGCCGGAACCTGGAACGGGCCGCACAGATAGCGGCATCGGCGAATGTATCCATGCGTACGGTGAGCCGTTTTGACTTGAATATCGCCACGGGAATTCTTCATGCAGCCAAAGAGTATGATGTGACAAGCATCATCATCGGTCTGCATCGCAAGACGAATATTGTCGATTCGTTTTTCGGAACTCTGGCGGAAAATCTGTTGAAGAAATATTATCAGCAGGTGATGATTGCACGTTTCCAGATGCCGGTAAATACCTTGCGGCGTATTCTGGTGGCAGTACCTCCCAAGGCGGAATACGAGCATGGTTTCGTGAAATGGGTTTCGCATCTGTGCCGTATGAGCGGTGAGCTGGGATGTCGTCTGCATTTCTTTGCACACCCGCAGACATTGGGGTACCTGAAAGGATGTATCCGTAAACTGCATAAGGAAGTATTGGCCGAATACCAGGAACTGGAGAATTGGGAAGACTTGCTGATTATTACGGGACAGGTAAATTTCGATCACCTGCTGGTGATTGTCAGTTCACGTCGGGGGTCAATCTCGTATGATTCTGCCTTTGAACGTCTGCCGGGACAGATTTCCAAATATTTCAATACTTGCAGCATCATGGTGCTTTATCCGGACCAGATGGGTGACCCGAATGAACAACTGACTTTTTCCGATCCGCACGGATATGCGGAGAGTCAGCTGTATGACAAAGTGCGTAACCGCCTTTATAAATGGTTCAAGAAGGAGGCCTAGGTCCGTCCGGTCCAAAGGTTCATAAGAAAGACTACTTTTACATACAAATCAGATGAGTGAAATGAATCCGGCCTGGCAGCAGCGTACCGCCTTGCTGCTGGGCGAAGAAAAAATGATGCGTCTGCGCCAGGCACATGTGCTGGTGGTAGGCTTGGGCGGTGTAGGCGCTTATGCGGCGGAGATGATTTGTCGGGCCGGTGTAGGCCGGATGACAATTGTAGATGCCGATACGGTACAGCCGAGTAACATCAACCGCCAGCTTCCGGCTACACATGCCACAATCGGACGGCCGAAGGCTGAAGTGCTGGCAGAACGTTTCCGCGACATCAATCCCGAAGTGGAATTGACTGTACTTCCCGTCTATCTGAAGGATGAGGCCATCCCCGAGCTGTTGGATTCCGCTCATTATGATTTCATCGTGGATGCTATTGATACGGTTGCTCCGAAATGTTATCTGATTTACCATGCCTTGCAGCGGGGCCTGAAAATCATCAGCAGTATGGGGGCAGGAGCAAAGCGGGACATCACGCAGGTGCGTTTTGCCGACCTGTGGGAAACCTATCATTGCGGTTTGAGTAAGGCGGTGCGTAAACGTCTGCAGAAGATGGGCATGAAGCGTAAGTTGCCGGTGGTATTCAGTACAGAACAGGCCGACGAGCGGGCAGTCATCCTCATCGATAATGAACAGAACAAGAAATCAACGGCGGGAACGGTCAGTTACATGCCTGCCGTGTTCGGCTGTTATCTGGCCGAGTATGTCATTCGTAAATTGTAAGAAAGTATGATTCAACTGGAAGGTATTACCAAAAGTTTCGGTTCGCTACAGGTCTTGAAAGGTATAGACCTGATGATAGAAAAGGGTGAAGTGGTGAGCATTGTGGGGCCTAGTGGGGCAGGAAAGACTACCTTGCTTCAGATTATGGGTACACTGGACAAGCCGGATGCCGGACGGATTGTGATAGAAGGTACGGAAGTGAACCGTTTGCGGGAGAAAGAACTGTCGGCTTTCCGTAATAAGCATATCGGTTTCGTATTTCAGTTCCATCAGCTGTTGCCGGAGTTTACAGCCTTAGAGAATGTCATGATTCCGGCGCTGATTCAGGGAGTATCCGCAGGCGAGGCACGCAGACAGGCATTGGAGATGCTGGAGTTTCTGGGACTGAAGGAGCGGTCCGGCCACAAGCCGGCAGAATTGTCGGGTGGAGAGAAGCAGCGGGTGGCAGTAGCACGTGCCCTTATCAACCGGCCGGCAGTGGTGCTGGCAGATGAACCTTCGGGGAGTCTGGATACCCGTAACAAGGAAGAGCTTCACCGCTTGTTCTTCGACTTGCGCGACCGCCTGGGACAGACGTTCGTCATTGTGACCCATGATGAAGGGCTGGCACAGCAGACGGACCGTACAATCCACATCGTAGACGGAAAAATCCTGTCTGATTCTTCACAGAATTCATCCTTGGATTCGACTCAGGATGCTACCTCGGCTCCTACGTTGGACTCTGCTGAGTAAGCCGCCTTTGAGGACGACCTTCCTGGCTTTCCGCTCGCAGTACTTATTTCTTCCGCTCACGGTACTTTTGTGGAGAGAGGCCTGTCTGTTTCCGGAAAAAGGTTCCGAAACTGGAAGGATTCGGAAAATTAAGCTCTTCGGAAATTTCCAGCACTGTCTTGTTGGTGCTGTCCAGCAGCGACATGCTGCGGCGGGTGATGGCCTTGAATACCAGTTCCTGAACGGTGTAACCGCACACTGCCTTGGAAACGCCGGACAGGTATTTGGGCGACAGGCACAGTTTGTCTGCATAGAATTCCACACCGCGTTGGGAGGTATAATACCGGTCGATGAACTGGATGAGCCGGAGAAAGATTTCCGTCTGTCGGACATTGGCTGTCTGTCCGGAAAGGTATTTCCGTTGGAAAATGGCACACAGACGGTAGGTCAGCGAAAGAAGCAGGAGTTTCCGCTCGTAGACCGCAAAGAGATTATCGTCGGAAGGGGTGTCCGTACCTATCAGAGTCATATAGGTAATTATGTCTTCTTCGTCGCCGGTCTTCCAGACACACGGCAGGTCGGGCGACATACGGCTGTAGAGATGGACGGAATAGACCAGGTTCCCCAGAATATCTTTGATGGGCTGAACCTTGTAGATGAGGATGCTGACTTCCATATCTTCCGATTGGCCGGTGATACGGAAGGGGGTATCTTCGGGGATAAAGACCGTTTCTCCTGCTGCAGCCGTGTAGGCTCCCGAAGCCAGGGAAAACCTGAACTCACCTTGTGTGCATACGATGAGTCCGATTCCGAAATTCCGGAAACCGTTCCGGAAACTTTCGGGAAAATCCCTAACCGGTCCGCCTGATGAACATACATCGGACTGACCGGTCAGGGCTTTCTGTAATTTTTCTAATCTTATGGCGGCGTTTTCCATATCGCTTGAATTTTCCGCTAAGATAATAAAATTACCGTACCCGGCGGGAATATTTCCCGCTAGGCCGATAATTTCCTCTTACGATAGGGATAAACGAGAACAAAGAGCATGGATGCCATGCAGCCGTAGAAGGTCCATCCGGACATTTCCTTGACGGCCGAGAGGGTGGCCTGTACCTGTATCTTTCCTTTGGTGGAAATGGCGGCCATGTTTTCGGCTTCGGTTTCGCTCCGCCCCTGATAACGCATACCGTTTACAGTCTGGTCGTACGAAGCGGCTGCCTGCAGATGGGTACGGTCTGTATCCTGGGCGAAACGGGTGATATAATGTTGTTGCCGTTCTTGGAGTACATTGGTGTAAAGAGCGGTACCGATACCCGGACCGATAACCATACGCACGGTAAGCATGATGCAAATCCAGGTAGACAGGTAGCGGTAAGGCATACGCTGGTTGGCGTGGACGGCCGTGAGCGAATAAAGGAGCATCATACCGGTAGCACGGATGATGACCGGGTATTTCATGCGTTCATAGAGTCCGGCATTCTGTACCTCGAAGTACATGAACAAGGCCGATGCACCTATCAGCAGGAAGCCTGCGGCGAAAAGGTATTTCAGTTTCACGCCTCGTGAGCCGGGGACAATGGCAATTATGGCTCCGATGAGGTAACCGGCGATACTCCAGTTGCCCAAAGCAGCATTCTGCCAGTTGTCTATCTGCATACCTACTCCGGTGAACACGTTTACAAACAGGGAGCTGGTGTTGAAAATCATCAGCAGAAGGAACAGGACAATTCCCATGCGGATGGTACGCAGGCGGAAGATGTCCAGCAGGAAGTAGGGCGACCGACCGGAAGATTCCAGGTAAAGGAATACTCCTGCGAAGAATATCGCCAGTACGGTGGAACGTACAATCGTAGCATCTGCATACCAGTCGAGGGTCTTTCCGTACACCAACACGTAAATGATACAGGTCATCAGGGCGCTGAATACTGATACGCTGCCGAATTTCCGGAAGTTGATGGGAAAACGTCTGCCTGCATAAGGATGGTAAGGCATGGTCAGGAAAACCACCAGGATGGCAACCAGTGTCATTCCCATCATGTAGTAGTACACATCCTGCCATTGGTAGGCGTATGCCAGCCAGGCTGTGAGTGAAGTGCCTACCTGCCCCAGAATCATGAAGAACAGGTAGATGATAGGCATGCTCTGACTTTTTTCCTTGTCCAGCTTGTCCCAACCCTCTTCGGTATCGGGTTCCATGCCGGGAGTGATGTTGCGGGTGGCTTCCATACCGAAAGCGTACCGGATAAGGGTGAAGAGGTTGACCATCATGAGTACCATGCGCAGGAAGCCCATGATGAGGCTGCATAACCCCAGCAGGAAGATGCTGTCGGTTATCGCACAGACGTAGCTCAGCAGATACAGCAGGGAGAAACCGGCAATACACATCATCTTTTCCCGACGGATACATACCAACTGGTAGAAGAAGGGCGAGAAGGCGGCCATCCCGATAGAGGTAACGAACCCGACGAACTGGATATGTTCCGACTGGAGGCCCAGTCCGCTGGTCATCTCACCGCTATTGGCGGTATAGACCCCTCCTACTGTGAGGATGGGGACGAAGAGCAGTATCAGAATCAGGATACCCAATGGTTTGGGTACCCAATTATAGAACGGATAGTTTTTCGGACGACAAGCCATGGTGTTTCTTAGATTTTAGCTTTGACAATGACCATCATACCGGCTGCCAACCGCTCGTTGTCTTCCGGAGATAGATTCACGAAATCGATGCGTACCGGTATGCGTTGGCGTATTTTCACGAAGTTGCCGGCGGAGTTGTCGGTGGGCACCAGCGAATACTTGGAACCGGTAGCACCCGAAATGGCTGTTATTTTCCCGGTAAATTCCTTTCCGCTGATGGCGTCTACCGTCAGACGGACTTCCTGACCGACGGAGAGGTTCTCTACCTGGGTTTCCTTGTAATTGGCTATCACCCATTTCTGGGTATCGGGCAGGATGTAGGTGATGGTCTGTCCGGCAGAGATGTATTGTCCTTCCTCGATGGAACGGCGACCGAGTTTTCCGTCACACGGGGCTGTCACTACGGTATACGAAAGGTTCAGTCGGGCCATTTCGAGAGCGGCACGTGCCCGTTGGATGGCGGCTTCGGTACTTTCACGCCGGGTAGACACTTCATTTACTCCTGAAAGGGCAGCTTTCTGCTGGCGTTTCAAGGCCTCCAGTTTCTTGCGGGTAGCCTCGTATTCAGTGGTTACCTGTTCCAGTTGGATAGGTGTGGCAGCATTCCGTTGCAGCAAGTTCTCATAGCGCTGGCGGTCTTTCTCCAGTTTGGCCAGTCGGATTTCCACTTCCGAGATGGAAGCTTCGAATACCGAAGCCGAAGCCTGGGTGGTATGAAGGCTTTGTCCGATGACGGCAGCTCCGGCCAATGCATCCTTGAGGGCGGCTTCTGCTTCCATGACCCGTATCTTGTATTCCCGGTCGTCGAGTATCATCAGGGTATCTCCCTTTTTCACCGATTGATGTTCCGTGAAGCAGATTCTCTTGATATAGCCCGATGCGCGGAGGTTGACGGGGGAGATGTATTGCTCTACCTGGGCATCGTTACTGGTTTCGTTCAACCGGTAATCTGTGAAAAGTTGGACAATCTGTATCAGTCCTACCAGGAGGATAAGAATGCCGAAGGCACTGGCTACCCGTTGGCGGCGGCGTTGTTTCTTGAGTCGGTTGGCTTGTTGTTCCAAGGTATTGTTCGGTATGTTCTGTTCTTTCGTTTCCATGTTATCGTTTTTTAAGAGGTGGATGGGGCTGTATCTAAACAGCCTTAAAATGTTGTTTAAAGTGGTTCTACTTCAGTAGGGTTTCCAGATTTCCGGTCAGTTTCAGCAGAGAAAGATTGGTCATCCGGTAGTTGTAGTGCGCGTTGACGTAATTGTTCTGGGCTTCGCTCATCCGCATTTCGTCCTGCAGGACTTCCGTCATCGAAGCGATGCCTTCACGGTAACGGTCGGAAGTGACTTCGTACACATCTTCGGCCAACAGGTAATTGTCCTTCTGTTTCGTGAAGTTCCGTTGGCTGTTCATCAGCTCGTTGGTGGCGTTCAGATACTGGGTCTGCAGGTTTTTCCGGGTATTCTCGTAGGCAAGCTTTACGTTTTCGGTATCTATCCGGGCTTTCCGCAGTTTGGAGCGTTTGTCGAATCCGTCGAAAATCGGGATACGTAGTGTCAGGCCGATGCCCGAAGAATTATACCAGTGGTTTGACGGTCCGGAGTGGAACCAGTTCTTCGCTTTGTCTGTAAAGGCTGAATACATGAAGTTTCCGGTCAGGCTGAGCGACGGCAGGTAACCTTGGGAAATCATCTTCTGTTGCTGTTCGGCTAAGGTACCCTGTTGACGGAGCAGCCGCAGTTCAGACAGGTTTTCGGATAATCCGCTTAAGGCTACCGGCGTGATGTGTTCGGTAACTACCGGCGTAAGGGAGATTTCCTTTTCGGCCGGATAATCCATTACATATTTCAGCAGGTTGAGCTGCTGAGTCAGCATTGAGACCGCGTTGTCGTACTGTACCTGCAGGTTCTCCAGGTTGATATTGACACGCTTTACATCGACTTCCATGGCCATGCCGTTGTCGAAAAAAGCGGTTGTGATGTCTTTCAACTCTTCCAGCCGGCGGATATTTCCCTTGACGATGGCAAGCTGTTCCGATGTGCTTTGTCCCAGGTAATACATCTGGGCTATCTGCATCATCAGGTCTTCGCGGGCTTTCTCGTAGGAGAGTCCGTTGATTTTGTCCATGGTCTCGGCTATCGAGAGTGCGGTGTAGATGGTCTGGTTGTACAGCGGCATCTGTAGCTGGAGCCCTGCCGAAGCATTGTATTGCAGGGTGTGGGTCACGTTATACGGGTTCCCATAGGCAGAGCCGTCGGTTACGGAAACCGGAGGGTTGAAGTTGTCGTTGAATGAGGCGGTCGCAGTAATCTGAGGCAGCAGCTTGGCACGGTTTTCCGAAATCGTATGCTTCCCTTTCCGGATGTCGTTGCGCCTGGCCTCCAGCGACAGGTTGTTCTCTATGCCTATCTTCAGACATTGTTCCAGTGTAAGCACCTCCTGTGCCTTCAGCGGAAAAAGTGAACAGGTTACAGCAAATGTGAGTAATAGTCTTTTCATATCTTTGTTTCGTTTATCTGATGCAAAGATAGGCTGTTAGCTTCGGATGGATATTACGGCATTTTCGCTTTGGATGTTCATATTTTCCTTTTCTGTAGAAAGAACGGATGGAGGTAGAGGAAATGACTGTTTTTCGGATGGTTGGTAAAAATGAAACAGGCATCCGGTGGATTTTCTGCCAGCCGGATGCCTGCTTGTGAATGGAAATAAAACCTCCGTTTGTTTTTCGGAGTATGAAACCAGGAGTGGTTATTGTCAGAACTGTAAGGTAGCCAGTTGGGGGTTGTGGTCGGAGAGCAACCCTTTTCCGTCGGCATTCTCTTTCGGAATCCAGCTACGGTTCACCTTGATTTGTGGAGTGACGAAGATGAAGTCTATCTTTTCCCGTTCGTCCATCGGGATTTTTCCGAAATCGTGGAAGGTATAGGAAACCCCTTCTTTCACATCGGCTGTCTTGTAGGCATCTTTCAGGACGAATTTGTTGGTGGTCAGTGTCTGGTAGGCTTCCGATGCATCGTTTACGTTAAAATCGCCGGTCAGTACGGCAGGGCGGTTCCCTACAATCTCCTGGATGCGTTCAATAATCAGCAAGGCCCCTTTCCGACGGGCTTCTACGCCTACATGGTCCATGTGGGTATTCACAGCCAGGAAAATCTTTCCGGTACTTTTTTCTTCCAGTTTGGCCCAGGTTGCGATACGGGTGCATGCACCGTCCCAACCGATGAATCCTACACTGTCCGGATATTGGGACAACCAGAAGGTGTTGCTGTCCAATAGTTTGAAACGGTCCTTGCGGTAGAAGATAGGTGCATATTCTCCCTGTTGTTTTCCGTCTTCCCGACCGATACCTACTTCGGCATATTCCGGTAACCGTGTTTTCAGGTCTTCCAGTTGGTTATGCAGCACTTCCTGCATTCCCACGATGTCCAGTTTTTCCTGTTGGATGAAGGTTGCTACCCGGTCTTTCCGGAATTTCCAGTTGTTTTCCTGGTCATCTGGATTGTCATAACGGATATTGAAGGTTCCCCAGTTTACGGTAATGGGCTGTTGGGAGGTCTGTGCAGAGACATTCCCGGCGATATTGACTCCCAACAGGGCAGCCAGTATCCAGTTCTTAAGGTGTTTCATAGATGGATGTTTTTAAGTCGTTGATTCTAATTAAAGGTAAAGGTAGAGATTTTCGGTCAACTATGGAAAAAAAAGAGAGTCATTTTGTATCTTTACGCCGTATTATCATTAAAAAGAAAAAGTATGAGTCATATACAATTAGGACGGTACAATCAGTTGGAAGTTGTAAAGGAAGTCGATTTCGGCATGTACCTGGATGGAGGAGATGACGGCGAGATTCTGTTGCCGAAGCGTTATGTGCCGGAAGGCTGCAAGCCGGGCGATATGCTGAACGTGTTTATCTATCTGGATATGGATGAACGTCTGGTAGCGACTACCTTGCATCCCTATGCGCAGGTGGGTGAATTTGCTTACCTGGAGGTGGCCTGGGTCAATGAGTTCGGGGCTTTCCTGAACTGGGGACTGATGAAGGACCTGTTTGTCCCTTTCCGCGAACAAAAGATGAAGATGCAGAAGGGACGCCGTTACCTGGTATATGTGCATCTGGACGAAGAGAGTTACCGCATCATGGCTTCGGCCAAGGTGGAACACTTCCTGGAGAAAGAAGGGGCCGACTACCGGAAAGGCGAGCAGGTGAAGGTACTGGTATGGCAACGTACAGACTTAGGATTTAAAGTGATTGTAGAGAACCGGTATTACGGTATGCTGTACCATAACGAGATTTTCCAGACGTTGGAGCCGGGTATGGAACTGGAGGCCTATGTCAAGCAAGTACGCGAGGACGGAAAGATAGATCTGGAATTACAGCCCGACGGACGGAAGAAAGTGAAAGACTTTGTGGATATCCTGCTGGATTATATCCGCGAGAATCAAGGGTACATTCCGATGACTGACAAGACGGATGCGACGGTCATTTATAATACGTTCGGTGTCAGTAAGAAGACATTCAAGAAAGCCGTGGGTGACTTGTATAAGAAACGGTTGGTTGTTCTGGAGGACGAAGGAATCCGCCTGGCGTGATTCCCTATCAGAAATAGGAAAGTCCCTACTGAAGGATGGGAGGTTTCTGTTGCAGGAGGATTTTTATCCTCCTATTTTTGTATCGTGAAAGGAGGAAACTCCACTTTCCTAATCTGTTAAAACCGAGAGATATGAGTAAAAGAAATCTGATTGTATGGCTGGTGATGGGGCTTTGCTGGATGGTACTTCCGGCCAAGGCCTCCGGCTTGGGAGATATCCGGGTACATGCCCGTTTCCTGACCGACCGAATGGCCTTCGAACTGAATCTGAACCAATACCAGTACGATGACCTGTATGAAGTGAATTTTGATTTCCTGTGTGGAATCGACCCGTATATCAACGACTTGGCTTATTCGCGGGCAGCGGCGATGGATGCTTATTACCGTTATCTGGATGAACGGAACGATGACCTTCGCTGGATTCTGTCGAGTGCGGAATACCTGCGTTTCATGGCCTTGGATTATTTCTTCCGGCCGATTTATGCGGTAAACCATTGT
Source organism: Phocaeicola barnesiae DSM 18169 = JCM 13652 (assembly GCF_000374585.1). Lineage (GTDB taxonomy): Bacteria > Bacteroidota > Bacteroidia > Bacteroidales > Bacteroidaceae > Phocaeicola > Phocaeicola barnesiae. The sequence continues at coordinate 15,822 of NZ_KB894662.1, forward strand.
TGTTACCTGCGTGTATATCAGATTTATCCGAACCGGACTTTCTTTTATTTCGGTCGTCCCCGGCATTACTTGACATATCGGGGCGCACACAGTCGGTTCCATTGCGGTGGAAGAAGCTATTACCGGGAACACTTCGGCCGACGTTACACTCATGCCGTATATGGTGGATATTTCCGTGCCCGTCCGGATTTCAGGAAACATGATTTCGGACCGGGAGCTCGTCCGGGAGTACGGCCGGGTCGAGTTCCGGCACCGAAGCCGGGCGGACCGGGGTATCATTTTACACCGGTGGGTCCGAAACCGGGTAATCGTCCGGGTGGACCGGAGGCGAACCGTCCGGGAAATCGCCCCCATAAGCCGGAGGCAAACCGTCCGTCAAACCATCCGGGAAATTCTGCTCCGTCTGTCCGTCCGAACAGACCGGCTAACCGTCCGCAGGCCGGAAGTCGTCCGCAGGCTGGGAGTCGTCCGCAGGCCGGAAGTCGTCCGCAGGCCGGAAGTCGTCCGCAGGCTGGGAGTCGTCCGCAGGCTGGGAGCCGTCCGGAAGCTGGTAGAAAGCCAGAAATCGGGAAACGTCCGTCGAGTACGCAACGCTCGCAGAATCGTGGAAATGTGAGGCAGGTAAATCGGAAAAATAATGACGGAAACCGGAAACAAACTGACCGCCGTTCCTTGCGTGAAATGTAGTTTACTTGTATTTTTGTAACCGTTACCAATCTGTTCAGACAAATGAAATTGTGGGTAAAACGAGTTACAATCGGATTGGTCTCGCTATTGCTGCTGGCAGTAGCGGGACTTTTTTTCGGACGGGGTGCTTTGCTCCGTCGGATAGCGGGTCAGAAAATCGGGCAACTGGAGCAGCGGCTGGATTTACGGATAGCGTACGATGAGCTTCGGTTCGCTTCATTTTCGGATGTGGAGCTGAAGGGGCTTTCTGTGGTGCCTCCTCAGCGGGATACATTGCTTCGGTTGGAGTATCTACGGCTTCGGTTGGATGTCTTGCCTTTGCTTCAGCGGAAGCTGTCTGTGCGCAGTATAGATGCCGACGGGCTGTCTCTTTCTTTCGTGAAGAAGCACGGAGTGTCGAATTACGACTGTCTTTTCCGCAGTCCGAAGAAGACGGTCGAGGATGAAGCCCGGAAACAGGTTCAGGCTGATTATGCTACACGGGTAAAGCGGCTGGCGGATGTCGTGTTCCGTCTTCTTCCGGAAAACGGCGGATTCAATCGCGTCCGGATTATCGGACAACGGGATTCGCTGGTTACTTCTTTTGACATACCTTCGATGAAGATTGTTGACAACCGTTTCCAGGCAGATATCCGGGTGACGGAAGGCAATGAGAAAGGGTGTTGGAATGTTTCGGGCTTTCTGGCTCACCGGGAGCGCCTGATGAAAGGAAAACTTTCCGGATGCGGGGCTTCGGGACGGGTGCTGTTACCGTATATCGGTCCGCATTACCAGGCCACGGTGGCTTTTGATTCCATTGCTTTTTCATTGGAGGAACATCCCGGTCAGTCAGGACAACGGATGTTGGAGGGAAGCGCTTCGGTAGCCGGACTGGAGATTTTCCATCAGGCACTTTCCCCTGATACCATTTTGTTGAACCGGGGACAATTGGACTATACGGTGTGTGTAGAGAAGCAGGCCTTTGTGCTGGACAGCCTTTCCGAAGTGACGGTCAACGAACTTCAGTTCCATCCGTATGTACGGTTGGAAAAGAACGGACGCTGGCACCTGACGGCCTCTGTCCATAAGGAACCTTTCCCTTCTTCACAACTGTTCGCTTCTCTTCCGGCCGGTCTCTTCCATCACGTACACGGATTACGCACTACGGGGAATCTGAAGTATGATTTGCGGGTGGATATCGACTGGAATTGTCTGGACAGCCTCCGGTTTTCATCGGACCTTGTGGGGCAGGGATTCCGTATCACAGATTATGGAAATACCGGACTGGGCCGTATGAATGAGGAGTTCGAGTATACGGCCTATGAACATGATATGCCTGTCCGTACCTTTGCCATCGGACCTTCCAATCCGAATTTCCGTTCGTTGGAGCGGATTTCCCCTTTGTTGCAGATGGCCATATTACAGTCGGAGGACGGTGGTTTTTTCTATCATCAGGGATTTCTGCCGGGGGCTATTCAGGAAGCTTTGGCCTATGACCTGCAGGTAGGACGTTTTGCCCGTGGCGGTAGTACCATTTCCATGCAGTTGGTGAAGAATATTTTCTTGAACCGGCATAAGAACATTGCCCGGAAACTGGAAGAGGCGTTGCTGGTGTGGCTCATCGAGAACCAGCGGATAACCTCGAAGGAGCGGATGTATGAAGTGTATCTGAATATTGTGGAGTGGGGACCGCTAGTTTACGGCGCCTGCGAAGCTTCCCGTTTCTATTTCGATAAGGAACCGTCTGACCTGACGGTGAATGAGGCGTTTTTCCTGGCTTCCATCATTCCGAAGCCGAAGCATTTCCGCTCGGTATTCAATCCGGATGCAACGTTGAAGGAGAACCAGGCGGGTTATTTCCAGTTGCTGGCGAAGCGTCTTCTCGTAAAAGGAGTCATTACAGCCGAACAGGCTGAGGCGGTAGCTCCGGTCATTGATGTGAAAGGGCCTGCACGTGCCTACTTGTTGAATGAAGAGTAATTGAAACAGAAAATGAAGCATGGAGAAGATACCGGATATTATTGGATTTTACGATATTCCGGCTTTCTTTTCATGCTTCATTTTTTTTCATGCCTTATTAATACGTGAGTGGCTTTCCTTGGTAGAAATCAAGCAGTTTTACTCTGAAAATGTAATCATATTTGGCTTGGATACGGTCCGAAACCGTTTTCATCCAGGCTGTACGTGATTCGTTGTATTCCGTAGCGTTGGCTTTGCCAAGGGCATACTTTTCTTTCAGAAGAGTAAACGAGGCTTTGGCGGCTTCGTCTGCTGTCTTGCTGCTTTCGTATTTAGAAATGGCATTTACGGCGTTGTAATAAGCCTGCTGGATTTCCTTGTACAGTGTCTTTTTGCTGTCTTCCAACTGCCAGTTCTGCAGGATTTCCTGAACACGGGCGCTGCGTACCCGGTTGCGGGTGCTGAAGCGGTTGAAGATAGGAACGCTAAGCGTCAGTCCGATGTACTGGCTGAAGTTGTCTTTCAGCTGCGACCCGAAGCTGTTGTTTCCCATTCCTGATACCTTGTAATAATTGGTACCGATACCTCCTCCGAAGCTGAGTTGCGGATAGTAGGCGCTTTGCGCAATACGTACGTTCTTGGCGGCACCTTCCAGCCGATATTGTGCGGCACGGATGGCAGGCTTTATCTGAAGGGCTGTGCTGAAGATTTCCGATGGGGGAGTAAGCTGTCCGGGCAAGGTGATGAAATCTACATCCGGGGTTACAATCTGAAAGCCTTCCGGCGAAGGAAGTTCCAGAAGCTGACTCAGATCCAACAGGGCCAACTGGCAGTTATTGTCTGCCTGGACGGCGGAAAGCTGGTCTTGTGCCAGACGGGATTTGGCCTCATAAAGTTCCGACTCCGATGCTTTCCCATTGTCGAAATAAGCCTGTTTCTGTGCCAGCATCTCTTCGCTCAATTGTACCTGTTCGTGCGCTACCTTGGCCAGTTCCTGGTTGAAGAGCACTTGCAGGTAGGCCGAAGCGACTTGTACACTGATGTCTTCTTTGGCTTTCTGTAGGTCCTCTATAGCAGCTTTCAGGTTCAGTTTGGCCAAAGCGATGTTGTTAGGAATCTGCATTCCTGTAAACAACGGAATGGATGTGCTCAGGCTGAAGCTGGTATTCTGAGTATTGATGCTCTGATACGTATTGTCGGCCTGTAGGCTTCGTCCGAAGTTGAAAGAATAGGATGTGCTTCCGTTCAGGTTGGGCAGACGGCTCCATTTGGCCGTATTCACTTCGATTTCGTTCTGCTGTTGTGTCGCTTCCTGTTGCTTGATGGAAATGTTGTGGTCGATGGCATAGCGGATACACCGCTCCAGGTCCCAGCTTTCTTGGGCTGATACGGGCAGTACGGCCGTCCAGGCGGCTGCCAGCAGGATATGTTTCAGTTTCATAGTTTATACCTCCTTTTTCAGTCCGCGTACCTGTTCGTTGGCCTTCAGACCCTTTTTGATTTCAATTTTAATACCGTCGCTGATGCCTGTAGTGACCTGTCGGCGGACAAATTTCTGTACCGGTATGCTGTCTGTCAATACATAGACAAAGGTAGAGTCACCTTGGAATTCCAATGCGCTTTCAGGAACGCACAGTACGTTATCGGCCCGTTGAAGTTCCATTTCCGCATTGGCACTGTAGCCTGAACGGATGGTTACGTCGGACGGAACATCGATAGCTGCCTTGATTTCAAACTGGTTGGCTCCGTTGTTTTCTACGCTCTTGGGCGAGATGTATTCCAGGGTCGCGTCGAAAGTCATGTTCTGCAGGGCACCCAAGGTTATCTTGACAGGGATGCCTTCGTGTATGCGTCCCACTTCGGTTTCGTCTACGTTACCGCGGAAAATCAGGTCAGTCATGTCGGCTACGGTAGCGATGGTAGTACCATCGTTGAAGGTGTTACTCATGATGACCGAGTTACCTACCTTGATGGGGACATCCAGAATCAGTCCGTCGATGGTAGAGCGGATAAGGGTACTACTGAACGAGGCACTGTTTTTCGTGATACCTTCTTTCACAATTTCCAGGTTGTCTTTGGCTGCCTGCAGCTCTTCGCGTGCCTGTTTGGCGGCCAGGAGTGTCTTTTCGTATTCTTCGCTGCTTACGAGTTTGCACTGGTAGAGTTCTTCCATGCGCTCCAGGTCTGTTTCTGCCTGTTTGCCGTTGATGGTGGCCAGACGCACGCGGCTTTCGGCCGAGTTGAGCTGTCCCAGTTCCGGAATCACTTTGACTTTAGCGATTACTTCGCCTGCTTTCACGGTTTGTCCGGCTTCCTTGTAGACTTCGGCTATGATACCCGAAATCTGTGGCTTGATTTGTACTTCATCGCGTGGTTCTATCTTTCCCGTCGCTACGGTGGTCTGTACCAGGGTATCAGTTCCTACAGGCGATACCTCGTAGACAGTCTCTTTGGGTTGTGATTTCTGGTAGAGGAATACGAAGGTTCCTACGAAAATCAGGCCGATAAGTATCAGCACGGCTACTTTTACATATTTCTTCATAAGGCTAAATGTTTTTTTGTTCTTTGTTATCGTTTTATTTCGGTGTGTATGTTTTTCTTATTCATCACGGATGGCTTCTATCGGTTTGATGGCCATGGCCCGGTAAGCCGGGAAGAGCCCGGCCAGCAGTCCCAATACAATCAGCAGGATGTAGGCACCTATGGCCTCGCCAAATCCTATCTGGAAACCGACGGGTGCAGTGGGGGTAGAGGTGACGCTTTCCATGATATCCAGCAGAAAGACGGCCAGTGAAATGCCGGCCATGCCCGCAACAAGGGTAAGTACGATACTCTCCGACAGTATCTGTTGTAGGATATCGTTCGGTTTGGCTCCAATGGCCCGGCGTATACCGATTTCGGTAGTACGTTCCTTGACTGTCACCATCATGATGTTACTGACTCCAATGGCACCGGCCAGCAAGGTACCCAGTCCGACCATCCACCCCAGAATACGGATACCCGAGAACAGGTTGTCTACCATGGTGAACATGGCTTCCGCATTTACTTGGATGAGTGCCTGCTTGTCGTCCGGATGGATGAGGTGAGCTTTTTTCACTACCTGAGCTACTTTCTTTTCAACTTCGCTGATGGAATATCCCCGTCGTGCCGTGTAGCACAGCAACTGGATTTTCTGTCCGAAGTTGTAGTTGTTCTGCATGGTACTGAAAGGAATGATAATGGACGTTTCGGACCTTCCCTGAATGGAGATGTTACCGCTGGCCATGCTTACGCCGATTACCCGGTAATAGATTCCGTTTACTTCAATGTAGTTTCCGCAGGGGTCTTCTCCTCCCGGGAAAAGGGTTTCGTAAATACGTTTACCGATGACGCATACCTTCCGTTGGTCACGGATGTCCATGTCATTCAGGTAGCGTCCCATGGTTATCTGCGGTTCTTCTATCTGTCCATATTCGGGATACAGTCCTTTCAAGGTACCGGAAATCTTCTTATCCTGGTAAACGGCATTGATGCCCCATTTGGCCAGACTGGGGGTGACGATATCTACTTCGTCTACGTTGCGGCGGATGCGTTCCACATCTTTGTTTTCCAGGTCCCAGTATCGTCCTTGCTGGAAACCTTTGTAAGCCTTGCTGGTCAGGTTCGTCCCCAAAAAACCCGAATTGGTGGCAAAACCTTGGAATTGCTGTGACAGCTTGTCCTGCATGCCTTTGGCTCCTCCCATCAGGGCAATCAGCATGAAGATGCCCCAGAAGATACCGAAGGCTGTCAGTAAGCTTCGTGTCTTGTTGCGTGTGATGGTGACAAGTATTTCTTGCCATGTATCTAAATCGAATTTTTTCATAATCAGTCTGCTCTAAGTGCTTCGATGGGACGGATTTGGACTGCTTTCCGTGCTGGGAAGAGTCCGGCCAGTGTTCCCGCTATGATTAAGGTGAGGGTAGCCTGTACGGCAATTCCCAGGTCAACGGTCGGATTTTCGAAGAAAGTCATCGAGAATACTCCCATATCCATGGTCTGTTTGCCGGCTACGATGTTCATGTACTCTGTCACGGCAATGCCTGCTACCATGCCGATATAGCCGAAGAAGGTGGTGATGACCACACTTTCCGAAATAATCAGCCACAGGATGGAGCTGGGTTTGGCACCCAGGGCTTTGCGGATTCCGAATTCGTGGGTACGTTCGCGTACGGTAATCAGCATGATGTTGCTGACTCCTACAATACCGCTCAATAGGGTGAAGATACCGATTACCCAAATGGCAATGTGCAGAATCTCGTTTCCTGCCTGTTGCTGGAGATACTGTGTGAAGCGGTCCCAAATCCAGATGGCACTTTCGTCATCGGCGGCAAACTGTTTCCGTTGTCCCATCATTTCACGGTAGTCCTGAGTGAACTGCTGGCTTGCTGCCTCATCGGTAATACCACGGGTCGTGAAGGCGATGTTGTCAATGCTGTCGCCTTTTCCATAGACCAGCTGGACGGTACTGAAAGGTACCAGGGCCGAGGGAGAAAAGCTGTTCTGGTCGGCGTAGATGCCTACAACCAGATAAACCACTCCTTGTGCCTGGATATACTTTCCGATGGCTTCTGTCTTCGGGAACAGTTGCTCTACTGTTTTTTCATGCAACACGATGACTTTCCGTCGTTCACGGATGTCGCGGTCGTTGATGAACCGTCCTTTCTTCAGTTTGGCAGCTTCCAGGTCGGTGTAGTTGGGGAAGACTCCGTCCAGCGTGATGCTGACGGCTTCTTTTTCATAGCTCAGATAAACATTGCTTTGGCTGACAGTAGCTCCCGTCGTAATGATGTGTTCGGGGAAACTTTGGGCCGTCTGTTTCCGGTCTCCTTCGTTCAAGGTAATGTTTCGTCCTTCTTTCAAGCCGTGATAGGGCTTGCTCGTATTTCCCGGATATATTTTCATGGAGTTCATCTTCATGTCTGCCGTCTGTCCTTCGAAGGCATGGATGAGGCCGTTTCCGGCGCCCAATAGAACAATAAGCATGAAAATACCCCAGGCTACGGAAAAGCCTGTGAGGGCGGTGCGCAGTTTGTTGCGCATGATGGTTCCGTAGATTTCTTGTATCAGATCTGTCATGGTGAGAGGTGTGTTATTTCATGTATCCGTTGACACCGAAAGGAGAAGCGTCGTGGTTCAGATTCTCTTCTATTTCTCCGATGATTCCGTCTTTGATGTGGATAATCTTGTCGGTCTGGTTGGCCACACCGCTTTCGTGGGTCACTACGATGATGGTGAGTCCTTCATCCCGGTGCAGCTCTTTCAGAATGTTCATCACTTCTATCGAAGTTTTGCTGTCCAATGCTCCTGTCGGTTCGTCGGCCAGGATGATTTGAGGTTTTGAAATCAGTGCACGGGCGATGGCCACACGCTGTTTTTGTCCGCCGGACAATTCATTGGGCATGTGGTGTGCCCATTCTTTCAGACCCAGTTTTTCCAGGTATTCCATGGCCAGTTCGTTCCGTCTTTTTCGTCCTACTCCCTGATAGAACAAGGGAAGGGCCACATTCTCCATGGCATTTTTGAAAGAAATAAGGTTGAAGGACTGGAAGATGAATCCAATCATACGGTTGCGGTATTCGGCCGCACGGGTTTCGCTCAGGTCGCGAATCAATACGTTATTCAGGTAATATTCTCCTGAATCGTAGTTGTCCAGAATACCCAGAATGTTAAGTAGGGTAGACTTGCCTGATCCGGAGGCTCCCATGATGGAAACGAATTCTCCTTTCTCGATGTCCAGGTTGATTCCTTTTAATACATGAAGGGGAGCTCCGGCGTGATAGGTTTTTTGAATGTCCTTTAAATGAATCATGTTTTTTAAGGTTTGTGTCAGTAAAACATTGCGAAATTAGAAAAAGTTACAGGAATTCGTAAATAAAATGGGAAAAATATTTGTTCTATTTTGGGGTATTCTTTACATTTGTGCATAAAATTAACCCTAAATAAAATTAATGTCATGAACATGAACAACATGGAGAAACCATATGTGGTTGGTATGGATATCGGCGGAACAAACACGGTGTTTGGCGTCGTCGATTCACGTGGTAATGTATTGGCTACTGATTCAGTAAAGACTCAGCAGTATGATAAAATTGAAGAATATGTGGATGCCGTATGTAAGAAACTGGTTCCACTGATTCAGCAAGTAGGCGGTGCAGATAAGATTAAAGGTATGGGTGTAGGTGCTCCGAACGGAAACTATTACAACGGTACAATCGAGTTTGCTCCAAATCTTCCTTGGAAAGGTGTGATTCCATTGGCTTCTATGTTTGAAGAACAGTTGGGCATTCCTACTGCCTTGACAAACGATGCGAATGCTGCGGCTATTGGTGAAATGACTTATGGCGCAGCTCGTGGCTTGAAGGATTTCATCATGATTACTTTGGGTACAGGTGTCGGTAGTGGTATCGTTATCAACGGTCAGTTGGTATACGGACACGATGGCTTTGCCGGTGAGTTGGGTCACGTGGTAGTCAATCGCAACGGTCGTCAGTGCGGTTGTGGCCGTAAGGGTTGTTTGGAAACTTACTGCTCGGCTACAGGTGTAACACGTACAGCTCGCGAATTCCTGATTCAGCGTACTGAACCGAGTTTGTTGAGAGATATTCCGGCTGATGAAATCCAGTCTAAGGATGTATACGATGCTGCTGTGAAGGGTGATAAGCTGGCATTGGATATCTTCGAATTTACCGGTACTATCTTGGGACAGGCTTTGGCAGATTTCATTGCTTTCTCTAGTCCGGAAGCAATCATCCTGTTCGGCGGTTTGGCTAAATCGGGTGACTATATCATGAAGCCTATCCAGAAGGCATTGGATGAAAACGTATTGAAAATTTATGCAGGAAAGACGAAGTTGCTGCTTTCTCAGTTGAAGGATGCTGATGCGGCTGTTTTGGGCGCAAGTGCATTGGGCTGGGAAGTCAGAGAAAACTAATCGGTTCCCTGATTTCTGATAGACAGTTTGAAGGCTGTTTGGGTTTTATATAGAAAGTCCAAACAGCCTTTTTTAGTTTGGAAGGAGATAAAATGTTTTTTGTTGGGAAAAAGCGAGACAATCGGGTATAAAAAAACCGATCAGAGAAACTGACCGGTTTTTTATGTAAGGAATAATAGTTTTCAGCTTATGCGTTGTTAGCGCGTTTTTCCTGAATTCTAGCTTTCTTACCAGTAAGAGCACGCAGGTAATACAATTTAGCGCGACGTACTTTACCGATTTTGTTGACAGTGATGCTGTCGATAGCCGGAGATTCCAGCGGGAAAATACGTTCTACACCGATAGTTCCTGACATTTTGCGTACAGTGAAACGTTTCTTATCACCATGACCTGCAATTTTGATAACAACACCACGGTACATCTGTACACGTTCCTTGTTACCTTCAACGATACGGTATGCTACTGTGATAGTATCACCAGCTTTGAATGAAGGATGCTGTTTGCCAGTAGCAAATGCTTCTTCTGCAATTTTAATTAAATCCATTGTTCTTATTAAATTAAATTGTTTGATCGTTACAACGCAACATATCAAGTAACTCTTCTTTGACAGCGATTGCGCGAAAGCGGTGCAAAGTAAGCTATTTTCTTTCAAATGACCAAATAAAGGTTGTTTATTTTTTGTGGAATGTTGGTTGACTTTTCTTTTTTGGCTAAATTTGACCATTCAAATGAAATAAAGGAGAATTTTTATGATAAAGAATTACATGAAGGTAGGCCTGTTGGCCGGAATGTTATCGTTGTATGCCTGTTCTTCCAGCTATACAGTGACGGAAATAGAAGGTGGGCGAGTAGCCATGACATCCGTATACGATAAAGATCCGGATGCGGGAGCGGTAGCTTTGCTCAAGACTTATCAGTTACGGAAAGACAGCATCATGTCTCCCGTTATCGGTCATTCGGCCGCTAATCTGGTTTCTTATCGACCGGAATCACCCTTGTCGAATCTGTTGGCTGATGTCATCAAGCAGTCTACAGCCAAGTTGACCGGCGAAAAAGTGGATGTAGCGGTCATGAATATGGGAGGAATCCGCAGCGCGCTCTCTGAAGGAGAAATCACTTACGGGGATGTGTTCGAAATCACTCCGTTCGAAAATGCTCTGTGTCTGCTGACGATGGATGGAGCTACCTTGCTGAGGCTGTTTGAACAGATTGCCGCTCTGCATGGTGAGGGATTGAGTGGAGCCCGTCTGGTCATTTCGAAAGACGGAAAACTGTTGGAGGCTACTGTCGCAGGGAAAGCCATAGATCCGCAGGCCGTTTATCGGATAGCTACCATTGATTACCTGGCCGAAGGGAACGATAAGATGACGGCATTCCGCGATGCAAAGTCGAAGACTTTTCCGGCAGACGGACTTTTGCGGGACGCATTGTTGAATTATGTCAAGGAATGCGAACAAAAGGGAGTTTTTGTACAGGCCAAGGTAGAAGGCCGTATTGTTGTCAAATGAAAAGAAAGGAGAATAGAAGATGAAAAAAATGAGTTTGTTCCTATTGTGGATATGTCTGTCAACCGGAATCCTTTCCGCTCAGCATGATAAGGAAATCTACATATTTCATACGAACGATATGCATAGTCGGGTAGAGCCGTTCAGTACGGAATACGCCGATACGTTATTGGCCGGTAAAGGAGGTATGTTGCGTCGGGCCGCTTTCATCAAGCAGCAGCGGGAGGAACATAAGGACTTGTTGCTGTTCGATAGCGGAGACTTCTCACAAGGTACGCCTTATTATAATTTGTTCAAGGGGGAAGTGGAAGTCCGTCTGATGAATCAGATGGGATATGACGCCGGAACCATCGGCAACCATGAATTCGATTTCGGGTTGGATAACATGGCCCGTCTGTTTAAACTGGCTCAATATCCGATAGTGTGTGCCAATTATGATGTACAGGGTACAGTTTTGGAAGGTCTGGTAAAGCCGTATGTTGTTATCGAACGGGACGGTGTCCGCATCGGTGTCTTCGGATTGGGAGCGCAATTGGACGGACTGGTAGCAAAGGAAAACTATGGAAATGTCAAGTTTAAGGACCCGGTAGCTGAAGGACAGCGTGTGGCCGATATCCTGAAGAATCAGGAGAACTGTGACCTGGTTATCTGCCTGTCTCATCTCGGATGGGAAGGCGAACCTTATTCGGATGTAGAGCTGATTGAGAATACACGGAACATCGATGTGGTCTTGGGCGGACATTCCCACTCTTATTTTGAAGGTCCTAAGTACTATCAGAACCTGGATGGGAAAGAAATTCCGGTTCAGCAGATGGGAAAAAGTGCCGTTTTTGTCGGGAAAATGGTAGTCAAACTGAAAAAGGATTGATGTATGAAGAAGGGAAGAGTAGGTTGGATATTGATAGGATTGCTGCTGGTGGGGCAGTTGACTGCCCAGCCAATCGGTGTACTGAATCAGATAACCGATACGGTGGCCTGTCGCAAATGGGTGGACGAACAGCTTCAATCGATGACGTTGAAACAGAAAATCGGACAACTGTTCATTCATACAGTAGCACCGGTTATTACGCAGAAGAACAAGGAGAATATAGCTACGGCCATCAAGGAATATGGAATCGGTGGCTTGTTGTTCTCGGGAGGTGATGTGCAGAAACAGGTACAGCTTACCAATCTGGCACAGCGACAGTCGAAAATTCCCTTGTTGATTACTTTCGACGGCGAGTGGGGACTGGCTATGCGGCTGAAAGGAACTCCTTCGTTTCCGAAAAACCGGGTCTTGGGATGTATCGAACAGGATTCGTTACTTTATACTTATGGACGTGAAGTGGCCCGTCAGTTGCATGAAATCGGGGTACATGTGAATTTTGCACCTGTGGCCGATGTGGACAATAATCCAGATAATCCGGTCATCAATGTACGTTCCTTCGGCAGTGATCCTGAGAATGTTTCGCGAAAGGTCATCGCTTATATGCAGGGTCTGCAGGACGGTGGTATCGTAGCCGTATGTAAGCATTTTCCCGGACATGGCGATACCGATGTGGATTCTCACAAGTTTCTGCCATACTTGGGCTTTTCCCGGGAACGTTTGGACAGTGTTGAACTTTATCCGTTCCGTAAGGCCGTAGATGCAGGAATCAACGGGGTGATGGTCGGCCATCTGGAAGTGCCTGAACTGGGAGTGGAGCCTGCTTCGGTTTCGCCGGATATTGTAAAAAAGACTTTGAAAGGGGAACTGGGCTTCCGGGGACTTGTCTTTACCGATGCCTTGGAGATGAAAGGTATAGCCGGACATGAAGATGTCTGTGCCAAGGCGTTGATAGCCGGCAATGATCTGCTGCTGGCACCTCGTAATCTGAAGAAGTCGATGGCCGGCGTTCTGGAAGCTGTCAAGAAAGGAAAGTTGACGGAAGAAGAAATTACGGAACACTGCCGGAAGGTATTGACCTATAAATATGCGTTGGGTTTGAACCGGACTCCGGAAATCGTTTCCGAGGGATTAGAGAATCGCCTGTCAACTCCCGAAACGACCCGGTTGATAGAGGAGTTGCAACAGGCTGCCGTCACTGTAGCGAAGGATGACAATGAGTGGTTGCCTTTGGATTTGTCGTTGTCGGGCAACGTGTTGCTCAGTGTATCGAAAACCTTGTCGGAGACTTATCCTCTTTATAAGGACTTGCGCGAAAAAATGTCTCTTTCCTGGGTGCGTGTCAGCCAGGATTCATTGAAAGTGATTGAAGAACGGTTACGTCCGGCACAACGAGTCATTGTTGCAGTTCATACTTCGGATGTCGATGCCTATGATGCCTGGTTGCAGAAACTGGCAGCCGACAAGCCGTTGGTCCTTATCTGTTTTGAACCGCAGAAAGTGTTGGAGAAGCTTCCGCAGACAGTAAATAAGGCTTCGGCAGTGATTCTGGCACACGATTCTACCGATAAGCTCCAGCGATATGTGGCACGTGTTTTATTGGGAAAAGAACTGGTGAATGGAAAACTGTCCATTCCGCTTAGCGAAACCTTACTGGCAGGCGCCGGTGTCGTTGTCGACCCGAACGCTTCACGTTCGTACCAGCCGGAAGATTTCGGGATGGATGCATCCATATTGGCTCAGATAGATTCCATCGCTTGGGAAGGGATCCGTAACGGCGCTTATCCGGGATGTCACGTCCTCATTCAGAAGGGAGGTTATCCGGTATACAACAAATGTTTCGGAACTCATACCTACGAAGAGGAAACCCCGGTCAGGGAAAATGATTTATATGATTTGGCTTCTCTCTCGAAGACTACAGGTACCTTACTGGCAGTCATGAAACTCTACGATGAAGGGAAATTCGGGCTGACTGATAAGGTGTCTAAGTTCATACCGGAGCTCCGCAAGACGAACAAGGAAAATCTGACCGTACAGGAACTGCTTTTCCACGAATCGGGTCTGCCGGCTTATCTGCCTTTCTACATGGAAGCCATCGACCTGAAAAGTTGCAAGGGAGGGCTGTTCCGGAAGAAGCGCGATGCCAATCATCAGGTGCAGGTAGATGATAATCTGTATGCCTGTACTTCTTTCGCTTATAAGCCGGAATATGTTTCCGATACCTATTCGGACGAATATCCGTTGCAGGTGGCTGATGGTATTTATCTGAAGAAGGAGTTCCGTAAGGTAGTTTTGGACGAGATTGTCAAGGCGCCGTTGAAAGGACATTCCTACCGCTATAGTTGTTTGAATTTCATGTTGCTGAAGGAGATGGTGGAAGCTGTTTCCGGAACTTCGATGGATGTTTACCTGGACAGTGTCTTTTACCGGCCGATGGGCTTGACGCACATAACCTATAATCCGCTCCGTAAATTTGAAAAGTCGCAGATTGTGCCTACCGTGAAAGAAGACTTCCTTCGGAAAGGTCCTTTACAGGGATATGTCCACGATGAGGCAGCTGCCTTCATGGGAGGGGTTTCCGGTAATGCCGGCCTGTTTGCTGCGGCACGCGATGTGGCTCAAGTCTATCAGATGTTGTTGGATAAAGGGGTATTGGGCGACCGCCGTTACCTGACCCGTGCTACCTGTGAGCTTTTCCTGACCGTTAAGGCTAAAAACAGTCGTCGTGGATTGGGGTTCGATAAACCGGACATGGAACGGGAGGCAAGCAATCCCTGTGCCGAGGAGGCGCCGGCTTCGGTCATTGGGCATACCGGATTTACCGGTACCTGTGCTTGGGTCGATCCGGACAATGAACTGATTTTTGTCTTCCTGAGTAACCGTATCTATCCGCATCCGTTTGACCGGAAGGCATTGATGCAGCTGAACATCCGTCCCCGTATCCAGCAGGTGATGTATCATTCGCTGATGAAATGAGCCTATTTAGACGAAATACAAATTAGGTAGAAAGTGTAATGTTGATGTTACAATCTATGCTAAAAATGCTACCTTTGTACCATCAATTAGTACTAATAATAACTTAACTTTTTTACTACAATGGCTTACGTAATTAGTGACGATTGTATCGCTTGCGGTACTTGTATCGATGAATGTCCGGTAGGAGCAATCTCAGAAGGTGACAAATATTCTATCAACCCAGACGCTTGCACAGAATGTGGTACTTGCGCTGACGTTTGTCCTTCTGAAGCTATTCACTTGGGATAATCTTACAATCGTCTGTATGACAAACTAACAAGGCTGCCCGTAAACGGGTGGCCTTTTTTATTTGGGACGGTATTTTAAAATCCAACTCTTTTCCGCTGTAATACAGTTTTCCATACGAATTTTTCCACATCTTTCAGAATGACTTGACCGTTATGTACTTTATTTGTCATGCTGATACGAAGTAAATAGTTATCAGTGATGTTTTTTGCCAGAAGACTCATGGTCCTGGCATTGGCATAACCCAATGGTCGATTCTCGCACAGTTCCCCAATATATTTTTTGATATGAGATACAGCATTCGGTTCCAGATACAAATTCCGTTTCTCCAGACACATTGACAGAATGGCCATCAGTTCTTCGGGGGAATAATCCTCGAAGTAGAAGGTATGGTCCATTTCCGGTAGAACAGTTGGAACTTCGTTGTTCATTGATACTCGGCCATACGGAGTCTGTTCGGCTATCACCACCGCATAGTTTCCCGGAAGCTCCATCATCAGGGAGTTCAGCTTGAAACGCAGTTCCTGGCCGTTGAACCGTGTCTGCGGATTCTTGAACATCGGAGCGTCTCCGTCTACAAACAGCAGTCCCTGTTCGGATTGTTTCATGGCATTCCGGATAAGCTCGTCCACTTTATAATCCGGAACATTGTATAGGTTTTCGGCTTTCAGTTCTACCAGATTTCCACGATTCAGTACATGCATGGCTCGGAGGATTTCAGCCAGGATACCGGCTACCGTACTCTTGCCGGTACCTGTGTTTCCTACAAAGTTCCATCGCAGTGGTTCGTCACGGAAGTAAGACTGTCCCCGTTTCTGCAGATAACGGGAAACTGTCACAAAATTGTGAACCGATTCTTTTACCCTGTTCAGACCTACCATCGCATCCAGTTTTCGGAGTGCCTGCTCAATCTCTTCTTCCTCAAACGGTTCTACCTGATTGACAGTATCGCATGCTTGTACATCAGCCAGACAGATCTGCTGGAGTGTCCGTTTGTTTTCCCGTTTTTCGGCAGGCAAAGCAGCTAAACGGCTCCCCATGGCCGGAAGGATTTGTGAAGAAATCAGCCGTACGATAAAACGCGCATTTCCCCAGTAACGGTCTTTGTCCTCATATTGGCGTTCCACCAACGTTCGTAGAGTCTGAAATGCCTTGGGTGTAAAGAAATAATGCTTGTTTTCTACATAATTTCTGGCTATCTGCATCAGTTCGTCTACCGAATAATCGTTGAAATAGAAGGTATATGGGAAACGGGAAGGAAGGCCCGGATTAGTTTCAACCATTTTTTTCATTTCTTCCGGATAGCCAGCCAGAATCACCAGCATATCCACCTGGTCCTTATCCAGTACAGTCAACAGGATTTCAATCACCCGGTGTCCGAAGTCCTTACCGTTTTCGTCTGCACACAGGGAATATGCTTCATCGATGAACAGCACATTGCCTTCCGCTCGCTTCAAATATTCTTGAGTCTTCTTTTCCGTATGACCAAGATATTGGCCTACCAGATCGTTACGGGAAACTTTAATGACTTTTCCTTTCGACAACAGTCCCATGGAGGCATAGATTTCTCCGATGAAGTCAGCTACTGTTGTCTTTCCGGTACCCGGGTTTCCTACAAAAATCATGTGCAGAGGAGGCATGGAGGCTTCCAGCCCCTTATCCATGCGCCATTTCATCATCCGGACCATATTCAGATGATTCTCGATGTTGGCTTTCAGCCTGCCTAATCCTACCATCTTTTTCAATTTCTGCATATCATTGCCGCTCTCTTTCGGAGTCATCGGGATATCTTCTTTACGGATGGTCATTAAATCTGTTGCAGTAGGAAATTTCAGTTTGCTGACACGGAGAGCCATAGTCTCCAGTATTTCGTTTGTAAACAAGTTCTCGATGAATTCCGAGTTGTTGCATGTTCCGGCAGTCCATATAAATTCTTCTTGGATTTTATTACGTAATGCATCTACCGCATCCTCGGAGAGGCGGTAATGATGCTGCCGGCAATACGAAAATGCCACTTCCATCAACTCATCGTGTGTATAGTCTGCAAAGTGGAACCGGTTTTGCGGGGGAATGTTCTCGGACAGTTCGTCGAATTGATTGATTGTCTCCTCTATCATGGCCTCATTTCCCGATAGTACGAGGACCCAGTTCTTCTGATCGTCTTTCTGCAGCCGTGACACCAAGTCTGTCCATACCTCTTTTTCTATATTACGTGGTGCATTGTTGTCATCCCAGACCGATGGTGGAGATACCCGGTCAAGAAACAGGATTCCCCCCTGAGCGGCACGGACATTGTCTGCCAGCGATACTTCTTCGTTTGTAAAGGATTTGTTCCGTGCGTTTTTTTGTACAAATTCTTCCCAGTCTACATAGGTGACTTTTCCGTTGTTCAGAAATTTCAGGTCGCACAGCAGTTTTCCCAATAAATTGGCCACTTTCTGCTTTTTAGTGGTTGAGTTTCCCATAAAAGCCATGTGTAAGGGTGGCAAAGGTGTCTGAAATCCCATGTTTCCCCGTTGGTCCATATATCGTCTGTAGGCAGCCAGTTCTTCCATCCGTTGTCTGAACTCATCCATTCCGTGCAATTCCTGCAGTTCTTCCCAAGAACTCATTTCTGTTTTTGTACCGGAAGTTGAATCTGAGCCATCTCCTTCAGTAGGTGTAGTCTCATCTTTCCGACAGACACCTGATACGTCATTTTTACCTACTTCAAAGAATGCAAAGAAGGCTACTTCTTCCCTGAATCTCACCTCAATCATGTAACGGGCTTTTTTCCATGTAATGCCGTCGGCTTTCCCCCATTGTATCGGTGTTATCACTTCCTTACTGTCGGCATGGAAAGATGCCGTTACATATTTTTCGGCCAGCAGATTACCTACATCTCCGTAAAGACGACAACGGAACATCGCCGGAAATTCTTTTTCCCAAGCATTTTCCGCCCGATAGACAGCCAAAACATTACGTAAACCTTTCCTGGCAAAACAACTCAATGCGGTAGTACTGTCTGACGTTTCCAGAACCGAGGAAACATTTCTGTACAACCGGACATCACGGAACCGAAGGACATCGGGCATTGCCGGCAGGTACGTCCAGCGCAACGGCAGAACAGCCAGCTCTACTTCATCCTTCACAATCAGAATTTCTCCATTCGTCCATTCTCCCAAAGAAGCCCCCTTTTGTAACGGCAAAGTTTCCAGACAAATCTTTGCCCATTGATCCTTCCATATATCACAACGTCGTATTTTCTCCTCCCGCACCACATACTTTTCATGGTCTACGAGATATACCTCAGCTCCCTCCAGGTAGTCGAAAAAGACTGCATCCCTTTCTAAGGCAGTCGTAACACGTATCCATAGTTTCGCTTCGGGCCATGCCACCCATTCCAGTTTTCCCGATTTCCGCCAGTCCAGTTCTGTTTTTGGAGTACCGTATGCGACTTCCCAGTCCAGTTTTTCCAAAGACTGGTACAGAGTACTCTCTTTATCCAGAAATTCCTTCCATGTTCCCTTTATCGGGATATCCGCTTTTTCCTTTACTTCCACCAGTAATGGACTCTCCGTATCATTTTCTTCCAGTCCGCAGGTAATGAAGTCATTCAGCACTTTCTCGAATTCATCTTCGAAATCTGTCTCCTCTTCCGAATCGTTTTTCCACATTGTATCCTCTGTTTCTGAAATGATGTCTTCTGTCACATTTTTCTTTTTTTGCTGTACAGATTTCAGTAAGTCTGGAATACTTCGTTCGTACAGTGACAACAAAGCGCCCCGAAGTTTTTCATCATTCAACTGGTCCATCAATCCAGTCTTCAGGCCCTCGATGGACGGACAGGACGGAGCGACCCATACACCTTCTTCCTCCCATTCTTCCTGCATATCTTCTATGTTGATAATCGGATAATTGCATACTAAGAGGATGGATGTTTCATACTTCTCTTCCGATAAAGTGGCAAGCGATGAACGGAGTAACTTCATCAGAAACACCGGAGAAGTACGGTGACTACTCTCCGAAAAATACAGTGGAGCCTCATTTTGATATCCTTCTTCATCGGCCAGCCAAGTACCACGCTCACTTGCCGGAAGCTCATCGAATCCTATCAGTAGCACGTGTCGGCGAAATACACAAACCGCATAGAGCAAATCGGTAACATCGCCTGTATATTCTAGTTCCTCTTTCATTGATCGGGAGGTACGGGGAACAGGAATAGACAGACAGGTACGGGATAATTTTTCCAAAACCTGTGACAGGCTGGAAACAGACAAGTTGGTGAAATAGGAGGAGAAGTATGACATAGGAATAAAATTTATAAATTATTTACGTGTAAAACTATTGATTACTTTATTAGCTTTAATTCAGCAATTTACGAAATTAATATGGATTTATGAAATAAATTTTGTCCAAATTTATTCTGTGGATCTATTTATGGCGGTAAAATGGTGGCTATTCTAGAAATCAGGTGCTTCAATAGCAAAAAGTATGAATATAGATTGTTTATATTGATAGTTTTTTCTACCTTTCGGGATAATAAAACCATCAAATTCTTGTTTTTATGAAAATTAAATATGGTCTTGCCCAATTTTTGGGTTGTTTGCAAATTGTTGTCTTGTTCTTTATCGTCATTTTATGGGATAAAATGATAGTATTAGAATTGCCTTTTGAACCATTTCCTTATAAATGGAATACTCTAATGAAAGTTATGTTTTTATTAATTGTCGTGTTTTTTTTATTATTCTACTTTATAAGAAATTTTGTTACAAGAAATAAAGAAAGGAGAGTGAATCGTCCGCATCCGACAATTAAAGAAAAAGCTGTGATATTGATTTCCAGCTCTTGTTCAGGAAATTGGGTAGACATACTTTTTGTCCTGTCATTCATTTTTTATTTTGCCTGGATTCCTGATGCTTGTATGGACTATGCAAAAGAAGACTATTCCCTATATCGAATACTCGTGTATTTTATAGGATTTATTACTGTTATTCTAACCAAACCTACAATTTATAAAGAATCTAAAGAGATAAATAATGACAGCAGAACATTGTTGATTTCTGGTATATCTTTAATAAAAAACAAGCCATATCATACGATTGAGCCGCTGACATATCCATTTGAAGATTATAAGAATCTAAAAACAATGATAATACTTATGCCTAATAAAATAGAATTAGTGTGGAGTCTGTTAAAAATAGAAGCTACAGGAGATTCATTGGACAAAGCATATGCGTCTTTTAAAGCACGGATGCTTCGTGTTTATTTACAATATGAAGATTTTTCAATTAATAAAATGAATAAAGATAAAACTTTAAAATCTCTTTTATTAGAAAAAGGTTTAATTGTTCCAGATTGTTTAGATGCTGCTGATGATACAAAAATCGAAGCAATTCTTTTATCTCATAGTTGTAAAGGTAAGCTTGAGTTTGTATTAGACGAACGGAAAAAAAAATATCTTGCTGAAATAGAAGAAATTTATACAGATTTAATAAATAAAAGTGTGAAATATTTTCTAAAGAAGAAAGGAATAGCTGATTTACCCAATCTAGAGATTGATTTTACAGACCCCGCTGATTACAATGATTTTGATGATTGTAATGAAAAGTGTTATGATAAATTGGTTATAATGATGAGGAAGTATCGGTTGTCAGATGAAAACATTATTGTTAATATTACTTCTGGTACTGCTGTAGTTACTAGTGCCTTGACTTTAAATGCCATTAAAGGTCGCAGAGAAATGGTGTATGTTAGGCAGGGAGCTAAAGGTTTGGCAAAAGCAAATCCAAACGTCATGATGATTCAATTCGATGAACTGTTTACAGAAAAAGTAGAAAACGCATAAATTACGGTTATGTTTATAAATCTATCAAACCACCCGTCTGAGACTTGGCAAGAAAATCAGTTGAAAGCAGCTCGTCACTATGGAGACATAGTAGATATTCCATTCCCCCTAATAGACCCCAATAATACGACAGAGCAGGTCTATCGGCTTGCTCTGTCGTATTGTAACCAGGTGGAACAATTTTCTAGTGTTTCTCCCCCAAATAAAATAGTTGTACATGTGGTTGGAGAACCCGTCTTTACTTTCATGATGGTTACCCTTCTAGTAAATAAAGGTTATAAGGTAGTAGCATCTACTACCCAACGCGTCAGTGAGCAGATTGGTAATGAGAAACGATCCGTATTTAAATTTGTACAATTTAGGGATTATCAGCTTCTGACGTGTAACCGTGGTAGTTCGGACGATTGAATGCAGCCTTTTTATTTTTGCCGTGTAAGTGATTTTAATTGTGAAGGAGCTCAAAGATTCTTATTGTCCTTAAAGGCATAATTTAAGGAGGCCCGACAACAAATTTCTTTTAGCTCCTTCATTCATTTTACTGACCTTAGAATTCAGTCTTTAAACAAGCCAGAAATATCCATACCTAATAATTCTTTTAATTTTTTCAATGATTTCTTCCAGTCCTTTTTGCTACTTTTATTCAATTTATTATAAGCATCCAAAACATGTTCCAATATTTGCTGCTTTTCATCGTCTGATAAATCTCGATTATTCAGCTTCAGCCATTTGCTTATATTGTTTGTATAAGCAGGAATAGAACTTATTTTATTTAAGATACACTCATTAATAGGGCGTTGTTGTTTATTCAAATTACTCCTACATTCATCAATCAGTTGTTTAAGTTCTAATGTTTCTTCAATGGAATATGCTTCTTCAAAAGAAGTAAGAGCCTGTTGATAATTTTGTTTTTGTTTTAATTCATAACCTTCTTGTTTTAATGAATCTACTTTTTGTTGCCTTTGTTCTTCATCAATACGAGCCTGTTCTAACCGCCTAAATTCTTCTTCTCGTCTTCTTCGCTCTTCTTCTGCAATTCTAATTTCCCGATCTTTTTGTTGGCTATTATACAAATCAGCTATTTGATTTTTTAAATTATCAACCACTGGTGCATATTGATTATACAAAGAATGAAATGCTGCAGAACATGGTTCTGTAAAAGGTAGTAAATAATTCTTTTTTTTCTCTTCTTGTAAGAACTCATTATTAGCCCTCACATTAGACATGGTCATATATTCAAAATTATGCCCTGAAACCGAACTACTAACCATGGGTAATAGTTTCGATAAACTTGCTTTCAATGGAAATTTTCTTAATTGCATTTGGCTTTCATAATATGCCATAAGCACTTTTAAAGCATCAACATCCTTTAATAATTTGACAAATTTTCCTTCCAGACAATTTAGCTGAACCTTCACTCTGACTTTGCCATATCCAAAAGGTTTACCTTGTCCCAGTTGGTAATAAGCGTTTTTTTCATTATCATGAAAAGTAAGAGCAGACAGTAATGCTCCTAGTTCGAATGTATTCAGATTAAAAAATCTCACTTTAGAAGTAAAATGGGAGTTCGTATCCAGTGGATACAAAAATGTATCTAGTAAATCGCTACCAGTGGTTATTCCCCAAACTTCATTACGTATAGGATAACGTTTCCAGCCTGCAATTTGTCCGTCATCGTCATTGTATGTTTTATATCGTACTTTACCATTCTTACCGTTTTGCTCTATATAAATTGGATAATAAGAAGCTTTCGGTGAACTTAGCACTAATCTTACCCCCTTAGAATTAACTTGAGGACGTCCATTTGTGCAAAACGCATGTCCAAAAGAAACTCTTCCTTTTAATGAAGAATCTTCATCAACCACTCCAAATATACAATCAGCTAAGTCGAATTCAGATGATCGGTGTTTTAGAGGCAGAATCTCAAATGGTGTATTTTTATATTTAGCAAATTTCAGGTTCTTATCTACTCGTATCTTCCCATTGCTAATAATGCTAAGAACATTACGTACCGCTCCTTTAATTGAAGTACCTGGAATGAAATATTTCTCATTTATCCGACTAAATGAATTATATCGATCATTACCCGTATTATTTGTATCTTCCTGTGTATGTCCATTGCGTACAAAAACAGGAGATACAGCTGTAATATCCAGTGATATAACTCCACTGAACCAATCGATAAAGGGAACGTCGTGTGATATCTTATCTGCCCATTCAGGGAAAAAAACCTGATCAGACAATCGTATAAAGTTAAAAGGTGCACGTATCATATAAAACCCTCCTGTTATTCTTTAGTTTTCATTTTAAATCCTACAAACACGAATTCAGCCGGTTTGAGTGTCTCAAAGCCATTACATCTTTCATCCTTTTCAGGACGCCAATACTCATTAAAGCATATTTTCTTTACCTCTTTATCCTTAAATGAGGGAAGATATTCATGACACTCATATTCTACACCTTTAAGTTTTTCAAGATTAAATTTACTGAAATGATACTTCCCATTCAGAAACTTAATGCTGTAAGACCATTTATCATTGCACAAGAAGCCTTCCGCAATATAAGGATTATCGATTTTATTTGGGAGTACATTATCTAAACTTTGATTTTTAAAGACTTTACAAGTCGTTTCATCACTCATCCAAATATACCCGGTATACTCCCCTTGAGGAATAACAAGCGATAAGTCCTCGACAAAACAATCTGTTGTTTTATTCTGATTTCCTTCCATAAAGCTCTCCGTTTTTAAATAATTCACCATTAAAGTAGCCATGCCCTCGATTTACTCCGCCACCTAGTGGCAACATTCCACGGCATATATCCATTAAAGCACTTTCCAATGCTTCTATAACACCTTTTGAATATTCAGCTTTCTGAAGCAATAAAGTCAACGTATACGTATGAGTATCGTATGATACTTTTTCTGAAAATAATGCGCCACCGATTGCTCCACCTGTGAAATAATCAATGGCAACATGATTCAATATCTTGTCATCTACCGGATTAGAGGAAATGATATCTGAAATGAAGACATTACCGGGCTTCTGTTCTTCTTCTGTTTTGCCTATATATCCGAATAATTCCCTTACAGCCAGATTGTTACTACCGCTTAAGACATTTAATTCTTCTATTGTCATCTGGTCATCCGCACAATGGGAAGTATTGGCATTATAATAAAAGGCAACCCGATGAGCAATAGCCCCTTTGACGGATGAGGCAGGAATCAATATGCAGGGTGTTTCACAAAAATAAGGTCTCCCCTCATCATTCCATTCAATATAAGTTGATTTTACAGGAGTCATATCAGCCTCTTCATCTCCCATACCCGATCCGAACAAATAAAAATCTTCAGGCTTAATTTTGAGTTCATATTTATCATATTTGTCAGAAGAGGTCTTTTCCACTTGATAATCTTTACGCCATGCCTTCCAGTATTTATCATTTAAAGAAGATGTTTTCTCACAATATAAATCCAATTCATCAGGATTACACAAATCAAGTACAGCCGTTCTTAACGAACGGACTTCAATCTGTCCGAAACCTTTTCGAGTATTTCCACCTAAACGAATGAATCCTGAATGCAAAGCTTTGATAATATCATCAAAATCATTTTTTCTGTCTGCATTGGAAGACAGTAACTCGATCTCAAAACAGAAACGTGTACCTTTAAATACTACCTGATTGTCAAATTTTCCTCCTGCAACAGCTGTTCCTTTGTTACTGATGCATACATGCTGACGTACAGGTAGTTCCAGAAAATGAGCATAAAACTCATCGGAATAATTGATATTTTGTAGCCCGTCGACAACCTGTCCGTCTTTACCTATCATCCGTGCTTCAGTGATAATCAAATCAGAACCGTGACGACCTTCGGGAGAAGTTGAATCATGACGGCCAAAATAGGCCTTTGCTTTTTCTTCTCCGATGCAATGTCTTAACACTCCCGCAATGGCAGTTCCCGGTATATAAGGTAACCCATTGATATCACGCATAACTAACGAATCGGATGCAATATCTTTTTCACCCGAACCGACAGCTAACGGTGTAACTGCTTCGATAATGAATCGTGCCAGATAACGATAATTATATTTTATTTCATTCATATTACTTGCATGTTTTAGCCATTTCAGAAGCCAGATTAATAACCAGTTCCTTCATATTCATACCATTTCCTAAATGTGTTTCCAAGAATTTAAGCAGCAGTTCTTTGCGTTTCTTGACATTCCAATCCTTTTCCTTAATACCATGGCCAATATATGTCCTTATATTGTCTATCACTTCATTGTCATTGATGCTCCTCAATGCGATACTTCTGATTTCACCCCATTGGGAAGCGAATGTTGTCCCTTTAAAGTAGTCTTTGTTGCCATTGACAAACTGATTGATAGCCCTGTATATTTTGTATTTCTGTTGTTCCTGTTCCTTACGTTTACGCAGATATACTAATAAAGAGCTATCTCCAGCAGGAATATATTTCTCTTGCAAAGTTGAAGCCTTCTCTTTTTTACAGATAGCCTCAGTATCCTTTTCTTTAGAGAACTGATATAAAATTCTCCCATTTGAATCAGCTCCCAAGAAATCCGGATTATATATGACCTTCCCGAATCCTTCATTCTGATAAAACCCGACAAAACCTGAATGTTCCAAAGAAGTTTCCTTCTGGACTTCCACAATGAACACACTTCCTTTCTCGATGCCGCAACGGTCAGCATCATAGGCTTGTCTTTTGAAATTCCAAGGTGAATATTGGAATGTTCGTACCTGTGACAGATCCCAACGGATTTTACCCTCAGGTATACCCAAATCTTCTGCTGAAGGTTGGAAAGTCGGTACACCATATTGGTCCATAAAAATCAATCGTCCATCTGCATACACTTCTATAAGTTCTCCTGTTTTTACGAACTTAGGTAAGTTTGAATTATAACTGTCGAAAGTGCATGTCTCTATCTTGACTAGGCCATATTGAGCTGTTTTGGAGCGTCCGATACGATGTACTCCTTCTAATGCCTTTTTTACATTTGACTGAACCATATCTGTGATTGCATCATCGAAAGTAACGTCGAAATAAAATTCAGCTCCTTGATTCAACGACTCATAGCCATACATTTTTTCATCATACGAGCGACGATAATCCTTATCGTATGCCGACTTGATAGCAAACGTTTTCGGTAAAAATGTCTTCAGTATCTTTTCATTGCTAAAGCAATAGAAACCGGAACGGCATTGCTTTAATTGTTTGTGAATCATTTCATCAGAAGAAAGATTTGTTACTTTATGGATAACATAACATTCTTCTTCCATTTTTTTTAATTTGGGATAATAAAACACCAATGGTATCTTCACACTTCTTATGCCATTTTTAGCGCAATGTGCATCCCCAAACCTGACTTTGCCGGAATGAAAAATTTCGAATGACTCTCGATATGTTTCTTTCTTGTACAACTGACTGGCTACTATCCCTAGAAAACTATTTCCGGGAATAAAGTCCAAGGTACTTTGATTACCTTCACTAGCAGCCTTGACACTTAAAATCACATCTGACAGCAATGTACATTTGAACTGAATCTTTTTCATACTACGCCTCCTTCCTGCAAAGCTAATACCGGTTCTTCTGAAGATTCAAAAATTATATCACACCTACCCAATCCACGGTTCCTGTTTTGTCCAAGCCGTTTGACAAACTGCATTCCTTTTTGCAACACTGGAACAAAAGATCCCGGCACATTTAGAATTTGTCCTACCAATTCGCAGGGTACTACAGTTTCAAGTTTCCTTAAATGTTGTTTTTCGGCTACTCCTTGTTCATTGATTGAGATGGAAGCTACCGAATTGTATAAAAAGTGCCAATACCGTTCGGCTTCTTCTACATTATTAATATCTGAGAGTATAAGTTCCTTCAAAGAATCTTCTAATTCTACATTCGTAAAAAATGACAGACTTTTTATCTGGGGATTTATACCTTTAGAATCTGGCCCCGTCAAGATATTCCAATCTCTGTCTGCCGAATTCCCGAACACAATAATAAAATCCTGTTTCTTTCGTTTTGTCCACCCCTCAAATCTTAAAATGTTTTCAACAGCTTCACGTATTAATCCTTTGATTGTCTTTCCTGGTACATAGGGCAATTTGTTCTTGTCTTTTACAACCAGTGCGTCGACATCTGCGCCTGCGCCCAATCCGGACCCGCAATGCCATTCACTATAGAACTTCAAACGATAGGTAACAGTATATACCTTTGACGGATTTAATGTATCTGTTTCCATAATATTCCGCTATTTATTTCGTTACTACTTCATAAATTGAATGAAGGGCCAAGACATCATACGTTGGATAAGTCTTAATCGTTTTTTCTATATGATTCCTCACCCTTCTATCATGTCTTCCTGTGGTCAATTCTTTAGAGAAAGATAATGACTTATCAGACAACAATGATTTGAATCGGTTCAAATACTGTTCTGCAAGACCATTTCCTACTTCATCATTGTTGCGATTAGTTATATCTTCCTGCGGCACATACAACAGTTCAATCCATTTTCTCAAGTGAGATTTGATAATATTCCCTTCTTCGCTTGTCAACTTTTTCTGGGAATCCAATAAATCCCTGATAGTCCAATATCCGGTTTGCTTGTCGATATCGATGAAATAAGGTCCGAATTCGAAAGAGAGCCCTACAGATGGAGTCAGTTCACGCTCTATAATTTCTTCGTAGTTCTCTACAAAACTATCCTGTACCTTATGAAACATCAGGCATGAAGGAGCTAAATCTTCATTCAATTGCTTGGCTTTGGCTTTCGCTCTCGCACACAAATCTTCTGCCAAGGCATAGCCGTAATAAAACGGATAGGATGACTTGATGAAAGCTATGCCTGCGCATGCCGTAAGTCCGCTTCCGAATTCGGATTGTAGTTCCTTGGCCGTTATTTTTTCGAATTCCTGAAGGAACTCGTTTGTATATTGTATCGCCAGGTCACCTCTTATGATGATGGTCAGGTCGTCGCCGTTCAGTATTATCGGACGTATAGGAATGAAACAACCGGATGTGTTCAGCTCTACCTCGATTGCATTTTTTATATTCATAAAAGCCATATAGGCGGCTGTTTGTGTCAATTCATTTACTTTTCTGCTGAAGGAGGCCAATTTGTTTTTGTCTTTACCGATTTTCTGAAAAATCTTTCCAAATCCATTACCATCCGCATGAACAATGGCTATCCAGTTATTCCTTTTCGTTATTTCTCCTATATTGAAAGGTATTTTATCCTTGTACTTTTGGACAAAATTGACACCGAAGGCTTTTTCACAAACCTTATAGGTGGCTTTTTCCGCTCTTTCTTTTTTCTTGAAAGTCGGTTCATCCAAGTAATCGTTGTATTGAACCGCTATCGCCGGTAATCCGGTTTTTCGAGAACGACGAATTCCAATCAGGCCATGAACATTACTTCTGGCAGGGCAATTACGCTGTATCCGTAAAAAGGATTCCAACTGTTTTACTATATCCGCAAAATCTGTTTCCGGATTATATTCCACGACAGCTTGGCTGATGGTGATTCCCGGAGCCATGCCTTGAACTTTTTTAGGAAATTCCAACACAGCTTTCTTACATTGTTCTTCATCATCAAAATCGTATTTGATATTTCCGGCTGCCCGGACAATGGATTTTAAAGGGTCGTTGCCAAAATCGTCGAATGCTGATGTGCAGACCATTTCGACCAACTCACTGGCTCCTACAATATCTTTCAGTTCATTGGTCTGGAAAATAAAATTCTGGATACCCTGTACAGCAGCCCCATATAAATAACGTTTTCCCATAAAGCTAGATTTTATGACATAGTTTGTTTAATAATTCCTTATCTTCCGCTATCATATCGCTCATCTCGATATGCGTACAGGCCTCTTCACGCAGCAGTTTGGCAGTAGCAGATTGTTCGGTCACGTTCCATGTGAGCAGGACGACATGAACTTTCAGCGACTTCAGTTTCTTTACCAGCATTTCGTGGTCGGCGTCGCCTGTTATCAGCACTACGAAATCGAAGTTACGGAACAGGGAAAGCTCGTAGGCCTCCAGAGCGAACCAGACATCCACTCCTTTCTCGATAACGGTGATATCGCCGTCCTTCTGGACTTCACGCAGGTGCTTGTAATGGAAAATTACATCGTTTTCTATCAATGTGTCTTCAAACTTACGTTCCTTGAACAACAGGTGTTTGCTGTTCGCATCGTTCACCCGATACCTTCCCCTGAAATAATGGCTTTCGGTAATGTAACAGTCGTTCAAATCCAGTTCATGCCTACGGGCTATTTCCGTACGGATGAATTGGAACAACGGCTTCATCTGGATATTGAGTGATAAATTGTCTTCGAGCGCTTCATTGATTTTTGCGAAATAGCCCCCGTCAATGAAAATGCCTATGGATTTGTTTTCTGTGTTCATAGCTATTAAGATTTAAGTTTGGCTAATATAGTAAAAAGAATGATTCCCTTAAAGAAAATGTAAGGAGAAATAGAGATTTTTTTACCTTTTGCCATGCCTGTATCTATTATTTAGGAATATTGATTTATATTTGTATCAAATCTAATCTAAACACACCGCATTATGGGGAATATCCGAATCCTTACCTTGAAATTCCGCAACCAGTTACAGCCGGATGAAATCAAATGGTTCCGTGGAGCCATTATTCACGCCTCGGATAAAGGCAATGTATTGTTTCATAACCATACGGAGGAGAACTACCGATATGCTTATCCGCTGATACAGTACAAACTGATTCATCGATGTGCTGCTATCCTCTGCATCGAAGAAGGAGTAGAAGCCATCGGGCATTTCTTTTCGCATTATACCGACCGGATACGGATCGGAGAGAAGGAACTGTGTCTGGAAGTAGATTACCTGCGCCCTGCCGTATTTTCTTTGGAAATCACGGAGCGGTTGACCCGCTACCGGTTGCGGAGATGGATCCCGCTGAACCGTGAGAATTATCAAACCTATCGGACACTCGAGAGGGACGACCAGCGGATGCACTTCCTACAGAAAATACTGGTAGGGAATATCCTTTCCTGCCTGAAAGGAGTGAATATCTATTTGGACGAGAAAATCACCTGTAGAATTCAAGAAATTACCCGCATGTATACCATCCCGAACAAAGGCGTCAACCTGCTGGCTTTTGACCTCATCTTTACAGCCAACCTGTCCCTGCCTCCGTACATCGGTTTGGGGAAGAATGCCAGCATTAATTGCGGCATCCTTACTTTGGCTCACAGGAGCTAATCCCAGAAAGCTTACAGAATGTCATTCTGCTATTTACGCGGACTGAGAATCGTCTGTTTCGGACATGAACCTTAACAGATGCCTAAAGAACGAAAGGAAAATGAATGGCAATTTTCCGATATGTCTGGATATATCGTGTTTTTAAGTATTCTATGTTTGTGTATGCGGATATTTTCTGTTTTTGTGTAGCGGAAGTTCGGTTTAATATATCTTCTTGGTAGTTTAAGTTTAGCTTTCCCGGTTGTTGTTCCAGCTCGTTTCAGGCGTTTTTAAAAGGATATTTACCGTAGTTTAAAAAACTTCAAGGCGTTTCTCTCTGTCTTTGCGTATGTCTGTCCGCTTTTCCCTAGTCAGAAAAATTTTTTGTGCGCATGTCTTTTAATGTTTGTAAGGCCGGAAAATGTATATAATGTGCATATATCCACTATTTTCTGTATAAATATATTATTTTTATGCATTATCGCCGGCTGGATGACCCCGAAAAAAGAAAGCGCGTGTCAGAAAATCCATTAAAAAGAATACAAAATAAAAACAAATCTTTATTTTCTCTTTCATTTGATTTTTCATATTCAAGCGCTTTCAAATCCGGTGGTTGCCCCTTCATCGATCTTTTCCTGTCGATTTGTAAAGATTTTTATTTGCGAAAATTCAAAACTGCACAAATTACTCATTTACAGGTATTTGACATTTACCCTCATTCCGGGTCTCTCTCAAAAAGTTCGCAAATCTCCTTTTTCAAGGAAATCCGGAAATCATTTGCGAAAAAATGGAATTAGTCTTAAAAAATGAGCATTGACTTTCAGCTTGTTACACATCCCTCAAACAGCGTTTTTTCGCAAATGTAGATTCTTATTTAGACAGCCTTTTCATTTGCGAAAATATTATTCGAATCAATCAGCTATATATCAACGAATTAAGCAAAACAGACAGCTGATTTTCTTTAGAATGACATTCTAAAAAAGGTAGATTTGCGAAAATTTTTGCCTCAAATAGCTAACTTATTGATTTATTTCACTATATTTGTCAAATAAAAGAAATCATGAGTTCTTTAACTTATTGATTCTTAGGTTGTATTTTGATTATCCATTAGAACAAGGATTAAGACACATAAGAAAGTTTTACCTTGGGCTTCTTTCTGTAGTATTTTGATTATCCATTAGAACAAGGATTAAGACTAACGCAAAAAGCCGTGGCCAAAGGCTTCGGTGATGTATTTTGATTATCCATTAGAACAAGGATTAAGACCCAGACACAGGAGTGACTGCATACGGGTTCTGAGTATTTTGATTATCCATTAGAACAAGGATTAAGACAGTATATCAGAAGCGGTATATAACTCTACTTCGGTATTTTGATTATCCATTAGAACAAGGATTAAGACATAGATCCGGCTCCCAAGCTGGTGCCAAGGTTGAGTATTTTGATTATCCATTAGAACAAGGATTAAGACGTCTTGGGCTTTAGTTTCCACCTTATCCCAGAAGTATTTTGATTATCCATTAGAACAAGGATTAAGACGTACAGGATACCATATGGTGTCGTGTACTTCTACGTATTTTGATTATCCATTAGAACAAGGATTAAGACGAATGTTGCTGTAATTCTGTCATCCACATCGTAGTATTTTGATTATCCATTAGAACAAGGATTAAGACCACTAACATACC
>NZ_KB894662.1:48937-49613 GCF_000374585.1 Phocaeicola barnesiae DSM 18169 = JCM 13652
TGTATTTTGATTATCCATTAGAACAAGGATTAAGACCTCCCGAACTTCATTTTCAGAAGCCCCCTTCATCTGTATTTTGATTATCCATTAGAACAAGGATTAAGACGTGTATTTACGGATTTTTCTCGCGCTGATGAAAAGTATTTTGATTATCCATTAGAACAAGGATTAAGACAACTACTCTCTGTGCATTCACTGCTATCGCAGCAAAGTATTTTGATTATCCATTAGAACAAGGATTAAGACGACAACTCATTAAGCTCTTCGTAAGCGCAAGAGCTGTATTTTGATTATCCATTAGAACAAGGATTAAGACGGCTATTCCGTAGATGTCATCTAAGTTGCTAACATGTATTTTGATTATCCATTAGAACAAGGATTAAGACGAGATTTGTACATCTTACCGTCCTTGCCATTTTTGTATTTTGATTATCCATTAGAACAAGGATTAAGACTATGTGCCGTCATCGTAATATCCATCCTTCCAAGGAGTATTTTGATTATCCATTAGAACAAGGATTAAGACTCTAGGAATACTTGATTCTCCGGCTGGAGATAAAGTATTTTGATTATCCATTAGAACAAGGATTAAGACGCTGAGGTCATACCCGCCCAGTACTTTGAAGTACGTATTTTGATTATCCATTAGAACAAGGATTAAGACATCAGTACAGAG
>NZ_KB894663.1 GCF_000374585.1 Phocaeicola barnesiae DSM 18169 = JCM 13652
CCATGAAGTACAGACAAAATAAAAATCCCCATAACTCATGGAGTTACAGGGATTTATTATCTTGATTAAGTATAGATTACTTATTCAAAGCAGTAGCAACGTCAACTGCACAAGCTACTGTACAACCTACCATCGGGTTGTTACCGATACCCAGGAATCCCATCATTTCTACGTGAGCAGGAACTGATGAAGAACCAGCAAACTGAGCATCTGAGTGCATACGGCCCATTGTATCTGTCATACCGTAAGAAGCAGGACCAGCAGCCATGTTATCCGGGTGAAGTGTACGACCTGTACCACCACCTGAAGCTACTGAGAAGTAAGGTTTACCTGCAAGAACACGTTCCTTCTTGTAAGTACCTGCAACCGGGTGCTGGAAACGAGTCGGGTTAGTAGAGTTACCTGTGATAGATACATCTACGCCTTCTTTCCACATGATAGCTACACCTTCGCGAACATCGTCAGCTCCGTAGCATTTTACTTTTGCACGAGGACCGTCTGAGTAAGCGATTTCCTGAACAACTTTCAATTCGCCAGTGTAGTAGTCGAACTGAGTCTGAACGTAAGTAAATCCGTTGATACGAGAGATAATCTGAGCAGCGTCTTTACCCAGACCGTTCAAGATACAACGCAGAGGTTCTTTACGTACTTTGTCTGCCTTAGCAGCGATTTTGATAGCACCTTCAGCAGCAGCGAATGATTCGTGACCTGCCAAGAATGCGAAACATTTAGTTTCTTCGCGCAGCAACATAGCAGCCAAGTTACCGTGACCGAGACCTACTTTACGATCGTCGGCTACAGAACCCGGAATACAGAATGACTGCAGACCGATACCGATAGCTTCAGCAGCTTCAGCAGCGTTCTTGCAACCTTTCTTCAGGGCGATGGCGCAACCTACTACGTATGCCCATTTAGCATTTTCGAAGCAGATAGGCTGAGTTTCTTCACAAGTCTTATAAGGATCAAGACCATATTGTTCGCAGATAGCGTTAGCTTCTTCGATGTCTTTGATACCGTTAGCGTTCAAAGCAGCAAGAATCTGTTTGATACGACGGTCCTGGCTTTCAAATTTCACTTCTCTAATCATATGTCTTTTCCTCCTTATATTATTCCTGACGTGGGTCAATATGTTTAACTGCGCCTTGTTCTGCTGTGAAGCGTCCGTAAGTACCTGTTACTTTCTTCAGTGCTTCGTTAGCATCTGTACCTTTCTTGATTTCATCCATGAACTTACCCAGGTGAACGAATTCGTAACCGCAGATCTGATCGTCTTTGTCAAGAGCGATAGTCTTGATGTAACCTTCAGCCATTTCCAGGTAACGAGGACCTTTAGCCAATGTACCGTACAAAGTACCTACCTGGCTGCGCAGACCTTTACCCAAGTCTTCCAGACCGGCACCGATCATCAGACCGCCTTCTGAGAAAGCTGACTGAGTACGTCCGTATACAATCTGCAAGAACAATTCACGCATTGCTGTGTTGATAGCGTCGCAAACCAAGTCAGTGTTCAATGCTTCCAAAACTGTCTTACCCGGCAGGATTTCAGATGCCATAGCAGCTGAGTGAGTCATACCAGAGCAACCGATTGTTTCAACCAATGCTTCCTGGATGATACCTTCCTTCACGTTCAGAGTCAGTTTACAAGCACCCTGCTGAGGAGCACACCAACCGATACCGTGAGTCAAACCTGAGATGTCTTTGATTTCTTTTGATTTAACCCATTTTCCTTCTTCAGGAATTGGAGCTGGACCATGATTAGGTCCTTTCTTTACAACACACATGTGTTCAACTTCGTGTGAATAAGTCATATTCTTTACGTTTTATAAGTAATAAAAAATAAGTATTTCGTAAACCACGAATTAATGAAGATTTTCCTTAATCCACTTGCAAAGTTAGGTGTTTTTATTCAGTTATCCAACGAACAAAGCCTAACTTTTTCGGCTGATTTTAATTTTTTTGCGGATTCAATTTATTTTATACCGGCTTATGATGAAATCTCTTTTCTCTCTCGCCGGAATCCGTTATCTTTGTCGGACTTTCTGACTTTCGGAAAGGATTACCTGTTCATCGCTAATAATAATTAGGTATATGGAAAAAACAAAGATTACGGTAAAGGATGCCGATTTGCGTAAGGGAGCGGAAGCTGGAATGGACGAATTCCTGCAGGTGTTTATCGACAAGTATCTGGAGCTGGCCGGAGAGGAATTGTCTGCGGAAATGATGTCGCTCTTCAATGGTTATCAGCATACGTTGCTGGGATATTATTATTTCCGCCGGGAAGTGCTGGAGGGTGGTTTCGTGCAGCTGATACAGAATGGATACGGACCATATATTTTCGACAATCCTTTTGCAAAGGCGATGCGTCTTTTCGGTGCGAAGGATTTCTCCAAATTGGTGTATGAGGCCAAGAAAATCTACGATGAGAACCGGGAGGATCTGGAGAAAGAGCGTGATGAAGAGGCTTTCATGGCTATGTATGAACAATATGAAGCCTTCGACGATTTGGAGGAACAGTTTATGGATATGGAAGAGCAGGTGACTGCCCAGGTTGCTTCGTATGTGGATGAACACATCGAACAGTTTGCAGCGGTGGAAAGTTAAAAAGTGTTTATTTCGAAAAAAATAGTGGATGAATGTGCAGTATTTGCCTTGATAGCACATTTTAGGAATAGTTTTATAAAATACTGGAAAAACAATTATTAAAAACGAAGAGATAGATATGAAGAAGACAAAGTTGGCAGTTCTTTTTGCTGCATTGGTGAGTGTGTTAGGGTTCACTTCTTGTTTGGATAGCGAAGGTACATCCAATTATCCGCAGTTTCAGGCTGCTGTGACGATTACCGGTGATGCTTTGACCGGGTATACCTTCTTGTGTGATGCCGGTGAAAACATTAAACTTCGTCCGACAACTGCCAGTGCTTCACAATTGAAGCTGGATGGCGTGAAGCGGGCTGTGATGGCTTTTGATTTGACGGAAGAACAGGCTAATGTTACTCAGTTGCAGCCGAACACGACTTATACAATCGTCGTAAATGCGGCTTATTCTTATGGTATTCCGACTTATACAATGGCTGTAGATACTTTGAGTAGCCAGTATCAATCAGCGGGAAATGACTCTATCGCTGTTAAGGGTAAGCAGATTGCATCGGCTGATGCCAATTCTTTCTATGTAAAGAACGGTTATATGACATTCTATCCGAGATTCAATTACGGTACTTCTCCCTTGTACTTCGGATTGTATTATGATGGAGAAAAGGATGTGGATGCAGCAAAAGGCAGTTTGAACATGAATCTGTATTTCAATAATTCTGTCGATGGCTCTTATGCAATGTCTTCTGCAGCTTCTGTCATCAGTATGAAAATGCCTGTGGAACTCTATAGTAAGTTTATGCAGTCAGGAAAAGATTCGATTGACGTAACATTGAATCTGAATGCGTCTACCAACCAGAGTCCGTTGAAATGCCGGATGGCTGTATCCGATTTCATGACTCCGATGGCTTATTGATGCGGATTGAGTTGTAAATAGAAGTCGACATAATTTTCGGGCGGAGGTACTTTGGGGAAGAGTATCTCCGCCTTTTTTGTTCGCCTTTCTTGCGTATGGAAACAGAATCCGGAAATTTGTATCATTATCTCATACTTTTTTTATACATTTGCAATTCTTTCGGAATATGATTAAAATTTTGGTACATTGAATTATAAGGATTTATATAGAAAGGCTATCGGGCTTGTTTCTTCTCCCGCCAAGACCTGGAAAGAAATCAGGGCAAGCGAGGACGGCAGACAAGTTTTGCCTGATTTTGTATACCCTATGATCGGACTGTGTGGATTGTCCGAATTCATCGGGACTTTTATTGGGAAGGATTTTACGGCGGAAGTCATACAGTTGGCGCTGACCCGATGTTGTGCGGTGGCGGTAGCCTTGTTCGGAGGTTTCTTTCTGGCTGCTTACCTGATTGGCAAGGTTGGTTCCCGTTGGTTCGGATGCCGGGCTTCCCGCGAGACGATTCAGCTGTTTGTCGGATATTCCATGGTGGTTACCTTTTTACTGAATATCATCAGCGGACTGTTTTCTGTTCTGATTCTGCATTGGATTCTGCAGGTGTATACGTTGTATGTGGCGTTCGAGGGAGTCCGTGCTTTGTTAGGAGTGGAGGAAAGAAGGCAGACGGGTTATGCAGTGATGGCAACGGTATTCTTGCTGTTCTGCCCTTTTGTGATTGAGTATCTTTTTAATGAATTATCTGTTATTTTGAACTGATGAAACCTGCTACTACAAATAATGCTATCAACATCAAGAACAAGCGTGCTTCGTTCGATTACGAGTTCATCGATACCTATACGGCAGGGATTGTACTGACAGGTACCGAAATCAAGTCCATCCGTCAGGGAAAAGCCAGTCTGGTGGATACGTATTGTTTCTTCTCGCGTGGCGAGTTGTGGGTGAAGAACATGCACATCGCCGAATATTTTTACGGGTCGTACAATAATCATGCAGCCCGTAGGGACCGCAAGTTGTTGCTGACCAAGAAGGAACTGCGGAAATTGGAACGGACTTCGGACGAACCGGGATTTACCATTGTGCCTGTCCGTCTGTATATCAATGAAAAGGGACTGGCAAAGGTGGTGATTGCTTTGGCCAAAGGTAAGAAACAGTTCGACAAGCGGCAGACGCTGAAGGAGAAGGAAGACAAACGGATGATGGACCGGATGTTCAAACATTGATGTCCTTCCATCCGATGAAGAAGTTCCGGGAAAACCGGAAATAACGATGAGTCCGCTCGGAAGAGGGGACTCTACTGGTTAATAGACAGTTAGTAAGCTTATATACATGCAATGAAAATACAAGAGCTGATAAACGAGCGTATTCTGGTGCTGGATGGTGCCATGGGTACGATGATTCAACGATATAATCTGACGGAAGCCGATTTCCGGGGCGAACGGTTCAAGGATGTACCGGGGCAGATGAAAGGGAATAACGACCTGCTATGCCTGACGCGTCCGGACGTTATCGAAGAGATTCACCGCAAATACCTGGAAGCGGGAGCTGATATCATCGAAACCAATTCGTTCAATGCCACTTCGGTTTCGATGGCCGATTATCATACACAGGCTTATTGCCGGGAGATAAATCTAGCTGCTGCCCGTCTGGCACGGAAGGTAGCCGATGAATATTCCGCACGTACCCCACAGAAGCCCCGTTTTGTTGCCGGTTCGGTAGGACCTACCAACAAGACTTGTTCGATGAGCCCTGATGTGAACGACCCGGCTTTCCGGGCGTTGACCTTCGATGCGCTTGAGGCGGCCTATGTGGAGCAGATGGAGGCTTTGTTGGAAGGTGGGGTGGATGCTATCCTGATAGAAACCATTTTCGATACTTTGAATGCGAAAGCTGCTATCCGGGCAGCCGAACTTTCCATGGAGAAGGTGGGCCGGAAAGTTCCTCTGATGCTTTCGGTCACCGTCTCGGATGTAGCGGGACGTACGTTATCGGGACAGACACTTGATGCGTTCCTGGCTTCGGTACAGCATGCCGATATTTTCTCTATCGGTCTGAATTGCTCGTTCGGAGCGAAACAATTGAAACCGTTCCTGGAACATCTGGCGCATCGTGCACCATATTATATCAGTGCTTATCCCAATGCCGGACTTCCTAACAGTTTGGGACAATACGACCAGACTCCCGATGAGATGGCTGCCGAAGTGAAGGAATATATTGATGAAGGGCTGGTGAATATCATCGGTGGATGTTGTGGTACGACGGAGGAATACATCGCCCGTTATCAGCAACTCATAGCCGGTAAGAAGCCGCATGTACCTGCACCGAAACCGGAATATATGTGGCTGTCTGGGCTGGAACTGCTGGAGGTAAGCCCTGCCATCAACTTCGTGAACGTAGGTGAACGCTGTAACGTGGCAGGTTCCCGCAAGTTTCTGCGGCTGATTAATGAAAAGAAATACGATGAGGCGCTGACCATTGCCCGCCAGCAGGTGGAGGACGGAGCGCAGATTATTGACGTAAATATGGATGACGGTCTGCTGGATGCGGCCGAAGAAATGACTACTTTCCTGAATCTGGTGGCTTCCGAGCCGGATATTGCCCGGGTCCCGCTAATGATTGACTCGTCAAAATGGGAGGTTATCCTCGCCGGACTGAAGTGTGTGCAGGGTAAATGTATTGTCAACTCCATCTCCTTGAAGGAAGGTGAAGAAAAGTTCATCGAACACGCCCGGCTCATTAAGCAATACGGTGCGGCGGTCATTGTGATGGCTTTCGATGAGAAAGGACAGGCCGAAACCTTTGCCCGGAAGATAGAGGTTTGCGAACGGGCGTACCGGATTCTGACTGAGGTGGTGAATTTCCGTCCGCAGGATATCATCTTCGACCCGAATGTACTGGCTGTAGCGACGGGTATCGAAGAGCATAACAATTATGCGGTGGATTTCATTGAAGCGGCCGGATGGATTCGCCGGAATCTGCCGGGAGCTCATGTGAGCGGGGGAGTCAGTAACCTGTCGTTCTCTTTCCGTGGGAACAACTATATCCGCGAGGCGATGCATGCAGTCTTTCTGTATCATGCCATCCGTCAGGGAATGGATATGGGAATTGTCAATCCGGCTTCTTCCGTACTGTATACCGATATTCCGACCGACATCCTGGAACGTATCGAAGATGTAGTACTCAACCGTCGTCCGGATGCGGCCGAACGGTTGATAGAAACGGCCGAACGGTTGAAGGCAGAAAAGGAAGGTACATCCGGACAGGCTGCGGTATCTCATCTGGCCTGGCGTGAAGGTACGACGGTGGAAGAACGTCTGCAACATGCGCTGGTGAAAGGTATCGGCGATTTTCTGGATGAAGATTTGCACGAGGCGCTGGAGCATTATCCCAATGCGGTAAGTATCATCGAAGGGCCGTTGATGGCCGGTATGAATCATGTGGGTGATTTGTTCGGTTCGGGAAAGATGTTCCTGCCGCAGGTAGTCAAGACAGCCCGTACCATGAAACGTGCGGTAGCGATTCTGCAGCCTTATATCGAAGCTGAAAAGCAGGAAGGGGCTCGCAGTGCCGGGAAAGTGCTGTTGGCTACAGTAAAAGGGGATGTGCACGACATCGGGAAGAACATTGTCGGGGTAGTGATGGCCTGCAACGGATATGAAATCATCGACCTGGGTGTGATGGTGCCT
The DNA here is from genome assembly GCF_000374585.1 of Phocaeicola barnesiae DSM 18169 = JCM 13652. Lineage (GTDB taxonomy): Bacteria > Bacteroidota > Bacteroidia > Bacteroidales > Bacteroidaceae > Phocaeicola > Phocaeicola barnesiae. The sequence continues at coordinate 7,189 of NZ_KB894663.1, forward strand.
GCCGAGAAGATTATCGAAACGGCTGTCCGTGAAAAGGTGGACATCATCGGACTGAGTGGGCTGATTACGCCTTCGCTCGAAGAAATGGTACATGTGGTAAGTGAACTGGAACGTGCAGGGATTCATATTCCGGTGATGATTGGAGGAGCCACGACTTCCAAGCTGCATACGGCTCTGAAGATTGCTCCGGTCTATCATGCTCCGGTGGTCTATATGAAAGATGCTTCGCTCAATGCGCCGATAGCTGCCCGTCTGATGAATCCGGATTTGCGCAGCGCGTTTGCCGAAGAACTGGAGAATGAGTATCAGCAGCTCCGGGAGAAGAACGAGACCCGCCGGGTACAGACGGTATCGCTGGCAGAGGCTCAGAAGAATAAGCTGGACTTGTGGAGTTGATTCATTGAATTGAAATATAATTTGTGGGAGGAACCGTACAGACTGAGGAAGGGCTTGTACGGTTCCTTTTTTCTTTTGAGGCATCCATAAGTAAGGCTTTTCCGGTATTGGGAGTGATGAGATTATTGGGGTTGCTGTAGGGATGCCCGGTTCGTGCGTCCGAATTATATGGACTGTCTGGGAGTGCAAGGGGAATCTTTTTCACGCTCTAGAGTCCTGTTTACAAGGAATGTTCTGTCCGTTTGCTTATATTAACTATAAAAATTAGTTTATGAACTATATTTTCTAGTTATTTGCAGAAACAAAAGGAAACGCTATGAAAACATTGACAGCTAAAGAAGAGGAAATCATGGGATTCTTTTGGGAAAAGGGTCCAATGTTTGTCAAGCAGTTGTTGGAACTTTATCCGGAACCACGTCCGCATTTCAATACCCTATCTACCATTGTCCGTGGATTGGAAGAAAAGGGGTATCTGTCTCATACGGCTTTCGGTAACACCTATCAGTATTATGCTTTGGTATCGGAGGAGGATTTCAGCAGAAAGACGCTTCGTGGTGTCATCAGCAAGTATTTCAACAATTCTTTCCTGGGGGCTGTTTCTTCGCTGGTGAAGGAAGAGGATATTTCTGTGGAGGAACTGAAGGAACTTATCCGGCAGGTGGAAGAGGGAAAGAATGATACTCACCGGTAAATCATATCGCTTATGGGAACCTTTCTAGTCTATATCTTGAAATCATCGCTTTGTCTGGCTTTGTTCTACTTGTTCTATCGGTTGCTGCTCAGCAAGGAAACTTTTCATCGGTTCAACCGGATAGCGTTGTTGGGAGTCATGCTGATTTCCTGTCTGCTTCCTTTGGTGAGGGTAACGGTAGACCGGGCGACGGTGGTCAATACTTCTGTCATGCTGGTGGAAGAGGATATGTTGATGTACCCTTGGGAAATGCAGACCGTGGTACAGGAAGAAGCGGCATTCCCGTGGCGGGAATGGCTGGTAGCGGTTTATTTATTGGGAATATTCTTTTTTTTGTTGCGCAATCTTTGGTCGTTGGTGCGTATGCTTTACCTGATTCGCCACAGCCGTTGCCGGCAGATGGAGAACGGTATCTGCCTGGTTGTTCATCAGGCGGGATTCGCTCCTTTCAGTTGGATGAAATACATTGTCATTTCACAGACGGATTTGGATGAGAACGGTACCGATATTCTGACACACGAGGAAGCCCATATCCGGAACGGGCATTCATGGGATTTGTTGCTGGTGGAACTCTGTGTCTGGCTGCAATGGTTCAATCCGGCGGCCTGGCTGCTCAAGCAGGAACTGCAGAATGTACATGAATACGAGGCTGATGAGGCTGTTCTCCGACAGGGGATTGATGCTAAACGATATCAGATGCTATTAATAAAAAAAGCCGTTGGCGCAAGGCTCTACTCTATTGCCAACAGCTTTAATCACAGTTCACTTAAAAAACGTATCACTATGATGATTCGAAAAAAATCCAATCCGTGGGCACGTGCCAAGTACCTGTATGTACTTCCGCTGGCAGCTGTAACGGTTGCCGCTTTTGCCCGTCCCGAAATCTCTGAACCGCTGGATGAGATTTCAAGTGTCAAAGTTAATGATTTGTCGGCAATTACAGGCAAGAATTCGCCGGAAAATCTCTCTGTCGCTGCAACTTCTGCCGCTGATGTGACATTGAAGATGAAAGTGACCGACCAGTCCGGTAGTCCGATTGTCGGAGCAAGTGTCCTCATTGTCAATTCTACCTCGGGAACCCTTACTGATTCGGAAGGCAATTTTACGTTGAAGGTAGGCGATGACCAACGTATCAGCGTATCTTACATCGGTATGAAGTCCGTGGAACTCTCTGTCAAGGAATGTTTGGAAAAACAGATAAAGGAGGTGCGCCTGACTTCGGATGCCGATTCTGGGCCTCAATTGACGGTAGTTTCCCAATCTTCCGAGTCAGCCTCTCAGAAGGCGCCACAGCATAACACTACCTCTGAACCTCAGAATACGGAAGAAGTTTTCATGGTAGTGGAAAATATGCCGGAGTTTCCGGGAGGTATGAGTGCCTGTCTGAAGTTTCTGGCAGACCATGTGGCTTATCCGAAAGAAGCTGCCGAAAAGAAAATACAAGGACGTGTCATCGTACAGTTTGTGGTGATGAAGGACGGTTCTATCGCCAATGCGCGGGTTATACGTTCGGTAGACCCGTTGTTGGATGCTGAAGCTTTGCGTGTCATCGGTCTGATGCCGAAATGGAAACCGGGTACACAACGGGGACAGGCTGTGAATGTGAAGTTTACAATGCCGATTACCTTCCGGTTGGATAAGGACTCTACAGATATGCAACCTGCCTTGGTGGGTAAAGTTATTGAAATATCTGGAGCTACGAAAGAAAACAATCAGAAAGCATTTCATTTTCCGGACGGGAAAGAGACTCCTTTAGTTGTGGTGGATGGCGAGGAAATTTCAGTTTCATCGCTGGAGAAACTTTCTTCCGATACGTTTGAATCCATTAACGTATTCAAGGGAGAAACTGCTATAAACCGGTTTGGGGAGAAAGGTAAAAACGGTGTCCTGCTGATTACTACCAAGAAGAAGTAAGGGTTTGTTTTTCTGAAGCTATTAGCTTATTTTCAGAATGGATGTAACTTCATGAGGTTTAAAGTTTAATTTTACTATACATTATCTGACTATTCAAGAGTTCTACCGGTTTGCTTTGAAAGCAAAGGTACGGTAGAACTCTTTTTACTTTTTCTGTCTTGGCAACTCTTTTCATTCATTGATTGGTGACCGTTTTCCATTCTCCGATAGTGCCCGTTTCCGAGGAGAATACAGCGCCTATCCGGAACAGCTTCCGTGAATCGGTAGCATATTCTCGTGCATAACCTTTGTCCTCAATCTGTTGCAGGGCTTCATCGGCTGTACCGTCCAGCTTGAACTCGAAGATGTAGATATATTGGGGCGTTTCTACGATACAGTCCACCCGTCCCTGGCTCTGCACCTTTTCCACATATACCGTATAGACACTGATTAGCCGCATGATGAGGTAGAAGGTATACTGGAAATAACGTTCCTTCTCCGTCTCGTCCTCTTTGCGCCGCATGGTGTAGGGGATGCTGGCCAGAAAAGAGGTAAAGAGCGTGCATAAGGTGTCCGCTTCTCCAGCTTCCAACGCATCCACCACATCGTCAATCCAGTTGGAGAGCTGTTTTTGGGGTTGCAGGTATGCCGCAACCAGTGCGGTCAGGAATCCGTTCTTGACCTCGTTGTTCGGAAAATCCAGCAGGAACCTGTTCCGTCGCATGTCGTAGTCCTTGATGGTCAGGTAACCGCTCTGATAGATCATCGGCAATGGCCGTTCCACATCGGCCTTATAATCGATGAATTCTTCCGGTGGATAATATTTTCCTGTAAGTTCGTTCATGTTCTCCTTGAAGTGAGCAAGCAGGCGAATCAGATAGGTCGGTGTACCTGAACTGAACCAGTAATTTCTTATATCCATACTATCCAGCGCATTGAGTAGGCTGAACGGATTGTATACGTCGGTCATCTTTTTACTGAAATGGTAACCGTCGTATTGGAGTTTCAAGGTCTGTCGCATCTCTTCCGGCGTACATTGGTTGGTTGCGGCCATCTCGGCCATCTGTTCTGTAAAATACCGGTCCAGTTCTTCTTGTGTAATTCCGCAAAGTGTTTCGTAGCGGGCATCCATGCTGATGTCCTTGGGCTGGTTGAACCCGCTGAATACGCTCACCTGTGAAAATTTGGTGACTCCTGTCAGCAATACGAACTGCAGGTGCTTGTCGGCGGCTTTGAAGACAGAATAGAAAGCCTTGAGTACGTTGCGGTGACGGTCTTCGAGCGTTCCGTCTGTATCGAGTACATCCAGCATCGGTTTGTCGTATTCATCAATGAGTACTACGGCTCTGCGGCCTGTCTGTTCATGGGCGGCGCAAAGCACTTCCGTGAAACGGTCTCCCAACCCCAGTTCTTCCGCATGTCCGGTTAACCCATATTGTTTTTCCCATTCTGAGATGATAAAGTTGATTTTCTTTTCCAGTTCACCGGCGTTCTTGAAATTTCCTCCATTGAAATCCACGTGGAATACCGGATGTACATTCCATTCCTTCTCCAGCTTTTCCATGGCCAGTCCTTTGAACAGTTCCTTGCGTCCCAGGTAGTAATTTTCCAGCGTAGATACCAGCAGACTCTTTCCGAACCGGCGTGGGCGGCTCAAGAAATAGATACCTCCTGAATGGGTAAGGTCATAAACCAAGTGGGTCTTGTCGACGTAGACATATCCGTCTTCGATGATGCGTTCAAAACTCTGTATTCCGATGGGGTATTTCATGGCGCTTCAAATTGGATGATTCATAATCAGTATAGGGACTTTTCCTGTGAAATAAATCCCTGTATCTGCAAAGTTAAGAAATATGTCGGAAGATACATACCAAAATCTTGTGTATTCATTATTCGAAGAATTGAAAATGCATTTCCGGATTTTCAACCTGTTTATCTTTTCCTGTTTTGAATTTGTTTGATTCGGTTTTATATTTTCCGGTGATAATTCAATACCGGAGGCTAGGTAATAAGCAGTGTTTTGTGTATTTTTGTATTCAGGCAAGGTATCGTACTTGCATGTTGAACGCTAAAACTGCCGATTATGGATGCTGTGTTTCATGTGATAGATAAAACGACTTGGGAAAGGGCCATTTACTTCGATTACTATTATCATCAGATCAAGTGTAAGTATAACCTGACGGTAAATATCGATATCACCCGTCTGATGAAAAGAAAGAAGGAACGGAATCTGAAGTTCTTTCCGATGATGCTGTATGCCATCATGAAAGCGGTGAATCAGAATAAGGAATTCCGGATGAGTTTCAATGAACAGGGAGAGCTGGGGTATTGGGGCGAGGTAGTTCCCAGCTATACGCTTTTTCATGAGGAGAACAAGACCTTTACGGATGTGTGGAGCCCCTATCATGCCGATTTTGATACCTTTTATGAGACCGTCGTTCAGGATATGAAAATGTATGGAAGCATAACGGGGGTCATCAAGGCACGTCCCGACCAGCCTAAGAATTTCTGTCCGATATCCAGTCTGCCTTGGTTGAATTTTACAAGTTTCGCACAAGATACCTATACGGAAAGTTCCTTACTGTTTCCTCTCATCAAGTTCGGGAAATACGTTGAGAACGACGGTAAAGTCCTGATTCCGGTTGCAGTCTTTGTCAGCCATGCGGTGGCGGACGGTTATCATACCTGCAAGCTTTTCAACGATATTCAGGAGATTGTAGATACTATGTAGTGTCTTTTCGGAGATATCAAAAAGGTAGCCTTTGCTTTTCTTTGGAACATCGGAAAAGCAAAGGCTATTTTATCAGATTCGCTTCAGAAATTCTTCTGCCTGTATCAAGGTTTCGGGCTTGCCGATATCTATCAGCTGGAGGGTGTCGGTCAGGCAACCGCCGATACGGGCTTCCTGACAGTTCTGCAGGTAGAAGTCCATGATGGAGAATTTCCCGCTCCATCCCTGGAAATAAGGGAAGAGTGTAGGGGAGATGACATGGATGCCGCTGAAGGCATAGGCCCGGTAGCGTTCGGGATCGTAGACGAAGCCTTCCGGTTTGGTTTGTCGGGTATCTTTGTTGATCCATCCGCAGAGGCGATCGGTGTCGTCAAACAGCAGGTAGCGGGATGTTTTCCTTTGGCTTGCCAATAAAGTGGCGTCGTTTCCGCTCTGGACATGGTAATCGTAAAGGGTTTTCAGATCAGTATCCGAAAGAATATCTACGTTATGGACCAGAAATGGTTCATTCCCTTGGAAGAAAGTGGATGCTTTCTGGATGCCTCCTCCTGTATCGAGCAGTTGTTCCCGTTCGTCACTGATGTGGATGGTCAGCCCGAAATGCTGGTTGGCCTGCAGGAATCCGATTATCTGTTCTCCGAAGTGGTGGATGTTGATGACGATTTCGGTGAATCCCGCAGCTTTCAGTTTCAGGATGACGTGTTCCAGCATCGGCTTCCCAGCAACGGGAACCAGGGCTTTCGGCAGGTGGTCGGTGAGGGGTTTCAGCCGGGTACCGAGTCCGGCGGCGAAAATCATGGCTTTCATCTGGCTTCAAAGATTTGTTCGATATTCTGTTCCCGGTGGATGAGCTGTACTTTCACACCGAATTTCCGGCTGATGTGTTCCGCTACGTGTTGGGCGGAATAGACAGAACGGTGCTGTCCGCCGGTACAGCCGAAGCATACGGAAAGGTTGGTGAATCCCCGTTCGATGTAGCGTTGTACATGGGCATCTACCAGCGCATAGACGTGTTCCAGGAAGCGGGTGATTTCTCCGTCTTCTTCCAGGAAACGGATGACATTTTCATCCAGTCCCGTATATGGCTTGTATCGGTCATATTTGCCGGGATTATTTACGGCACGGCAATCGAATACATAACCACCTCCGTTTCCGGTTGGGTCTTCCGGTATTCCTTTCTTGTAGGCGAAACTCATGACCTTGACGGTGAGCTGGCGTTTCTTCCGTTCGTCGGTAAACTGTTTCAGTTCCGTTAGGTTATGAAGTACTTGGCACAGATACGGATATTCCGGGAAATCGTCCTTCAGCAGTTGGCGCAGGTTTTCTACTGCAAATGGAACGCTTTGGATAAAATGTGGCTTTTTCTCGAAATAGCCACGGAATCCGTAGGCTCCCAGTACCTGAAGGGTACGGAAAAGGACAAAATGGCGAAGCTGGCTCTTGAAATAGGTTTCGTCTACCGGCTTGTATTCACGCAGGGCGTCGATGTAATGCGATACCAGTTCCATCCGGAGAGAGTCTGGCAGGTTGGCTTTGGCCTGCCACAAGAAAGAAGCCACATCGTAATAGAACGGGCCTTTACGTCCGCCCTGGAAATCGATGAAATAAGGTTCCCCATCCTTTATCATCACGTTACGGCTCTGGAAGTCGCGGTACAGGAAGGTGGCCGAGGCACTGCGCATCAGAATTTCGGCCATGTGTTCGAATTCATCTTCCAGCTTGTCTTCCTGAAACTCCAGACCGGTAGCTTTCAGAAAACAGTATTTGAAATAATTCAGGTCCCACAAAATAGTACGTCGGTTGAATTCCGGCTGAGGGTAACAAACGCTGAAGTCAAGTCCGTCAGCTCCGGCAAACTGGATGCGTGGCAACATACGCAAGGTCTTGCGAAGCAGTTCTTTTTCTTCTTCACTGAAAACCCCGGTCAGCCGTCCCTTTTCGATAGCCTTGAAGAGCTGGAGATCTCCCAGGTCTTCCTGCAGGTAGCAGCTTTCGTCTTCGGTTGCGGCATAGACTTCCGGTACCGGGAGGTTCTTTTCCTTGAAATGGCGGTCTATGGTCAGGAAAGCATGATTTTCTTCGTTGGATGTACCGATGACACCAATCAGTGTCTGTGGACCTTTCATTCGGAAATAGCGCCGGTTGGAACCGGCTCCAGGCAGTTCTTCTACGTGTTCCGGCCGGCTTCCGGTAAACGATTCATATAAGGATATGAGTGTTTCTGTTTGCATGGTCAGGTTGATTTGTTTTGATGATTCAAAAGTACGATTCTTTTTTGGAACGAGCAAGCTGACAAGTCTCTACGGTTATTCTTTTTCTTTTCAAGCCTTTGTTTAATCGGTTGTTTTAGCTACTTTTGTTCGGGAATTAAAAGAAGAATCATTATGTTTTTACATGTAAAGAATCTGATGCTGGCTGGGGCTGTTGCGCTGGCAGCCGTAGCTTGTACTCAAGAGAAGAAAACCGGTTACACCATTCAGGGAGAAGTGAAGGACGTAACTACTGGAACTGTTTATTTGAAATGTTATCAGGACGGAGCATTTGTAGATGTCGATTCGGCTGCTGTCGAAAACGGTAAGTTTATGTTCGAAGGAACAGTGACAGAACCGATGGCTTACGGATTGACTACTGTAAAAGAAAACCGTCGTCCGTTGGTATTTTTCTTAGGCAATGAACAGATTCAGGCTAAGATGGATGAAATGAATAAGAAACTGGATTTGACAGGTGCCTCTGTCAATGAAGTTTATGCTCAGAACGAGAAACTGGTGGGTGAGGAAGGTTATGACATTGACAGTCTGGTTACCGCACATCCGGCTTCTCCGGTAAGCGCGTACCTGTTTATGCGTAACTTCGCTACCCGTATGGATTATGATGGAGTGAAGGCTATCCGCGATAAGTTCGATGCTTCATTGGATACAACAGTATATGTGAAACAGATTGATGACTTGTTAGGACGGTTGGTTAACCTGCGTGTAGGCGCTACGGCTCCGGACTTTACGCTGAATGATCCGGACGGAAAACCGGTCAGTTTATCTTCGTTGAGAGGAAAGTATGTACTGGTGGATTTCTGGGCTTCGTGGTGTCCGGACTGCCGTAAGGAGAATCCGAATATTGTAGCTGCCTACAAGAAATACAAGGATAAGAACTTTACTGTGTTGGGAGTTTCATTTGACCGGAAAAAGGAACCTTGGGTAGCTGCCATTGAGAAAGATGGACTGACATGGACACATGTCTCAGACCTGCAGGGTTGGAATACTCCTGTAGCCGACTTGTATGTCATTAAGTGGATTCCGAAGAATTATCTTATTAATCCGGAGGGTGTGATTCTGGCGTCTGGTCTGGAAGGTGAAGCCTTGGATGCCAAATTGGCGGAAGTATTGAAATAATGGGGAATATATTTCTCCTTTACATCTTATCACCCAAGTTCGAAAAGTTTTTCACTTGGGTGATAATCGTTTATTGTTGTATTGACGGAACGATTTGTACCGAATGGCAAAAATCAGAAAATGGATTGAATGATTATGAAGACTGTAATCGAACACATGAGGAGTTTGTGTCCTATATCCGATGAAACGGTAGAGGAGTTGATGAAGTGTGTCACTTTGTGTCATTTCCCGAAAAGGTATCAGTTGATTCAGGAAAACAGGTTCTGTAAATATGCTTATTTTATCGAGAAAGGAATGACACGTTCTTTTTGGTTGGTAGATGGAGAAGAAATTACCACTTCGTTCTCTTGCGAAGGAGGGATTGTTTTCAGTATGGATGAACTGTATTACCAGAAGAAAAGTGAAGAGTTTGTAGAGACCTTGGAAGAGGTGGAGGCCTACCGGATAGCGTTGACAGATTTGATCCGCTTGTTTGAAACCAATCTGGAATTCTGTAATTGGGGACGGATCATCCACCAGAACGAATACCGGCGTCTGCACCGTAGCCACAAGGAAAGGTTGACTCTTCCGGCCAAGGAGCGGTACGAAGAATTCCAGAAACAGTTCCCTTATGTTTGTCAACGGACCAATCTCGGATTTATTGCTTCGTACCTGGGAATAACGCTTTCTACCTTGAGTCGTATTCGTGCCGCTTCCGACAACAACAGTTGACGGATGCTATTCTCCCATTTTCTCTTTCAGGTACTGGCCGGTGTACGAGGCGGCACATTGTGCTACTTCTTCCGGTGTACCGGCTATGACCAGATTACCTCCTTTATCTCCTCCTTCCGGTCCTAAATCGATAACATAGTCTGCACATTTGATGACATCCAGATTGTGTTCGATGATGACAATGGTATGTCCGCGGCTGATAAGGGCATCGAAAGCTTCCAACAATTTCTTGATATCGTGGAAATGTAAACCGGTAGTAGGTTCGTCGAAGACAAAGATGGTGGGTTGCGACTTCTCGATGCTCAGGAAATAGGCCAGTTTTACACGCTGGTTCTCACCGCCGGACAGGGTGGAAGAGGATTGTCCCAATTTGATGTATCCCAAGCCGACATCCTGCAACGGTAACAGTTTCTTCACAATCTTCTTCTGTCCGTGTTCCGTAAAGAATTCGATGGCCTGGTTGACGGTCATCTCCAGAATGTCATAGATGTTCTTTCCTTCGAATTTTACTTCCAACGTATCGGTCTTGAAGCGTTTTCCGTGGCAGGATTCGCATTCCAGCACCAGGTCGGCCATGAACTGCATCTCTACCGTAACCGTTCCTTCTCCCTTACATTCTTCGCAGCGTCCGCCTTCGGTATTGAAGGAGAAATAACCGGCTGTGTAGCCCATCTGTTTGGCCAACGGTTGGTCGGCAAACAGTTTTCGGATTTCATCGTAAGCCTTGACATACGTTACCGGATTGCTTCGGGATGATTTGCCTATCGGATTCTGGTCGACAAATTCGATGTCCTTGACGGCCTTCAAATCGCCTTCCAGTGAAATGAATTCGCCGGGACGGTCGCTGGCTTCGCTGTATTCCCGTTTCAATGCCTTGTAGAAGACATCGCGTACAAGGGTACTCTTGCCCGAACCGCTTACACCGGTAACGACGGTCATTACGTTGAGCGGGAAGCGTACATCGATTCCTTTCAGGTTGTTTTCCCGAGCGCCTTTGATGCCGATGTAGTTGTTCCACGGGCGGTGGCTGACAGGCAGACTGATGGTTTCTTCGCCCAACAGGTATTTAACGGTGTAGCTGTTACTGCCCTTTTTCAAGTCCTTCAAATCGCCCTGGTAGACGATTTCGCCTCCCAGACGTCCGGCTTTCGGACCGATGTCGATGATGTAGTCGGCGGCACGGATGATTTCTTCATCGTGTTCCACTACGACTACCGTATTGCCCAACTGCTGGAGTTGACGCAATACCTTAATCAGCCGATGGGTATCTCGGCTATGCAGACCGATGCTCGGTTCATCGAGGATATACAGAGAACCTACCAGGCTGCTTCCCAACGATGTAGCCAGGTTGATGCGTTGACTTTCACCGCCGGAAAGGGTATTGCTGAGGCGGTTCAGGGTAAGATAGCCCAGTCCTACATCTTGCAGGAAGTTCAATCGGTTATTGATTTCGTTCAACAGGCGTTGGGCAATGGTAGTGTCATGCTCGTCCAGTTGCAGGTTCCGGAAGAATTCCTGCAGCTGATAGATGGGCATCTCCACCAGTTCGGAGATGTTGCATCCGCCTACTTTTACGTAATCGGCTTCCTTCTTCAGTCGGCTTCCGTGGCAGGTCGGACAGACGGTCTTTCCCCGGTAACGGGCCAGCATGACACGGTATTGTATCTTGTATTGATTTTCCTCCAACATCTTGAAGAAGGAGTCGATACATACCTTTTCGCGGGGACCGTGCCATAGATAATCTTTCTGTGCCTGTGTCAGTTCGTAATAAGGAGTAAATATCGGAAAGTCATGGGCAGGAGCTTCCCGAAGGAATTCGGTGAGCCATTCGCCCATCTTTTCTCCCCGCCAGCACAGTACGGCACCATCATATACGCTCAGGGCCCGGTTCGGAATTACCAGATGCTCGTCTATACCGATAATCTTTCCGAATCCTTCGCAAGTAGGGCAAGCCCCTACCGGAGAGTTGAACGAGAACATCTGGTCCGTAGGCTCTTCGAAGTGAATACCATCCGCCTCGAATTTGGTACTGAAAGAATGCAAGCGGGTGGTTCCTTCTGGCAGGTAGAAGCGGAGCAGGCAGACACCGTCGCCTTCGAACATGGCTGTTTCTGCCGAATCAGTCAGGCGGCTCATGGCATCTTTGGTATTGTCACAGCTCATACGGTCTACCAGCAGATAAATGGTATCTTGGGCATTGTAGGTGTATTCCTCAATACGGATTATTTCTCCATTCACCTCCAGCCGATTAAACCCTTGTTTCATGTCCATTTCTATCTGTTCGGCGGTTGTACGTCCTTCACGGGGTAAAATGGGGGTCAGTACTGTATATCGGGTACCTTTCGGGTAAGAAAGCATGCAGTTGACAATATCTTCCGGGCTGTCTTTCTTGACCAGTTGTCCGCTAACCGGCGAATAAGTCTTTCCCACACGGGCAAAAAGCAGACGCAAGTATTCATAGATTTCTGTAGAAGTTCCTACTGTAGAGCGTGGGTTACGGCTGATGACTTTCTGCTCGATGGCAATTGCCGGTGGAATTCCTTTGATGAAATCGCATTCGGGTTTACTCATTCTGCCCAAAAACTGACGGGCGTAAGCCGACAGACTTTCTACGTAGCGGCGTTGTCCTTCGGCATACAGGGTATCAAAGGCAAGAGAAGATTTGCCGGATCCGGACAGTCCGGTGATAACAACCAGTTTGTTGCGTGGTATGTCTACATCGATATTCTTCAGGTTATTGACTCTGGCTCCCTTGATGGATATATATTTACTTTCAGACATGCTTCTTCCGATATTATGTGAGTATGCAAAGGTAGTGAAAGGCGAGTGGAGAGGCAAGCGAAAAACAAAGTTTTTCAGATTGACTATTCCGAGCCGCATCCTGGCTTAGGCAAAGGTTGTGAAAGGTTATTTTTAAAATCTTTGTTTTATTGTGCCCAAAGCTGAGTTTACGGTCTTATTTTTAGTTATCTTTGCCCTCCGTTAAAAAACTTATCAAAAACTATTCAATACAGAATGATGAAATTAAAATTTTTCTTGCTCTTATTGTTCGCTTGGCTAGGAAGCAGTGCCATCTTTGCCCAGATACGTTATCCCAAGCGTGAGTTCCGTGGAGCATGGATACAATGTGTGAACGGACAGTTCCAGGGAATGCCGACAGCTCAGGTGCAGCAGACCTTGATTCAACAATTGGATAACCTGCAGAAGGCAGGTATCAATGCCATTATTTTTCAGGTGCGTGCCGAAGGAGATGCCCTCTACCGTTCTTCGTATGAACCTTGGAGCCGTTTCCTGACAGGTATACAGGGAAAGGCACCTTCACCGATGTGGGATCCGCTTCAGTTTATGATTGAAGAGTGTCACAAACGGGGGATGGAATTGCATGCTTGGATTAATCCTTACCGGGCCAAGACAAAAGGTACTGGTGCCTTGTCGCCATCACATCCTGTCAACCGTTATCCGAATCTGATTGTCAGCTATAACGGTCAGCTTTATTTTGACCCGGGATATCCGGAGTCACGGAAATATATCTGTAAGATTGTACGCGATATCGTAACCCGTTACGATGTGGATGCCATTCACATGGACGACTATTTCTATCCGTATCCGAATCCGGGGGAAAAGTTCCCAGATGATATAAGTTTCGCGGCATATGGACGTGGATTCCGTAATCGGGACGACTGGCGCCGTGACAATGTGAATGTGTTGATCAAGGAAATTCACGAAACAGTGCGTGCCTGCAAGCCGTGGGTGAAGTTCGGTGTGTCTCCGTTCGGTATTTATCGGAACAAGAAGAGTGACCCGAATGGAAGCGATACCAAGGGATTACAGAATTACGATGACCTGTATGCCGATGTGTTGTTGTGGGTGAACAACGGTTGGGTGGATTACAACATTCCGCAGATTTATTGGGAAATCGGTCATCCGGCTGCCGATTATGATACGCTGATACGCTGGTGGGCGAAAAATTCTGCAGCACGTCCCCTGTTTATCGGACAGGATGTGATGCGTACAGTCCAGAAAGCGGACGTGAAGAATCCTAATCAGCATCAGATGCCGGCAAAGTACCAGTTGCAACGTTCGTTGCCAACCGTTCAGGGAAGTTGTCAGTGGTACGCTGCTGCGGTAGTCAATAATCCGGGAAAATATCGGGACCTGTTGGTTCAGGAATATCATCGGTATCCGGCTTTGGTTCCTGTATTTCCTTTTATGGATGATAAGGCACCGGGAAAGGTACGTAAGTTGAAACCGGTATGGACTGCAGACGGTTACCTCCTGTTCTGGACACCTCCGAAGGCAAAGACAGAAATGGATGAGGCGGTACAGTATGTGGTCTATCGTTTCAAGAACGGTGAAAAGATCAATATCAGTGACCCTTCACACATTGTCAAAATTACCCGGGATACTTTCTATAAGTTGCCATACGAAGATGGAAAGACCAAATACCAGTATGTGGTAACGGCTCTGGACCGTTTGCATAATGAATCGAAAACAGTGAAGAAAAAGATTAAGCTGTAAAGTCGTTCTTTGGATTGTGTAGAGGGAGAAATCCGTTGGAAAACGAGAAATCGTAGATGATTCGACAAATATAGTGTTAAATCGGATTTTTATTCGATAAGAATGTTGCGATTTAGAAGTTAAAGTGCTATATTCGTTTTCAAAGTGAGTACGGAGCGTATCTTTCGTAACAGAAAGGACTCCTTCTACGCTTCTTTGACAACCGAATTGTCCAGTGAAGGAATGGGCAGGGATTAAACAGCTTATTACTATGAAAAAGATTTTATGTACACTGGTATTGGCCATGGTAGCCATGATAGGCTTCTCACAGGCCCGGATAGACGTAAGAGCCGGTATGTCTATTACCAATCTGACAAAATCTGAAATGGGTGCAAAGGTAGGCTATACCCTTGGTGTTGGAATTGACCTTCCGGTAGCTACCTCTTTCTCTGTACAGTCTGGATTGATGTTCACCGGTAAGGGAGCTAAAGAGGGGGACGTGAAGTATACCCCTTGTTATTTGGATATTCCTATTTTGGCTGCATACAAGATGCCTATTGCCGACGATGTGAACTTTGTAGTCAATGCTGGTCCTTATATCGGTATCGGATTAGGTGGTAAAGCTAAAATAGAGGATTTCAAATCTGATTATTTCGGAGATGACGGTGCCAAACGTTTCGATTTGGGACTTCAATATGGTATAGGCGCTGAATTTGCTGACCATATTCTGTTGAATCTGAGCGGACAGTATGGCTTTATTTCTCCGTTCGAAGATTCAGATGTCAAAAATTTAGGTTTCTTCTTGACGGTGGGTTACCGTTTCTAGGAAACATATCATGGGAAAATGGAGAGAGGGTGTGTCAAAACTAAAATGACTACTCCCCAAAATTACAGATTGTAACTATAATATTTAAAAGGGTCGTATCAAACTCTGTATAGAGTAATGATACGGCCCTTTCTTTAGTTTTTTAGGATCTCAAATTTCAAATTATAAGTTCACATTTTCAAAAAATGAGTTTTGACACACCCTCTTTTGCATGTATATGGGTGGATTATTTAATTTTTTCCCGGATTTTAGCGAGATAATTGTGCATTCCTTGTGCATCTTTTTTGCTGATGATGTCCAGCAGTTCATTCAGTTCGGTACGGATGCCTTCTACCTGTGCCGGTGTATGCGGGTTGAAGAGTATTTCCTGCAGCAGGTAATCGTCTTCGTTCAATACTCCTTTGGCGATAGCCATGTGGCGTTTGAAGGTTGTACCCGGAGCATCCTGGTGTTTCATGACAGCCGCAAAGACAAATGTAGAAACGAACGGGATGGACAGGGAGTAAGCCACTGTTTCATCGTGTTCCTCGAAGGTGTATTCGAAAATGTTCAGGCCCAGCCGTTGGTACAGGTCCTTGAAGAAAATCTTTCCCAGGTGATCACCTTCCTTGATGATGATGGCGTTTTCCGTACTCAGCTTGTCCAGGCTGGCGAAGGTCGGACCGAACATCGGGTGAGTGGATACGTAGCGGAAACCGGAATTCTCATAGAATGTTTTCAGTCCGGTCTTTACCGAAGCGATGTCGCTGATGATACAATCGGTCGGGAGTACCGGAAGTACCTGACGGAAAGCCTCCAGTGTGTATTTCACGGTAGCGGCATTGATGACCAGTTCCGGCTTGAATTCGGAAATCTCGTCGATCGAGGTGAAGCGGTAGCAGTTGTACATGAACCGTAGATGCTGGGGATTAATGTCGTATACGGCTACGGTGTGTTCGAAACTCAATACATCTGAAAAGAAAGAGCCCATTTTTCCGGCTCCTAAGATCAATATTCTCATAGATTCTTATGGCTTGGTTGGCAGGGAGAGGAGCGAAGGAGGGCGAATACTCTCCTTCGCTGCTGTCTTTCCTGTCTTTTTCTGTTATTTGTTGATGATTTCCATCTGCTGACGGACACTTTCTTCGTGGATGGCTTCGAATACTTGTTTGATGAATTCGGCATCCATGCCGCACAGAGAACCTTGTGCGCCTCGTTTGTCAAGGATTTCGTTGTAACGTCCGGTCTGGAGGATGGTCATGTTATGCTCCTTCTTGAATGTACCGATTTCTCGGCAGATACGCATACGCTTGGCCAGTACTTCCATCAGGTCGTTGTCGCATTCGTCAATCTGGCGGCGGAGTTCGTTCAGGTTTTCAGTGGTCTGGTGTTCACCACGGATGACCAGCAGGTTCAGGATGTAGTCGAGTACGTCCGGAGTAACCTGTTGGGAAGCGTCGCTCCAGGCAGCGTCGGGAGTGCAGTGTGATTCAACAATCAGTCCGTCGAAACCTAAGTCCATGGCCTGTTGGCACAGCGGGGCTACCAGTTCACGTTTACCGCCGATGTGGCTTGGGTCGCACAGGATCGGCAGGTTCGGGATGCGGCGGCGCAGTTCGATAGGAATGTGCCACTGCGGAAGGTTGCGGTAGATTTTCTTGTCGTAAGATGAGAAACCGCGGTGGATGGCTCCAATGCGTTTCAGTCCGGCATTGTTGATGCGTTCCAAGGCGCCGATCCACAGTTCCAGGTCAGGGTTGACCGGGTTCTTGACAAGCACCGGTATATCCACTCCTTTCAGGGCATCGGCAATTTCCTGTACCGCAAACGGGTTGGCGGTGGTACGTGCACCAATCCACAGCAGGTCGATACCGGCTTTCAGACATTCGTATACGTGTTTGGCAGTGGCCACTTCGGTGGTGACATACATGCCTGTTTCCTTTTTCACTTCTTTCAACCAGGCCAGTCCGTCTACACCGATACCTTCAAAACCTCCCGGTTTGGTACGGGGTTTCCAGATGCCTGCGCGGAAAATCTTTATTCCTTTGTTTGCCAACTGGCGGGCAGTGCTCATGACTTGTTCTTCTGTTTCGGCGCTGCAAGGACCGGCGATTACCAACGGACGTTCGCTAGGTACGCCATCCAATACGATAGGTTGTAAATCGAGTTCCATAATGAAAGGTATTTATAGTTTTACATGATATTTTTAATTCTTTCCAAGGCTTCGGCCAATCTGTCTTCCTTGGCACAAAGCGAGATACGGATGTAACGTTTGCCGTTACTGCCGAAGATGAATCCCGGTGTGATGAATACGCGGGCTTCCTGAAGTACCTTTTCGGTCAGTTCTTCCACATCGGCATAGCTGTCGGGGATTTTTCCCCAAAGGAACATACCTACCTGTTCGGGATCGAAGGTACATCCCAGGGTAGTCATGATGTCTTCAGCCAGTTTCCGCCGGCGGCTATACACCTGAATGTTGGCCTCTTCGTGCCATTCCGCACTGTTCTGATAGGCTTGGGCGGCCGCCAGCTGCATCGGACGGAACGTACCGGAGTCAATGTTACTCTTGATTTTCAGAATCCATTGTACAAAGGTGGCGTTGGTAGCCAGGAGGCCGACGCGCCATCCCGGCATGTTGTGGCTCTTGCTCATCGAGTTGAATTCGATACAGCATTCTTTGGCTCCCGGAATGTTCAGGATGCTGATGGGTTTCTTGTTCAGGATGAAACTGTACGGATTGTCGTTGACGATGACAATGTTGTGCCGGCGGGCGAAATCCACCAGGCGTTGGTACAGTTCCAGGGTAGCGTTGGCACCGGTCGGCATGTTCGGATAGTTAGTCCACATGATTTTCACCCTACTCAGGTCCATCTGTTCCAGTTGTTCGAAATCGGGTTGCCAATGATTGTTTTCCTGCAGGTCGTAAGTTACGATTTCACTGCCCAGAATCCGGTTCAGTGAGGTGTAGGTGGGATAACCGGGATTCGGAACCAGTACCTGGTCGCCCGGGTTTACCAGAGCCAGTGTCACGTGCAGGATACCTTCCTTCGAACCGATGAGCGGTTGGATTTCGGTTGCCGGGTCCAGGTCTACGTTGTACCAGCGTTTGTACCAGTCGGCCATGGCGCGGCGGAGTTCCGGAATACCTACGGTAGGCTGGTAGCCGTGTGCATCGGCTTTCCGGGCATTTTCACACAATACCTCGATGGTTTCGGGAGAAGGCGGCATGTCCGGACTTCCGATACCTAGACTGATGACATCTTTCCCTTCTGCATTCATGCGGGCCACTTCTTTCAGCTTGCGGCTGAAATAGTATTCGCTTACGCTTGCCAGACGGTCGGCAGGCTGTATGTTATAATGTTGATTCTCCTTCTGCATATTCTCCTAAAATTTTCAGTGCTTTGGTTAATGGGGTAACGGCGTCGATGGCCTGTTTGTATCTCAAATAGTCATTGAACATGATGTCCACGTAGAACAGGTATTCCCATTCACGGCCGATAATCGGCAATGACTGTATCTTGGTCAGGTTTATCTTATAGAATGAAAAGATAGACAAGACTTGCGAGAGGCTTCCTTCGTTATGGGGCAGCGAGAAAACCAGATTGACCTTGTTGATTTTGGAGCGGTCTTTCAGTTCGTCGGCCATCCACGGGTCGCAGACCACCAGGAAACGGGTGAAGTTGTGTTTGTTGGTTTCGATGCCTTCCTGCAGTATTTTCATGCCGTAAAGTTCGGCTGCGTATTTCGAGCAGATGGCTGCATGTCCTTTCAGTTGGTTTCGGCTGATGTTTTCGGCACTTCCTGCCGTATCTTCGGTTTCCACCACCTTCAGTCCCGGATGGTGCTGCAGAAATTCGCGGCATTGCGCCAGTGCTACCGGATGTGAATTGACTTCGGTCAGGTCGTCCCAGTCTTCATCGGGCAGACACATGATGCTGTGGCTGATACGGAGCTTGTGTTCTCCGATGATGGTGGCGCCGCTGGCACGCAGCAGTTCGTAGTTGTGTAGCAGACTGCCGGCGATGGTATTCTCGATGGCAATCATGCCGATTACATTACTGTCTTTACGCATGTTTTCGAAAACATCTTCGAATGTATTGCAGCAGATCAGTTCGATTTCTTCGTCCTTGAAGTACTTGTGGGCGGCAATGTCGTGGTATGAGCCCGGTACTCCTTGAATGGCTATCTTTTTCATTGGCTTTTAGCTAAAAAAAAATCCCGTCTTCACTCGGAAGCGGGATTCGTTTATATTCTATTCTATTATTTTATTCTCTTAATATACGCATGCGAACTCCCGCTTCACTTCATTGCTAAAGTAAAAGTAAAAGAAGTAAAAAAAGAAGTATGTCGCAAAAGTTTTCATTGTTTGTTATTTTGTTATCGTTTACGCTGCAAAAGTAATACTTTTCTTTAAAAAACAAGAGATTTATGAACTTTTTTTTCTCGGATTTTTTAAATCGGGCTTGCTGGTGTTTCGAAATTCTGGAAATTTCCATTGATGAGGTTTTCCTTTTCCGGGTCCAGGCTGATGGCTTTCTTCATGTCTTCTATCGAGCCTTCCTTGTCTCCTTTCAGCAGTCTGGCTCTTCCCCGTTCCTGATAGAGTCTGGCATTTTCCGGCATCAGTTCAATGGCTTCTGTATAGTTCTCGATGGCAGCATCCAACTCTTTCAGTTCGATGTCAAGCTCTCCTTTCAGCAGGTAGGCATTTTCGTTGAAGGGATTGTTTTCCAGTACTTGGTCGAAAGCCTTGAAGGCGGCATCCTTGTCTCCCAAAGCAGCCTGGATTTTACCTTTCAGCAGTAACGCGTCTTCATTTTCCGGATGGATGGACAGAACACGCTCGATGTCTTCCAGCGAGTCGTTGGCTTGTCGCATATCCCAAAGTACTTCTGCCCGAAGCAGGTATGCTTCCAGGTAGTTTTCGTTCAGGACTGTCGCTTTGGTCAGCATGACAATGGCCTGGATGGGATTCTGCAGTCCGCGGAATGCTTGTGCAGCCATGTAATAGGCCGTAGCATTGTTTTCATCCAGCTTGATGGCGTTCTGACAGGCTGTATCCATGCTTTTATAATCTGCTTGCAGGTAACAAACGCGGGCCAGTGCCAGTTGGTTTTCGCTGCGTTCGGGTTGTATTTCTACCAGGCGGTCCAAAATGGTGCGGGCGTTGTCTGTCGCGTCGGTCTGCAGGTAGGCATTGGCCAGCAGCATCATGGTTTCCGGTTCTTCTTTCAGCCGGATGGCGTTTTCAAAACATTTGATGGCATAGGGAAGCTGGTGGATGTTGCGGGCGCGGATGCCGTCGTATTTCAATGTGTCAAAGTTCTTGTCTTCTTGTGTGGCGGTTTGTTTCTCTTCGGATGATTTTCCGCCGAATAATGATGATAGTAGACCCATGATATGATGTAGTTATGTTGTTTTTCAGCCGACAAACTTACGGAAAATCTCTGGAATATCCGCCGAATTGCAGCAGATTAACGCAACAGGATTTGATAATTAGGGAGTTAGAAGAAAAACGCAGAAGTTGGGCAGACAGTTGAAAACCGTCTTAAAGCAGATTAAAGCAAAAGAACGGTTTCCTAATCATTACCCGATGAAAGTGCAGATTTAACAGTCCCTGTTTCATTTTGCGGCGTTCTGCGCAGCTTTGCTTATCAATAGGTAACTCGTTGATTTATAGTTTTGCAACCAAAAAGAAACGAGTATGGCAAGAAGCACATTCAAGGTGCTGTTCTACGTGAACGGCAGTAAGGAAAAGAACGGAATTGTCCCCATCATGGGACGAGTTACAATCAACGGAACGGTAGCACAGTTCAGCTGCAAACGGACTATCCCGAAAGAGCTTTGGGATGCCAAAGGGAACAAGGCAAAGGGCAAGAGTATGGAAGCGAGGGAAACCAATCTTGTGCTTGACAACATCAAGGCTCAAATCATCAAGCATTACCAGCGTATATCCGACCGTGAAGCGTATGTAACGGCAGAAATGGTACGCAATGCCTATCAGGGATTGGGCGGTGAGTATGAAACATTGCTCGGTGCTTTCGATAAGGAAAATGAAGTGTTCAAGAAGCGTGTCGGAAAAGACAGGGTCAGGGCTACCTATATGGCAAGGGTACGGGCAAGAAACCATGTGGCGGCATTCATCAGGTCACATTACAAGCGGAACGACATCTCCATGCCTGAACTTACGCCCGACTTCATCAAGGAGTTCGCCGTGTTCCTTTCCAACGAAGCCGGACTGCACAACGGTTCGATATGGGAAAACTGCATGTGGCTGAAAGGTGTGGTGATGCGAGCGCATTTCAACGGACATATACCGAGAAATCCGTTTGCCCAGTTCCATATAAGCCCGAACACAAAAGAGCGTGAATATCTGACGGAGAATGAGCTGAAAACATTAATGGAATTTCAGTTCAAAGACCCTAAGAACTCCTATCTCCGTGATATTTTTGTTTTCGCCAGTTTTACCGCCCTGTCATTCGTGGATATAAAGGAATTAAACAATGACCAGATTGTGGAAGTGAACGGTGAGAAATGGATTATTTCCAAACGACACAAGACGGGTGTACCGTTTCAGGTAAAGCTGCTGGATATTCCCTTGCAGATAATCGAGCGTTACAAGGCTTTTCAGGAAAACAATCTTGTATTCCCCAATCTCAACTATTGGTCAATATGCAAGCGTATGGGAAAGATGATAAAGGAATGCGGCATCACCAAGAAAATCAGCTTCCACGTCAGAAGACATATCATTTCTTCTTACTCATTGAAAACAAGAAACTTACAAAGGTTGTCAGCTTAACAGGTAACGACTTGGAAACCAGCGGGCTTCTATATTCTGCAATGTTCTGCACTAATCAAAAGAACGCTTTTCTCATTTGCAAAAGTAGTGTTTTTATCCCTTATTACCAAAGTTATTCCCCTGAAAAATAGAGAAAATCGAACTTCCCAATAAAATTTGAGCTATCTGTTTATTTCGAGGTGGATATTCCGGCTTATCACTGTCATTTGGATAATAGAATTACAGAATGTCTTTTCCAGCCTATGAACAACCGATGCAGAAATGATTGTACATTTCTCCAAACATAGGAATATACCAATCGCCATAAGTTTATTGTGACAGTCCTTTGTTGCTTCACTACTACATTGATAGGTGGGCGCATTGTGCCACCGATTTACATCATCCAAACTCCACCCCTCTAAATCCGCACTCCATTGCTGATACTTTTATTTGAAGTTTTGCTGTTGTAAACCAGTACGACTGTGCAACAGCAAAACAGTAAACCAGCGCATCATTGAAACTATGTTGCTGCAAACCCGTGTAGAATAAATTTTCTGAATATTCGCTTCTGCCCATCATCGTTTTTACAGACCATTGGTTCGATGCGTTTGCAAACAAGCGAAGATACATTTGCCTAAAATTGCATTTCCCTATTGGTATCTAAGGCGAATTTGGCTGTAATTGGCACATATTGGCATCGAATTGACGCTATGGTTGCATTTCGGGAAAGTGAAAATCCGGTTTACGTTTCCTGCATTCTCAAATATAGCTCAGACTTGCACATCAGCCTTATCCCGGTTCTTCTTTTGAACAATTTTGGGCATCGGAAAACGATGCTTTCGGACTGGAATAACAGCACAAATTCCAATCCGTTTGCTGGCGGATTTTTTGATTTCACGAGAAATCAGCAAGGTGTCCTTCGGGTTACCCGAAGGCTTTTCGGTTACTGCCGAAAATGGCAGCAGCAAGGTATGTTTTGAGTAACTCAAAACGTTTCGGGTTACTCCCGAAGACCTTGCCGCCGGGTTGCCTCTCCGAAGTCGGGCAACCTGTTCAAACCTTGCGGTGTTCTTAGTCTATTCCTTGTACTTTATGCCGTACAATCTTATCTTATTGTACAGTGTGGTACGTCCGATACCGAGCAACGCCGCAGCCAACTTACGGTTGCCTTTTGTCTGTTCCAGCGCATGGATGATTTGTTTCTTCTCCATGTCGTTTAGCGCCAATGAAGTGTCAGCCGCCAACGGCATTTCGTCAAACTCCAACACATCCGCCGTGACCGTATCGCCTTCGGTATGCAGCACCGCCATGCGCACAACCCGTTTCAGTTCCCTCACGTTGCCGCCCCATGTATAGGCGAGCAACCGTTTCCTTGCCTCCGCGTCAAAGCCTTTCACCTGCTTTTCAAATTCCTCGTTGGCAAGTTTCAGGAAGAAATCCGCCAATGGCATAATATCCTCCTTGCACTCGCGTAATGGAGGTATGTGCAGGGTGTATTCTTTCAACCGTTGGTAGAGGTCAGCCCAGAAACGCTTTTCGGCGATGGCAGTCTGCAAGTCCTCGTTGGTGGCGGCGATGATACGCACATCAGCTTTCTTGTCCTTGCTGCCGCCCGTGGGCCTGTACCGTTTGGCTTCCAACGCGCGGAGCAGCATCTGTTGCACTTCCGGTGGCAGGTTGCCTATCTCGTCAAGGAACAACGTGCCTCCGGAGGCTTCCTCCCAGAGGCCTTGCTTCTCGTGTATCTTCTCGGCGATTCCCTTGCCCCGCTCCCCGATTTTCCCTATCTTCGCCGAAAAACAATCAATTATGCCCACATCGACATTCAAAGCCCGATTGCCGCACGATGCAGCCACCATTTGGAACATCATAACTTCTTCCTATGATTATCACTGGCGCAGTGACATCGCACGAATTGAAAAATTGTCTGAACATCAGTTTATGGAATATACCCACTCCGGCTATGTCACATTATTTACTATTACAGCCTTCCAACCTTTTGAACGGTATGAGTTTGATTTAGAGAATGAGAATATTAAGGGACATTGGTGTGGTTTACTTTCCGAAAGGAATGGGCAAACCGAAATCATATTCACAGAAACCGTTTTCGCCAAGAAATGGTATCTGAAACCATTCGTCAAAATATATCTTCGGAGGCAGCAATCCGTTTATCTGAAAGATTTGCGTCAAAAACTTCTTGAATCAGTACGATAATTTGACAAAATCTTCCTATCTTGCGGTCAGTATTAACCTGTCTGTAGAACCACTCGGAAGTGAGGCAGGATAAGTCCGGGACTTATGCCACATCAGTTCCGGACTCATGTAGGATGAGTTCCGGACTTATCCCAACCCCTCTCCGGAGACCATCGGACACAAAATAAAACATGTATGGCGTATTACCGCAAGATTCAAAAGAAAATCAATGGCAAATGGTATCCGCAAAGCGTGACCATTGGCAAACCCGTTCAGACGAAAGAAGTGGCGAACCGGTTGGCGGACTTGTCCGCATTAAGCCCCGGCGATTGCTACTCGATGTTGGGAAACCTCGGCAAAGTATTGGGCGAGTTTATGAACTCCGGGCGCACGGTGAAGCTGGACGGCGTGGGGACATTCTACTACACGGCGAACACCAGCGGTCAGGGCGTGGATTCGGAAGAGGAAGTCAGCGCAAAGCAAATCGTCGGCACGCGCGTCCGTTTTATTCCCGAAGTGGCACGCTCAGTGGGCGGTCAGGTCAGCACCCGGTCTTTGGTGAGCGAAAACACGTTCTGGGAGGAGCTGAAACTGGATTCGTCCGCTTCGTCTTCGGGCGGGAATGACGATGAAGGGGTGACGGAGAACCCGCTGGGCTGACGACAAGCCTAAAATTTTTCCGTAAGCACTGTCGTTCCGGGCGACGATGCTAAAAAACTTTTTCAGGTCTTGTCCTCAGCGGGGACAGGGCTTGAATTTTTCTGCAACCGCTGTCCCCGCCGGGGACAACGCCAAAAATCTTCCGCAAGCTTCGTCCGAGGTCTCGGTCAGCACTTATAATTTTCCGCAAGCCTCATCCGAGCCTCCGACGACGCAAATCCGGACGGATTAGCCTTGTCCGAGGCATTTTTCGAGGCATACATTCCATATATAATTTCCATACATCAAAAATATTTATTCTTTCAATGCTTCCTGATTAAAATACCCAATGTTTCAACGCATGGTAAACTCCGTTCTCGTCTACCGGATCCGTCACATAGTCTGCAATGGCTTTCAGTGAATCGTTTGCATTCCCCATAGCCACACCGATGCCAGCCCGTTCAACAATGGGAATGTCGTTGCCTCCATCGCCCAATGCCATCGTTTCCTCAATCCTGATGCCTTGATGGGCTGCAATAGCCAAAAGTCCGTTCCCCTTGTTTACATTCCTTGCCGTGATGTCGGCAAAGTCGGGATACCAGCGGCTGGACTCACATCCCGACAGTAACGGCATTAATTGTTTTTCCTCTGTTTCCGGAATCACTGCCACTACCCAATATCGCTTAATGTCTACCATTTTGATAAGTAATCCGTTTGTAGTCCGCTAAAAGAATCTTACCTTTGTTGCCATAAACAAATAAAGATGAATCGCAAAGACACTTACGGCATATACAACAACACGGCGGAGCATATTTCTCTCCTGAAATACTCCAAAAGCTCGTGCGGCGTGGACTTCCTGCTGAACACGGCGGAAAGCACGGAGAAGCGGGGCTGGTTCGATACGGACAAGCGGTATCGGACTGACTTCTTCGAGTTCTATTTCTTCCGCAAGGCGGAGGGGCATCTCTTTTTGGCGGGCGAACGGATTGCACTGCATCCCGGTATGTGGCTCGTCATTTCGCCTTTCCAGTTGCAGGAATGGCACGTGGAGTTGGACAAACTGGACTATACGTTCCTTGTCTTTCAGGAGGAGTTTGTGAACAATTTCCTCTCGGACAAGTATTTCATGTACCGTCTGCTTTATTGCTACCAGCACGATTATCCCACTTGGTTCGATATGCCGGAGGAAGAAGCCTACCCGTTGCTCGACTTGTTACAGAAGATGAAGCAAGAATTGCGCAATCCGATAGCCGACAGTTACCACCTGATTGTCGCCTACCTCTATCAGTTCCTTCTGTTGCTAAACCGCATTTACGCTCATCGTTTCAACTTGCCGTTTGCCCTGCCGCTGAACAACTACGCCTACCAGTACAAACAGCTCTTGGAAAAGAACATTTGCGACAAGGCGCGTGTGGCGGACTATGCCGAAATGATGGGCATCAGCCGTGTGTCGCTCAACAAGGCGGTGATGCGCGAGTTCGGCCTCTCGGCAGTGCATCTGCTGAAGCAACGCCTCCTGCAAGAGGTGAAGAACGACCTGCTTTTCTCCAATCTCTCCGTCAAGGAAATCGCTTTCCGCCTGCACTTCTCCGAGCCGAACCACCTGATGCGCTTCTTCAAGCAGATGACGGAGCAGACCATCAGCGAGTTTCTTGCGGAGATGAACCGTGAGGATTAAAGACTGTATGCCTCTTATTTCTTGAGCCTTATTTTTTCGTGGTAGAAATAGTTCACGATGACAGGCTTTCCTTTTTCCGAGCGTCCGTAAGGCAAATCGTTCACCCGATAGGGAAAGCCTTGCGTTTGTGCATACCGGGATATGTCCTGTTCCAATGCTTGCCAGTAATCAAGCCTTTTCTTGTTGTATATTTCCTCATATAATGGGAAGAGTTCGGGATGCTTCTCACGGATATATGCCATTATCCCTCCTTTGAATTGCCCGCGCAGGTTCAGGTTTTCAAGCCATATCAAATCGGCATATCCTTTCACTTCCTCGATAATCGCCTTCACATCGGTTATTCCCGGAAATATGGGCGAGACGAAACACACGGTACGGATGCCTGCCTCATAGACTTGGCGCATCGCTTTCAGGCGGCGTTCTATGCTCACGGCGTTGTCCATATCAACACGGAACTGCTCGTCAAGCGTATTGACCGACCACGACACTGTTACCTTGGGAAAACGTTTCAACAAGTCGAGGTCACGCAGGACGAGGTCGGACTTCGTGCATACCATAATCTCGGCGTTGCTTCCACGCAGTTCTTCGAGCAGCCTGCGGGTACGGCGGAATTGTTCCTCATTGGGGTTGTAACCGTCCGTCACAGAACCTATTACAATGCGTTCACCGTCATATTTGTGCGGATTGGCTATCGGTTTCCAGTTCTTCACGTCCAAAAACTCGCCCCACGCCTCTGTATGTCCGGTGAAGCGTTTCATAAACGATGCGTAGCAATACTTGCAGGCGTGAGGACAGCCCACGTAAGGATTGACCGAATATCCGCCGACTGGCAGCGCAGATTTTGTCATAACGCTCTGTACGTCTATTTCCTTGATTGTTTCCATTGTTTACAACTCAAGGCTCTCCCCGTCTTCCGGTATAATCAGTCGGCTCATATCCGCCCCGTGGTGGCGGGCTTCGTTACGCAGGATTTCGCGCGTGGTCTGGCAATGGTCAATGGCATCCATATGCACGGCTATCAGTTTGATGTGTGCGGGGAGCGTGTCGAGCATCGCCATCACTTCCTGCTCGTCGGGGATGATGCAGCCGTCCGTCTTGGAAAATTCGGGGAACACCGCACCGCCGCTGTTTACTACAATATAGTCGGGACGGTATTTTTCCACGGTTTCAAGGATGCACGGTTCCCATTTGCAGTCGCCCATTATATAAATGGTCGGAAGTCCCTCCGCCATCAACACATAGCCTGACACGGGTCCCATCATCTGACCTATCTGACCGAAACCGTGATGGCCCGTGGTGCGGTGGATGGTCAGTTCGCCTATTGTCTTGCTCTTTTCAATTGCTTCCACATTCGTAAAACCGTCCTGCACGAGGGTATCCTTGTCTTGCGGCTGGGTGTAGAAAGGAATGTCTTTCGGCAGATGTTGTTTCACGCTCGGTTCATAATGGTCAATGTGGTTGTGTGTGAGCAGTACCATATCCACGCCCTCGGTGATTTCGCTGATGGGCATTACCAGATGCACTCTCGGACTCTTGTACACGCCGAGAGCGGATTGCAGGGTTCCTTTGTCGGCAAATACGGGATCAACAAGAATGGTGTGTCCTGCATAATTGATTTTCAAGGTGGCGCTGCGCACCAACCGGATAATAGCTTTCTCGTTCATAATGTTACGCTTTTATGATTTGTCGGGTGCAAAGTTCGGAAGATTCCCCTGATGCCTCTATGCCTTAAAAAGAGGAATATATGCCATTTTGATAAAAGAATGATGTATATTTGCAGAAAGCAAAGAAACAAGAGCGATGAAAACGATAACCAACCCCGAAAGACTGGTCAGCGTCCCGTTCAGCAAGACACGTTGCGGCGTGGACTTCTACATCAACACAGGCGAGAGCAAGGACATCTGTGGTGTCTTGACCGAGCACCGGACGTTCAAGACGGATTTTTTCAGTTTCTATTTCTTTCGCCGCGCCAATGGCTATGTGCTGTTAAACTTCCGCAAAATAGAATTACGGGACGATATGGTGCTCCTCCTGTCGCCGCACCAGCAACAGGAATGGCACGTGGACGAAGCGGAACTGGACTACACTTTCCTTATCTTCCGCGAGGACTTTATGCGCACGTTCATCGCCGACAAGTTCTTCGTCTATCGCCTGCTGTATTATTATCAGACCGACACGCCACCGTACCTGTTTGCCGCGCCGGAAGAACTGGCGGAATATATGCGCCTCTTGGGGAAGATAAAACAGGAGCTGCTGCATCCTGTGGCAGACACTTACAACCTTATCGTATCTGTGCTTTACTATCTGTTGGTGGTTATCAACCGGGCATACGCCAAAACTTACCGTCTGCCGGTCGAAGTGCCGAAGAACAATTATGCATTCCAGTTCAAGGACTTGCTCGAAAAGCATATCCACACCGTGCAGCGTGTTCAGGAATATGCCGATATACTCCGCGTGAGCCGTATTACTCTGAACAATTCTGTAATGGCGCAGTTCGGCGTGTCCGCCACCCATCTGCTCAAACAACGCTTGTTGGAGGAATTGAAAAACGAGCTGTTGTTCTCCGACCGCAACGTGAGCCAGTTGGCGGACGAGTTCCACTTTTCCGACCCCAGCCATCTGATGCGTTTCTTCAAGCAACAGACGGGAAAGACGTTTACGCAATATATCACGGACTACCAAAAGGGGATTTACGAGTAATCCGTCCCAATAAGCGTTGGAAACTGCATCGACAATATCAATCCGTCAAGATAAGCACCGTCGACGGGTGACGAAACCATTAATCGGCACGGATAAGCACTAAATACGGCGACGACAGTCCTCGCGAACTTGGAGAACCACTGTCGTCGCTGACGACAACGCCAATCGGTGTGGATTATCATTTTCGTAGGCTTACATCACATCCGGGATGAGCCTACCAAAGGTCGGACCTTTGATACCCTAAGTCCGGAACTTAGGCCACCTCTGTTCCGTACTTAGGTAGGCTCGCTTCCGGAGGGCGTGCGGGACGGGTTAAACGTTGCCGTAAGATAGGAAGATTTTTTGACGTGGGCAAGCTATTTATCGGTCTTGCTCAAATTGTCTAACATCTTTTTCAGATTGGCGGCGTTTTCCTCATCAGAGATAGTCGGGTCTTTCAAGAAACGGGAGCAAGGAAGCTCCGTACACTTGCCGCAATTATGCTGATGCTTCTTGTTCACGCAGCAATCATACACACGGCAGCAGTCATCGCCCGTATATTGCAGCCAAAAGACTTTCCCTTTAATCTTCCGACATCCGGCGCATTGCAAGGGAAACAGACCGCACTCCACGCAGATAGCCCCGCAAGGCGACACCTCGACATATTCGTCTTTCCAATGCCACCAATGGCATTTCATCGGGTCGGGATTTTCTGTATTCACAAAATACTCGACGGCACGATACAGGTAAAGTTGGCAACGGTCGAGGGTGCATCCGCGCAAGGCGCATTCTTCGGCATACAGTTCGTCTGCGCTCTTGCCTTTCAGGGATTCGATGGTTGTATAGCCCATCGCTATCAAGTCTTGTTCGGTCGTTTCGCCGACGTTGGGGATTTTTCGGAGTTCGCTCATATTGCAATGTTTTCTGTTGATGTTTGCGAAGATAAAGAAAATCGGGGAGCGGGGGGCAAGGATCATTCTCTTGCTACTTGAATAAGGTAATGATTTCCCCGTCTGCCGCTCGGCTATGATAATCGGGGTCGCGTCATATCTAACCTTCAACAGTTGTTTTGCAATAATGCGCCAACAGCGGTAATAAACGCTTCGGCTTTGGGCATCAGTTCATCAATCTCTTCTTCGCTTGAATAAGCGAAATCATCGTAATCACTGCTATGCCTACGTTCGAAAAGCAAAGAAAAAGTGCGCCCTATTTCCCGGGATAAACGTCCGGTAGCTACAAAGTGCATCCCTAACATCTGTTTGACTCCGGCGTGAGTGCCGGGATTATAACACAATTCCTTCATTCATTACATTGACGTGGAACGGCGTGCGGAAAGGCAGGCTGTCCCACATTTTCTTCAGCAAGACACGTGCGTTAATCTGTACGCCGGTCTCAATCTCTATGTCATAAAGGGGGGCGATAATGCGGTCTTCCTCTTGGATGCTGAGTTTGTTGCCATCCACCAAGACCAACAAGTCAATGTCACTGTCGGGACGGGCATCCCCTCGCGCTTCGCTTCCATACAAGATGGTTTGGGCGTTGGGCGCCACTTGTGCCAATGCCTCCTGTATCCGTTTTACAATTTGTGGACGTTTCATCTTCTTCTTTTCTTATGTTTATTGCAAAGATAAGGAAAATCGGGGAGCGGGGCAAGGTTTCTATCTCTTCTTTTATCAAAATGGTAGCATACGGCTATGGATTGGTAGCGGCTGTTTCTTGCGATGCCTGTACTTTTGCACCGGACTAATCAAAGGAGATTTTCAATATGGTTTCAAAAGAAAAGATTGAGTTGTTGAGGCAGAAGATAGACGAGGCGGATGCCATCGTGGTGGGCGGAGCGTCGGGAATGTCTGCCGCATCGGGCTTCGTGTTCTACTATCAGGAGGACGATGTGTTCCGCCGTATGGCAGGAGGTCTGGCCGAGAAATACGACCGGCACAATATGTTCGACCTGTTCTATGACCGCCGCCCCTCGCGTGGCGAACAATGGGCGTTGATGCTGCGCGTCATACACTACATATATGAATGCTATACAGGCGAGACTTATACAGACTTGGCGGAACTGCTCAAAGGGAAGGATTACTATATTGCTACGACCAATCAGGACGCGCAATTCTATCGTGTGTTCCCTGCCGGGCGCATCACGCGCATACAAGGCGATTGGCGGTACTGGCAGTGCAGCCGTCCGTGCCACGACGAGATATATGACAATAAGGAAAAGGTTTATCGGCTTGTCCGGGAAATCATGGATGATGCCTTGCCCGATGAACTCATACCCCGCTGCCCGCATTGCGGCAAGGAGTTGGCTCCGTGGGTGCGTGGTTACACCTTCCTTGAAGGCGAATATTACCAACGGGAGATGAAACGGTATCTCGATTTCCTCCGCGCCAACTCGCGGCGCAAGGTGCTTTTCCTTGAACTCGGTGTGGGGATGATGACCCCGATGTTCATCAAGGAGCCGTTTATGAATATGACCTACCAGTTCCCGAATGCTTTCTATGCCACCGTCAACCCCCAACACGCCATTATCCCGAAAGAGATTGCAAGGAAAAGCCTTGCCATTAGCGATGATATTGCCGTTACGCTGAAACAACTGTTGGGCAAATCCACGGCTGGAATGAAAGCATTTGATGCAAAAGAAGCGTTTAACCCGTCAAGAGTATATTGATATGACAGAGATACAGAGAGCCGCCCAAGCCATCAAGGATGCCGATGCCTTGCTCATCGGCGCAAGCAACGGATTGTCCATCGCCGAGGGTTATCACATTTTCGCCAATAACGAGATGTTCCGCCGCCAGTTCGGCGACATCCAACAGAAATACGGCATACGCAGTGTCATTGAAGGATGTTTTTATCCCTACCCGAACGAGAAAGACCGTCAGGAGTTCCTGAACCGTTTGGTACAGCATTGGGTAACAAATTACCGTCCCTCGCAAGTAATGAAAGACCTGCTTGCCGTAGCCGGCGATAAGGACTACTTCATTCTTACATCCAATGCCGATACACATCTGGAACTGTCAGGTTTCGTGGCAGAAAAGGTGTTCGAGGTGGAAGGCACTTTCGAGGATATGCTGCATAACCGCCCGATGCAAAACAAGAGTCAAGAAGCCAATGCTTTCCTCAATCGTTATCACGGCAAGCGGCTCGCCATTCTCGAACTGGGCATAGGCAGCCGAAACCGTCTGATAAAGCTGCCGCTGATGCAACTGGCGGCACGTGAACCGCAAGCCACATATATCACGCTGAATCTCGCACAGGAATTGTATATTCCCGATGAGATAGCACATCAATCCATTGGGCTGGCTGGGGATATTGCCCTCACGCTTAGGGAATTGAAGGAGAAATTGGTATGAGGAGTTATCGTAAACATTTGTCGGGAGAAGCGGCTTTCAAGTCGTTTGTCCCGATGCCCCTTTCAGAAATACAGGTTATCCATACGGAGGAATTGGATAAGCTGATAATGGAAACGGAAAGCGCAATGCAGCAATTCAATGATGACGCTTCACAACTTTCCGAGGAACAGATTGAGCAATTGATGCGGCAGGAAGCGGAAAATTCCTGCAAACTGGCTTTGGGTGAACAGCCTTTGTCTTTTGGTTTTATGCCGGATGCGGATAGTGCGCTGGAAGAAGATACGGACAATCTGCTGAAAGCCACTTCCTACGCCATTGAAGCGATGGATGAATTGCCGTTGAGCACCCGTCTGTTGAAAAACGCCCATTATCTGATGTGCTATAGTGAAAGGTATGCAAAGAAATATCCGGGAGAGTTCCGCACATCTCCTGTTTGGATTGGTTGGAAAGGGAACGGACTGAAAGACGCTATGTTTGTTCCGCCCGTGTATGATGATATGATTGAAGCCTTTTCCGACCTTGAACGTTACATCAATTATGAAGATTTAGAGAATGTATTTGTACGAGCCGCTTTGATACACTATCAGTTTGAAATGATACATCCCTTCATTGACGGGAATGGCAGAGTTGGACGGCTGCTCAACACATTGTACCTGATGGAGCAGCATGTTCTCAAATGCCCGGTTCTGCAACTATCCAATGTATTGAAGAAAAGTATTCTTGGATATTATATGGGAATACAGCATGTCAATGAGACGGGAACGTACAATGATTGGCTGCGCTTTTATTTGAATGCGATTAAATCAGCGACTTCAATCACCTGCTAAAAACGCCAATTGCTGCCAAATGCTTCCACGAAACTGCCAACCCATTGTTTGATGCGCAATACCCCTTTACTTTGCAGGCAAAACCGAGTATCAACATTAAAAAGTATCGACAATGGAAGTTTTAATTATTCAGAAAGAGGCGTTCGAGGAAATGGCGGCGAAGTTCTGCCGTTTCACGGAACGGGTGGATGCCATCCTCGCCAAGCAGGGAGGCAAGTCATTGAATGCGTGGATGGACAACCAAGAAGTCTGCCGACAGCTTAACATCAGTCCGCGAACCTTACAGACGTTGTGCGACAACGGCACGTTGGCTTATTCGCAAATCAACCACAAGGTGTTTTACAAGCCGGAGGACGTGATGCGCATCGTCAAGCCCGTAGAAAACAGACGAAAAAATCCGGCTACCTAATAGAAATATCCACTAAATCCAATGTAGCTATGAGCGAAATGATTACCAAGAGCCATGCGCTGGTCGCCCAATTCGGCGACACGCTTGACCGTCTGCTGGACGGCATTGAGAACTTTGTGGCAAACAGCCGTCCGACTTTGGGCGGTGAACGCTTCCTGACGGACAGGGAGGTTTCGGCACGACTGAAAGTGAGCCGCCGCACCTTGCAGGACTACCGCAACACCGGAATGATAGCCTACTACCAGTTGGGTGGCAAGATTCTCTACAAGGAATCGGACATCGAGCGGATGCTTGCCGCCAATTACCGGGAAGCGTTCAGATAGCATCATAAAAAGGAATACGACCAGAGGACATCAGGTCGTATTCCTTACCGTGTCTGGTCGTATATCCTTTGTATCAACAGCTATACTCCTTCCTAGAATATGCCACTGGCGAAAAGGACAAACATAGAGGTTCTTTCCGACTGGCGGCATACAGTTTCCCCATGACAAACCGCCTGAATGCCATGCACTCCTTAGTCCGCAGCCGAAAGGCAACGGCAATCACCATTTCAAGACTGTACACATCATAGCTTATCCCGTTGTCCTGCCTGACGTAGCGCATGGTGTCGCTTTCCAACAACTCCATGTTCTTGTAAATGGTATGGATAGCCCTGCGGATGTCGCAACCGAACACATTGAACGCATCGGACATTTCCTGCTGCGTCATCCATACGGGAACGGTCGGAATAGTGACCGCACCGTTTTCGTTGATTGTGATAATTCCACGTTCCATAGTCATTTCCCAATTTGCTCATTATTTAAGTCTGTTTCTTTTGGCAATCCTTGCCTTTTGTACCATTTGCCTGTTCCGTACATCATTCTGACCGCCATCAGGTTGTCCATGTCCTTGGATATCTTCTTGTCCGTCACTTCCGCGTACCGTTGGGTAGTTCTTATGCCTGAATGCCCCATCATTTTGGCGATGCTCTCGATGGGTATGCCCTCTGAAATTAAGAACGTTCCGAAGGAGTGCCGACTTTGGTGGTAGGACAAGTTTTCTTTACGTCCTATCGCAACGCCCAGCTCGTGTATCTCGAACCACATTTCGTCACGACTCGGAAGCGGGAACACGGGCTTGGTGTCGTCCGTGGTGTTGTAGAGGTCGAGTATCTGTTCGGCTATCGGGTGCAGGGGGATGAACGCCTCCACGTTGGTCTTCTTGCGGTTGATGCGGATGTAACGCCTGCCGTCGGCAGTCCTGCCGATGTGGTGCGGATGAAGCAGCATGGTGTCCACATACGCCAATCCCGTGAACGTTGAAAACAAGAACGCCCTGCGCCCCAGCTCCTGCAACGGGTCGAGCATCGGGGTTTCAAGGATGGCTTTCAGTTCGGCACGGCTGATGTGCCTGTGCTTCGGCGTGGGCTTCTTCTCGTATTCCATGTCCTCCAACGGGTTGGCTCGGAGTATCTCGTAGTCCACTGCGAGGTACACCAGCTTGCTCAGCCAACAGAGGCACTTGTTGATTTGCTGTGCGCTGAAATTCTTGTTGCGCTTCATGAATGCCTTGTAGGAACTGCCGAAGTCCTCCGTGATGTCGGTGAACTCGATGTCCTCCTTGCCCAATGAAGTGAGGTATTCTTTCAGGTATTTCTGGTAATACCCCGAATGGCGGTAGGTGGACGTGGAGTTTATCTCCTTTGAACGGGCAAGCAGCCGCTCGCGTTCCCTTTCACCCATCTGCAACAGCTTGGTGGGGATGACCGCCCTTTTCGCCAACGTGTTCTTGAGCAGTTCGGCGCTCACCACGTTCTGTTTCTTCAAAATTTCATCGTAGGCAAGCCCTACGGACTTGCGGAACTCCTGCAGGCGGTTGTTCTCTCTGACGGTACGGATGGTTCCTGTCTTGCTGTTCCAATCCTCCGGACGGCAATAAATGCCCGTCGCCATCGTGGAACTCTTGCCGTCAACAGTGATACGGCAAAGGACGGCGGTCGTACCGTCCGCTTTCACCTTGTTTCTGTTAATATACGGTAATATGGAAAATGTACTGCGCATAGCTATGATATTTTGGGGGCTATTGAATTGAATTTAATTTGATTACAAAACAAGTTTCAAGTCTTTGGTCGCCTCGATGTACTTGTCCATGTCCTCAAAGAGCTTCTTCGTGGTGACACGTAGGCTCGGCTGTCGGAAACCTACCACCGTAAGGTGGCATGGCGCCGACAGCCGAGCCTACAGATAACCGTGCAGAAATTGGATAATGACCTCACGATGCTGGGCGACAAACTGAGCAAATCATTCGGAAACGTGAAAATAGCTGGGATATGAAACGGGAAATAATCACAACGGATAGCTATGGTAGAATTACCATACCATCCGATACAGGTAATATATGGATGAATGAAATGGAGCTGGTGGAGCTGTTCGGGGCAATCGCCCCGACGCTCCGTGCCGCCATTCGTGCCGTGTACAAGTGTGGAAATTTTAATCCTCTTGAAGCTGAAAAACGTATCAAGCTGCTCAACGGCTATTACGCGGACATGTATGCCTTGCCGATGGTGGTGGCACTCGCTTTTCGCATTGACACGTC
The DNA here is from genome assembly GCF_000374585.1 of Phocaeicola barnesiae DSM 18169 = JCM 13652. Taxonomy (GTDB): domain Bacteria; phylum Bacteroidota; class Bacteroidia; order Bacteroidales; family Bacteroidaceae; genus Phocaeicola; species Phocaeicola barnesiae. The sequence continues at coordinate 43,429 of NZ_KB894663.1, forward strand.
AGGTGCCGCAACGGTTCGCAATGCACTGCTGGAAAGATTGTGCCGACGAAAAGAAAAACAAGTCCTGCTAGTGTCAATGAATAACAGAATGCCGTATGAATGTTAGGGTGAACTTTTTATGTTCAGCCACTACAATACCTATGCGGACATCAAGCGGCGGAAGAACGAGAGCCGGACGTATTTCTTTGACAGGGCGGCGGAACGGCTGAACCGCAGGATGATGCGGGACGAGGAGGCGGAACGGAAGAGGCGGTGAAGCAAGAAAATAAGCGATAAGTCCGCCTTGATTTATTACGAAAAAAATAAAAAAAGTTTCTACTATATTTGTATTATCAAATATAAATTGTACTTTTGCAATACAATGTCGCCCTTAGGTGGAAAATACTAAGGCTCGCCACCCCTAAAAAGGTGGCTTATTTTTTATATATACAATTGGAATATGGAGCAAAAACAACGCGTTATAGTCTATATTGATGGATTCAATTTCTATTTCGGACTGAAGAGCAATGCTAAATGGAAGAAATATTATTGGCTTGATATAGTCAAGTTGTTCGAGATGTTCATGCGCCCGAATCAGGAGCTTGTTGCCGTCAAGTATTTTTCGGCAAAGCCTGATGATATAGACCAAAGTCTTCGCCAGAATGCCTTTTTTCAAGCCAATAGAGAAAATCCAAAATTCAAGTTGATATTGGGTAAGTATCTGAAAAAATCTATAACCTGTTTCAAATGCGGAAATGTTATTCATACCCATGAGGAAAAGGAAACTGATGTACGAATAGCCACACAGATTGTAGCAGATGCCTATCAGAAGAATTGTGATATATCCATTGTAGTATCAGCTGATAGTGACATGATACCTGCTATCGAACTTGCAACAGAAGCTTGTCAAAAGGTTTTTGTATATTTCCCTCCTTACCAGTACTCCAGTAATCTTGCTACTATGGGTATGGGTAAGCCTATCCATATGAAACAATATGAAACTCGTTTCAGGCAATGTCTTTTACCTGATGTGGTACATCTTGGAAAGGCAAACTTTGATTTACAGATACCTAAGAAATGGAAGGCTTTTCAGTCAATCTGAATCAGAAATACGCGTTATAAAAAAGGAAAATCCGTAATACAGTCTGGAATATCCAGTCGTATTACGGATTTTTCTTTTCGTCTATGATATTTCTATTTGTTCTGCAAGAGGTATTGCAGTTCGGGGTCGGACTGTATGCGCTGCAACTCGTCAGCGACAATCTGCCGGACCTCGGCACGGATACGGTTGTAGTTATCCTAGTTCATCTCCTTCATGCGGTCGTTGCCGCCGGCATCTGTAAAGTCCGTGATGACGGGTATAGACCGGTAAGCCTGTTCCTCACGCTTCACTTTCTCGGCATCGACCACAATTGGATGATTAACGGTTTAATCTGACGTAGTGACGACATGAAGTCATTAAATCCGTAAATCAGTGCGTCAGTCAATCTGTAATTATCTGCAACATCCAGTCCCCGAAGACGTGCATATTCCCCGACTTCGGGCTTTTTTATCTCCTTTTATCTGAAAGAGCCACCCGTTTATACTGCATTTTCTTTTGGCATGACCTATTTTGCGCCGTTCCGCATAGATTTGCGTATCAAGATTTTACCGACACTTCCGTAGCTTTGCAACCATGTTTAACCCGTTGCCGACAGAATGTAGGCAGCACTAAAACCTGTATCAAGAACATGAAGAAAAAAAGGAATCATTTGCGTAGGTACAATTCTCTACAAGATTGTGAACCAGTCCCGCATTGACGGAGGCTATATGAAGAAGGTACTCTCACAGGCTTTTGGAAACAGAAAAGCCATAGCTCATTAGGGCATTTTCTTTACGCAGTGCAGGTACCGCTAAAAATGCCCCAATGATCCAACGGGGTTACACCCCTCTGGACACCCCCGTTTGCCATGAGGCATGACCGCAGCTGACGGAAACCAACAAACCAAATTGTCAAACTTGAAAACGAAAAACAAGCATGGGATATATAAGCATTCAAATCAACAAAGCGAAAGGCTCGGCTGACACGGGCGCATCCGACCACATAGAACGTAAGACCATACCCAAGAACGCAGACCCTACACGTACACATCTCAACCGTGAACTGGTGGAGTTCCCTGATGGAGTGTCCGACCGTACCGAAGCGATAAGCCACCGTATCCGTACGGCAGGCATCAAACGTAAGATAACCCCTGACCAAGTGCGGGCAATTAGAATCGTGCTTTCGGGTACGCACGAGGATATGATGAAAATACAGGACGAGGGCAGACTTGATGAATGGTGTGATGACAACCTGCAATGGCTGCACCATACCTTCGGCAAGGAAAATACAGTTTCGGCAGTCCTGCACATGGATGAGCACACACCGCACATTCATGCCACGGTCGTACCGATAGTAACAGGAGAGCGCAGGAAAGCCAATAAGAAGCAGGCGGATGGTAAACGCTCGTACCGCAAGAAAGCCAATACCGTGCGCCTGTGTGCTGATGATGTATTGACACGTGAGAAACTGGTAACGTATCACGACAGTTATGCAAAAGCAATGGAGAAATATGGCTTGCAACGTGGTGTGCGTGGCTCGGAAGCACGCCATACAACAACCGCCCAATACTACCGTGATTTGAAACGGCAGACGGGTGAACTTGAAGCCAACATGCGGCAGTTACAGACAGAGCGGCAACAGGCAGAGCAACAACTTGACGAGGTAAGGCAGGAGGTCAAATCGGAGAAACTGGAAGCAACCAAGACGGAAGTGAAAGTCGCATTCGTGGCAAAGGTCGGTTCTCTTTTGGGCGGTGGTAAATTGAAAGAGCTGGAAGCCAACAACCGCACCCTGCAAGGCGAGGTCGCCGCCCGTGATGAGAGCATCAAGTTGTTGCAACAGCAGATGCAGCGGCAGCAAGAGGAACATAACCGCCAACTTATGGAATTGCAAGTCAAGCACCGCAGGGAGATGGCAGATAAAGAAACGGCACACCAAGAAGAAGTGTCATTCCTGAAATCCATCATCCAAAAAGCCAAGAAATGGTTTCCGCTATTCCAAGAATTGGTGTACATGGAGAAGTTCTGCCTTAAAGTCGGCTTCAACGAACGGCAGACCGCCACGCTCATCAGCGGCAAGCCGTTGTTCTATGAAGGCGAACTCTATTCGGAGGAACACAAGCGGAAGTTCACGACCGAAAGGGCTGGTTTCCAAGTGGTGAAAGACCCGAAAGACAAGTCTAAACTTGCACTTTCCATCAACGGGCAACTGATTGGCGAATGGTTCAAAGAGCAGTTTGGCAGGCTGTTTTCATCCGTTAAAAGGACGGTTGAGCCGCTCAGGAAAGGCAAGGGCATGGGATTATAAACAATGCCAACGGGAGGATAGCAAGTTTGTGTTTTGGGCAGACCAAAACCGCTTGCTGCCCTCCCGTTAATCATTCATATAGAATCTTTATCTTAAAATATTTAAATTCCTCAAAGCCTTTTCTATTCCATTATCATCCACTGCTCCGGTAACATACTTTGCAACAGATTTTACTGCCATTGAAGCGTTTCCCATGGCAATACCTATTCCGGCCCTACGAAGCATAGGAATATCATTCCCTCCATCCCCAAACGCTAAAGATTGGGACAAATCCAAGTCGAAATATGCGGCAAAATCTTCCATGCCTGTTGCTTTATTCACCCCTTTAACATTTATGTCAGCAAAATAAGGATGCCACCTTGAAGCGGAAAGATTGGGTAATTGGGACATAACAACTTTTTCGGTATCTGCATCCAGATAAAAGCAGAACTGGCAACATGTATGCTTTTCAAAATATCCTTTTAAATCAACGATACTAGGAACAGGATGTTCTACTATTTTTGCCGCATCTATTACGGTCGAATTCAAGCGGTTCACGAAAACTCCTTCATTCAATTCCAAAGCCATTGGAAAATGAAACTTCTCGGAAAGAGCCAATGCTTTTAAGAAGTCTGCACTGGAAATTTGCTTTTGTGAAACAATTGTTCCGTCTCTTAATACACATTCTGACCCATTCAGGGTGATGACAGCATCGTAAGGGACTTCTGCTATTTCTTGAATATTCTTTGAAGCACGTCCAGTAGCTATTATAATTTTATTCAAGTTTCGCAAGTACTCAAATAATGTAATAAAAAAGGCTAAAGAGTTTGATAATTCGATGATTATCACTATATTAATGTCGCCAAACAAACGATATAGCACCCTTTAGCCATGAACAAAAATAGATATATTATCGGTGAACTCCAAGAGTTTTTTGCAAAGAATGACTCTAGCAAGGCAATAAACAGCATATCAACCATTATGAACAGCATAAGGATACAAAGCAAAGTC
>NZ_KB894664.1 GCF_000374585.1 Phocaeicola barnesiae DSM 18169 = JCM 13652
CGCATTCATATTTATCATAATGGGCACGGACATAACCTACACCGATGGCAGCCTCGATGCTCCAACGTTTGCCCAACAACCATTGATAGCCGTATACCAAGCCACCGCCGGCATACCAACCTTCGTAGCGGTGTTTCTCCAGGTCATCGAACAGCCCGAACGGCAGTTTGATACCGCCCCAGTTGTACTGACCGCCCAGCAGATGGGCACCTACGAAATGACCGTTGAACTTCTCGCACAGCCAATAACGGGCCTCCGGTTGCGCCATCCAGTGTTTCCATTTCTTGTTCTCACTGAAGGTCCAACCGTTATAATTGGCCGATAAATCCAACGTCCACTTGGGTGACAAACCGATTTCTGTTCCTAAATTGATGGTAGACGAAGCATCATAAAGCAGATTGGTCTTGACTGCTATATTCTGTGCCGATAAAGAAACACCTACCAACAGAAAAAGTACGCAAAAGATCTTTCTCATGTCCCGTATGTTTTAGTAAGAATGTATGTTTTTCAATCTGTATGCTGTATTTTTCCCCACTTCCATTACTTTGTAGGTAACAGAAAAGACAGACTAAACTATTCAGACATAAGGAAAAAAAGGACAAGAAAGCGCTTCTGCCTTGAATCGGCAGACTAATCCATGCTCCTTTATTCACACTGGCAGGAAGGAACAGCATAAACATCTGTTCACATTTCGGTTGTCGGTAGGATAACTGTTTGATTTTGAAAATGTATTATTAGACAAACTTCTCTATTTTTTTTGATAATTTTTTTTAAGTTGTTGAATAATTAAATCGTTTTTACTAATTTTGCTTCATTAAATCAATTCCGTTACCTACAAAGTAACAGTATCATCCTTTCAAGAAGGATTAATCATAATCTCCTCATATACAGATTCTTATATTTATCCATTCCTAAACACATACGAAAGTACTCCCCGGTTCATGGCATGAATACGGTCGTCGGTATGTCGCTGGAAGTAAGTTTCCGTTACTTTTACCGAAGAGTGCCCCATGGCATTCGATATCAGTTCCTGCTGATAGTCGCAGAAATTGGCAAGAGTAGCCCAACTGTGACGGGCACTGTAACTGCTCAATGCTATTTTCTGTCCCAGCAGACCGGAAAGTTTCTTCAGATGCTGGTTAAATTTCCGCAAGGCATGCTGGTATTGCCGGTACTCACCGGTACCCGGATAACGGATAAAGGGGAAAATATAAGGGGATTCCGTATCGGTGCTCTGCAATGCCTGGATCAGCTTCCTGGCTTCCGGCTCTATACGTACTGTCAGCCAGGCTCCGGTCTTCCGGCGCCGGTACGTCAGGATATCCCCTTCCAAATCGCAACGGCGCAAGAAAGCAATGTCTACAAACGGAATTCCCCGTAACATGAAAAGCAGCAGGAAGAGCATCCTCGTCTTCTCCAGTCCGGTATGCTTTGGAAGCGGTTCCTGCAGTCTACGGAACACTCCGGCTTCGACCGCCCGCTTCACCGTTACCCGTGTACCGGTATATACGCCATGAAACAGGCGGAACCGTGCCGGAGCCAGCCCCTGGTCTACCGCCCGGAAATAGACAGCACGGAGCATCCGCATATACGTAAAAATGCTGTTCCACTGAAGCTGCCTGGACAGCAGATAATTCTGGAAAGCTTTCAGCCACGAGGGAGTCAGTTCCGCAAACGGCAACGGGCGGCCTCCCATAAAGTCAAGAATACGGTTATAGGTACTCTGGTACACATGTGCTGTACCCGGACGTCCTTCCTTCACGAAACCGGCTATGACCCGTTTCATGAATTCCATCAGATTCTTCTTTTTCTTCATACATTCATTGTTTCAGGATAAATAACCAAGATTCAATACCGGCTATATACCGATACATGACACGATATACAAATTTCGCAAAATTCATGATATACCTTATTCATCGGGAAACTTCCAAAAATATCTTCCCGAACAACCGGTAATTCCCCCATCAAACAGACAAAAACAAGCGGAAATAGTTCGTTCAATATGCCGGAATCAAGTAGAAAACAATTCAAAAAAACGAAGTTTTTAAAAGGACATCGGGTATCCAGACTTTATTTTCTTCTATAAATCAACCTTTTAACCTCTTTTTTAGACTTTACTGATAGTTTCATTCAAAGAAATGATTATTTTTGTCCCGATAACTAAAACTAGAAAACAATGAAAAAAGTATTATCAACTTTATTGCTGGTAGTCTGCTGTTGGCTGGCTATACCGGCACAGGCTCAAATACATTTCGGTGTAAAGGGCGGTCTGGACGTATCCAAGCTAAGCTGTTCTACCGATATGTTCAAAGGAGATAACCGCACCGGTTTCTTTATCGGTCCGATGATGGAATTCACTGTTCCTGTACTTGGAATCGGAATTGACGCGGCAGCCTTGTATGCGCAGTCAGGTCTGAAAGCCGAAAGTAAAGACGGACTGGAATCAGAAACAGAGACCTTGAAATCCATTGAAGTCCCCATCAACCTGAAGTGGACCATCGGACTGGGAAGTACTCTGGGTGTATATCTGGCAGCCGGTCCACAATTCGGTTTTAATCTGGATGATAAACTGTGGGATAATATAGAAGCCAAGAAATGCGCGGTCAGCGTAAACGTAGGTGCCGGTCTGAAACTTATCCAGCACCTGCAGATTGGAGTCAACTACAACATTGGAGCCAGTAAACTGGCTAATATCGGAGATGAAAATTTCGAAGCCAATATCCGCAAGAACTCCTGGCAGGTTTCACTGGCTTACATCTTCTGACAATATCTTTACTAACTGATAAACATGCAGAATCCCGGTTCCCACCTAACTTCAGGAACCGGGATTTTTTATCCTAAAAAACGTACTCACGTTTTGATTGAAACGAACGCACATCTTGATTAAAACGAACGGATGTCTTGATTGAAACGAACGGACATCTTGATTGAAACGAACGGATGTTTATTGATACTTTCTATTTCTTGTACTTCTTGCACAAAGCGAAAATCTTCTGTATGTTGTTTTTTATCAGCTTCATAAACGAACTTGCTTATAATGCAAAGATAGTAAAATATGCTATTTATAAGAACTTTTTCTGAATACTCCCTATAAAACGGAGTATCTTCAAAAAAGGTTCTCCATGTTTTCCATGTCTAATTTTCAGCATACCCTACAACCCCTTTTAAGAAAATTGAAAGAAAGAATTTGACATTGTAAGTTCCATCCAACTTTTGTTCCTTAATTTCCGATTTGATAGTCAGCATTTTACGTTCTAATTTAATTAGTCAACAAATGCTGTGCCTGGAATATATAAACTACTTGCAAGAGCAATAGCAGAAGTCATAAAAAGCCAAAAAGAAAAGCGCTAACTGCCTGTTTTCGTACAATTAACGCTTATACCCTTCGTGGACCAGCCTGGGCTTGAACCAGGGGCCTCCAGATTATGAGAACGATAAAATGATATTCTACGATAACCAACGATTTTAGTTTTTATTGAGTATCAAATAGTTATATAGCTTGCTACTCTTGATGAAACTCACTAAATCCCCCTAACTGAAATAGTTTGTTTACGCATTGTTTACGCAGAATCAACATTTTTCCGAAAACACATCTGTTCTTTTGCTGAAAAAGAATACAAGTACGACTCAGCTCAGAAAATCAACTCCTTTATCTTGTATAGCAAGAAAGAGTTTGAGACCTCTAAAAATTCCAAGTGGCAGCGTGGCAGAAAACTTGTATCTTACCTTGGACATATTTGATAATATATCCATAAGGCATTTCCTAATGACCAATTTGAAATCATATTCAAATTTTACGAAAGAGATATTGAAACGCCTCCTTTTGCTGCCTTCATAGTTACATTGATTTGACAAAATGCAACACTAGTGTCCACTAAAAATTAGAGGACGAGTTAAAAATTATAATTACTAAATAAATTTGGTCCATCAAGACCGCTTTGTTCTTTGACATCATTGAATTTAGTTTTGCTGAAGAGCTCCCTTAATGGAGTCTTGTCCGTAAGAGAAATGCCAAGAATTTGTAGAACCTCGTATGTCGATCTATCCAGTTTCATATCATGTTGCATGATAGCTACAAGACAGTAGGCAATGATTGCTGAGTAGACTTGTATCTTTACAGCGTTCTCGGAAGTACCCTAAAATTTCTTTATTTTAAGGTGTTGCTTGAGCCATTTAAAGAACAGTTCCACTTGCCAACGATTCTTGTAAAGTTCCGCGACCTGTAAGGCTGGAATATGTTTTGCATTTGTAAGATAAATGAACTCCCTTTCGTCTTCTTCATCCCAAAACCTCACCAAACGAATCGTTTCAGGGTATGATTTTTGGGTATAGAAACCGGTAAGTTCAATCTCACAGTCTGACTGTATATTCTTAGGTAAACGTCGTTTCCATTTGAGTACTTTCGCCTTAATATTTGTTTTAGCCCGTACAACAAAAAAACGAATCCATCATATGTATCTTATAGAGACGATGATAATCGTTATATGCACGGTCGAAAACATAGAAAGAGCCAGACTCATAAGGTATTACATCCATTGCCTTGACATCGTTTATCTTTGCTTCGGTTATATGGATAAAGGCAGGTACTTGAGTCTCTACATCATACAACGTATGGATTTTGACACCTCCCTTATGTGTACGGAAGTTTGCCCAAGGAAACAGTTTCAGACACAAGTCAATCGTTGTAGAATCGAAGGCATATACATTTCCGTTTAGTTTGAATATGTCATTTATTCTTTTCTTTCTGGCCTCGCTTATCATATAGAATGCGAAGTCCTCAAAGATACGGTAGTCCCGGTTCTCATTTGCTTTTGCAAGGTTACTCCGAGTGACATGTTTCCCAACCCCAAGATGGTAGCATTTCTCTTGATGTGCATTCAGCGCAACAATCAGATCACGAAGACTTTCGCGGTTACACAATTGTCCGAACATCAAAGTAAGGAGTTGATTCCAGCAAGTAAAATGCTTAACATACTTGTTGCCATCATACTTCTTTACGATACGGAGAAACTTGTAATTGTCTAAAAACTCAACCATTTGGGCGAAAACGTATTTGTCTTTATTCATATACAGCCTAAGTTAAGGCTGCAAAGTTATGATTTCAAATCGTTGCACAAGAAAATCTCTTGTAACAAACTGTAATTCAATTATTTCAAAGAACTATTTGCGATTTTTAGTGGACAGTAATGAAAATGCAATAAAGGATATCTTTGAGATTCATTCTAATGAAAGTCTGTCAATTGAATAAGAGCTTAAGGAAGATGGTTCAATGTAGAGAAGCGATTTGATTATGCCCACTGAATAGTTACAATCGAATAGGATACAATCAAAATATGTTAAATGTCAAGTCTTAAAAATTATTCCGCCAAATTTCTTGTGCGCTCCTAAAAAATGCAACTATCTTTGTAGTAGAATGATATTTACCAAAAATAAATATGGGCAAAATTTTAGATTACATCGTCAAGAGGGGTGAGGGCAACTATCTTTGCTATAAAACTAATAAGGTGAGCCTGAATATCTCAGATACAGATGTTCTGGATTACGACGACAAACCTGCTTCAACTCGTAATAAGAGCCGTATCGCAGAATCTGACCTAACCCTTGTGCCTACGGTGGTTATAGACCATATGCTCATTGATTATTCACGTCCCATATTCAGTTTTTTCCTTGATGGTTCACGCCATGTTTACAAGGTTGACGATATGGCTATTGGCAAGAAAATTTTTCCTGTGCTTGCTGGTCAGATAGTCGTTGGCTGCTGTGAACGCAAAGACCGCGACACGTTCCATCCCTACCAAACTTACCACAAAATAGTAATATCCCTGCCAGATGACTTCGATGTTGATGATGAAGGCGAGGATTTCTGCCGTCTCTATTGTGATGAAATTAATGAGGAGTTAAGTAGGCTTCCTTATGTTGGTGAGATTGGCATCAAGATTGACAAAATTCTGCTTTACAAAACAGATAAGAAAGACAAGTTCAATTCTGATAAGGACAACTATAAGAATAGAGGAACGGCTAAGATCCAAGCAGAAATGACCGATGAGGAACAACGATTAGTGGCTGATCTTTGCACCCATAACCGTCTAGACGATGAGCACTACCTTATTAAAGACGGCTCACTTGAGTACAACCCCAGTTTCTCAAACGTCAACCGCTCAGACAAAACTATGCTTCGTGAGAACTATCGTTACGTTGTTGGTGTATCAAAGCGTTTTGATCCAGAACTACTTCCAGATTATGAAGGCCACCGTCTATCGAAAACAATAGCAAACCTCAAACCCTTTGAGCGAACTAAGGCCTACCGATATACTTCAGAAGCAAACGGCGTTCAATATGCCGTTTGGTATCTACGTCTGCGTAATAGCGATTTCCGTGAAACCAATTTCTCTGATGTCGTAAAATGTGAGATGGTTATCATTAACGAAGATGAACAGATTGATACAGACCTGATAAACACCATTAGTGCGAATCTTATCAAAGAGGCCTACCCTGTATGTTACGGCAACGACACCCGTTGGGCCAATCATCTTTATCCGGTATTCCTCACAGAGACCTTCTGCAAATCAAAGTATTATAATTCTGACATCATCTTAAATTTATTCTAAATGGCAAAAATAATAGGAAAAGTCTCAGCTACCGAGAAATGTCCGTCAACAATTGACGAGTTTTATTTCTGGACAGACAAGAAGCAAATCCTTAGCCCGTTTGATGTGGTTAAGGTGAACCATGAATCGGGTTCAATCACATTCGGCGTGATTGAGGAAATTAATCATATCACAGATGCCCCTAGCCATTTTACTGGATATATTTCCAGCGACTTCGGCAGCACGGATGAGAAGATTGGAAATATGAATCGCTTAGGAATGAACTATGTTCGTGCGCGTGTAAGCGGCAATACAGCAGGTATATATACGCCTGTTCTTAATGGTAAACAGGTATCACTTTGTGAGCCAGAAGAAGTAAAGAAAGCATTAGGTTTGACTGATGATGACGTTAAGAATCCGCTTGTCTGTGGTTACCTTGAAATGTATAAGGGCGAAGACAAGATTAAGATTCGCGTCATCTTAGATTCTCATTTCTTGATTGGCCCAGATGGTGCGCACATCAACATCTCAGGTATCTCAGGTTTGGCAGCTAAGACATCTTATTCTATGTTCTTGCTCAGAGCCATTCAGAGTAAGTTTCGTACAGACAACGGTGACACATGTGCTTTTGTATTCTTCAACGTGAAAGGCCGTGATCTGATGGCAATTGACGAGCCAAATCAAGGCCTTAGTAGCGACGATAAACAGATATATTCAGATCTTGGTTTAACAGACACTCCCTTTGAGAATGTCCGCTATTACTATCCCTATAGCAAAAGCGATGTGGCAAAGGTTCAGTCATACGCTGCGCCAAGTGATATTGAGCAGCAGAAGAGGAATAAGAAAGCTTTTATATATAAGTTCACATTCGCCGATAACAAAGACAAACTCGATCTATTACTTGCTAATGAAGAAGACCCCACAAACACTTTGGAAGCATGTGCCAACTTTATTATGAACGAAGAAGGCAAATTTAAGAACATTGAAAAGTGGGAAACTCTGAAAGAAACTATAGGTGAATATACTAAAGCGGGTGGTACTACAGACGAGAAAAAAGAAATACAGGTTGTGAGCTGGAGAAAATTTAAAAGATGCATTCGCAAAGCCATTTCAAATGATGTTTTCGGTAAAAGCCTCGTTAATGAAGTTGACTTGACAAACGAGATTCAAAACCATCTTAGGGCAAACAATGTTATGGTAATAGATATTGCGCGACTTGACGGCAATACCCAAAGTTTTGTGTTCGGTACAGTAGCTCGTGCTATCTATGACTTGAAACTTGATGGTGATAGAAATGATATCCCAGACAAGATAATCCTATTTGTGGACGAGTTAAACAAATATGCTTCAAGCGATTCTCCGAAGAACTCTCCTATTTTGAAACAATTGCTTGATATTGCAGAACGTGGCCGCTCATTGGGAATCATTCTTTTCTCTGTCGAGCAATTTCGTAGTGCCATTCACGATAGAGTGAAAGGCAATTGTGCCACACAAGCCTACGGTAGGACAAACGCTATTGAAGTTTCTAAGCCCGACTACAGATACATTCCGAAAGTTTATCAGAACATGATGACCCGATTATCACCAGGCGAATACATCATATCCAATCCAGCATTACGCTCTCTCGTGAATGTGAAATTCCCAAGACCCGCTTACAAACAATTTCCCAACGGCTAAAACACACCAATTATGGAAAATAACTTGAATTACTCCTCCGAAGTAAGGAAAAGAATTTTAAGTATGCTGATGTTTCAACTGTACTCCGATGAAAAAACAATTTATCGAGAGTATGTTCAGAATGCCCTTGACTCTATCAATAAGGCCATAGACGCTCATGTTTTGGCCCAAGCTAAAGATGGTATTGTTACCATCGACATAGATGAGAGGCACAAGATAATTAAAATAAGAGATAATGGTGCAGGCATAGAATCTGCAAATGCCGTACGCACTTTGCTCGACATTTCACCGTCAAACAAAGACGGTGTTAATCAAGCGGGAATGTATGGCATTGGTCGTTTGGTTGGTGGTGGCTATTGTCATGAACTAATTTTCCGTACTTCCGCAAAAGGTGAGGCTATTGGCACTCAGATTACTTTTGATGTGGATAAAATATGGCAGATGGTTGAAAAGGAGGAAGAAGACTACCTTGCGACCTATGTCATTAATAAGTGTACAAAGAGAGAATCTATTCCTGCTGAGGAATCCGACCATTATTTCGAAGTAGAATTGAATGGTGTCAAAGATGATGCTGCGCCATCACTATTAGATGTAAATGCAATCATTGACTATTTAAGAGAAGTCGCTCCTGTCGAATATAAGCCAGAATTTAAGAATATGCTGATTTATAAAAGTACAGCAGATAATCCAGAATTCAAAGAACGACAGGAAGGTCTAGAGAAAATTCAAGTAATTGTTGGCGAAACAAGAATTCAGAAGCAATACGGCCTGTCTATAAAGGGGACGAAAGACAAAATAAACAATCTTGAATATTTTAAAATTGAAGATAGAATCTTTGGAATTTTGGGTTGGGGATGGTATGCCCTCACAAAATACACTATACAGATACCTAAAGAAGATAGGCTTGCTGGTATTCGTCTCAGAGCTCATAACATACAGATAGGCGATGCAAACCTGCTATCAGGTACAAATTATTGGAAAGAAGATAGAAGTAACTCGTATTTTTATGGAGAATTTTTTGTAACTCATCCTCATATTCGCCCTAATGGTGCCCGCGACGGACTAGTTCCGACTCCAGAAACCAGGGCTTTAGAAAATGGATTGAGGACATATTTTGAAAATCTGAAAACCCTTTACACTAAAGCCAATGAAGCTAAAAAGAGTATCGATAAAATCTATGACGGTATTAAACGCATAGATGATCACGGCGGTACTATAGATTATAATGCGAAGGATCTGATTAATAATCGAGGTATAGGAAAGTTTGAAAAACTCATGAAAACCTCATTCGGTTTTGAAGCTATCAAACGAATGCTTCTTCTCTATCAGCCAGAGTTTATTGAAGCAAAGGCAAAAGGAGAGGAGAAGTTAAGACCTATAGTGCCAGTCCAACAAGAGCCTATAAGTATTAAAAAAGAGATTCCTACACCTGCACCTATTGACATCCAAACGGACAATGGGGAACCCGCGACAACGCTAGTTGCGCCAAGTTCTCCAACGGAAGCAAACATTGATTTTTCCTCGGCTACTGATAACACAGTAGAACCTCCAACAACAGCCAATCAATCGGATCCTGTTTCTGTTCAAGAACCAGCAACCTATCAGCATGAATCTCTAATTCCTGGTCCGCGTATTGTGACACCTACATCAACGCCGCTACTTGGTCAGCAGGATATTATTGCACAATTGAACAATGTGCTTGATCCAAGTGAAATATGGTTGCTACGTCGTGTGTTTAAGGTCTTGAACTCATTCTGCCCAGATAATGAACACGACCAGAAGTTGATTGCCGAAATGGAAAGGCTAATTGTGAAAGAATTTAATGATGAAATCTAAGAGAAAAAAAGTACTCCTGATAGAACCTAATTATGCCAATAAGTACCCTCCTATTGGTCTAATGAAGCTTTCTACTTATTATAAAAATTTAGGTGGATGGGATGTTACCTTCTATAAAGGTGACTTAAAAACATTTGTTATAGAACGTATAGCCGACCGATGCATAGAAGATTTTGAAAAAACCGATAAAAGTATTGATTGGTGGTTGAAGCGTGACGAGTTTGTGGAGTATATAAAGACCAGAAAAAAAGAGACCGTTGAGAAGATTGCAATTGATAGGTCTGATATGGAATTGATACTGTTAGCAAAACTAACAGAGTGGAAAGACTTCTATTGGAAGGGTATTTGGAAAAAAGAACCTGAATGGGACAGAGTGGGCGTAACCACACTGTTTACATTTTACTGGGATATTACAGTAGAAACTATCAACTTTGCAAAGTTGCTTGTCAAGAAAAAAAAAGATTTGATGGTTGGCGGTGTTTTGGCTTCCATTCAACCCAAGGAGCTTGAAACCGCAACAGGCATCAAACCTTGGGTTGGTATTCTTGGTGCTCCTGGAATATTGGATAAAGGCGACACTCAGATTATTGACAATCTCCCTCTTGATTACTCGATTCTTGACGAGATAGAATACAAATACCCGATGGCAAACGCTTTCTACGGATATATGACTCGTGGTTGCATACGGCATTGTGCATTTTGTGCAGTACCTACTCTTGAGAGCAAGTATATTTCATATATTCCGATGCGCGAACGAGTGGAAAAAGTGCGCGAAGTATATGGTGACCAAAAAGATTTGCTCCTGATGGATAATAATGTCCTTGCCTCAGAGAATCTGAAAGATATTATTGATGATATTGTAGCTTCTGGATTCGGCAGAGGCGCAAAGTTCATTCAGCCCAATATGCTTGCGATTTCCATTCGCAATCTTAAAAATGGAATAAATGATCGAGCTTATATCCGTAAGAGCCAGGGGTTGATACAGGAGTTCTATCAGAAGCTGAAGCCACTGAAAGGTGACGAATCTTATGAGGTGTATAAAATTATGAGCCGTTATCATATTAATAAATTGTCTACAACTAAGAAAGAAGCATTGATTGCCGCATATGAGGAAATACAACCTATTTACGACAGGCATCAGCATCCACTACCAAAAGCAAGGTACGTAGACTTTAATCAGGGGGTTGATGCGCGTTTGTTCACGGAAGAAATCGTTTCTCAGTTAGCAAGAATTGCTATACGACCTCTCCGTATTGCTTTTGATGATATTAAGACTTATTACTATTACAACAAGGCAATTCGTATGAGTGTAAAGGCTGGTATGAAAGAGTTCTCAAACTACCTGCTTTACAACTTCATGGATAGACCAGTAGATTTGTATAAACGCCTGCGTATCAATGTGGAATTATGTGATGAATTGAATGTGAACATCTATTCATTCCCGATGAAATATCATCCGATACGCAAAGGAAAATGTGATAATGAAGACTATTCACACAACCGTGACTATATAGGAAAATACTGGAATCGTAAATATATCCGTGCGGTTCAAGCCATCTTGAATAGTACAAAAGGAAAAATTGGTAAAGGAATGTCTTTCTTCCTTGAAGCTTTTGGCAAAACAGAAGAAGAGTATTTCGAATTGCTTGAAATGCCCGAGACATTTATTCTCTATCGCTTCTTCTTTAAATGGCTGGATGAAAAAGGTTCAATGGGAACTGCCCATTGGAGACAATGTTGGAGGCATTGTATGGGAACATTGGACGAAGTGGAAAAGCAGAACGTGCTTAACATCATTCACAGAAACATTTTCTCGCAAAAGGAGATTGATTCTGTTGATTCCGAAGATGCTTTAACACTCCTGACCTTTTATACTAACTACAGAAAAGATATTATTACACCTGGTACAAAACTCTATGAGCTAAAACAGGAGTATGATGCTCACCCAACAATTGAATTAAGACGTAAAAAACAAGAATATGAATAAGGAGAGTAGACAGACCGCTAGCATTTATTGTAGAAAATGAGGTGATGTCTTAACAAGAGCGTCGGTCGAACTTAACAAGAAAATTATGTAACTCGCTGAATTTTAACGCTGTTGATGAATTTAGAATTAACAAGAATAACAAGAAAATACAAGAGATATGACGGAAAAAGAACTACATGAGTTTCTAATGGAGAATTATCCGGAAGAAAATGCAAAATGTGAGTGGAAAGAGTTTACGAATTTGAAGCACCAATTTAATGGGAAACCTAAGGATGACGTAATCTCTTACGTTTCCGCCATTGCAAATATGGAGGGCGGATATATAGTGCTTGGTGTTAAGGATAAGACTTTGGAGATTGTGGGAATCCAGAACTTCGAGAATTATACTCGTCAGAATGCCACGTTCAGGTTGACGGAGAACTGTACCAATCTGCCAACGGAAGGGTTGCAAATTTTGGAGTTCACAACCGATGATACACAGTTGACGGTTTGGGTAATTTGCATTCCGAAACATCAACCTCGTTGCCCTGTATATGCTCACAAAAGAGCTTGGCAACGCATAGAAGACTCTCTCGTGGAGATGAAGCCGTCAAGATTGGGAGCTATTTTATCTGAGTACCTGACGGAGGATGATTGGTCTGCTGGTATTATTGCTGATGCCACTATAGACGACCTTGATCCTGCGGCAATACGTAAAGCTCGAGAGAAGTTCGTGGAGCTATTCCCACAGAAAGAAGCAGAGGTTGCCGAATGGGATGACGCTAAGTTTTTGAATAAAACGGGATTCACCGTAAAGGGAAAAATTACGCGAACAGCCATTATCATTTTAGGAAGAAAGGAGGCGGAGTATTATCTATCGCCGTCTGTCTGCAAGATACGTTATAGAAGGAAAAAAGAAGTTGGTGGTGAAGATGTTGATTTCGAGATTTTCAATATTCCAATGATACTTGCCGTAGAAGAACTGGGGAACAAGATCTCCAATACTCAGTACGTGTATACGATAGAGGGAAATCTATTTCCTCAAGATATGAAGCGCTACGATGTTTTTACCCTACGCGAACCTTTGAATAATGCTATTGCCCATCAGGATTATTCGAAAGGTAGTATGATTGATGTGATAGAATATGAAGACGAGAAACTGGTTTTCCTGAACAAAGGGCAGTTTATTCCGAAGT
Organism: Phocaeicola barnesiae DSM 18169 = JCM 13652; assembly: GCF_000374585.1. GTDB lineage: Bacteria > Bacteroidota > Bacteroidia > Bacteroidales > Bacteroidaceae > Phocaeicola > Phocaeicola barnesiae. Next base: position 13,266 of record NZ_KB894664.1, read on the forward strand.
CGGTAGAAGATGTTGTGACGGAAGATATTCCGGAGTCTTTTTACAGAAATCGGTATTTAGCTGAAACCATGCGTAATGTCAAGATGGTTGATACAGAGGGAGGTGGTATCAGGAAACTTTATATGCAACAGAAGAAGCGTTTTTTTCCTATGCCAGAATACGATTTGACTGGTATGCAGGTAAAATGTACGATACAAGGTAATGTGCTGGATGAGAACTTTGCCAAGATACTCGTCAACAATCCCGACCTGAGCCTTCAAGAAATCATATTGTTGGATTCGGTTCAGAAGCACAAGCCACTCACCGATGACAGCATAAGCTACTTGAGAAAGAAAAAGTATATCGAGGGTCGGAAGCCACATATATATCTTTCTATGTCTATCGCAGGCAAATCGAAACATGTGGGGTTGAAAACTTCATATATCAAAAACAAAAGTTTTGATGATGACTACTTCAAAAAATTGATTATCGATTACATATCGACATTTCACAAAGCTTCTCGCAAGGAAATTGAAGCGTTACTGTATAATAAACTATCGGATGCATTAACTGAGCGTCAAAAATTTGATAAGATAACTAATCTGTTATCCTCGCTAAAACGCAAAAAAAGAATAGTCGTGGATAAGAATCGCAATTGGGTTCTTGTTAAGTGACGGATTAACAAGAGATTTGCATAAAAACCAGCAAACTATTCTGCAATATGCTGATAAACAATATATTGCTAAATATTTGAATAACAAGAAATTTTAAGCAATAGACTCAAAAATAAACAGAAATATGGAGTTTAATTTAGATACGAACATCAAGGAACTGCTCACACATGGTGTCATTTCTGTTCGCACTTTCAATTGTCTGAATACTGCAGGATATGAAACGCTGGGGGGTATATTAGATAATATCGAAACGCCAGTGGATTTGCTAAAACTGCCCAAGTTTGGCAGAAAGTCGTACACAGAGGTAGACGCAATTCTGAATCAGATGATTCGGGAACATAAATCAATAGTTCCTGAACAGAAAGAGTTGCAGTTTGCTGCATTAGGAAACACAATTATAGCGATTATTACAGAAGCATATAACGAGGTAACTACAGGTGATTCTGAAGTGAAAGCCTATTTGCAAGCAGCTTATCCTCATCCCGGCAGTATGCATTTCCTTGTAATGGGGAAGGTTGACAATATGCTTACTGTAGTAGAAGAATACTCACGCGATGAGAATTTAGAAATACGCCACTCTTATAAGCAATTTATAGAGAAGGTGCTGCATGAAATGGAAAATGCTCAAGAGGCTGTAAACAGCATTTATAAGGAATATAAGCAAAAGAACATGGAACTATCTTTGAGAATGGAAAGTTTCACCTATGAACAAATTGCGAGATACTTCCTATCAACTATTGCATGTGACTACTTGGAGAGGACTTATCAGGAACAACGTTCCACGACTATGAGCGTAAGGAGCAAGAATTTCTCTGACAAATTTCTTCCTCATTTTACAGATCTCATCAAGTATGCCGATGAACCTTTGACTACCTATCGTAACATTTGCCCAGGGCAAAATATGGTGAAAACACTAACGGAAATATTCCAGTTTAATCAACGGTTTAGACGTGAGTTTGACAGGGTGGCAATGCTTTCTGACGATGAGATTCAAACAGAATCCCTGAAGCGTGACTATCCCTTCTTGATAAATAAACAACGGCAGTTTGTATTCAACTTTATAAAGGAGCATGGTCATGCACCGTTGTTTTTCCTACTGTATTATTATCTTCGTTTGTCTGAAAACAAGTCAGATAAAATATATAGTATTGCTAAGGGTATCTTTGACGGAAAGCGGCGTTCGTTAAACGAAATAGCTGAAGCGATGAGTCTTAGCAGGGAAAGAGTTCGTCAAATAGTTTGCGGAACAATAGAAGTACAGAAATCGACACTTGTTAACAACGATGACTGGGATTACTATAATCAAATGTTTGAATTAGCATTCATTTATGAGAAAACGGAAGAATACGTTAAACTGATAGAAGTCGAGCATTTGCCCATTAGCTTTGATGTATTTGCCTCTTTGTTGGTGTTGGTTGCAGACTTTAAAATTGAAGAAGTCGATGGACATTCTATTCTTATAAACAATAAGTACCGTGAATTGAAATTTACCGATTGCATTGATACTCTCTTTAGTATTATTGATGGTAAATATTCTACAGACACATTCGTTCCTCTTGAAACTATCCTATTTACAGTTCCTAACCAGTACAAATCATCAACGAAAGAACTCATTACACACATTGCATCAGATATTTTTAAAGTTCATATTACTGAGGACGGAAGACTTTTTTTGCCTCAGAACTACATTGACATACCAGAAGAGTTATACGATATATTATCGAAAAAAGGTGAGCCTATGCATGTCGAGGATATTTTCAAAGAATTCAAGACGCGATACCCAGACCACAAATATTCCGATGCTTCACAGATAAAATCGTTTTTGTATAGGCATAAGCATATTAAGGCCATCGGAAAAACTTCATGTTATGCTCTTGACTATTGGGAGGGAATATACTTCGGAAGTATTCGCGATTTGCTTATCAATTTATTGGAAAGGTCTAACCTGCCTCTTCATATCGACAATTTATACGATGGAGTAACAGAACACTATCCTAACACCACAAAAGCGAGTATTGCAGCCACGATGGAAGATGAAGACTTACAGCGCTTTGTGGAGTTTGAGGGAAACTATTTTGGATTAACGTCGAAAGATTATCCGGCAGAATATGTTGTTGCGTCGTCGGTTCAGCGCTATCGTTTTGAGGCACGTTTTGAAATGTTAAAGAATTTTATAGAGATGTATCATCGTTTTCCAAGCTATAATGGAAGTGAAGAAGAAGCCTCGCTGATGCGATGGCTATATAATGCCACAAATGATGTCCTTGTGCTTACTGAGGAGCAGAAATTGCTATTAGATGCAACTATGAAAAAGTACGATGATCTTGGCTATCCCCGTTCTGCAACTGAATATGAATTCTTAACAAAGTGCTTGGATGTGAAGGATTATATCCGTCAACATCATACGCTACCCACTAACAAAGAAGCGCCAGAACTATATGCTTGGCTTCGTCGCTCACGCGATAACTACGATAGCTTTACAGACAAACGCCGTCAGTATATGACAGATTTACTGAATTATGTGCTATCTTTCGGATTTTGTATTTAGCGATATAGAAATAGTACAACATTATTATGATGTTGTATTGGCTCAAATTCGGTGAAGTACATTAGTTATGTGGGAAATTCTGTAGGCAAAATCATCTTCCGCGACAAGGTAAGGGACGAGGACATAGAAGATTGTCGCTGCATCAGTACGACGTGATTTAACTTGCTGGCAACTTGCCAAGAAGTTAATCACGCAAGTGCAACAAACTGGAAATCAATAAATATTATTTTAATTTTAACTTGCTTGTAATTTGCCAGATAGTTAAGAATAAGTGCGAATAGTTGCCACTATCGGATTGCATTCCATATAAACTTCATCTAACACAATATACAACCAGTCCCAATGCCACCGTATAAACGAACAAAAATATCACCAAGACTTTCATCCAGAAATCAGAGAACCAAACGCCTTCATTCCGCCTAAGAAGTTTGCGCATATTGGATTCATGCTCCGTTAGCATCTTCATCAGTTCAGAGTGGTGATTCTCCAATACAGTTTTCCATGTTTTGATAGCTTGGTTTAAGAGCTGTTGAAGCTGGGCAAGATGCTCGGGACTTATAGTTGCCTTGAACTGTGTGTTTTGCTCTGCTTTTATAATGGCATTGCAAATACCGTTAATGATATTGCCGGAACTATCAATAGCATTTCTCAATATCATTGCAGCATCACGCTCTGCTTTAATAGCGTCTTGAAGGTCTTGATGGATTTTCAACAATGCCTCTTTTGCTTCACGGATTTCTGTGAGCCGCTTGTCTGCATCCTGCTTTTCAGCCTCTAATTCATGATTGCTTTCAACCTTTTTCAACATATCATCAACGTCTATTGATGGAGTAATTTTTGATTTGCCAATTCCCATGATTCTTGTCTTTTGATTGTTAATTTATCTGTGAAGTCCTTTCCTGCGCTTGCACATGCTGTTTGCCATTCTTGCACAGCGGCGTGCCCATTCAAGATCATCCTCATCTTTATCCCGTCCCCAGCTACTTGTGTCAGAACTACCACCGCCACTTGACGCCGCCATACTTGTGGCAGCATCCAAATACCCAGCAAAGAGCAAAAGGGCCGTGTGCTGTATTTCTTCAATCTTAGCCAACGGATGTGCTTCCTCCAAAGAACAATTCTGCCGAATGATAGTATCAGCGGCTTCGGATATCTCGATATGGAAACTGTGATATTCGTCTGTCGTTATATCGTAATGTTTCATAACAGGATGCGAAGCAGTCGAAGGTTGTATAAGAGGAGTCGTGTCTGCTGTCCATGTTTGTTGGGGAACAGGCTTTGCCGGCTTAGATATCCTTTCCTGCGGATGTAGTTTTGCCCAAGTAGCCTCAATTTTTGATGGGGTCAGGTTTCGCCCGATACCCAACATGGATGATTTATAAATGGAGTTGCCACGCTTGATAGAATAGCCATAAACTCCGCCACCGTCTTTTTCTTGCAGGTGCACTTTATAGCCCCGTTTCACCAGTTCCATTTCATACCTCTGCCAACTGAATTCATCCATCGTGCGGAGTATCTCCATGCAACTGTCTGAGATTTCTTGTCTGTGACGTATGCCTATTTCTTCAGATTGTACCCAGCCTCGTCTCTCGTTGATGATATTCGCAGCCATGACAGCCCTCTCGCCAATCTTATGGCTGTCATTGATTTTTCCGTCCATGTCCACACGGTTGGCATCAATGTGCAGATGGAGAATGCCACTTTTAGAATCACGATGCAGGGCGACTATGTATTGAGAACCTTTGAGGTTGGTCTGTTTTGAGGAGACCCGTTTGGTCTTGCCGGAGAGGTCAATAGAATCAAACACGCGGATGAACTCATTTGACAAACGTACCCAATCGTCCATCGTCCAGTCCAGGCTTTCTTCCTCGGATGGGGAAATCTCAATTCTTATCACATTCCTGCCAAGCGGTCTGCCCTTATTGATGTTCTCTGCAAACTTTTTCTGCACGAGCATCATACGCCCGTACATCGCTTCCGGCGAAATATCATCGGGCAAGAAGTTGGCTTTGACTATATCCGCTTTCTCCTTGTTGACGGAATATCTTATGGCATTTGAGCCATGCGATATGGTAGAGGCTTTTGCTATCATAAAATTTATTCAGTAAGGTAATTTTCTATCTGGCTCCAGCGGTTGATAAGCTGAGTAGCGGCTCTCATCCATTGTTCTACAAATCGGGTATCGCTGATATACATTGCCCGTTTGTCTGCTTGGATGGATTTCACGGCTGCTGCAATACGGATAAGGTCACCCCTTGCATCCGTCAGACTACACAAGGCTTCCACCTCACGTTCAGACAACCGTTGTCGTGGATGTTGCCCTAAGGCGGTACGGCGCACATAATCGCTCATGGATAAGCCACAGGTCTTGGCAAGTTCTGCCGCTTGGGTATATTCCTGCTTTGTTACCCTAGCTTCAAGCCGCAGAGTGCGCCTTGTAACTTTCTTCTCGTTTTCTTCATCAACTTCCTTGTCGGTATTCTTTTTCTTCTTCATGTTCTGTTATGGGTGAAACATCAATAAAAAGGGGCAGCACGGTGGGAGCTTGCGACTGCCGAATATGCCTATGTGGTACAAATAAGCGAAGCGAATTTGTGCGACATAGGAACTTCTTGCAATACTGCATACAACAGTTTCGGACACACCAACTTTCTGGTACGGCTATATCTGGTTGTCAGCCGGAATATCTCCGCAGGAATCTTCCGTTGCCGCAGTCTGTGAGAAAACTAAAACAGAAGGGAAAGAAGAAGAGGGGGAAGGCTGTTTGCCTTCATCTGATATAGCAGGCATATCCTCCTTATCGTTTTGCCGGTCTTTCAGTCGGACATAAAAAGGATTGTCTATGCGGTTGCCATCCTGCATCCACGCCGATATACATTTCAGCGTATGGATGCTTGTCCGATTACTCTGCGTGGATGCGACAATTCCCAACTGGTTCATCTTGTCAAGCACGCGGGATATGGTCTTTTTGTCATAGCCCAACTTGTTAGCTAAATCCACTTCTGAAAGAACGGCTTGCCCCACTTGCAAGGTTGTGGAGAAACCTTTTATGGCATAATCGGTTTCTTTCAACACTGCCTCCTCAATAAGTCGGTGCAGAATCTTCATGCGGTCAATGCCGTATTTGCTTCCTGCCAGATACGCAAGCTGCTCTGACGAAAGCACTATACAATAATTCAAGTCTGTTTTCATCATCTGTCTGTTTGAAGATATTTTATAAATGGTACAGCCAAAAGAGAAAGTCAGCGGTGCATTTCATGTCCTCTCTCCGGCATATAATACTCCCTATCGTACGCAATATGGTCAAGTACGTCTTGCAGTCTGTCAAGTTGGCGACTATCCAATACACGGATGGCGGCAATAGTGATGTTCTGCGAAGCGATACGTCGATGTTCGCGGTTCCTCTCTGACATGCTGCCGTCCCCATCTGCATAGACGCTCCGCAGATAATCGTTCACAGCTTCGGTCTGTGCTTTGCTTGGATATGCCGCAGGGTAACGGTCTTGAATATACTCCACCATGTGGCTGACCGCGTTTGCCAGCAACGGTTCACGATTTTGTAGTTGTTTGATAAGTTCTTCCTTTCTCATGTTTTCAACTATTTTGTCCCATGTCCCAAGCATTTCTTATAACTTTCTCTTTTATTTGTTTTTTGTTTTCATCCTTTTTTTAGGGGAAAAGAGGGACAAAGGGACAGATATTCTTCTTTTCCCTTAGTTTGAGATTTAAAATGGTAGCTCCTGTTCACTAGGTAATGAAGTACAGACTTCTTCGTTTGGTGCGTCCACTCTCACCCACGGATGCTTTGCCCGTCCGGTCTTGTCACAATAGGCAGGATGCAACCCTTTGACCTTTTCCTGATCACTCCGTTTCCAATTAGGAATCATGGACATCAGGCGATTGATATATTGTGATGTGTATTTGGCAGGATTGCGTCTGACCAAGTCATTGGGCATTTCCTCTATAATCTGTCGGGCGCAAACCATGTTGAGTGTGGTCATTGTTGAGTTTGGTTCTGAGTATGCTCCCTTTTGATAAGCCTGTCGGATCGGAATGGTCCAACTTGTATATTGGACGGGAATCTCACGCTCCAAATACATTTCCAGATCTTCCATGATGGGGTCAACAAGGATGTTGGAATGTTGTACCTGCACTTCATTGGCTTTGATTTCTAAATCTGGTGTTAGGTAAAGTTTCATTCCTTGCCGATAATAGGCGTATGCTTCTGCCCAAAGTTGAGGAACAACACGTTGTAGCGCATCCAGCCATTCTGAAACATGACCATTACCTTTTACCGGAATTATCCACCAGCGGCGGTTTCCGTTATCCCCTTGCAGGAAGTTTGTCTCATTGGTAGTAGCCGCAAAGACATTGTGCCGCATAAACTCCACAACCTTATGTCCGTATGCCGGGCGCATATAGTCGCTGCAGCGGCTCAGAAAGGCCTTGGCGGCCTCTGCGTCATTCGCCCGTTTCAAACCGTTCAACTCACTGATTTCAATAATCCAACCATTGGTTATGGTTTCTACCTTCTCCTTGTCACCACTGGCAAAAGAGAACGAATCGTTGAACCACTTTCCACTGATGGTTTTGAAAAAGGTGCTTTTCCCGATACCTTGCGGACCAGGCAAAGTCAGTACGTTGTCAAACTTGCAACCAGGGGTAAAAACCCGGGCAACAGCCGCCACGAACCATAGTTTTGTCTGTTCCCTGATAAGCGGCATGTCCTCCGCTCCCAAATAATCAATGAGGGTTGTGGCTATACGAGGCTGTCCGTCCCATGTCTCTTGGGTGATGAAATCCTGTACAGGGTTAAAACTCCGTTCTGAAGAGGTCGTTTTTAGCATTTCAAATACCTTATTCTGTGTCAGATGTAATCTGTATGTCCTTTCCAAATAGTCTTGTATCTTTCCTGCCGATTCTTCATCAATCTTGTTGCCATTGACATTGCGAAACAAAGGGCTGAAACATACATCGTCCTGACAAAAGGTATCATATCTTATCTGACTAAGATTCTCATCCAAAGTGAAAATAAGTCGGAGGTTGCTGATGGAACGGGCTGGATTTCCATAGCTGTCTGTTACCAAATCTTTTTTCCAATTATCGTCCATATTATTGTTCCTTAATATGGATACCACCTGATTCCTTTGCTAAAGACAGTGCAAGGTCTGCGTCCACAATGATTTTTCGTCCTATCTGCGTAATAGCCTTATCTATGATACCGCTCTTCTTAATGCGGTTTGCCGTGGGTACGCTGCATCCGAACACACGGGCAATACCCTCTATACCATAATAGTTGCCTTTGGAGGCCATTGGAGATGTGGGCTTCTCGGCGGATTCTACACTTTTTGTAATGAGAAAGCAAAGCTCCTCGCCAGTCATCATGGCGATAGGTTTTTGAAGTAATTGGTTAAAATTGAATCTTTCTTCCATACCTTTACTTGTTTAGTTATTAGATACTTTAAGTTTCGGCTCAACTCTGTGAAACCGATTTCACAAGCAAAAGTAGTTTATGAAACTCTGCGTATTGGTCGGTTTATTTATAGCTTAATTTTACCGACCGAATAACAACAGATGTTTGCAGTAAAAAAACGAATAGCTAGATTTCCCAACTACCCGTTATTGATGAAAAAGTCCGTCCATCGGTCTATTATTCGTTTTGCCTTGACGAAGCTGTTCCCTCTTTGAGGCAAGTCTAAAACCATATCCTTGATTTCGCCATATCGCTTCTGTGGTATATCGTGTCCGTAATGCCGTTGAGAGAACTGTTCTATGGCACGATGGAATGCCATGTACTTTGTAGACGCTTTTATTCTGCCCGCTTTCGCCAATGATTTCAACAGATAGGCAAGGCTTATGTCCTCGGTATTCTCTTCAAGGAATAAACAGATTCCTTGCTTGATGCGTTCCTTGTCCCCAATGAGGATATCATCCAATGATTGCATAACCTTTTTGTTCCCACGTCTACCTTTGATTTTTCGCAAGGCAAATATAACTTCCTTCCATATTTCAGGGTTACACTTCTCTACAGTATCTTCCCAATCCGCTTTGGTTTCTGTGCCCATCTCTATACTTCCATTGACAAGCATGGTAATGCATGACTTTACCAAAAGCATATCACCATGGTCAACCTCTTCACTGTTCAGCAGATGGTCAAGTAACTTAGCCATACGTGAAAGACCGTGGTCAAATACCACGAAATAGTACACGCAATAAGCCAAGTCTTCTTTCTTTTCCATCACACGGTCATAGAGGTTAGCCATAAATCCACCAATAAACACCGCATGGGAGAGGAAAACAATTTGAGAGATATAGGCCAGGAACTGATAGACCATTTTTCTTTCCAGTTTACTCAACAGATAACAACCTTTGCTGTTTTTCATAAGTACATCCAATTGCTCTATCAAATAGGATCTCGTTTCCTGCGGTAAGCGGTTCCAAATTTCAATAGGTGTTCCGGAATGAACCATCAATAATTCTGACTTTGGGGATGTGAGCAGCTCTACCGTACCCGTTTTTACATTGATACCTATCCATAACCGTTTGTTGGTGATACATTGGGCAATAATATCTGTATACTTGCCAGCCCATTGCTGATTGGCTATATGCTGTACATCTTTACCGTTTATGAAATCAGAAAGCCAGTTATATAGTAACAAGGCTTCTGGCGGTGTACACTCCCGCATCATCCGGTATATATCCATTAGAATAGATAAGTACCCTTTGCCTATAGCATCCATGCGTTTACAGAAATCGGCATACGATTCTTCATTGACTGATTTCCATGCACGGATAGCCATATCTGCAGTGTCCTTTCTCTTGGAATAGGATTTTATCCTTTCTATGAAATTTTTCATTGTCTTATGGTATTAAGGTTGTCTGAACAGTTTGAGCAATTCTTCCGTGGACATGCTTGCCAGCTTTGCCAACAGAGCATCCCTTTCAGAAGTATTACCCAGGTTTAGCAGCTTTGAATTGTTCTGCATCTGTATGTCGAGAGGATAATGCTCGATGTAGATTTGAGTAATGGCATGGTCTGAAGAAGCATGTCCCATGCTCTCCGAGATATAATCCATATCCACTCCGGCATTATGCAGGTTGGTGGCAAACGAGTGTCGGCACCAAGTCCCGGACGGACAGATGGACTTATCCCAATTCAATGCTTCATGGCATATCCTAATAACACGGTCTTTTACGTTTGAGTTTTCCTGCATGGTATATTTACGGCGCAACTCTTCCGTTTCTGCACCTTTTAATATATGAGGAAAAACAAAGCCACCCCGAGTCGGAGGTGCCGCCACTTCATCTAACACATATTGTAAAGGAGGGATGATGGGAACGATAACTTCAGAACCGTCAACGCTTCTTCGGGAAGTTTTCTTTCGGTTGAAGCGAAAAGCCTTACCATCTGTCTGATAATAATAACTGTCATAAGTCAATCGCCCTGCATCTGCCATGTTGAAGCCGTTGCACAAGTACTGGGCAAGAAACAACCCCAATGAGTAGTGGGCACGTTGGGTATATTCTTCCGACCAATGTTCGGGATATTTCTTTGAGACAAAAAGGTTGTAGAGCTCCGTCATCTGACAGACATTCAGGAAGCTCTGTTTGCGCTTTGCACTCTTGGGTATGCTCACAAGCCCTTTCTCCTTCTTGTTAGAAAAAGGATAAGGAACATCTTTGAGATAGCCTTCATGTATACACCTGTTCCATACAGCACGGCAACAACGGAGATAAATCCCGGCGGTAGTATCGCTGATTTTCCCGACTATCGCCCCATTCTCGTCTTTTACTCCATCATGCATTCCGTCTTTCCACTTCTGAATTTCTGCAGCACTGATGCAGAATCCTCTAATCATATTGCTTCCGAGAATTTTTCTGAATGATTTGAGTGCGCATTCGTAGCTCTCTGCTGTGGTAAAACGTGCGCCACCATCGTCTGTCCGTAATTCATGGATGATTTGTTCCCATACACCAACAAAGGTTTGTGCCTTGGTCGTATCTTCTTTGGATGGCATCACTCCCTCACCCATGATACATTGGCGTACCATTTCAAATGTCAGGATACCACCTTTGTTTAGGTTCATCAGAATTTCTTTGTATTTGGGGACAAAGCTATCTTTCCACTCTTTTTGAAGTTTGTAGTTCTCGCTCTTGCATTTAGTCGCATTACAGATGTCTGAGAACTTTCTTTCAGTGAAAGAACTTCCGACAGTAAGATAAAAGAATTTGCGGTCTATCGTGAAACGGAGAGATAACGGAAACTCGCACGCGTTTTTCCTGCGAGTACGTGAGTCCAACACGACAGAAACAGAACAGTTCCGTTCCTTGAAAAGCGACAGGGACTTTGTCAGTTTTTCCATTGCATTCATTGTTTATGTTCAACATAACCTCTGAATACAGACGCTTTGCAATGTGAGGCATACATATACAAAACACTGCATATAACCACAGAGTCCCTATCCTTTAGGCGGATAAAAACATTGTCGTTATATGCAGCGGTGCAATCTCGTCGTCTTCTGTCGCTGACTGGTAACCGGGCTTATGCTAATCGGTCTCAACCCCTGAAGCAACTCTCGCGTTTCGTTTGTCATAGAGTACCCTCCGACTGGCACTCCCTCTACGCATTGATTCATCGGAATGGGATAACCCTCCCACGGCGGTTAGGCAAACTCACTTTTCTTTTTCAAGAAAGAGCACCACCAAGGTCATGGCTTGCCACAAATGCATTACGCGATACAAAAGTACGATATTATTCTATAAATCAAGGTATAAATGGAATATATTTGAGCTTATTTAACCGCCAATCATCGTCATATTAACAACATACCTTAATAAAGGTGTTATAGGATTGCACGGAGTTTCACGGGAGTTCTATGCGTGAACAGAGCCAACTCAAACCGTTTGTTTACGCATTGTTTACGCAGACAAAGAAAAAAGCACTTGCGATTTCTCGTAAGTGCTTGATTCTTAATGTGGACCAGCCAGGGCTTGAACCTGGGACCTCCAGATTATGAGTCTGTTGCTCTAACCAACTGAGCTACAAGTCCGATGTTACAATCCTGTAACGAAATGTGATGCAAAAGTAAAGGTTTTACCTGTAATCTGCAAAAAAAACAGCAAAAAAATGAAGAAAAAAACGTTTTTCGCCTTACTCTCAAGATTTAAGTTGTATTTTTGCGACACAAGTTCTTAAACCAATTGTAAACAATATGTCACAAACCAATCCAGAGCCTAAACTGACCGGACTGACCGACCAGGAAGTGCTGTCGAGCCGCGAAAAGTATGGTGTCAATCTTTTGACTCCTCCCAAACGTCCCTCCATGTGGAAACTCTACCTCGAAAAGTTCCAGGACCCCGTTATCCGTGTCCTGCTGGTAGCTGCCTTTTTTTCCCTGATTATTTCAATCATTGAAAGCGAATACGCCGAAACCATCGGTATCTTCTTCGCCATCTTTCTGGCAACCGGTATCGGCTTCTATTTTGAATACGATGCCAACAAGAAGTTCGACCTGCTGAATGCGGTGGGCGAAGAAACTCCTGTAACAGTCATCCGTAACGGAAAAATACACGAAATTCCCCGGAAAGACATCGTTGTAGGCGACATCGTCATTCTGAATACCGGTGAGGAAGTTCCTGCCGACGGAACTCTGCTGGAGGCAGTTTCCCTACAAATCAACGAATCGAGTCTGACCGGAGAGCTGATGGTCAACAAAACGGTGGATGAAGCTCATTTCGACGAAGAAGCCACTTACCCGTCGAATACCGTTATGAGAGGAACAACTGTTACCGACGGACACGGCATCATGCGTGTAGATAAGGTAGGCGATGCCACTGAAATCGGAAAAGTGGCCCGCCAGGCAACCGAACAGAGCGAAGAACAGACTCCGCTGAATATCCAGCTCACCAAACTGGCAAACCTTATCGGGAAAGCTGGATTCACTATTGCTGCCCTGACTTTCATCATCTTTACCAGCAAGGATTTGTATGCCTATTTCACCTCCGGAGCATATACCGGCGACTGGCATTCATGGCTGGCCATTGCCCGTATCGTATTGAAATATTTCATGATGGCTGTTACCTTGATTGTAGTGGCCGTACCGGAAGGACTGCCGATGAGTGTAACCCTGAGCTTGGCCCTGAACATGCGCCGCATGCTAAAAACCAACAATCTGGTTCGGAAAATGCACGCCTGCGAAACCATGGGGGCCATCACTGTTATCTGTACCGATAAAACCGGGACATTGACCCAGAACCTGATGCAGGTATACGAAGCACAGGTAGACAACAGCCAACCAGACCTGGTAGCCGAAGGAATTGCAGTGAACTCTACCGCTTTCCTGGAAGAGAAAGCAGCGGGAGAAAAGCCTTCGGGTGTAGGTAACCCTACCGAAATCGCCTTGCTGTTGTGGCTGAACGGCCAGGGAAAAGACTACATGTCTTTACGTACCCAGGCCAAAGTCGTCAATCAGCTTACCTTCTCGACCGAACGGAAATACATGGCTACCCTGGTTGATTCGCCCATCCGGCAGAAACGTATCCTTTATATAAAGGGAGCACCGGAAATCGTGATGAGCAAATGTAACCTACCGGCAGACGCCATTGCCCGCTATAACGAACAGCTCCTCGCCTACCAGAACAAGGCCATGCGTACCTTGGGTATCGCCTACCGGGAAATAGCCGAAGGCGAATCGTCCGATTGCGCCACCCTGGTCAACGAAGGTGGATTGACCTTCCAGGGTATCTTCGCCATCAGTGACCCGATCCGTCCGGACGTGCCGGATGCTGTCAAGAAATGCCAGTCAGCGGGTATCGGTGTAAAGATCGTTACGGGCGATACTCCGGGAACCGCCACCGAAATCGCCAGACAAATCGGACTCTGGCAACCCGAAGATACGGAACGTAACCGCATCACAGGAGTAGAATTTGCCGCCTTGAGCGACGAAGAAGCCTTGGATCGAGTACTCGACCTGAAGGTGATGAGCCGTGCCCGTCCGATGGACAAGCAGCGTCTGGTACAGCTTCTGCAACAGAAAGGGGCTGTGGTAGCCGTTACCGGTGACGGTACGAACGATGCGCCGGCCCTGAACCACGCCCAGGTGGGTCTGTCCATGGGTACCGGTACATCGGTAGCCAAGGAAGCCAGCGACATCACCCTGCTGGACGACTCCTTCCACAGCATCGCGACAGCCGTCATGTGGGGCCGTTCATTGTACAAGAACATCCAGCGATTCATCGTCTTCCAGCTGACCATCAACGTGGTGGCCTTGCTCAGCGTATTGCTCGGAGCGTTCTTCGGAACAGAATTGCCGCTTACCGTAACCCAGATGCTGTGGGTGAACCTCATCATGGATACCTTTGCCGCCATGGCCTTGGCTTCCATCTCTCCGAGCATGGATGTCATGAACGAAAAGCCACGTAAACGGACGGACTTCATCATCACTCCGGCCATGCGTAACAACATCCTGGGTGTAGGCCTCGGATTCCTGGTCATATTGATGGGACTTCTGGCTTACTTCAAGACACTTCCGGGAGGTATGGATGTACATCACCTGACTGTCTTCTTCACCATCTTCGTGATGCTGCAGTTCTGGAACCTGTTCAATGCCAGTGTATTCGGCACCAACCATTCCATTTTCAAGGATGCAAGCCATGCTTTGGGTATGCTTAGCGTTGCCCTAATTATCCTGGTGGGACAGTTCCTGATTGTCACCTTCGGCGGGAAAGTATTCCGTACCGAGCCCCTTCCGCTCATGGAATGGCTGTACATCATCGGAGGAACTTCCATCGTACTGTGGATCGGTGAAATCTGGCGGGGAATCCAACGGTTAAAGAAGAATTGATGCGTTATGAATCCGACAATCCATAACCTGATATTCGACTTGGGCGGGGTCTTGTACGACCTCGACATTGAAGGTTGTCTGCAGGCATTCGAGCAAGCGGGCCTGACCGAGGTACGTCACCTGATAACCGGTACCAACGAAGCCGGTATCTTCCAGGCATACGAAACCGAGGAACTCTCCACTCCCCGGTTCCGCGAAGAAGTACGCAGACTTATCGGTAACCCCCAACTGACGGACGAGGACATCGACCGGATGTGGAACCGCATGCTGGTACACCTGCCTCAAGAGAAACTGGATTTATTGCACGAACTCGGTCGGCATTACCGCCTGTATCTGCTAAGCAACACCAACGACCTTCACTGGGAACACGTTGTCCGGCAGGCCTTCGCAAAGCGGGGATACCAGGTCTCCGATTTCTTCCAACAGGTATTCCTGTCCTTCCGGATGAAACTGGCCAAACCGAACCCCGCCATCTTCCTCACCGCGCTGGAAAATGCCGGTCTGAAAGCCGAAGAAACCCTGTTCATCGACGACTCACCGGTCAACTGCCAGGCAGCGAAATCAGTCGGTATACAGGCTGTCCATTATACACCGGGCGAAGACCTCCGCTCCCTACTCGCTACCGTCTTATGAGAATCATTACCGATACAGACCGGACAGAAGCCTTAGAACCCTGTGTAGCCACAATCGGCTGTTTCGACGGCGTACACCGCGGACACCGCTACCTCATCAATCAGGTATGCGAAGTGGCCGCGGAGAAAGGGCTGCATGCCGCTATCGTGACCTTTCCGGTGCATCCGCGCCAAGTGATGCAGGCCGACTACCAGCCTCAACTGCTGTCCTGCCTGCACCAAAAGACCGACCTCATCAGCCAACTCGATGCCGACTATTGCTTCATGCTGCCTTTCACCCGCGAGTTGTCACACCTGTCGGCCCGGGAGTTCATGCAGCTTCTACAGGAACATTACCACATCCAGGTACTTGTCATCGGCTACGACCACCGCTTCGGGCACAACCGCAGCGAAGGATTTGAAGACTATTGCCGGTACGGACAGGAACTGGGCATGGAGGTCATCCGGGCCAAGGCCTTGGTAGAAGACGGAGTATCCATCAGCTCGTCCCACATCCGCAGCCTGCTCAAACAGGGTGCCGTACACGAGGCCAACCGCTGCCTGGGCTACGAATATTACCTGGACGGCACCGTGACCGACGGATACAAGGTGGGACGGAAACTGGGCTTCCCTACCGCCAACCTGCTGCCGGCCTGCCCCGAGAAACTGATTCCGGCCGAAGGGGTCTATGCCGTCTACACCTATGTACAGGGCATCCGTTATGCCGGTATGCTGAACATCGGACACCGCCCCACCGTCAACAACGGCAGCGACCTGAGCATCGAAGTCAATATCCTCGACTTCTCGGAAAACATCTACCGCAAACAGATGCGCATCGAGTTCATCGCCTTCATCCGTTCCGAGCAACGCTTCGATTCACTGGAGCAGCTCATGGCCCAACTGAAAGCCGACCGGGAACAGGTGCGGAAATTGTTGCAGATGCCCGTTCGTTGATGAATATCATTTAATTCGGTTTCCGCTTCATAAATCGCCACTGGTATAGCAATTTATCCAAAGATTGTGCGTATCTTTGCCCCCGAAATTTTAGAAAAACTGAATGAAGACATTTGAAGAACTCGGCGTTTCCTTAGAAATACGGAAAGCGATTGAAGAAATGGGATATGAGAGTCCCATGCCCGTACAGGAAGAAGTAATCCCATATCTATTAGGAAACGGAAACGATGTAGTGGCTCTGGCACAAACCGGAACCGGAAAAACAGCCGCATTTGGTCTGCCGCTGATACAAAAGATTGACGTAACCCGTCGTATTCCACAAGCATTGATACTCTGCCCTACCCGCGAACTCTGCCTGCAGATAGCCGGTGACCTGACAGACTACTCGAAGTATATCACCGATTTGAAAATATTGCCGGTATACGGTGGTTCCTCCATCGACAGCCAGATACGTAGCCTGAAACAAGGGGTACACATCATCGTGGCCACACCGGGACGCCTCATCGACCTGATGGAACGTAAGGTGGCCAACCTGTCTACGGTCCGCGATGTCGTGATGGACGAAGCCGATGAAATGCTGAACATGGGTTTCACAGACAGCATCAACGCCATCCTGGAAAAAGTACCGCAAGACCGGAACACCCTGATGTTCTCGGCTACCATGAGTCCCGAGATTTCCCGCATCGCCAAGACTTACCTGCACGATGCCAAGGAAATCACCATCGGTACCAAGAACGAAGGCAGCAAGAACGTCAACCACATCGCATACATCATCCATGCCAAAGACAAATACCTGGCACTGAAACGCGTGGTGGACTTTTATCCGCAGATTTACGGTATCATCTTCTGCCGTACCCGTAAAGAAACACAGGAGATAGCCGACAAGCTGATACAGGACGGCTACAATGCCGACTCCCTGCACGGCGAACTGAGCCAAGCACAGCGTGACCTGGTGATGCAGAAATTCCGCCAGCGTCACCTGCAGCTGCTGGTAGCTACCGATGTGGCTGCCCGTGGTCTTGACGTAAACGACCTGACCCACGTCATCAACTATGGATTGCCGGACGATACTGAAAGCTATACACACCGCAGCGGACGTACCGGACGTGCCGGAAAGACCGGTATCTCCATCGCCATCATCAACCTGCGCGAAAAGGGAAAGATGCGCGAAATCGAACGCATCATCAAGAAACAGTTTACGGTCGGCCAGTTACCGAGCGGCAAGGAAATCTGTGAACAGCAGCTCATCAAGGTAATTGACGAAATCGAAAAGGTAAAGGTGAACGAAGAGGAAATCGAAGCTTTCCTGCCGGGCATCTACCGCAAGTTCGAATGGCTGAGCAAGGAAGACCTGATCAAGCGGGTGGTATCGATGGAGTTCAACCGCTTCCTGGAATATTACAAGAACGCTCCCGAAATCGAACAGCCGAAGAACAGCGACAAGAAAGGCGAACCGAAAGAACGCAAGGAACGGGGAACTGACAAGGAGAAATCCAGCCGCAAGGCCGAAAAGGGATATACCCGCCTCTTCCTGAACCTCGGAAAGACAGACGGCTTCTACGCCAACCAGATTATTGAGCTTATCAACCGCAACCTGAAGAAGGAGCGTATCCAGATAGGCCGTATCGACCTGATGCAGAACTTCTCGTTCTTCGAAATCATCGAGGCCCAGGCTCCGATGGTCATCAAGGCCCTGAACAAGGTAGTCCTGAACGGCGGACGCAAGGTCATCGTCGAAGTAGCCGGCGAGAACAACGGCAAGAGCGACAAGGACGGCAAAAAACGCAGCCGCAAGGAAAGAGAAGGAGAAGAGAAAGGAAGCAAGCGTAGCGGTAAGAAAGAAAGCCGCGAAACGGCTTCTAAAGCCGAAAAGAAGGCCAAACCAAGCCGCGAAGAACGGGGCTATACCGCAGCCCGCGGTCCGAAGCACAAGGATGACTGGAAACAGTTCTTCCAGCACGACAACGACCGCCCGCTGAAAGGCGAGATACCAGACTTCGCCGAAGAAGGCTGGGCCAAACGAAAGAAATAACCTGCGTATAAACAGTCAAAACTGAAAAGCGGGAGGATTCGTCAGAGTCTTCCCGCTTTTTAGTTTTTAGTTTTTAACTTTTAATTTTTAACTTTTAATTAATAATCAGCTTCAGCTTCTTCGCTTCCGTCCGGGCCTGCAGCCACTGCAACATCTTGGCCCTGTCCATCACCGACATCGGCCGGTTACAGCCAATGACCGCGTACGTCACCGTATCAATCCGGTTACTGTCAATGTTCAGCTCCATCCCCTTCGATACGGAGAACGACTGGACTTCCGGGAAGATAACCTTCATCTCCTTCCCCATCCGCTCATTCACCACGTAAGAGCCACTGAACAGCGACAAGGCCCGTTGCAGCGAGTCGATTTCCTCGGTCTGCTCGTTCAACTTCTGCTGACTGTTCTTGTAGAAATCCTCCATGACCATTGTCTTGATGCTGCTCAGGTCCTCTACCCCGTTGTTCACACCCTGGAACACCGTCAGTTTCGTATTGCCCAGCTTATAGTCGGGCAGTTTTGTCTGAGCCGCCACAATCAGGTTCTCGGGCACTTCCTTTCCAATCAGCACCACCTTGATGGTCTTGTCGGAATAATTGATTTCCCGGTTCAGCACCTGCGTATCAGGGAACTGCAGTTCGTGCGAAATGAAGTTATTCGCCGAAGTCTGATAAAAGGTTTCACGCACGATGTTGTACGTCAGATAAACCGCCGGACACATGGTACCGATGGTAATCCAGATGATGTAACGCTTCACCATCTTCTCCCGTTCCTTGTCGACAAACTGTTTCCGCTTGAAGTGCATGAAACGGACCCCCAGGAAGGTAGCCAGGCTGATAAATACGGAATTGATGAAATACAGGTAGAAGGCCCCCAGGAAATACAGCAGATTCCCCGTAGCCAGTCCGAAACCGGCCGTACACAAAGGCGGCATCAAGGCCGTAGCGATAGCCACACCCGGAATCACATTCCCTTTCTCCTTGGTAGCAAGGGCTACGATACCTGCCAGACCACCGAACAAGGCGATGAACACATCGTAGATGGTAGGCGAGGTACGGGCCAGCAGCTCCGACTGCACCTCATCCAGCGGCGTGAAGAGGAAATACAGGGTGGCCGTCACCACACTGAAGAGAGTAGCCACCATGAAACTCTTCAACGAGCGCTTCATCAGTTCGAAGTCGTTCTGCCCGATGGCGAGTCCCACACCCATAATCGGCCCCATCAGCGGAGAAATCAGCATGGCACCGATAATGACCGCCGTAGAGTTGACATTCAGCCCCAGTGAGGCGATGAACGTCGCAAAGATAAGAATCCACAGGTTGGTACCCTTGAATTCAACCCCGTTTCGGATGGAGTCTACCGTGACCTGTTCGTCCTCCTTACTCCGGTTCAGGTCCATATATTCATCGAAGAACTTGCGCAGCAAGAACTTCTTATGATTCCTTGTTTCCATGATGCACTAATGTTTTCATTCCGTTATCTGACCAACCGATTCAGAATCGGTATACTTTTCAAAGGTAAGTCTTTTTTCAGAATATACCCAATAAATACCAGAATTAACACGGTATTCAGCAACAAATGAAGCACGGTGTTATGCACAGGTATCCAGACACTGAGGGCATACAGCACACCGGCCAACAGCAGATACACCGCCATGTCCTTGAGCGGATAATCCACCGGATATTTCTTCTGACCGATGAAATAAGAAAGCAAGGTTATCACCCCGTAACCGGCTACCGAAGCCCAGGCGGAAGCCACATAGCCATACACCGGCACCAGCCAGATATTTAAACTCAGAATCACCGCACAGCCGATGAGAGAGAAATAAGCCCCCCACCGGGTCTCGTCCGTCAGCTTGTACCAGAAAGACAGGTTGAAGTAGATGCCCTTGAAGATTTCGGTCAGCATCACGATGGCTACCACACTCAGCCCTTCCCAATAGTCGCGGGCCACCATGTAACGCAGGATATCCATATACCCCATCACCACCAGAAATGCCAGCAGCGAGAAGATAAAGAAATACTTCATCGCCTTGGCATACATGTCCCGGTTATCCCCTTCGCGGTTCTTGCCGAACACGAAAGGTTCGTAGGCATACCGGAAAGCCTGGGTGAACATCGCCATCACCAGCGCTACCTTACTCGTCGCACTGTAGATACCCAACTGCACCAGTCCCTCCTGCCGGTCCTCGAAAAGGAAAGGATAGATCATCTTGTCTACGGTCTGGTTCAGGATACCTACCAACCCGAATATCAGGATCGGGAATGAATAGGAAATCATCTCCTTCAGCAGTTTCCGGTCAATCCGGTACGAGAATCCGCACAGTTCGGGAATAAAGAACAGCATCTGTACTGCTGACATAATCAGGTTGGCCACGAAAATATAACCCACCAGATAGTCCGGGTCGTAGAACCAGTCAATCAGTCCCGGCTGTACCTTATACAGCCACGGGCAAAGCAACAGGAAGAACAGGTTCAGCAAAATGTTCCCCACAATGTTGAAGAGCTTGATGCCCGCAAATTTGATGGGTCGCTTCTGGAATCGCAGGTAGGCGAAAGGAATGCATTGGAAGGAGTCGAGCGCCACCACCAGAATCATCATGGCCACGTAGTCGGCGTGGTCGGGATATTCCAGGAACGAGGCGATGGGATGCAGGAACGTCAGGCACAGTGCCACAAACGCCAGCGAGAGTCCTCCTACGAACATCAGCACGTTGGCATACACTTTTTTCGGGTCATCGCCCGCCTTGTTGGCAAAACGGAAAAAACCCGTTTCCATTCCGAAGGTCAGGAATACCAGAATGAGCGCCGTATAGGCATATACATTCGAAACGACGCCATACCCTCCGGAAGCCGCAGGCAGCACCGCCGTATAGAGAGGGACCAACAGATAATTCAGGAAGCGTCCGATGATACTGCTCATACCGTAGATGGCAGTATCCTTTGCCAAAGATTTTAATCCGGCCATGATGATAATTAATAATTAATAATGAATAATGAAAAACGGATGCAGATTCACCCGACAAACGCTTGCCGGGCGGGCAGACCCCGCCCCTACAGATTATCGGTTTACAGATCCGATGGCACTGTACACATCAACAAACTCAAGAACTAATCACCTAGTATCTACGTCAACTAGTATCTACGTCAACTAACCAACCAACTAATCAAACAATGTCTTTTCCGTGCTGTAGCGTGAGCGTCCCAGGTGTTTATACGCTAAGTCCGTCACTTCCCGTCCGCGTGGTGTTCGTTTCAGGAAACCTTCCTTAATCAGGAACGGCTCGTACACCTCTTCCAGCGTACCCGGGTCTTCGCCCAAAGCCGTGGCAATGGTAGTCAGCCCCACCGGTCCCCCACGGAATTTATCGATAATCGTACAGAGAATCTTGTTGTCTATCTCGTCCAGACCGTACCGGTCAATGTTCAATGCCTCCAGTCCGAAGCGGGCAATCTCCACATCGATGCGTCCGGAGCCCTTCACCTGCGCAAAATCACGCACCCGCCGGAGCAGGGCATTCGCGATACGGGGTGTTCCCCGGCTACGCGAAGCGATTTCTCCCGCCGCCTCCACATCGCACGGTACTCCCAGAATACCGGCCGAACGGAGCAGGATGCGCGTCAGAACCGCATCGTCATAATATTCCAGATGCAGGTTAATACCGAAACGGGCACGGAGCGGAGCCGTCAGCAGACCGCTGCGGGTAGTCGCCCCCACCAGCGTAAACGGATTCAGTTCCAGCTGGATGCTGCGGGCCGAAGGTCCCTTGTCTATCATGATATCAATGCGATAGTCTTCCATGGCCGAATACAGATACTCCTCCACCACCGGACTTAACCGATGGATTTCATCGATGAAGAGCACATCGTTCGGCTCCAGGCTGGTCAGTACGCCTGCCAGGTCGCCCGGTTTGTCAAGTACCGGTCCCGAAGTCACCTTGAAACCTACCCCCAGTTCGTTGGCAATGATATTGCTCAATGTAGTCTTTCCCAATCCGGGAGGTCCGTGCAGCAGCACGTGGTCCAGCGCTTCCGCCCGCAGACGGGCCGCCTTGACAAAGATACGCAGGTTATCTACCACCTTGTCCTGTCCGCTGAAATCCTCGAACTGCAACGGACGCAAGGCGTTTTCAAAATCGCGTTCCTTGCCGCTGGGCCGATAGTCACGTATATCAAACTGTTCTTCCATATCTTTTCTGAATACGAAAACAAAAGTACAAAAGATTCCGTGAAAAACCTTATTTTTGTTCCAAACTCAAAAACAGAACTTATGCAAACAACCGAGAAACGCGTTCTGGTAGGTATGAGTGGCGGTATAGACAGTTCTGCAGTCTGCCTCATGCTACAGGAACAAGGATATGAAGTGGTAGGCGTCACCTTACGCACCTGGGATGTTCCCTCACACTTTTCCACTCCCGGACAAGAGGAGCCGGACGAAGTACTGGAAGCCCGGTCACTTGCCCGCCGGTTAGGCATCGAACACCATGTAGCCGACGTACGCGAAGAATTCCGGCAGGTCATCGTCCGTTATTTCATCGAGGAATACATGCGGGGGCGGACTCCGAACCCCTGTGTACTGTGTAATCCCCTCTTCAAGGAACGGGTACTCTGCGAGTGGGCGGACCGTACCGGATGTGCCTGTATTGCCACCGGACATTACTGCCGGCTGGTAGACAAGGACGGTCACCGTTATATCGTGACAGGCGACGACTCCACCAAGGACCAGTCGTATTTTCTTTGGAAACTGCCACAGAGCATTCTCCGGCGAATGATGTTCCCACTGGGAGGCATGAACAAAACCGATGTCCGCACCTATCTGGCAGAGAAAGGCTTCGAAGCAAAGGCCCAGGGCGGAGAAAGTATGGAAATCTGTTTCATCGACAAGGATTACCGGGAATTTCTGAAGGAACACTGCCCCGACATTGATGAACGTATCGGTCCGGGATGGTTTGTCGACAGCAAAGGCTTGAAGCTCGGACAGCACAAAGGTTTCGCCTATTACACCATCGGCCAGCGCAAGGGGTTGGAGATAGCCTTAGGAAAACCGGCCTACGTACTGAAAATCAATCCGGCCAAGAACACCGTCATGCTCGGTGACGCTGAACAGCTGAAAGCCGAATACATGCTGCTGGAAGATGTCAGTATAATAAACAGGGAGGAACTGCTTTCTTGTCCGGAACTCTCAGTCCGTATCCGTTACCGCAGCCGGCCCATTCCTTGCCGGGTCTTTCCCCTGGAAAACGGTCACCTGCTGGTACGCTTCCTGGCAGAGGCTTCAGCCATCACGCCGGGACAATCAGCTGTATTTTATGACGGCAACCGGGTATTGGGCGGTGGATTTATTGCTTTCCAGCAAGGAATCAGGAAATTAGCGCAAGAATATGCAGAAAATATTTAGTCTCTGAAAAATGGGACGGAAAATAATGGAATTCTACCAAATTTCAAAGCGAAAAACGTGAAATTTATAAAAATATAAACCAAATAATAAGAAGAATCTGAAATATTTGTCTATCTTTACATTCACAAACCTGTCATAAAAAACAGAAATTGTATAACACAAAAATAAAAGGATTATGAAACTAAGAAGAGATCTTACCGCAATCGCGCTTGGACTAAGCACCGTTGCAGCGTTTGCCCAGACAGGCAACACAGAAACACGCCAGATTAAGGAAGAAGGCAAAACTGTATTTAACCCGCATTGGTTTATGCAGGTACAGGGTGGAGTTGGTTATACCGTAGGAGAAGCTGATTTCGGAGACCTGATTTCTCCGGCAGCTGCCTTGAACTTCGGCTACCAGTTCACTCCCGTTTGGGGACTCCGCTTTGGCGTAAGCGGCTGGCAGGCCAAAGGTGGTTGGGCAAGTCCGGCTACTACCTATAAATATAACTACCTGCAGGGTAACGTCGATGTAACCCTCGATTTAGGCAATCTTTTCTGCGGTTACAAAGCCAACCGCCTGTTCAACCCGTATTTCTTTGTAGGAGTTGGTCTGAACGGCGCATTCAACAACGATGAAGCTGTAGCTTTAAACAATCAAGGCTACGAAATGGCTTATCTGTGGGACAAGAACAAGATCAGTCCTGCCGGACGTGCCGGATTGGGTGTGGCTATCCGTTTGGCTGAAAAGGTATTCTTCAACATCGAAGCCAATGCCAACGTGATGAGCGACAAGTTCAACTCAAAGAAAGCAAGTAATGCTGACTGGCAGTTCAATGCATTGGCAGGTTTCACATTCAAGTTCGGCAAACCGTCCAGAACTACCGAACCGGTTTACTACGAACCGACTCCGACTCCTCCGCCAGCACCGGCTCCTGTAAAAGAAGAACCGGCACCTGCTCCGGTTGTAGAAGAGGTAAAACCAATGACACAGAATGTATTCTTCAAAATCAATTCGGCTGAAATCCGTACTTCAGAAGAAAACAAGATTGCCAGCCTGGTATCTTACCTGAAAGAGCACAGCAATGCCAAAGTCAGTCTCTGTGGTTATGCCGACAAGCAGACCGGTAATGCCCGTATCAACGAACGCTTGTCTAAAGAACGTGCAGAAGCTGTAGCTGAGGCACTGAAGGCACAGGGTATCGCTGAAAGCCGTATCACGGTAGACTACAAGGGTGATACCGCACAGCCGTTCGGTACCGCAGAAGAAAACCGCGTAACTATCTGTATCGCTGAATAAGCCTGAATAACGACCTGCCGGAAATTCCGGTGTCTCATAAATAACTGTATTCCGTGAGAAACAGACTTCATAAGTTTGTTTTCTCATGGAATACAGTTTTTTTTTTGTCTAAATTCAACGTTATGGGAATCACACTTGGAAGAAAATCGCTCCGAAACGGGCGCTTATCACTGTATCTGGACTATTGTTTCAACGGGAAACGCCAAAGGCAATACCTGGGAATCATTCTGGACTCCCCTACCGACAAACACACCCGTGCCACCAACCGTGCCAAACTCCAACTGGCACAAGTATTACGCTCACAAAAAGAAATCGAATACCTGAAGGAACGGTATCCGTTCCGGATGACCGAAATGCCATTCAGACTGCCACAAACCGCCGGCAACGGCATCGACTTCTTCAGTTACGCCGAAGAATACCTGACACAGTATCACCAGAAGGATATCCGGCTGGTGCGAGGAGCATTTACCCAGTTACGGAAATTCCACACGGGAGTCTTGCTGCTGGACAATATCACTCCCCGCTTCTGCAACGCTTTTTTGGACTACCTGCAACGGAACCTGAACGGAAACTCGCCGGTAAACTACTTCAAGAAATTCAAGATGTGCCTGAGTGCCTGCGTAGAATCCGGGCTAATCCTCCAGAATCCGGCCAGCGGCATCCGCCTGCACCAGTACAACGATGTAACGAAAGAGATTCTCTCTGAAAAGGAACTGACCCAACTGGCATTGACCCCCTGCCGCAGTCCGGAAGTGAAACGGGCCTTCCTGTTTTCATGCATGAGCGGTCTGCGCTGGTGCGATGTAAAACTTCTGTGCTACCGGAACATTGATTTCGCCCAGAAAAGGATTACACTTATCCAAAAAAAGGTGGCCGGCCATTCCAGCCGTTCGGTACTTCACCTGAATCTGAACGCCAGTGCCCTCTACCTGCTGAAGGTACAGTCCGGATTGAGCGAAGAACGGGTATTCCGCCTCCCGTCGCACTCCTACTGCCTGCGCATGCTGAACGAATGGACCCGCAAAGCCGGCATCCGCAAGCATATCTCTTTCCACTGCGCCCGCCATACCTTCATCACCAACCTGATGGCCAGCGGTGCCAACATCAAGACCGCCGCTTCGCTGGCCGGACATTCCAGCACACGACATACCGAAAAGTACATCCACATTATCGATACACAGAAACAACAGGCTGTAGACAACCTTCCTCCGCTACCTTTCGATTAATTTCCCACATTTGCTATACGAAAAATCAATCTTTTTGCCTACATTTGCGCAGAGAAATTAATAACCTAATATACAAAAAATTATGGCAGAACTTAAAATTAGCCTTCGGCGCATTGCCGAGGACGGATTTACCAAGAACGATGAAATCCTGGCCGACACCTCGAAAGTACTTCACCCGCAGATGGGATTCGAACTGATGTCTGATATCAAGAAAAACCTGCTTACCATCGTGGCACAGGTAGGCTTCACTACTCCCGAAAAGGAAATCGCCGCATTCCTGCGTTTCCGTTTCACCCTCGAAGTCATCAGCCTGAGCAGCCTGGAATATGTAAGTAACCCGGAAAAAGGAACACACGATTATAAATTTCCACAAGGCTTCCTGGAAGCTGTATTGACCGATGTCTATGCTACGGCTCGTGTGCTGCTGGCTCAGAAACTGGTAGGAACCCGCCTGGAAGGAGCTTACCTCCCGTTCGGTGGTGCCAGCGAACTGATCAAGCTAACTAAAAAATACTGATAAATCACCTATCTATCATTCAAGTTCCGCAGCTTGCCCAACGCTGTAGAGAAGACGTTCTCAGTAAGCAGGTTGAACTTGCGGAACTTGAAAAAATAATTAAAGGATTTATAGTGGAATCTTGATTGTAAAATACAATACTATATTCAGGGAGGGTGTGTCAAAATGATGCATCCTCTTTTTCGTTCCTAAAGATTAATTTCACCTCTTCCTTCTGTTAATCCGTTGCGTTGCCTTTATTTGCTTCCACCGAAGGAACTCATCCCCCAGCTTGTGTAGGACTTAGATACCGTCCGTTTTGGTATATCCCTCGGGAAGCGAGAGTGTAGGGAAAGGGTGTACAGATTCGGTTGCCACCTGTTCCGGTGTTACCGATGACTGTTTCAGTTCACGGCCTCCATCCTTCTTCGTGTATGTAAGCCTACTGTTTTTTTTCATAGGTATCCATCAGATTGACAAACCGGATGGCTCCGTATCTGCCCTCGTTGTATCCGCGCATCATGGAAATGGTATGATGCTCCTTGAAATCGTTATGACAATAGAGAACAGAAGCACCTTCCTTCTTGTCGATGAACCAGACTTCATCCGATCTCAGTACATCCTTTTCATCCAGAAGCTGGGTATCGTGAGTCGTGAATATCAGCTGTCCGTTGGTGTCTTCAGTATGGGCAAAGAAACTGACAATTCCTTTGACCATGGTCGGGCTCAGGCAGAAGTTAATCTCGTCCACCACCACCGTTTTTCGTTGCCGGGAGGCCATATACAAGGCCGGAAGTAGGGTCAGGGCTCTTAAAGTACCGTCGGACTGGGCTCTGGCATCAAGATGTCCGATAAAGCCATTCTTCCCGATATTGTCGAATATCAGCTGGTAGACTTTCTTGATACCGTTCTCTATGTTGATGGACAGGACAGGCGTGTTGTCAGCATGAAGTGCCAGGTGCTGTCCTTTCTCCAGATTTACCGGAAGCATGCTTGCCAGCTGGATGTGCTTCTGTGCCCATTGCTCGAAATCTTCATCGGTGAGGTTGAAATCCTGCACCCCAACCTCCAGTCCGGCTATCAGCCTGCGCGCGAATTCCATCATCTGTGTATCCTTACGAAGTATCTCAATGAGTGTCGGCAGCAGGGTATGTACTCCGATAATTTCCAGATTCCCATTGAACCATCTGTAGGCTGCGGTGGCACGAGGGTCCTGCAGTATCGGGAACTCACGGTTTAGCGAAAGCAATGAAGACAAAGGGTTCTTCTTGAGTAGGACTTCTGTGGCTGAGCGGATTACGTCATCCACTTCCACCTTGTCTGCATATTCTACTTTCCCCTTTTTACGCTCATACACAAGTTCTATCTGTCCGGACTTCGGAAATGTCTCAGAAAGGGCTTCCCGGATGACGGACTTGTTGCCGATTTCCATCTCATAGAAATAATACTTACCTCCATGACTGAACTCTATGGCCAGACAGATGGGAGTTTCCATATAATTCTCTTTCAGTCGGTAGAAGAACTTATCGAGTTCGATGCTTTTCAGGAAATTCTTGTCGAGTGCAAATGACTTGATAAACTCCAAAGCCTTGACCAGATTGGATTTTCCGGCACCGTTCTGCCCATATACAGCAGCTTGTTTGAGCAGGGGTACATCTGTATCTTTCGTATAGACATGGTTAGACAGGCTGGTACGTTTCATGTTTGGAAACATATCAAACTGCATCACATCATCAAAAGACAGAAAATTCTGTATAACCAATCTAAGTAACATATATTAAAGTTTTAGAGCACAAGGCCAATATAATTCATGGAAAGTTACACATAGAGACGTATGAGAAACCGATTCTCATGTCTGGCTCTGTCAGGTAATACTTTCAACTATACAAATATAGGCAAAATTATGATTAAGTAAACAGATAAGCGTGAAATTTTCACCTCTGATGTTTATAATACCGGAAGAAGAGATTATCCATGTCTGCATATACCATTGTACATATCAAAAATCTTGTTGTTCTGTAGTCTTTCCGCCCCCCATCCGTCTCTTTTCAGGTACCCAAACACTTAATTCTCTTATAATAAATCAGTAACAAAGACTTTTTCATTCACGCCGCGGCTACAGAACCGGCTGAAATCGCGTCCAGAAGGCCTTCTGGCGGGGTATTTGTTTGTTTCTTCCTCGCTTTTTGTCCCTCCACCGTCCCTTATCCGTCCCTCCGATGGCAGCTGCCTCTAACCGTTTCTGTATATGGGGAGCGGGGATAACTTGAGTTGAAACAATTTGAGTTTTTTGATTTATAAATTAAAAATTTTTATTATTATGAGAAAAAAGTATTTAAGTGCACTTCTGTTCGGAGCGCTTCTGTTCGCTTCAGCAGGAACTTTTACTTCTTGTAAAGACTATGATGACGACATCAACAACTTGCAGGAACAGATTAACACCATCGCAAGCAGCCTGAACGACCTGAAGACTAAGGTTGAATCAATGGGCGGTGTAAAGGATGTAACCTTTGCGGACGGTGTCTTGACAGTGACTACAGATGCAGGAAGCGCTACCTATAACATTCCTGACAAGGTAGGCATCACTAAGGTTGAACTGACTAACGGTGTTTTGTATGTAGACGGTGTAGAAGTCGGCAAGGCTCAGACAGTAGAAGTAAAGAACGGTATTCTTTACATCGACGGTGAAGCTCAGGAACTGAACGTAAACTTTGACAGCAATGTGATTGGTGTTAAAAACAATGATGCCGGTACTTATTCACTCACAGTAAACAACGAGACTATCCAGTTACCGATTGCTTTCGCTAATGTAAAAATTTCATTACAGAATGCTAATGAGTTTGATGATGATGGTAAAACATTCTTTGTATTTACCGAATACAATGAAGGCAAGCAGGCTACTAGTTGGTATAACTGCGATGACCAGAAATACGGTATCCATTGGGCTATTGCCAGCAAGGATTTCGAATGGGACGGTCCGAAAGGAGCTCCGAAAGCTAATGAAATGGTCGTAGGTCAGATTACTGCTGCTAAAGTTTCTGTTCGTCCGATTAACTTTGACCTTAAAACTGCTGAGTTGAAATTGGTTCCTTCAGTAGGTGAAGAAGCTGCTGTTAAAGTAATTGCACATCCTTCACAGGACAACGGACCACTTAACACAGGAAGCAGAGAGGCATCAGTTACATATAAAGATGTTAAGCAGGGTGACTACGTGTTGACACTTGAATTCGACAAGAACAAGACAGCAGAAGACATGATTCATGATTTTGCTACAAGCGACAACAATGCCAACATTAAATATGCCTTGAG
>NZ_KB894665.1 GCF_000374585.1 Phocaeicola barnesiae DSM 18169 = JCM 13652
CGCATTCATATTTATCATAATGGGCACGGACATAACCTACACCGATGGCAGCCTCGATGCTCCAACGTTTGCCCAACAACCATTGATAGCCGTATACCAAGCCACCGCCGGCATACCAACCTTCGTAGCGGTGTTTCTCCAGGTCATCGAACAGCCCGAACGGCAGTTTGATACCGCCCCAGTTGTACTGACCGCCCAGCAAATGGGCACCTACGAAATGACCGTTGAACTTCTCGCACAGCCAATAACGGGCCTCCGGTTGCGCCATCCAGTGTTTCCATTTCTTGTTCTCACTGAAGGTCCAACCGTTATAATTGGCCGATAAATCCAACGTCCACTTGGGTGACAAACCGATTTCTGTCCCTAAATTGATGGTAGTAGAAGCATCATAGAGCAGATTGGTCTTGACTGCTATGTCCTGTGCCGATAAAGAAACACCTACCAACAGAAAAAGTACGCAAAAGATCTTTCTCATGTCCCGTATGTTTAAGTAAAAATGTATGTTTTTCAAGCTATCTCTGTACACTTCCCCATTTCCATTACTTTATAGGTAACGGATAGACAGACCTAAACTATTCAGACATAAGAGAAAAAGGACAAAAAGCGATTCCTCTTTTAAATTAGCAGACAAATCAAAGCTCCTTTATTCACACTGACAGGAAGGGACAGCATAAACATCTGTTCACATTTCGCTTGTCGGTAGGATAACTGTTTGATTTAAAATTTGTATTATGGTATAAACTTCACTATTTTTTGATAATATTTTCTTTAATTCTATTGAGCGATTAAAATATTCTTACTATTTTTGCTTCATTAAATCAATTCCATTACCTATAAAGTAACAGACTCCCCCTCCAGTTAAAGAGCTGTCATAATATATTTATAATCAAGTATATACAATCCTTAATCAGCAAAAAACACGTGAAAGTATCCCCCGGTTCATAGCATGAATCCGGTCGTCGGAATGCCGCTGGAAGTAAGTTTCCGTTACTTTTACCGAAGAGTGCCCCATGGCATTCGATATCAGTTCCTGCTGATAGTCACAGAAATTGGCAAGGGTAGCCCAACTGTGGCGGGCACTGTAACTGCTCAGCGCTATTTTCTGTCCCAGCAGACCGGAAAGTTTCTTCAGATGCCGGTTAAATTTCCGCAAGGCATGCTGGTATTGCCGGTACTCACCGGTACCCGGATGACGGATAAAGGGGAAAATATAAGGGGATTCCGTATCGGTGCTCTGCAACGCCTGAATCAGCTTTCTGGCTTCCGGCTCTATACGTACTGTCAGCCAGGCTCCGGTCTTCCGCCGCCGGTACGTCAGGATATCCCCTTCCAGATCGCAACGGCGCAGAAAAGCGATGTCTACAAACGGAATTCCCCGTAACATGAAAAGCAGCAGGAAGAGCATCCTCGTCTTCTCCAGTCCGGTATGCTTCGGAAGCGGTTCCTGCAGTCTACGGAACACTCCGGCTTCGACTGCACGCTTCACCGTCACCCGAGTACCGGTATACACGCCGTGGAACAGGCGAGGGTGTGCAGGAGCCAACTCCTGGTCTACCGCCCGGAAATAGACGGCACGGAGCATCCGCATATACGTAGAAATGCTGTTCCACTGAAGCTGGCGGGAAAGCAGGTAATTCTGGAAGGCTTTCAGCCACGAAGGGGTAAGTTCAGCAAAATCCATCGGGCGGCCTCCCATAAAGTCAAGAATACGGTTATAGGTACTCTGGTACACATGTGCTGTACCCGGACGTCCTTCCTTCACGAAACCGGCTATGACCCGTTTCATGAATTCCATCAGGTTTTTCTTTTTCATAAATCAGATTTTAATAAAACAATCAAAGACCTTTCAGTTCCATCTGATATACTGAAACACAAAAGGACATGCAAACATCGTAAAAAACCGCCGGATATGGACGGTAACAAGATGCTTACATATCTAAAAAGAATGCCCTACAAATTATTCGCTCCTGCCAACCGACTTTAGTACATTACAACTCATGCCGAGCATACAAAAAAACGTCCTCACGTTTCAATCAAAACATGAGGACGTTTTCATCCAAACGAACGTCCGTCTTACTACAAACGAACGTTCATTTTTTCGTATCGGTCAATTACCACACATTCACCCGTTTTTCAGGAGCGAGGTAAAGCGGATCGGACGGAGTGATGTTGAACGCATCGTACCAGGCCTGGATATGAGGCAGGGCACCGTTTACACGCCATCTGCCCAGTGAGTGCGGATCGGACTTGGTGTATACACGAATCTGTTCGTCGCGGATATTACCTGCCCACAGGGTAGCATAGGCCAGGAAGAAGCGCTGATCGGCAGTGAAACCGTCCTTGTCTTCCAGCGGAGCGTTGGCAGTAGCATTCTTATAGGCCAGATAAGCTACATTCAGACCACCATGGTCGGCCAGATTTTCACCCAAAGTCAGAGTACCGTTGGCATGAAGTCCCGGCAACACTTCGATGTTATCAAAGAAATCAACCATCACCTGAGCACGTTCCTTGAAGCGGTCTGCATCGCCGGCAGCCCACCAGTCTTTCAGGTTACCGTCCTTATCAAACTGACGGCCCTGGTCATCGAATCCGTGAGTCATTTCATGGCCGATAACGACACCGATGGCACCGTAATTGAACGCGTCGTCAGCCTCCATGTCAAAGAACGGATATTGCAGGATAGCGGCCGGGAAACAGATTTCATTGGTAGACGGGTTGTAGTAGGCGTTGACAGTCTGCGGAGTCATCAGCCATTCATCCTTATCCACCGGTTTGCCCAGACGGCTGTAGTTGTCCTTACGCTCCCATGCGGCGGCACGGCAGACATTAGCCCAATAAGAATCCTTCTCTACCTTCAAGTCTGAATAATCTTTCCACTTGTCCGGATAGCCGACTTTTACATGGAAGGTAGCCAGTTTTTCCTGAGCACGTACCTTGGTACTGTCGCTCATCCATTCCTGTGCCTGGATACGTTCACCCAACGCAGTCTGCAGATTCTTTACCAGGTTCACCATACGTTCCTTGGCAGCCGGAGAGAAATACTTCTCTACATACATCTGTCCTACCAGTTCGCCCAGCAGGCCGTTCACGGAATTGACGGCACGTTTCCAGCGAGGCTGGTTCACCTGGCGACCGGACAAAACTTTTCCGTAGAAATCGAAACGGGCAGCGATAAAATCGTCGCTCAGGCAGCTGGCAGCCGCGTCAATCAGGTTATACTGCAAGTAAGAGATGTGCTTGGAAAGCGGCAGGGTGTTCATCAGGTTGGCTACCTCGGCAATCGGTTCCACCTGTTCCACATTCAGCTCATCCACCTGTGCGATACCCAGTCCTTTCAGGAAAGTATCCCAGTCGATGCCCGGAATCTGCTTCTTCAGTTCGGCGTAGGTCATCTTGTGATAGTTGGCTTCCGGATCACGCAATTCCGTAGCGCTGCGAGAAACCTTGGCAATGGCTGTTTCAATTTCCATTACATCGTTCATCTTCTGCGTAGCTTCGGCTTCAGAGCATCCTACCAATGTGAAAAGCTTCGTGATGTATTTCTTATACTGTTCACGGATATTCGAAGTTACGCTGTCGGTATCGAGGTAATATTCCTTTTCACCCAGGTTGATACCTCCCTGTCCCATCTGGAAGATATTCAGACTGCTGTTCTTCGGGTCGGCATATACATAATTGCTGAAATAGGTACCGATTCCCTGCATGTTGAGTTCGGTCATCATCGGAATGATTTCGCTCTTGTCTTTCAGGGCAGCAATCTTTTCCAACTGTGCCTTGATGGGTTCATACCCCTGCTTGTTCAGCGTTACGCTGTCCATGGCCAGGTTGTAGAGGTCGCCGATTTTCTGAGCAGCAGTTCCGGCTTCGCCTTTCTGGGCTGCCAGTCCTTCTATCAGTTCACGAATCTGTTTCTGGTTGTCCTCGGCCAGCAGGTCGAAAGTACCGAAACGGGAATATTCAGCAGTCAGCGGATGCTTTTCGTTCCATCCGCCACAAGCATACTGGAAAAAGTCCTGACCGGCAGATACGGTAGTATCCATGTTGGTCAAGTCAAGGCCTGAAGTACTCTTCACTTCCTTCTGGCTGGTACA
The DNA here is from genome assembly GCF_000374585.1 of Phocaeicola barnesiae DSM 18169 = JCM 13652. Classification (GTDB taxonomy): domain Bacteria; phylum Bacteroidota; class Bacteroidia; order Bacteroidales; family Bacteroidaceae; genus Phocaeicola; species Phocaeicola barnesiae. Next base: position 4,092 of record NZ_KB894665.1, read on the forward strand.
ACCGGTCATTGCAGTCAAAATCAAGGCTGCAACAGCCATACATTGTCTTGTCTTCATTTTGATATATATATTAAAATAGTTCTATACTCATCAAGTTAACGAGGTTTCAGAAAGAGAGAACAAGCCCCAGTGTCCATCTTCATTATTAATTATTAATTACTGCTGAAGTTCTTCCAGTTCCATCAGCATACTCTCCCACTCTTCCTCTGCCGCGGCAATCTCTTTCTTCAGCGCCTGGTACTGTTCATAGAGCGAACGGTCGGCCGCCCCTTCGGGAGTAGCCATGCGGTTCTCTATCTCAGTCACCTGCGCTTCCAGTTCGCCGATGTGGGTTTCGCAGGCAGCAACCTGCTTCTCCAACTTACGGGCTTTGCGGTTCAGTTCCTTCTGTGCCTCGTAGGAAAGCTTATTCTCGCTCACCGGAACTGATTCCTCTTTTGCAACAGGGGCAGACGACTGCGTCAGCTGCAGTTCCTGCAGGCTTTCCATTTTCTTCTTCTGCAGGAAATCGTAGATACCGCCGATATGTTCTTTCACGACACCTCCGCCAAACTCGTATACCTTGGTAACCAGTCCGTCCAGAAACTCACGGTCGTGCGATACGACAATCACCGTTCCGTCGAAATCGCGGATGGCATCCTTCAACACATCTTTCGAACGCATGTCCAGGTGATTGGTCGGCTCGTCCAGTATCAGCAGGTTCACCGGCTCCAGCAACAGACGAATCATGGCCAGACGGCTGCGTTCTCCTCCGGAAAGTACCTTCACCTTCTTGTCCGAAGCCTCGCCACCGAACATGAAGGCACCCAGGATATCGCGTATCTTGAGCCGGATATCGCCTTGCGCTACCCGGTCGATGGTATCGAACACCGTCAGATTCTCATCCAACAACTGGGCCTGGTTCTGTGCGAAATAACCGATCTGTACATTATGACCAATCACCAGTTTCCCCTCGAAAGGTATCTGGTCCATGATACATTTCACCAGCGTAGATTTTCCCTCGCCGTTCTTTCCGACAAAAGCGACCTTCTCTCCGCGGTGGATGGTCATATCCACATCGTGGAACACCACGTGCTCGCCATAAGCCTTCTTCACCCCCTCGCAGATAACGGGATAGTTACCCGAACGCATGGCAGGCGGAAATTTCAGACGAAGGGTGGAATGGTCCTCCTCATCAATCCGGATAGGAACAATCTTCTCCAACTGCTTGATGCGGCTCTGTACCTGTACGGCTTTGGTAGCCTTGTAACGGAAACGTTCGATGAAATCTTCGGTATCCTTGATTTCTTTCTGCTGGTTCTCGTAGGCACGGAGCTGCTGCTCGCGACGTTCCTTCCGCAGGACTACAAACTCATCATACGGAACTTTATAATCATAAATGTGCCCGCAGGATATCTCAATGGTACGATTGGTGACATTATTGATAAAGGCGCGGTCGTGACTCACCAGTACGACAGCTCCCGGACTGACTTTCAGGAATCCTTCCAGCCACTGGATACTCTCGATATCGAGGTGGTTGGTCGGCTCGTCGAGCAGCAACACATCCGGACGGCGCAACAACAGCTTGGCCAGTTCGATACGCATACGCCAACCGCCACTGAACTCGGAAGTAGGACGGTCGAAGTCACTCCGTTCAAATCCCAGTCCGATGAGTGTCCGCTCTATTTCGGCACGGTAATTGGTACCTCCCATCATCAGGAAATGCTCGTTATCGTGCGTAAAGCGTTCGATCAGCTCCTGATAGCTCTCCGAATCATAATCGGTCCGGTCGGCCAGTTCCTGGTTCATCCGGTTGATACGCTCCTGCATCTCGAAGATATGTTCAAATGCCATCTCGGCTTCTTCCATAACCGTACGGGTATCACTCAATATCATCACCTGAGGCAGATATCCTACGGTAATGTTCCGTTGAACGGCTACTGTTCCTTCTGTAGGACGCTGTTCACCAGCCAGAATCTTCAGCATGGTAGACTTGCCGGCACCGTTTTTACCGACCAAGGCTATGCGGTCTTTCTTATTGATGACAAAAGAAACATCTTCAAACAAAGATGTTACACCAAACTCAACTTTCAGTCCTTCTATGGAAATCATGCGCAATAACTTTTCAAAGTGCCGGCAAAGTTACCATTTTTTCAATAACCCTTACCACTCCGAAGGCTTAAAATATTACAACACGGATACCAAGTTGTTAACAAGCCCATAACCCAACGGACAATTCCTTAAACTATGTTATAGAGCAGAATTTTTCCGGCTAAACATTTGCAGAGATAGAAGAAATCCGTACCTTTGCAATGTGTTTTTCATAGTATTAGATTTAAGGTTAACAAAGGTTGGAGTACAGCGGTACTCCTTTTTTTATGTCCGTATGCGAAACAGATAAGCGACATGACAAACCTCATCACATTTTAAGTGTTGTTTACATAGTTGTTCCAGATATATCAAACAACTGTTTTTATCTGACCAAAGCCCGACTTGTCTTTTCCCAAAATTTTCGATGTTTTTTTCGCAAAGTATGCGTTAAATCAAATAAAATCAGTACATTTGCAATCAACATAAATTTTAATGCTAAAAACGTTTATATGAAGTTTCATTTACATTATGAAGCGCGTCGGACAAGTGAAAAGTCTGTAGGGATATCATGCGCCATACAGCAAGCGACACGTTTGAATGCATTGCATGTGAGAAAATCTTCTTGCAATGCAAAGAGGACGGCACGTCAAGTGAAACCGCGAGGTTCCATTTATCTCCAATCAGGGCGTATGGTTTCAATGGATAGAATGAAAAAGATTATCCAAAATTTCTAATCATGAAAATGCTGAATCCGCAACTTAAACCTCTATATGACAGATACTGTTCAGAGTTAAAACCTCTGATTGCCGAATATGAGTCACGGAATGAAAATTTCGTGACTCCTTTGCTTCATGACATTCCCTCGATGTTCGACAACATCGCGTTGTACGAAAGGGCTTCAACAGCAGAGGAAAAGGAAGAGTATATGATGGATGCGGAAAAATGCCTTGACTCGGCTATCGAGAATTTAAGGGTCTGCCTTGTGGCAAGCATGATGGAAGATGTCAATCAATTCAAATCCCGATTTTCACGAGAAATTCTTGATGCGCTTGACGACGGAAGATTTTGTGGTAAGTTTTTTCGTCTGGAAAAGGAGGTCAGAGCAATCAAAAACACGGATTTACAAGCCGCTTACCGCAAACTCAAGGAAATGAAAAATATGATTGCCGAATGCCATGCGGGAACCTTGGCCACAGGCCTATTATCGGACAACAAAGTCACCACGGTATTTAAGTGGCTTTTCACCATAGCTGTTGCTTTGATAATCAATCTTCTTATTTTTAAATTGTTGTGATTATGAGTAAGGAATCTGTCATCAGCGAAATGTATAGGGATTTAATAATGTCCTACTTGGAGATTAAGCCCCTACTTTTTGACTTGTTTGTACGTAATGGCAACCAATATATCAATGCTGTCCTCAATGAAATGAGAGCGTTGAACGACCATATAGCAAGATGTTATGCAGACGGAATGTCAGCAGAAGCGGTTCACAAGGAATTGAATAAGGCAGAAGGACACTTGAAGCGTTTGATTTACGATTGCTTCAAACAGCTCAATATCTTATTCTTCGACTATATTAACGAATATGAAGCCAATCATTTCGGGAAGCATTGGTTACGTGTAAAGGATGGTGAATTTTGGAATGCCTATACCTCGCTGCGTTATGAAGTCGTTAAAAATGTAGAGGATGCCAAATTGCACGAGTCATTTGACGCAAATAAGGCTTTTGAAAGTTATCAAAACGCTTATGTTCTGCAAGGAAAAGTTTATGATTTATTGGGAACATACGATAGTGAACTCCGTTTATCATTCCTAAAAATTTTTTGGATGAAAATGAATTCCCTAAAAGGCTGGATATTTTCTACTATTGCTTTGGCTGTTATACCTTCAGCGCTTTGGGAAATCCCTTGGAACGAAATAACAAGTTGGATAATCACGATTATCCATAATGGTGTACATGGGCTAGAAAAACTTCTGATATCCCTATAAGTGAAAGTGTTTGAACGATAACCACCAGCCTCCTACAAAAACTTCTCTCCGAAAGACCTCCCATCGAACTTATTACAACTCTCTGTGTACAAAGAACTATTGAGTGAAAAAAGGATTCTGAATACCGAATGTTCTGAAAGCCCTGGCTACTTCCGGGAGCCAGGGCTTTCCTTTACCTGTACCATCCGGCATAGCCGCCTATAAGACGAAAGACCCCCTTATCACTAAGAGAGCCTTCCAACATAAAATGAAATTAAGAGAGATTTATTAATGCCTATTCATGTGTCAGTTTAGTTGAATCAAATCCAGTTTAGTCAAATCAAGTTTAGTTTATTTATCTATTCTGTTTAGTTCAGTTGAAGCCGGAGCCGAATGCTCCGGTGCTGCTCAATCATTGTCGGCTACGTCCCACCAGACACGCTGCCACCGGCTGTCATCTCCGTTCAGATAGGTCCGGATAGCCGCCTCGGCATTCGCTACGTTGTATTGCTTGTCGGCATCGGAATACTGCATCCGATAAGGATAAACCGTAATACCGACATCGGCCTGTCCGGGCTCGATGGGCAATTCCGGAATGTTATACCGCCGCCAGTCGGACCAGGCTTCGATACCATCGGTAAGGAATCCTGCCAGAAAACGCTGCATGACAATCTGTTTCAAGGCCTCAGCCTTATCGGAAGAAAGGATGACTTTCGGGTTCTGGAGGTAAGCATCCACTCCATCGGCACCGCTGAAAGCGAAAGATGCACGGATACCTGCCTGATACAGCGCGTTGGCATCGGCACTAATCCATCCGAGGGTAGCTGCTTCTGCCTCTACCAGCAGGGTACGGGCGGTCGTAATGATACCGTAAGTGGCCTGAGGCTCGCAATACCGGGCATCCACCGAACAGCAGTTGGCCGCCACATCGTAAACGGCATCAGGAGAAGCCAAACCGAACGGCACACCGAAATACGAGTCAAAGCTGTCGGGGTCACCTTCACGGTCTCCTTTATAGCCATTCAGGTCACAATAGGCGAAAAGACGGTTGTCACGATAAGCTTTCAGTGACTCCACCAGTACCTGGTTCGGCACGAAATTCTGGTTGGCCGATGCGTAATCCGGATTTCCTACGTAATACATCCAGCTGTATGAAGGCACATCCGGATTGTTGTCCGCGCCGAATGTATAATGGAAACCTTTTCGCCCGTTGTCTCGTCCACACCGGTAACGTATACACCTCCACCCCGGTTGATACCTTCACGCTCATTGACACCCCGATTGTTCAGCCGAGCTGTAGCGATACTTGTTCCGGAACCGGTAGACCACAGATTGGTCCATGATACCATCTGACCGCCAATCATGAAATCGAAGCTGGCTGCCAGACGAAATTCCTTGTATCGTACGGAAGTGGAGAAACCTCCGGTCCAGTCAGGCTGGAAATTGCCTACTTCCTTTTCTACATCCGTTTCCAGAGCAGGGCTGTAGCCTCCTCCCCAACCGGCACTCGATGTCGGTTTCAGCAAGAGTTCACCCTGTTCGTTCCGCTTAAATCGAGACATGGTAGTGATGACACCGATAGGGCTTCCCACCTTTGCTTTCAGGTACCAGAAATAATAGAAGCGGTTACCTTCCAACAGGTATTCATTGATTTCATCGTTCAGACGTACCAGTTTGTTGTCGTTCTTGGCGATGTTGAAATCCACGTCCCACTGGAAATCCTTGGTACGTACCGGAATACCTCCCAAACTGATTTCGATACCTTTGTTACGGACCAGACCGGCATTCAACTGACGGGATGAATACCCCGACTGCGGAGCGACCGTCACATTCAGAATCTGATTGCGGGTATCACGTACATAGAAGTTCAGGTCTCCCCAGAAACGGTTCTGGAACAGCCGGAACTCGGTACCGACTTCGTAAGAAGTGGAAATGGTAGGCTTGATGTTCGGATTCAACTGCACATACGGAGCATACATAGCAGTCAAGGAGTTGTATTTATCCGTTTCAAAAGAAGGGATTGTTTTATACACACTCAGCGTAGAACCTACCTGCGCCAACGAACTGCGCAGTTTCCAATAGTTCAACCAAGAAAGATTCTTGACAAACCGGTTCAGCATGACACTGGCCGACAAACCGCCGTACAGATAACTGTTATGGGTAGACGGAAGCCTTGAATCCCAGTCGTTGCGCAAAGAACCATCCAGGAAATAGGTATCATCAAACCCGGCGGTTACAGTAGCAAACACGCTACGGGTCTTGTAATGACGGTCCTCGTTGGAAGCATTGACATAACCGCTCGAAGTCGCCAGGTTATAGAATTTATTGATAATCAATCCATCCGTCGTATTACCCTGCAAGGAGCCGTAATTATACATGCGCTGTTCTACAAAAGCTGCCGCATCCAGACTCAGACGGTCGTTCAGGTAACGGTCGCCCCAGGTTACACGCCCTTGCACGGTCATGTCACTGGCATGATACTGTTCCTGTCCATAATACGACAGGAAGTCTGCTCCTCCTGCAGCAAGTTCCTGCTCCTCGTTGTAAGAAACCAGGTTCCCGGTTACCCGGACACCGGCTTTGAAATGTTTCGGAAGCAGAAACTCTGCATCGGCCGTAAAGACGTTCCAACGGGAAGTCTCGTAAAAGTTGATGTTATCGAGTACGGCATAAGGCGAATCGTGGAAGTTAGGAGCCAGATTGGTAATACTCTTGATGTTCCAAGTACGCCAGGTACCGTCCGGGCGCAGGTAATCCTTGTAATCATTCAGGTTTACACTGGTCTGTCCCCACTGGATGTATTTATGTAACACATTGCGGCCATCCCCGAAATCCTCGCTGGCAGCATTGTGGTTCCGGCGGTAAGTGAACTTATAATCCAACGAAACATTCATCCATTCTATGGGCTGGAACGATGTCTTTACAGCCAGGAACTGCCGCTCGGCACCCGAATTCTGCTGGATACCTTCACGTTTGGTATGGGTATACGAAATGCGGGAAGAATAATCTTTTCCAGCCTTCGAAAAAGAAAGGTTCGTGGTATTTGTCAGAGCAGTGCGGAACAAATCTCCCAAATCCAACTGAGAGACCCAGGCATCCGCTTTCCGATACTTCGTACTGGTTGGGTCCCAATACAAGGCAGAAGCCATCTGTACACGCGGATCGAAACGGGCTCCCCAACTTTCATCCGAATGATAATCGTAATAATAAGAGCCGTCCTCATTCTGCTGGTTACGGAAGATGCCATACAGATACTGCGCACTCATGGTATCGTATTCTTCACCATACTGGGCATCAAGTACCTCACCGTTATATCCCAGACTACCCCCTCCATACTGTTTCTGCATATCGAAGTGATTGTAATAACGTTCCCATTGCAGGGTATGACTCACTTCGATGCGTCCTTTCCCTTCTTGGGCCCGTTTGGTCGTGATGATAACCGCTCCGTTACCTCCTTCCGAACCGTACAAGGCCGTTGCAGCCGAACCTTTCAAGACATTGATGGATTCCACATCGTCCATATTGACGCTATTCTTGTTCGTGATGGAACCGTCGACCACATAAATCGGCTCGCTTCCCTGCGGAGAAGTGAAACTGTTGGTACCACGGAGAACGATACTACCGGAATCGAAAGTGGAACCCGATGAACCGTAGAAACGGGCACCGGCTATCTTTCCGGCCATCGCGTTTCCCAAATCAGTCTGACGGACCGTGGTGAGCTGTTCACCTCCCACCTTTTGTGTGGAATATCCCAACGATTTTTCCTTCCTGGACAATCCTTGCGCTGTCACTACGACCTCATCCAACGTCTCGGCATCCGGATTCAGTACAATTTCCATCTCTTCCTGACTTACAGGTAATTCCTGACTCTTCATACCTACAAATGACACGACAATCGTAGGGGCTGAAGCCGGCAGATTCTGAATACTGAAACGACCATCGACCATCCACATCGGTAATGGTACCGATAGTGGTTCCTTTCACCAATACCGATGCACCGACAACCGGAAGACCATCCTCACCGGAAGTTACTGTCCCTTTCACCGTTCCCGTCTGAGACCATGCGATTCCCATCAGAAAAAACAGGAAAAACAGCATAAATAGAAACCTCTTTTTCATAAATTTTCGTTTAGTTTAGTGTAAAATGTATAGAGTTTAGTTAAGTCTTTATCCTGTATCACGGGACATCTGCACCCGCTAACGGATCCATACTTCAGAAGCTTCCTGGCAAGCTGTTTTAATTTTCATGAACAGCTTTCTAAAAATAACAGAAAAAGAGATTTTTTGTTCAAACTTACATAATATATATATTTTTTAGCCGATGAAAGGCCATAGATAAATAAAACCAAAAATCGGATGAAAGCCCATTCTACGCTTTTCATCCGAACAATAAAAAAATCCTGACTTCAAACGAAATCAGGATTTTATATGCTTTTCCCTCAGAGATATTCCGAAGGTATTTGATTCAGAAACAGGAAGCAGATTTATTCTTCTGTATAACGGACAATAGTCTGAGCACGGTCCGGACCTACAGAAACAATCTTAATCGGAGTTTCCAGCTGTTCTTCCAGGAACGAGATATAAGCGTTGAATTCTTCAGGGAATTCGTCTTCGCTGGTCATCTTCGTCATATCGGTCTTCCAACCCGGAAGTTCTACATAAACCGGTTCTACACCTTCGTTGATGTCAAACGGGAAATAATCGATTTCTTCACCGTTAATCTTATAGGCCACACAAGCCTTCACGGTATCGAATCCGTCCAAGACGTCGCTCTTCATCAGAATCAGTTTGGTAACTCCATTCAGCATGATGGCGTAACGCAACGCTACCAGGTCTACCCAACCACAACGGCGTTCACGACCGGTAACAGCACCGTATTCATGTCCTAAATCACGGATTGTCTTGCCGGTTTCGTCAAACAGTTCTGTCGGGAACGGTCCGGCACCGACACGAGTACAATAAGCTTTCATGATACCGAATACATCACCGATTTTATTCGGACCAAGTCCTAGACCTGTGCAGGCACCGGCACAGATGGTATTGGAAGAAGTCACGAACGGATAAGAACCGAAATCTACATCCAGCATGGTACCCTGAGCTCCTTCGCACAAGATACTCTTGCCTTCCTTCAACAGGTTGTTGACAGTATGTTCGCTGTCTACCAGGTGGAACTGACGCAGGTAATCGATACCTTCCATCCACTGTTTTTCCAGTTCTGTAATGTCATATTCATAGTTCAAGCTCTTCAGGATCTGTTCATGACGAGCTTTTGCAGCCGCATACTTCGCTTCAAAGTTATGCAGGATATCACCTACACGCAGACCGTTACGGCTTACTTTATCCGTATAAGTAGGACCGATACCCTTTCCGGTAGTACCTACCTTCGAAGCACCCTTTGCAGCTTCGTAAGCCGCATCCAGAATACGGTGAGTCGGCAAAATCAGGTGAGCCTTCTTGGAAATGTACAGACGTTCCTTCAAGGGATGACCGCTTGCTTCCAACGCTTCGGCTTCGGCTTTGAACAAAGACGGATCCAGCACAACACCGTTACCGATAATATTCACCTTATCTCCCTGGAAAATACCGGAAGGGATGGAACGCAGGACGTATTTCTGACCTTCAAATTCCAACGTATGACCCGCATTGGGACCTCCCTGAAAACGGGCAACAACATCATAATGCGGAGTCAGGACATCGACAACTTTACCTTTACCTTCGTCTCCCCACTGTAAACCTAACAAGACATCTACTTTCATGATTTCTTCTATTTTTATAGTTATTTACTCTTCTTTCGCCTTGCCCACGCACATTTGCTGCATAATCCATAGATATACAACGAATAATGTGACGCATGAAACCCTTTCAGCTTGGTTTGAGCGATGGCCTGCTTCAGGTTCTCGTCTTCAAATTCAGTCACTTTCCCGCAAGAAGTGCAAATCATGTGATGATGGGTTTCATTGTTGTATGAGCGTTCGTACTGCGATGTGTTACCAAACTGGTGCTTGATGACCAGTCCTGCATCAATCAGCAGAATGATGGTATTATATAAGGTAGCACGGCTGACACGGAACTTCTCCTTCTCGGCCATGTAGTTATACAGGCTATCGATGTCGAAATGACCTTTGATGGAATAGATAGTTTCGAGTATAGCATACCGTTCAGGCGTCTTTCGATGTCCGTTCTTCTGCAGATACTCTGTAAGAACCTGCTTTACCGTTTCTTTGATTGTATGCTCTTCCATCTGAAAAATTCCGTTCAGCCGTCAAAGATAATCTTTTTTATGTAATTTAGAAAAGTTACATGGAATATTCTATCGCATTTTTTATTTCCGCAGCCAAAGCATGCGCCTCAGCACGAGCGGATTTACTCAGCATAATCAACGGCTTGCTCAACTTGCGCATGTTCTGGCGAGACTGCTGACCGTATTTCTGCAAAGCCGTAGCCGCTGCCCGCTGTACGAACGAAGTATCTCCTTCCACTGCTGTCAGAGCCTGGTCCAGGAATTCCTCTTCGGAGCGTTCGTTCAGAACCATTCCCTGCATCAGCAGACGGGCCATCAGCAGGAAACCGCACAACTGGAAATATTCCCGTTCGTCGGCCATCCAGCAGAACACCACTTCCGATGCGTAAGGCAGACGCTGGAACAGGTTCATCACGGTATATTCGGCCAATTCGGGATAACGCATATCTTCTATCCAGATTTCAGCGATTTCCCGGTAAAAGGTATCGGCAGGCTGCAGCAGTCCGGCCATAATCTTACATTCACGGATATCTTCCTTCCACAACACCTGCGCCAGTTCATGGTCGGGCTGATAGCCGGCAGCGATTTCCTTGATTCGGGGATACTCGATACCGAAATTCAGCTTATACCCCATTCCCTTGTCCCGCATGCTCTGAGAGATGACTCCGTTCATGTAAAGACGGAACTTGGCTTTTATTTCTTTGATGGTTTCATGTACGTCATTCATAGTTTTCCTGTTATAAGTTAGAATAATCACGGCTGTAACGCAACATCTGCTCGGTATAACCTTCGTCATACAAAACCGTTACGTCTGTTATCTCACCGTTCTCGTCCACCTGCGGTGTATAGACCGGATTGACAAAGCCTTTATAGGGAGCCAGATGCAAGGAACGGTAGCGTTCCAACACTTCAGCATGAAGCGCCGCATCCACTTTCACGGCATAGTTCTCAACCAAAGCACGGGCAGCCTCGAAATCGCCTTCACTCTTGATACGTTGGATTTCGGCCAGCAGCTGACCGAACAGTTCGCGCAGACGGACATAATCGTTGATGCGGACAAAAGTCTTTCCCGCTTTCTTCACCCATTCCACAACCTGTCCGTCACGTCCTTTTTCGAGTACCCAACGGGCTATCAGCTGACGGTTACGCATATGCGCTTCTTCAATCTGAGCCCCCGGTTCGATACGGACCAACTGGGTCATCAATCCGTTCATCATGTACGAATAATACTCAGCCTTGTAGGCCTCATTATCCGGAAGCAGTCCCAGTTCCACCAGTTTGGCATCTGCCATGTAATACAGGCCGAACAGATCTGCCCGAGCCTCCTCGATGGTAGAACCGTAAGCTTTCAAGGCATCGGGGTCTACTCCCGGCAAGAGTTTCCCGGAACCGTGCCCCAGACACTCGTGCAAATCCGTATGAAGGTCGCTTGTCAGGTCTGCATAGTTATCCAGCAGTTCCTTTTCCGCTTCACTGTATACAAATTCTTCGCGGAATCCGTTTCCACGCGCGGCCTTGTTGTAAGCGTCGGTCAAATTTCCGATAGTCACCGATTTCGAGCCGTGAACACTCCGAATCCAGTTGGAATTAGGCAGATTGATACCGATGGCCGAACTCGGATAAAGGTCTCCGGCCAGCATCGCCGCGGTGATGACCTTGGCAGATACCCCTTTCACCCGTTCCTTCTTAAACGACGGATTCACCGGAGAATGGTCCTCAAACCATTGCGCATTGCTGCTGATAAGCTCGGTACGACGGGTAGCTTCCAGGTCTTTGAAATTGACAATCGATTCCCAACTGGCCTTCATTCCCAACGGATCGCCATAGCTTTCGATAAAGCCATTGACAAAGTCTACCCGCGAAGCTGTATCCTTCAGCCATTGGATAGAGTAGTCATCAAACAGTTTCAAGTCACCAGTCTGATAAAATGCTACCAGCAACCGGATAACCTGACGCTGGCTGTCATTCTCGGCCACTTCTTCTGCCCGATGCAGCCAACCGATAATTTTCTCGATGGCCTTTCCATACAAGCCTCCCACCTTCCAGACTTCTTCCTGAATCACACCGTCTTTTTTCACCAGACGGCTGTTCATGCCATACATCACCGGATGCTCGGCATCGCCCTGTGCTTTCTGTGCGGCATAGAATGCTTCGGCTTCCTGCTGGGTCACCCCCTCGTAATAATTGGCAGCCGAGGTTTCCACCAGGTCTTCCCCATCGTTCTGATTGACCCGCTTCGGCATCACCTCCGGATGGAAGATGACTGGAAACAGTTTGTCGCACATCGCTTCCACCGTTTCTCCGGATTCCAGCGGAAGCAGAGATACGTCGGTATGCAGAATCAGATTCTTCAGATATTCGGCCGAAAAACCGGGAACAAACTTATCACACCCGTAATGGTGATGGATTCCGTTCGAGAACCAGACCCGCTTCAGATAGACTTCCAGAGCCAGGAAAGGCTCCTCCGTACGGTCTCCTGTGAAATGTACATACAAGGTTTCCAGCAGACGACGAATCTGCAGATTATACTTTCCGTTCTGGTCGAACAGAATGTCTCTTCCCTGCAAGGCAGCCTCCGACAAGTAATACACCAGTTTCTTCTGCTGGAGGGTCAAGGAGTCGAATCCAGCCACCCGGTAGCGGAGTACCTGTAGATCGGCAAACTGGTCGACCACGTAATTGAATATATGTTCTTCTTTCCTCATTGTATATCTACTCTTTCAAAAACATCATAAAAAAACATGTCATCCAAACAAGTACCTGTTTGCCGCCAACCGTCAGTTCACGAATCAAAAACAGACCTACTTATTTGAATGACAATATAATAGATAGAACCATCAGCGGCTATCCCAACCCCATCCCTTTATTTTTCATTGCGTTTACGATAACCGTTGGGCGTTTCACCCATAATTTTATAAAATGCAGCATAAAAAGATTGACGATTCGCAAAACCTACCAATGCACTAATCTCTTCTACATTTTTTTCCGCGTACCGCTTGTCAACCAGCAAGTGCAACGCTTCCTTGATTCGATATTCATTCAACAGACACGAGTAATTCATCCCGAAGCGTGAGTTGATGACCGCCGACAAATAACGGGTGTTCGTCCGTAATTCCTTCGCCAAATCCTTGGCCGAATAATTAGGGTCCTTATACTTTTTCTGAATCACAATCAGATTCAGAATCTTATCATACAACTCATCGGCAAGTTCTGCACGAATCATGTCACGGTAAGCAGCTTTCTTTTCTTTTTTCTCACGCAAATTGTAGCGTGTCTTTACAGATGCCTGCTCTTGTCCTACTGCTGGTTTTTCATTTTCCATCATTTTCCTTTTGATTTTAGATTACGGATTATCAATAAATAGGTTTTACAAAAATCGGAGTTCTTTTTGTAATTAACAAAAGAATCGTCCTTATTTTTCCAAAATTCTCCCAATTTAACGATGTAACCAATTGTTCCATTTCTATAAACAAATAAACTTAAAACTACTATTAATACCAAAGAATCGTTATATTTGTTCAGTAATTTGAGATTTTTAAGAAAAATATATGCTGAAAACGTTAAAGTCCTACTTCGGTTACGACCAGTTCAGACCCCTACAAAAAGAAATCATTACAAGCATTTTAGCTAAAAAAGATACCCTCGTTCTGATGCCCACCGGAGGTGGAAAATCCATCTGTTACCAGCTACCGGCCTTGATGATGGAAGGAACGGCCATTGTGGTCTCTCCACTGATATCGCTGATGAAGGACCAAGTGGAATCTTTACAGGCAAACGGCATCATAGCCCGGGCACTGAACAGTACGAACGACGAAACGACCAATGCCAACGTACGCTTCGAATGCCGTCAAGGCAGAGTAAGACTCTTGTACATTTCCCCCGAACGGCTGATGTCCGAACTGAACTTTCTCCTGAAGGATATCCGGATTTCCCTCTTCGCCATCGACGAGGCTCATTGTATTTCACAATGGGGACACGATTTCCGCCCGGAATATACCCAACTGAAAATCCTCCGCGAACAGTTTCCTCAGGTACCGATTGTAGCCCTGACTGCCACAGCCGATAAAATTACACGACAGGACATCCTGAAACAGCTGGACATGAAAGACCCGCAGATATTCATTTCGTCTTTCGACCGCCCGAACCTGAATCTGGAAGTCCGTCGGGGATACCAGCAGAAAGACAAGATACGTACCATCCTGAATTTCATCCGGAAACATCCGCAGGAAAGCGGCATCATCTACTGCATGAGCCGGAATACGACTGAAAAAGTGGCCGAAATGCTCAGCGACTACGGACTGAAAGTAGCGGTCTACCATGCCGGATTGAGTACTCCTGTCCGCGAAGCCGCACAGGATGATTTCATCAACGACCGTGTACAGATAGTCTGCGCCACCATCGCTTTCGGCATGGGAATCGACAAGTCGAATGTGCGGTGGGTCATCCACTACAACCTGCCTAAAAGCATCGAAAGCTTCTACCAGGAGATAGGCCGTGCCGGAAGAGACGGACTGCCCAGCGATACGCTGCTGTTCTACTCTTTCAGCGACATTATCCTGCTATCCAAATTTGCGGCCGACAGCAAACAGCAGGAAATCAATCTGGAGAAACTGAACCGGATGCAACAGTATGCCGAAACGGATATCTGCCGCCGGCGTATCCTGCTGAATTATTTCGGCGAAACGATGGACCATGACTGTGGCAACTGCGATGTCTGCCGGAATCCTCCCGAACGGTTCGACGGAACCATCATCGTACAGAAAGCACTGAGTGCCATCGCCCTCACCAACCAACAGATAGGAACCCACACCCTGATTGACATCCTGAAAGGTTCGGCGTCACAAGAAATTATCGAAAAAGGATACGATAAGGTCAAGACTTACGGTGCAGGCAGAGAAATCCCCGCAAGAGACTGGCAGGACTACCTGCTGCAAATGCTCAACCTGGGCTACTTTGAAATAGCCTACAACGAGAACAACCACCTGAAAATTACAGAAGCCGGGAAGAAGGTTCTTTTTGGACAAGCGACCGCTCAACTCGTCATTATCAAACGGGAAGAAAAGTCTGCCAAGACAAAGAAAAATACCCAAAGCCACGTGGCAGAACAGGTTCCGCTTTTCGGACAGACCGGCAGCGAGAATCAAGACGACAGACTTTTCGAAGAACTCCGGCAACTGCGCAAAAAGCTGGCAGATTCACAGGCCATACCTCCTTATATCGTCTTGACGGACAAGACGCTCCACCTGCTGGCTACCCTCAAGCCGACCACCATCGAGGCGTTCGGAGAAATCAGTGGTATCGGTGAATACAAGAAAGAAAAATACGGAAAGGATTTCATCACCGTTATCCGTCATGTACTGAAAGTCTGACTTACTTGCAGGCTTTCAGTTTTTCCTGCAGTTCGGTACGAGGTACCCCTAAGGCGATGGCCTGTTCGAAAGCAGTACGTGCCTCAGCCTTCTTTCCCAATTCCAGGCAGATATTTCCTTTCATAAGGTAATTTTCTGTATCACGGTTTTCCAGCCGAATAGCCGCTTCTACATCCAGCAGAGCCAACTCCCACTGCTGCTGGTCGACCTCCATATTGGCACGCATTTTCAGCAGCGAAGCATCCTGAGGATAATCTGCAATCAACAGATTCAATGCATCCAGCGCACGGGTAATACGTCCTTCTTTTTCATCGAGCAAAACCAATCCCAGACGAGCAGCTTTATTCTTCAGGTCCTTATTCAAAATGACATTGTAATCGATACGGGCCTCGGCATACTGACGGCGCTGCATATAGATGTATGCCCGGAACAGACGGGCCTCCAGCTCTTCCGGAATCAGATCGATGACGTTGCAATAGTCCAGATAAGCTTTATCCAACAATCCTTGCTCCATATAAAGTGCAGCCCGGTTCAACAGAATCGCTGTAGCATAGGGCGTAATGTTCAATGCCATCGAATACGATTCAATGGCCTCATCGGTTTTTCCCATCCGTTTCTGTACAGTACCCAGATTAGAAAACAACAAGGCATTTCTCGGATTCTTCGGGTCCATTTTCAGTGCCTTCCGGAACAAGGCTTCGGCCTGCCTCAAACTGTCTTTCTGCGTACATTCCATGGCCTGTTCCACTACTTCCGTGTACGACTGGGCGCACAAGGTACTTGCCATCATTCCCAACCAAATGAATATATATACAAATTTCATATCGTCCTGTATCAATTTTTCGACAAAGGTAATGGAATAATAGTTTCCATCGCCTAAAGTACGGGTATATTAAAAACTTTTTGTATGTTTGAACATCCGTTTCGATAAGAACTGAACCGGCTTCCATTCCAACGGAAAAGACAGGTTTGGGAAAACGTCCGGACATTTCATTCCAAACGAACGGGCATTTTGATTAAAACAAACGTTCGTTTTATCTGAAACATAAGTTCATTTTATTCGAAACGCAAGCCCGTTTTCAAGATTCCCGGATAAAAAGACGAATCAGTTCAATTTTACTAAAAAAGATAAACCATGAAACTAGAAAAAGCTATTTTCGCCTGCGGGTGCTTCTGGGGTGTCCAGCACCAATTTGAACGTGCTCACGGCGTACTCCGTTCTACAGTCGGTTACATTGGTGGCCATAAAGACCATCCTACCTATCCGGAAGTGAAATCGCATGCCACCGGACATGCAGAAGCTACCCTGGTAGAATTTGACGCAGAAGAAACCTCTTTTACAGAACTGTGCAAACTTTTTTTCGAAATTCACGACCCGGCACAGACCGACGGTCAAGGTCCGGACATCGGTCCACAGTACCGGAGTGAAATCTTCTATCTGGACGAGAACCAGAAACAGGAGGCACAGGCTGTAATTGACCTGCTACGCAGCAAGGGACATGAAGTAAATACCCGATTGACTCCCGCCTCTACCTTCTGGCCGGCAGAGGACTATCACCAACATTATTACGACAAGACCGGAGGAGAACCGTACTGCCACATACGAACCAAAAAATTCTGATGCCATACAGAAAAAGCTGCCATCTTTTCCCCAATCAGGGAAAGAGGCAGCTCTCTCGAAATAGCCCTAAATCAATTCTTATGCTTTCTTAATATAATCTACAATCCAAGCACCTACTTCTTTGGTACCGTATTTGGCACCACCGGCCACCTGGATTTCCGGAGTACGTACGCATGCATCCAGCGAAGCATCTACAGCCTTACGGATAAGTGCGCCTTCTTCCTTACAATCGAAATATTCAAACAACATAGCTACAGACAGAATCTGTGCTAACGGATTAGCGATATTCAGTCCCTTAGCCTGTGGCCAAGATCCGTGAATCGGTTCGAATACCGGAGTACTTTCGCCGGTAGAAGCCGAAGGAAGCAATCCCATAGAACCGCTGATAACAGACCCCTCATCGGTCAGGATATCACCGAACGTATTTTCCGTTACCATGACATCGAAGAAAGTCGGTTCCTGAATCATACGCATGGCAGCATTGTCTACATACATGTAGTCGGTCTGTACTTCCGGATACTTCGGAGCCATTTCCTGAGCAATCTGACGCCACAGACGGGAAGAAGCCAATACATTGGCCTTGTCGACTACGGTCAGGTGTTTGCGGCGTTTCATGGCATATTCGAAGCCCACCTTCAGAATGCGTTCAATTTCCGGACGGGTATACATGTTGGTATCGTATGCCTTGTCATTGTCCTGGTATTTTTCACCGAAATACATACCGCCGGTCAATTCGCGGATGCAGATGAAATCGGCACCTTCCACCAGTTCGCTACGCAAAGGAGACTTGTGCAACAGGCATTTGAATGTCTGTACCGGACGGATATTGGCAAACAGCCCCAGTTTCTTACGCATGGCCAGCAATCCCTGCTCCGGACGTACCTTGGCAGTCGGGTCATTGTCAAACTTCGGGTCACCTACAGCCGAAAACAATACCGCATCGGCATTCTTGCAGATTTCATAGGTCTTTTCCGGGAACGGATCGCCTACCTTATCGATGGCATCCGCGCCACAGAGCGCATATTCATACGATACTTTATGACCAAACTTCTCACAAACGGCAGTCATGACATCTACGCCCTGTACAGAGATTTCAGGACCGATACCATCGCCCGGTAATACTGCTATTTTAAATTCCATAATTAATTATTTGTTTTGTCTTCTATCATGTTCAACATTTTAATGGTAGCCTTGATGGCTGCTTCCGTCTGGTCGGCATCCAAGCCACGGGTACGGAACTCCCTATCCTCATGCCTCCAGGTAATGACGGTCTGCACAAGGGCATCGGTCCGTCCCCCTGGGGGAATAGTCACGGCATAATTGGTCAACATCGGGAACTTACGGTTGAGCGTAGTCTTGTAGATTTTCCGCAAGGCACGTACAAACGCATCGTACTGTCCGTTACCGGAAGAACTTTCCTCATAAATCTGACCATCTATCTCAATACTCAGCGTAGCCATCGGTTTCAAGCCTTTGGCCAGGGTAACGAAATAACTGAGCAGTTTCACCCGGTTGGCATCCCCCTCGTGCTTGAGCACATCCGAAATAATGTAAGGCAAATCCTCCTGAGTCACCAGTTCTTTCCGGTCCCCGAGTTCGATAATGCGTTCCGTCACCTTCTTCATGGCTTCTTCGTCCAGCTCCAGTCCCAGACTCTCCAGATTCTTCCGGATATTCGCCTTACCGCTGGTCTTACCCAACGCATATTCGCGTACACGACCGAAACGCTCGGGCAACAGGTCATTGCAGTACAGGTTATTCTTGTTGTCACCGTCGGCATGCACTCCCGCCACCTGGGTAAAGACACTCTCACCGACAATCGGTTTATTGGGTGGGATAGAGATACCCGAATACGATTCCACCACCCGGCTTACATCATTCAGACGACTTTCATCAATATTGGTAATGGCGTGGAAATGATCCTTCAGAATGGCTTGTACACTGGCCAACGGAGCGTTTCCGGCCCGTTCACCCAATCCGTTCAGTGTGGTATGAAGGCCTTTCACCCCACAAAGTACCGCTGCCAGTACATTACTTACAGCCAAATCATAATCATTGTGCGCATGGAAATCGAAGTGCAGTTCCGGATAACGTTTCCGCATCTTCCGCATATATTCGATGACCTGCAACGGGTTCAAGATACCGAGTGTATCAGGCAACATGAAACGCTTGATACCACTCTCCCGCAATCCGTCAATCAGGCCGAACACATATTCCGGAGAATCCTTGATACCGTTACTCCAGTCTTCCAGATAGACATTTACATCCATTCCCCGACTATGGGCATAACGGACAACTTCCAGGATATCGCGTACATGCGCATCGAGCGTCTTTTTCAGTTGACACCTGCAATGCTTCTCCGAACCCTTCGTCAGCAGGTTGATGACCCGACATCCGGCACTGTAAATCCAATCGACCGATACATTTCCGTCGACAAACCCCAGCACCTCTACCCGAGACAGGTAGTTCCGGCGTGCCGCCCACTCACAAATCATTCTGACTGCATTCAATTCACCGTCCGACACACGTGCCGAGGCTACTTCAATCCGGTCAACCTTCAGGTCTTCCAGCAGCAGGCGGGCTATCATCAACTTTTCACGGGGTACAAACGACACTCCATTGGTCTGTTCTCCATCGCGGAGTGTCGTATCCATGATTTCTATTTTCGGTCTTTCTTCCATGTTGAAAATCTCGCTATTGTGGGATTATCCGCGTCCCTTCTCGAACGCTTCAATCTTATCTTTATTCTGTACCAGGAAATCGATGTCGTCCAGTCCGTTCATCAGACAATGCTTCTTATAGGCATTGATTTCAAACTTCTCCGATTTTCCGGTTGCCTTATTGGTTATGGTCTGTTCCGGCAGATTGACTTCCACCTCGGTTTTCGGGTCAGCGTAAATCGAATCGAAGAGTTCTTTCAGGAACGGCTCACTGACAACTACCGGCAACACGAAATTGTTCAGTTCATTATTCTTATGGATGTCGGCAAAGAAACTTGAAACCACGACGCGGAATCCGTAACCGGCAATGGCCCAAGCCGCATGTTCACGGCTGGAACCGCTACCGAAATTCTTTCCGGCAACCAGTATCTGTCCGCTGTATGTCGGATTATTCAGGACGAACTCTTCGTTCAACGAACCGTCCGGTTTGTAACGCCAGTCACGGAACAGGTTATCGCCGAAGAATTTTTCATCGCGCGTGGTTGCCTTCAGGAAACGGGCCGGAATAATCTGGTCGGTATCTACATTTTCCAGCGGAAGAGGAATACAAGTGCTGGTGAGGATATTGAATTTCTGTTTCATAACTTTTCGTTTTTACATAAGTGTTCTTGGATCGGTGATGACACCAGTTACAGCAGCGGCAGCGGCAGTCAGCGGACTAGCCAACAGCGTACGTGAACCAGGACCTTGACGACCTTCAAAGTTTCGGTTGCTGGTAGAAACCGAATACTTGCCGGCCGGAATCTTGTCGTCGTTCATAGCCAGACAAGCGGAACAACCCGGCTGACGGATTTCGAATCCGGCTTCTTCCAGAATCTTGTCCAAACCTTCTTCACGGATCTGTTCGTCTACCATCCAAGAACCGGGAACCAGCCATGCGATAATATGTTCGGCTTTCTTCCGTCCCTTCGCGATAGAAGCGAATGCACGGAAATCTTCGATACGTCCGTTGGTACAAGCGCCCAGGAACACATAATCCACCTGCTTACCCAACAAAGACTCTCCCGGCTGGAATCCCATGTAGTGCATGGATTTCTCGAACGAGCTCTTTTCTACTTCACTCATACCCTCGGTAGTAGGAATGTGATCGGTGATAGCCATGCCCATACCCGGATTGGTTCCGTAAGTAATCATCGGCTGGATATCGGCAGCATCATAACGGACTTCCTTATCGAACACTGCGTCGTCATCGCTCTTCAGGGTTTTCCAGTAAGCCACCGCCTTGTCCCATTCCGCTCCCTTCGGAGCATATTCACGTCCTTTGATGTACTCGAAAGTCACTTCGTCCGGAGCAATCATACCTCCACGGGCTCCCATTTCGATAGAAAGGTTACACAGGGTAAGACGTCCTTCCATAGTCAGACTACGGATAGCCTCGCCGGCATATTCCACAAAATAACCGGTAGCACCGCTGGTAGTCATCTTCGACATCATATAAAGAGCTACATCTTTCGCAGTCACTCCCTTGCCCAATTTCCCATCGATGGTGATACGCATGGTCTTCGGACGGGCCTGCAGGATACATTGGGAAGCCATTACCATCTCTACTTCCGAAGTCCCGATACCGAAGGCAACCGCTCCCATGGCACCGTGGGTAGACGTATGTGAGTCACCACAGACAATGGTCATTCCCGGCAATGTCAATCCTCTTTCCGGACCTACCACATGAATGATACCGTTCTTCTTGTTCATCATTCCGAAATGAGTCAGTCCGAAATCGGCGGCATTCTTTGCCAACGTATCGACCTGTGTCTTCGAAACCGGGTCTTCAATCGGTTTATCCTGGTCGTGAGTCGGAGTATTATGGTCCGGCATACAATAGATACGTTCCGGACGGAAACACTTCAATCCTCGTGCACGCATTCCGGCAAAGGCCTGTGGACTGGTCACCTCATGGCAGTAGAGACGGTCGATGTATAACTGGGTAGGACCTTCTTCCACCTTCTGCACGACATGTGCATCCCATATCTTATCAAATAATGTGTTAGCCATTTTACGTTGATTTTATCTCGTTTATTGTTATTTCTTGAATTTATTGATACAATCGATGTAAGCTTCTACCGAGGCGGCGATGATATCCGTATTCGCACCGAAGCCGTAGTACATCTGTCCGTCGTATTCTACCTGCATGTGCACCTTACCTACATCATCACTGCCTTTGCTGATGGCCTGGATGGTAAACTCTTTCAAAGTCATCTGACGCTTGATAATCTGTTTCACCGCCTTGATAGCCGCATCCACCGGACCGTTTCCGGTAGCGGCAGATTCAAAGTGCTCGCCCGAAATGTTCAGTCCCAGACTGGCTACCGAACGGACACCGACTCCACTCGTAACCTGCAGGTATTCCAACTTGATATGATGGTTGACATTGCGGTCAGCGCCGGCCAATACCAGGATATCGTCATCTGTAATATCTTTCTTCTTGTCGGCCAACTTCAGGAAATCTTCGTAAACCTTATCCAGTTTTTCCTGTCCCATCTCTACTCCCAGGATATGCAGACGATGTTTCAAAGCGGCACGTCCGCTACGGGCAGTCAATACAATGGCGTTATCATCGATACCTACATCTTTCGGATTGATGATTTCGTAAGTCTGTACATTCTTCAACACACCGTCCTGATGGATACCCGAAGAGTGCGCGAACGCATTTCTACCCACAATCGCCTTGTTGGGTTGTACCGGCATGTTCATCAGGCTGGATACCATGCGGCTGGTCGGGTAAATCTTCTGGGTATTGATATTCGTATCGATATCAATGCTATGGTGACAACGGAGAATCATGGCCACTTCCTCCAACGCCGTATTTCCGGCACGTTCTCCGATTCCGTTGATAGTCACCTCTACCTGACGGGCACCGTTCAATACACCGCTGATGGTATTGGCAGTTGCCATTCCCAGGTCGTTGTGGCAATGGGTAGAAATGATAGCCTTATCTATACCATCGACGTGATCTATCAGGTACTTGATTTTTTCACCATACTCGGCAGGAAGACAATAACCGGTAGTATCCGGAATATTGACCACTGTAGCACCTGCCTTGATAACAGCTTCCACCACACGAGCCAGGTATTCATTTTCTGTACGTCCGGCATCCTCAGCATAGAATTCTACATCATCTACATAACGGCGTGCATACTTTACTGCCGCAACCGCACGTTCGATAATTTCCTCACGGGTAGAATTGAACTTATACTTGATGTGTGAATCGGAAGTACCGATACCGGTATGGATACGTTTATGCTTGGCGAACTTCAGTGCCTCGGCAGCTACATCAATATCTTTCTGGACAGCACGGGTCAACGCACAGATGGTAGGCCATGTTACCGCCTTCGATATTTCTATCACCGAATTGAAATCGCCCGGACTAGATACCGGGAATCCTGCTTCAATCACATCTACTCCCAATGCCTCCAGCTGTTTGGCTACCTGAATCTTTTCAACGGTATTCAACTGGCATCCGGGTACCTGCTCACCATCACGAAGCGTGGTGTCGAAAATGAATAATCTATCACTCATAGGACTATTATTTTTTATTATCAATCATTATTCAAACAAAAAGCCTTTCGCACAGGGAAGTGAGAAAGGCTCAATATCATACAGTTTTTACAACTAACAGGCACGCGACTCACTTCCCACCGGGGTTCCCAGCAGATTAATCAGACCGCATAGCAAAATATGTAAAAACCAGTTGTTCATTTATATCTTCTATTATTTTTTATTGCGATGCAAAGGTATGCAATAATTTCTAACATCAAAATAAAAATGAAACTTTTTTATCGTCTTTAATTATAATTTATCACATCAAAAAGGAATAGTCCTAAATATTATCAATAAATATTGAAAGATACCGAGACTTATTCATCGGGTATGGACAGGCGTAATTCGTGCAAACAGGCACCAACTTCGGTCGTACTACCCACATGTTTACCCATATCATCCGACAATTTGACACATTCACGCCATTCCTGATTAACATTCATCTTACAACGGGAAAGTTTCATCACGATATTAGCAGGTGGAAATCCCGTATCGTTCGTCAGATTCGTTCCGATACCGAATGAACAACGGATTTTCCCTTTGCAATACTCGAATATCTGCAAAGCTTTTCCGAAATCAAGCGCATTACTGAAAATGATGGTCTTGGTAGTAGGGTCTATACCCAACTCCTTGTAGCGGTCAATCAAACGGTCGATGAATTCTATTTCATCTCCCGAATCACAACGTACGCCATCAAACAGTTTGGCCTGCTTCCGGCTGAAATTGCTCAAGAAAGAATCGGAAGTATAGGTATCCGACAAAGCTGTACCCAAATCTCCATCGTATACATTTACCCAGTTCTCCAAAGCCATGTAATTGGCATGCTTATATCCGAATTGAGCTCCGTGGAACATGAACCATTCATGCGGATGCGTACCCATCGGACGCATGTCATACTTCATGGCCAGATAACAATTGGAAGTACCTGTACAATAACGGGCATTTTCCTTCAAGTAGGCAACTACCAGTTTCTGTACATCGAAGGAAAAACGGCGACGGGTTCCGAATTCCGAAAAAGGCATCTGATGATCATTAGAGAGCTTTACCTTATCGGCCAACCGGAGCAATAAAGTCTCTTTATCAGGAATACGGTTCAAGAACTGATTCCGGATTTCGGAAACAATGGCCAATAAGGGCACTTCATAAAGTGTCACTTTATACAGATAATCGGTTACCCTCATCTGAAGATGACGGTGTTCGTCCAGACCAACCTCTATCTTATCAGGGTCAAAACGGAAAGACGAAAGCCATTCCCAGTACACTCTTGGCAAGAAACGGCAATGTGAAGCCATATACTCCAGTTCTTCTGATGTCAGCTGCACCATAGACAGATTATGGATTTCGCTTTTCAAAGCCTCCAGAAAACCTTCTGTATACTCAGTATCATCTCTATCTATGAAAGTGAATGTACCCATCGCATAAGGGAACAGCTTGATATAAGCGTACGAGGTTGTAAACTTATATAAATCGGTATCCAAAATTGTTTTTATTACCATAATATTTCATTTTATACAGTAAATGCAAATATAAGGAAAGGAATCAAAAATACATGACTCATTGCTATTCAATGTAACAATACAATCAACATCCTAGGCAGATAACGAGGAAAGATTTTTCCAAGCATGCAGAAATATAGCCAATAAGGCAGAAGTGAAGTGTGTATTCATGCCATTGATATAGATTTATTGTCGATAAAGGTTTATACCTGCAAACATACACAAAACATCGTTCTTTACCGAACATGGAAGGAAAGGAATTCAGCGAAACAATGCACCGAACTCACCGGATGAAGCAGTTCGAACAAGATAAGCATTCCAAAATCCTCTCGGAAGCAGTGAAACGAAGGATAGACAAGCACAGCATCTCTTACAGAAGTGTTTCCGGAAACAGGCTTCACGCCTTCACAAGCCAGGCAGCAGCCTGGTATACAAGGCATTTCCGGTGAAAGGGGTGTTTCACCGTGAAGGATATGTCCCGCGAGGGAGGATTCACGGCGGAAGGCCGTGCGGGGCGTCCGGCGGACCGACGGCACGCCGGGACACAAAAAAGCCCCGGACCTCCTTGCGGAATCCGGGGCCTCAAGACGGCGACTACCTACTCTCCCACTTGCGCAGTACCATCGGCGTGACGAAGCTTAACTTCTCTGTTCGGAATGGGAAGAGGTGGAACCTTCGTGCTATAGTCACCTGAATACCTTTCATATATCCCTGTAACATGATTCTCAAGCAACAGTGCCCAAGTCCCCGACGCAAG
>NZ_KB894666.1 GCF_000374585.1 Phocaeicola barnesiae DSM 18169 = JCM 13652
TTCATCGGCTTCCAGACTCAGAAAGTGGATGTCAAATCAAATGTAAATGTTGTTTTGAAAAGTGACGCTGAAGTGTTGGATGAAGTAATGGTCGTAGCTTACGGTACTGCCAAGAAATCATCTTTTACAGGATCTGCTTCAGTTATGAAGGCTTCTGATATTAGCACACAAAAGCAGTCATTGGTTAAATCTTTGGATGGAAAGGTTGCCGGCGTACGTGTCGGTGCTTCAACAGGTGACCCGGGATCAGATCAAAAAATCTTAATTCGTGGTATTGGTTCTATTAGTGGTTCTACACAACCTTTGTATGTTATTGATGGTGTAGCTGTTGTTAATGATGATATGACTTCTGGATTGAAATCTCAGTCTATCTTATCATCTATCAATCCTGATGATATTGAAAGCATGACTATTCTGAAAGATGCTGCTGCCGCTTCTTTGTATGGTTCTCGTGCTGCGAATGGTGTTGTTATTATTACTACTAAACAGGGTAAGGAAGGTAAGACTAAGGTTACCTATAACATGGAAACCGGTTGGACGGATATGGCTGTAGGAAGTCAGTATAATGTTATGAATGCAGCTCAGATTCAGCAATATTATAATGATGCATTGAGAAATTATGCAGAGATTAACCCTACGGGTGCCAATAATATGTCTAATACGAATTTGGGACATCCAATGGCTGATGCAGCTTCATTCGCCAATGAACTTTCTCCTTTATACTTCTGGAATCCGGGTTCTGATATTGATACCAATTGGAAGAAGGAAGTTTATGGTAAAGGGATGATTACTGACCATCAGGTGGCTGTAAGTGGCGGTACTGAAAAAACAAAATTCTATGCAGGCTTTGGCTATAATAAGACTAAAGGTCTGGTAAAGGGTAGTGAATTTGAACGTTATAGTGGACGCTTGAATGTTGACCATCAAGCTTATAGCTGGTTGAAGTTAAGTTTCCGTCAGATGTTGTCATTTACCAATACAGCTGGTTTCCGTGACCAGAATGATCAAGCACAAGGATTGGGTACTTCTTCTCCGTTGTCTATTCTTTATTCAATGGACCCGACAGCTCCCGTTACATTGGAAGATGGCTCGTATAATCCAAATGCGGCTTTCAGTGCACAGATTTCTAACCCGAATTTGATGTTGGGTCAAACAGACGGTCCAAACGCTGAAACAGTAAATTCTGACATGATGCGTAGCTTGACAAATGTTGAGGCTACAGTAACTTTGCCATTGGGATTCTCTGCACGTACTATTTTTGGCTATGATTACATGGACAATAAAGAACGTGAATTTTGGGCTCCAGAAAGTGTAAATGGTCAGTCTTTAGGTGGATTGGGAGCTCGTTATGTTTCTACGAACAAGACTCTTACTTCTTCTACTACTTTGAATTATAGCAATACTTTTGGCTCACACAATATCAATGGATTGTTGGGTTACGAAGTAGAAGATCGCTATTTGTTGTCTCAGTCGTTGAGTGCGAAGTCTTATTCTACTAATAAGTTGCCAGAATTGGCAAATGGACAGCCGTATAGTACTTACAGTGCTTTTTATGAAGCTGCTATCATGTCTTATTTAGGCAATATCAACTATAATTTCGATAACAGATATTATGTATCAGCTAGTTTCCGTCGTGATGGTTCTTCTCGTTTGGGAAAGGACAATCGTTGGGCAAATTTCTGGTCTGTATCTGGTGCCTGGAGAATTGCTGGTGAACACTTCTTGCAAGACAATAAATGGGCAAATGATTTGAAGTTGAGAGTTTCTTATGGTACTAACGGTAACTTGCCGGGAGATTATTATGCAAATTTGGCCACATATTCTTTTGGTGGCGGTTATGGTGATCAAAGTGCTATTTACTGGGGTAATCCTGGAAACTCAAAACTTGGTTGGGAAAAATCAGCTAACTTCAATATCGGAGTTGACTGGGGATTCCTGAATCGGGTGAGCATGTCATTGGAATACTACAGTAAGGTTACTACAGATCTGTTGTTCGAGGTTCCAACTAGTATTGTGACCGGTTTCTCTTCTAACTGGCAAAATCTGGGTAAAATAAATAATAAAGGTATAGAGTTGACTATTAATTCAACCAATATTTCTACTAAGGATTTTACTTGGAATACAAGTTTCAATGTAACTCGTCAGAGTGTTAAGATTGGAGAATTGCCTAACCATAACGATGTGATGTACGGTGATGGTAACATGTATATCTTGCGTGAAAATGAATCTATGCATTCATTCTATTTGCCAGAATGGATAGGAGTGAATCCAGAAACAGGTCTTGGTGAGTTTTGGATTGACCCAGCTGATCATTCTAAAGGTGTAACCAATTATTATGATGAAGCCGGAAAAGCAATTGTCGGTAAAGCTGTACCGGATTGGATGGGTGGTATGACCAATACCTTTACTTATAAGAACTTTGATTTGTCTTTCATGATCTCATTCCAGACTGGTGCTTCACTGTTCGATTATCCGGGTTATTTCTTGACTTATTCAGATGGTGTACGTTTGGGTAGTTTTAACGTTTCTCAGGAAGTTGCAGGTAACTATTGGAGAGAACCAGGCGATATAGTTGACCATCCGAAACCTATTTATAATAACCCGTATCGTTCAGACCGTTTCTCTTCAAGAACTATTAAGTCTACTGATAATGTGCGTATGCGCGATATTACTGTCGGTTATAGAATTCCTATTTCTAAAAAATATATCAGTAATTTGCGTGTTTTCTTCAAGACTAGCAATCCGTTCATGATTTATTGCGCAAGTGATAATATTGACCCGGATGTAGATATTAATGGTTATCGCCAGACAGATACTCCGCCGACTAAATCATTCATGTTTGGTTTGAATTTTGAATTATAATTTTTTAGAAAAAGAGTTTATGAAAAAAATATATATAGCAGGCTTGTTATTAGGAATGTCATTTGCATCTTGTAGTGATTTCCTGGATAAAATGCCATCAACTTCATTGCCGGTAGAAGAAGCTATTACGACAATGACCGATTTACAGAATTCAGTAAATGGTATCGGATATTTGATGTCAGAGGATAGAATGACTTATAGCGCTGATTTCGCTATTTTTGCGGATTTGCGTGGTGAAGATTTCTATGCATTGAGTAACAATAATCAGGCTGGTCCTATTGCACGTTATACAATGACAAAATATGACCAGGAGCCGTATTATGCATATACCTATTTTTATCGGGCAATTGCCAATGTAAACAAGGTATTATCAACGATTGACAATATTCCGTATAGTGAAGCTGAACAAGCTACCTACAACGATTTGAAGGGACAGCTTTACGCTTGGAGAGCCATGTTACATTTTGATTTGGCTCGTATGTTCTGTGCTATTCCGACAGCGGCTGCTGATGTGAATGCTGCCAATACGGGTCTTGTCCTTTCTACAGAAGTGTATGACACGGATTATGTAGGTTCTCGTTCTACTTTGAAAGAAACTTATGACCAGATTCTTGCAGATTTCGATACTGCATTGCCATTGCTTAAGAAAGATAAGAATAACGGTTATATCAATTATTGGGCAGCTTTGGCACTTAGATCACGTGTTTATTTGTACAATGGTCAGTATGATTTGGCATTGGCTGACGCAAAAGAAGTTATGGCTTCGTCTTTGTATAAACTTTATACGAGAGATAATTATGTAGAGTCTTGGTCGAAGACATACACTGATGAATCCATCTTTGAGTTGAGTATCACTACTAATTATAATGCACAGCGAAATGCTGTCGGTTATTATTGTGATAGCGAAGGATATGCTGAATGTGCGTTCGTAGAATCTGCACCTCTTTATCAGTATTTATCTACACATCCAGAAGATATTCGTTCTAAGATGATTAAGGATCAGAGCGGTGAGGAGAATACTTATCCTGCTAAATATCCTGCTAAATATCCTGGTCGTGAAAATAGTCTGTACGTCAATAATCCGAAGATTATCCGTTTGTCAGAAGTTTATTTAATAGCGGCAGAAGCTGCGCTTCATGTTCAACCGAGCGAGGCTGCAGGTTATATTAATGCGCTTAGAAAACAGCGTATAGAGAATTATACGGATGTTGCTTCTGTGTCATTGGAAGATATTCTGATGGAACGTCGTATTGAATTGTTTGCAGAGAATAGTGTTTCATTCGATTACTGGAGAAACAAGATGTCTGTCAATAACTACTATGTAGGTACAATCAATTATGATGATTATCGTACTGTGCTTCCGATTCCGCAAGATGAAATCGATTTGTCAGCCGATAAATTGGTCCAGAATCCTAATTATTAATTGAGTCTGTACTTTTAATTATATCTGTCAGATTCCCTTTCTCTAAGAGAATCTGACAGATTAAAATCCTTTCAATAGAATTTGAAAGGATTTTTTTTTATACTTTTCCCAAAAACTAATATGGATTATCCCTTGAGAATAATCATCAAGCATATTTCGCACTTGTTATCAACTTAGTTTAAAATAGGGGTAATGCGAACTTGCCATTGTCAGAGATACGGTTTTTTGTCCCTTGCTTTTTATATCGTTAGAGCTACTATTGGAAAATACCTTGAATATTGTAAATATCTTTATATGTTTAAGTATGTATCCTTCTGCAGAGCCAAAAGTCCTGAGAAGAAAACCAACAGCGATATGATGAATTGGGGTAAGATTACAATATGTTGATAATCAATGAACAGGTGCTACATGTCTGGAAAAGGGGAATAATAATGAACCTTTGAACCTTTTGAACCTAACTTGAACAGAAGGAGCCTTGTGCGATTTTTTATGCTTGTAATGATTTAGTACTGAATGAATACACCTGCGGATTGAGTCCGTGTATTTCTTTTCCGTATGGGAAAGAGGAAAAATAATCCACCGGACGAGGTGGAATTGACAGGTCGCCCGGTGGAAATCGGAAATTCGATATACTTCTGCTTCAGGTTTCTATGCCTTTTTCTTCTTGAACATCAGCCAGCGTACAAACGAGGCAGGGATGGTATGGCTCAGTGAATTGAGCTTTTCGCTACGTTCATCCACACGTTCATACAGTTGTTCGGCATCTTTGTCGGACAGCATACCGTCGGTCTGTAGCTGTCGGATGTTCCTCCGTTCGTTGCAGAGCAGCATACGTGTCGCTTTCTGGGTCAGAGCGTGTTTATAGGCTTTCGGGAAGTCGTTGGCCAGTTTATTCAAGATACCGTTCATGGTGTCCTGATTATGCTGTATTTCTGCCCTTAGGGTTTTCAGTACAACTTTCTGTTCACCGCTCAACATGTTGGAACCCTCCAAATCGTCCAAAAGCTTCAAGTCCTCTTTTTGTAGGATAATGAATCCTCTTCCCAGGTCATGGACTACACCGATGCGTTCCTTGAAATAGAAGCTGATCCATGAACCGATTTTAGGAATTCGCTGCATACCGTCCAGGATGAAGGTCCGGTTGCAGAAGTTGAAGATGGACGTGCGGGTATCCAGCGCGTAACTTCCGTCATGGTCGTATAGTTCATCCAGTGAATTGCTGAGTTGCATGAATGAAGTCTTTGAGATGATACCTTCATCGTATATCTGGTGCAGGAACATCTTTTCTTTATCCAGTACGCGTAGTCTGATTTCGTTCATGACATCGTTGGCCATAGGCGTAGCTTCCTGGGCACTCGGCGAAGCGGTAACATATTGACTTACCTTTTCCCAGTTCGCACCGTTCAGCGCTTCCCGTGTTTTCAACCGTTCGAGATATTGTTCCGAATTCTCGTGCAACAGGTTTTGAATCTTGTTCTCCATCATGGTACGGGCGGTCGGTATGTATATCAGTCCTAACTTGTTGAGCAGCCATCGCATGGTGGTAGCATTGATACAGAGGGTGAGGGTAACTGTACCTGCCGTGAAGAACAACACCTGGCTCCGTATTTCTTCAGGGATGGCTGGGGTGTATGAAACCATCAGTGCCAGTGTCATGCCCAGTGCGCCACGCAGGCCGCCCCAGGTAAGGATAATGGATTCTTTCTTGTTCAGTCCATACCCAGAACGTTTCATGATGGGGTAGAGCATCATGATAGTGATGTATCGGATGATGTTCAAGGCTATGTACACCAGTAGCAGTATTGCGCAATGTGACCACGAAAAGTCCACTTTTTCGGCTATCACTATGCCTACAATGATGAAGATAAGCGTATTGGCTATGTAAGTGAGTAACTCCCAAAAGCTTCCCATAAAGATGTTTACCTGAGGTTTGAGTCGGGGTTTCCCTACGTAGGCGATGGTCAAGCCGAAAGCTACCAGTGCGATGACGCCTGAGATTCCCAGGTAAAGTTGGGCCAGAATAAATACCAGGTAGGCGGATAGTATGATGACACTGTTCTGTATCATTTCTTCTGAATTCACCCGGGTTATGAACCAGATAACCAGGCGCGCGGCGATAAACCCCAGGATAGCTCCCCCTGCCACTACCTGACAGAATTCGAGGATTGGAGTAAGCTCGTCGTTCCGTCCCCAGACGGTGATGCCATAGAAAAGCATGAAGCAGACGATACCGGTACCGTCGTTCAACAGTGATTCTGCGTCTACCAATGTGGAGAACCGTTTACTGGTCTTCAGTTCATGGAGTAGGGCGACAACAGCTACCGGGTCTGTTGCACTGATTAAGGCTCCGAACATCAAGGCCGATGCCCAGGTCCATTTCTCGTAGCCTGGAACGAAGAAGCTGATAGCCATCAGTACACCGGCTGTTAATATCATACAGATAATCAGTCCTGGTGCTGCCAGCAGGGTAGCGTTAGTTAAAGTCTTCTTGAAAATGTGTAGATTCAGTTCATAGGCTGCATCGAAGATAAGAATCGGTAAAAAGATGTAGAGAATCAGGTCCGGATTGATGTTTGCCACGCTGTCAAGTGCCGCACTGAATTGAGGCATCCCATGAAATACTCCCATGCGGTTCATGATACCGGCAGCTAGTCCGATGGCAAATAATCCGACGGTGTAGGGAATGCGTGTCCGTTGGAATAATGATTTGAAGATGGCTCCAACTGTCAGGCCGGCAATGGTCAGCAACAGTGGGGCAAGTAGTGCTGTTTCTTCCATAGTTAAGATTTTTGGGTTATGTATGGTTTGCTCGATTAGGATGCTTTGTTTTCGGTGGAATCGGAACAGCTTTCCTGAATCTTGTCAGTCACAAATATAGAACAATCTTCTTTATTTTTGTTATGAAAGATTTAGAAATTGTATGAATCTTCTAGAAAACTGCTAGTGTTTGTTTTGGAAAGCCTGTTTCTGACTGATTCTCTTTTACTTTTCGTCAATCTTTTGTCTGTGTATGATACAGGTCTCTGATATCGCTATTGATAAACGAACAGACGTTGTGGCTGTTGTCATCCCTTTTTTCGATTAAAAAGATTGCTTCTTTCAAGAATATGTGTACTTTTGCGAATTGCCAATGGAGCAATTGACTGAATATAGCAAACATAAAAAAACAGAAAACAATGAGAACTTTAGTGTGTATGTTAACCTTGCTGGCACTGATGTTGGCAGGTACCGTCTCTGCACAGGATACAGAGAGAAAACTGACAAAGAAAGAGAAAAAAGCTTTGGCTGCGCGGGTAGATAGTCTTCAATTTGTTTCGGCAGAGCAGGCTATCAATGAAAAAGCATTTGTCCTGGAGGCCGACAGGGTGGTATTCAAGCGGGGAGAAAATGCTTATGTAAATTCAAATACCAACTTTGTCTCTGTAGAAAACGATAAGGCGGTGGTTCAGGTTGCCTTTAATATTCCTTCTGCCGGTCCGAACGGTGTGGGCGGAGTGACAGTAGAAGGCGGATTCTCAAAATATGATGTCAAGAAGACCAAGAGAGGCGATATCGTACTTTCTATGGCTGTGATGGGAACAGGTATCTCGGCAACAGTGGATATCACGCTTTATGAGGGCAGTAACAAGGCGACTGTCAATATTCTGCCTAATTTGAATTCTAACCGTATTACTCTCGAAGGAAGAATTCTTCCGTTGTCACAGAGCCGTGTGTTCAAAGGTCGTTCTCTTTGA
Organism: Phocaeicola barnesiae DSM 18169 = JCM 13652; assembly: GCF_000374585.1. Classification (GTDB taxonomy): domain Bacteria; phylum Bacteroidota; class Bacteroidia; order Bacteroidales; family Bacteroidaceae; genus Phocaeicola; species Phocaeicola barnesiae. The sequence goes on from NZ_KB894666.1 coordinate 8,020, forward strand.
TTCCCTCTGTGTGGCCGATTTGGACATTGGCTTGTATCATTCCTGATGCAGTCGGAAATATAAAAAATCCGGTCTCGTTGGATTGCTTTCCAAGAGCCGGATTTTTTATTGTCAGCATGTTTATCAGTTATTAGTCTGTTACCTTGAAGGTAATCGGAGTTCCACTTTGGCTGTCAGGGGCTACCCATAGATTGAAGTCACCGGCTTCCACCGTGTGTTGCATGTCGATGTTCCAGAAAGCCAGTTCGCTTATCGGAAGTTCGAACGATACATTTTTCTTTTCACCCGGTTTCAGAGTAATGCGGGCAAAGCGTTTCAATTCTTTGACCGGACGGGTAACGGAACCGACCTTATCTTGTACATAGAGTTGGGCTACCTCTGTTCCTTCATAACTGCCGGTATTTTCCAGGTCGAATGTGATGGTCAGTACATCATCTTTTTTCAAATCTGTTGCTGACAGTTTGATGTTGGAGTAGGCAAAAGTAGTATAAGACAATCCGTATCCGAAGGGGAACAGCGGATCGAATCCGGCATCCATATAGAAGGAAGTACATCCCAATGAAGTTTGTCCGGCTTCTACTTCAATATCATCCAGCAGTGTTTCTTTCTTGGTGGCTGGGCGTCCGGTATTGTTATGTGCGTAATATACCGGAATTTGTCCTACCATTTTCGGGAAGGTGACAGGCGTTTTTCCACTTGGAACGGCTTCTCCCCATAACAGGTCTGCCAGTGCCGGTCCACCCATGGTTCCCGGATGGAACATATAAAGAACGGCATCGGAAAGTTCTACTTCTTTACCGATGGTCAATGGTCGGCCGGCCATGACAACGGTAACCAATGGCTTTCCGGTTTTAGCTACAGCTTCAATCAGCTCGGACTGTGCTCCTTGCAGGTTCAGGTCTGCCAGACAGTGTGCTTCACCGGATAGAATGGCTTCTTCGCCTACAAAGATCAGTACGGCATCGGCACGTGAGGCTGTTGAAACAGCTTTTGCAATACCGCTTGTGTTACGGTCGCGGCTGTATCCCAGTCCTGGTTCGTACAATACTTGTACCTTATCACCGAATTGTTCACGGATGGCTGTCAGTGGAGTAACTGTATGGCTCTTTTCGCCGTCGAATACCCAAGTACCCATTTGTTCATAGGGAGCATCAGCCATCGGACCGATAATGGCAACGGTCTTTATGGAATTTCCTAGTGGAAGTGTCTGTTTTTCGTTTTTCAACAGAATAGCCGATTCAACAGCTGCACGTTTGGCAGCTTCCAAGTGGGCTGGAGCATACATTACATCTTTGTTTTCGTCTATATACGGTTGGTCAAACAGTCCCAGACGATATTTGATACGCAGAATGTTACGTACAGCATTGTCTATGGTAGCTTCTTGCACCTTACCTTCCTTTATCAGTTCCGGTAGTTTTTTAACAAAGGTGTAGCTTACCATCTCCATGTCGACACCGGCGTTGACCGCTTTCTGAGCTACTTCTTTTTCATCGGCTGCAAATCCGTGGTTCATCATTTCGGCAGCGGAAGCCCAGTCGGTTACAACGATACCGTCGAATCCCCATTCACCACGCAGCACATCGCGGAGGATAAAGGTGTTTCCGGTAGATGGTACTCCGTCGTTATCGTTGAATGAAGTCATGAAGGTAGCTGCTCCTGCTTTTGCGGCTGCTTCAAAGGGGGGCAGATAGACATTGCGTAACCTTCGTTCTGGGATGAAGGTAGAGTTGTAGTCACGGCCTCCTTCAGTGGCTCCATAGCCGACAAAGTGTTTGGGACAGGCAGCGATGGACGTCGGATCGTTCAGTGAGTCTCCCTGATATCCTTTTACCATGGCTGCTCCCATAACGGTAGTCAGGTAGGTATCTTCTCCACACCCTTCGGCAATACGTCCCCAGCGTGGGTCACGAGCTATGTCAATCATGGGGGCAAAGGTCCATCGGATGCCTACAGAGGAGGCTTCGATAGCTGCCACACGTGCTCCGTCTTCTGCTACTTGCGGGTCGAAGGAAGCGGCCTGTCCCAGTGGAATGGGGAAGATGGTCTTGTAACCGTGAATCACATCGCGTGCTATCAACAGTGGGATGCCGAGGCGGGATTCCTGTACAGCCGCACGTTGCAGTGCGTTGATACGGGCAGGGTCTACTTCGTTCAGGATAGAGCCTATTTCTCCTTTCTTAATGAGGGCTATCATGTCATCGATGTTTCCGTAGGAGGAAATCTGGTTCATCTGTCCAAGCTTTTCTTCCAGTGTCATCTGTGACAACAGTGCATCTACTTTTTGTTCGATGACAGCTTCCGGATTTTCTTGTTTCTGCTGACAGGAAGTTACTCCCAGCAGAAGAGCGAAAGCTGCCGATATAAATTTCATTGTTCTCATGATACTGTCTTAAGTCTGTTAAATACAAATACTTTCTCATCCTTTTTACCGGAATCCGGTTATTCGGTAACCTGGAAAGGAATGTTGGTGGTAGAGACAAAACCGGTGGAGTCTTTTACATACACATACAGTCTGTATTGTCCCGGTGTCCCGATGTTGCCTTCATACTCATTGGTTTCGGTAATGCTGACCTGACCTATCCGTTCCGGACGAGGCTCGTAGGAACCGCCGAATCCCAGTACGGTGGCTTCTTTCAGGATTTCCCATACATAGGTCAGTCTATCACCTTCCTTGTCTGTTACCTCAACCTGGGCTTTAAACGGGGTGCCGGTCTTGACACTTACGTTCTCTATGGCTTGCTTCTGGTTGATGGTAAGGCTTTTCCGGATGACAGGGGCCGTTTGGCCGGGTTCTTTTCCCGTCCATACCCGTTGCATGGCTTCCACCATCGGAGTCTTTTCTCCGGAGAGGGGCAGACCTTCCACTTTATCTTCTACAAACATACTGAACCAGGTAGGGGTCCGTTCTTCCTTTTGTCCCCATAAGAAGACAAAAGAACCCAGGCAACGTGGATTTTTCTGGATATAGTGGGTATATCGTTCTTCGTACACCTGCCTTTTTTCTTCGCTGGTCTGTTCGATTGGAGCTTTCCATTCGGTAGAAGGTGTTTCCCACCAGCCGGTAGGCCCCCATTCGGTAATCATGATGGGACCTTGGTAGGTGGATGAATTTACTGCGTCGGCAACTTTATCCATCGGTCCGTATACATTGATTCCTACGTAGTCCAGTGAAGGGACATATTTGGCGATAGAATCCAGTGCCGAAGGGTTGTATGAAATGACGGTTGCCACCAGATGGCGTTTGTCTACCGACTGGATAATCTGTGCCAGTTCTTCCAGAAAGCACCATGCTTCCTTCATGTCTGCATTTCCCAGTTCTATTTCATTTCCTACTCCCCAAGCCAGTAGATTGGGGTTGTCTTTGAAAGTCTCGGCCAACATACGTACTTCGTTCCGTTTGTTTTCCTTGTAGGCCTCATCAAAATAGAGCAAAGAGTCTTTGGTCAGGTCAATACCCTGCATCACATACATGTTGTTCTGCTGGGCCAAAGCCAGTATCTGTCTGACTTCATCGACACTTCCTCCCCAGGTCCGGAATGCATTCGCTCCATTTTCACGGGCTATGTCCAGTCTGGATGTTCCTCCCACTCCTTTAATATAAGTTTCTTCTCCATTGATGAACAGTTTGAAGCCTTCAGAGGAACGCTTGATGGTGATTCCGTCCTGCGAAGCACATCCTGTCAGGAATGCTAACAAGGTGAATAGGGTAAACCAAATCTTTTTCATTGTACTTGCTTTTAGTTATTTCTTTTGGAATACACGTACATAGTCAATCTCATATCGGGCCGGTAATACAGATTCGTCTGTTCCTTGGGCACCTCCCCAATTCCCTCCCCATGCCAGGTTGAGTTTCAGATAGAACGGTACATCGAACGGCCATGTGTCTTTGTTGCCTGTCTTGTCGTTCGCAAAGTAGAAGATTTCTTTTCCGTCTACATAGGTGCGGATGAAGTCTTCAGTCCATTCCAACGCATAGATGTGAAAATCGCTCTGGGCGGTGGAAACCAGCATGTTATCGGTCTTCTGGGTTCCGATTCCATGGTTGTAGGCCTTGCAATGGATGGTAGAAACCACTACGTTCGGGTCGTAACCCACTTCTTCCATGATGTCGATTTCACCGTCGTCCGGCCAGGTGACAAAGTCTTCAGGCAACATCCAGAATGCGGGCCAGGTGCCTTTGCCTTCCGGTAGTTTCATACGAGCTTCGAAGTAACCGTATTTCCAGCTTTCAGTGGTATTCATCCGGATGGAGTATACTGTTGCTCCTATCTTTTTAGCAGTAATGGTCAAGATACCGTTGGCTACGGCAGCCAGTTGTTCACCGTTCTGGGTGCCGGCTACGTAGGTCTGCAGTTCATTGTTTCCCCATCCGCCTCCGCCGGTTTCGTAATACCAGTTTTGGGGGTCAGGATGTTCACCTTCATTGAATTCGTCGTTCCATACCAGTCTGTAGCCTTCAGGAGCTGTAATGTCAGGGTCTTTGATTGCTGGTTTTGCTTCTTGAATGACTGGAACGGATATTCGGGTGCTACCGGATTTTACCACTACCAACCCCTCACGGGATTGGTAGTCGGTATTGGCCGAGGCTGAGACTTCTACGAGGCCATCGCTCATTCGGACATGGCAGTCTATCCAATCATTGTCACTGTAGGCCGTCCAGTCTTGTCCGGCTTTTACGCTGAGGATAGCTGATTCTCCCTGGTAAGATAGTGTCAGTTGGGTAGGAGAGACTTCGATGTCAGAAACTTCGGCTGTGGGATCTCCGTTGTTGGAGCTACAGCTGGTGAAGATAATCCACCAGATCAGTAGCCACAACGGATGTTGTACATGTTTTCTCGTGTACATACTCAGTCTTTATGGGTTTGTAGAATGATATCTTTGATGACAACTTCTGTTCCTGCCGGATTTCCGCCGAAGTCGAAGATGAGCTTGGCCGGATTGATGTCCACTCCTTCTACGTCAATAATCTTGACGATGCATTCTTCGTTGGCAGTCAGGTCGTAGCGCTCCATGAAGAGAAATACGTTGTCATCGTCTGTCTGTGCCAGTTTTACTGTGACTCCGGTAATGTTCTGGTTGGCTTTCAGGCTGACACGGAAGTCATAGTTTTCAGAAGCACTGGTAGTCAGGTTTTCGGTAGTGAAAGTTACCTGGTTCTGCCATTGTTCACTGGTTCCTTCCGGGAAAGTCAAGGAATACTGTGTTCCTTCCGGAGTAAATGTCGGGTCTGCTATCTGGCTCCATCCCGGTGCATAGTAGAAGGAAGTGGTGTAATTGATTCCGTTCCACAGGTTGTCTGCACTGTCTACAGCACTCCAGTTAGGTTCCGGTACCTGTTCTTCCGACGGAACGATGGTACCGTCATCGTTTGCATGGTCTTTGAATACGATATCTTCAAAGGTCACTTCCGTGTTGGCGGCATTACCTCCGAAGTCGAGAACGAGTTTCAGGTTCGCAATGTCGAGTCCCTCCATGTCACTTTTCCAGAAACAGACCGGTTCGTTGGCTGTCAGCGCAATGGTCTGGGCAAAGAAGAATACGTTGTCATCTGTGCTGTCTACCAGTTTTACCATGACATGCGGATGGTCTGTGGTCGATGTCAGGATGGTAGAGAAGTCATAGTGCTTCGATGCTTCCGATGAAAGGTTGGTAGGCAGCATCATCTGTGCCTGCCAGGTTTCTGTGGTGGCTTCCGGAAGGGTTACCTTGTAGCCTGTACCTTCTGCTTTATAAGCGGGGTCGGCTATCTGTGTCCATCCCGGGGCATAATAGAAGGTCGGTGTGCCGATGGTAGCGCTCTTCCACAGATTGAATTCGGTGTCATACTTGAATCCGGCGAACCCGTTCATGATAGTCTTGTCAATGTGGAAGGTCTTTGTGATCGTCCCGTCACTCATGCCATTGGCGTTGGTGAATTTGACGTCGACCGTATAATCGCCGGCTTTCCGGTAATATTTTGTAACAGAGAACGAGGTGGAGTATTGACCGTCGATAATCCAGACGGGCATGACTCCTTCTCCTTCGAACGAGAAGGTTACGTAGTTCGTTTCTTGGTTGACATCTATCCGTATCCCGTCTTCGTAGGCAGAAACTACAGGAATCCCTTCTTCACTGGGAGCGGCAAATTCTTCCGGTGAACATGCGCTGAAGCCGCAGGTCATGGCGATGGTCAATGCCATACATCCGATGTGGTGATATATTTTTTTCATGATTCTAGCTGTTTAAGGGTTAATAATTGTTCTGGGTCAGAGTACCTTGTGCTGCATCGATTTCACTTTGCGGAATCGGCAGGTATTTTTTGTTTTCGGTCCAGGTATTGGTACGGTACCCATATTCGTCAGGAACCAGTACACTGCTGGCTTTACCGGTACGGATAAGGTCCCAATAGCGTTTTCCTTCACCTACAAATTCCAGATGACGTTCTTCGATGATATTGTCTATGGTCGGCTCAAGTTCAGTTACCAGTCCGGCACGTTTACGTACCTTGTTCAGATAGAGCTTGGCATCTCCCGAGCCTGCTCCGCGGGCAATCAGTTCGGCTGCGTTCAGCAAGGTTTCAGAGAACCGGTAGATACGCAGGTTGTTGTTCCAGTTCAGCTGAGCATCGGCTTTCTGGTCTTTGTTGTTACCAGTCAGCGCCGCGTATTTTTCAAGGAACAGTCCAGTGTCCTGATAGCGTTTGTTGTAATCTACACCTAAGGCTCCGGCGTTCCAGCATGTAGCGTCACGGCGGGTATCGTTGTTGGCATAGCGTTCATAGGTCTCAAGGCGTACCGGGCAGAATCCCCATCCCTGGTCGTGTCCGTCAGTACCGTCCGGCCAGGTGTGCGGGCTGATAAGGGTAGGAAGTACAGTACCGCCGGCTGTCAGCGGAGCGCTCCAGGAACGTACGGCATTGTCGTCGGTATAGTTCACTTCGAAAATGGATTCTTTGTTCCACTCTCCGGATTCCTTGAAGATGCCTGCATAGTCGTCTACCAGATCATATTCTCCGCTGTTGATGATTTCCTGCATGTATTGGAGGGCTTTGTCGTAACGGCTTTCATCGTTCTGATACATTACGACTTCTGCATAAAGCATGTAGGCCATGGCTTTTGTAACGCGGCCGTAATTTTCAGAAGTTTCACGCATTGGCAATACATTCATGGATATGACATTGTCCAGGTCGGCTATTATTTTTTCATAAATCTGGTCTGCCGGCAATTGTTCTGCCAGGTAAGGAGCTGTCAGATTGACATCGTAATAAGGAATGTTTCCCCAGAATTTCCACAACCAGTTGTAGTAGAGGGCACGTAGGGTCAGTACTTGGGCTGTATAATATGCACGGTTTTCTGTCGTTACGTTTTCACCGGCCCATTCCAGATAGGTAAGTACGTCATTGCTGCGTTTTACGCCACTGTAGGCTACTGACCAGAGTCCTTTGATTACATTGGTAGGAATAGCTTCAAAGTTCATCATCAGATGCCAGGCTTGATTGTCTGTCCGGTCCTGACCACCAATCCAGAGGTCATCGGCCATGATGTCACTCATCAGTGTGACGGGATTGTATTCGTTCATGCCCCAGTCTGTCCAGTGCAGCGGGTCGTATGCGGCGACTACAGCTTCTTGGATATGAGCATCGGTTGTATAATAGGTGTCAATGAATTCTTGGGTAGGAGAGGTGACTTCCAGAAATGAATCTGAACATCCTGTCGCTAAAAAAGCAGTTGCCATCAAGCTTGCTGCAATATGTTTATATCTTTTCATAAATTGTTATGTTTAAGGGTTAGAATGAAAGGTTTGCACCGATTGTCCAGGTTCTTGCCTGCGGGTATACACCGTAATCGATACCGAGTGAGGTACCTCCGGATGAGATTTCAGGGTCGAAACCGTGATATTTGGTGAAAGTAAGCAGGTTCTCGGCTGCTACATAAACGCGCAATGAAGAGATGAATACTTTCTGAGTCAGGTGCTTAGGCAGGGTGTAACCCAACTGGATGTTCTTCAGACGGAGATAACTGCCATCGTATACATACAGGTCGGAAGACTGCCAGTTGACATTATCGCCGCGTACAAAGCGTGGAATACGGTCTGATGTTCCTTCGCCGGTCCAGCGGCCCAGCATCCACGACGGAAGGTTGGTGGCTGAAATATCTGTACGGCGGGTAGCATCGTAGATGTCATTGCCGATGGTTCCTTGCCACATCATGCTGAAGTCGAAATTCTTCCAGCTGGCATTTACGTTGAAACCGAAGGTCCAGTCCGGCATACCTTTACCGATGTCTGTACGGTCGTCGGTCGTAATCTGTCCGTCACCGTTGACATCGACAAAACGTACATCGCCCGGAACAGCATCCGGCTGAATCAGACCGCCTTCTGCATTGGTGTAGGAGTTGACTTCCTCCATGTTCTGGAAGATACCGGCAGTCTTGTAGCCGTAGAAGAACGGGAACGGCTTTCCGTTTTCAGCACGGCTGATGGTTCCTGTTCCCTGGAAAGAGTCAAGGTTGGCCCAACCGGAGTCATTACCGTATTCTATCAGTTTGTTGTGCAGGTAAGTCAGGTTACCGCCTACACGGAAATTGAAATCGCCTACATTGAATTTATAGGAAGCTTCCATTTCGACACCACTGTTTTCCATCTTTCCCACGTTGCCGATCGGTTTGGATTCGCCTACATACGATGGAATATTCATTTCCATCAACATTCCGTTCGTGATTTTCTTGTAGTAGTCGGCAGTAAATGTCAACGCATTGTTGAAGAAGCCGAAGTCTACACCTAAGTCATATTGTTCCGATTCCTCCCATTTCAGGTCCGGATTGGCCAGTCCGCTGGCTTTTGAACCGATGGTTACCTGCTCGTTCGAGCCGAAGATGGCATTGTTCCCTGTTACGGCCAATACGGTATAGCGGAAATTACCGATGTTTTCGTTACCGTTTTTACCCCAAGAGAAACGTACTTTGGTACTGGTCAGCCAGTCCGGACGTTTTTCCATGAACTTTTCGTTTGTCAGGTTCCATCCTAAAGAGAAGGAAGGGAAGACTGCATAGTGGTTATTCGAACCGAAGCGTGAAGAACCGTCCCGACGGACTGTCACCTGAAGCATATAGCGTTCGTCGTAGTTGTAGCTGGCGCGTGCAAAGAGTGAGGCCAGGGTAGCTACTTCTGATGGAGCACCCGATGCACTTTGGTCTCCGTCGGCTGCCAATCCGGTACTTCCGTCCAGATACGGGCGGCTGTAATTGATGATGTTGTTACGTGAACCGTACAGGTAGGAACCGTTGCTTTTCTTGGCTGATTGTCCTAACATGACAGAGAACGAATGCTGGTTGATGGTCTTGTCGTACATCAAGACGTTTTCCAACTGCCATACAGTACCGTCGTGCTTCTCAGAGAAGGCTGTAGAACGGGTGGAGAATCCACCGTCGCGCAAGTAATAGATAGGTGTATAACCGTCGTTTCCCCAGAAAGAGAGGTCTACACCGTAAGATGTTCTGAATTTCAGGTTATCCCAGAGCTGGAGTTCTGCCGAGAAGTTGGCCACGAACTTGTGGCTCCATCCTTCTGTTCCAGGTAAGGAAAGGTTGGCAATCGGGTTGGTCATTTCGCCGTATTCCGAACCCGGTATCATGAACAGCTTGCCGTTTCTTGGGTCATAGAACGGTGTGTAGTTGGCCGAGCCTGCGTATTTGTCCAGCTGTGCCTGAGCGGCGTCACCTTCATCGTAAACGGTCAGAATCGGTGAGAGAGACAGGGCTGAACCTAACGGGGAGCCCCATGTGGAGTTGGCATCGATGCTTGTACTCTTGATGCGGGCGTATGACAGGTTGGATGTAATCTTGAAACTGTTCAGCCAGTTACGGTTCTTGCTCTCGTCAAATAGTGTATAAGTATTGTTGCTGCGAAGGGTCAGACGTTCATAATTGGAACGGCCGAAGTTACCGCCGACAATACCATCCTGTGTATAATATCCGGCAGAAAGCAGGTAGCTTACCTTTTCACTGGCACCGCTTACGCTGATTTGATGATTCATGACAGGAGCGTTGTCATTGAATACTTCGTTCTGCCAGTCTGTTCCTTCACCGTATGAATACGGGTCGTTGTAGATAGGTGCCATGCCGGCATTTACCAGACCTTCGTTAATCATGAGGGCATATTCGGTAGCGTTCAAAACGTCACGGTGCTTCCAGGCACTTTGCCAACCGTAAGAGAAATCGTATGTAACTTTGGTCTTTCCCAATTTACCGGTCTTGGTAGTGACCAGGATTACACCGTTGGCTGCACGAGCACCGTATACGGCTCCCGAAGCGGCATCTTTCAATACCTCGATAGACTGGATGTCGTTCGGATTCAGGTAATCCAGACCACCTTCAATCGGCATACCGTCGACGATATAAAGCGGGTCAGAATTATTGATGGTACCGATACCACGTACACGGATTTGTGCGGCTGCGCCCGGTTGGCCGGAAGATGAGGTGACTGTAACACCGGCCGCCAGACCTTTCAATGCGTTATCCATACGCACAGGAGCTGTGGCTGCCAGGTCGTCCGATGATACTTTGGCGATGGATGCAGTTACCACACTTTTTTTCTGTACACCATAACCTACTACCACGACCTCTTCCAGGGTTTCTGTATCTTCTTTCAGCACAACCCGGATTTCCGGTTTCCCCGCTACCGGAATCTCTTCAGTCTTGAAGCCGATGAAAGAAACTTGTAATGTAGCGTCCGAAGGAACGGACAAAATGAAGTTACCATCAAAGTCGGTGATGGTACCGATGGTAGTGTTCCCCTTTACTGATACGTTTACTCCGGGTAATGGCTCATTGTCTGTAGCACTTATTACCGTACCTTTTACCTGTATATTCTGCGCATATACAGCAGCCAAGGCAAAGCTCAGTAAGAATAAAACTGATAATAGCTTTTTCATAAGTTTTAATAAATTAAAGATTAACAATTCGCGTTATGTTCCGATTGGAACACCGCAAACATACATTGAAAAAGCATAAGATGTTGTTAAAACCTCCTTGCATAATTACGTCAAGGAGGTATATCAAATACGTTATTAATACGTCAATTTTACATATCTCATTGATTATCAGTTATAACAATATACTTCTATTGATTACGTCAGTTTATGTTCTATAACATAAATTTACGAATGGCCGTGGATGAGTATCCAGGCTGTTCTGCTTTATAGTACATTAACACACAAAGGACCTTAGAGCTTGTTGGACAGGTAGTCGGTGAGGCTTTCCTCCCTTTCCAGGTGGAATTTCTTCCGTAGCCGGTAGCGGATGGTTTCTACACCACGTACGGAAATGTTCAACAAAGGAGCGATTTCTTTGGTAGAGAGATTCATCTTCAGATAGGCGCACATCATCCTTTCATTGTTGGATAGGTCCGGATGTTTCTCGTGCAGGCGTTTCATGAAGTTGTTATGGATGAGGTCGAACTGGTCTTCAATACGTTTCAGTACCTCGTCACTTTGGATATTTGAGTCTATCTTGTTGTTGATTAGAATCAGCTGTTTTTTTCCTTCACTGGCACCTTCACCGGTTAGTTTGGAGGCTACTTTCATGATTTCCGATTTGATTTCTGTAAGCATCTCGTTTTTCCGTAGGAAGTTTATCATCAGGTTTGCCATTTCCTGACTTTTGTGTTGGAGGTCGTACTCCAGCTTTTCCTTTTCCAGCTGCATAATCTGCTTTTCCTGCCGTTCCTTTTCCTGTTCGTATTCTTCTTCCATCTCCTGCATACGTTTGTCCTTTTCTTTTACGGCCTGTAGCTTTTTCCGTTTCAGACGCATCTCATCCCATCGGTAGATGCTCCATAGTATGAAGACACTCAACAGGGAATAACAAATGTATGCAAGTAGTGTACGGTACCATGGAGGCAGTACTTTGAACTTGATGGAATCGTATGATTCTCTTCCGTCAGGGAAAATGGCTTTTACTTCGAAGGTATATTCTCCTTCGGGGAGGTTGCTGTATTCTTTGGTACGGCTTATGGTATTTTCAGACCAAGGTTCCTCATTCAACCGGTATCTGAAGCGGATGTCGTTCTTTTCGAACGCTGAGAGGTTATAGTCGAAACGAACAGAATTTAACTTATAGTCAATTACAGGAAAATTCTTCTGCCTCAGATAGTTGGCTGTATAAATCAGGGAATCTTTCCCGCTTGTCAGATACATTTTCTTGATACATAATTCCTGGGAAATTTCATGATGCTTGTTTGAATGGGGGAGGGAGAACAAGGCAAAGCCGTTTTCATTAGGAATAATCATTAAGGAATCAGTGACTGGTATGATGGCCTCAAAATCAGGAACCAGTTCAATCAGGCTTTTCCGGATGGGGAAGATGCTGAGCCCCACCCCCTGTTTGTAAATGTCCAGATTGGAGAAACAGAGTTCGTAGGGTTTCAGACAGACGAGGTGGTTCTTGCCGCTCAGCAGACGGGTATAGGCTGTTTCACCGTTCAATGCGTGGTTCATGGATACCCATGGCTCCATACGGTCCTTGTCGGCGTTATAGCGGTAGATACCCTCAGGGGTGGCAAAGCAGATTGAATCCTTTAGCCTGGAAACCACCATGTTCCGGTCTGTCGGAAAGCCTTCTGTCACTCCATATTCCCGTTGATTCAGCATTTTCGTGTGTTGGTCGTCCAGTTCCAGCCGTGTTACATGGTCTGTCTGATACACCCAGATTATCCGGTCTGTTTCTTGTTCGAAAATGCGGCTGGAAGAAGTATATCCTTCTATTTTGTGACTTATCTGCCATGTGCCTTCCTTGTTGACAAGTAGGTATATGCCGTTGTAGGCTCCTACATACAATTGGTCAGGGTGTCCGGATACAGGTTGACAGCACCAGGCACCAATGATACCCGGTATACGTTTCATGAATGTACCTTCTATCAGAAAGATGCCACGGTCGTGCATACAGAATAACTTGTTTCCTATGTGGTTGAGGCCCCATACTTGTCCGCTGGATGATGGTACGGCCTTAATTTCCGGCTGCTCTTCTCCGAATTTCACCGGATAAGGCACATAGTATAGTCCCCGGTTGGTTCCTAGATATAAAATTCCGTCTTTTACGGCAGCTGTGTATCCGGCTCCGTAAGAGTAGGGATAGGAATATAGGTTGGTAAAAGGTGAACTTAGGTATACATAGTCGATACCGCTGTCCAGTCCTGACCATAGATTCCCGTTGATGTCAAAAGCTACAGAAAGGACAGTGTTGTTATGCAGGCCGTTATGCTCATCAAAATATTTCAGTTGCATGGTGGAGGTGTCTATCAGCAGGATTCCTTTGTGTATGGTACCTAAAGCTAGCTGCCCGTTGTGCTCGGCAGCGCAGAAAACTTCGTTTCTTTTCATGAACTCTTCGGCTCCGGTTGTGAAATTTTCCATCAATTGGTCATGGCAGTAGTATAATCCGTCATAGGCGGTGACAACCAGTATACCTTCTTTGTAGGGGAGGATGCTTCTGATTCTTTTCTGTGCCAGTCTTTCTGCGCCTTGCAGCGGAAAGAATGAATTTCCTGTCAGAAACCAGATACCTTTGTCGGTCCCGATATACAGCACATTGTTCACTATGTTCGAGCAGTCTATTTTGGCGTCAATTCCGATGAGTGTATTTTCCCCGTCCCTACATTTCAATACACATTCGTCTCCTTGTACATATAGGGTATTTTCAGATTCATGTATTCCCCATACGTTTCCAATCAGACGTTTGGTCGTTTCTAATGAATCGGACAGACAATGATATGTCAGTGTGCCTTCTTCGTTGGGCTGGAAGTAGCCGAATTCATTGATTCCACCGGCATAGATTCGCTTTCTGTCGGCGGATACAGAGACAGAACGTACATCCATCCGGTTGTTCAATGGCAAAACATCCCAGGCATTACCGTCAAACTGTAAAATGCCGTTTTTATTCGCAAAGTATATCCATTTGCTGTCGTAAGGGGCTATTTGCCACGTCTGACTTCCTCTTCCGTAGGTCCCTTTATCGAAGTTTAAAATGAAATTGTTCCACCCTGTAGCAGCGAAATGCTTTTGGAAAGGATATACACAAAGGAGAATCGTCAGGTAATATAGGATGTTGTTCTTCATGTTTTGATGGTTGAGCGTGGTTTGATTTGACAAAAGTACAAATTAATGCCTGAAAAGCCATTTTTTCGATGAAAAAACGACCAGTTTCACCGTTTGACTTTTATTGCAAGAAAACGTCCGTTTGTTTCGATAAAGATGTCCGTTCGTTTTCAATAAAACGTGCGTTCGTTTGGATGGAAACGTGCGTTCGTTTTCTGTTTCTCGGAAGTACTCGCGCGTGCGCGAATTATATATGGAGTTCGATTTTGACCTTTTGA
>NZ_KB894667.1 GCF_000374585.1 Phocaeicola barnesiae DSM 18169 = JCM 13652
CTGACGGGTGTTGCTATTAGAGATCAGGAAACACACCTGCCAGGTGTCGGTTATCGAAATATCCTATACCTACAGGTGTATTTATAAACAAATTAACATCAAAAACAGTGTACCATAATGGAAATAAGAGATAAACTTTTTACAGAAGAACAGTATTTGAAGCAACTGAAAATGTATGATGAAGATATTAGTTATTATGAACAAATGCATCTTTCAGGAAAACATATAGGTTACGATTCTTTGTTCAATTATAGGCTTCGTTATTTACTGGTACAGTATTCTATGGGACAGGATATTGATAATCTGAAAAATAATTATGTGGAAACCATCAAAACGATGCCGAGATTTTGGACGGATAACGGATTTTATATTGAAATGTTGTGGCTTCTGTCAATAGGTATCATGTTGGATTATGAAGATGACCTTATACAGAGTTTAGTGCAACTGATAAAAGACAGAGAAGCAAAAGACTATATTTATGACACCTTGATTAGATACAGATTCCCAGATTGGGAAAGGACTACAAACAAAGTATTATATCCGTCACCCTATCAAGCTGCTATTACTGTTACAGAGTTGGCAGAACAAGATAAGGCAGAAGCTGTGAAACGATTGGAAAAATACCTCAAAAAAGAATGGTATCGAGGTCATTCTGATTTATCTTGGCACGACGACCATAAATATGGTATTAATCATGACGGCTATTGGAGTTTTGAAAGCGGTGCATTGGTCAAGGTCTTGGGGCTGGATGATAGTAGCCTGAAAGGGTTGCCCTACTATCCATACGACATGGTACACTGGAACGATAACATTAAATAAAAAGATAAGGTATGAGTTACTCTGTTTGTGCATATTTGACAGAAGCCGATAGGGTAAAGTCTGTTTACGGAACTTGTGATAATCTGCTGCTTAACCAATTAAAGGCGGCACTGAAGCAGGAACTCGACAGTTTGAACGATTATTTCAGCGATAGGCTGAGTACGAATATGGGTGCTTATGCGGCGTTGGCTGACATAGTGAACGGGAAAATCCGTTATCCCGAAATGGCTTTCCTATACGGATATGTGTATGAAAAGATTTGCAACCATTATGGGACGCAAATCTACTGTGCGGAAAACCTTTGGCAACTGGATAGTCAAAGTACATTCATTCCTATTCCATTGAGCGATGATTTTCCCTATATCATCAGCATACCCGTTTCAGATTTGGAGAGCAAGAGGGCGGAATACAGTTCGCTGCAAGAGGGTAACGGTATCGGTGATTACGATTACGAGCAGGAAATGGACGACTTGAATTTCATTTTCGATGAAGCCATTGAAGTGCAAAAAGACCTTGTTATTATGGTGTATTGATATGGTACACTGGTAGAATAAAATGTGATGTTAATAACGCAGGGTAACGGCAAGCCGTTCCCTGCTGAACCATTAGCTACAAATGAATAAGAGTCATGAAACAGGAAATCATAAACCGAATAAAGCAATTAGGCGGTAATATCGCCAATGTAAAAGGAATGTCTTTACAAGACGACTTGTGTGCCATAACTTTTAATACTGCTTTGTATCAAAAGCCGGAAGATACACCTTGGCTATCTGCCGAAGATACAGAGCCTATAATGGGTTTAGGTAATTGGGTAGATGAAAATATGGAATTGTTCAATTCTGATAAAGAGGCATTTTATAAGAAAATGGTAGATACCTACTATACATTAAATGAAGAACCTCGTGGACAATTTTTTTGGGTAGCAAAACCATTTACTCCATTTCAAAAAGGCACGAAAGATTTTGAAGATTGGAATGATTGGTTTTCAGATGATGATACAGATTTGGACGAAATCATTCAACATTCAAACTGTACTACTCCTGACTTTGTTGGATTGCTTTGTACAGAAAGTTATCCCAATTATCATTACATCTGTTTATCAGACCTTAATCCAGACAATCCAATAGTGTGGAGTACAGACCATGAAGTGTTTTTTACAGAGGTTACTAACGAAGGAACATTGGAAGATTTCCTAAATAAGTTCATGACTAAAGATGAATTTGTTGATATTGTAAAACGGAAAATGGAACAATAAAGAACGTAGCTAACAAGCACCTATACCGCCTAACGGCGGCAAGCTGCATCCCATTAGTTGCAAATTAAAAATCAAATAGAATGGAAAATGTTGATAAAATATGCCCTATTTGCAGAAAACATCCCATAACTCTACCAAACGGAGTATGCTCTGTCTGCTATGATAAAGTGAAAACACAAGCAGATTGGAATACTACCGAATGGGGTAAAATAGAAAATCATGGACTTGATGCAATTATAGTGTTGGCAAAGTATATCTTAGATGAAATAGAAGATGACAACCAACATCAATGGCATCAACGTCGAATATGTTTTATGCAAGATATGGTAGAGCATTTGGATAAACAATATTTTCCTAATGCTACTATCCAACAGATAAATGACTTTGCACACTCGGCTGTTGATTTTTGGAAAGGAAAAATAACCAGTCAAGAAGCAACAGAGCAACTTCAATCCATGCGTAAGGTTCTGCAAAAGGATATTATGAAATTATCTGATTGGGAACCAAAAGATTTTCTGCTTTGGATGATGATGCCGGAAGATGATTTTGATTGGATGTGGGACCAGTGGTTTGAGTGCATTCATGCTTGTATCCCCGACAAGTGTAACGATAAGTTGTGGATAAGAATGTTTCATAAACATTTTCCAAATGAAATCAAAGCATGGGTAGACAATAACGAAGCAACTAACAAAGCGTGATAACGCTTGACAGCGTTCCCCGCTTAGCCATTACAGACAACTTAATACAGAAATATATGGAATATATACCGGATTATCTAAAACCATTCATTATACACAAAGATTATTTTCCTGAGTTGATAGAAGATTCATGGTTTAATAATCCTGTGTATTGGAAAGGTCGGTTAATATCACCACAACATGAAACAAAATTCAGACTTTATTTTTGTGGTGAATTAATTGATAATTACATGGCAAACAAGCAAAATTTCCCTTTGGCAATATATGCGTATTCAGTAAATTCAGGAGAAAAGATTACTCTTTTCGATGAAAGGTATAATGGATATGAAGCATTACTAATAGAGAATAAGAGAGAACTACCATTATCTCATGAAATTCAGTTCGTAGATAAAGATGCTGAAACTGAATTTGAAATTATCATTCTTGGATGCAGTAATACCGATTTTGATGATGAATACCCAGCCACCGAACAAGTACAACTAATCAATGGCGACTGGGTAAACAAAGAGTATCTAAAATGTAATGCTTTTGATTTCATTTCCATACTTATTCGCAATGCCAAAGGTCAGGTATATACGATATTGGAAATGGAATTAAGTTAATAAAATCGTCTGTAACAAGGTCGAGATAACAGCTTAACGCTGTTCCTCACCAAACCATTATCAATAAAAGTGCAAGTGCATGGAAAACTATAAAAAACAAATTCAGTCAATCCGGATGGAATTGGAAGAATTGGATAATGCTTCTGAATATAACGAGGGCAAATATCTTACTTTACAAGATAGTTTGATTTCAATTGTACAACAGACTTTAACTGATAGTACATTGTCACAAGCTGATAAAGAAAATGTGTATTCAGAAGCAAGCAGTTTATTAGGAAGCTATATCGGATGTGTTGAAGATGTAGAAAGATATTTTCTACAAATTGAAGCTCTATATTCAAAAGGCTTAATCACTGCGGAACAACTGGATTTCTTTGATAGCAATATGAATATAGGTCGCTGGAGATAAATATTGATAACAAGCGAATAAACTGCCCTAACGGTCAGCTATTCGCATCCCATTAATGGTAACTTTATGATAGATTATTTTTATTATCGGTTTTATAGATTGTGGCTCCATTCCTCTGTAGCGGAGGGAGCCGTATATTTTGCAATGCTTTTCTTTTCAGTCGCGCTATATGCCAATGTAATAACCGTATGGGGCATATTAATCCAATATGGAATTGTTGAACCCCTGTCCGATACTCAACACTATATCGTTCAGGGTGGTTTGATAGCACTGTTGAGTGGCAGATATTTCTTCAAGAAAAGGTATAAAAGAATTATAGCCAAGTATGAGGACGAGACCCCCGTGCAACGTAAAGCCGGAGCGTGGATACTTGCCATATATATAGTGGCAACCTTTGCTTGCCTTCTCGTAGAAGCATTTTATAGACATGGAAAAATATAAATATACCATTAACGAAGCAGGATAACGGCAAGCCGTTCCCTGCTGAACCATTATCAACTAACTTAAAAAAACAAAATATGAAGTTTGAAGTTTATGACAAAGCCAAATGGCATTATGACTCAAAAGATATGCCTAAAGATTTACCTGCAATAGCAGGTGCAACACACATTGCTTTCTTCGTAAGGTGGTGTGTTGAAAATGATTTAATGTCACGAGAAATCGAAGAAGATTGTGCAGAAGAGCTCCAACAAATTAAAAATAAAGAGTTAGATTGTAGAGATTTTTTCTTTGATGATATGGACGGAGTTCTTACATCAAATGAACTTAATACTAAAGGTAAGCAGTTTGCAGCAGCCTATTATCATTCAGACAAAACCAAATTTGCAAAGAAGTTTGGTTACTATTTAGCTGACTATGATAATTGGGTAAAGAATAAGTTAGGCAGTCAATATAATCCCGACACTTCATATTTTTATGTGGAAAATTCAGAAGAAAACTATAATGAGATAAAAGAAATTTGTAATAAACGCTATTCTGAATTTTTGAAAGGTTGATAACAAGCACCTGTGCCGCCTAACGGCAGCAAGCTGCATCCCATTAGTAGCGAACTGAAAACAAAATAAGAATATGGAAGAAATAATAAAGAAATATGTAGATGAATGTTTGGGCTTTGTGCAAGAGCATAGAGAATACCTTATGTATGTTTCTTCTTATGAAGAACCCATAGAGTCTGAAATGCGGGATTCACTGGATAATGCCATACTTCAAGGAAAATCAGTCAAGATATATGTTACCCAACCGGAACATACAAATTATATGGTGGACATTATTACAGAAAAAGACCATGTATGGAAAGCGATAGATAATCAAATTTCAGACGAGGATATTTCTCAATTAGAGAGTATTTTGAATATTATTCTTCCGCTTTCATATAAGACTTATCTGAAATACAAGCACTTTTATGAAATATTTTGGGATTTAGATGTTTGTCTATATCCAAAGCCTATCTATTCATGGAATAAAATCCTGATTGAAAATAACAAGGAACTGCAAGAGGAAATTCTTGATAAAGGGTATTTTGCGATAGGTCGATATTCTGATTATGGTGTGATAGCTCTTAAATTGACAGACAATGAGAATAAAGAAGGTGAAGTTGTACTCTTTGATTACGAAACACCTGAAAAGGAAGTATTAGCACCTAATTTTGTAGAATTTCTTAATCAGATATTGCAAAATCCCAAACCTGTTCTTCAAGAATTAAAAGGTTGGGAGAAAAAAATGTACAAAATGGAATGACGCTACTAACAAGGAAAGATAACCCCTGAACGGAGTCCCTTTCCAAACCATTACCAACTAAAATATATAAATCATGAATAGAGAAACATTATTTGAAAGTTTTTATACAAAAGCAGAAAAAGCGATTAATAAAATGGGGAAACAAAACATCAAAGATATCTATGCTATTTCCTTTTGGAAAGATAATCTTGAAGACGACCCCCGATGTCCTGTTATTACAATAGGCTATAACACTTTAACTCAAGTGGAAGTAGCAAAAAGGAATGCCAGTAGTTTAATGGAAGCCAAATGGAATTATGCTTTTTGGCTACAAAACGAAGTGGGTACTATTGGTGGTAATGACAAGAATCTCCGTCTGTATTTTAAAGAAGCCAATTTATTCTATACTCAACAAGAGTATTCGAGAGCCGAAAAAAATGGAGAAGAAAATAAGTTGGATGAACAAGACGACCAAATGCAGTCGGTCTTTATGGATATTATCATTTCTGTTATTCAAGAACTTCATAAAAAAGGTGTCATAAAAGAGCAATTAGGTAAAGAAGTTCCTGTCATTGTTCACGAATTGGAATATTACGACTTACCTATTATGTGGACTACAAGAAGTAATCCGAAATCATTGATTGATGAGTTCTTGAAATCTTATAATGATGGATGTTTATAAAAAGTTGGTAACAAGCGAATGAGCTGCCCTAACGGTCTGCTATTCACAACCCATTAGATACAATTATATATGAATATACCTACTGCAATAAAGGAAATACTTGTTCATAACCATTGGGATGAATTTAACTTTCAAATGATGTCGGATTGTTACGCTGATAAGTTGAAACAATCCTATTCAAAGTTTGATTATCCTTTGAATGACGGTATTATAAGCAAGATTGCTCTATTCTATAACATGAAATTAGAACTGAACCAATCTAATATTCTTTATTTTGATGTCAAGAAAATAAAGAAATACAGCCCGGAAGCTATGCAGAAAGTGGCTGTGAAGTTAAAGGTCAATAAGGTTATCTATTTAGCAGACATTCATCCCGGTTATTTGACTGTATGGTTAGATGAACGAGAACAAGTGTGGGCTGATTATGATAATCTTGTTTATTATTATGGCAGTGATATATTCAGTGGTGTTCAAAATATAGTATCGGGCAATATTCTTGAAACCATAAATTAGTATCTAACGACGAAAGATAGCATCAGACGATGTTCCTTTCCAAACCATTATCAAATCCGGCACACCAGATTGCATCATTATTGCTGCCCGCTTCCGTAAGTTTAGTTTGTCCTTTTGTAATATACATCCAAACTGGCTTAAACCTGTTTCCATCGGCAGCGAAGTATGTGCCCGGCGAAAAAGAGAAAGCGGCATTTCCTTTTCCGCCAGTTTTAAGGCTGGTGGCTCCGGTAGTTGGCGGAGGAAATGGCAGGATGCCGACAGCCTTTCTTCCCCTTCCGCCAACTCTTTCGCGACTTTTCCAAACCATTCGGTTTGTTTTTCCGATTCTTTTCGTACCTTTGGGGGCATGGAGGTTAGGATATATGCCCCGTATGGTATTATAAATATTAGCGAAAATTTCAGCAAAGATGAGATACAGAAAAGAGACAATAAGTCATTTCGCACGAAACAATTTGATGCGAGAAGGGAGAAAATACAGGTATTATTTTTTTGATTACCTGTATTATCGGTTATATGTGGTTTATCGAAAACATAATGAAGCTGCACGTCTCAGTGCTTGCCTCTTATTGGGCATGGTTTCTATGATAATATTTTTCTTTTTCAGTATCTTCTTTAACAAAGCACTGACAGATGATTGGTTTTCATTAAAGAACTTCACTCCCATTCAGATACAAAGTATATTTGTGGGTGTAGGTATATTGTGCTTTATCGCATTATTTTTGCGATATACTCGCAAAAGGACTGCCGCTATACTTTTGAAATACAAAGGTAACATGTGGAACAAGATAATCCCAGCATGGATGATATATTGTTCCCCTCTATTGGTGTTCTTGATAGGAATAGGTATATGCAAATTGATTTATAACTAAATATATATGATAAAAAAGATTCAAGTAATATTTCGCTAACAACGCAGGATAACGGGAAAACCGTTCCCTGCTGAACCATTACCGATAACGACTAAAGTTATAGATATGAAGCGTCTACAATTCATAACAATGGTGTGCATACTTTATGTAACCGCAAGTTGTACAACGCAAAAGCCTGTATATAGAGAACGGCTTGAAGAAGCAAAAGGATATGCCCTTTATGCTTGTATCGCACACATGAACAAGTTTGTTGATAGTACGTCAGTTATCAACAAAGATTATTCCGGCGAATATTTTGTTCAATTAAGCAGCTTATCGCCGGAAGAAATCATTACAATTAAGAATTATGTAGATAAAGAATGTATGAATTACTGGAGTGTATCTCAAAATCCAGAAGGTAATATGATTGCATATTCATCATGGAAATTCTATAAGTCCAAAGAATTAGATAACTTTATTCGTAAGACATTAAGAAAAAATACCGGTAACGACGAAAGATAGCATCTGACGATGCTCCTTTCTGTCCATTAATAATAATTGAGCACATGAAAACAGTTATATCATTACTCCTTTTATTGTTGTCCCTAATGCAAAGTTGCGAGTTTGTATATGAACGGCATCTTACAGGGAACTATTATTTGATAGCGGTAGATACCAAAGAAGATATGGATGTGTGTTATCACCGACAAAACGATAATGATGCGCCTTATATGGGAATAACCGGAGCGAGTGTTTACGCAGTGGGATATGACGATGATTTTATTCTGGTCAAGGCATATCGTGCTTTGAAGGACAGCATGGGCATATCCATGCAGCGTTATGACAAGAATACGACAGAATATTACATCATTCCCGTAAATAACACGCAAGAAGCATGGGAAGCGCAAGAAAACAAATTCGGGGCTTTCAGTAAAACGGATTTTGAAGTCAAACGGAAAGAACTGGGAGTGTCGGATGATATAACTTTTAAGGAGCTATAAATGTATTATTAACGAGAAAAGATAACGTCTTACGCCGTTCCTTGTCAAACGACCATTATAAACAGTAATGTAAAATATGAAACAGAAAATATACTATATCAGTATCTTTTTACTCTTTTGGTTTTGTGGAGCGGCTTATCCCCAAAATCACAAAGTGGATATTTTGCAGCAAGACCTTTCGAGCTTGTTTGACAATTCAAACATGATTGGCATATTAGGAGAAGATTGTAGCCGAATTGACATTCATATTACCGAAGTCCGGAAAATGAATAGTAGAGAATATGAGATAAAGGGTGTCAGTCGTACCCGACTATCCGTAATCTGTCCGTTTAGAGGAAAGGTTTGTATAGATAGCATTTCTTCCTGTTCTCAAATGATAAAAAGTGAATATACGGAAGTGGACGGTTTCATATACGGGCATTATTCGTTTGCGGAATACGGAGATAAACGATATAGCGGTACATTCTCCGGTTCATTCAAGCAAGGGTATCGGATGAGCGGACAACAAATAGAGAAAGGACGGAATGAAATAGCAGAACTGAAATTGAACTTATCTGAATATCGGGGCAAGTGGAAATCCGCAAGGGGACTGACAAAAGTCTGTTCTTGGGCAGATGAGATTATACCAGATACTCCTGCAAACTTTTGCCTGTTTAATGATGCAGGCGAATGGGTTGTATCACCGAAATATCGTAAGAATGGTTGGGAAAATCTATATAATGCCTATCACAATGAGCATCTGACAACGGACGAGATACAAAAGGCTCGTGAAGTGGAAGAACAGGAATGGTGGGTAAATAAAAGCCAATCATGTAAAATAAATTGAGTTTATAATAAAGCGTGATAACGCTTACAGCGTTCCCTGTTGAATTATTATCAAATCCAGCACACCGGATTGCATCCCGATTGCTATCCACTCCCGTAAGTTTAGTCCATCCTTTTGTATATACATCCAAACTGGCTTAAACCTGTTTCCATCGGCAGCGAAGTATGTGCCCGGCGAAAAAGAGAAAGCGGCATTTCCTTTTTCGCCAGTTTCAAGGCTGGTGGCTCCGGTGGTTGGCGGGGGAAATGGCAGGATGCCTACAGCCTTTCTTCCCCTTCCGCCAACTCTTTTGCGACTTTTCCAAACCATTCGGTTTGTTTCTCCGATTCTTTTCGTACCTTTGGGGGCATGGAGGTCAGGATATATGTCCCGCATGGCTCGGATTAGTGGAATGTCCGATTCCTGACAGGTGTTGTTATCAATACATTACCAACAATTGTTTTATGAATAAAGAAACAGAAATACTTATAGCAGCCATAACAAAAGCCGCAAGAATGGCTTTCCAAAAGTTGTTTAGCAATGGCGAACATTTTTATTATTGTGCGCTTCTGACGACAGGTGAAGGTTTTGCTCCTGTCATTTCTGCATGGTCGTGGGAAGCATTGGGCAGAGTAATACAATCGAACTCTGAAACATATGCACAAAGTATAAAATGGTCTTATGCAGATTCGCCATATTATGCTTTTGGCTACGACGAATATTTTAGTGATGTAAAACATCTCTTTGAACATCGGGCGAATATTGATAGTTTGAATGATGAAGATTGGGGAAAGGAGCTTGATGTCAGGCTAACTGCTATGGTGAAAGCAATGTCAATCTTGGACAAAGAAGGACTTTTTGCACAAAATCAATCACGCAAGAGTATTTTGATAAATGTAGAATTAATGCCGCCTGATGCTTCAAATGTGCAGAGAGCTTTGGAGCTAAACAACTCTGAAGATATTGAAGAATATCTTCAAGAAGCTGCTGAAAGTGAATAATAAAGTTGGTAACAAAGCGTGATAACGCTTAACAGCGTTCCCCGCTTAGCCATTAGCATCAACATAACTAAAAACAATAAAATATGAAAGCGACTGAAATAATTTTTGACGAAAATCTTGAAATGTATGTGTCATTAAAAGATTTAGGTAATGAGGTTTATATCACATTGTCAGATAGTTTGTTTGCATCAGAAGAAGAACTGACAGATGAATATAAAGAAAAGATTGCCTCATTTGTCAATAACCTGTCAGAATGGTATAGTCTGGCTTGTAGTTCGGTTATAGCATGGGCTAAAGATACCTATAAAATTGAAGCATGTATGCAGGATATTGAATTGACACATATTTTCGTCTTGTTTGAACAGAACGCAGAGGAATTGTTTGGACTGGAATTTAGAGTTGAATTTGATATTGAGCATGGTTGTGGCATTAAGATAAGGATTAATGATGGCAAATATGATATTGTTGAAGTTGGAACGGGAGATGTCGCTTTCTGCTGATAGTTAAATATGATGCTAACAACGCAGGATAACGGACAAGCCGTTTCCCGCTAAACCATTATCGATAATAATAAAAACAAAGAAAGTATGAACGAACGATATGCCAAATGTATTCCATTCGATAAGAATGTAAAAGGCAGGATTGGTGGTAATCCTCCTAAATGTATAGAAGAACAAATCTCCTGCGATTATAAATTCTATGCAACATTAGTACATCCTGAAAAGGAGAATACTATGCTTTCCATCTTGATTCATCAAGACTATAACACTCTTATAGACAATAATATATATCCTTCAATAGCAGTAAAAATAGTAGAGCATGAATTTTCTGAAATTGGTAATTGTGTAGAAAGACGAAACGCTAATTTAAGAATGTGTTCTATTAGTGAATATTCAGAAGATAAGGATAGTGAAAATATACTTGTAAAAATAGGTGGTACCCCTTCTTTGATTCAAGATGAAGAATTCTATTATAAAGAATTAGAGCAACAGGGCTTTTCTTTTTTCTTGTCAATAGACGAGGATGGTTATAATGATGATGTTCTCATTGGCAGTTATCCTTTCGGATATGGAGCATTATACCTGTATAAGCATCATATAACCAATGAAATAATCGCAGGATTTTGGCAATGTTCGTAAAAAATCGGTAACAAGCACCTGTACCGCCTAACGGCGGCAAGCTGCAACCCATTATAAACAATTTGAGATTAACATTATGAACTGGTATATCTATTGGTATTTTACAATCAAGTATTTTTTCTGGGGATTACTTGGATATGGGCGAGCCGGAAATTACATCGGCGGATTGTTTTTCTATTTTCCATTTATCGCATTGATAATGCTGCTGATAGCACCATTTCATTTTATTAATGAGAACAAAATCGTTGTTTATATATGTGTTTCTCTTTTATTTATGTTTATAAATGAAATTGTATTTTGGGAAGACACAAAAAGATACCGAAGGTGGGACAATCACTACAGGAATAACAGCAACAACAAGAAAAGTTGGTTTTTTGTTGCTATTTCTGTAATAGGTACAATAAGCTGGTTTATCCTTCCGTTTCTGCTTAAAGATTATTATATCCATAGATAAATTAAGTTTATAACAAAATCGAGATGGCAACTAAATACATTGTTCTCACATACACAAAAAAACAGCGGAATGAAAGATTTGATGGAGAAATACTATAATATGATTTATTATTGTGCATATAAAATACTATTCTATTTTTTGTACAGACTTATTAATCCCTTTTATTGGCTTGGATTAAAGAAATGGAATAATAATTATATAAATCGTATTATATCAATTAGTAAAAAGATAGAGGCTGATGCGGCAGATAAAGGTATTAATACATGGATTTCAGTCTTGGCTATTATTTCTGTATATCGTATCAGCCTTTGGATAATTGCCGTTATATGTATTATCGGCATTCAGTTTTCAAGAATAAAAACTTTATTGATAACTGTATTAGAATCGGATTTTCTTTTTTTACTACTATGGGTAGTTCTCGGGGTATTAGTATATCGTATCAATAATCATCTCTTGTTCAAGAAGGACAAATACAGAAAGTATTTCAAGCAATTCGACAAAGAGAGAAAATATGTGCAATATTATGGTATCTATGTGATTTCCATAATTATACAGTTTGCAACGTTCTATATATTACTCAAAAGCTTATAAGACAACAATAATATGAATATAGTTCACAGAATATTAGAATACTTGTTTTACAAGATTCAAGTATTGACCCGATATATGGATACCAGTATGTATCTGAATACACATGTGCCATTTATCATGTCCACAATCCTGCTATTCTATTTAGTGGACGTCGCAGTTATATACTATTATATCATAATGGAATATTCACCGCAAAAGAATGCAGCTAATGTGTTTTTGATAGTCCTTGCCATTATGTTATCCTTATGGAGCAGCCTTTATTTTTATTATCGGTATAAACATAGGAATGAGAAGATTATGGAAAGAAAGGTGTATGAACACAGTTCCAATGTATGGGCATATCTTTTCATATTTACTCCTTTTATTGTATTATTAGGACTTGCATTATTCTTTTAATTCCATTGTTCATGTAAGGGTATAAAAACACAATATGCAGATTTTTAAAGGGCGATTCAACAACAAAATACCGCCCTTTGCTGACCATTCAAGAGATTATGAACTTAGGTACTAACAAGGAAAGATAACCTTTGAACGATATTCCTTTCCAAGCCATTAATCAGTATATACGATAAAACATTATGAAGATAGCTGAAATAAAAGTTGGACAACTGATTGCATGGGTAATATACTTACTTATGTTTGCCATTGTCTTGATAGAGCCAAACCAATTAATGAGCATAACTGAAGTTAATGATGGTCCGGGAGCTGCGGCGGACGGATTGATGGCATTGATTGGTTTTGTAGTAATCTGTGTATTGTTCGTATTCCTTGACCTTTCCTTCCACTTGTTTCTGCGTCATAATAAATTCAGATTGTCTGCCATTATGCTATTGCTATTCAATGGTATATATAAAACATGCGAGTATTATTTCATCTATTCAGGATATGAAGGCAGGTATCTAACCGAAAATACATACGAAAGTGTTCCTACGGCAGATGCCTTAGTGTTTTTTGCTGAGATAAACGGCATAATAGTATTGTATCTGGTTACGATGATACTGTTCAGTAAGCTTTTGGGATATTGGAGTCGAAGATAATTTGAAAAATATATTGGATATGGAACACCGGATTACATCATTATTGCTGCCTGCTCCCGAAGCGGGAAAAATCCTTGTGATTATGGTGTATTGAGATAATGGCGGATGCTCTACCCGGAAAAGCCGTCATTAATGACATTTTTTTCGAGTAGGCTTGCCAGACTTGAAGAAAGAAACCTTATCTTTGTAATCGAAAACTCTGTCACTTGGTGACATAAATTTCGATTAGCATGAAGCATATAGAACGAAGAAAATACTTGGATGAACTCGTTTCCTTGCGGAACAACGGTATGATTAAGATTATAACCGGGATGCGCAGGTGTGGCAAGTCGTACTTGCTCTTTGAGATATTTACCTCGTATCTGGAAAGCAACGGCATCGCCCCAGACCATATCATAAAGGTGGATTTGGAAGATTACAGGAACCGTGCCATGAGAAATCCGGACAACCTTTATGCCTATGTGGAAAGCCGCATCACGGACGGAGATATGTATTACATCCTATTGGACGAGGTACAGATGCTCGACCAGTTCGAAGATGTGCTGAACGGCTTCCTTAGAATACGCAATGCGGATATTTATGTAACGGGTAGCAATGCGAAATTCCTGTCCAAAGACATCATTACGGAATTTCGGGGGCGTGGCTTCGAGGTGAAAATGTACCCGTTGAGTTTCAGCGAGTATATGTCCGCCTATTCCGGAACGATACAGGCCGGATTTAACGAATACATGCTGTATGGTGGGCTTCCGCAGATTCTGTCCTATCAAACGGAAGAACAGAAGGTGCGCTTCCTGAAAGCCCTGTTCGATGAAACCTACCTGAAGGACATCAAAGACCGTTACGAGATACGAAAGGATGATGATTTGGAGGAACTCATCAACATCATGGCTTCGGGCATCGGTGCGCTGACCAATCCGAACAAGCTGGCAAATACGTTCCAAAGCGAGAAGAAATCGCCCATATCCAATGATACCGTCAAGAATTACATTGATTACCTCTGCGATTCGTTCCTGATAGAGAAGTCCACCCGCTACGACATCAAGGGGAAACGCTACATCAATTCCCCCTATAAGTATTACTTCATGGACTTGGGGCTGCGCAACGCTCGGATTAACTTCCGCCAGTCGGAGAAAAGCCATCTGATGGAGAACATGGTTTATAACGAACTGCGGATACGTGGCTTCAATGTGGATGTAGGCGTCGTTCCTGTCGTCCGCAGAGGCGAGGACGGGAAACAGCACCGTTCCAGCCTTGAGGTCGATTTTGTTTGCAATCTGGGGAGCAGACGGTATTACATACAGTCGGCCTACCGGATGGAATCCGATGAGAAAATAAGGCAGGAACGGGCTTCCCTGTTGAGAGTGGACGATTCTTTCAAGAAAATTATCGTTATCGGAGAGGAAAGCCCCATAACAAGGGATGAAGCCGGGATTACGACCATCAGCATTTACGACTTCTTGCTTAAGGAAAATTCACTGGAACTTTAAGATGACCCTAATGATTGGCGGAGGAAATGGCAAGATGCCTACAGCCTTTCTTCCCCTTCCGCCAACTCTTTCGCGACTTTTCCAAACCATTCGGTTTGTTTATCCGATTCTTTTCGTACCTTTGGGGGCATGGAGGTTAGGATATATGCCCCGCATGGCGCGGGTTAGTGGAATGTCCAATACTTAATAGGTGTTGTTGTCAATACATTATAAACAATTAGAATTGGAATAGGATGATAATCATTGTATTGCTTCTTATGCTAATTATAGCTTTCTTAGGATGCCTTGCCCGAAAGGATTTAAGACATTCCTTAATGTTTGCATTTCCGATTATCATCATTATTGGAATGTATGTATGGCTATTTACATTGTACCCAGTTCAATGGGGATTAAAAAAATTACCTTTCGTTGAACAAACACGTATAAGAGAAATATCAGCAAGTGATTACAGCAACATAAAATACAAGCACCCCAAACACGATGGTGTGATAGAATTTATAACAGATAAAAAACTTGATGACTGTGAAATTATTTTGGAAGGTGGCTGTAAAAGGAATTTAAGCTACAATGATTTTATGAATAATGACAGTCTTGCTATATTAATCTCTTATGATGTGGTTTTTGTCAAAGAAATGAACGATAAGTTTTTTTATAAAGCACTGTTCATTATGGAACAATCCAATAAGAACATACTATGTGATAGTATCTATTGCAAGGTTTTTATGATACGAATGTTTGCTCCCATTTGTGAAACAAACGAGTTTGCAATACCATACAACAAACTATTTCAAATGGAAAATAGTGTTTATAACGAGGTCGAACCAACAGCTGAACACTGTTCCTCACCAAACCATTAAAGGCATGAGGGTATTATTGGAAACATATTACAATATAAATTATTACTGCACTTATAAGCTGCTGTTTTTCATTTTCGAGAGGTTGCTAAATCCTTTCTATTGGCTAAGTCTCTCGAAATGGAAAAACGGCTATATAAATCGGTGCATTTCGTTTTATAAAAGAAACGAAGCAAGAGGTATTGATGCCTATATCAGCAGTATGGCGACTAACACCCCAATCATCATCAGCTTTTGGATATGCTGCCTTGTCTGCCTTGTCTGCATCAAGATTTTCAAGGTAGAATTATCGAGTATTTTTGAAATCGCTTTTGAAAAATACATAATCATTCTTACTTCATTTCTTGTAGCCATCGGGGTATTCACGTATTATGTCAATAAAATATTCCTGTTCAAGAACGACAAATACGAGAAGTATTTCGCCAAGTTCGAGAAGGAGAAAAAGTATCTGCTCTACTACGGCATCTATGTCGTTTCTCTGATAGTCCAGTTCGCAACTTTCTATCTGTTGCTTATGGAAATAGTGGCATAATGCTTGCCATAAACACAATATTTCCCTACCTTCGTGGGCTAAAAACATAACCCCCTTACGCTTATGATAACAAACCGGGAAGAAGTGCTGGAGAACGCCTTGCGGGTGTTCGCCAAGATGAACTACGAGAAGGCAAGTCTGGTGACTATCGCCAAAGCCTGCGGACTGTCCAAGTGGGGACTGATTTATTACTACTCCTTCAAGCAAGACCTGTTCGTGGCGGGGTGGACAAATACATCTTCGCCACGCAAGACCCTGCCAACAAGTTCAGCTTCCGGGGCGGCACGCTGCTGGAGTTCATCGACCACCACGTGGAGAGCGTGGAAAAGACCATGCGGCGCATCGTGGGCTTGCTCGACGACGGGAACAACCCGCAGGGATGCAGCTACAACTTCTACTACTTCCACCTGCTGATGCAAGTGCGGCAGTATTACCCCGATGCCGGGGCGAAGTTCGCCGCCCTGTTCGAGAAAGACCGGAAGCTGTGGCGCGACATCATCGAGCGGGCAAAGTCGGCGGGCGAAATCCGCGCGGAGGTGGACACGGAGGAAACCGTCGCCATGTTCCGCGAGGTGTTCTACGGCTTGTCTTTCGAGCAGGCTTTCCTCTCCGGGCTGGACACGGGTGAACTCTCCCGCAAGCTCCGCTTCATTTATTCACTGATTAAAGCCTGACCCGTTCAGGCTTTTTTTATGCCCTCCGGCATCCTTTCTCT
>NZ_KB894668.1:0-12649 GCF_000374585.1 Phocaeicola barnesiae DSM 18169 = JCM 13652
GTTGCTGCAAGGCCGCCGATGTGGACTTCAAGGGCTGGATGAACTATTTTCTTAACCACGTACATGAATACGATAGTGATTACTCCAGGGATCTTGCAGAGTTACTGCCATCATCTTTAAAAGACAGGAAGATTCTTTGAGAAATCTCTGAAAAAGTCACAGACATCTACTAATGTCTCTGACTTATTCAGAGAAAATTCCCAGCCTTTAATAGACCTTGATAGAAATCTTCGAATATCTTCAACATTTTCAAAGACAAGTTGAAATTTTTAAAAAACATGTAAATACAGGCATTAGCAGTTTTCACAATACGGGGTTTGCTGAATGCTTACATTGAAGA
The DNA here is from genome assembly GCF_000374585.1 of Phocaeicola barnesiae DSM 18169 = JCM 13652. Taxonomy (GTDB): domain Bacteria; phylum Bacteroidota; class Bacteroidia; order Bacteroidales; family Bacteroidaceae; genus Phocaeicola; species Phocaeicola barnesiae. The sequence continues at coordinate 341 of NZ_KB894668.1, forward strand.
TTATTCCAAGAATTGGCTGGCCATGGACGGTGTATGGTTCCAGTCGGTCGAACAGAAACTCGGTATGGACGAAGCCATGTATCACGATGCGGAAGCCTGGCGACGGTTTACCGTCATCGAAGCCAAACGTATCAAGCAGTTTCTGGAACTTCCCGAACGTCCCGGTCTGGAAGGACTTGCCCATGCCCTGCAATTACGTTTCTACGCAAACCTGAACGAAGCGGATATTCTGTGGGAAGACGACGGAAAAACATTGGTTTATCGGACCCGGGAGTGCCGTGTACAGCGGGCACGCGAACGCAAAGGTATGCCGTTCCACCCCTGCAAGCCTGTAGGTGAGATAGAATATGCCGGTTTCGCCCGTACCATCGACGAGCGTATCACTTGTGAATGCATCAGCTGTTTTCCGGAAGTAACCGATGCGACGTGTTGTTGCAGCTGGCGGTTCAGGGTAGTACCCCCAACAAAAATTTCATAAAAATAGTCTCAACTTCTAAAAAACTTTTGAATAAAACATTCGCTTAAATACACCATTTATTTAACGAAACCTTGACTATCATCTAACATACAATAGATTTAGATCAATCTATATAATGAGTCTTAACATACTCTTTCCACTCCTTTTCACATAATTCCACCCCCAACCCGATACCTGTTAGAGATTGAGACAAAGGTTGTTCATAAAGAAAACGTACAAACTGACTCACATATCTCTCCCCATACTTTCTCTCTAAATATTCGTAAAACAATTCTCCTCCTGAATAATTATAGATATAAGGGTTAAAAGTAGACTCCAATCGATTCTGTAAAGCCTTCTGACGTTCTTCTACAGACAAATCGGTTGTTTGTTTCCACACTTTAGAAGCAAAATATTCAGCCAAACCTTCAAACACCCATACATAAGGAGTTACTTCCCGACTCAATTTCAACGATTGAAAATAAACATAATGATTCATCTCATGCCAAAGCGTACTCTTAAAGTATTCTTCCGCATGCTCACGCCGAGTAAAAATACTATGATTATTAATCACAATACCTACTGTCATGACTTCTACACCGCTATATTGAGTAACACACAAGCCCCAAGAATCAGAGAAATCGGAATTACTACCTACCAGTCCGGAGCAAACTTTCTGGTAACTTCCTTCCTTTGTGCAAAGATAAATTGGAAGTTTTCTGCCTTTTACCTGATAAGGATATACATAATCTCCCATCAATTGTTTCATAGGTTCTATAGCATCATAAGCATATAGACGGGCACGGTTTATCAGCATAGAATCCTGTACATCAGCATAAAAGACAAACAAAGTATCATCCTCTCCTTTAATCATATTGGTCTGGTGACCAAAATCTTCACTATTATCCCAAGCATCATCCGATAAAGAATCAACCTGATGTATAATAAAATGGTCATTGATACCTGTCAATAGGCGATCATTCAGCTCAATAAGAAAGCGACGCGTAGATTCTGGTATTTGTGCCATAACAAGTGGTTTTTCATAACGGGTTACCAAATACCAGCCCATTAATGAGGCATTCCAAAGAGCGGACAATACCAGAATAACCAGAAAAGAAACATATTTTTTCATACAACCGTGGCTTTCTTAAAGGTCATGATAGAATCAATATTTACTCCTTGGGGCAACTCTCCAGGAGCATATCCCTCTCCCGTAAGTTCACAATACACCCCTTTATTAGGAGCATATTCCTTAAAATCAGGAGGTAACGGCACAATGGCACTGGCATTTTTCTTAAGTATAATGCCCGCATGGTTCAAGTAATCACTATCTCCCATTTTAAGAATAGCAAAATTTACATCTACACCCAAAAGTTCGAATATACGATAAGCCAGTACCGATTTACAATCGCAGTCTCCTTCACCGTCATATAAGGTTTCGGAGGGGAAACGAAAATATTCGTGACATCTGTTAATAGGTTCCGATTCTTCATCCAAAATATAACGTATGTTGGTTTGACAAAACAAAAGAACAAGACTATACAGTTCGAAATCAGCCAAATTATAACGTTGGCAAATCTGATAACCACTGTTAATAATCTGCACCAAAGCCGTTTCTTCCACCTTGTTTGCATTTTCATCACTCCCCTTCAATACTTGACCTGCAAAATCCAATATATCTTCAGTGGAATTCACTCCTTTTCTGAAAGGATTTTTGTTTCTGACAGTACCAGTAGCTTGAGAATCCTTAAAATCTTCTTCATACAAACGAACTGTCACCTGTTCATGCTGATGCGTAATCCCTTTTAAATCCAAAGCAGGTCCCCAGTCAAAAGTACGCTCTACCAGCGTCTTTCCTGATATACCCTGTGGAAAAGCTACAGACTTCGAAGCTCCACTTGTCGTTCTTTTCCATTTGCGTCCCCAAGTAGAACATGGTTCAGACAGTTTCCACAAGCCATTGAAGCATCTCTGATTCATAATAAAAGCAAAGGCCAATACCAAAAATAAAGGAAGCATGGTATAACTTGTAATGAAAGTGCAGGACAATACACCGATAATAGACAAAACGATAATGACAATATTGATTGTTCCAACTCCTACATTACGGTCAATCAATCCCAGCATAAAAGCCAAAGATTGGTTGCGTAACGTCATGGCATGTTTAACACCGTACAATATCCAAGCAATGCATATATAAAAGATAATCATATTCAAGGTGTATGAAACTTCCCATCCCAAGAAAGGGAATAAGGCAAATGAATGTGCCACCAGACTGAAAGGAATGTAAAACAGCAAGAAGACGAGGGCTGCCGGTAATGCCAAATCCACAAATCCAATCCGTACATCAGGACAATCGGCCTCACTATCTTCCACAGACTTCCACAAAGTGCCTACAGCGGCAGCACGAATCATCAGTTCCTGCCTAGCCCGACGACTTCCGGTAGCATAAGCTACCTCCGTCTTATTATCAATAGACAGAGCTATCGCCTTTTTCTCTTCAGAAAGCTTGCAGACAGCTACACACGCCGTATTGTCGTACACTTCACCATCATCAGTGAATCTACCCTGCAGAATCTCCACATAATTATGCTGGTCATTCATCGTCTTCAGATAAATGGAATTATCTACCGGTTTTATGCAACCGATTCTACTGGCTCCTAAGACAGGAATACCGTCATACAATGTATATTGGTTAGCGTTTTTCCGCCAAAGATAACCGACGAAAACACGTTCTCCCGATTCACGGGTATAATAGACCTTCGCATAGCATAAAAAGAGCCATAGCACCATTCTGAATATGAAATAAGCGATTCCTATAATTAAACCTACCTTGAGTAAAATCCAAAGCAATGATATAAAACTTTCCATACTACTATGTTTTCATTGTTATTTCTTTTCCGTAAATATTAAGCGCCTTTTCGGTTACTCCAATTCCATATTCCATCAGTCTGTTCTTTTGGTTAATCAACTGGCTTTCCTGCGTGATACCTGCCCATTGCAAATCATTCAGCTCAACCGATTCCATACAAAGCAAAAAAGCGAACATGTCTGGCACTTCAGTCAACTTCTCAACTTCTATACCTGGAATAGCCTCATAAAGTTTCTTCAATAAATCCTCTTCACGTATATCTGCCACCATTTTGCACCAACATCGAGGATTTTGTCTGCTAGCAGCCTGCTGATAACGACAACTGGCACTAGCCACTCTTCCCCATTCAGTCAGTCCTTCCTTATCACCGTATTTCACAAGCAAACTGGCTATAGAAAATTCAGCGCTTACCATCCGATTGATTGAGAAATTATATAATGCTCTGGCACACCCCGGTATATGACATTTGCGTAATAAGTCACCGAAAACAAAGGTTCCTTTATCACCAGCTGTAAGCAATACATTCAATTTATTGCCCAATTGTTTTTCCAGCTGCGATGCATGCTCAACGACGATTTGCGTACCTCCTGTCTTTTCGGCCAATATTTGCATTGTCTCCCGACCTATATCACCAATTGAAATAATGTTGATAGGCTGATTCAATCCATAAGCCTTATCCAATATATCTTCTATTGATTCAAAAGGCTGTCCGTCACTTATCAGAATAACCTGATCAACATAACAGTCTTCCATAAGTTTCTGTGCCTTTTCCAACGGTGGAATATAACAAGTACCTCCAGTGGCCTGTAATGACATAATGTCCATTCCATCCTCACTGGTACAAACTACACCGTCATTAAAAGCAATCCATTTGATACATGTATCGACCGACAATCGTGATACAGCCTGTTTCAGTTCCTGTAAGGCAGTTCCAGCCATACTTCCTGATACATCCAGTATCAAAAGTTTAGTGTTCGGCAAAGTACGTTTTCCAAACCTCACTTCCTTTTCTACATTTGAGTAGACAGTAGCTTCCGACCGCAAAAGTTCCTTGATAAGCTTACTCTTCAGATGTAAGGTAGAATCCGATATAACCTCTGCCAAAGTATAATCATTTCCTTGGATGGTGATATAATTTAAAGGAGGCGCATCCAGTATATCTTTTCCATTAAAGTTTCCAGTCAATTTAACCTCCGGACTCCTTTCCTCATAAACGGATGTTATCGGTATCAACAACCGGTTATCTTCCGTGCCATTAGAAACCGCACATTTCAAAATAGGTTGAAAACGAGCTGATTCCGTGAAACTGAAGTCAGACGGAGGAATAGCAGACAAGGTATTTTGCAGAAATTCCAGTTTGTTTTTCTTCAGCCAAATACAAAACTCATCCAGTTCATGATACGTTTTGTCCACCGTCTTTCTGATTTCCCCAACCAGTTCAGTCTGCAATTTCATCAGTAGGCACGACACATATTGTTCTTTCAAAGCCTTAATACGTGCCACATACCCGTTAAAATGATAGAAAGCTCCAATAAGAGGTAATACAAACAAGATAGTCCCTGTTATCATCGGATGTTCAGCAAACCAATCTAGAGCCATCAGTTCTTTCTGTACAACAAACTGAATCAGGAAAATACCGAAATAAGCCAACAGAAATCCTAAAACCGCAGCTCTTACCAGCATAGAAAGAACAAAGACCGGATGATTCCTCAATTTTCCTTCCAATACATTCATGGTATCGTCCGGTGTCTGATGTTCATTCTTCACCTGTTCATAGGCCTTTTTCAGGTTGTCAGGCATTTGAAAAGCCTGATAACATTCTGTATTCAGTTCAGCCGCAGCCTGCTTGATGCGTTCGTGAATCATATCCAAAACGGCTATTCCTTGCTGTATACCCACTACCTTGGAAGGTGTAGCGACAGAAAATATGCCAAAAATCTTATCCTCCAGTTCTTTGGATTTTTCCTTTATATAATTATGCTGGTTATCAAACAACTTTGTCTTGTAATCTATCGCATACTGGAAAACTCCTTTCTTTGTTTTATTAACCAGATTACGTTTAAAATTAACAAGATAGTTACCATAATACTGACTCCACACTTTCTTCAGATTCAGACTGAAAGGTGAAACCGTACTCTTTACATCCCAAGCATAAGCTTCCTGTCCAGGCATCGGACAATCTTCTGTTACAGCCTGACCTATTTCTTTGGCATGTACGGAGTTCAAGAAACCATCACACGATTTTACATAATCAGAAGCCTCTTTCCCGTCATAAAATTCAGGTTCTGTACTATGTGCAAACGCATTAAGCAGAATGTTGCTCAACAAAAAAGCTTCGTTCTCTTTCTGTACCTCCTTCTCATAGAACATTCCAGCCATGCCTGCATTGATAAACCCCGAATCCATATCCGGCTTTTGTCCCAAAGCGATATGTAAAGCAGTCATAGCCATAGCCTTCATACCTTCCTTCTTTTCTTCTTCCTTGATCGAAGTTTCAAACAAGAACACATGTCGGAACGGACGCAGATTGGTGTTTTTCAAACACATCAACGTATTTAATTCATTCAGGAAAGCCTGAGCCTCTTCTGGTACACCTGGAGTGAAATTCACCGTATTTGGCCTCCATAGCAGGCCATAGAAATTGATAACAGGCATACTGTTCCACGGATTATCCCCTAACAGGTTAGCCCTCAAATCTGCAGCCAACGTATGAAAATGCTCCAAAGTACGCTTGTCAGTCAAATCTCCGATAAATATTACATTCAGGTGTTTATCCTGTCGAGTAGCAGAAGGAATCAGCTTATCCAGATTTTGTCCGTCTTGCATGGTATCTTCGGTCAATCTACGGGCAATCCCGTCGATAACTTCCCGATGGTTATCAATAAGATTTCCATCTGTAATATGAAACCAGCGCAAAGGAATGTTTCCATTCACCTGACTAATATTCTGAAGAACCGCTTTCCAATACACCGCAAAGAAAGACTCTATCGAATCTTTCTTTGCAAAATTCACAATCCATAATGGAGTGGCCATATTCCCTTAAAATTTAACGAGAGATTCAGATATCAACTTCAATAAAGACAAATCCTCTTGTTTTTTCTGTTTAATCCAAGCTTCAATGAAGATCGCAAATTTAGGTACCTCCTTGGAACCTTTTCGCATAATTTCTTTTTTAGCCTCGGCAGAAACACCTTTTACAGCCTCCGTCAATGTTCTTTCAGACCGAATCAGTTTTTCCAACACATCCACACTTTTAAGTATCTCCAAACAGTCCATCTCCACTAACTTCTTGGCAAAAGATACACAAGGAATCATTTTCCTGATTTCAAGCCTGTGTTCTTCACCGCCGATTTCTATTACATCATCTCCGTTTATCGTGATTTCGTGCAAAACAACTTCCACACTTCCTCTTTGGACATCAATCTCTACACGAATAAAATTATCAGCCACTTCATTATCCGTCCACGATACCATATCCTCCTCATTCTTCGTACTATTATTATCCGTAAAAGCACTTAAATCTATCATATTATCTTCGTTCGATTCCGTAGTCGATGTGCTTCCACCGATTATGTCAACCATAGAATAGTTTCCAAAAATCTGCCTATATGCTTCCGGTCTGCTATTTTTCAGCAAATTAATGACATTCTGGTAATACAAAGCCTTAAAGAAATAATATAAATAACTTCGGACATTGACCATATCCACAGCAGAAACAGCTTCATCCAAATCAAGACAGGCAAATGCCTTATGAATATGGCATCCATATTCCCCGTTTTTAATTTCCGGTTGCAACCTAAGATACTGAGATTGTATATCCATGAAATATTTATACGAAAAGAAATCAAGTCCCATCGGCATTTTAAAGATAAGGAAACGGTCAGGCATCTCATTATCCTGCACAAACTGACAGTTAGTATCTTTTTTCACATATCCTAACTGTTCAGCCAATTGCTCGGAAGCTCCAGCATAGACATAGCGCAAAATTGTAGGCGATGTAGTACCCAAGGCCATAGGATAAAGCACAGGAATTCTGTCCCTTGCTGCCAGTTTGGAAAGAAATACCTCCTTGCTCTGTCCGACAGGCAACATATCTGGATCATTCAACGATTCTTCCAACGTTTTTTCCAGCCACGCATTAGCCAATGTTCCCTCAGACTTTGTCACTTTCAGAATGGCCGTCATCAACGGATTTACAATCCTTTTCTCAAAAATCTTCTTGAACTCAAAAACATCACTCAAGGCCAGTTCTACAAATACCTTGGAAGTTTCATCAATAGCTTCTATGTAACTGGAAAGATTATTCAGTCCTTCATTCTTCCGTACCGGTATACGTCTATAACTTCCACTGACAGGATCTTTAATAGAAACATGTTCCAATACTGTATTGCAATAAAGCCGGTCAAAAAGATTATCTACCGACCAGTCAACATTGTTTCCCGTAGCGATGTCCTTCAGATTGGGCAAATACACCGTCAAGGCATCATTCTCTGTTTCCCTAAATTTTTTAGCCAGTCTGCGGTAATCATCTTCCTTAACTCCACACAATTCGGTAGCCTTATCAATCAACTGACGTAAACCTGTTGTTTCTCCTTTTCCTTTTCTAATCAATTCCAAGTATCCTTGAGGATATTCCGTCAACTGCTCAATCAGTTCAATGGAAAGTTTCAGGCAGTTGTATTTCTTTAAGGCATCACGGTATTCTTCCATCAACTTCAATACGGCAGATGCATTCTTCTTGGTAACACCTTCAGACAAAAACCGCATACATTCAGTACGTTTTCTGTTTGCCAATTCTTCCACATCACATTTATTAAGAACCAATATGTCTTTACACAAAGGTTCCAGATAAAAATCATCAACCAAATTAATCACTGACCATGTATAACGCAAGCCATTCTCCCGTATACTTTTACTAATTCCTTGATTGATACTGCTCTTCAGTTTACTGAACACCTCTTCCTTTATGGTCTGGAACTCTTCCTCTACACTTTCTATCTGTGTCATGAACCCATTGGCCTTCAACTTATCGAAAGCATCGGCAGAAGGCCGGCGTATCTCTGCATATTTTTCATCTAACATATTTTGCAGACTGACTTCGTTTGCCCTGCATTCTTCCGATTCTACATCTAACAGATACGACAGAATATAGTCTTTTCCAAAAGTTTTCTTAGCTTCGTTCCGTATGGCTGCGTCTTCGGGTAAATCCTCGCCTAACAATCCGTATTTCAATACTTCATACACTCCACGGGTCTGGATGTATTCCTCAAACTCCTGATTGGCCTTCTTAAGCACGCGGTAACCACAAGCTATAAGACTCTGTGTCCATTCAAATTTCGTATCATTATGTGTTGTCACTCCGCCAATGGCATTCAGGTCATTACACAGATTGCTGATCATACTGTTGGAAGCATTACCCTTATTCAGATAATATATCATTTCAGCCACAGTAGAATAAAGGCTGTTTAAAGGTATTTTCGTATTAAAGTTGGTCTCTACATCTACAGGTATTATATAACGATACAGTTCCCAAGCTCCCACATCTTGAGTATTAGGTACTACAGAGAATTTCTTAAAACACTCGGTTTCTTTCCTCTTCAGACGGAAAGCGTTAAGTTCCCACATATAGGAAAATGCATTCAGTTTATAGCGCACGTTTCCTCTATTAGCTTCTATAAAAGGTTCAGGCATAAATAAAACGAGCTTCAAATTTGGATTACCCACACTACTGTTGGAAAGACACTTAATGAGATAAAGTGTATCCAATGTAAGAGAACTGCCGGTACCACCGCACGAAGAAGCAAACAGCCAGATATTGAAGTCTACAGTGTTTCCATTATTCTTTTCATCTTGAAAACGGGCTATTTTTTTCCGTAATTCTCCCTCTATGGCACGATAGTTATGCAACATAGCCACACGGCCCACCATACGCTCTGCTCCGGCTCCTTCAGACAAAGGGATATTACTCAAAGTAAACCCATGTCCTTTTTCCTGTTCTATCATCCACTCACGCAAGCGTTTGGCCGAAGGAGTCTTTCCTCCCAGATTATTACGGTAAACCTGATAAGGATTGGTATCACCCAAATTAACAAAATCTTGATTATATATCAATATCTGCTCTCGATTTATCTGTTCCAAAGTCTTTCCATCTGTATCAATGTAAGTAAACAGATACTCAGGATCATTGGAATTCTGAGGGCCTAGTTTTCTGGAAAGTTCTGATACGGTCTTGAGTCCACATCCTCCCAAACCGATAAAATATGCTTTAACTGGCATAGTAATATGTTTTTAAGGTTATCAATTTAAATCTACACAATATTTCGTTCCGTTTCCGGAAAGTTGTATGGTTATCGCTTCAGGTTTCCGATGAGAAAACAGAAAAATTTCGTTTCCTACTGAAAACGTATGTTTCACCTCTTTGGTATAGGCATCTGTAATCTCCGCAAACGTACCCTCTGAAAGACTGACATAGAAACCACTCTTTTTCCAGAAAAGCAGCGGATTATACTTTCTGGCAGTCAGGACCAGCACCCAGTCGGCACCACGTACCGCCAACATCCCGTCCCGTCCGATACGATAGGGAAGTTCCTCCGTATCTCCATTTATACGACGGGTCTTTCCGTCTGCATTCTTTTCCACTACCGTTATTATCCACGAACGTTTTACCTTCAGCAGAAAAGCCGTATATAAAACAGAAACGATTACTATCACCAGAATCAAAGCCATAACCACCCAGACCCATAATGGAATGAAAGAATTCCACAACCGGCACGCCGGCATTTCCAGCAGTTTCTGATACGTACATTCAATAAGCCCTCCGTTTCTTTCCCCACATAGAGTCTGCAATTTCTTAATTTCCTGCTCCACCGGAGAATCAACAGTTATATCCAGCAAGACATCAGCCTTCTCCCGACTGAGGAAACCCGGCAATAACGACTTATCCGAATTCACTATCTCACCCAGCAGAACAGGCTCTCCCAAAGGATAGAAGCCGGCGACATCCTCTTCCCTTTGAAAAAAAGGTCCCGAAACTTCTGCTTTAGCCTTCAGGCCAGTCGCTAACGGAGTAGAAAAAGCCGTAGTCCGCAAAAACACTTTTTCTCCGTCAGTTTCAATCCTTGGATTTAAAGAATCGCATAAAACAGCCCAGTCTTTCTTAAGCATACTATTCATTTTAGCTGCCATTACATTGGAAATGGTATGCGAGAACCACTGGGAAAGCACATCGGCCGACGAAACAGCCTGATAATCCACCTTTCCGAATATTTTATCCAATTCATCCTTGAAAATAGCATTCTGCCTCAATTTAGGATCATCGAAATTCAGCTCCAGTCCATATTTGCACAAAGAAAATTTACGCTCCGCCGAAAGGAGACCTTCCAGTTTTCCCCAATCTTCAGCATCCTTATCATAGTGATGTCTGGATGTCCAATACTCAAAATCTGTCAATAGGTAGATAAAAGTCAAATCCGTACTTCCTACGGTATTAACAGCTTCCAACACTTTCCGTGACATGGTATAACCGTCTGATCCGTTTCGAGGATTTCCATCTTTCAAAAAGGCAAATTGAGGGGAATAAAGCACATCTACCAACGATTTACGTGTTTCGGGAGTAAGGGTGATGCATTTAAACAGCCCTACAAAATCAGTATAATCCTCCCTGGCCATACGGATAAGAGTTACCTGATCCCCATCTGGAATGGCATTAACAAATGCCTCAAAGTTCTTTTTTACCACGGTTTCATAGGGTAACATAGAACTCGATATGTCTACCGCAAAAATATAATGTGCATGCTGTACTTCCAGTTTCTTCCCATAAATCTCCATCAATTGGGGATATTCTTTCCTCATCGCTTCTTTCGCCTGAGATTGCGCCTGCAACATGCACCACTCCGAGGAAAAGAAGAGAAGCAAGAACTGCAGAAATACACTTGTTACTAGTTTTTTCATACTCTCGATTAATTATAAACAAAGTTCCAACAGTCCATTCCGTCAAATACAAACAAATAAGCATATTCTCTATTTTGTCGAACTTATACTAAGAGAACATCATTATTAAATAATGACGATTCAACGGAATTATCATTTCAATAAACAGGCCTATGGGCTAACAAAGGTCTTTTGACACAAAATATATTAACATACCATTGGCAATATTAAGCATTTAGTCTGAATAAACCAAATTTTTTACTTTTTTATTTAAAGAGTTTTTTCTGCTAAGTATCTTGTAATGTTATAAATCAATAAGTTCATTCATATCGGATAACACATTATTAAAGTGCTCCTTAACTTATCTTTGTAGGCTAAAAGTTACAATAGATGTATCACGGCAGGATTAGCTACCGCCATAGCCAAATACTCGCAGCAGCAAGATTGACTCGTATCAAGTATGAAACTTTACTGATAATAATGATTCAGATCAGATAATCATAGAGATGTCGGATTTGTCTTAATCCTTGTTCTAATGGATAATCAAAATACAATTGCAATTGGTTGGGATCTTTCCTTCTTAGCTGTCTTAATCCTTGTTCTAATGGATAATCAAAATACCAAAGCTACCGTCATCACCGGCTGGTCTGTCGGCGTCTTAATCCTTGTTCTAATGGATAATCAAAATACAAATTATTTCACCTATTATGATGTCTGCTTTCTGTCTTAATCCTTGTTCTAATGGATAATCAAAATACAAACATCAAGTTGAGGTGTTACGCTTCAACGAACTGGTCTTAATCCTTGTTCTAATGGATAATCAAAATACTTTGGAGTGGTCTTACAGCCGCTCTGAATTGGTGTCTTAATCCTTGTTCTAATGGATAATCAAAATACGCAGCACATAACGCCATCCGCCTCGTGGCAATTTTTGTCTTAATCCTTGTTCTAATGGATAATCAAAATACAAGGAGAGGCCGGAAGTGTGCGGACGCCGTGGTTGAGTCTTAATCCTTGTTCTAATGGATAATCAAAATACATTACACCAACT
>NZ_KB894668.1:12989-13294 GCF_000374585.1 Phocaeicola barnesiae DSM 18169 = JCM 13652
GTCTTAATCCTTGTTCTAATGGATAATCAAAATACAAAACTGAGATTGCTGAATCTCAGAAAAATGAAGAGGTCTTAATCCTTGTTCTAATGGATAATCAAAATACACAAGGATCGGGACTGGAAAAAAACGGGGAAAAAGTCTTAATCCTTGTTCTAATGGATAATCAAAATACTCGTTTGTATGGAACGAGGCTATCAAAGAAGCGCTGTCTTAATCCTTGTTCTAATGGATAATCAAAATACAAAAGCCTTGCTTAAAGGCGACTTCCGCGCTTTAGAGTCTTAATCCTTGTTCTAATGGAT
>NZ_KB894669.1 GCF_000374585.1 Phocaeicola barnesiae DSM 18169 = JCM 13652
TCCGCCACAGCTTTCACACTCATATCCGTAGTACGATACAGTTCCACCGCCGCGGCATACTGTTCCCGACAGTCCGGACGCACTCCCCGCCGGATATTATCACTGATACCCAGTCTGATGCGGTACTCCTCCCGACGTTTCAGCACTTCGGAATAATGCACCCGCATGAAATTGGCCAAAGCCGTAGCGTTCACCCCGAACTTCCGGGCTACCTGCGATACGTTCAGGTCGATGTACCGGATGGAATCGCATGCCTGTACCGCTTCTTTATACTTCCGGTGTGCCAGACAGCTCTGCCCGTCCGCCGTATAGAAAGGAACCTCCTGCGCATTCTTCCCTTCTGTCTCTATACCGTACCTGCGAAGCATCAGTTCCCGCCAATAGCGGCGCAGATAAGCCCGCAGCGCATGTTCACTCTCTCCACACGTTGCAGCAATCTCCCGTACAGAGGCATCCGTATCGGCATAAAGCGACACCGCCGTTTCGTACCGGCGGTGCAGGGCATACCGCTGACGGATACGGGAACGTTCCCTGGCGGAAAGTTGGGTAAGGTCTTCTATTGACAAACGAGATTCTTGCATAAGTTCCGAAATATCAGGTTCCTGTTTTTAAAATGCCAGCGTCGTACGTATCTTTTCGTAGGCTGCGTCTTTCAGCAGCACCGTTTTACTGCCGTCCAGCAGGTAAAGCGACGGCATCGCCTTCAGGTCGTACAGTGCCCCGGTCTTCACCGCCTCGCGGTCGGTACCCACCGTCCATCCTTCGGGCATGTCGGGCAGGGCTTTTAGCCATGTCTCCTTGTTGCCTTCGGTATAAACGGCCAGGACACTCAACTTGCCGGCCCGTACGGCTTCGGCCAATGCCGTATCGGCTGCCATTTGTAGCAGCACCTCGTGGCACGACTCACACTCGGGGTCGTAGAACATCAGCAGCAGACGATCGTTCTTCACCGGTGTGGTGGCCAGTGTGCGGTGTGTACCGTCGGGCTGGTAATAGGTAAAGTCCGTAGCCTTATCCCCTACGTTATTGCGCCTTACCAGCTCCAGCTTGAAGCGGTAAGCGGAACGCATCGCATCCGTCTGTGGCAACTTGCCGAGTAACACCTCCAGATACATTCCGTAGAGCCCTTCGTTGTAGAAAGGTGAGTTGGGGTTGAAGAGGTAGTCATCCGCCGTTTGGGTCAATACCTTGCGGGCGTGGTCTTTCCCGACGAACCCCGCGCACCAGTTCTCCAGGCTCTCACGCGTCAGTTCCTCCGGCGTAGTGCCGTCCAGCAACAGGGCGATGAAGTTTACAAAGCCCTGCTCCGTCACGTCGCGGTTGTTCACCAGCGTGGTGTCGGCAAAGTCGAACTGCTCCCAATAGTGAATGAGCAGCTAGGCTTTGCGAGCTTCCGGCTCCGTCAGAGTGGCGGGGATTTCGGGGAAAGGGAATACCCGCGCCTGCACTACGGTTGAGTCCGTAGGTGCAGACTCCCTTGCCTCTGCCTTGCCCGGTTTGGCACGGCAGGAGGCAAGAAGCAGTATAAGGCCTATCAATAATCCGTATCTGTTCATCGTCCGAAAAAACTAATTCGTCGGGAATGTGAAATTAGCAGGAACGTCGCGGACGCAACGGATCAAAACCTGATTATTAATTTGTTGCGTTTCTCCTCCAGGACAATAAATCAGTGAAGAGAATGCGAAGCCATAACGTACACTTTGATTTGTAAACTGCGTACAACAAGCAACATCATTACCACCATAACCATCTGGTTTAGGACTTAAAAGACCGGCCGCATTCATTGCCGACAACTCCACCAGATTAGGAACACGCCAATCGGTATATCCATCCTGATCATAACCAGCACATGGATTTTTCATTGTACCGTTATTAGAATAACGACCGCCATTCCAAGTAACCGTACCATCATAACCAATAATGTCACCCAAAGTATAAGTATATGTATAACCTTGCCCAAGATTTTCTGTCCTTAGAAAATTATCTGCCACAAAAATTCCATAATAGAAACTGTTTGCATCACCGTCTTCATTGTGAATTTCCAGCGATCCGGACGCTCGCTGACGATAAAGACTTGAAACCAGACGGTCTTTAAACACTATAACATCAGGCGAAGTGTTTTCATAATACTTATATGTAGCATCAGATACCACATCATTTATCCTTGAGATATCTGTTGCCGGTAAATTGCGAATACAGCGGATAGGAAATGGACCACTGCCTGACCATTGGTCTACAGGGCCATACGAACCCTTTTCTATTGCCCAATATACTCTCTTAGCATCTTCACTACTGGTATAGTAAAGCGCACCGTCGTTTACATAACTTGTTGGATAGACTGACTTGTTCATCGTTGTCTTATCACCCATATACAATTGGGCTGCACTAGAAATGCCATTATTACCAATACCCATACGGATATACTCATTGAGCGACGGCAAGAACCAACGTATCTCATTCTCATCAATCTGTCCGTTGCCGTTCAGGTCACGGTTACGCGACATACATGCTGAATAAGCATTTTTATAGGCATTACTCAACTTATGCTCTGTCCGATTAGTTCCTACAGATGCTGTCCAACCATTGTAAGAAAGATTAATGTACTTCGACCAATCAGGCAAAGATGAAGCTTCTATCAAAATCTTTTGATTTTTCCGTCCATCATTATCAGTTAGACCAGTTGTAGAAATTGGTGTTCCAAAGGCTATTGACAACGGTGTTTCATTATACGTTTCCATACCAAAAGCATTAATACTTGACAATTCGTCATTATAGAACGTCTGCATAGCCAGCTGAGTAATGTAGGAGTGAATCTTACTATAGGAACTATTTCCGTCGTCGGATGTTTCAGTACTCATGGCGATAATCATTTCACGAGGCATTTTATTTGTCATTCTGCTCCATGACGTTGCCTTTGCTCCTGTCAGCGGATGACGCAGGTAGTAATACTCGTTGACGAAGGCCGTGAAGCGGGCTACATAATCATTACTGTTTTGAATAACTATAATTTTAAAATTCGTAAATTCTGGCGTTGTTGATGGTGTATTATGTTCACTTGTATATATTTCTTTAATGGCCTTGCCCATTTCAACAATCATATCATAAACATCTATAAGTTTTGTAGGATTACCATTTCCGTGATTAGTTTCACCATCCGCACCGGCATAGTATTCTTTATTATTCATTTCATTGTCATCCGTTTTTTCTCCTGTAAGATCTTCCTTAGCCCAAGACGATATGCCGGGATATGCGGAAATCATATTTTCATCTGTCTGCGGCAAGAACTCGATCCACTTGTAGTCAAAGCCCTTTTCTGGAGTAGCATCAGTACCGGCACCTGCAAGTACGTTGGATTTAGCTGTAGCGGCGGCATCGTCAGCGTCTTGTCCACTCTTGTCTCTCACTGCATCCGCATAGATTTTATACGGGCTGAGTGTACCGCGCTTGTTTCTGACAGCATAAGGTTCACTATCCAAATATGCGTGTGTATAATTCATCATTTCTGACTGAATGGTGAGATTCAACTGGTTGGCAATAGCATCATCAAGCTCCTGACCAACCAATCCCTCCCGTAAGCTATTGGCTATATCAGAGAGGTTATATTCCAAATATACCTGTTCATAGTGAGCATCCAGATTATAGCTGTATTCAGTGTTTCTTCTATCATAAACGGAGCCTTCGGCGCCTGACTGTTTTTCCTCCCCGTTGTCACTTATAGCTTCCACTATGATATTGTTAACACCGAGTACCTGAACATTATAGGTATAACTGTAATTGCGCATTACTGAAAAATCAGTAAAGTCGCGACGTTGATCTGTGGATTTACCAAAGTCTCCCAGATGGATAGTATATTCAACATTTGCAGTAACGTCCTGATCCTGTTGTTTATCTACTGTTGCTTTTCCTTCATAGATGCCACTTATGACCACGAACGTACTGTTTTGGGGGGCATTGGCCCATTTTTTATCTTCAGGCAAAGCTCCGCTTACACTTGTACCGCTTTCTTCTACTTCCCATTTATCACGGTCAGCATATTCATCAATATACTTTCCTTTTTCCTGAATATTTTCAGGCATGTAAAAGTCAAAGGTATATTTCCCTTCCTGTGCCGTACCAATATTTTCAGAGGCTGTATTGATATAAGTCACCCCTTCCACTTCTTTAGTCAGGGAATAATCTGTTTTGCCTTGCAAATCGTTTATAAGATAACTTTTTGTAGGAATGTTATAAACACGGTAGGAGGTCGGCGTGAAAGTGCCTTGTGCTTTATCGGGATCGGGATTTGCAGCAATATTAAATGTAATGTTGGCCATTGCCCGATTCATCTTTACAACAACCTGATTAGTTTGATCACCATATTCTCCATAAGTTACTTTGTTGTCCGGTCCAAAAACCACATTCTCATTCCAGCCTGATATGAACATCTGGGACGAAGCTGTGATATGAAACGGTTGTACACCGTCAATAAGGTCTTCGCGAAGACTAACAATTAAGGATTTTACCTGATTAAAAGAATATTGTTTTTGATAAGCGACAGTCAATTGATCGATGACTTTGCCCCAGTAACCACCTTCTGCAACATTAGCCACTGCCAGCAGTTTTTTTCTACCGCTGGTTGTCTTGAACTCTACATTATACAAGCGATTCTTAGTATCATTATCAATTGTATTAGATTTTACAGTAAGCGTATTAATGTCGTGATAATTTGTTACCACATCTTCAAACTGTCCGTCTTTATCATCAAATATAAAAATCACTAAATCATTGAGATAAGAATAATCACTACCACTAGCTTTGGTATCAACCACGATATTGGAAGTATTAGATCCAGAAAGCTTGAGACTGACGGTAATGGGTACACCTTCTACAACATCACTATTGTTCTTCACCAAATCATCATCCATACAGCCAACAAAGGTTAGCAGCATAGCGCCGGCAAACAACAGGCCGACAGACCATGTATGTAGTATTCTTTTTGTATTCATATCGTATCCTCCTTCATCGTTTTATTCAAAAGCGGGAACATCCATTGTTTTCCCATCCCATGCATTTACCAAAATATTGAATGTTACAGTCTCTTTCTTTTTCAAAGTAGCTATCACCGTATAGTGGGTATTGCGACGAATATTGAAATCTAAATCTGTTCCTGTTTCATCTGCGACTGCTGCTGTATAAGACTCACCATTCAAGGTGAATGAAAACTTCAGTGCATTAGTTTCCTTATTGTCTTCTGTAGTGAATAATCTCTCCGGGAAATAGATTTCTTGACTGGTATGTAAAACATAAGATTGACCGTCCTGTTCTATAGTTCCTTTTCCTAGAACCAAATCAATATTTACCTCCGCATCATTTGATGTCCAGTTCGCATCTTGACTCTCATCCCATAAAGAATAATAACTAGGATAGGTAACCTCCAATACAGGATTATCCCCAACTTTGGCAGAATTTGTTTGATCAATTATCTTCAACTGTACTTTCGCGAAGCAACGCACCAGCTCTATATTGTTTATGGTGTTTTCACCCGGCCTAAGTGTTGTACGAACGGACGTGGTCATCAGAATGGGGAGTTGGTTCGTTGCTCCCGGCTCCATTCTAGTATAGGCAATGACACAATTCATCAATTCATCTTTAGTCCATGATTCCGCACTCAAAAAGGCACTTAATGTTCTGGCTGTTGACTGTGTATCATGTACGTTATAGCCATCCTCATTTGCGACGAAATAAAAATCACATACACCGCCTTGGAAAGCATCTTCCATGGTCTGGGTAATATTAAGTACACCATTTTCTATTAAAAAATCTGTAGTAGAATGTTGTTCATTGCATACGACCACACCTTTTTCATCAAACCCAATGATACGTAAGGTCTTGATATATTCATCATAATCACCATCTGTTGGAACGGTCGTTGTTACTCCACGCACCGTAATGGAAAGCGTAGATTTACCGGAGGTGTCTTCCTCCATCGCCGGATCGTTGATGCAGCTGGCGACGCTGCCTGCCAGCAGGGAGGCAAGCAACGGGAAGAACAGCCAATTATATATAGAATGCTTGTTTATCATAATTCCTTGGTATTTAGCATAAACAATTTCGCTTATAATTCAATGTCTTTGTCAATCAGGGTCCAGCCATTGACAACGATGGTAATGGCCGACCATGGGTCTTCTGGAACCGGTGTTGGGTCAATTCCCGGATCGTCCGGCTCATCAGTTCCCGGATCGTCCGGTTCGTCTGTTCCCGGATCGTCCGGTTCATCCGGTTCATCCTCATGTTCGCACTCGAAGAGGAGCTCGATGAGGTAGCGGTCCTCGCGGTCGAGGGCTTCCTGGGTCTGGTATTTGTCCAAAAGGGTGATGAGTCCGTTCGGACCGGTCAGGGCACGGTCGTAAACCGTGGTGCCTTCGACGTTGCGTATCACGAGACGTGCGTCGGCGTTATCCTTCATCAGACGTAGTTCGGAGAAATCGGCCACGTAAACATGTTCCTGTTCGGTAGGATAGACTTCCATCTCGCCGTGGAAGTAAGGATTGTACCAGTCGGGGAAATGTCCGGGCAGGTAGGTCACTTCCTGCTTGTCGACGATACGGTTCAGGAAATCGTGCGTCGTATTGTTATCTATCAGGGTAGCGGTAATGCCCTGCGCATGTTCGGGACGGGTGCAATACCCTTCCGTCATGCCTTTCTCGCGCCAACGTACCACTACGCGTACATCGTTACGGTTCTTCATCAGGTCGATGGGAACAACCTGGTCTTCGCCGTTGACCACAGTGACCTGTTGCGGTGTACAGCCGTGGAACAGGGAGTCGGTAAGCATCTCAATCTCGGTGGTTCGGGCGGTCTGGGTCAGCGTCATGCGTCCTTCGTTCAGAAGGTCGGCTTCGTCATCGTAGTTGTGGTCGGTTTCATCCCCGTAATGGTTTCCCCACACCACAAACTGGTAATTGCCTCCGGGCAATTCAATCTCTTTGGTATAGTTTTCGGCAAATTTTGGGGCAGCCTCTTCGGTAATCTGCTGTACGAAATGACCGGCCTCGTCGAACACGAACACATCGACCTTGCGTACCTGCTGACTGAAGAGGTCCACGTATGTACCGTCGTCTTCCTGTGTATTGTGCATGGTATAAGTCAAGGCCAGACGGAGGGTTCCGGTGGTCGGGTCTGGATCGGGATCAGGGTCTGGATCGGGGTCCGGATCCACATTGGTAGGACAGTCCGACAGGTCGTCCTTGATACATCCGGACAAGCAGCCTGCCGATAGCAGCAGTCCGAGAAATAATAGGAATAGCTGATGTGTCTTGTTCATTGTTTCTTTCTTTTATAAATTAAAGAGTTTGGTGATATAACCTGCAAGTGGCCGGATCTGAAGTCCGGCTACCTGCAGGTGGTTAGGGATTATTGAAGTTCAATAGGACGATCGATAAAATTCCAAGGCTGTACAGTCAAAGTGATAGCCACGTCGGTTGGAGGAGTAAGAGGTTGTTCCGGATCAATTTGTGGTTCACTCGGCTCACCCGGTAATGTGATACCTGTAATTTTCAGATTGTACCATGTATTACGAACTACAGGGGAGGTCGTTACTGTGGTGGATTGATCTGATGTTTCTTCCGTCTCATTTATCCAAATCGGGCCGAACCAGCATACACCCTCTTCGTATTCAGCTGAAATAGATTCTACACCCGCAGGCAACTTACCTGTATTTCCTGCAAGTTTTTGATAGTTTTCTAAATCTGTTTTCATCAGATAATTTCCGGCTAAACTTCCTGTCTGTACCACATAGAAAGGAGCACCAGCAGCAAGAGTATTTGTTTTTAATGGTTTGACGTCATCAGCACAATCCACTACGTTTGTAGGTTTGAATGTGGTTTGCAACGTAAGATAAGTAGTGTTTTTTTGTTTATAACTATTTGCAGCATGTATATTTTCCAAACAATATGCTGGAGTAGCACCAGTGTGATCACCTGTAGTTGCAACAGCTACGTTCTTTACGGTATAAGTCCAAGCATTGTTGGGAATTTCAACTATTGTACTCTGAGCCATACGATAGGCCATAGTTGCTCCACCCATCAGATTAAACGTAGTTTTGGATATTTCTCCTCCAGCTGCGTTATTATTACCACTGCTCAACGTAAGATTATTACAAGTCATCGTAACCTTGGCAGCCACACGCTCTACATTGATTGTAAAGTTATTTGCTGTAGCATCAGTTCCTGCCAATGCTTCTTCTTCTGTAACACCGTCCGCAATATCGAACGTTTCTTTCTTTACACTGGCCATCAAGAAGCTTTCAGAATTAGGAGTAGTATTGGCAAACTCATCTACTCCAATTGCAACTCCGGTGTTGAAATAAGCATCAATAGATGTTCCTACTGTAGGTTCTGTAGTTGGATTCACTACAACATAGAAATCGTGTGGTCCGGGAGTCGTTTGTAGGACATATTTATTGTTGGATGTCCCTTTCGGAGTTTCAGCAATCTGACTGATATTACCACTTGCGGCCAAGATGACATAAGCCTTATTGATTTTCTGTTCGGCCGCTGTCCCTGTTTCTGTTGTTGCTCTTGTTTGAGTCTTACTGAAATCAATGGTAAATCCCACATACGTAGTATCTTCGTTCTGTGCTCCATTGGAGTCACCTCCTTCTACTAAATCATTTTCTGTGCAGGCAATGAGGCCTAGCCCCATAACTGCCAATAAAAATAACCTGCTCAGTTTCATACTTGTAATAGATTAAATGAATAATATGTTTTTTAAGTGCATCTTCTATGAATTATTTCCCCAACAGTTCCAACGCCTCCTTTACTTTGGCGGCACTTTCTTCTGCCGGTGCATATCCTGCCTGTACGGCCCGGCGGAAAGCCTGTTCGGCCTGACGCTTGTCACCGCTCTTGTAGTGGGCCACGCCCAGTAAGTTAAGCGAGGCGCCGTCCTGCGTGTCTTTCAGCAGGGCGATGACTTTGGTGTAGCGTCCGGCATCCACCGCAGCCAGAGCAACGTTATAGCGCAAGGCTACGTTATCAGGATAGGTACGCAGGGCGGTGTCGAGCGCCTTGCGGTAAGCGTCGGTATTACGTCCGTAGCTGTCGGCCACGCGCTGCATCTCCGCCGCGCTCAGCAGATCAGGACGAGTCTCCAGTATCTG
This sequence comes from Phocaeicola barnesiae DSM 18169 = JCM 13652, assembly GCF_000374585.1. Lineage (GTDB taxonomy): Bacteria > Bacteroidota > Bacteroidia > Bacteroidales > Bacteroidaceae > Phocaeicola > Phocaeicola barnesiae. The sequence goes on from NZ_KB894669.1 coordinate 9,140, forward strand.
GCGGGCCTCCTCGGGCGTGAAGTTGCGGACGGTGTACTCGATGCGGTAGTCGTTGCGGCGCAACGGGGCATAGAGTTCGTCAATCAGGTAGCGGTAATCGTCGGCAGAAAGCTGCTGACGGATTTTCCACTCGCAGGCATCGATGTTATCATTACACTGGGCAATGGCTTCCTGTACCTTCGCACGGGCCGGCCAACCCTCGGCTTGCGCTACCTGCGCCACAAAACCGTCCCAGTCTTCACCCTTCCAGGCTACATGCCACAGATCCTTCGGCAGGTCTTTGTTGTGCTTCTGCACGTAATCGGCAAAAGTCTGCGCACGACGTTGCGACAGTTTTTCATTATAAGCCATCGAGCCTTCGGGCGA
>NZ_KB894670.1 GCF_000374585.1 Phocaeicola barnesiae DSM 18169 = JCM 13652
TCCGCCACAGCTTTCACACTCATATCCGTAGTACGATACAGTTCCACCGCCGCGGCATACTGTTCCCGACAGTCCGGACGCACTCCCCGCCGGATATTATCACTGATACCCAATCTGATGCGGTACTCCTCCCGACGTTTCAGCACTTCGGAATAATGCACCCGCATGAAATTGGCCAAAGCCGTAGCGTTCACCCCGAACTTCCGGGCTACCTGCGATACGTTCAGGTCGATGTACCGGATGGAATCGCATGCCTGTACCGCTTCTTTATACTTCCGGTGCGCCAGAAAACTCTGGCCGTCGGCCGTATAGAAAGGAATCTCCTGCGCATCCTTCCCTTCTGTCTCTATACCGTACCTGCGAAGCATCAGTTCCCGCCAATAGCGGCGCAGGTAGGCCCGCAGCGCATGTTCACTCTCCCCGCATTCCGCAGCAATGCTACGGATGGAAGTATTCGTATCGGCATAGAGAGCCACCGCCGTTTCGTACCGGCGGTGCAGGGCATACCGCTGACGGATACGAGAACGTTCCTTAGCGGAAAGTTGGGTAAGGTCTTCTATTGACAAACGAGGTTCTTGCATAAGTTCAGAAATATCAGGTTCCTGTTTTTTAAAGCGCTAGCGTTGCACGTATCTTTTCATAGGCCGCGTCTTTCAGCAGCACCGTTTTCTTTCCGTCCAGCAGGTAGAGCGACGGCATCGCCTTCAGGTCGTACAGTGCTCCGCCTTTCACCGCCTCGCGATCTGTACCCACCATCCAGCCTTCGGGCATGTCGGGCAGCGCCTTGCGCCACACCTCGTCGTTGCCTTCGGTATAGACGGCCAGCACACTCAGCTTGCCGATCCGTACGGCTTCAGCCAGTGCCGTATCGGCCGCCATTTGTAGCAGTACCTCGTGACACGACTCGCACTCCGGGTCGTAGAACATCAGCAGCAGACGGTCGTTCTTCACCGGTGTGGTGGCCAATGTACGGTGCGTACCGTCGGGCTGGTAATAGGTGAAGTCCGTAGCCTTATCCCCTACGTTATTACGCCTTACCAGCTCCAGCTTGAAGCGGTAAGCGGAACGCATCGCATCCGTCTGTGGCAACTTGCCAAGCAACGCCTCCAGATACATTCCGTAGAGCCCTTCGTTGTAGAAAGGCGAGTTAGGGTTGAAGAGATAATCGTCCGCCGTTTGAGTCAAAACCTTGCGGGCATGTTCTGTCCCGACGAACCCCGCGCACCAGTTCGCCAGGCTCTCGCGCGTCAGTTCCTCCGGCGTGGTGCCGTCTGCCAGCAGGGCGATGAAATTCACGAAGCCCTGTTCCGTTACGTCACGGTTGTTCACCAGCGTGGTGTCAGCAAAGTCGAACTGCTCCCAGTAGTGGGTGAGCAGGTAGGACTTGCGGGCTTCGGGTTCCGTCAGGGTGGCGGGGATTTCGGGAAAAGGAAAAGAAGACTGAGACATTCCTTTCTGTTCTATCTGTTTTTGAGAAAAGCTTTTCTCATCTGAATTATGTTGCTTATTTCCACGACATGATATCTGACATAGCACCATTAATAGGATACCTAGAAAAAAATGTCTCATCTTCAACCTTATATTATTTAATTTGTCAAATCACGTACACAACGTACCTTGTTTTTAACATTTGATCCACCCCCTTGGGCCTCATTTAAATTAACGAGTACCATATTCGGAGAATTATAAGCAAAACCAGGACGATTGGAAAATTTTCCATTTCCATTAAAACTAAATTTAGTTGCACACCAATAATTTCCCCCTCCCCAATCCGGAATAGAAGTATACATCAACATCAATTCACGCTGATTAGGAACCCTATAGCCTTCTGGACATAATTTACTTGGTCCACTATAATTCAACATAGATTCAAAACCTTGTGTTATGATTTCCTCCCGTCTATTTGTTTCATCTGCCCAATAACGTCCTGTATCAGCCGCTCCTGTAGGAGACATTATCACTTCAAACTTCTCATAAGGCTTATTATTGTTATTAGCCTCACGTTCTTTATGGTCTGGTAATTCCATACCTTGATCATAAGCTGTGCGTTTTGCTAATCTTCCTAATTTAGACATTGACAATATGTAGTTACCATTCGACTGTTTTGTTGCTACTACATAATCCTCAGGAGTTTCCTTAATATCATCCAAGCTTATACCTAAATAACGAACACAGCGATATGTATAATTCTCTTCTGTAACATTAGAACCTTTAGATTCAGATGAGGCTCCTTTTGAAGCTCCTTCCTCTGCCCAAATAACAGAAGGATTAGTATATGTATTGATTCCTCCACTTGAATTTGTGTTTCTATTATAAGAACTACTTGCCACATGCAAACAGTAGGTACCAGCAACCGCACTAAGGTCGTTGGGATTAGGACCATATAATTTTGCTTCTGAAGGCATAGTCGCTTCACCAATCCAGAGGTCTGTCAATTCATCAATAGAAGCCAAAAACCAACGGACCTCCTCTGGATCAATAACATTATTCCCGTTCAAATCTCTATTTCGAATCATACAGGCATGCCATATATCTTTGTAATCGCTTTTTAACTCATCTTCGGAAGTAAGATTACCATTGGTACGTTGCAGAACATCACCCCACTTCGTACCATTTGTTACATATGTATTTCCATTAATAAAAAAATTCAATGTATTCAATCGTCCATTATTATCTGTATTACTCAACGTACCTGTAGGCCCATGACTACTACTTAAAGGTAAGGCACCTGTTTCTATGATACTTTCAGTTCCCCATGCGGTAGCCAAATCCGGATCATCTTCATTATAGATGGAATAAATAGGACTTTGTTTAAAAGTGACCACGCTATTCGACCATGAAGAATTTCCATCATGACTATATTTCGCTTCTCCTGTACATACATGCATCAAACGATCTTCACCGTTTACAACATCTTTCCATAACTTCAATCGTTCTGTATCTGTAGAACTGACACTTCCCGGAAAACGATATTCTTCTGTCGTTGGATTATAGGTATAAATATATTCATCTATAAAAGCTGTAATATAAACAACATCTTCACCATTTTCTGGTTCAAATATATCGCTATCAGATTTTGCTTCTTTCGACAAATGGTTAATTAACTGATTTATATCACGTAAGCATGCATCATTGTCCAAATAAGTTGTAAAATCTTTATAATAGGCATCGCTATAGTCACCTGTACCGGCCTGCAATTTCCCTTTCCAATTGTGGCTATTTCCTTCATCTGATGTTGCATCACCAGGAACATCGCTTATTGTTTTAGCACCACCATCGTAAGCTCCATACCCAGGAAACTTAACCAAATCAACAGATTCTCCATTTATTGTTGTTCCTCTTGATATACCAAACTCTTTATTAATAGCAAAAAGAATCCATTTATAGTCTTTCAATGTATTAGTCGGACTATTCGCAACCTTTACACCTTGATCGTATTTCGTTTGTATTACCCAGGACAGGCCACCCTCAATATCTTTTTTTGTTAGCTTTATCAAACTACGACCATAATGAGAATCTATGGATTTAACTTGAGCTCCGGCAACAATGACATCCCCCTCATATCCTGGACGTACTTCCTTATCCTCCAAAACCTCTACCCGAATAGACTCCAGTCCTTGAATAGTAACATTATATGTATAAAAAGTATTCCGGTTAACAGTGTAATTATTTACCTTTTCTGGATTATCTGCATCTGTATTAGGTTCACCAGTTTCACCTAAATGTACAGTATATTCTACAGCTGCATTAACCCATTGTGCAACTCCCTTCGTTGATGTCCTTTGATAAGACAGGTCTCCTTTAAAGATGACATACGTAGCATTTTCCGGAGCAAAAATAAATGAGCCACCAGTATTTTTTTGTTCACGCAGTGCATATAAATTCTCGGCATTCGGATTTATTTGTTGTTTCTTGTCCGAAGTTATATATTTCTCATTATCACTAGACACATCTTGATGATTTTCAAACATATAAAAATTGAACCACATATCATCCTTTTCTTCTGAATCAAAGGGCAAGGATGTATTTTCATTCATAGATGCATAAGTTGTTGTAATTTGTTCTGGAACTGCATATATGTGAGAACTTGAAGGCAAATTATGAACCTCAAAACTTCTCGGGATAAATGTTGCATTGGCAATAGTTCCTTCTTGAGCCTCTGTATCTTTTGTAATATCTACCTTTATTTTAAAAGTCACACGAGCATCTACGCGACGTAACAATAAATTCTTATCCAACTCCACACTACTACCAGATAGATAAATGTTTCCGTTTTCATCAATATCAACCGCCTGTACATCATTTCCAGCATCATCGACAATCGTACCCGCCATCAAAAAAGCAAGACGGTCTATATTTAACTTATTATTTAATGTCACTTGTAGATCTCTCAAATCAGCTTCATTTTGCACCTCTTCCAAACGACTTGTAGACATATCTCCAGCACTAGCGTCTGCATTAGCTATTGCATATATTTTTTTCCCTTTACCTGAATGAGCTTCAAAGTCTGTAACAAATCCCTGAGCAGTTCCTGTAGTTTCTGAATATTTTCCACCTGAGAATGTTGCATTTCCTTTTGAATCTATCGTTCCATCCGAATTAAAGACAAAAAGGTAAAGTGAAGTTACATTATATTCTGTTTCAGTATTCTGTACAACTCGAGTCTGTATTTTTTGTTGGGTTGTCGAATAATTGAATGCCAGATTTACAGCAACACCTTCCTTTATGTTTATTGTACCTTTAGAAATAAAGGAATCATCAGTACATGCAGAAAATAGAAATAATAAAATACCTACTAATATCGTATTTTCTAAAACAACGTTTCTTTTCATATTTCTCACTCCTTTCTTTAGCTAAATGAAGGTACATCAATATCCATAGTATCCCACTTTCTGACTTCGAAATCAAAATCAATCGTTATTTCCGTCGCATTCAGGTTAATCGTTGCAATAACTTGAATCCAGTTATTTCGCAAAATATCCCTAGTATCTAAAAATTGATTTGATTCACCAATACTCACATTAGGGGAAATCGAATTTAGTGCTATTGTATAATTAGAGGGATCTGCATTTGTTTCATAAACATAAAACACCAGCAAATTTTCATTATCTGAAACATCTTCATAACTTCCTGTTTTTATTGTTTTTTCGATTATCTGTTTAACAGATGAATAGTCAATATCACTTAATAATTCACCTTCCTTAAATAAAGAAGTCTTATTTGCTAAGAAATTACCAAGTGAAAAGCCTGTAATAGGTATCTCCATTCCTGTATTATTAATAAAACTCAACGATATTTTCGCTACAGCATGATAAGTGGAAATAGTAATATCCGCATCACCTTCAATATTTTGCTCAAGATATCCTGTAATAGGTAATCCATTTGTACTGATTTCTTCTTTCAGTTTTGGAAAGAAAGACCGATTGTCATCTTTTACAATGGTATTAAGAAATAATTGAGAAATATCAGCCCCCACTTGAGGATAGTTATCATCTGTGAAACCAATACTCTCTTCATTTGCTACCACATAAAATTTTTTCTTTCCTGTGGTCATACCTAAGAAAGTAACCGTTTTTTTAATTAACGGATTAGCCTCACTACTAAAATCATGTTTATAATTAAACTCCACCTGATTATTTGCATTCGCTACAATTACACGCAATGTCTTAATTCCTTCATCCGACAAAGCAGGAGAAGTACTCCTTCCAAGAGGTTCAGAAGAAAAAGGTTCATTTATACGCAAAGTAACAGTTGCAGTCTTCTCTAAATCAGCTTCAACAGGCAACTTGTCTTTAATGCACGAACTCATTACCCCAGTTAAAAACATGAGTAAAATTACACTCAAATATTTTCTAAATTTCTTCATATACAGTCCTCCTTAAGGTTAGTTCCAATCCGGTTTTCCGTTTACAATCACCCAATCGGGAACTTTAATTTCAACATTCATTTCGCTAAACACGATTGAAATAGGTAATTCAGCTTCCTGTTTTGTTACATCAATGACATCAGCATTACGAACCAGATAATTATATAGATTTCCACGAACCAGCTCTGTTCCCGTATTTATATCGGTCAAAACTAATGTGTGTTCACAATGTCCCGCACTTAATTCTCCTTCGGAATCCATACGGAACAATGCCAAATTTTGTGTACGATAGCATTGATTTTCACTATCATATATCAAATCGGGATAAATAGAGCCTTTTTCGTTTAAGTTAATTTCATTGTTAAAAGAAACTTGTGCGTTCGAATTTTCGAAGCTCAGTTGGTAAGGAATTCCTGCAGTCTGACGTGTTCCACTTGGAGCAGGAAGTCCATGAATTTCTACAAACACCTTCACATGCGCACTGTATAGAGTCACTGTATCACGATACATCACCCCTTCCTGATCGGGCATCACGAACTCTTTCTCACCCAGATAATTGTAATCGTGGTTGGTTACAGGAACATTGGGATCACTCCAAGCCGGATCCTGAAGATAAATATTGGCAAAATTTGTTTCAGTAGCATAGTTTACCACTTCCGTATGATCGTAAGGGTTACCTACAGCCACCACTCTATAACGTTGCCCCGGGCGAAGTTTAAACGACGGGACAGCTTCGAATTTGGTTAATTCGTCCTGATTATATGAGCCGACTCCCAGTATATGTCCATTCGAATCAAAAACATACAGGTCCACCTTGCTCATATACTGGTTCAATACGTCCTTATCGCCGTCAGCCAGATACTGGAAATAGATAGTCACATTGTGACACTCATCCAGATCATCTTTAATACAACTGGTCGTCAGGACGGTAGCGACTAGCGCCATTAATATATATCTTACTAATTTCATCATTCTTATTAAGGTTTATTATTTCTGTATGTTCAGAGTATTTTGGCGGAGAGTCATTCTCCGCCAAAATAAAACTTTAATTATTACTTATTTCCATTCTACTGTTGCATTCACCAATGTCCAAGGGTCAACAGTAACGGTAGCCGTCAACGTAACGCCTTCACCGTCAGGAGTAGGACCAAGATCACCATCCCCAAGAATCAATCCCGTTATATTATAAATATAGCCAGCCTTGAAATCTGTAATATAGCCATTATCATCTATTCCTTCCAAATTGCCTTTCTCACCTTCTAATTTGTATTTAGCCACTCTTGCATATCTATATTCTGAACCCGTTACATTAGTCTGTACTGCATTACTAAAGCAAACAGTCAGTTTAGGGAGATTGTCAGTACCGCTTGCTGGGAATATGTTATAAGCATAGCATTGGGCAGCACTCGGCCATGGTCCAGTTTCTGCATCCGCACCAATGATAACGGCACCAATCTCATCATAAACAGGGGCATTTGTGCTCCATGTTGTTGTAACAGTTTCCCAAGCTCCAATGTTATCAGCAGTAGCCTTATCACTTCCATTCTCTGTCTTAACAGCTCCATTCAGATAGATGCCATCTAATGTAAGTGCAGTATAAGAAGATCCTACAGTTGTGAAGTTAAGTCCAGAGAACTGCAAACGGGCCAGACGACGCTCCAAATTGATGGTTACTGTATAATTACCCTCACTATCTTGCACGAACGTGGATGATTTGCCATAAAGCGGTTCTGCCAAACCTGTATTATAAACGTCGGCCAAACTCATATTGTCCTCAGTTCCTTCATTAACGACAACTTCTATAGATTCCGGAGCTCTTACACCTGTAAATGTATACTCCGAACTACCATCAAGTGAACCTGAAATCTGATGGCTAGGCACATCTACAGCCTGAGCTGTTAAAGTAATTTTACCACTATTTACTTCAACAGGAAATGTTTGTCCATTATCCCCTGTGGCTGGCGTCTCTAGGGTTCGAGTAATAGCATCACCTACAAATCTAACAGTTACTGTAGCACCATTTTGATGGGCTGTATCTATCACTTCTTCATTGTTACATGCCGCAAAAGCCAAGCCGGCCAATCCGAGCATAAAAAACTTGTTCATTCCCATAATCACAAATTTTGGTTAATAAATATCTATTGTTTGATCTCTCTGATTTCTCAAACTTATTCGCTGAACAGTGCTTTGGCTTCCTGCAGCTGCTTCAGGTTACCGGAAGCATCGCTGTAACCGGCTTTGACCGCCCGGGCAAAAGTTTCCTCTGCCTTGTCGGCCTGCCCGCTCTTATAGTAGGCCACGCCCAGTAAGTTAAGCGAAGCTCCGTCCTGTGTATCTTTCAGCAGGGTGATGGCTTCGGTGTAGCGTCCGGCATTCACCGCAGCCAGAGCGGCGTTATAGCGCAAGGCTACGTTATCAGGATAGGTACGCAGGGCGGTGTCGATCGCCTTCCGGTAACCGTCGGTGCCTCGACCGTAACTGTCGGCCACGCGCTGCATCTCCGCCGCGCTCAGCAGATCGGGACGAGACTCCAGCAGCTGGCGGGCCTCCTCGGGCGTGAAGTTGCGGACGGTGTACTCGATGCGGTAGTCGTTGCGACGTAACGGGGCATAAAGTTCATCCAGCAGGTAACGGTAATCATCAGCAGAAAGCTGCTGACGGATTTTCCACTCGCAGGCATCGATGTTATCATTACACTGGGCAATGGCTTCCTGCACCTTCGCACGGGCCGGCCAATCCTCGGCTTGCTCCACCTGAGCCACAAAACCGTCCCAGTCTTCACCCTTCCAGGACACATGCCACAGGTCCTTCGGCAGGTCTTTGTTGTGCTTCTGCACGTAATCGGCAAAAGTCTGCGCACGACGTTGCGACAGTTTTTCATTATAAGCCATCGAGCCTTCGGGCGA
>NZ_KB894671.1 GCF_000374585.1 Phocaeicola barnesiae DSM 18169 = JCM 13652
GCAGTACCGTAAGCTACGACCATTACTTCATCCAACACTTCAGCGTCACTTTTCAAAACAACATTTACATTTGATTTGACATCCACTTTCTGAGTCTGGAAGCCGATGAATGAAACAACCAAAGTCTTCGCCGAACTTTTGTAGTATCTTTTACATGTTGGAATATGACTCAATAAATTCATTGCAAGGTCCTTTTGCTGTTTGATAGGGGATTCTTATACAGAATTAAAGCTACTTTTATATTTTATTTCTACCGGATATATACTTTCAAACAATAAAAAACTAACTTTGCAATACTTGGTATTGGTAAAGGGAAAATGACTTGTGGTATTCTTGCTGTATTTTGATATCTGTTTTCAACAAGTTATCAATTAAACTTTATCAAGCTGTTTTTAGCAACATTTAATATATCTGATTGACGTGAATAGAAAATATCCTATAGGAATTCAGAGCTTTGAAAGCCTTCGTAAAGGCGGATATCTTTATATTGATAAAACAAATCTGATTTATCAATTGGTAACTACTGGAAAATATTATTTTTTCAGTCGTCCGCGCCGTTTCGGAAAAAGTTTGTTGCTGTCAACGATTGAAGCTTATTATCAAGGGAAAAAGGAACTGTTCCAAGGGCTGGCCATCGAAAGACTGGAACAAGAATGGATGTCTTATCCTATTCTTCATATTGATTTCAATGCCCAAAGATATGATACTCCGGAGAGTCTGGACAATATACTGAATGATATACTAACCAAATGGGAAAAAGTATATGGTGCGGAGGCTAGTGAAGTGTCATTATCTCTTCGTTTTCAAGGAATCATTCAGCGTGCAGCAGAAAAATGCGGTAGGTCTGTGGTTATTCTGGTAGATGAATATGATAAGCCGATACTTCAGACGATAGGAAATCCTTCATTGCAGCAAACATATCGTGACACGTTAAAAGCTTTTTATGGAGCTTTAAAGAGTAAAGATCTGTTTATCCAGTTTGCCATACTTACCGGAGTTACAAAATTCAGTAAGATTAGTATCTTCAGTGATTTGAACAACTTAATGGATATATCTATGGACAACCGTTATGCTAACCTTTGTGGCATTACGGAGAAGGAAATCCACACGTATATGGAAGAAGACCTTGTTAAGTTGTCTACTTCCACGAATATGGAATATCCTCAAGTCTGCAAACAACTTGAAGAGTGGTATGACGGTTATCACTTTACAGAACACGGAGAAGGACTATATAATCCGTTCAGTCTGTTGAACACACTGGCACAGCTAAAATTTGGTAGCTATTGGTTTGAAACCGGTACACCCACCTTTTTATTACGCATATTACAACAAAATGGCTATGAGTTGAGACGTCTGTCTAAAGAAGTAGTCACTTCCGATATACTTAATGGCATAGATGTAATGGAAAATAGTCCGGTCCCTATTTTATATCAAAGTGGTTATCTTACTGTAAAAGAATATAATTCCAGGTTTAAAGTTTACATCCTGGGATTTCCCAACAGAGAAGTAGAAGAAGGGTTCTTCAATTATTTACTGCCTCATTATGCTTGTCTGCAACCAGCTGAATCCGCATTCCAGATTATGCGTTTCGTCGAGGATATAGAAAATGGACACGCGGATTCTCTAATCCGCCGTCTGCAAAGTTTTTTTGCGGATATTCCATACGAACTTATCCGTAACCTGGAACTACATTATCAGAATGTACTCTATATTCTATTCAAATTGATAGGTTTCTATACTCAAGCGGAATATCATACTTCTGAAGGACGTATCGATTTGCTTCTGGAGACAGACAAATATGTATATGTAATGGAATTCAAATTAGATGGGAATGCTGAAAAAGCTGTCGGACAGATAGAAAATAAGCATTATATATGGCCATTCAAGGGAAAAGGCAAAAAAATATATAAGATTGGTATCAACTTCAGCAATAAAAGTAGAAATATTGAAGACTGGGTTATTAGTGAGGAAGAAGCCTGACTGCAATGATACGGAATCAGATTTTTATTGTAGGAGAACTTATTTGAAAAACCAGTCTAGATACCTAATTTTTTTTAGGGGGGAATATATTGCAGCTTGTTTGTAGGTATTCGGATTTTTTCAGAATTTTCCAGATAGGTAAGCATTTTATTCAGTAGCATGTACAAAATAGGGAACATGTTGAATATGAGTAATTAAAATGATATAAAATAGCCATACCTAGTACTTTATAAATACTAGACATGGCTATTAATTATTTTATTTACCTCCTAAAGTTTATAGATTTAAAAGACAGGTAAGTTATCACTCCAATTTTCATTCTGCTGACAACCTGTACCGGTATTGATTTCCGATTCAGGTATCGGGAATACGAATTTCTGAATATCCCAATTCTGGAAATTATCTCCTGATACTAAATCGCCCATACGGCGTGCATCATAAAAACGATGTCCTTCAGCAACAAACTCACGGATTCTTTCTTCTGATATAAATGAGAGCAAGTCTGCTGTATTTGAAGGAAGATCAGAAGTAGATTTAATATCCCTATTACGTTTAGCCGTAAACAACAGATAATTCTGTGCTTCTGAAATATTTCCATTACGAGCTTCACATTCAGCGATAATCAAGGACATTTCTGATTTACGGAAAACAGGAATGTTACAAACAGCAGCAGCTGATTTTCCTAAGAATTTAGTAGTTGTAGTTCCACCACCAGCTCCTGCAGTGAACAAGCTGGCACGGATGTCATTCTTACCAAATTTATTGATTACATTGTTTTGGACAGTTGCATAATAGCTGCCGTACAATGTATTGATGGAGTTGGCAGAAAGATTATCGTCTTCTGATTTCTTTATAGTGAAGAGGTCTTCTTCTGTTGCGACAACATCTCCCCACATAGATGTATATGTCTCATCTGATGGAACAGCATCTGTACCTGTACCGTCACCATTGCCTTTCAGTGTGATAGCAGTTTTTGCAGCTGTTTCAGCAGCATTATAATCTCCCATTGAAAGATAGACACGTGCTTTCAAAGCTTGAAGTCCCATCATACCCATGTAATAGGCAGAACTATAAGTGCTACTGGTTGCTTCTTCACCAGCTTGTGCAAAAGCATCTTCCGCAGACTGGATATCTTTAGTAATCTGCGTGTAAGTATCTTCAACAGTTCCACGGCTGACGGTTGCAAAAGCTTCCGGAACTTCTTTATCGATAATGATTATTCCCGGCTGTGATTTGTTACTTTCCGAATAAGGCAAAGCATACAAATTTACCAAGTAGTAACCAGCCAAAGCTTTCAGTGCATGAAACTGACCAATATAATTATAAGTAGTCGCTTTTTCACTTTCAAGAATTGTACCATTTGCTAACATTTCATTGGCAGCATTGATTGATTCTGTAGAGCCTGCCAAAATTTTATAACCGATATTCCACATATCTTCCAGCTCAGCAGATGTACTTGTAAAAGTGAATGCACTATAACTGTACATGTGACCTGATGAAGCACTACCTGTGCTCATACCACTACAGAAGTCTCCCACTGTAGTAGCATAATTGCCCAAAAATGCATAATGGCCTACACGATAATAGATACCATTCAAACTGAAATAGTTTATTATCATAGTTTTTTTGAGCTTTATGTTATCGTATATGAGAAAAAACTGAAGATTGCTAGATGAATAATTGACAAATCGTTTCCAGATCCAATAAAAGATATACCTTATTCCTCCTTTATCATCTGCGGAATCACCGTTTACACCTTTTCAAATCATTTATAATGGTAGAAGGAAATATATTACTGTAACCCTCTGTTGTTTTGATACTTTGATGTCCCAGCAATTTTTGTACAGTTGTGATAGGCACCCCCTCATAAATCAATAAAGACGCATTGGTATGTCGGGCCGTATGAAACGAAAAATGCTTTTGGATTTGAGCAAGCTCCCCTATCTTTTTCAGTTCCTTATTGACACTGGAGTTTGGCTTTAAGCTAAAAAGGAGATTGGGATTCCGGGAATACTTATGAAGTATAGCCATCGCTTTCCCTTGAAACAATAAATACAAGGGTATCTGTATTTCTATATTCGTCTTGATGGACTTGAAGACAATCCATAAATTATGCTTATCCAGTTTAATCAGATTATTTACTGAAAGTTGTGTGAAGTCTGAATATCTCAATCCGGTATAACAGCAAAAAAGAAAAGCATCAAGTGTATGTTGCAGATGATTATGACGTTTGGGTAAAGAGAGATTTTCTAGTTTCTGTAATTCCTCCGGTAGCAAAAAGGTATGTTTACTTGCAATGGTTCGAATCTGGTATTTTCGGAAGGGATTGTCTTCTGGTGTAATCAAGTCTTGCCTGACTGCTTCATTGACAAGTGTTCTCAAATGCCTCAAATGCTTGGCTATAGTATTGATAGCATGTCCTTTTTTGATTAGAAAAGATTCAAAATCCTTTAAATAAGTGTATGAAATCTCAGAAAAACTCACATCCGGACTGAATTCTTGTAACAGCGAAAGAGTAGAGTAAAGATTGTTTTTAGTACTTTCTTTCCGGTTGGATTGTTCTACCCAATTTCTACTTATTTGAACAAATAGATTTTCTCCGCCATTTCGCTGGCGTTGAGAAGGCTGTTTTAACAACTCCAAGGATATAACTTTCCCCTGCTTCCAACATTCCAATTCCTTCCATTGCAGACTTAATATGAATTCGTCTAACATGCGATTGAGAACTTCACTATGTGGATGGCATATTATTAACTGCTGCTTCTTATCCCATTGTTCAGGAGTTACATATATATGTGTAGAAAAATATATCTTTTTCTTTTTGTAATAGGCTTCTACCTGGATAAGGGCCATACCTTTATCATTCAAACTGTTTTTACGGTTATGAACCAATCTGTAATTAATCTTTTCCATATACCTTATTGCTCAATTATAATTTAGATGATATTACCCTATTTGGTATTCCATTCGTAAGATGCAAGAATTTTATAGAATATTAGAGATAAAACATTATTTTTACAGAATAGAGTTGCGTAGATATGTGATTTTGTCGATTCGGAGATGAACATTTTGCATATTTATAAGTTTGCAATTAAGAAATTTGTCAGAAAAGTGTTAAAAAACGAGTTTTTAATCGAGTTTTATTCAAACCTCGTTAATCTTTAGGAATTTATTGCTAAATTTGCACCCCGTTAGAGTAAACAAATTTTTTTAATGTAAAGTTAAACTTTAAGAGAGATTTTTATGAAAAGAACATTGATGCTGTTAATGGCTTTCCTAGTGATAGGAATCGGCCTGGTAAACGCTCAGATTTCTAAAGTGACAGGACATGTCACTTCTGATGAAGACGGTTTGCCTGTAGTAGGTGCATCTGTATTGGTAGAAGGTACTACTGTAGGTACCGTTACTGATATCGATGGTAATTTTACGTTGACAAACGTGCCAAGTTCGGCGAAAACTTTGGTTATTTCGTTCATCGGCTTCCAGACTCAGAAAGTGGATGTCAAATCAAATGTAAATGTTGTTTTGAAAAGTGACGCTGAAGTGTTGGATGAAGTAATGGTCGTAGCTTACGGTACTGC
>NZ_KB894672.1 GCF_000374585.1 Phocaeicola barnesiae DSM 18169 = JCM 13652
CGAGCCGGAACGTGAACGGTATTTCCAGTACACGTTCTACCTGATTCTCCGGATGCTGAGTGTCTATACCGTTTACATTGAGAAGGCGCAGAGCCAGGGACGGGTGGACTGTGTGATAGAAACGCCGCAGTATGTCTACATCTTCGAGTTCAAGTTGGATGGTACGGCTGCCGAGGCTCTGCGTCAGATTGAGGAAAAGGGCTATGCCCGTGAATATGCTTCGGATTCCCGTAAATTATTTAAAATTGGCGCCTCCTTCACTTCGGAAACGGGGACTATCGGGGAGTGGCAGGTGATTCCATAATTTCCTCAGCAGAATACAGCTTTAAGTAATACACTATATTCAGGTCATTCCGAGCTTAACCTAAATTCCTGTTCGGAGACGGAAATGAATTATATAATTGTCTTTTCTAAGATTCTTGAAACTAATAAAATTATTTCTTTATAGCTGATATATAGATATTTAACTATATTCCCAAAAAGGGTTTTGATTAAATTTCTAAAAAATTTGGCTTTATCAAATCGAGTAGGAGGAAAACGAAGTAGTTTTCTTCCTACTTTCGTTTCCGACCTCTCACACCACCGTACATACCGTTCGGCATACGGCGGTTCTCTTAACTGCGATGCAACTTGATGTAAAGATTCAGGATTGATGGGTAACCTGCCAATATCAGCCGTTCGTTGGTAATAGAGCGTGTCAATATCCAACTTTTGGATATTCGCCAATATCCCTTGCGAGTATTTGCCCATTGCCAGGCTTTCCCTTTGGGTATACCACATTTTTGTAGGTTTGCCATGCGTGTACGGATGCGCTTCCAGTTCTTCCAGATATACATCCGCAGTCTGCGGTTATACCACTTGTTTGTTGATATGATAAAGGTCTTCATATCGGCATAGCGGTAATATGTCAGCCAGCCTCGGATGTAACGGGTTAGGTGTAATTTCAACCATGCATAGCCTTTTCCATTGCTTCGGCTTGTCATCTGCTTGATTGTTCTCAGGAACTTAGATTGGCTCTTCTTGTGTAGGCAGAGACCACATTTACAGTCTCGCTTTCAGTAGAAGGTATATCCAAGAAATTTCTTACCCACGATTGAACCGACTTCTGTCTTCTCTTTGTTCACCTTCAGGAACAGTCTCTTTTCTATGAACTCCGAGATACTGTCCCGTACACGCTCCGTGGCTCGCAGGCTTTTCACTAGTATCAGACAGTCGTCTGCGTAGCGGACAAACGGATGTCCTCTCCGCTCCAGCTCCTTATCCAGCTCGTTGAGCAGGATGTTGCTCAATATAGGACTTAACGGACCACCTTGCGGTACGCCCTCTCTCGTTTTCTCGTACTTGTGGACACTACTACCCCTGTATTGAGGTATTTGTGTATCAAAGAAACGACCCTCCCGTCTTTCACGGTTCGGGACAGTACCTCTATCAGCTTGCTGTGATTCACTTTGTCGAAGAACTTCTCCAGGTCAAGTCCGATACAGTAGCGGTATCCTTGGTCTGCGTACTCCTGCACCCTCTGCAATGCATCATGGGCACTGCGGTGTGGGCGGAAGCCGAAGCTGTTGTCGCTGAACTGTAGTTCGTACAGCGGTATCAGTATCTGACTGATTGCCTGCTGAACGAAGCGATCCACTACTGTCGGGATTCCTAACGGGCGAGTCTTACCGTTGTCTTTCGGGATTTCTACCCTCCTCACTGGATTCGGGCGATATTTCCCGTTGCGTAGCTTCTCTATCAATTCGTCTCCGTGGAGTTTCAGGTATGGCAACAGTTCGCTCGTCTCCATCTTATCGACACCTCCTGCTCCTCCGTTCCTCATAACTTGACGGTATGCTGCGTTCAGGTTATGGGGACTCAGGATGAGCTCCAACAAATTGTCCCCTTCAAATTGCACTTCCACAAGCTCTTCATCCTTTATCTCCATAAAAGTCTGCACTCCCCCATGCTCTTCGGATGCCGTCCTATCCCTCCGAGGGCAGTTCGTTGTTTCGATTTTCTGCATTAGTCCCTCCATAAAGTATTGAATGTTACTTGTTTGATTAAAAGTTCGGCCCTTCACAGACTGCCGATTCTACCTTGCCGATTACTATGACCTCTGCTGACTTCTCACGGTTCGTTGTTACTGCTTGACTGCATTTTTTTTCGTCTCGCCCGTGAGACCTCCTCGGATAAGAGTACCAGCTTTCCATCTTATGTCTGCTTCATTTACATTGACTGTTCCGGATAGCTATTGGATTTTGACTTGGTTAGCAGTCTCATCCACAGTCACATGCCTTGATATGAAGTTTCTGTCCGTCAGACCAGATGTTTACCGCCAGCTTCTTTCAGATTCCACCTCGCGGTGGACACCCTTGCTCTTGGCTGTGTGATTCCCGCTATCAGGGCTCACTCGGGACTTGCACCCGTTAGCTGATGCTCATGCCGAGTATACTAACTAAGAGAGGCTATCTCAGTCTGAGACAGCCTCTCTTTTTAAAATAAACAGTTACAAGTTTATAGTGTAACCGAATATGTTCTATTATTTCTTATAGTTTACAGAAACAGTAGTATAAACATCCATTTCATCAACAAATGTAAATTCTACAGTACCTTGTGTGCTGGCATCAAGAGTAGTGATTTCCAAAACTCCACGAGTTGCACCATCAAGCCTTATAGTACCATATTCCATGCTACCTGTAGCTCCTTCTCCCAAGTAAATATAAGAATTTATTTGTTTTGGAGTTCTAGTAGCTTCCATATTATCAGGTGTACCGGCTTTTTCACGAACGTCTGGCTTAAGAACTGTAACACCATTTAAGAACGCAGTAGAATTATTTCCCAATGAGAACGGCAGCTTTTCTCCATTGTATTCCAAGAACAAACCGTTCTTCTTGTCTTTTCCATCAAGATATCCTGCTGTCAGGTATTTATGATCCTTCAATGGTACATATGCTCCTTCTGCAGCCAAATTATCATCTTCATCATAATAAGCAACCTGAGCATTTTCAAAGATTGACATCACATCTACCTTGAAGTTCTTAGTAACCTTTAAGTTCTTATAAGTTGTTCCAAACAGATACAAAGTAGCTTCAGCATTAACTGTCTCAATCAATTTATGGTCTTTTACGATAACACCTGGCAATGCAATCGAATGATCATCGGTGTTAGTTTTTGTTGAGAGTTGAGGCTGATTATTGAAATCCTTATATGTCAATTCATATTTCAGTTTTTCATCAGCTGTATTAATGTCAAAATACTGTTTGTCGTTAGCATCCTTCTTGGATACGAACGGCTTAAGCATCTGAATCTTAGGATTATTTGGTGCTTGGGCATCTTTGTAGATACGTGTACTATAAGTATCCTTAGCCTCATTCCATAAATTGTTTACAGTATTTGCTTCAAGTACTTCATCAAATTCAGGAATAGCTACTGTCAATGTAGTAGTTGCACGCTTTATTTCGTTAACTCTACCATCTTTTTCACCACTCATGATGATAGTCAGATCATTAGCACCAACCTTAGCATCTGTTTTGAAAGCAGAAACAGGAATAGCTGCATAAGTGATAGTCTTGATAGTTGAAGCTTTACCTCCTGCAACTGTAATAGCAAGTTTGTCACCATTTGCATCAACTTCTTCTCCAGTCATAGCATCTTTCAATGCATCTTCCTTAGAAGCGTAATACATTATTGCATTATTTTGATTAAATTTAGCTATTCCACCTTCGATAGGAGTTCCAGTAACAGCAAAGGTATTCGCATCTGTGGTTGTATACCATTCAATTGCGCCACCATCACCTGACATTCTTGATATTTTGTGTGCATCCTCATCACTCAGACTTGTAAATGTTTCACCAAGGTCAACCAATACAAATGCGCCTTTTTCTGCAGATGTAGGCATTACCTTGTAGACCTGAGTACCGATCTCTACTCCGCTTTCTGTCGACTTGTCAAACTTAATCATGAATTGACCAGAGACCTGTTCTTTGCCGGTAACATCTATTACATGAATCTTGATAGGAAAATCTTCAAGGTTACCAGCTGCCTGCGAAGCGGTGATTGTCATGCCATTAACCTCTATTCCGTACGCATCGGCCATATTCTGATCCATAATCTCAATATATGCATCGTATACCTTATCTACATTTTCATCATCACCATCAAGATACAATGTTGTCTCACCTAATGGCAAAGCTTCAGTAGGATCTGTAATACCTGAAACAGACAATGCAGCTACCAATACTTTATCTGCATCAAAATTCTTATTGCCAAATTTAACAGATAATTCTCTCAATGCACTAATTGATGCTGTTGTTGCTTTTGTATCTGTATCAATAAAGATGCTATAGTCTGTAACCACTTTGCCCTCTACTGCCAATGCATACTTGACATTTTTATATTTATAGTCATCATACACATCTTTTTCAGCAAAAGCTGTAGTAATATTCTCTGCATTTATTTCATCTTTCATCTGAATGTTCAGAGTCCAGTTTCCGTTGGCATCAGCTGCACGAGAGCCACCCAACGAAGGACCATATTTACCTTCGGCAACAGGATTTACTGTTACAGGAGCTTCTTCACCCAAAGTATTTACAAGTGAAAGCTTCACAGTCTTCAAGTCGAATGTAGCAGGGCTTACCTTAACATCCAAAGTCTTGATCTGACCAACAAGTAACTGACCTTTTTCTACAGATTTCAAACCTTTCCAGTTACCTTTGTATTGATCTGCTGTTCCCCATAGAATACCACCTGCAAGTGTAACTTCTGTTTCTTCATCATAAGAAGTATTACCAGCATCAACAACCTGAGATAGATTTGTAAAGAAAGAATACCCATCTTCAGTTGTATTTTCGTTATCAGAAATTGAAATACTTACAGCAGCAGAGGCCTTAGGCAATACATAGCTAGCACCATCAACAGTCAAAGTATAGGTACCATTGTTATTGTCAACCATTATCACTTTGCTTCCAACTTCATCCTTCAAATCCTGAGGCTCATCGTTGATATAAAGGATACCATTTTCATCAACTCTCACGTCGATAGCTTCACCTTCTGTAGCAATGGCATCACCTTTCACTCCGTCAATCCAAAGATATCCATCTTTGACTTCAACTGTAGTGATTCCTACTTTATCTTCAGGAAGTGTAACCTCAAAGTTTGTTCCCTTGTCTGTAGAAAGAATAAGTTTTCCGCCTTCATACTTGAAATCTGTAACACCAGCACCCAAACTGTTGATCTTTTCAGAAAGCTCGTCAAGGCTAGTTTTTACAGTGTTGATCTGCTCCTGCAGATTGTTGATGTCATCATCATAATCTTTACAAGAAGTAAAAGTTCCTGCTGAAGCGAACAGAAGCGCTCCGAACAGAAGTGCACTTAAATACTTTTTTCTCATAATAATAAAAATTTTAATTTATAAATTAAAAAACTCAAATTATCAAAACTTAAGCTTATCCCCGCCCCCATTGGCAGAAGACGGACCAGAGACAGCCTCCAGCGAGGGACGGACGAGGGACG
>NZ_KB894673.1 GCF_000374585.1 Phocaeicola barnesiae DSM 18169 = JCM 13652
AATAAAAATTTTAATTTATAAATTAAAAAACTCAAATTATCAAAACTTAAGCTTATCCCCGCCCCCATTGGCAGAAGACGGACCAGAGACAGCCTTCAGCGAGGGACGGATGAGGGACGGAGTCTGAGCAAAAACGGGAAAGAAACAAACAAATACCCCGCTCAGAAAGCCTGTAGCGCGGTTTCAGCCGTACAACATTTTCGCGGCGGGAATGATGAAATTTGCTGTAAGCGGTTTATTATGAGAGGGTAATGAGTTCAGCATTTTTCAGGAGGGACGAAAAAGGGACGGATGAGGGACGGGAAAGACTACAGAACCAAGAGAATACCATTCCAGGATTAAAGGTCTCACCCTGACCGGAAAGAATCATACAGGTTGGGACGCACGGCCCGTACGACCGGAATATCACTCTCTTCCTATAATTATTCTCCTTGAAAGTTATCGAATCATCTGCTGAAATAACGTTGTATATTGGAAACGGTGGAATATTCCCTAAAAGCCAATATCTTTTTTTTATTCATTAATTCCATGTCATTGAATAAAATCAGCCTTTTTTATTCAATAGGATTGATAAAATGAATAAAAACAGTTATCTTCGCTTGAAAAGACAGGTAGAAGATACCTAATGTTTCATTCTATAATCATTGCTTCCATGAAGAATATCTTACTCAGCCAGCGCAAGGAACGAGACAGGTTGCTGGCACAGTCCTATCTTCCGCGGCATTCCAGCTATGACTTCAATGCGTTATTGGCAAGCAGGCAGATCAAGCTGATAACCGGTCCCCGCCGGTGTGGAAAGTCCACCCAGGCTCTGCTGATGCTTCAGAACAGGAATTTCGCTTACCTGAATTTCGATGATAACGAACTGCTCTCTCATTGGGATGAAAATCTGGTAATGGAAATGCTGGGTGATGTCTATCCGGAGTATGAGTATCTGCTGCTGGATGAGGTACAGAACATCGATGGTTGGGATCTTTTTGTATCCAAACTTTATCGGAGTGGAGTGAACCTGGTGGTAACAGGGAGTAACGCCAGGCTATTGAGCAGTGAAATGGCTACAGCGTTGACGGGTCGTTACCTGCAGATTGAGATGCTCCCGTTCGGACTGGCGGAGTTTTTCGAATGGAAGCGTGTTACTCCGGATGCGGACACTGTGGATGTCCGGGTACTGCTGGACGATTATTTGCGTAACGGTGGTTATCCGGAAACATTGGAATTACGTAGTCTGACCGGAAGCTATCTGTCTACTTTGTTCGATTCCATTGTGCTGAAGGATGTGGCTAAGCGTCATAAGGTACGTAATATTACCGACTTGAACAACCTTTCCGAATACCTGATTTCAAATTTCTGCAACCCCTTGAGCTTTAACGATGTGGCCGGAGACCTCGGTTTCTCCAGTGTGGCAACGACCAAGAAATACATGGAATACTTAAGAGAACCTTACCTGTTCTTTTATTTGCCGCGCTTTAACAACAAGCTGAAACTGATGAAGAAGGCTCCGCAGAAGATTTATGTGGTGGACAACGGTTTCGTTACAGCCAAGGCTTTCAGTCTGAGTGAAAATCTGGGACGCCTGTTAGAGAACCAGGTATTTGTAGAACTGTTGAGGCGGGGATATGACACACAGGCTTCCCTGTTCTATTACCGCTCCCGTAACGACAAGGAGGTGGACTTTGTTGTCCGGAAAGGCACACGGATAGAAGCCCTCATCCAGGTCTGCTATGATATGACTATGCCTCGGACTGAAAAGCGTGAGGTGGACAGTCTGGTGGAATGCGCCGGTGAATTGAAATGCGATAATCTGATAATCGTGACGGAAAAAGAGGAACGGGTAATCGAGAAGGACGGGTACCGGATAAAGGTGATGCCAGTTGTCAGGTTTTAATGATGATAAACGCAGAGGATGGGCTTTCTTTGGGAACCGGATAGAGTAGGTCTTTAGACTATTAAGTAGGTGCATCCTTCTCTTCGGAAGCAGATGCCATCGGTGAATGGCGAGTAATCCTATCATCCACTCATCAGGATACAGCACTTTAACCAATGCACCTAGACGATTCTTATGTGAAAAGCCGATTTTTATTCATTGATGCCATCCTAGTGAATAAAAACCAGCTTTTTATGTTTGGTCCGGTAAGCAACCCATTTCCATAAACTTTAATCAAAATTCCGTTCGTTAGGAACAGATCCTACCGTTTTTTTCGGATTCCAACTTACGAAAGACACTCTTACTATTGACTATATGGTTCCCGATGTTATGATTAATTAAGGATTTACCCCTGTTAACTAATGCTTATGCCAGCATACTACGAAAAAAGAGCGACCCATACGAGTCGCTCTTTTCCCATAGTTAAAATACGTTTATCTCTTAATTGTAACAGTAGACTTATAAATAAATCCTGTTGCATCTTTTAGAGTAAATGTTACATCTGAACTATTTCCTGTAGCCAGACTTGTTTCTTTATATCCTTGAACATCCTTACCAATTGTTGTAAAGTCAACACTTGCACCGTTAGTAGCAGATGTAGAAATAAGAACACGTTTCGCATCTGTAATTTCACTTTGCATTGTCCAAATACCATATGTATCCAGGCCATATCCACCCAATTCTTTACTATGATCAGCACCGGATGTTAATGTATATTTAGCAGAAATGAAATTATCGTTCAGTACAAATCCAAAGCCGTCAGATGGTTTATTATCTTTGAACGTCAACGGTGTAAAGATACCTTCACCTGTAAGCTGAATTTCATTCTGTAAGCTTTGAGCAACACCATTAACATAATATACCAGTGATACACCATTCAATGCTGGAGTAATAACTGCATCGTACGGAGCATGCGTTACAGTAAATGCCTCTTTAACTACATCCGCATCAGCCTCAAATTTTCCATTCTGCAATCCAGCAAGGACACTTGTATAAGCAGTTATTCCTGTAAGTTTATTAACCTTCAGTTCTTCATAACCTTCTTTATAGACTTCAGATTTCTTAAGTGTTGCAATACCCTCAGTTGTTACCACTGCATTCTTATCTTCAGAATCTGAACTTCCATTTGTTGGTTTTTCCAAATCACTGAAATACTTACAATCGTCTTCACTGAATACATATGCGATACGGCTGGTTACTGCATTAGTTCCTTCTATTGCCGAGAAGGCAGAACTCAATGTCAATACAGCTTTAGCATCAAAAGCGCCGCTAACAGTTCCTGATGGAGTAATTCTTGCATTGAATTTTCCGTCTGTCCAATAAGCAGAGTTCTCTTTGAACAGATCCGTAAATTCAGGAAGAGCTACTTTTACATTCATCTTGATACGGAAGAGTTCGTTCTTCAGGTCTTTGTCCTTTGCAATAAAGTAAAGAGCATAATCACCTTTGACAGCATCTTTTGCTATCTTGAATGTATTATTACTACCATTACCAAACTTTAATGTAATATTGTCAACATCAGTAAATGCATCCGTTCCGAACGTCCATGCTTTATCGTCTGCCTTAACAAAATAGTTATTTAACGCATTACCATCTGCAGCTATAGTACCATTAGTAGTTGCTAAAATAAATCCTGTCTGATCCTTTTCTTCTACAATCTGAACCTGATCAGCATTTTTTATTTGAGCCAACAATGAAGCATCAATACCCGCGAATGCATCCTTCAAACTGATAGTGATTGGTGTGAGGTCTGCAGATGATGAAGAAGACTTGATTTCAACTGGCATAACCTTGTATGTGTAATCTACTACTGTAGAAGCGGCTTCACTATTTTCAACTGTCAGGTCGATTGTTTTTTCGTAATCATTTCCTGTTACATCAAGAATGTGTACAGTTGCTTGCAGAGTAACACCAGCAGACGCATTTGTGGTAGTAATGGTCATTCCATCTGCAGAAATACCGTTTGCCTTTGCAATAGTTTTATTCTTTCCTTCAAATGAAATATATGATCGGGTTATATATGCAGTATAACCATCTTTTATCTCAAGTTTCAAATCTGTTTCTGCATTTAATGGCAATTTACCACCCTGTTTCAAATCTACATAATACCCTTCTGAATCGATATATTTTAATGTAGAGATTTCCTGAGCTCCAGGAGCCCCTGTCTGTTTGGCTTCATTGATATCAATCGTAATATCATATGGAGTAACAGGATTACCATTTACACAAAGAGCATACGCCAGATTCTCACTTTTTTTATTATCAAACACTTTAGCGATATTATCAGCAGTAACTGTTTCATCCATTTCAATGGAAATATTCCAAGAACCATTCTTTGAAGAAGTACGTGTAGCAGCAGGCTTCAACAATTTATCGTTAGGAGTTGGGATAACAGTTACAGGCGCCTCTTCTCCCAAAGAATTTTTCAAAGTCAATTGAGCTTTATCAAGTTCATAGTTTGCAGGAAGTACTTGAACCTCTATCGTGCTTATGTGACCAACCAACAACTGATTTCGTGTTATATTCCACTCAGACTTATTCAAAGCAGCAGTACCCCACATAATCTTGGTATTGCTATTCGCAGTATATCCAGAATTAAATATAGGATTTTCAGAAACAATAACCATAGAGGTTAAGCTAGAAGAAGCCTTTGCCAAAACAACAGTCTGCAGTTTGCCGTCAGCATCCGGCAAAGTGATGGTTACAGTACCGGCATTCTGATTATCCAAAATAGTATATTCACCTACCTTGATACCTGTACCTTCACCGTTTACTGTCAGTTCACCGTTTACTACAGTTACAGTGTCACCTACCTTACCTACAGTCTCACCATTCACCTTCAGCTCCTGGCCTTCGATAGTAATCTTCACATCAGCCACTTCACCTGCTGTAGTCTTGATTGTATAAGTATGAGTTCCTGCACCGTCAACTACAGTCAGAACGCCCGTTGCCTCATCAAAAGTAACGCTTGAAACACCTGTGCCAAGATTATCGATCTGAGTCTTCAAGGAAGCCAAGTCAGATACGACAGTGTTAATCTGCTCCTGCAAGTTGTTGATGTCATCATCATAGTCTTTACAAGAAGTAAAAGTTCCTGCTGAAGCGAACAGAAGCGCTCCGA
>NZ_KB894674.1 GCF_000374585.1 Phocaeicola barnesiae DSM 18169 = JCM 13652
TCGGAGCGCTTCTGTTCGCTTCAGCAGGAACTTTTACTTCTTGTAAAGACTATGATGATGACATCAACAACTTGCAGGAGCAGATTAACACTGTCAAGACAGACCTTGAAAGTCTGAAATCTACAGTAGAAGGCCTTGATGGTGTTAAAACATTGAGCTATGCTGACGGCATGCTTATCATTGAAACAGGCAAGGGAACAAAGGTCGAGGTTCCGGTTCCATCTGCAACTGGTGTAACTACTGTTGAACTGAAAGACAACGTTCTTTATGTTGACGGCAAAGAAGCTGGTAAGGTTGAAATTGCAGAAGGTGAAGCTGTCAAGGTTGAAGTGAAGGAAGACGGTAAGCTGTATATCAACGGCGAAGTACAGGATCTTGAAATCGGTAGCAAGGTAGTTGTTGTAGATAACGGTAACGGTACTTATACTATGACCGTCGATGGTGAATCTTATGTATTGCCAAAGGCTTCTGCTTCCATTTATAGTGTTGAATTAGCTGAAAATGTCGTTTATAATGGCTATTTTACTCAAAAATATTTGACTTCAACTGAAGTGACAATTTTAAAAACTATAGATAAATATGGTATCAATTGGGGTACAGCAGCTGAAGATTTGGCTGAATGGACAGGTCCTAAAGGTGCCGTTAAGAAAGGCCAGTTGTTGCTAGGTGCTATCAATACATTGGATGTGACCGTAACTCCTAAAAATGCAGACTTGACTCAGGCTAAACTTACTTTGGTTGATATGAACGGTAAGGAAGCTCCTGCTACAGTTACTCCTTCTGTAAAAGAAAATGATGACATGTTGACTGGTTCACGTGCTGCTTCTGTTGACGGAACTTGGACTTTGACTATTACTCCTACAGCTACTGCTGAAGAAATGGCTACTGCTTATGCTGGTACTAATAATGATGGTGATGCTGAAAATCTTAAATATGCATTGGCCGTTGATGGTGTAGTAATGACTGATTATAACTTCGTTATTGATACTTGGACTGATTCTCAGGTTCAAAATAATGAAGAAAAAGTTGTGACTTTTGGTTCTCCGAAATTCTTTATAGGGGAAATTGGAGGAGTTACTGGTCATTATGCTGATGTTCCTCTTGGTGAATCTAAATTGGTTTATAAGGATCCTGCTGTATATGATGTCCAAGTAGATATTGCACCTGAGTCTATTGAGGACGCTTCATTATTAGGTGTAACTGTTGATAAATCAACTAATACACTTGTTGTTAGTGATAAAGCAGCAAATGATGCTTCTGGAAAGATTCGTTTGAATGTTACATTGTTGGGAGTAAATGGTTTGGTTAGTGAAACTAAAACTATTGAAATTGATAACTTTACAGGTACAACAGTTGATGAAAAGCAGACTATTGGTACAACTGAATATGTAATGACTGCGTCAAAAGATGCAAATGCTCAGAATATCATTATTGATATGGAAGATGTATTTAGCAGCTTGAGTGCAGAACAGTCTACAGATTTGTCAGCTGCATGGTCTAAAGGCGATTTGTTCTCTTCTGCTTTGAGTGTTAAATATTTTGCTAGCTTAGAAGATGCTAAAGCTATGCAGAAGGAAATTAAACTTAATGATCAAACATCAGGAAGTAGAGTAAAATCTATTAAGTATGCAGTTATTACTATTGCTGATAGAAGTTATGGCGAATTTAAATCTACTGTTAAGGAAGGTAAGTATGATTTGGATTTGACATTGAGTACTTCTAAGGGTGAAATTAAGAAAGTTGTTGCTCCTATTAACATTACTTTGCCTACATTCGAGTCAATCTTTACTAAGGTTAATGATAACTTCTGGACTGACAATGAGCGTACAGTAAGAATGAATGGTGATGGCAAAATTAAGCTTGGAACAATTTTTGCTTCTGATTTGTTTGATGGCTCAACAAATGCAAACGTTATTAAGTTTGAGTCATTGAAGTATACAGATGCTGATGGAAAAACTCAAGATTTTGCATCTTCTTCTGTTGAAGGAACTGGAACAGAAAAGGATATTACTAAGTCTAATGCTTATGTAAATGCTGAAGGTCAGATTGTTGATAATACTTTGGATGCTGTTGCATATTATCAATTTGGTTCTACAGAATTGAAAGTTAAGACTTCATTCACTGTTAAAGTTAAATCTTTGTTTGAAGGTGCAGAATTGATTTATTATACTAAGGCAGATACTCCTTCGGCAGACGGAGCAGTTGTAAATGCTGATAATACAATTCTTGGTGGTACAAAAGCAGGTGCTGGTTTGGCTCTGAAATATGAGGGTGCAGAACTTGCAATGAATTCACTTGGTGGTTCAGCATTGTATCCATTTACTGATGGTACTACAACAAATCGTGGTGTTATTTCAGGTATAACAATTGCTTACGAAGATACTCCTGCTAGTGTTACATTAGTTGATACTAAGCAAGTTAAGTTGGAAATGAGTGTTAACTATAATAGTTCAACTCTTAAAGCTACTACTGGTGGTAGAGGTTATGCTGGTATTACAATTGGTGGAGAAGATAACTATTTGGCTGCAGGTCAGGCTGCTGAGTTGGTTGTTAAATTTACCGATAAAGCCGGTGTTGTTACAACTGCTAAGATTAAGATTCAGAAAGTTAAATAATAACTTGAGAATTGATATTAAGAAAGAGGGTAGGTTTTCCTATCCTCTTTTTTAATATGCTCGGCATGAGTATTAGCTAACGGGTGCAAGTCCAGGGTGAGTCCTAATAGCGGGAATCATACAGCCAATAGCAAGGGTGTCCATCGCGAGTTGGAATTTGAAAGAAGCTGGTGGCAAACATCTGTCCCTAATGAATGGGAATTTGCTTGAACCTTAGGGAAATGGATTGTTTTACCCGGAAAAATATAAACCGGATTTTATTCAACAGAAGGATATTCATGAATAAAATCCGGTTTTTTATGTAGTAAGCCCTATCAATACATCGATTAAAACTGTACCCTCTTAGAAAATGACGGAATTACCTGCCACTCCCCGATAGTCCCCGTTTCCGAAGAGAAGGAGGCACCAATCTTAAATAATTTACGGGAATCTGAAGCATATTCACGGGCATACCCCTTTTCTTCAATCTGCTGCAGGGCCTCGGCAGCCGTACCATCCAACTTGAACTCGAAGATATAGACATATTGCGGCGTTTCTATCACACAGTCCACCCGTCCCTGACTCTGTGCCTTTTCAATGTAAACGGTATAGACACTCAACATCCGGAGAATCAGATAGAACGTGTACTGGAAATACCGTTCACGTTCCGGTTCATTCTCCTTGCGACGCATCGTGTAGGGAATACTAGCCAGGAATGAAGTAAACAAGGTACATAACGCATCAGAATCGCCCGATCTGAGGGCACGTACTACCTCGCGAACCCAGCCACCGGTCTCTGTAGAAGGACGTAAGTACGATGTAGCTAGAGCTGTCAGGAAACCGCTCTTCACTTCATTGTTCGGATAGTCCAGTAGGAAGATATCGAACTCACTGTCGTAGTCCTTGATGGTGAGGTAACCGCTCTGGTAAATCATCGGAAGCGGTTGCTCCACATCGGCTTTGTAGTCGATAAATTCCTCCGGACGGTAGTATTTTCCGGTCAGCTCGTTCATGTTCTCCTTGAAATGAGCTAACAGACGAATCAGATAAGTCGGAGTTCCTGAACTGAACCAGTAGTTACGGAGTTGTTTCTTTCCGAAGGCATTGAGCAGGCTGAAAGGATTGTATACATCCGTCATCTTCTCACAGAAATGGTATCCGTCATACTGGAGTTTCAAACGTCGGTACATCTCTTCCAAGGTAACTTCGTATTGGCGGGCCATATCGGCTATCTGTTCAGAAAAATAATGTTCCAGTTCGTTCTGGGTAATGCCGCAAAGTGTCTCGTAACGGGCATCCATGCTGATGTCATCCGGCTGGTTGAAACCGCTGAACACGCTTACCTGGGAGAATTTGGTCACTCCCGTGAGCAACACGAACTGCAGGTGGCTGTCCACTCCCTTGAAGACCGAATAGAAACCTTTCAGCACATTCCGGTGACGGTCTTCCAGACCGCTGTCCGTATCCAGTACATCCAGTATCGGCTTGTCATACTCGTCGATAAGGACTACCGCCCGACGGCCTGTCTGAGCGTGAGCTGCACGCAATACTTCCGCAAAACGGTCTCCCAATCCCAGTTCTTCTTTCCGTGAAGGCAGACTGTATTTCTGTTCCCATTCAGAAACATAGAAATTTATCTTCTTCTCCAGTTCGCCTGGGTTCGTGAAATTCGCTCCGTTGAAATCCACATGGAACACCGGATGTACATTCCATTCCGTTTCCAGCTTCTCCATGGCCAGTCCCTTGAACAGCTCCTTACGTCCCAGGTAGTAATTCTCCAGGGTAGAAACCAGCAGACTCTTGCCGAACCGTCGGGGACGGCTTAGAAAATAGATATT
>NZ_KB894675.1 GCF_000374585.1 Phocaeicola barnesiae DSM 18169 = JCM 13652
ATAATAAAAATTTTAATTTATAAATTAAAAAACTCAAATTATCAAAACTTAAGCTTATCCCCGCCCCCATTGGCAGAAGACGGACCAGAGACAGCCTCCAGCGAGGGACGGACGAGGGACGGAGTCTGAACAAAAACGGGAAAGAAACAAACAAATACCCCGCTCACAAAGCCTGTAGCGCGGTTTCTGCCGTACAACATTTTCGCGGCGGGAATAATGAGATTTACTGTAAACGATTTATTATGAGAAGGTAACAGATTCAGGATTTTTTTGGAGGGACGGAAAAGGGACGGACGGGGGACGGAAAAGACTACAGAACCGGAATACTTATACTAAGGAAAATTATATAGATGGGGACATACCATTGGTGTGTTGGAAATATTATCCCTATATATTGTACCAATGTTTGACACTCTTTCAGATTATAGGCTGTTCTATAGCCTTATTCTTGATACTCTCAAAATCAAATTCTTCTTTCATACAAAAAACTGTGTTAGCAAAGTTAATATTTTGCTTTACTCTTTGCTGACACAGTTTAATTTACATCCTCTTGGACCGAATATGAAGAATCTGTCATCTCAATTCCACATAATCGTAATGCAACTTTTTAGAGAATACCAAAAAAACCGACACATTACCTTATATAAAGATATGTGCCGGTTTTTTATAAATATAGTCTGAATATTACTTATTTTTTAACTGTAACAGTTAACGGATAGTTGAAACCAGTCATATCTGTTACTGTAAATGTAATATTTGTGCTTTGCTGTCCTAACAGTCCTGTTACCTGATAGCGGAATATAGGTTTAGTAGGAGTAGTATCATAAGTAGTCAATTCAGCACTTACACCCGATTGTTCAGAAGTTACATCAACTTGAGCATCTTTATCATTCCATGATGTTTTAGATGCAAAAAGTGCAAATCCATCTAAGTTATAATATCCCATACCTTCCTTATCACCATCCTGATACTTAGCAGGAACATAACTTCCGTTTAATTCAAATCCAAATCCACCCTTATAAGGATTTTCTTTAGAAGTATCACCGATAGTGAACGGAGTTATAAATCCATTTTCATCAAGCTCTATAGGAGTATTTGATGGAATCAGATTTCCTGCAGCATCAAAGTTTACAGTCTTAATGCCATCCAATGCCGTCTTGACAGTTACATCGTAAGAATCTGATACAACAGTAAATGCTTCTTGGATAACTTTAACATCAGTTCCAGTTTCCAAAGTATAATTAGTACTAGAACCACCTACTCTTTGCATTCCTGCAAACACACTTGTATAAGCTACTATGTCATGCAACTCAGTGAGAAGAAGTTTAGTCTTTTTATCGTTGTAAATCTTACTCTTTTCGAGTTTAGCAGTACCTTCAGTATTTACTATCGCGCAAGTTTTATCACCGTTATATGCGTCACTTAATGCCCCATTTGTAAAGAATTCACAATCTTCTTTATCAGACAATAAGTATGCCAATCTGCTTGTTTCAGCATTTTGTGCTTTCTGCTTAAATGCTGTTGCCATTGATAACATAGCATTAGCATTGCCTACACTTGTTGTACTTTGTGCTCCAATACGAGCGATGTATTTACCATCTTCTGACCAACTTGATGTATTCTTTTCAAACAAGTCACTGAATGCAGGAAGTGCAATCTTAACGTTCATCTTGATACGGATGATTTCATTTCCTTCAGTATCATCACCCTTAGCAGTAGCTACCAAGTATAGAGTATAATAGTCATTGCTTGGTTTAGCGTCTTTTGCTATTGCATTGGCTGAAATAGATACGGATTCACCCTTATCATCTTTAGTTAATTGTTTAAATGGTAATTTGATAGTAGCAAGATCGGCAAGATCGTCTGTTATAGCATCCCATGCTTTACCATCAGCTTTCATGAACAATGCATTCTTCGTAGAAGAGTTACCATCAAATACAATAGCTTCACCATTTGCATTTGTACCGGCAGAAGCAATCAGGAATCCTGTCTGGTCTTTTTCTTCAACGATAGATATCTGATTCCATCCCTTAACTTTCTGGAGTGTAGCTGCATCTATCTGAGAGAATACATCCTCAAGGTTTACAATAGCTATAGGTTCTATAACTTCAGCCTTACCATCTGTTACCTTAGTTGGCATTACTACATAGTCTACGTTATCAGCTTGTGGACTTACTGCTGTACTTGAGGCAACCTTGAATTTAATATCTACACCATCGTAAACATGACCTGTGATATCCATCATGTGTACAGTAGCTGTAATTGTAGTTCCTGCAGAAGCCGCAGTGGTAGTGATAGTCATACCGTCGGCAGAGATACCCTTGGCAGCAGCAAGAGACTTGTTAGTGCCTTCGAATGTGATATATGAGTCGTAAAGGTAACACAATCTATCATTTCCACTAAATATAGCTGTAAGATCTGTTTTCTGATTCAAAGGTAAAGTACCACCATTCGTTTTGTTTATTTCAACATAATAACCTTCTGAATCAATATATCTTAAATCAGTTAAACTATTATATAAATCAATATTATTATATGTGTATGCTGATGCTGTTTCGTTTACATCAATTGTAAAATCATATCCTGTTACAGCCTTTTCGCCTGCATAAAGAGCATATGCAAGATTTTCATTGTTCTTATTGTCGAATACTTTAGCGATATTACTTGGAGTTACAGTGTCGTCCATTTCGATTGTAAGATTCCAAGAACCATTTTTTGATATGGCACGAGTTGTAACAGGTTTCAACAGCTTATCATTAGGTGTAGGAATTACCTTTACAGGAGCTATTTCGCCAAGAGAGTTTCTTAATGAAAGATTTACTTCATTCAAATCAACATCAGCCGGCAATACCTGAATTTCAACATTACTGATGTTACCTACCATAAGCTGATTTCTTACGACTTTACCTTTCTTTCCTTCCCATTTTGGCTGATCTACAGCTGCTTTAGTCCATTGAATAGGATTAATAGCAATATTATACTCAGCATCAGAATCAAATTTACTGTCTTCTGCTACAATTATAGAAGTAATTTTGTCTGCAGGAGAATATTTAGCCAATTCGATAGTCTTCAATTCACCGTTTGCATCAGGAAGTGTGATTGTAACTGAGTTCTCAGATTCATTGTCGATAATAGCATATTTACCGGCCTTGATTTCAGTAGCTGTACCGTTTACACAAAGATAACCGTCAGCGTTTACTGTTACCTTGTCGCCTACCTGTCCGATAACCTGACCATCAACTTTCAAGTCCTGACCGTCAAGTTCTACTACAGTCTTATCAACATCGCTGCCTTCGCCTGTAGGAAGATCGTAAGAAATAGTTTCTCCACCGGCAGTAACAAGAAGCTTACCGCCTTCAACTTTGACATCCTGAACGCCACCCAGTTGATCTACAGTAGCCTTCAGGCTTTCAAGGTCTGCTGCTACCTTATCAATCTGCTCCTGCAGGTTGTTGATGTCATCATCATAGTCTTTACAAGAAGTAAAAGTTCCTGCTGAAGCGAACAGAAGCGCTCCGAACAGAAGTGCACTTAAATACTTTT
>NZ_KB894676.1 GCF_000374585.1 Phocaeicola barnesiae DSM 18169 = JCM 13652
ATTGAAAAGTATTTTGATTATCCATTAGAATAAGGATTAAGACTTTGACATGCTTTCAGGAAATTTTTCACAGCTCTTTGTATTTTGCTTATCCATTAAAACAAGGATTAAGACAACTGATAGTGAATTGTATCAGTATAAATCTGATGTATTTTGTTATTCTTTGGAATAAATGTCAGATAGCTGATAATGTGTAACTTTAATCCTGTACAACCATGCAGAATCCGACCATGTTCCAGACCCTGTGTACCCCGACTTTCCTGTTCGAAGCCTGGAAGGCCGTCAAGGCCAAGAATGCTTCGGGTGGGATAGACGGGATTTCTGTGGCCGCTTTCGAGGATAATCTGGAGAGTTATCTCCGGGAAATATCCGAATCGCTCAAGCTGGGAAAGTGGATTCCCGAACCTTACCTGCGGATAGAGATTCCGAAAAAGGACAACGAGAAACGGAAGCTGGGACTGCTCTCGGTCAAGGACAAGATTGTGCAGCAGGCCATCAAGATGCTGGTGGAACCTTATTTCGAGAACGAGTTTGTGGACAACAGTTACGGGTACCGGCCGAACAAGGGACATTACAAGGCGGTACAACGTACCTGGAGCGAGTGCAAGAAAAAGAAATACAACTTTTTCCTGAAACTGGACATCGACGACTATTTCGATACCATCAACCATGACTACCTGGCTGCATTGGTACGGCGGATTATCCCCGACGAGGAGGTGGCCCGGCTGATTATGCTTGCCATCCAGATGGGAGTCGTCAGCCAGAACCTGAAATGGCAGGACACGCTGGCTGGAGTTCCTCAGGGAGCTATCCTGTCTCCGCTGCTATCCAATCTTTATCTGAGCGGATTCGACAAATTTATCCGGAACCAACGGGTAGGCTATGTACGCTATGCCGACGATTTCGTCATCCTGTGCTCGAATTTCGAAGAAGCAGACCGCATACTGGACAAGGTGACGGCGTATCTGCGTGACAACCTGCAGCTACAACTGAACAAGCCGGTAGTGAAACGTACCGCAGAAGGAATCGAGTTTCTAGGTATCTTTATCCGCGAAGCGGACCTGTCCATCACTCCGGAGAAGCAAACCGACCTGAAAGCGAAAATAGACGTTTTGGAACTTACTCCGAAAGGTATCCGGACGAAAGACCTGCAATCTTTGGAAGGCATTACCCGCTATTATGCCCGGATAGTCAGTCAGGATTACCTCCGCACCTTGGACGACTACCTGTTCGAGAAAATCAAAGCATGGACTCGGACACATGCGTCCGAAATCAAGAATAAGGCGGTACTGGCCAACCTGCTTCAGGGAATCCCTTTTCAGTCTACCGAGTATCAGCTTTATAAGAGCCGGGTCATCTTCGATGTGACGGAAGTGTATCTGCAGCAGAAGACCCTGGAGAAAGGCGAACAGACCAACCGGCAGAACAAGGACATCATCCGGCAACGGAAAAAGGAATATCACAAGCGGGAACGGGAGAACAAGGAATTGCTGGTGAATACTCCGGGATGCTTCATCGGGTTCACTTCCAAAGGAATCACGGTGAAACGGCAAGGAAAAGTGGTCTACCAGCAACCGGTAGGAGCCTTGACACATATCACCGTAGCCGCAAAAGGGATTACCTTGTCTTCCAACCTGATAGACTATTGTATGGCCCATAAGATTACCATCGATTTCTTCAACTCATCGGGCGGGCATACCGGCTCCATCCTGTCAAACAAATACCTGGAAAGCACGTTGTGGAGCAGACAGGCCGCTTGCGGTCTGGAGAAACGGAATACCCTGGCCGCTTCCATCATCCTGGGGAAACTGCGCAACCAGCTGGCTCTGGTGAAATATTTCCATAAATACCACAGGCTTCACTATCCACAACTGGACGAGAAGTTCAAGGCCTTCACCGAATTCTTCCGCAGTTTTCAGGCTACGCTGAAATCGAAGTGTCATGACAAGGAAGTGCTGATAACCTACCTGACCGGAAACGAAGCCCAGGGTGCCGTCTACTACTGGAACTACATTCGCAGCCTGCTCTCGGACGATGACATCGGTTTTGAGAAAAGGGTGCGCAAAGGGGCGACAGACCTGATGAACATGATGCTCAATTACGGGTATGCCATTCTGTATAACCGGGTGTGGCAGGCAATTCTCGGCGCAAAACTGAATCCGTTCGACAGCATCATCCATTGCAGGCAGGTCGGGAAGCCGACATTTGTATACGATATGGTAGAGATATTCCGGGCACAGGTAGTGGACAGGGTAATTATCACTCTGATTCAGAAAGGAATTCCCCTACGTATAGAGAAAGGGCTGCTGGATGCCGAGACTCGGAAACAGGTGTCGCAAGGAGTATTGGACCGGCTGAACCGGTATGAGAACTACCGGGGTGAGGAGCTTACGCTGGAAGACATCATCCGCAGGCAGATGTCCGAAATAGCCCGTTTCATTGAGAAGGATGTGAAGTATAAACCCTATATAGCCAAATGGTGATGAAGACAAGAAGTAAAAAACGGATGATAGTCGTAGCCTACGACGTGAGTGACGACCGCCGGCGATCGCATGTGGTGAAACTGTTGGAACGTGTGGGGATACGTGTCAATTTCAGTGTATTCGAGTGTATGCTGACCGACCGACAGTACGATACCCTGCGGAAAGATATTCTGAAGTGTATTTCGACTAAAGAAGACACCGTAGTCTATTATCCGATTTGTCTGGACTGCTATGCGCAGATTGTCTATCAGCCTGAGAAAAGAAAGACCTATCCGGTAGTCCGGGTGGTCTGACAAGGTTTGGAACTTCAGAATAATAGGCTTGTAAAGATTTTTATTTGCGAAAATTCGAAAAACATTAAAGTATTTATTTTCAGCATATTGAGTATTTCCCTTCGTTTCAGCTGCTTCTAAAAAAGTTCGCAAATGTCCTTTTTTGAGAGAATCCGGAAATCATTTGCGAAAAAATGGAATTAATCTTAAAAAATGAGCATTGATTTTCAACTTGTTACACATCCCTCAAACAGCGTTTTTTCGCAAATGTGGATTTTTATTTAGACAGTCATTTCATTTGCGAAAAATCCATCGAATCCAACTGCTTGTATATCAGATTATAACAGAGACAAATGACCTGATTTTCTTTAGAATGAGCTTCTAAAAAATGGACATTTGCGAAAATTTTTACCGCAAATAGCTAACTTCTTGATTTATTTGCTTATATTTGTCAAACAAAAGAAATCATGAGTTCTTTAACTTATTGATTCCCAAGTTGTATTTTGATTATCCATTAGAACAAGGATTAAGACAGACATTCCGTTACTATGTATTTGTACTTTATAAATGTATTTTGATTATCCATTAGAACAAGGATTAAGACAAAAAACTAAGAAAGATATTTCAATTTAGTTTTTAAGTATTTTGATTATCCATTAGAACAAGGATTAAGAC
>NZ_KB894677.1 GCF_000374585.1 Phocaeicola barnesiae DSM 18169 = JCM 13652
ATCAGAAACCTTTCCAGACTGATGGACCGTCCCGTGGCTCTGCAGGAAAGGGTATTCACCCGGCTGTTCGAGTCGGCCGAGATAGCGAAGTTCACCAGGGAACAGTACGAGGAATACGAGGACAGCCTCAAGGCCTACCGCGACTGGCAGAACACCATCCATACGGCGGTAATGAAGAGTCTTCAGGAAGGCATTGCGCAGGGGCGTGAAGAAGGACGTAAAGAGGAACGTCTGAAACTGGCCAGAAAATTCAAGGCTTCCGGTATACCGGTCAGCATCATTGCTGAAAATACCGGACTGACGGAAAAGGAGATTGCGGATTTATAACAAATACATACGTACTAACCGGCAAAGCGGGCTGTAGCCGGAAAAGTTGCAGCTTGTCCTGTTGGACAATGCCTTATATCTATACATTTAAGGTACAAATTGAAAATCCGAAGGGACAGGGATATAGAATCTGAGCTCAAGGGAAATTCACCGACCATTCCGGATAACTATGGGACTTTGGTTTGGGTAGCATTACCCACGGTTTTATGCCTTATATGAAGTTTCTGTCCGTCAGACCAGATATTTGCCGCCAGTTTCTTTCAGATTCCAACTCGCGATGGACACCCGCTATTGGCTGTATGATTTCCGCTATTAGGGTTCATCGGGGACATGCACCCGTTAGCTAATAACACCATGCCGAGCATACAAAAAGAGGGTGTGTCATTTTGACACACCCTCTTTTATAAATATCAGTGTTAAAATTATTTCTTATAAGGCAATGTTGCTTTAGTCTTAACACCATTAGCATCAGTAAATGTGG
Source organism: Phocaeicola barnesiae DSM 18169 = JCM 13652 (assembly GCF_000374585.1). Lineage (GTDB taxonomy): Bacteria > Bacteroidota > Bacteroidia > Bacteroidales > Bacteroidaceae > Phocaeicola > Phocaeicola barnesiae. The sequence goes on from NZ_KB894677.1 coordinate 809, forward strand.
TTTCAAATACACCCTCTTTACCTCCTGATACAACAGTAATTGTAATTCCACCAGTAAAATCAGTAAGTTCACCTGTAGAACCTGCAGCCAAACTATACTTAGCATTAACTTCGTCACTATTAGTTGGAGTCGCATCAGAATTTAGACCAGTCTTAATAGTCAATCCGGCTACAGTTATTTCACCAGCACCATCTGCAACATAAGGCACTGAATATCCATCAAATTCAATGAACAATCCAGATTTCTTACCACCAGCTTCTGAACCATAAGCAAGAGTACCATCATTAGGCAATGTTACAGCTCCTTCAACTTTTGCGTTTGTAGCTGGATCATAATATACAAATTGAGCTCCATCGAAAATAGATTTCAAATTAACTTTGAATTCTTTAGTTACAGAGAAGTTAGCACCCTTATCAAGCAACTCTGCTGAAACAACAGCTGTAAGTTCATTTACAACAAGTTTATTATCTACAATAAGTGCATCCAGATCATCTTTATCAATTGACTTAACTTTCTTAGTTTCAGGATCTACGTAAGTTAATTCATAAGACAAGATAGTACCATCTTCTTTCTTAATATCATCTTTATCGAAGTAAGGATTTTCATTAGCATCTTCCTTAGAAATAAATGCATTATAGAATGATACAGCAGCTTTATTACTAGTATTTTCAATCATTCTTGTAGCATATACACCTTCTTCACTCCATGTTTTCAACAAAGGATTAACAGCTAAGACATCATCAAATGCAGGCAAAGCAACTGTTACTTTTGCTGTTACTTTCTTCAATTCATTGTCAGCATTATCCTTCAATGTAATGGTAACATTGTTTTCACCAGCGTAAATATCAGAAGAAGCTTTGAAAGCATTCTTACTTACAACAGCATACTTAACTTTTCTAATAGTTTTACCTTCACCAGTAGAAACATTGATAGCATTCTTACCAGCTAATGCATCTTCTTTAGTTTCAAAGTAAGTAATATTACTATTCAAGCTAGCATTAGCAAATGTAGCAGCATCAGCTGTTGTTTCCCAAGTCACAGAACCACCATTAGTAGATGAAACTTTATCAGCAGTAGTTGCACTCAAGCTAGTAAATGTATTACCCAAATCTACTAATACACCTTCGAAGTTAGGAATTACAGTAAATGTTTGATTTTCAATTGCATCACCATCTTCAATCAGAACTTTACCAAAGTCCAAATTCATAGTCTTTTCTTCAACATTTCCGTTGATATCAATGATATGCAATTTAACTTCAAGCGATTCACCTGTAGGAATTTCACCAGCCTTATTAGTAGTTGTAATAACCATGCCATTAGCAGAGATTTCATAACGTTCTGCCATATCAGTATTTACGATTTCAATATATGAATCATATACCAAATCAGCATCAGTTTGACCTGCTGCAGAGGTTAAGAACAATTCAGTTTCTCCTAAAGGCAAAGCATTAGAGGTAACATCTTTAGACTGATTATCCTCATAGAAGTTCACTACTACATTATTTACATGAGCTTCTCTTGTACTCTTATTTTTCTGAGTATCAATAATAAATTTATAATCAGTAAGAACCTTACCATCCAAAGCCAAAGCATAACACATATTAGATGTATTATCTTCATTAGCAAAAGCCTTACCAATATTGTCAGTAGTTATAGTATTATCCATTGCAATCTGCAACTTCCAAGCACCCTGAGGATCTGCAGCACGAGAACCCGCACCCGCTGTATAAGGATCCTCATTATTAGCAGAAACAGCCTTAACAGTTACAGGAGCTTTCTGTCCTAAAGAGTTAACCAAAGACAAGCCATCTTCAGCTCCCAAATCAAAAGTAGCTGGAGTTACAACAACATCTACAGTTTTAATCTGACCAACCAACAGCTGACCTTTTACTACCGGTTTCAAGCCTTCCCAAGGATTCAATAAGCGATCAGCAGTACCCCAGTAAATACCTCCATTCTGCGGAGTAGTATTTAAAACAGTTAAATCTTGAGACAAGTTAGTAAAATAATAATTTTTATCGTATGCTGCAGCTTCTGTTACTCTTATTCCAACAGAAGAAGTAGCTTTCGGTAACACATAAGATTTACCATCAACAGTCAAAGTATATGAACCATCACCATTGTCTACGACAGCAACTTTGCTACCAATCTCAAGATCCTGCACTTCATCATTGATATAAAGTTTACCGTCTTCCTTCACTTCAACCTTGATAGCTTCACCTTCTGCGATCTCAACTTTACCAGCTTCTTTACCGTCTACGTAAAGAACATTATCTTTCAATTCAACAGTAGTAATACCAGTTGCAGATGGAACCGGAACCTCAACCTTTGTTCCTTTACCTGTTTCAATGATAAGCATACCGTCAGCATAGCTCAATGTTTTGACACCATCAAGGCCTTCCACTGTAGACTTCAGACTTTCAAGGTCTGTCTTGACAGTGTTGATCTGCTCCTGCAGATTGTTGATGTCATCATCATAATCTTTACAAGAAGTAAAAGTTCCTGCTGAAGCGAACAGAAGCGCTCCGAA
>NZ_KB894678.1 GCF_000374585.1 Phocaeicola barnesiae DSM 18169 = JCM 13652
GAAGGCGGTGCTGTAAATGTAGAAGTTAAAGATGGTATTCTCTATATTAACGGTGAAGCTCAGGAACTGAATGATGAAGTAGGTAGCAAGGTAGTAGTTGTTGACAACGGTAACGGTACTTATACCTTGACTGTAGACGGTACCAGCATTGTGTTGCCGAAAGCTTCTGTTTCTGTAGGTATTATAGCTACTGATGAAGTATATTTCACAAACTTGTCACATGTGGTGAAAGCTGAAGATCAAGCTGCCCAACCTACTACAGAATGGGGACAAAACGCTGAAGGCGGAATTGTTTGGGGAACAGCTGATAGCTATAGAGGTAATTGGAAAGGTTTGAGATCTGTAGCGAAAGGTCAGTTGCTGGTAGGCCAGATTTCTACTGTACAAGTTAAAGTTAATGCTGCTACATTCGATTTGGAAACAGCAGATTTGTCTTTGGTTAATACATTAGGTGAAGAAGCTCCTGTAACTGTTACTCCTGTTGCAGAAGGTAAAAAAGGCCCTGCTGTTGCCGATACTCGTGCTGCAGATGCAAATGGAGTTTGGAATTTGAAAATCGAGATGAAGAGTGATGTAACAGCCGACAATATTGCTACTAAGTTTGCAGCTAAAGATGCTGATAATGTATATCAAAATGTGAAATATGCTTTGGCTGTTGATGGTAAAGTAGCAACAGATTATATTTACTTTATTGATACAAAACAAGCAAAAGTAAATAGTACCGATGTGTTCTCATTTACTCATGGTTCCGCAACAACTTCTTTGAACTTTATTAAAGATGGTTCACCTAAGACGGCTGTTGTACTGAATACAGGTGAGACTGCTGTAGATGAAATTCCTATTGGAACATCTACGACTTTCTATTTAGCTCCGAAATTGAAAGATTCTAACACTAAAATGTATGTAGACCGTGTTTATGATTCATATATCGAAATCAAAGATCAGGACTTAGCTGATAAACATGGTATTACTGCTAGTGGTATGACTTTGAATGTTTCTGCTGATGCCGCTGCATTAACTAATTTCCCTATTGTTGTTCATGTGTTGGACATTAATGGTAATGAAGCAGAATCAGCTGAATTGAATGTTAAGTTTGCTGCTTCAACTGTTGCAGATCAGACTCTTGGTGATCAGAAATATACATTGATGCCTTCAACTGACCCATATAAGAAATTTGTAGTAGTTGAGTTGGGTGATGTGTTTACAAGCTTGACAGCTGATGAAGCTGTAGCAATTTCTACTGCTAACGGTCTAACAGGTACTGCAACATGGTACAGTGCTTATGCTGCTGAAGATAATAAGCTGTTTACTACTGATGGTACTGACGTAGACGGTATGAGTAAAATTACTAACTTAACTACATCAGGTAAGGAAGTATTGTTCTATGAAACTAAAGAACAGGCTTTGGCTTATGGCTTGAAGTATGATAAAGATGTAGCAATTAAGCTTACTGATGGTACTAATGCAGATGTTAAGGCTTCTACTATTAGAAAGATTGCTTATGCAGTAATTCCATTTGATGCTATTAAGACTGATGCATTGCCAAATGTTGCTGCTCCGCTTACTCTTGTATTGAAAGATAAAGATGGAAATGAAATCAGAAAAGCTTCTGGTACTTATACTGTAACATTGCCATCATTCGATGATGTATTGGTAGCAAATACTAATAAGGTATGGAAGGAAAATACATTCTATACTCGTGTAGCAACAACCAATGGTACTGATGCTAAGATTTCTTTAGTACAGCCATTTAAGTCTAAAGTTGCTGAAGATAAGATTGGATACATCGATTTGAATACTGCTGATAGCTGGTTGTCATACGAATTGAAATATACAGACTTTGCTAAGGAAGATCAGTATATTAAGATTGCAACTGGTGATAAAACTACAACTTTGGGAATAATGACAGGTGACTTCATTAATGAAGATAAAGCAGAATTGTTGCACGATATCGATGTAGTTGCTACTTTGAATTTATTATATGATGATCATTACCAGAACTTCAAAGTAACTAAAGAATTCAAAGTTTATCTGCAGTCTATCTTCGAAGGCTCAACAGTTTCTTACTATGAAGGTGGTAAAGAAGTTACTGGTGCAATGACTTTGGAAGAATCTCAGTATATTTACGGAGGTTATAAGATTGATGATAAGAAAGAAGGTTTGTATATGAACTTTGATGGTGAAACTCAGCCTATTAATCTTCATTCTGGTAGTCAAGATAATACTATCTTTACAACTGGTTATCAAGCTGGATTTGGTTCAGCAACACCTCAGAAGCCTAATCCTATGCCTGGAGCTCAGAAAGTGAAAAATTCTGTATATTATATCTATCGTGCAGATGGTGCTTCTGGTAAATTAGAGGTAACTCCAACTAAGATTGACACTAATGATAAGAAGGCACAAGTTTATGCTCTTAGCGTAGTTCTTGAAGGTCAAACTTCGGGTCAATTGATTTTCTCATTTGTTGATAAGATGGGTGTTAAGGTAGATGCTACTTTGGATTATCAAAAGAACGCTCCAGAAACAGCAGAATAATTCTGTAATTTATAATAAAAAGAGTGGCCGTAAAGGTCACTCTTTTTTTATATTCGCATAGCATGATTGTATTCTGGGAAATAATGCATGACACAGTTTATTTTACACTATCGCTTTATAAGGTTTTTGATTGAGCCTAAAATGGCGGGGTATTAACGACCAATGCCGTGCATCACTTAAATGCTGTATCCTGCCGAGAAAATTATGGAATCACCTGCCACTCCCCGATAGTCCCCGTTTCCGAAGAGAAGGAGGCACCAATCTTAAATAATTTACGGGAATCCGAAGCATATTCGCGGGCATAACCTTTTTCCTCTATCTGCTGCAGGGCCTCGGCAGCCGTGCCGTCCAGCTTGAACTCGAAGATATAGACATACTGCGGCGTTTCTATCACACAGTCCACCCGTCCCTGGCTCTGCGCCTTCTCAATGTAAACGGTATAGACACTCAGCATCCGGAGAAT
>NZ_KB894679.1 GCF_000374585.1 Phocaeicola barnesiae DSM 18169 = JCM 13652
ATCAGAAACCTTTCCAGACTGATGGACCGTCCCGTGGCTCTGCAGGAAAGGGTATTCACCCGGCTGTTCGAGTCGGCCGAGATAGCGAAGTTCACTAGGGAACAGTACGAGGAATACGAGGACAGCCTCAAGGCCTACCGCGACTGGCAGAACACCATCCATACGGCGGTAATGAAGAGCCTTCAGGAAGGCATTGCGCAAGGACGTGAAGAGGAACGTCTGGAACTGGCCAGGAAATTCAAGGCTTCCGGTATACCGGTCAACATCATTGCTGAAAATACCGGACTGACAGAAGAGGAGATTGCGGATTTATAACAAATACATACGTACTAACCGGCAAAGCGGGCTGTAGCTACTGGTATCCAGTATCCTATTAAAGTTGTTGTTATGAAGTAATTGCTATTTACGTCCATTCTGAATGAGTATAAAAAAAGAGCGACCTTATGGCCGCTCTTTTAATAAGATTATAACTATTATTTTTTGTAAGAAATAGTAACAGGATATTTAACTCCCAGATTATCAACGAAATTAAAGATAACTGTACCGCTTGTACTACCTGATACATTGTTAAAGTACAATACGTTATCCTTTTTACCATCAGCAGCTTTAACCTCCTTCAGAGATAAACTAACTCCAGAAGCACCCTCACCTAAATAAAGAGCAGGAATTACATCATCGTTTGACGCTGTACCAGTTGGATCCTGAACATTCAATTGAGATTGAGCAATTCTAGTTCCATTATTAAATTCTGTGAGAGCAGCATAAACATCACCCTTAGCGAATACATAAGGCCTTTCTTCACCATCGAAAGCTACATACAAACCGTTTTTCTTACCACTAGTAGTACCCGGTGCGATACACTGGTCATTACCCAATGTTACAACATCTTGTTTGACATCGTCAACATAGTAAATCAACTCAGCACCTTCGAATACAGATTGTACGTACAACTTGAATGTCTTAGTTAATTTCAGGTTTACCTGTTTTTCACCAAACGGATAAAGTGTAGCTGTTACTTCAACATCATGCATCAGCTTACCATCTTTAACGACATTAGGTAATGATACAAACTTGGCGTTAGCTACAGGTACAACTTGATCCTTCTTGTTGACATCTGTGTAAGACAATTCATAATACAACTTGCTATCTGCGTCATTAATATCGAAGTATGCAGTTCCGTTAACATCTTTCTTAGAAACGAATGGTTTCTGCATAGAAATCTTCAGACCCGCAGTACTATTATTATCCCAGTCAAAACGAGTGGTGTAAGTATCCTTAGCATCATTCCACAACTTCTGAGTATTGTTGATATCCAAGATATCATCGAATGCAGGCAATGCAACAGTTACAGTAGCTGTAGCTTTCTTAACTTCATTACCGTCTTTATCAAGCATCTTAATGATAATATCATTTGCACCCTCAAAAGCTTTGGACTTGAATGCAGATGCAGGGATAGCAGCATATTTAATAGTTCTGATAGTCTTAGACAGGCCACCTTCTACTTTAATAGCCAAATCCTCATCGCCTTTCAATGCATCTTTCAATGCATCTTCCTTGCTTGCATAATAGAATACCTTAGTTTCAGCATTACCAACAATATTATTACCTGTATTTGCTAAATTAATCTGATACAAACCATCTGCATCAGGAGTAGAACCAACTGTTGCGAATGTCTTAGTATTAACAGTTGTATACCAAGTTACAGATTCTGATACACGTCCTGAAACAGCATTTGCTTCTTCAGCGGTCATGCTGGTAAAGATATCACCCATATCTACCAAGATAAAGGCACCTTCTGCTGCAGTTGTAGGCATAAATACGCAAGTCTGATCCGGGAATGTAACTTCGTCAACAACTGAATTATCGAATTTGATATTTAATTCATCAGACACAACTTCATTACCGTTAACATCCATAACGTGAATCTTAATCGGGAACTTTTCTACTCCAGCAGCTTTATTGGAAGCATTGATTGTCATGCCACTAACTGTGATATTATAATCTTCCAATGCATCTTCATCCATAACTTCAATATATGCATCATAGATTTTATCTGCTGCCGTTTGTAGAGTAGGACTTATTGCTGAATTAATCAGAAGTGTAGTTTCACCCAATGGAAGAATGCCATCATTCACCCAAGATTTCAATACACCATCCTTCTTGTAGTTATATACTACATTGTTGAAACTTCCTTTAGTAAAGTCGCCAGCATCCTTAGATTCCTGTGTATCCACTACAATTTCGTATGGAGTCACTACTTTACCATCAATAGCCAATGCATACTGTACATTCTGGTATGCATAATCTTCAGCAGTGTTTCTTCCAGCAAAAGCTGTGCCTATATTGGAAGCTGTAACATCGTCAGTCATAGCAATCTGTAGGCTCCAGTTTCCATTTTCGTCTGCTGCACGAGAACCACTATACTGAGGGCCTTTTTTACCTTCTACAACAGGAGTAACTGTTACAGGAGCTTCTTCGCCCAAAGTATTTACCAAAGTCAATTTAGCAGTTGTCAAATCGAATGTAGCAGGTGAAACCTTAATATTTACGTTTGAAATCTGTCCAACCAGCAATTTACCTTTTTCTACAGATTTCAAACCCTTCCAATCACCTTTATATTTATCTGCTGTACCCCACAAGATACCACCTTCTGCGTCAGTAATCGCTGTAGGTGTACCAGCATTATTATTATACACCTTTGACAGATTGGTAAAATAATTATAGGCACTAATATTTCCTTGATCATTTTTACTAACAATAGCAATAGCTACAGAAGCAGAAGCTTTCGGCAACACAATGCTGGTACCGTCTACAGTCAAGGTATAAGTACCGTTACCGTTGTCAACAACGACTACCTTGCTACCTACTTCATCATTCAGTTCCTGAGCTTCACCGTTAATATAGAGAATACCATCTTTAACTTCTACATTTACAGCACCGCCTTC
>NZ_KB894680.1 GCF_000374585.1 Phocaeicola barnesiae DSM 18169 = JCM 13652
ATAGTGGAAGAAGATGCCCGAAGGGCCGGATGGAAACAGGGACTGGAAGAAGGACGGGAGAAAGGACTGGAAGAAGGTCGTGCCAAAGGAATGGCGGAAGGAATGAAGAAAGGAATGGCAGAAGGAATGAAGAAAGGTAAAAGCGAGGAAAAAAGAGCCATTGCCCACAACCTGAAAGCGCTGGGACTGACATCCGAACAGATTCAAGCCGCTACCGGACTTTCTGCCAGGGAAATAGACTTGCTATAGAAAACCGACAAAATCAAAGAATTATGGGACGATATCTGATAATAGGACTGAAACTGGAAGCCTGTGTCTACAAAGACAGAATCAACAAGTATGTAAGTGAAAGGAGAACAAAAACAGATATCCTGGCCGAACTGGAAAACACACTCCGACTGGGAAGCGAATATGACAGAAAAGAAGAAGAGGACTGCTACACCTACTCGCTGAAACAAGAAATCTGTGACAAGGAACTGTTGTCTTTTCTAAAGCGTTTTTATGACCTTCGCTATATAGGAGAAAACCGGGAAAGTGACACTGTCATGGAAAAGTTGTCGGCTTTATCACCTCAGGAAAGGCTGAATCTGCTGGAACAAAAACGGTTCGAATGTTTCCAAGAAGATGAAAAAACACATTACTGCTACTTGGATAACTGCGGATGGTTCGAAATTCCGGTCTATACACGGAAAATAGTATTAAGTATGGACGGAAAAATCATCATGGAATGCTACAACGAAATATTGGATTTCTTCAGGAGATGCATTGCCAAACAACTGGAAGATTTCAGACTGACCAAAGCCCTGGACGTATACCTGAGCGACTGAGTGTAACAGGCTGCTCCGATTTTTTACAACAAACTCAAAAACAAAGAAAATGACTTACCAGAAACTGATATACCACCTCGGTATATTCATTCTGCTGCTCTCTGCATGCAGCAATCAGGCGGACCGGGAAGACAAGGATACCGCCGGCTATATTCCTCAAGCACCGGATTATGCAGACCCGAACCTGTGGTATACACGCGAAAACAACCAGGTGGAGCAAGGTGCGGATGTGTTTTACATCGTCTCTACCTGGGAGAAGGACTGGACGACAACCGACGGTAGCATCTGCCACTATGCCGATGTGTATAATCCCAAACATCGTGCTGACATGGACAAGGAGATTTCACGTATCGCCGATTACATGGGTGATGCCGGCGACTTCTATTCGCCCTACTACCGGCACATCACCATCGAGGTCTGGGCGACACAGAACGAGGACACCATCAACAACCGCTTCCGTACCGCCTTCGACGATGTGCAGCGTGCTTTCGACACATTCCTGCAACGCCGTGCGGACAAGGAGCGCCCGTTTATCCTGGCCGGTTTCAGCCAAGGGGGAAAGGCGGTGGTGGAACTGCTGAAGTCGATGCCCACGGATGTGGCAAAGAAGCTGGTAGCCGCCTACGTGCTAGGCTACAAGGTGACACCTGCCGATACACTGGCTACGGAGAACATCCGTGCGGCACAAGGAGCCACGGATACAGGTGTGACCATCTGCTACAACTCGGTATCGGACGTGCGCTACATAAAACCTGTAGTGGCCGCTCCTTGCGCCATGTGCATCAACCCGGTGAACTGGCATACAGACGCCACACCGGCCGTCCTGCAGGACAGCATTACCGTAACCGTCTCGCCCGAACATCACGTACTGGTACTGGACGGGTACAGCGGCTCAGAATACCACCCTATCCTGGGATTCCTGAACGTGGGGGACTTTCACGGCTGTGAACCGTGGCTCTATCAGGAATCGCTGCACGAGAATATCCTGGAGCGGGTGAAGGCGTATTACCGGAAAGAAAATGGCCGATAATCCTGTTTTTCTACTCCAAAAACAGTAATTTTGCCCCGCAAAAACGACGAGACACGTTCATATCATTTTATTCAAAACAAATTACAATGACAAGAAAATCTTTATTGAAAGCTACGGTACTGTGCCTGGCCATGATGGCCTGCTGTGTAACCTTCAGCGCCTGCAGCAGCGATGAGAACGAGCCTGAAACCATTATTACCAACGAACTCACCACCATCAAGGCGGAATATTCGGTCTCACTTTCGGAAGACTGGTACAGGTTTTTCGACATTGAAGTGACCTATACCTCTGAGACGGGTGTGAAGACCATTCTCCTGACAGAAGACTGGAATTTCGACATGAACATTCCGTATACGGCGGGACCGGACGAGTTCGTCTGCCAGGTGACAGCCAAGCCTAAAGCGGATATGCCGGCCATCGAAGAGAATGCCTCTTACTTGCTGGAAGAAAATATCCAGGTCAGAGTCAATGGAATCCTGGAGGACGGAACGATGAGTTCCGAGTACGGTTACAGCGGGAACCGGTCTGGCACAGAAACAAAAAGTTCCGAAGGCATGAAAAAGTACGTCACGGGCGAACATAGCCTCATGAAATTTACGTATACTCCCGAAAAGTAACGTACGGCTGATGAAAGCCCTCTACAGACAAAGTGTCCGCACTCCGGGAAACGGGGTTCGGGCACTTTCGTCATTTTCAGCATTTCCGCTTGTTTTTCCTGCCGAAAAACGTATCTTTGTGAAAACGAAACAGAAAAGGAGGACACATGAGGAACGAGGAACTGACCTGCGGACACTTCGTAAATCCGTTTAC
>NZ_KB894681.1 GCF_000374585.1 Phocaeicola barnesiae DSM 18169 = JCM 13652
AACGATAAACAAATCAAAGCAGTAAAGCAGGCTTTCGACAGGCTGACACCAGCCGCCTGAGGAGCTACACTTTACTTGCGAAACTTAAGTAATTTATTAAAAAGGAATAAGTATCAAGAGGATATTTTGTCTTTATTGCCACTCTTATTTTATACCTTTGCAAAAAGAATATTTTTATGGAAAGCATTATCAGAAAGATAAGAACGTATTATCCGGTTTCGGATGAAGCATTAGAGGCATTGGTATGCCTTTTTAAGCGATGCGTATTTCCGGCAAAAACAATTATTATCCATGCCGGGAAACTGGATAGAAAGGTTTATTTCATTGAAAAAGGCATTACACGCTCTTATGTTTTGCACGGTGGAACACAAATAACGACATGGTTCTCTAAGGAAGGTGATGCCGCCTGTGGCTCATGGGATTTATACCGCCACAAAGCTGGCTTTGAATATGTGGAAACTTTAGAAGAAACTACAGCTTATTCCATATCAGTAGAACAATTGGATAAGTTGTATCGGTCGTACATGGACCTTGCAAACTGGATGCGGGTGTTGCAGCAAGAAAACTTCCTTCGCCTACAAGATATTCACATCCAGCGTTTGAACTGGTCTGCCCAAGAACGTTATGAATATTTGACCAAAGAATGTCCCGAACTCTTTCAAAGAGTGAAGTTGGGATATATAGCTTCGTTTCTGGGCATTACACAACAATCATTGAGCCGTATCAGAGCTAATAGGCGTTTTTTAACGTAGGGTAAACGAGAAATGATTTCTTGTTCCTATTTTTGCCTAATTAAATGACATGCAAAGATTATGGATAAACAAAAGCAGGAACATCAATGGCTGGAATGGGCAAAAGAGCTTCAGTTCATTGCGCAAGCGGGATTGACTTATACAAAAGACCCATTTGACAAGGAACGTTTTGAGCGTGTCCGGGAAATCGCAGCCGAGATAATGAGTTTACAGGGCAGGCTGCCTTTGGAACAAGTGAAAGATTTGTTTTGCAATGAAACAGGATTTCAGACCCCAAAACTCGATACCCGTGCGGCGATTTTCAAGGATAATAAGATTCTGTTGGTAAAGGAAAAAAATGGCACTTGGTCTATGCCGGGCGGATGGGTAGATGTCATGCAGACCATCCGGTCAAATACCGTCAAGGAAGTACGGGAGGAAGCTGGGTTGGATGTAGAAGCCATTCGCATCATCGCCTTGCAAGACCGGAACAAACGCAACCAACCTCCATACGCTTACAACGTGTGCAAGGTATTTGTACTCTGCAAGGTGTTGGGTGGGAACTTTGAACCGAATATGGAAACCGTGGAGAGCGGTTATTTCGGGATAGATGAACTACCGGTATTGGCTGAAGAAAAGAATAACAAGGAGCAAATAGCAATGTGCTTTTCAGCTTACCGGGATGAAAATTGGCAGGTAGAATTTGATTAAACGAAAGGGCTGATAAAATGAAAACGGAATACGAGAAATGTTTGGCGGGCGAACCTTTTATTGGAAGTAAAGACCCGAAAATAATGGAAATGATTTTGCGCACAAGGCGGCTGTTGGCACAATTCAATGCTGCGGATTACGCCGACACGGAGCGTAAGCAAGCTCTGTTGCGTGAGATGTTCGGGCGCATGGGAAAAGGAGTGCATGTGGATATTGATTTCCATTGTGAATACGGGAAACATATTTTCATAGGCGACAAAGTGATTATCAACATGAATTGTACTTTCGTGGACAACAACCGCATTGATATTGGCAGCAATGTGTTGATTGCTCCCAATGTGCAGATATATACAGCCACCCATTCCACGAAAGTAAACGAACGCATGGTGCAGGATTGGTCTGAAGGCGAAGAAATATGCCGCACATACGCTCTGCCCGTCAGAGTAGAGGACGGTGTATGGATTGGCGGAGGTTCCGTCCTGTTGCCGGGAGTCACTATCGGCAGGAACAGTGTCATCGGAGCAGGCAGTGTAGTGACCCGTTCTATTCCTGAAAATTGTGTTGCGGTAGGAAACCCTTGCCGAGTGATAAAGCATTTGCAAGAGATGGTATAGAATAAGGGGAAGAAGAGTATGGCAAAAGCTATATTTTTAGATATTGACGGGACTTTATTGAGTTTTGAAACGCACAGCGTTCCTTGTTCTACAATCAAAGTATTAAAAGAAGCCGGTAGCTTAGGTTATAAAATTACTTAAGTTTCGCAAGTAAAGTGTAGCTCCTCAGGCGGCTGGTGTCAG
>NZ_KB894682.1 GCF_000374585.1 Phocaeicola barnesiae DSM 18169 = JCM 13652
TAAAGCAACTGTAGGTGAACACTTGTTGAGCATTTCATTGTACCGTGATAATGGTATCTACGGTGATTATGATAATGCAGTAAGAGAAACTATCACGAAAGTAAATATTCCTGTACATGTTCAGTTGCCGGAATGGGATGAATTGTTCCAGACTACACCTGCTTGGAAGGATGGAGTTTTCGTTACTCGTCTGATTAATGTAAATCCTAATACTCGGAATGCAGAAATCTCAATGAACGCATTTACAGCAGAAAAGACTGACTGGAAAGACGAAGCACTGAAGATTGGCTTGACTAAGCTGACATTCAATGACAAGTTTAATGGAAACAACGAAACACCTGCCGCCGCAGCTGGAGAAGATATGGCAAACATCGGTACAAGTACTATCGTTCTTGATTATGATGAGTTGACTGGTCATACAAATACTACGCATGAATTGGATTACAATACCATGTCTGCTACAGCTGTATACCAGTATGACGTTTACAAGAACTTCAAGAGAACCAAGGACTTCACTGTAAATATCATGTCTATCTTTGAGGGTGCACAACTGCAGTATGACGGAAAAGTTCAGAACGCAGTCTTAAGTGCTGATGACATTATTGATGGTGATAAACTCAAGTTGGTTCTGAATGGAAAATCTGTGAAGATGAAAGATGGTAGTAGCTTGACAGATGCAAATGCTAAAGCAGAATGTATTGTGGGTGGTACACTCGGTTATGGAGATGGTACAATTTCATTCAATGAAGTTCCAAGCCCAACAGCTGCTGATATTAATTCAATCAACTTCGTACAGACAGCACAAACCAATAGTTTGGTTAATCCTGAAGCAGAATTGACCGATAAGGGTGTTAAGATTAGCGGTACCGGCATAATCAATTCCGGTGAAGGTGGCACATACACAGTTGAGTTCTATGACTGTATGAATGTTAAGACAACTCAGAATGTCAAATTCACAAAATAAATTTTGTATATAGAATCTGAAATTAAAACAATAATTTCATTTTATATATAAAATACTTAATAAAAAGAGCGACCGTTAAGGCCGCTCTTTTGTGGTTATTAATATAATTACTTCTTGTAAGTAATTTCTTGTGACCAAGTAACACCCATGGCATCACGGAAGTTGATTGTATACTTACCGCTCTGACCCTGCTCAATGGTACCACCAGTAGGAACATTGATTTGAACACCGGTAGCATCAAGAGTTGCTGTCAAGCCTGTCAAGTTATTAGAAGTTACAACTTGCTGGAAGAAAATATCTCTAACTGAATTGGCTGGAGCAATAGGATATCCACTTTCTTCGAAGAATTTAAGTTCTTTAGCACCACCTTCAATCTTCAAAGTACCTGTTTCAAGGTTATTACCGCTGAAAGCACTACCTGCTATATTAATATCGAAACCATTCAAAGAAAGCACGAACTTACTTCCATCAATGTGGTTATTCTTATCCAAAACAGCTTCTTTCTTCTTGTCATACAATAATTGTGCATTCTCCATCAGAGACAGAATCTTAACAGTATATGTATCTGAATAAATCTTGAAGTTGTCGTAATTATCATAAGCATAAACTGCTTCAGCTGTCATTTCTGTAAATGCAAGTTTACCTGTTTCAGCTGTCTTCTGAGTCAATGCATTATAATCCATAGTTGCATTATTGCCTGCTATACCGATTTCAGTTGGAAGAATTTCATTGAGACATGCTGGCTTTTCGTTCATACCATCATACTGGTCTTTGTATGTCAACTTAACCAAGTCAATCTTATTAGCTTCTTCCAACCAAGCAGCATTAGTTGCAGCAAATGCATTCATCGGAAGTTCTACTCCACCGCCATTGCCACCTGCATTTACATACAAATTAGTCAGACGTGAAACGAACTTACCATCTGCCCAGTTGTCATTTGTCTTAAATACTTCATTCCAAGCCGGCAACTGAACATGTACAGGAATATTTACCTTCTTGATAGTTTCTCTTACTGCATTATCATAATCACCGTAGATACCATTATCACGGTACAATGAAATGCTCAACAAGTGTTCACCTACAGTTGCTTTA
>NZ_KB894683.1 GCF_000374585.1 Phocaeicola barnesiae DSM 18169 = JCM 13652
ACCATCGGGTTGTTACCGATACCCAGGAATCCCATCATTTCTACGTGAGCAGGAACTGATGAAGAACCAGCAAACTGAGCATCTGAGTGCATACGACCCATAGTATCTGTCATACCGTAAGAAGCAGCGACCGAGCATCCCTGCAACCAGCTTAATTAACTATAAATCAAATCTATAGTGGAAATAGATAAACTCCGTGTAAATAAAAGAACTAATTATAAAAATGGGCTGCATTATGGTCAAATTCCCAATGCAATTCCGTTTGTAAGAGAAATCCATATTTGGATTAAAACTGTGTTCTGATTTGAGTGTCGATAAAGTATAAATCACCGTCAATACCATAAAGTACATTGTTAGGAACTACATCAAACACTTCATATTCTGAATTATGATATTCGTCGTAATAGTCCATTTCAAAGCCTAATGCTTTCATATAGGTAGCTATTTCATCTTCTGTAGCTTCTCTTTCAGCCAAAATGTAAGGTTGTATAAGAACTGCACAGAATTCTTGTTGGCTATTATAGGCGAAACCTATCATCTGATAAGGTACGTTACCAAATAACTTGTTGTGTGCATTTATGCGGATGAAGAAATTCTCCAAATCATCGCCTGCGTATTCAAAATTATTCAGTTTAATAACGATATTATCTTTATTTCCTGTATAGACTTCGTTTTCTCCACCTTTACTAAGAAATTCAACATTTAGTTCAGAAAGAGAAATCCATAAATTGTTAGAATTGGCGAAGTCAATCAGCTCTTTTGTTTGCCCTCTCTTATAGCTCTCTGTTGGTTCAAGCGTTCCTGCTGTTTCCTTTTTTCTTCTAGCGATATAGGCTGCTTGCTCCAAGATGCTATTGATTGGCGAGTGCGTTCTATCCATTCTTTGTGAAATTCATTTATATATTCCATAAATCTTATGTTTGTGAGTTCAAAACAAAGATAGTTATTCCTTTTTTAACTTCCATGATTGGTACGACATTTTATTTCTTGGGGCTTATAAAAAAGGACAACTAACTGAATAGCTGTCCTTTCTTCAATATGAGTAATAAGTGACGGTTTGTTATTTCTTGGAATAATGGTATCTCATAGAGAATATATAAACCTCTATTATATCATCATGTACGGAGTAAACAATTCTATGCTCTGCATTGATTCTTCTTGACCATTTGCCTGCCAGTTCATATTTAAGCGGTTCTGGTTTTCCTATTCCAGTATAAGGGTGTGCAGCAATATCTTCCAATAAAATTTTGATTTTGTTTAAGATAGCCTTGTTTCCGCTTTGGGTAAAGTATAGATATTCTTTCCGTGCCTGTTCTGACAAAGTTATTCTGTACATGCTGCCCGTTTTAAGAAATCTTCTATGCTTTCACCTTCATTCTGGGATATAGAGTTACCGTTCTTAATATCCTCTTCCCCTTTATGTATTGCTTCCATTGTATCGGGTGAGGACATGATGTATTCCGTTTCCTTTAGAGAATTGTATTCATCCAAAGAAATCATTACTACTCCTTTGCCATTCCCACGATTGATAACTACGGTATCATAATCGTCAATGACCGCATCAATGTAGCTTTTCAAGTTGGCTCTTAAATCTGTGTAATTGGCTGTTCTCATAAATCCTCCTTTGTATAATACAAAGATATGTACTTATTTGCGTACTTGCAAGTATGAACGATTAATTATTTGATATTTTAGAAAAGACATCCATAAAGAATGCCCTTTTCTTTTTCAATCAATGAAGCCGAATAATTAATGGACCATTTATATCTTTCATTACCCTTTAAAGCTATTTACAGACATTTATTGGAAAAACGCTAAACGGACAGCAATGAATTGCCATCTTCTACCCATGAAGTACAGACAAAATAAAAATCCCCATAACTCATGGAGTTACAGGGATTTATTATCTTGATTAAGTATAGATTACTTATTCAAAGCAGTA
>NZ_KB894684.1 GCF_000374585.1 Phocaeicola barnesiae DSM 18169 = JCM 13652
AGGTTACTACAGTATTTTGATTATCCATTAGAACAAGGATTAAGACGTTCTGATACGACATGAACAACCTTCTCAATAAGTATTTTGATTATCCATTAGAACAAGGATTAAGACTTTTGAAGGTGGCGCCGCCGGAAGCACCTAAATATAGTATTTTGATTATCCATTAGAACAAGGATTAAGACAGAAACAAGCCTTTTACCGCATGTTCCATCTGCATGTATTTTGATTATCCATTAGAACAAGGATTAAGACAGTGAAACTGATGGTTCCAACTTTGTTGGTTGAACGTATTTTGATTATCCATTAGAACAAGGATTAAGACATCATATTTCCGTTAAATCCGGCTGTCCAGAACAAGTATTTTGATTATCCATTAGAACAAGGATTAAGACAACATTCATACTTCAGATGCGTCGGGTAAGAAGCAGTATTTTGATTATCCATTAGAACAAGGATTAAGACGCTGTTTTAGCAGGCATATCAGTAAAGTGATGTATTTTGATTATCCATTAGAACAAGGATTAAGACAGCAGCCACCAGCCAAAATCCCCAGCCGAGGAAGTATTTTGATTATCCATTAGAACAAGGATTAAGACAAGCAAATAACATAGTTCAATCCTCCCAGTTCTTTAGTATTTTGATTATCCATTAGAACAAGGATTAAGACGATTTGTTCCCTTGTAGTAGTCAGATTTATAGAGTATTTTGATTATCCATTAGAACAAGGATTAAGACAAAGAATCCTCTTCGCAAGTTGAGGAAACGTAATTGTATTTTGATTATCCATTAGAACAAGGATTAAGACTTAATCTCATAGCTTCAGCCTCACCTGCAGCCTGTATTTTGATTATCCATTAGAACAAGGATTAAGACGATTGTGTCATGAATTGTGATATACTCTTTCTGCCGTATTTTGATTATCCATTAGAACAAGGATTAAGACAAGACAGGCATGCTTTTTGCGGACTCTGGGTGCGGAAGTATTTTGATTATCCATTAGAACAAGGATTAAGACACATAATAGTCATATTTCCTAGCCACTCTTTCGGTATTTTGATTATCCATTAGAACAAGGATTAAGACGCTCCCATATAGGAATTAATTCCGCCTTTAACGCGTATTTTGATTATCCATTAGAACAA